>NZ_JAJJPA010000027.1 GCF_020907985.1 Kitasatospora humi | reverse complement strand
TGGCGTTGGTGACGAGCTCGGAGGCGATCAGCTCCGCGTCACGCATCTTGGGGTTGCCGGCGAGGGCATCGCGCACCATGGCGCGCGCCGCCCCGACGGTCTCGGGCTCTCCGGGGAACTGGGCAATCCAGGGCATGGCTGACATACCTTTCGTCGCAGCAGTCGCTCTGATCAACTACGTTGAGTCAAGCTCGAATACGAGCTTGAAAGCTAGCATTCGAGGTTGTCAAGCTGATCTGAGGAACCGTGAGAATGGGGGCAGCGTGGGCGACTTGAGTCGGCCGGCATATCTCCGGCTCGCTGATGCCCTGCGCACCGAGATCCTCTCGGGGCAGCGTCCGCCGGGCTCCCGCATTCCCAGCATCGCTGAGCTGCATCGCGAGTACGACGTGTCCGAGCAGCCGGTCCGCCAGGCATTGCGCGTGCTGACCGCTGAGGGGCTGATCGAAGGGCGCCCGGGATCGGGGACTTACGTCCGAGAGCGGCCCACACTCATACGGGTGGCGCGCGGACGCTATCGCGCGCCCGGAAGTCCGTACGCGGCGGAGAGTCGAGAACGCGGCGTCGAGCCGGGCTGGTCGCACGCCTCGCAGAAGACGTTCGCCACGCTGGCCCTGGCGGCCCGCCTCGGCGTCACAGAGGGCGATCCGCTGATGCAGACGCAGTACGTGTTTCGCGGCGACGGCGTGCCGACTCAATTGGCGACCAGCTGGGAGCCGCTGGCACTGTCTGGCGGCACGCCGATCGCACTGCCGGAGATGGGACCGCTGGCGGGTGAGGGCGTGGTGATGCGTTTCGCGTCGATCGGGCTCACACCGACCCGGGTCACGGAGGACGTCGCCGCGCGGCCGATCTTGGAAGCGGAGGCAACGTCGCTCGGGGTACCGCTCGGCACCACCGTGCTCACGATCGAACGAACGCACTGGGCAGGCGAAACGGCTGTCGAGACCGCGGATTTGGTGATGGCGGCGGACCGGTTCCGGCTGGCTTACGAGATCGAGGTACCGCCCGAGGCTGCCGGGCCAGGCGGGACTTCCGCGCGCTTCAGTCAATGACAGCCACTTGCGCGGCGGGGCTGGCCTGGTCGCGCTCCGCGAGGCCCCGATCGCTCATCTGCCTCGGGTCCATCACTCGCTCCCCCATTCGATCGACAGCCATCCTCCGGCTTCTGCTGATGACACGTCAACATCGTTGTATATCCCCCTGGACAACCATGCCGGAGTGCCCTACCTTGAATGTCCACCCCCCTAGACAGCAGCCTCGGAGCGGTCGAGCTTCGACTGTCTAGGGGGGTGGACGAGAGGACAGTGTCATGGGCATTCGCGGTGCCATCCCGGTCCGGTTCGAGGACGTGTTCCCGGCTGGCGCGTTCGCCGTCTCCGTGGAGCCGGCGGCGGACTTCGAGGCGAGCAAGAGCGGGGGCAGGGTGCAGGCGCGGGACAAGGCGACGGGGCAGCCACTCTGGGTGGTCTCCGTGGTCGACCCGGACCCGGAAGCGCGAGACACGTCGGCGCGGGTCAAGGTGGCCGCGGCGGTGCTGCCGGTGTTGCCCGACTCGGCTCCCGGATTCCCGTTCCGGCCGGTCGAGTTCGAGGGTCTGACCGTGACGCCCTACGTCAACGGGTCCAACCGGGTGGCCTATTCGTTCCGCGCGACGGCCGTCCGCGTGCCCGCCGCAACCCGCCCGGCCGCCAAGGGCGCGGCCTGACCGATCGCCCCCGGCATGCGCCGCCCGACAACCGGACGGCGCATGCCGATCCAGCAACTCCCAAACACAGCACCGGAAATGAGGTGAACAGCCATGCACAACCGCAGTGGAAAGCGCGCACTCAAGACTGCCGTGCTGGTCCTGGTGGCCGCCTGGATCGGGTACTCCTGGGCGGTCGCCCGGCTGGGTTCCGGCGGCGGCATCGCGGTTCTGGCCGTCTACGCCGCCGGTCCGCTGGTCTGGTGGGTCTACCGGACGACTTCGCTGCGTGCGCGGATCCGGCGCGGCTGGCCGGAGTTGAGCTACGCGCTCGGCCTGTGGCAGCAGGCACCACTCCCCCGCTTCGACGCCAGCTACGAGTACACCTGGCCGCGGCTCACGCGCTTCCGCAAGCACCCGGACGGACTCGACGTCCTGGTCGGTCTGCTTCCCGACCAGTTGCCGGAGCACTTCGCCCAGCAGGCCCACGCCATCGCGCACGCGTGGCGGGTCCACCGGGTCGAAGTCTCCAGTCCTCGACGCGGCGCTGTGGTGCTCCGGGCGTGGACCGCCGACCCTCTCGCTGTGCCGTTCACTGAGGCGACTCCCAGTGCCCGTCCGTCGAAGCCTCGCCTGCGCCAGCGACTGCGCGCCTGGTGGAAGGCCGCCGTCGGCCGAGCAGCGCGGAGCCGATTTCGCCTCCGCCAGCTGGCCGTCCAGGCGTTGCACTTCCTCGAAGCGGCTTGGTCGGCTTCGGCGCTGGGGCTTTCGGACGCTCGTCGCATCCCTGCGGCTCTCGCGGCGCCTGGCGGCGCTGGCACGGGCACTGCACCAGGAGGAAGCACTACGCCCGAACCGCTGGTCGAAGCAGAGCCGCAGTGGCGGGCGGTGACCATCGGCATCCAGGAGAGCGGAGCACCTTGGCGACTGCGGCTGCACGGCACGCACGTCCTGGTGGCCGGGGTGACCGGCGCCGGCAAGGGGTCCATCCTCTGGGGCGTGGTCCGCAAGCTGCTGCCCGCTGTCGCCGCCGGGCTGGTGCAGATCTGGGCGCTGGACCCTAAGCGCATGGAACTGTCCTTCGGCGTCGGGCTGTTCACCAAGTACGCCTCCGACCCGGAACGCATGGTCGAACTGCTGGAAGAGGCGGTCGAGCAGATGCAGGAGCGGGCTCACGCCTTCGCCGGCCGCCTGCGCGCCCACACCCCGACTCTCGACTCCCCCTTCATCGTCCTACTGGTCGACGGACTCGCCTTCCTGACGGCCTACCAATCGGATCGCGACCTGCGGCGCCGAGCAGAGGCAGCCATCGCCACCCTGGCCAGTCAGGGCCGCTCGGTGGGCTTCTGCCTGGTCGGCGCCCTTCAAGACCCCCGCAAGGAGGTCATGAACCTGCGCAACCTGTTCCCCGACCGGGTCGCGCTCCGCCTGGACGAAGCAGGTCAGGTCGACATGGTCCTCGGTTCGGGCGCACGCGACCGGGGCGCCCTCGCCGACCTGATCTCGCCCGATCCGCTGATCGGCGCCGGAGTCGGCTACGTCCGCAACGAAGCGAGCCCGGACCCCGTCCGCGTCCGCGCCGCCTACGTCAGCAACCGCGAGATCCGCGAACTGGTCAACGAGTACTGCCCTGACGGCTCGATCCATGTGCTGTCTAGCCCCCCTCGACAGTACATGGACCAGCGCCCCCGCCCAGCCCGAAGAAGGTGCCGCGTGATCGTCAACGCCTCCCTCGTCGTCCTCCTCGGCCTCGTGATCTACCTCCTGATCCGCAACAAGACCCTGCGGGTCTTCGACCTCCTCCTCTGCGGCTCCTTCGGCTTCCTGCTCGCCAGCACCGGCGCCGCATCCGCCATCCGCCACGTCCTGGCTTGGACCGCCACCACCCTCGGCCAGCTGCACCCCTGATCGGAGAACCCACGATGACCACCCCCACCAACCGCCCGCTGCGCAACTACCCGGTCGCCGAGCCTGACGGCGGCAACGACCCGCGGTTCAGCTTCGGCCTGCTGGTCGACCTGGCGGTCCGACTCGAAGCGGCCGGCTACCCGCCGATCACCTCCGGCGCAGACCTCACCCGCCTCTCGCTGGCCGTCTTCCGCTTCTGCTACGCCACGGAGGAGCGTTGACCACTGCCACCCGCGCCGAGCGCGCCCGGATGCCGCTCGCCCGGGACGTCCTGCGGGCGGTCGCAGAGGAGAACGGCGTCTGCGTCCGCCCGTTGGCCCTCCGCCGGACCGACGTGATCACCGGAGAGACGGAGATCATCGACATCCCCTGCGGCGCCACAAGGGCCAGCCTCTGCCCCACCTGCGCCGAGCGGAAGCGCCGACTGCGGGCCGCCCAGTGCCGTGAAGGCTGGCACCTCACCGAGGAACCCGTCCTCGACGCCGACCCAGCCAGCGACGAACAGCGCTTCCTCGCCGGACTCCGCGCCGACCTGACAAAGGCTCACGCCTCCGCCGTCAGCGCTGAGGCCGACGAACTGGCCTCGCTCCTGGTCGACGTGGACGAACAGCTCGCCGACAGCGGCATGCGCGGCACACTCGCCCCGGCCGGCACCGCCCGCCGGGTCCGCTCCACCAAGCGCCGCCAGGACACCCCGGACCTGCCCCGCCGGCCCGTCGAAGCCCGCACCCTCGGCAAGGCCTACACCACCCCCCAGGGCAAGACCTTCCGCCCGTCCCTCTTCCTGACCCTCACCCTGCCGTCCTACGGCCGGGTCCGCACCGACGGCACCCCGATCGACCCGGCCACCTACGACTACCTCCGCGCCGCCCGCGACGCACTCCACCTCCCCAAGCTCATCGACCGGTTCATCCAGAACCTGCGCCGCTTCGTCGGCTTCGACGTCCAGTACTTCGCCGTCGTCGAACCGCAACGGCGCCTCGCCCCGCACCTGCACCTCGCCCTGCGCGGAACCATCTCCCGCAGCGAACTGCGCCGCGTCGTCGCGGCCACCTACCACCAGGTCTGGTGGCCGCCCTGCGACCGCCCCCGCTACACCCCCGAGACCGCGCCGATCTGGTCGCCGGAGCTGGAGGGCTACGTCGACCCAGCCAGCGGCGAACCGCTCCCCACCTGGGACCAGGCCCTCGACGACCTCGACACCGACCCGAACGCCCAACCGCTGCACGTCTGCCGCTTCGGCACCCAACTCGACGCCCAAGGCGTGCTGATCGGCTCCCCCGAGGCCAACCGCTGCATCCGCTACCTCACCAAGTACCTGACCAAGAGCGTCGCCGAGTGCCACACCCCGACCGGCAACCCCGAACAGGCCCACATCGACCGCCTCGCCGCGGCCCTGCAGGCCGAACCGTGCTCGCCGACCTGCGCCAACTGGCTCCTCTACGGCGTCCAACCGCGGGGCGCCCGACCGGGCCTGCGCCCCGGCGCCTGCCGGGCCCGCGCCCACAAGCGCGAGCACCTCGGCTACGGCGGCCGCCGCGTCCTGGTCTCCCGCAAGTGGTCCGGCAAGACCCTTGGCGACCACCGCGCCGAACGCCGGGCCTGGGTCCTCGACCTGCTCGGCCGCACCACCGACGCCCCGGACTCGCACCGCTACCTGTGGGCTCTCGTCCGCCCCGGCGACCCCGACACCGCGCCCCTCGCCACCCGCCTCCTACGAGCCGTAGCCGAACGCGTCCGCTGGCGCGAAGCCCTCGACGCCGCCCGGGCCCGTGCCGAGGGCCGCGACTCCCCGACCGCACCGCACGAAGGGAAAGCAGCATGAGCCACCCCGAGCGGCTCCTGAGCATCGCTCAGACCGCCAACCTGCTCGGCACCACCGAGCGCTTCCCCCGCCGCCTGGTCGCCGAACGGCGCATCGCCTTCGTCAAGGTCGGCCGGCATGTCCGCATCCCCCAGTCCGCCGTCACCGAGTTCATCGCCGCGCGCACGGTCCAGCCGATCACCAATCGTCGCACCAACCAGAGGAGGGCCGCCTGATGGCCAACAGCAAGGGCAAGCGCCGCCGCTTCGGCTCCACGCGCCAACTCGCCTCCGGCCGCTGGCAGATCCGCTACCCCGACCCGGTCACGGGCCTGATGCGCCCTGGCGAGCAGACGTACCCCACCAAGACCGACGCCGAAGTCGCGCTCACGCTCATCGAAGCCGACATCAAGCGCGACAAGTGGGCCGACCCGGACGCCGGGAAGGTCAAGCTGGCCGACTTCGCCATCGCCTGGCTGCGGGACCGCAAGCTCGAAGAGAGCACTCGGGAGCGGTACGCCATCACGCTCCGCCAGTACATCCAGCCCGGATTGGGGCACCGGATGCTCTCCGAGATCACCCCGGCGCGCGTCCGCTCCTGGCGCTCGGGGCTCCTCAACAACGGTGCCGGCGAACCGTCCGTCGTGAAGGCGTACCAGCTGTTGCGGGCCATCATGAATACCGCCGTGGACGACGAACTGATCCAGCGCAACCCGTGCCGGATCAAGGGAGCCGACACCTACGACGTGCCGGAGCGACCCGTCCTCACGGTCGCCGAGGTGTTCGCCGTCGCCGACGCGATCGGGCCGCGCTGGCGGGCCCTGGTGCTGCTGACCGCGTTCACCACCCTGCGGTTCGGCGAGCTGGCCGCGCTCCGCCGGCGGGACGTCGACCTGGAGAACCGCCTCGTCCGGGTCCAGCGCAACCAGGCCGAGCTGAACAGTGGGCGGCTCTACGACAAGGCGCCCAAGAGCCGCGCGGGCTTCCGCCCGGTTTCGTTCCCCGCGGAAATCGTCGCCGACCTGGCGAGCCACCTCGACCGGTTCGCCGGTCCGGGACCGGATGATCATCTCTTCATCGGTCCCCGCGGCGGCAAGCTCCGCCGGAGCAACTTCCGCGACGACTGGATCCAAGCCCGCACCGCCGCCGGTGTGAGCCAGGAAGCGCACTTGGTGAGTCGGTCCGGGGCGCGGTATCGGGATTGCTCCCGGTCCGTTTCCCCGGACCGCTCTCCGAACCCGGCGTGCGATTCTCACCGCACCGGGCTCTCCACGGTTTCTGCCGTCAGGCGGGGTTCGCAGGTGGCCAGGGGGATGGGATCTTGTTGCCCCGGTAGGTGTAACGGGAGACTGTCACACCCTGGATCCGGAAGTACTCGACCCCGTCGGCCGCGATCACCCATCGCCCGGAGGCGGCGAGGTGTCGGCGGACCTGTCCCCAGTTCCAGCCGTGACGCGCCCTCAGCATGTGGACGAGCCTCCACCAGGTGAAGGCGTCCAGTTTGCTGAAGGTCCATTTCGCCACGGCATGTCGGAAGTAGTTGGCCCATCCGCGCATGATCTGGGCAAGCCTGATCAGCACGGACGCGAAGTCCTGCTGCGATGTTTTGTGCGTCAGGGCACGGATCTTCGCCTTCAGCGCCCGAACGGGCCGGTGCGCGATGAAGGTGTAGACGTACCACTTGTCTGTCCCCCTCTTGCGCTTCCACCGGATGCGGAAGCCGAGGAAGTCGAACCCGTCGCTCATGTGCACCACTTGGGTCTTGGCCGGTGACAGCCGCAATCCGAGCGGGGCCAGCGCGACGGCGATGTCTTCGCGTAGCGCCTCGACGTGCTCGCGCTCGCCATGCACCAAGATGACGAAGTCGTCCGCGTAACGGATCAGCCGCCACGTCGGTCGTCCCTTGGAGCGTCGGTACTCGCGCTTGCCAGCGGTCGACATCGCCCCGCTCGGCTTCCATGGCCCCATCACGTGCTCGTCGAGCACGCTCAGGGCGATGTTGGCCAGCAGCGGGGACAGGATGCCGCCCTGCGGCGTGCCGGTCATCGTGTCCTGGTAGTCGCCGAGTTCGGTGAGGATCCCGGCCTTCAGGAACGCCTTGACCAGCGCCAGGACACGCTTGTCCTTCACCCGTAGACGCACCCGGTCCATCAGCACCGTGTGATCGATCGAGTCGAAGCACGCCTCGATGTCCGCGTCCAGCGCCCAGCGGTAACCGCGGGTGCCGAAGTGGTGGATCTCGGCGATCGCGTCCTGGGCACGCCGTTTGGGCCGGAAACCGTACGAGCACGGCAAGAAGTCCGCCTCGAAGATCGGTTCCAGTACCAGTTTCAGCGCCGCCTGGACGACCCGGTCCGCGATCGTCGGAATCCCGAGCTTGCGGACCTTCCCCGACCCACCCGGTTTCGGGATCTTCCGCTCCCGCACCGGAAGTGGTCGGAACGAGCCGTCCTTGAGACCGGCCCGCAGGTCGTCCAAGAACCCAGGCACACCCACCTTCTCGGCGACATCGGCGACCGTGAGGCCGTCCACGCCGGCAGTGCGCGCACCCTGGTTCCCAGCAACCCGGTCGAACGCCACGATCAGCGTCGCCGGGTCACACACGAAGTTGAACAAGTCATCGAACCGGCGGCCGGGATCGGCCACCGCCCAACGGTGAAGCTTGGCCTGCATCTCCGATACCCTCGCCCCAGGCCCGGCCGGACCAGAGTAAGGAGCATCGCCGTTCGGCGGTGCGTCTTTCGGCATTGCAGCGTCCCTCCCTTCTCGAAACCGCTGCCGCCCTTCCCCATGTGGCCGGCTTTCCCGGCCTCGGAGTACTACGGCGGCTCCGCCCCGTCCCGGACCGATCGGCGGTCGACGCGCCCAGCCCTACCCCCGCCACTGGAGGCGGCGCGGAGGGCAAGACCCGGGACGGTTCCCGTGTTCACTGTGGTTCGCTCGACGAAGTAGGAGCCCGACTATGCCCCTGCGGCATCGCCACGAGTACGCCGCAGACCTTCCTCGTGGCCTCCCGGACGGCTCGTGCCCACCGTCCTGGGAGTTACCCGCCCAACCGCTCGACGGGATACGCACCGCTCCCGGCCCAGATCCGCCAGGTTCGAGCCGGTGCCTAATCAAGGGGGTGTCACACGCCGGTTCCTCGCGTACTCCTCTCCGTCCCGCTCGCCGAACCCGGACCGTCTGGCAGTACCGGCCCGTCCCGGCTTTGTCAGGGCTGCTCCCACCCTCCCCGGCGTCACCCGGATCAGGCTGCCCCCAGCTCCACCGTCCTGCTGCGACAGGATCAGCGGTGAAGGCCTCTCACCTCCACTCGAACCACAGCGCCTCACGGCGCACCCACGACCTGCGGCACACCGGAAACACCCTGGCGTCGCAGAACGGGGCCAGCACCCGTGAGCTCATGACGAGGATGGGCCACAGCTCCACCCGTGCCGCGCTGATCTACCAGCACATGACCAGCGACCGCGACCGCGCCATCGCCGACCGCATGGGCGAGGCCGTCCGCAAGGCACTGGGCAAGGAAGATCCGCCCGCTTCTGGCACGCCAATGGCACAGCCCGGTTGAGCCCCCAGAAACGATCAAGGGCCAGTTCGTGAGGATCACTCCTCCGAACTGGCCCTTCGTGCTGGTGGGCGCGGACGGTTTCGAACCGCCGACATCTGCTTTGTAAGAGCAGCGCTCTACCACTGAGCTACGCGCCCCCGCCGCGGGACGGCGCCCTTGGGGCCGTGCGGCGAAAGGTAAGAGTACCGGTTCTGCGGGCCGGCGTCGTGCTGGATGTGGGGGTGCGGAGGGCGGGCAGGTTGATCGGGGAGAATGAGGGGTCCGGTCGGCGGTTGAGCAGGGGGTCCTGGGTGAGCGGGTCGTTCGGCAGTGGCGGGGGCCGCGGCCCCTGGTGGCGGCGCGGCAACGACGCCCAGCGGGACGAGGCGGTGGCCGCCCGGGACGCGGCGCAGCTGGCCTTCTACGACCTGGAGTCCGCCCAGCGGGAGGCCGAGCTCGCGGTGGAGACGGTGCGGGCGGCCGAGGAGTCGCCGATGGTGCGGCAGGCGCTGGCCGACTACCAGGGTCTGACCGCGCGGATCAACCAGGGCACGCTCGGCTACTTCGCCGCGCTGGACTCGGTCAACCTGGACGCCGTCGAACTGCCGCCGGGTGCCGCCGCCCAGGCCCGGCAGCGGCTGGAGCAGGCGCACCGCGAACTGACCGCCAGGCAGGCCGAGCTGACCGCCTTCCTCACCCGGTTGCAACCCCTGGTGCAGCACGCCGAGCAGCAGCTGGCGCAGGTCGCCCCGGCGGTGGAGCGGGCCAAGCAGGAGCTGCTGGGCGCCACCACCGCACTGGACGCCGTGCGGGCCGCCGGGTTGACCGCCACCGAGGCGGCGACCCGGCTGGCCGCGCTGGCGCCGGAGCTGACCAAGCTGAACGAGGGCGTCACCCGGCACGGCATCAGGGACACCCTGCGGCGCGCCGAGGAGGTCCGGCGGCAGGCGGCGCACATCCGGGCCGAGGCCGAGCAGTTGCCCGAGCAGGCCGCCGGGATCGACCGCCGGCTGGCCAGCCTGCGCACTCGGATCGACGCGCTGCGCACCAGATCGGCGGCGGTCGAGCCGACCCTGAGCGAGCTGCGCCGGGGGTTCGCCTCGGCCTGCTGGCAGGACCTGCAGCGGGTGCCGCAGCAGCTGGACGAGGCCGTGCGGTCCGCCGAGTCCCGGCTCGAAGGGGCCGCCCGGGCCCGGGACGAGCAGCGCTGGGTGGATGCCACGGCGGTACTCGGCTCGGTGCGCGCGCTGCTGGACACGGCCGACGGCTCGGCGCAGGCGGTCGCGGACCGGTTGCGCCGGCTGACCGCGGTGGCGAGCGAGCCGACGGCCGAGGTGGAGCGGGCCCGGTTCGCCCTGCGGGACGCGCAGCGCCTGGCGATGGCCGGCCGCAGCACCCCGGACCCGCGCCACGCCGGGCCGCTGGATGCCGCGGTGCTCCGGGTGGACCGCGCGGTGGCCGCACTGTCGACGGCCGGGCGGCACCCCGACTACTGGCTGTTCCTCACCGAGCTGGACGCGGCCCGGCAGGTGGCCGCCGACATAGTCGCGATGATCCGCGCGACCGCCCACTAGGGCGGGTGGCTCCGCCCGGTGGCCGGGTGGCGCCGCGGGTACGCTGCGGTCATGCCACGTTATGACTTCCGCTGCCGCACCTGCGGTGCCACCTTCGAACTGCGCCGCCCGATGGCCCAGGCCAACGCCCCGGCGGTCTGCCCGCAGGGTCACTCGGACACCACCAAGCTGCTCTCCACCGTCGCGATCACCAGCCCGGGCGGCGCGTCCGCTCCCCAGCCCTCGGGCGGCGGTGGCGGCGGCTGCTGCGGTGGCGGCTGCTGCGGCTGAGCGGATGCGCCCCGACGGCGGGAGGCTGCTCCCCTGCGGTCACCTCCCGCCGACCGCGCGATCGCCGGTAGCCGGTAACCGGTAGCCGGATCCGATCGCCGGTAGCCGGATACGGTAGCCGGTAGCCGGTAGCCGGATCGGTTCGCAGGCCGGGCCGGACCGTTTCCCAGCGGCCGGCTCCGCGCCCCAGGCCGGCTCAGTGCCCCAGCGGCCGGATCAGGCCGACGCACGAGTACGGCAGCTCGGCCACCTCCTCCACCGGGACGCCCCGCTCCGCGGCCAGCAGCCGCACGTGCGCCAGCTCCGTGCCCGCGCCCGCCCGCACCAGCACCCGCCAGGGCACCCGGCGCAGCAGCACCCGAGTGGTCTCCCCGACCCCGGGCTTGACCAGGTTGACGTCCCCCAACCCGTACTGCTCGCTGATCCGCTCCACCGCCGCCCAGCCGGCCCAGTCCGGTTCGCGGCCGTCGCCCGCCCGCGCCAGCGAGTCGGCCGCGGCAAGAGCCTCCTGGCGGACCGTCGAAAACCAGTCGGAGATCGCGTCGACGAACCGGGTGGAGACGTCCTGCGGGGCCAACTCCCGGTAGTGCTTGGCGCCGTGGAAGTCTCCGGGACCGATCAGTTCGCCGCGCAGCACGGTGCGTGAAACCAGCCCGGAGACCGTCGAGTTGAGGCAGGCTGACGGGATCAGGAAGTCCTCCCGCGTACCGTAGGTGCGCACGCACCGGCCGGGGTCCGCCAACACGGCCAGCGCCGGGTCGAACGGGGTCCCGGCCAACGCGGTCGTGAGCTCCCGGGTGATGGCGCCCTTGCCGGTCCAACCGTCCACGAAGGCCACCTGCCGTGGCTCGTGGTGGTGCGCCAGGTAGCGCAGGGCCACCCGGTCGATGCCCCGGCCGCGCAGGATCGACACCGCGTAGTGCGGCACCGTCAGGCCGCGCGTGTCCGCCAGCCAACGACGGACCAGCAGGCCCACCGGCGTGCCGGCCCGGGCCAGCGACGCCAGCACCAGTCCGCTGCCGCGCTCCCGGAGCAGGGTCTCGGCGACCACGCCGACGGCCACCGCGAGTCGGCGGGCCGAGGCGGCCAGCGCCTGCTCGAACAGTTCCCGGTAGTGGGGGCCGGGCTGGTACTCCACGGGCAGCGACTCGGCGTAGTGCGCCCGCCCGGACTGCGTCGCGGCCTCGCGTTCGGCGGTCGGTGCCTCCAGCGCGACTCCGGAGAGGTCGGTCAGCAGCCAGCGCACCTCGCTCGCCGGGTACGAGGAGAACGCGGGGCCGCCTATCGGCCGCGGCAGCGCCCCGACGGCGGGCAGCACGACCAGCAGCACCCGGTCGGTGGTCGCGCCCAGCCGGGCCGGCAGGCCGTCCGGCGCGCGCAGCGCGGGTGTGTCGGCGGTGGCGTCGACCACCAGCACCACGGCGTCGAACCTGTGCTCGGGGCGGCGGCCGGGTGCCACGTTGTAGGCGTACCGCACGCCCTCGCCCTCCGGCGCCGGAAAGCTCACGGCGGTACGGATCGGGTAGCCGTCCTCGTCCACGGCGTGCACCGGTGAACGGGTGGTGCTGGAGAACCGGACCTCCACGCCCGGACGGGCTTGGGCCAGTGCCTCGGCCAGCCGCAGCGGCGCGTACATCAACTCCTCGCTGCCGAGGACCAGCACCCGCCGCTCGTCGCCGCGCAGCCGACCGGCCAGCGCCTCCGCCAGCGCGGGCAGTGCCGCGGTGAGCCGGCGCACCTCCTCGGGGGTGCAGCCGTGCCGCGCGCCCTCGGGCACCCCAAGGGGCCAGTCGAGCTCCAGGCGCACCAGCTCGGCACACGCCCCGGCGACCGGCGCACCGGCCAGGGCCCGGCACTCGTCCGCCGACCCCGCCAGGGCCCGGGCCTCAGCCGCCACACCACTCGGGGCCCGGCACTCGTCCGCCGACCCCGCCAGGGCCCGGGCCTCAGCCGCCACGCCAGCCGGGGCCCGGCGCTCGGCCACTGCGGCGGCCCGCACTGCCACGTCGGTCCGTGCCGGCCCCGAGTCGGCTCGTGCCACCAGGTCGGCGGCCCGCGCCACCACGTCGGCCGGCATTCGGATCTCGCCGCGTGCGAGGGCGACCGCCGTCACCGAGGCCCCCAGCCCGGCGGCGAACTCCGCGAGGCGTGCCCGGTCCCGCCGGGTGCGCAGGTCGACCAGCGCGGCCAGCACGTACCGCCGGCGCGGCCACCGCCGGTGCAGCGCGGCTATGGTGTTCAACACCGTCCGGCCGGTGGACAGTTCGTCGTCAACGAGGACCAACGCACCCTCAGCTGCCAGCAGTTCGGGGTCACGTGGCAGCAGCAAGTGCGAGGTGGCGTGCGAGTGCTCCTCCTCGAAATCGGCCACCGAGGTGTAGCCGGGCACCCGGCGCCGGGTGGAGTGCAGGTGGACGGCGCCCAACTCGTCGGCCACGCACTGCCCGAGCGCGGTGGCGGTCTCCGCGTACCCGAGCACAACGGCCGGTTCCGCGCCGAGCAGCGCCCGCACCTCGGCGCCGAGCCGCCGTCCGGCACTGAGCACCACCGACGGGTGCTGCGGCACGTGCTTGCCCAGCACCCGGGAGACCAGCAGCTGGGCGCGCGCCCGGTTGCCGTGCCGGATCGCCATGCCCACCAGGTCCCGCAGGCCGGGCGAATCGGACAGCTCGATGCCCAACCGCTCGGTGACCCACGTCCCGTCCCACACCGCAGGCGTCGCCTGCCCGGCCATCGCCTCAGCCACCCCGCACCGCCGACAGCAGCTCGGCGAACCCCACCCCGGACCGGGCCACCCCGAACGCCGCCGCCCGGCGCAGCACCCGCTCGGCCCACCGCCGGTGCGGCCCGGCCTCGTTCATCTTGTTGCGGTAGTCGGAGGCCGACACCCCGCCGGCCTCCCGGCGCAGGATGTCCGAGGCGTCGCAGTACTCCTCGTGGGTGACCACCGCGCGGGCGTGCACCACCGGCAGCTGGCTGGGATGCACGCAGGTCTTGCCCAGCAGCCCGTTGGCCAGGTCGAGTTCGAGCTCGCGGCGCAGCCCGTCCAGCTCGGGGCCGCCGCCGGGCAGCGGGAAGTACTCCCAGACCGGCCCGGTCAGCGTGAAGCCGGTGCCGTCGGCCCGGCCGAGGACGTTGACCACGTCACCGATCACACTGGCGACCAACGGCAGGTCGTAGGCGGTCAGTTCGGGTGAACGGCGCAGACCGTAGGCCGCACACAGGTCGGTGACGCCCAGCCGGACGGCCAGTATCCGTTCCCGGTGTTTCGCCAGCACCTCGGCCACGCCCAGCAGTTCGGACCTGCGCCGCTCCAGATGGGCCAGTTCGGGCGACTCCAGCACGGGCATCGCGAACAGCCGCTGCCCGAGGGCGGCTTCGGCCTCGGCCAACCGCTCCAGATAGCCGGGACCGGTGGCCTCGGTGAACTTGGGCAGCACGCAACCGCTGAGCAGCCGGGCGGCGGCGCCGAGCCGGCGGGTCAGGTCACCGATCTGCTCGGCGGTGCGGACCCGGACGAAGAGCAGCGGCAGGCCGTCCTCCGGGCCGGCGGCGAGCTCGGCCAGTTGCACCAGCAGGTTGGCCTCGGCCGCCCGGACCTGGGAGTCGGCTATCGCGTCCTCCAGGCAGAGCACCATGGAAACGGCACCGCGGGCCGCTTGGCGACGCACGTCGGCAGCCAACGCGGGCCGGGTGGCGGGGCAGTACAGGGTGGCGCCCAGGGCGGCGGCCAGCACGGGGGCGTCGCTCCGTCGGTCGAACGGCTGGGGCTCGACGTGGAAGAGCCGCCGGCGGAGCTCCGCGCCCAGCTGGCCGAAATGGCGCAAAACAATCTCCTGTGGCAGGGGCCGGCCCTTGGTCGGCGAGGCGTCGGAAAATGCGGCGACAGGGCAAGGCTCCGGAGTCGCCCCTGGCAATGGGCCGGGAATTCCCCCGCGATGCACCCCCTGCGGGGGCACGCCCGTTGTCGCAGCCCACCCTGCCGACAGCCGCCCATCGTACGACCCGTCGCAGGCGCTTCCGACGCACACCGACCCGGAATTCGCTGAACTCTTCGGCGCATGGAAAATGGTTGATCAGTTGCGTTAGCAAGCAAGCTTTTCGGCCACGTGACGGCGCTCCGGCCACCCACTGACGGGCGCCGCGGCCCGGACACGCCCGTGCACCCGCGTTGTCCGGCGGTCGGGTGGGCAGGCAGGATGGCCGGTATGACGCACGTGATGGCGAAGGGTGCCAATATCTCGCTGGCCGCAGCCGCGGTCCGGGCCGTGCTGCGCTGGAGCGCGGTGCCGGACGCGCCGGACGTGGACGCCTCGGCCCTGCTGCTGGGCGGGGCAGGCAAGGTCCAGTCGGACCTCGACTTCGTCTTCTACAACCAGCCGCGCCACCCCTCCGGGGTGGTTCGCCACCTGCCCAAGCAGCGGGTGCCGGACGCCGCGGAGATCGCCGACACCGTCGAGGTCGACCTGGCCAAGCTGCCGGCCTGGGTCGACCGGGTGGTGCTCGCGGGTTCGGTGGAGCCGGGCACCTTCCACGACGTCAGCGGGCTGCGGATGCTGCTCTACGACGCCGGCGGCGCGGCGGGCGGCGAACCGCTGGCCGAGTTCCGGGTGCACGGCGTCGAGGCGGTCACCGCGCTGGTCTGCGGGGAGCTCTACCGGCGGGACGGCGGGTGGAAGTTCCGCGCGGTCGGCCAGGGCTACGCGTCCGGCTTGAGCGGCCTGGCCACCGACTTCGGCATCACGGTGGACGACGAGGCGCCCGAGCCGGGTGCCGCCGCGGAGCCGGCCGCCGAGCCCGCCGCCCCGGCCGTGCCGCCACCGCCCAGCGGGCCGCCGTCCACCCCGCCGCACGGCGCCACCGCCGTACCCGCGCCCACCGCCCAGCCGCAGGCCGCTCAACCCATCGCACAGCCGCAGGCCGCTCAGCCCAACCTCCAGCCCCAGCCTCAGCCCCAGGCCCAGGCTCAGGCCACTCAGCCCCACGCCGGCCCGGCACTGCCGCCGCCGCCCGCGGCCCCGCCGACCGTGCCGCTCAGCGTTTCCACGCAGCCCGGCGTTCCCGCCCCGCCCGCTACCGCGCCCACCCCCACAGCGGTGGCCGCCGAGTACGCCTACCCGCCGAGCCAGCCGGCCCAGCAGCCGACCCACCAGCCGACCCAGCCCGGCTACGGTTATCCGCAGCAGCAACCCGGCTACGGCTACCCTCAGACCATGCAGCCCCAGCAGACCCAGCCCCCGCAGCCCGGTTACGGCTACCCGCCCGCGCCGCCGCAGGCGCCGGGGGTCCCGGGAGTGCCAGGGGTGCCGCCGCAACCCGCGCCGGTGGTTGACCCCAACTTCGCGCTCCCGCCGCAGGGCCCGCAGTTCCAGCCACGCTGACCGGTCGGACGCCTGGCGACCGGGCCACGGACCAGCCGGTCACCCGGGTCAGTTCGGCTACCGTCCCAGGCCAGTCGCCGTCTGGAGCCGTTCGCCGTCCCGGGCGGGCCTCAGTCCCAGGCAGTCGCCGTCTGAAGCCAGTCGCCGTCCCGGGCCCCCGTCCCAGGCGGGCCCCCGGGTCAGGCCCGCCCCCGGGTCAGGCAGGCCCGCCCCGGGTCAGCTGTCCTTGTAGCCGCGCTGCCACTGCATCCCGAAGCCATACAGCCGGTCCAGGTCCGACTGGAACCCGTGCACGTAGCGCAGCTCCCGGCGGGCCATCAGCACGCCGCCCTGGTTCTCGATCAGCAGCACCGCGCAGGACCGGGCGGCCGCCTCCCGGCGGTCCAGGTTGACCTCCAGCCGCGGCCCGGTCGGCGGGATGATCTGGATCACCGCATGGCTGTGGGCGAAGGCCGGGGTGCCGTCGTAGATGTAGACGAAGATCAGCAGCCGCTTGAACTCGTCCTTCTTCTCCAGGTTGATGAACATCGTCTCGCCGGACGGCGCACCGTACTGGTCGTCGCCGCTGAGCTTGATGTACGGCGGCTGGTTGAGGTCCCCGAAGAACTTGCCGAGCGGCTGCACCACACCCCGGGCGCCACTGGTGAGTTCGTACATGCAGGCGAGGTCCAGGTCGACGTTCTGCGGCCCGGTCGGCTGCCCGGCCTCGTTCTCGTTGCGCAGCAGTTGGCGCGGCTGGAGCAGCTTGCGGCGCAGCTGCCCCTGCCCGCCGTCGACTTCACGCGCCGTCCAGTGCAGGTTCACGTAGAGGTTGCCGGTCATCGGCCCCTCACCCGTGATCGCGTGCGCGGGGCTGGACTTGGTCAGCGTGATCTTGCCGCCTTGGTTGAGTTGCACGTCGGACAGATGCCGTTCACCGCGCAGGAACTCCCAGACCGCACCCACAGCCGACCCCCAGCCCTCGGACCCGTCGTCACCTGCCGCGACGATCGCCTGACGCACCATTGTGCACCGGGTCCCCTACCCAGCAGCGGGACTGAGCCACCGTTGGATCCGACGTCCCGTCATTCGGTTTGCACACCACCCGTCAGGGTGATGGCGGTCCAACCCACGGTCCCGTACCATGCGGCCCTCACGGACGCGATATCGTCATGGCGCACAGGTGTCCCCCAACGCTCGCGGGCACCTCTCCAACCTCCCCGCCCGACCGCGGAAAGCAGAGGCTCACACCCGCATGTCACTCTCCTCCATACAGGTCGTCTGGGCCGTCATCGGCGGCGCGGCCCTGCTCTTCGTCGCCATCCTGGTGGCCACCCTGCGCTTCAGGGCTGCCAAGTCCGAGGAGAACGCGGACTCCTGGGAACGCAGCGAGGAGCGGCGCCGGCGCAAGGAGATGGTCTACGGGATCGCCTCGTACGTGCTGCTGTTCGTCTGTGCCGGAGTGGCCGCCGCCCTCTCGTTCCACGGCCTGGTCGGGTTCGGCACGCAGAACCTCGGACTGAGCAACGGCTGGCAGTACCTGGTGCCGTTCGGCCTGGACGGGGCGGCCATGTTCTGCTCGGTGCTCGCGGTGCGGGAGGCCAGCCACGGTGACGCGGCGCTCGGCTCCCGCATGCTCGTCTGGCTCTTCGCGATCGCCTCGGCCTGGTTCAACTGGGTGCACGCCCCGCGCGGCGGCGACCACGACGGCGCCCCGCAGTTCTTCGCCGGCATGTCGATCTCGGCGGCGGTGCTCTTCGACCGGGCGCTCAAGCAGACCCGCCGGGCCGCGCTGCGCGAGCAGGGCCTGATTCCGCGTCCGCTGCCGCAGATCCGGATCGTGCGCTGGCTGCGGGCGCCGCGCGAGACCTACGCGGCCTGGTCGCTGATGCTGCTGGAGAACGTGCGCAGCCTGGACGAGGCGGTGGAGGAGGTCCGCGAGGAGCGGGCCGCCAAGCTGGCGGCCCGTACCGCGGCCCGCAGCGCCGACCGCCGGGAGCGGGCCGAGCTGAAGGCGATCGCCCGGACCGGCGCCGGACTGCCCCGGGGGCGCGGTGGCCGCCAGGTGCCCGCGCTGACCCGCGGTAACGCAGACGGCCAGCCCACTACGGAGCCTGCACTAGCCGAGGCTGCCGACCCGAAGACCATGGTGGGTCCGTCGGCGCTGGAGCCGGCCGCGCTCTCCACGAGCCTGCGCGGCGAGGGCCGGAGCAGCCGGGAGAGCCGGGAGCCCATCGACCTGACGCCGGACGACGACACGCTGTCGATGCCCAAGCTGGACTCGCCGTTCGATTCGCTGGAGCGCAAGCTGCGCGCCATGGAGAAGAAGCTCGGCTGACCGGCCCCGCACAACACCGGAGCCCCGCACCTGCCCAGGTGCGGGGCTCCTCGCTCTCCTGGCGACGATCAGTCAGGGCCTGGCGTGGCGGCCCACCGAGGACTCGGCCGCCACCACCGGCTCACGGACTGCCGCCGCCACCGGCTCAGGGACTGGCCGCCACCGAGGGCTCGGCCGCCGCCACCGGCTCAGGCTCGGGCTGCCTCCGGTTGCGCAGCACCGAGGAGACGAGCGCGGCGCCGATGAAAGCCACGCCGATCAGGCCGGTGACGATCTCCGGGATCTTGTGCGCGATGGAGACCAGCAGGATCCCGGCCAGTGCGCCGATCGCGTAGTGCGCGCCGTGCTCCAGGTAGACGTAGTCGTCCAGGGTGCCCTTGCGGACCAGGAAGACCGTGAGCGAGCGGATGTACAGCGCGCCGATGCCCAGACCCAGTGCGATCTGGAAGATGTTGTCGGATACGGCGAAGGCCCCGACCACACCGTCGAACGAGAAGGACGCGTCCAGCACTTCGAGGTAGAGGAAGAGGAAGAAGGCCGCCTTGCCGGCCACCTGCACGAGCGAACGCCCGGCCCGCTGGTCTTCCTCCTCGGCCTCCTCCTCGGACTCCACCGACGACTCGAAGAGCCCGGACAGGCCGCTCACCGCCAGGTAGGTGGCGAGGCCCAGCACCCCGGCGAGCAGCACCGTCTCGGCCCGGTCACCGGCGAAGAAGCGGGCGGCGAGCACCAGGGCGACCAGCGCGAGCACCGAGGAGAGCGAGGCCAGGCGACCGATCTTCTCCAGCGGACGCTCGATGAACCGCAGCCAGTGGTAGTCCTTCTCCTCCAGGACGAAGTCCAGGAAGATCATCAGCAGGAAGATCCCACCGAAGGCGGCGATCGCCGGGTTGGCCGCCTCCAGGTGCTGACCGTAGGTCAGTCCGTGGTAGGTGTGATCGCTGTGCAGGGCGAGGTCCAGCACCGTGCCGGGCCCGATCTTCGCGGTCAGCCCGACCACCAGCAGCGGGAACAGCAGCCGCATGCCGAAGACCGCGATCAGCACGCCGACCGTCAGGAAGACCTTCTGCCAGAACGGGTTCATCCGCTTCAGGACCGTGGCGTTGACCACCGCGTTGTCGAAGGAGAGCGAGATCTCGAGGACCGCCAGGATCAGCACCACGCCGAAACCGGTGGCTCCCCAGACCAGCCCTGCCGCGACCAGTGCGGCGATCGTGGCCGCGAACGGCCATCCGAAGGTTCGGAGGAACACGCTATGACTACCTTTCGGCTGACAGATCACACCGTCTTTGACGTGATCTTTACTGTACGTTGACCCCGAAATCCAGGGCGATCCCCCGCAACCCCGACGCGTAGCCCTGGCCGACCGCGCGGAACTTCCACTCGCCCTGGTAGCGGTAGAGCTCCCCGAAGATCATCGCGGTCTCGCTGGACGCGTCCTCGGAGAGGTCGTAGCGCGCGATCTCCTGGGCGGTCTGCATGTTGACCACCCGGATGTAGGCGTTGCGGACCTGCCCGAAGCTCTGGGCCCGGGCGTCGGCGTCGTAGATCGAGACAGGGAAGACCACCTTGTCCACCTGCGCGGGCACCAGGTCGAGGTTGACCACCACGACCTCCTCGTCCCCGTCGTCGCCCTCGACCCCGCCGACCAGGTTGTCGCCCAGGTGCTCGACGGAACCCTCAGGGCTCTTGAGGTTGTTGTAGAAGACGAAGTACTCGTCGCCGAGCACTCGGCCGCCGGAGCAGAGCAGCGCGCTGGCGTCGAGGTCGAAGGGCGCGCCGGTGGTCGACCTGGCGTCCCAGCCGAGGCCGATCTGCACCTGTGTCAGGTTCGGCGAGGCCTTGCTCAGCGAGACGTTGCCGCCCTTGACGAGCGTGACACTCATGGTGGATCTTCCTCCCACTCCCTGGTGGCCCGGACCACGATCGGACCGTGTGCGGGCCGACTTCCATGTCTACGCCCACTCACGGCCGATCAGTCCTGGACCGCCCACTGAACATGCTGAACTTGGAACCTATCAAGCGGGTCGCGCCCGCTCCCGGCCACTGTTTCGGGTTTCCGACCGGTCTGCTCCTGATTCCGCCTCAGGGCACGGGCGGTCAGAAAGCCGATGGCCCGCCACCTGGGCGGGCCATCGGGTGAATCCGGTCGGGGATCAGACGTTCACCCCGAAGTCCTGGGCGATCCCGCGCAGACCGGAGGCGTAACCCTGGCCGATCGCGCGGAACTTCCACTCGGTGCCGTTGCGGTAGAGCTCGCCGAAGACCATCGCGGTCTCGGTGGAGGCGTCCTCGGAGAGGTCGTAACGGGCGATCTCCTGACCGCCGACCTGGTTGACCACCCGGATGTAGGCGTTGCGGACCTGGCCGAAGTTCTGCCCGCGGACGTCGGCGTCGTAGATCGAGACCGGGAAGACGATCTTGGCCACGGTGGGCGGCACGGTCGCCAGGTCGACCTTGATGACCTCGTCGTCGCCCGCACCGTCACCGGTCAGGTTGTCGCCGGTGTGCTCGACCGAACCGTCCGGGCTCTTGAGGTTGTTGAAGAAGACGAAGTCGCTGTCCTTGCCCACCTTGCCCTGCTCGTTGCAGAGCAGCGCGCTGGCGTCCAGGTCGAAGTCGGCACCGGTGGTGGTCCGGGCATCCCACCCCAGGCCGACCAGAACGGCCGTCAGGCCCGGCGCCTCCTTGGTCAGCGAGACGTTGCCGCCCTTGCTCAGGCTCACACCCACAGGTCCTCCATGAAGCTGTCGTCGTTCGGGTCGCGTCCCGTCGTGCCGTGCGGGCCCTCTGATTCGCCCAACGGGCCGATCGTAGTGCTGGTTCCCGCCACGGGAGTTGGTGCCACGGGGATTTCACGGGCCGCCCGGACGGGGCCACCGCCCGGACGCCACGGCCCGGTGCACCGGGGGCTTCCCCCGGCGCGCCGGGCCGTGGCGACGCGCTCAGAGCGCGTCGATCGCCGCCAGGTACTCCTTGGTGTCGCGGGCGTCCGGCAGGCCGTTGACGACCGTCCAGCGCACCACGCCGGCCTTGTCGATCACGAAGGTGCCGCGCACCGCGCAGCCCTTCTCCTCGTCGAAGACGCCGTAGGCCCGGGAGACGGTGCCGTGCGGCCAGAAGTCCGACAGCAGCGGGTAGTCCAGGCCCTGCTGCTCGGCGAAGACCCGCAGGCTGAACGGCGAGTCGTTGGAGACCGCCAGCACCTGCACGTCGTCGTTCTGCAGCCGGGGCAGCTCGTTCTGGATCTCGCAGACCTCGCCGGTGCAGACACCGGTGAAGGCGAACGGGTAGAAGACCAGGACGACGTTCTTCTCGCCCCGGAAGTCGGAGAGCTTGACCAGCTCGCCGTGCTGGTTCTTGAGCTCGAAGTCCGGAGCCTGGGTGCCGACCTCGATGGCCATGGTGAGGACCTTTCGTCACGGGTCTCGTTGGAACCCCGCGGGTCACACGGAGCCCGCAGGGTGGCGGCGGCGCTACGGCCGGTCGCGGGCTCATCCTCGCATCCGGCGGACCGGTTTCGGCCTAACGGGTGACTCGCGAGGGGCCGCGGCGGGTGGTTTCGCCGGAGGCGAACACTAAGAGAGGCAGCGCCGGAGGCGAACACCAAGAGGGGCAGTGCCGGAGGCGAACACCAGAAGGGCCGGCAGCGGAGGCGAACGGCACGGCGGGCCGCCACCGGCGGCGAAGAGCGCGGGGGCCGCCACCGGAGGCGGACCCCGGCGGCCGGCCCGGCCCGCGGGCGCCCCCGGGAACCCCGGCCCACGGGCGCCCCCGGGAACACGGACGGCCCCCACTGGAGGTGACTCCAACGGGGGCCGGATCATCGACCGTCGCGGCGACTCAGCGCTTCTTGGCAGCCTTCGGCGTGGCCAGGCGAGTGCCCGCCCAGTCGGTGGCGACGGTGATCGAGCTGGTCTGGGAGAGACCCGCGGTCTTCGCGGCTTCGGCGATCTCGTGGGCCTCGATGTGGCCGTCGCGCCCCTTCTTCGGCGTCAGCAGCCAGATCAGACCGCCCTCGACCAGGTACTCCTGGGCGTCGACGAGAGCATCGGTCAGATCCCCGTCATCCTCGCGGTGCCACAGCAGGACGGCGTCGGCGACGTCGTCGTAGTCCTCGTCGACGAGCTCCTCCCCGGTGATCTCCTCGATGCCCTCGCGGAGGTCCTGGTCGGTGTCATCGTCGTACCCGAGCTCCTGGATGACCTGACCGGGCTCGAAGCCCAGCTTGCTCGCCGGGTTGGACTTGTCCGCGGGGTCCGCGGTCGCGCTCACGGGAATAACCTCCAGTATTTCGGCCCGGCGTCGATGCCAGGGCTGTGGCCGTAGTCCACACGGGCGCGGCGGTTCGCGCAAGTACCCGACCCCCGATCCCACCCAAAGGTTGACGTGTCGCCCCAAGACACGCCGTGGCCTGTGCCGGGAATCACACCGATTTGCCCTTTTGTGGGCCGTTCGCCCATGCTGCGGATGCCCGGCGGCGGAGGGCCGAGATCGGGTCGCCGCGCCCGCCATGCGAACGGCATTCGAGTGCATGCCGATCACGGGCGTACAGTCTTCTGTTGGCCCTCACTCCGGCGGACCCACGGTGGACCGCCGGACCGCACGCCACCTGACCGGGTTCCCCAATGGCAGACAACCAGCGGGGACGATGGTTACCGATCGGTAGAGATGACGGATCTCCGAGCGCGGTAGCACGATGGAGGCGGCGCGACAACACCACAGATTCGTCCGACAGTGAAGGAACAGCGTGGCTTCCGGATCAGATCGCAATCCGATCATCATTGGCGGCCTTCCGAGTCAGGTCCCGGACTTCGATCCCGAGGAGACCGCGGAATGGCTCGAGTCGCTCGACGCGGCCATCGACGAGCGGGGACGTGAGCGCGCCCGCTACCTGATGCTCCGCCTGATCGAGCGCGCCCGCGAGAAGCGCGTGGCCGTGCCCGAGATGCGCAGCACGGACTACGTCAACACGATCGCCACCAAGGACGAGCCGTTCTTCCCCGGCAACGAGGAGATCGAGCGCAAGGTCCTCAACGCGACCCGCTGGAACGCGGCCGTCATGGTTTCGCGCGCCCAGCGCCCCGGCATCGGCGTCGGCGGCCACATCGCCACCTTCGCCTCCTCCGCGTCGCTCTACGACGTCGGCTTCAACTACTTCTTCCGCGGCAAGGACGCCGAGGGCGAGTCCGGCGACCAGATCTTCTTCCAGGGCCACGCCTCCCCCGGCATCTACGCCCGCGCCTTCCTGCTGGACCGACTCTCCGAGCAGCAGCTCGACGCCTTCCGCCAGGAGAAGTCGAAGGCCCCCTTCGGCCTGTCCAGCTACCCGCACCCGCGGCTGATGCCGGACTTCTGGGAGTTCCCGACCGTCTCCATGGGCCTCGGCCCGCTGGGCGCGATCTTCCAGGCCCGGATGAACCGCTACCTGGAGCACCGCGGGATCAAGGACACCTCCGACTCGCGCGTCTGGGCCTTCCTGGGCGACGGCGAGATGGACGAGCCGGAGTCGCTGGGTCAGCTCTCCCTGGCCGCGCGCGAGGGCCTGGACAACCTGACCTTCGTGGTCAACTGCAACCTGCAGCGCCTCGACGGCCCGGTCCGCGGCAATGGCAAGATCATCCAGGAGCTGGAGTCGCAGTTCCGCGGCGCCGGCTGGAACGTCATCAAGCTGATCTGGGACCGCACCTGGGACCCGCTGCTGGCCCAGGACCGCGACGGCGTCCTGGTCAACAAGCTGAACACCACCCCGGACGGCCAGTTCCAGACCTACGCCACCGAGTCCGGCGCGTACATCCGCGACCACTTCTTCGGCGGCGACCTGCGGCTGCGCGCCATGGTCGAGGACATGACCGACCAGCAGATCCAGCACCTGGGTCGCGGCGGTCACGACCACCGCAAGATCTACGCGGCGTTCAAGGCGGCCACCGAGCACAAGGGCCAGCCGACCGTGATCCTGGCCCAGACCGTCAAGGGCTGGACCCTGGGTCCGAACTTCGAGGGCCGCAACGCGACCCACCAGATGAAGAAGCTGACCGTCGAGGACCTCAAGCGGTTCCGCGACCGGCTGCACCTGCCGATCACCGACAAGCAGCTGGAGGAGGGCTACCCGCCCTACTACCACCCCGGCCGCAACTCGGAAGAGATCCAGTACATGCACGACCGCCGGCAGGAGCTCGGCGGCTACATGCCGACCCGCAAGGTGCGCCCGCGCCAGCTCGTGCTGCCCGGCGACGACGCGTACAAGGCGGTCAAGAAGGGCTCCGGCCAGCAGACCATCGCCACCACGATGGCCTTCGTCCGGCTGCTCAAGGACCTGATGCGGGACAAGGGCATCGGCAACCGCTTCGTGCCGATCGCGCCGGACGAGTACCGCACCTTCGGCATGGACTCGCTCTTCCCGTCGGCCAAGATCTACAACCCGCTCGGCCAGACCTACGAGTCGGTCGACCGCGAGCTGCTGCTGGCCTACAAGGAGTCGCCGACCGGCCAGATGCTGCACGACGGCATCTCCGAGGCCGGCTGCACCGCCTCGCTGATCGCCGCCGGTTCGTCCTACGCGACCCACGGCGAGCCGCTGATCCCGGTCTACGTCTTCTACTCGATGTTCGGGTTCCAGCGCACCGGCGACCAGTTCTGGCAGATGGCCGACCAGCTGGCCCGCGGCTTCGTGCTCGGCGCCACCGCCGGCCGCACCACGCTGACCGGTGAGGGCCTGCAGCACGCCGACGGCCACTCGCACCTGCTGGCCTCGACCAACCCGGCCGTGGTGGCCTACGACCCGGCCTACGGGTTCGAGATCGCCCACATCGTCCAGGACGGTCTGCGCCGGATGTACGGCTCCTCCGCCGAGCACCCGCACGGCGAGGACGTCTTCTACTACGTGACGGTCTACAACGAGCCGATCGTCCAGCCGGCCGAGCCGGAGAACGTCGACGTCGAGGGCATCCTCAAGGGCCTCTACCGGTACCGGGCCGGCGAGGCCGGCCAGATCCCGGCGCAGATCCTCGCCTCGGGCGTCGCGGTGCCGTGGGCGCTGGAGGCGCAGCGGATCCTCGCCGAGGAGTGGAACGTCAAGGCGGACGTCTGGTCGGCCACCTCCTGGAACGAGCTGCGCCGCGACGCGGTCGCCACCGAGGAGTTCAACCTGCTCCACCCGGAGGAGCCGCAGCGGGTGCCGTACGTCACCCAGAAGCTGCAGGGCGCCGAGGGCCCGTTCGTGGCGGTCTCCGACTGGATGCGCGCCGTGCCGGACCAGATCGCCCGCTGGGTGCCGGGCGACTACCAGTCGCTGGGCGCCGACGGTTTCGGCTTCGCCGACACCCGCGGTGCGGCCCGCCGGTTCTTCCACATCGACGCGCAGTCGGTGGTCCTTGGCGTGCTCACCGAGCTCGCCAAGCAGGGCAAGATCGAACGCTCCGCGCTGAAGGAGGCGATCGACCGCTACCAGCTGCTCGACGTCGCCGCCGCTCACCCGGGCGAGGCCGGCGGCGACGCCTGATCCGCGCCGCCCCCTGACGCCTGAGGGCCGGCTCCCCGTCTTCCGGGGGGCCGGCCCTCGGCCGTTCGGTCCGCGACCGCCCGCTGATCTCGGGTCGGTGCCGCCGCTTCCGGTGGTGGCGCCCGGTCCTGCCCGTCCCCACGAGCGCGTAGGCCTGCGGGCGCCACCGGGGAAAATTATGACAGTGGCTGACAGCGAACCTTCAGGGGGTGGGGCCGGAGGCGATATCGTGAGGGCATGGGCTCGACCTCGACAGCTGCGCCGGCTGCGGCACCCGGCCTGCGTGAGCGCAAGAAGCAGCGCACCCGGGACGCCCTGGTGGACGCCGCACACCGGCTGTTCCTCAGCCAGGGCTACGCGCGCACCACGGTGGACGAGATCGCCGCGGCGGTCGACGTCTCGCAGCGGACCTTCTTCCGCTACTTCGCCAACAAGGAGGAGGCCGCGCTCGCCATCCTGGCCGACGCGGAGGAGTACTTCATCGAACGCCTCGCCGACCGTCCGCCCGAGGAGCCGCCGCTGCTCGCACTGCGGATCGCGGTCTGCGCGGCGTGGCGCGACCTCAGCACCGAGGACTACCAGCAGGGCTCCCGGGGCGTCGGGGCCGCCCTGGAACTGCTCCGGCTGATCGAGTCGACGCCCAGCCTGCTCGCCGCCCAGCTGCGCCGCTCCGCCGAGCAGGAGCAGCGGGTCGCCGCGATCCTGGCCGCCCGGCAGGGCGTGGACGCCGTTCAGGACCCGCGCCCCCGGCTGCTCGCCGCCGTCTTCGGCGCGGCGGTCCGCACCGCGCACCTGGCCTGGTCCACCGCCGGCGACCGGCAGCGCGAGGAGGGCCCGGAGGGCATGATCGCGGTGATCGAGGCGCAGCTGGACCACCTGGGCCCGGCGCTGGTCGCCGGCCACTGGTCGTCCGACACCGGCCACTGACCCTGACCCTGCGTCACCAGGTGACTGACACTGCGTCGAGTGACTCCGCTACTCTGTGACTTCCACGTGTCACCTGCGACACACCTGGCCGGCTTCACTGTGATCCAACCCACAGTTCGACTGGGCTCCATCGCCCGTTACGCTGGCCGCTTGTACCCAGTCGTGCCCCGCGCGGCGGTCCCCGACCAGCCGTCGTACCACCAGGAGTTGAGGCGATGCAGCGCCGCCGGCTGAAGCGCGTGATGATCGGCGCTTTCGCGGCCTGCGCGGTGCTGGCGGACGCCGGCAACGCGGCGGCCCAGGCGACCCGCTCCAACGAGCAGGTGGCGATCACCACTCCGCCGGCCGGCGCCGCCGCCTGGGTGCAGGACCACTCACTGGGTCGCGCCCTGCCCGATCCGGCCGGTGCGGACGCCGCCGGCGTGGCCGCCTTCTTCGCCTCCCTCACCCCCGCCCAGCAGCAGCAGCTCGCGCAGACCTACCCCCTGGTGGTCGGCAACCTGGACGGCGCCCCGCTCCAGCTGCGCTACCAGGCCAACCACATCGCGGTGCAGAACGAGCTGGACCGCGCCGTGGCCGCGAGCACCGACAAGAAGCTGCACGCCGACCAGCGTGCGCAGGCGGTCACCCGGGCCAACGACACCCGCCCGCTGCTCGCGCCGGGCCGCCAGATCCTGGCCTTCGACCCGCGCGGCCGGGGCCTGGTCACCGAGGTCTTCGGCGACCTCGCCGCCGCCAAGCGGATCTCCGTGGTGGTACCGGGCTCCGACAGTGACCTCGGCCACCACGATCCCCAGGACCGCCCGCTGCAGAGCACCGCCGGCATGGCCCGCGCCGTGCAGGCCGAGGAGCAGCGGCTCTCCCCCGGCACCCCGACCGCGGTGATCGCCTGGACGGACTATGTCAGCCCGTTCGGACTGGGCCCGGACGCCGTGACCTCCCGGCTGGCCGACGCCGCCGCGCCGCGGCTGCTGCGCTTCCTCGACGGACTGCACCAGACCACCGCTCCGGCCGCCCCGCCGTCGCTGATCTGCCACTCCTACGGCAGCGTGGTCTGCGGTGAGGCGGCGCCCAAGCTGCGCGGCGCGACCACCGACATGATGATCCTCGGCAGCCCGGGCATGAACGTGGACAACGCCGCCCAGCTCGGCACCGGCGTCCAGGTCTGGGCCACCCGCAACCCGGCGGACTGGATCGGCAACGTCCCCTACCTGGAGGTCGGCGGCCTCGGCCACGGTGCCGATCCGACCAGCCCGGACTTCGGCGCCGAGCGCATCTCCTCCGCCGGCGCCGTCGGCCACGCCGGCTACTTCGACCCGGGCACCGACAGCCTCTACAACTTCGCCGCCATCGCGCTGGGCGACTACCAGGACGTCAAGTACAGCTGAGCCCGCGCGTGAACCGGCGTCACTCGCGCCCGGCGAAGGTGGAGTTCATGTCGGCGTAGCGGTCGCCCGTCACCTCGCTGCCGATGTGCTCCAGGCGGGCCAGCTCGGCGTCGGTGAGCTTCAGGGTGGCGCCGGCCACGTTCTCGGCCAGGCGGGTGCGCTTGCGGGTGCCCGGGATCGGGACGACGGTCAGGTGGTGCACCTGGGCGCGCTGCTGCACCCAGGCGAGCGCGACCTGTGCCGCCGTCACCCCGCGCTCGGCGGCGATCCGCTGGATCGGCTCGATCAGCGCGGCGTTGGCGGCCGCGTTGTCGCCGGTGAAGCGCGGCTGGCTGTGCCGGAAGTCGCCCTCGGTCAGCTCCCCGGCGTTGGCGAACGAGCCGGTCAGGAAGCCGCGGCCGAGCGGCGAGTAGGGCACCAGGGCGACGCCCAGCGCGGCGGCGGCGGGCACCACGGCCCGCTCGACGTCGCGGGTGAACAGCGACCACTCGGACTGCACGGCGGCGATCGGGTGAACCGCGTGCGCCTCGCGCAGCTCGGCGGCCGTCACCTCGGACAGGCCCAGGTGGCGCACCTTGCCGGCCTGCACCAGCTCGGCCATGGCGCCGACCGACTCGGCCAGCGGCACCGCGGGGTCGCGGCGGTGCATGTAGTACAGGTCGATCACGTCGATGCCCAGGCGCTTGAGCGAGCCGTCGACGGCCTGGCGGATGTAGGCCGGGTCGTTGCGGACCTTGCGGTAGGTCGGGTCGTCGGCCTTGCGCTCGATGGCGAACTTGGTGGCGATCACCACCTGGTCGCGGTTGGCCCGGACGAACGGGCCGATCAGCTCCTCGTTGGCGCCGGAGCCGTACATGTCGGCGGTGTCGTACAGGGTGACGCCGGCCTCCAGCGCGGCGTCCAGGGTGGCCAGTGCCTCGGTGGTGTCGGTCGGACCGTAGAACTCGCTCATGCCCATGCAGCCCAGGCCCTGGACCCCGACCAGCGGGCCGCCCTTGCCGAGCTCGACGGTGGGGAGCTTGGTGTTGCTCATGCGCTAACTGCCTTCCCGGAGTTGCTGTTGTTCGCGTAGTCGCTGTCGTTCGTGTTGCCGCTGTCGTTCGTGTTGCCGCTGTTGTGCGTGTAGCCGCCTTCGTGCGCGCTACTGCTGCCGTCCTGGTGTGCGTCGCAGTTCTCGGGTGCGTCGTCGTTCGTCGGCGCGTCGCTCGCGGTCAGGTGCGCGCCGTAAAAGTCGATCTTCCAGTCCAGCACCGCGAGGCTGGCGTGCAGGTCGGCTATCCGCTCCCGGACCTCGGCGCGGTGCTCGATCAGCAGGTCGCGCCGCGCGTCCATGGTCCCGGGGCCCTCACGGACCATTTCGATGTAGCGGACCATGTCCGCCACCGACATGCCGGTCAGCCGCAGCCTGCCGAGGAACTCCAGGCGGGCCAGGTCGGCGTCGCTGTAGCGGCGGCGGCCGGCGTGCGTGCGGTCCACCGGATCGAGCAGGCCGATCCGCTCGTACCAGCGCAGCGTGTGGGCGGTGAGCCCGGTCAGCTCGGCGACCTCGCTGATGCTGTGCAGCGGCGCTCGCTCGGCGTGGTCGAGCGCCGCCAGGAGTTCCGCGCTCATCGGTCACTTCCCCTGGTCCGTGCGGTGTTGACGTCCTTGACGCTAGCGAGTTGGAGTGCACTCGAAGCAAGCGCAATCCGGGAAATCCCTCCTTCGCATTACAGTGCAGGTCATGCAGAGCGTGCGGATGATCGAAGACTGGCCGGTCGAGACGGCTGCGGTGGCAGTGGTGCGGGGCGCGGACGGCGCGCTGCTGGGGGCGCACGGCCCGCAGCGGCACCGCTTCCAACTGGCCTCCGTGACCAAGCCCCTGACCGCCTACGCGGCGCTGGTCGCCGTCGAGGAGGGCGTCTTCGAACTGGACGACCCGGCCGGCCCGGACGGCTCGACCGTCCGCCACCTGCTGGCCCACACCTCGGGCCTCGCCTTCGACGAGCGCCGGGCGATGGCCGCCCCGGGGACCCGCCGCCTCTACTCCAACGCCGGCTTCGACGTCCTCGCCGACACCATCACCAAGGCGTCCGGCATCCCGTTCGAGCGCTACGCCGCCGAGGCGGTGTTCCAGCCGCTGGGCATGGCGGACACCGCGATCGACCCGGCGCACCGCAGCCCGGCCGGCGCCGGCGGCGTCTCCACGGCCGCCGATCTGGCCGCCTTCGCCGCCGAGTTGCAGGCCCCGCAGCTGCTGCACCCCTCCACGGTGGCCGCCGCCACCCTTGAGGTGTCCTTCCCCGGCCTGAGCGGGGTGCTGCCGGGCTTCGGCCACCAGCGGCCCAACGACTGGGGTCTCGGCTTCGAGATCCGCGACGGCAAGTCCCCGCACTGGACGGGCGCCGGCAGCTCCCCCGCCACGTTCGGGCACTTCGGCCAGTCCGGCACCTTCCTCTGGGTCGACCCGGTGGCGGGCGTGGCCTGCGTGGCCCTCGCCGACCGCGACTTCGGCCCGTGGGCGGCCGAGGTGTGGCCGGCCTTCACCGACGCCGTGCTCGCGGAGCTGCGCGGGCAGCGCTAGCAGTGCCAACAGCACCGACGGCGCCGACAGCACCAACGGTCACGGCGCGGGCGGCGGTCCGTGGATCCGCGCCCGCGCCGTGACCGGCTCTCGGCTGCCGTCGGCGGCTGGGGGGTCAGCCGAGGCCGAGCGTGTCGGCGGCCTGCTCGGCCATCGCGGCCTCGCCCAGGGCGTTGGGGTGGACGGGCACGTAGTTGGTGCCGAACAGCACCGGCTCGATCCACCGGGTGCCGATCGGCTGGCAGGCATCGTGGCCGTCGGAGGCGGCGGACATGTCGACGTACTTGACGCCGGTGGCGGCGGCGGCCCGCTGGACGGCCGAGTTGAGGTGCGCCTCCAGGTCGCGCAGGTAGGGGATGTCACCGGCCGCGATGGGCATCTTGGCGAAGCAGCCGGGCACCGCCTGGCTCGGCACGATCCACGGGTAACCGAGGATGGCCACGCGGGCGTTGGGTGCCTTGGCCCGGACGGCGCCCAGCGCCGACACCAGCGCCGGATAGGTGCTGTTGTCGATGGTGTTGTCGAAGCTGGAGCCGTAGAGGGTCTGGCACGGGTCGCCGAAGCCGAGGGTGACCACACCGGCCGAGCCGCACGCCAGGATCGCGTCGATGAAGACGCCGCTGTCGTTGCCGCCGATGGTCATGGTGACCAGACCGGTGTCGGCGTTGAGCGCGTCCAACTGCGGGGCGACGCCCGGGTACTGGGAGCCGGTGAAGTCCTTGGTCTGGGCACCGCCGCAGGTGACGTCGGTGAGGTTCAGACCGGCCTCGGCTGCCAGGTCGTGCGGGTAGTTCACGCTGGAGCGGGCGCACTCCAGCGGAGCGCTCAGGTCGAGCGGCAGAACGCCCGACCCGGCGCTGTAACTGTCGCCGAGGGCAACGTAATTGACGGCCGAAGCGGCCTGGGCCCGGGCCGGCAGCGCGAGGCCGAGGCCGGCCAGGGTGGCGGACACCACGACGGCCGCCCCGAGACGGCGTGCGCGGGAGAGACGGCGGGCGAGACGGCGTGCGCGGGCGGGACGGCGTGAGCGGGCACGGAGGGACATGCGGGGGCTCTCCTTGAAACCAGGGGTGGGGGCTGCGCCAAAGAGAAGGACCGACCGGGCCGTGGGGGCGGCAGGGCCGGGATTCCGCGAGGTTACTGGCCGGGAAGTTACCCACTGGTCGGATACGGGTCAATGACCCTCACACGCTTTGGTACAGCGCAGCGCAACCGCCCACCGGCTCGGCACGGCCGCAGACGCGGGCTCAGCCGCACGCGCCTGCCTGACGGGGACGCGCCCGGCGCGGAGCGCCCGGTGGCTCGGCGCCACCAGGCGCGCATGGTTCCAGGTGTTCCGGGGGGCGGACGCCGACGCACGCCGATCGGCGACCTCACGGCGCAGCCCGGCCCCCGGTGGCGTTGCTGCCGCCGGGGGCCGGGCCCGCGCCTTCAGTCCGTACTGCGGATCAGTAACTGGCGCTCACGGAAACCCCGTTGAACGCGGTTGCCCCGTACAGGGTGATGTAGCGGTACCCGGCCGTCTTGTTGGTGACGGTCAGGGACTGCACCGTCCCGGGACGGGTGGAGGCGGCCGAGTGGTGGGACTTCGTCGCCCAGCCGCTCGCGCTGTAGTAGAGGTACGCCGTTCCGCTGCCCCCCGAGGTGCTGACCGTCAACCGGGTCGTGCCGGCGGGCAGGTAGATGTACAGGTAGTCCTGGCCGCCGGCGGCGGCCGACTGGTCGGCGCGGTAGCAGTTCCGGTCCAGCAGGCGCTGGTCGGCGCCGGTGCAGGCGGCGGTGTCGCTCACCGTGACCCGGGCCGTAGTCGTGGCCGTGCGTCCATTGCTGTCGGTGACGGTCAGGGTGGCGGTGTAGCTGCCCGGCTTGGCGTAACTGTGCGTCGGGTTCTCGGTATTGGCCGTGGCACCATCACCGAAGTTCCAAACCCAGCCCGTGATGCGGCCGTTGCCGGTCTCGGTGGACTTGTCCGTGAAGGCCACCGAGAGGCGGTCGATCGAGGTGCCGAAGGCCGCCGTCGGGCTGCCGCTCCCGGTGCTCGAGAGCCCGTCGAGCCACCTGGCGAAGTCGGCGTCGTACGTGGTCCCGAGCGAGTTGTAGACGGCGTACCCGCCGGTGTAGTCGCCGGTCCGGAAGTGCCCCAGCATCGCGTGCATCACGTCGGGGTGGCGCTCCCACATGTAGCGGACCGCCAGGTAGCCCCACGGGTAGGTGCGGGTCGTGTCGCTGTTGCCGTAGGTGTTCTGGAAGAGGGTGCTCAACGCGTAGGTGTGCTCGGGCGCGTCGGCCAGTGCCTCGGTGTCCGGGACGCCCCGGTAGGTGTAGGAGGTGTACTCGGCGATGCCCTCGATCCACCACACGTCCGGCACGGCGGTCTCGGCCGTGAAGTCGCCGCGGGTGTTGTACACGGCGTCGAGGTAGTGGGTGAACTCGTGGTTGAGGTTCCAGATGTTCGCGGTGAAGTCGGTGGCGTAGGGCGCCTGGTACATCACCGAGAAGGCGGCGTTGCCGGGCCGGCCGGGATCACCGGTCTCGGTGATGCCGCCGTTGTCGGTGTCGATGCCGTAGATCGCGGGTCCGTAGATCTGGTAGTCCTGCCGACTGGCGAACACCACCATGGTCTCACCGGTGATGGTCTGGCCCCGGATCGGACCGGCGGCCCGCACCAGGTTCTGGAACCACGGGACTTGCTTGGCCAGGCTGTCGCAGACCGCCGCGAGCTGGGTCGCGTCGAGGGCCTGCGCCGCCACCGTGATCGTCGGGGTGCAGGTGCGCGAGTCGGTCAGCACGGCGGCCTTCAGACGGTCGGGCAGGTCGCAGGTGCGTACGTGGCACAGTTGGTCGCGTCGAAGTCGGCGCTCTGCTGGGCCACGGCGACCCAGAGCGCGGCGGTCGGCCCGGTCATCCGCGCCGTCCGCAGCATGCCGAGCATCATCGGCCGGACGGTGGACTGCAGTGCGGGGAACTGGATGTAGGCCGCCAGGTCCTGGCCGGCACCCGACACCATGAAGGTGTTGTCGCCGCCGAGCATGCCGGTGTGGCCGAGCACGAACGCATCGAGCGTGTTGACCAGGCCGGAGTCGCCGGTGACGGCCGTGACGAACGCGGGGTTGTTCGCCGCCCGCCAGAGCGCGCTGTTGACGTCGTAGACGACGGCGTCCATGGCGGGGGACACGTCCCAGGAGCTGTTGTACGCGTTGTAGAGGCGCTGGTAGACGTCCAGGTAGTGCTGGTGCAGGTTGGCGCTGTCGGTGAGGGTGACTGTCTCGCCCAGGACGGCGCCGTTGGCGTCCGTCACGTCCCGCGAGTGCGGGCTCGCGAAGAACGCGTCCATGGCCGCCGTCACCGGCGCGGTCAGCTTGTCGTCGTACGGGCCGACGTCGCCCGCATCGTAGAACTGCACGTAGTAGGCGGCGCGCAGGTAGAGCACGAGTTGCTGGATGCCGGCGGAGTCGTCGCCCTTGTAGGCGGCGGCCACGGTCGTCAGGGCCTGGGCGACCGGGATCGCCTGGGACTCCTGGAACACTCCGTGCGCGTCCCTGCCGGTGAGCGCGAACAGGGTGTTGACGCAGTCGGTGGTCGACGACTCGAGGTACGAGGCGAGTGCCGCACCGGTACGGCTGCTGAAGTCGGCGGGGGTGCACGACTGGGCGGCCGGGTGGGCCGCACGGTGGGCCTGGTCGGCCGTTTGGGGCGTCAGGCTGGTTCGGGCGGGCGGAAGTTGGGCGGGTGACAGGCGGCCGGTCTGGAGGGCGTCCCGGTCGGTGCCCGCGTCCGAGATGCCGACCGGTGCGTAGGCGGCCGGGGGCCGGGCGTGGCCCTGGGCGGGCACCGCTGCCACCCTGGCCGCGCCGGTGGGTGGGGCCGAACCGGGCGGGGCGGCGGGTGCGGTTCCGGCTCCGAGGCCGAGCAGGGTGGTGGCGGCCAGGGCGGCCGCGAGGCTTCTGAGGGTGGGTCGGCGCGACATGGCGCTCCTCGAGGGACGTGTGCGTGGGGGATGTGCGGCACCGGAGCGTGCAGGCTCCGCTGCTGCACGCAGACTTCCATCGAGCGGAAGGCTGGGGAATGCCCTGGGACACAGCACTTGCGGGCTCCTGGTCATAACACCGAGCTGTTGCGGCGCTCTCGCCAGTCGGCCTCGACGGCCGTCCTCACCTGGTACGTCCGCTTGATCCAAGCCTGGAAGTGCGGTGCCTGAGCGAGCAATTGGCGGTGGGCGGCGACCGCTGAGGCGCGGAGGACCTCCAGTACCGGCCTGGTCACGGCTTCCGGCTGCCAGGCGAGCAGGTGTCGGCACCAGAGGGGGGAGCCCGCCAGTGGCTTGACGAGCACGCCCGGGATCGCCCGCACGGTGGCGTGGGTCACCGTAACGCCCATCCCCTGGGCCACCATGAGTTGGAGCTGCTGCTGGTCGCCGAGGTAGTCGTGCACGGCCGCGGGGGTGAACCCGTCCGCCGCGCAGGCGTCGTGGAGGGCGGCCGGCCACCCCGCGCCGTTGTCCGGCGTGAGGAACCAGCTGTCCTCGGCGAGTTCGGCGAGTCGCACCTCCAGCCGGTGGCGCAGTCGGTGACCGGCGGACATCGCGATGAACAGCGGCTCGGTGGCGACGCACAGGTGTGCGAGCGAGGGGGCCAGGCGCTGGGCCCGCCCCGGATGGTCGACGCCGAGCACCACATCGACGGCACCGCGCTCCAGCAACTCTGCGGCCGTCGCGGGCCGGTGAACGCTGGTGACGTTCAGCGGCAGCTCACCGAGGCGATCGCGGACCCGGGTCACCAGGCCCGCCAGGAGCGGCGATCCGGTGGTGGCCAGTCGCAGGGATCGGGGACGGTCGGCCTCTTGCGCCGCACCGGAGGCGGCGTGACCGCCGATGGCTCCGACCCGGGTCACCACATCGCGAGCCTGTGTCACGATGGCGGCGCCGTAGCCGGTCGGTTCGATGCCGCAGGCGGTGCGCCGGAACAGGGGCTGGCCGAAGTGGGCCTCGATGCGCTGGAGTTGTCCGCTCAGGGCCTGCTGCGAATAGCCGAGCAGGCCGGCCGCGCGGCCCACGCTGCCGCAGTCCGCCATCGCGCAGAGCATCTGCAGGTGCCGCAGTTCGAGCCTCAAGTGCCTTCCCTCCGTCAGCCGTGACCGTCGGCCACGGTCCAAACCCCACCTTTCGGGAGACGCGCGGGCCGAGGTCGGATCACGGAAACTCCGCACGCACGCCGCTGCGGGTGTGGTCGACCGGATGCCATCGCGGCGCTAGGCTCGCCGCATGATCAGGGGTGTCCTCTTCGACTTCTCCGGCACGCTCTTCCGCATCGAGTCCACCGCCGAGTGGCTCGACACCTGCACGCGTGCGGCGGGGCTGGACCTTCCCGACGGCGAACGCGCCGATCTGGTGCGCCGCTTGGACCGGTTCGGAGCGCTCCCCGGCGGACCTGGGCCGCGCGAGGTGCCCGAGGCCATCGAGCCGCTCTGGGCGGCGCGTGACCTGACGTCGGATGAGCACCGGGCCGCCTACACCGCGCTGGCCCGGGCGGCCGAGCTGCCGGTCGGCCTCTCGGCGGACGCACTCTACGACCGCCACAGGTCGCCGGCCGCCTGGCAGCCGTACCGCGATGCCGGCCCGACCCTGCGGGAGCTGCGGCGGCGCGGGCTGCCGATCGCCGTGCTGAGCAACATCGGTTGGGACCTGCGGCCGGTGTTCGTCTCCCACGGCCTGGACGGACTCGTCGACGACTACCTCCTCTCCTTCGAGCTCGGCGTGCGGAAGCCCGATCCCGCGATCTTCCAAGCCGCCTGCGACCGGCTCGGTCTGGCGCCGGCCGACGTACTGATGGTGGGCGACCAGCCGGCCGATGCCGCGGCCACCGCGATCGGCTGCCGGCACTTCCCGGTCGACGACCTCCCCGTCACCGAGCGGCCCGCCGGACTCATGCCGGTCCTCGAGCTGGTGGGCTGATCCGCGTGGGCCGCCCGGCAGTTCTGATCGACATCGGCGGCGTCCTGAGCCCCGATCACCTTGCGGCCGTCGCCGACGACTGGGCCGGTCGGCTCGGTCGCACCCCCGCCGAGGTGATGGCGGCCCTCTACGGCGGCAATGACGACCAGATCCTGATCGGCCGGGTGAGCGAGGACGCCTGGTGGGGAGTGGTCGCCGAGCGACTGCGGCTCGGACCGGCGCAGTCCGGCGCCCTCCGAGCGGATGTGACGCGCGGCCATGCCTGGGACCCCGAACTGGTCGCCGCCGTGCGCGCCCTGCGTCCGGCCGCGCGCACGGCGATCGTCAGCAACGCCTGGCCCTCGATGCGCCCCGCCCTCCAACACGCCGGCCTGCTCGACCTGGTGGACGCCGTCGTCCTCTCCTGCGAGGTCGGCTGCGCCAAACCCGACCCCCGCATCTACGAGTTGGCCCTGCACCGCCTCGCCGCCGCCCCTGCCGACGCACTCTTCATCGACGACACCCCCGGCCACGTCACCGCCGCCCGCGCCCTCGGCCTGGCGGGCCATGTGCACACGGACACCCCGGAAACCCTGCGCCGCATCGCGGAGTTCGTGCGCGCCCGGGGAGGCGACGCAGAACTGCGGCGGTGAACAGCCGGGCCCTGGACGGGCGCCGCGCCGACCGCCCTCACAGTGCCGTCAGCACCCGGGGCCCCGCCTCCGTCACCGCCACCGTGTGCTCGCTGTGGGCGGCGCGGCTGCCGTCGACGGTGACCAGGGTCCAACCGTCCGCGGCCGTCGCGTACGCGTCGCCACCGCCCGCCAGGAACATGGGCTCCAGGGCCAGCACCATGCCGTGCCGCAGCACCATGCCCCGCCCCGGACGGCCGTCATTGGGGACGTGCGGATCCTCGTGCATGCGCCGACCGATGCCGTGGCCGCCGAAGTCGGCGGGCACGCCGTAGCCCGCCGCGCGGCCGATGGCACCGATGGCGTGCGAGATGTCGCCGATCCGGGCGCCGACCACCGCGGCGGCGATGCCCGCCTCCAGGGCGCGGTTGGTGGTCTCGATCAGGCGCAGGTCGGCGGGGCGGGGCGTGCCGACGGTGAAGCTGGCCGCCGCGTCACCCGTCCAGCCGCCGAGTCGGGCCCCGCAGTCGACGCTGACCAGGTCGCCGTCGCGCAGCCGGTAGCCGGTCGGGACGCCGTGCACGATGGCGTCGTTGACGGAGGTGCAGATCACCGCCGGGAACGGGGTGGGGGCGAAGCCGGGTCGGTAGCCGAGGAACGGGGAGTCGGCGCCGGCTTCGCGGAGCACCGCCCTCGCCACCTCGTCGAGTTCCCGCAGCGACACCCCGACCCCTGCCGCCGCCCGCACTGCGGCGAGCGCGTCCGCGACCACCCGCCCGGCCTCGCGCATCGCGTCCAGCGCCGCATCGGTCTTGATCTCCACCATCGTCCACTCCTCCCTGGACCCAATTCTTATACCGGTATTTGTATCACGGCATTAGTATTGGCGCCATGGTGCGCACTCCCCTCACCCCCCAGGAACGCGAACGCGGCGAACGGCTCGGCGCCCTGCTCCGGCAGGCCCGCGGCGAGCGGAGCATGGTGCAGGTCGCCGCACAGGCGGGCCTGTCCACCGAGACCCTCCGCAAGATCGAGACCGGCCGGGCCCCCACGCCGGCGTTCTTCACCATCGCCGCCCTCGCCGCCGCCCTGGAGCTGTCACTGGACGACCTGGTGAAGCTCTGCGCCCCGGCGGCGGACACCGGAACAGCGAATGCCGAAGCAGCGGTTACCGAAGCAGCAGCCTGACGAAAGGGCGGACCCGGCCATGCCCGACGCACCGGTGATCCTCAGCAGCGATCCGCGCTCCTTCCCCTGGAGCGTCTTCCACCGGCGGCACCCCGAGCTGCTGCGGCAGGTGCTGGACGCGCTGCCGTACGGGCCGCCCGAGCGGCAGGCGCTCCAGCGACTGCTGACCGAGAGCACCGCGGGCGTACTCACCGCGCTGCCGCCGGACGCCCCCGACCACGAGCAGTGGCTGCGCTGGGGTGACGGGCTGTGGGGGCTGCCCTGGGGCGAGGCACCGTTCCTCTGGGCGGAAAGCTACTTCTACCGCCGGCTCCTCCAGGCCACCGGCTACTTCACGGCCGGGGCCTGGCAGGGCGTCGACCCGTTCGCCCCGCTGAAGAGCGCCGAGCTGGCGAACCCGGCGGTGGACGACGAGTTGACGGCCCTGATCGCGCTGCTCGACCTCCCGGAGCCCAACCGGCGGGCGGCGCTGCTGACTTCCGCGCTCTGGGGCAACCGGGCCGACCTCGGGTTCCGGATCACCAACGACCCGGGTGCCGCCACCGCCACCGGCCTGCTGGTGGACGACGGACCATCGCTGTGGCGGGAGTTGGAACGGGCGGCGGGCGGACGGGTCGACCTGGTGGCGGACAACGCCGGGCGTGAGCTGCTGCCCGACCTGGTGCTGATCGACCACCTGCTGACCAGCGGCCTGGCGGCCGAAGTGGCGCTCTGGGTGAAGCCGCAGCCCTACTACGTCTCCGACGCCGTGATGGCGGACGTCCTGGCGGCCGTCGGGCGGCTGCGCGGCTCCAAGGCCGGCGCGATCGGCGACCGCCTCTGGCAGGCGATCGCCGACGGCACCCTGACGGTCCGCACCCACGCCTTCTTCTGCGCCCCGCTGCCGTACCGCGAACTACCCGCCGAATTGGCCGCCGAGTTCGCCCGCGCCACTGTGACGATCCTGAAGGGCGACCTCAACTACCGCCGCCTGGTGGGTGATCGGCTGTGGCCGCCGACCGTGCCGTTCGCCGAGGTGGCCGGCTACTTCCCGGCGCCGGTGGCCGCCCTGCGCACCCTCAAGTCGGACGTGGTCACCGGCCTGTCCGAGGCGGTGGTCCGGGAACTCGACACCACTGGCGAGGCCTGGCGCACCAGCGGACGGTACGCGGTGGTCCAACTGCACGGCGCTGGTTGACGAACCGGCCCCGCCGTCGCACCCGTCCCCGCAAGCCGACTTGCGGTGATCACCACATGCTGACGATGCGGGGGCGGGAGCGGGCGCGGGGCGAACTGACGCGCCGTAGACTCCAGACATGCGACGCGAACCGGTGACGGTGACGGTCTGGCAGGACGGCGCCCGGCGGGCCCTGGTCCCCGGCGCCGTGCCCGCCCCGCACCAGGAGCAGCCCGAGGCGGTGAACCGGCTGTTGGCCGAGCTGTGGGCGCGCACCACGCCGGCGGGCTGAGCGTTCAGGGCACGCCCGACAATTCGGTTGCCCGGCACGGCGCGCCCGGCGGAGGATCACGGGTGTGTCGAACGTGCTCACCACCGAAGAGATCGACCGGTTCACCACCGCCGGGTTCGTCCGGCTGCGGGAGGCCTTCCCCCGCGAACTGGCCAAGGAGTGCCGCGAGTTCCTCTGGCAGGAGACCGGCTGTGATCCGGCGGACCCGAGCAGCTGGACCGAGCCGGTGATCCGCCTCCAGGGCTACGGGACCGCGCCGTTCCGGCGGGCCGCGACCACCGAGCGGCTGCACGGTGCCTTCGACCAGTTGGTCGGCGAGGGGCGCTGGGTGCCGTGCGCCGGCCTGGGCACCTTCCCGATCCGGTTTCCGCACGCCGCCGACCCCGGGGACACCGGCTGGCACATGGACGCCGGCTACACCCCCGAGGGCGAGAGCGGCTACCGGCTCAACCTGCGCTCCCGCGGCCGGGCGCTGCTGATGCTCTTCCTGTTCTCCGACGTGACCGAGGCCGACGGACCCACCCGGATCAAGGTCGGCTCGCACCTGGACGTGCCCCGCTACCTGCGGGAGTACGGTGAGCGGGGCGCCGACCTCTTCGAGCTGTGCGCCCGGATGGACCGGGACGGCCGGCTGGACGCACCGGACCGGGAGACCGCGCTCGCCACCGGACGGGCCGGGGACGTCTACCTGTGCCACCCGTTCCTGATCCACGCGGCCCAGCCCAACCGCGGCAGCACCGCCCGGTTCATCGCCCAGCCGCCGCTGGTCCCGGCCGGACCGCTGCGGCTGAGCCGACCCGACGGCGCCTACTCGCCGGTCGAGCGCGCCGTCATCCGCGCCCTCGGGTAGCCGGCTCAGCCGTACTTCAGGCCCGAGTGCATCTCCCAGAGCAGCAGTTGGGCCCCCTGCTCACCGGCCACCGGCGCCGCGAACGCCTCCCCGGTGATCCGCACGCTGTCGCCCGGGGTGAGCGAGCGGCCCTGGCCGCGCGGCCCGGGGATGGTGCGGTAGCCGAGTGAACCGGCCGTCAGATGGGCGTAGCGGTAGGGGGCCTCGGGGAGCTCGGGCAGCGCCTCGTCCGGGTCGGCGGTGACCAGCCAGAGGGCCGCGTCCGAGCGCCGCAGCCGCAGCGCCCCGGTGTCGGCGTCCCGGGTCATCCCGGAGGCCAGCAGGGTCAGGCCCGCCCCCTCGGGGACCCGGCGCAGCCCGTAGGCGGGGTCGGTGCCGAAGACGTCCGGCTGCAGCCACATCTGCACGAACCGCACCGGAACGTCGGCCCCGCCGACGTTGCGTTCGGTGTGCGCGATGCCGGAGCCGGCGCTCAGGTGCTGCACCATGCCCGGGCGCACCACCCCGGCGTGACCGTCGGTGTCGCGGTGCGCCAGCGCGCCGTCGAGCACGAAGGTGATGATCTCGGTGTCCCGGTGCCGGTGCTCGTCGAAGCCGGCGCCGGGGGCCAGGGTCTCCTCGTTGCACGCCAGCAGGGCGCCGAAGTGCAGGTTCTTCGGGTCGTAGTGCCCGGAGAAGGAGAACGCGTGCCGGGTCAGCACTCCGGCGGCGGGTTCGGAGACGTACCGCTCGGTGGTGCGGCGCAGGTCGGCCCGTGGGCGCTCGGGATCGGTCACCTGACCCACCGTAGCGGGTCAGGTGCGGGGGGCGGGTGCGGGCACCACGTACGGTGAGGCACTCTTGTCCCTGTGCCAGACCCCTCAGATCCACCCGTGCAGCAGCCGTCCCCGAAGGCCGCCCGTCCCTCGGGCCCCCGACGCGTGCGCCAGACCGCGACCTCCGGCGGCACCGCCGTGGAGCGGCGACTGGCCGCCGAGCGCGCCGAGCTGCGCGCCGCAACCCTGAAGCGGCTGGAGAAGGCGTCAGGGAAGCTGGCCACCGCGGCGATCTCCCGGATGGACGACCAACTGGGCTGGTACCGCAGGATGCCGCCGGAGCACCGCTCCTGGATCGGCCTGGTGGCCCAGGCGGGCATCGCGGCCTTCACCGAGTGGTACCGCCACCCGGAGGCCCCGCAGGCGATCAGCACGGACGTGTTCGGCACCGCCCCGCGCGAGCTGACCCGGGCGATCACGCTGCGTCAGACCGTGGAGCTGATCCGTACCACCATCGAGGTGATGGAGGAGGCGATCCCCGAGGTCGCGGCGCCGGGCGACGAGGACGGCATGCGCCAGTCGGTGCTGGTCTACGCCCGGGAGATCGCCTTCGCCACCGCCCAGGTGTACGCCCAGGCCGCGGAGGCCCGGGGTGCCTGGGACGCCCGGCTCGAGGCGCTGGTGGTCAACTCCCTGCTCTCCGGGGACGCCGACGAGGGCCTGCTCTCCCGGGCCGCCGCGCTCGGCTGGGGCCAGCCCAGCCAGGTGCGGGTGGTGATGGGCAACGCGCCGGACGGGGACAGCGAGGCGGTGGTGGAGGCGATCCGCCGGGCCGCGCGGTACGCCCGGCTGCAGGTGCTGACCGGGGTGCTGGGCAAGCGTCTGGTGGTGGTGGTCGGCGGCGACAAGGAGCCGGTGCACGCGGCCCGGGCGCTGATCGGCCAGTTCGCGCCCGGCCCGGTGGTGGTCGGCCCGACAGTGGGCGACCTGCTGTCCGCGACCCGCTCGGCGCACGCCGCCGCGACCGGGCTGAAGGCCTGCGCCGCCTGGCCGGACGCGCCGCGCCCGGTGCTCGCCGACGACCTGCTGCCCGAGCGCGCGCTCGCCGGCGACCAGGTGGCGCGCCGCCAGCTGGTGGAGGAGATCTACACACCGCTGGACGAGGCCGGGTCGGCACTGCTGGAGACGCTGAGTGTCTATCTGGAGCAGGCCTCTTCGCTGGAGGGGGCCGCCCGGATGCTCTTCGTCCACCCCAACACCGTGCGCTACCGGCTGCGTCGTGTGACCGACGTCACGGGGTACGCCCCGTCGGACGTCCGTTCGGCCTTCACGCTGCGTATTGCACTTGCGCTCGGCCGACTGGAGTCCACCGCGGACTGACTTTTCCTGCCCTGTGGAGACTCCACAATCCGAGGTGCTTTTCTTCGTTACCGTCGCCTACCCGTCCTCGGGGGTCGGGCGAGAGAGGGTTGAACCGTGCTCGTTATCGTCGCCCCTGGACAGGGTGCTCAGTCCCCCGGAATGCTCGCTCCCTGGCTGGAGCTGGACGGCGTGGCCGACCGGCTGCGCAGCTGGTCGGAGGCGGCCGGGATCGATCTGGTGCACTACGGCACCGATGCCACCGCCGAGGAGATCAAGGACACCGCCGTCGCGCAGCCGCTGCTGGTCGCGAGCGGTCTGGTGACGGCCAGGGCGCTCTTCCCGGACGAGGAGGAGGCCCGCCGGCTGGTCGGCGCGGTCGCCGGCCACAGCGTCGGTGAGATCACCACCGCGGCCCTGGCGGGCGTGCTGGACGCCACCGACGCCCTGACCTTCGTGCGCGAGCGCGGCCGGGCGATGGCCGCCGCGGCCGCGGTGACCGAGACCGGCATGACGGCGGTGCTCGGCGGCGACCCGGAGGATGTCGCGGCCAAGCTCGCCGAGCACGGCCTGGTGGCGGCGAACAACAACGGCGGCGGCCAGATCGTGGCCGCCGGTTCCTTGGACGCGCTGGAGGCCCTGCGGGCCGACCCGCCGGCCAGGGCCAAGTTGATCGTGCTGAAGGTGGCCGGCGCCTTCCACACCGACTACATGGCCCCCGGGGTCACCCGGCTGGCCGAGCTGGCGCCTACCCTGACTGTGTCCGACCCGGCGGTGCGCTACCTGTCCAACAAGGACGGCGAGGTGGTCGCCGGCGGTGCCGAGGTGCTCTCCCGGCTGGTCGCCCAGGTGGCGAACCCGGTCCGGTGGGACCTGTGCATGGAGACGATCGGACAGCTCGGCGCCACCTGCGTCATCGAGCTCGCTCCGGCCGGCACCCTCACCGGCTTGATCAAGCGCAACGTCAAGGGCGTGGCGACTCTGGCCCTGAAGTCTCCGGCCGACCTGGACAAGGCCCGCGAGCTGATCGCCGAGCACGCCACCGAGGAGCTCTCCGCATGACCGCAGTCCCGCAGATCCGTCCCGTCACCGGTGCGGCCCACTCCCGGATCCACGGGGTCGGCGGCTACCGTCCGGTCCGCGTGGTCCCCAACTCCGAGGTGCTGGAGTGGATCGACTCCTCCGACGAGTGGATCCGCACCCGCAGTGGCATCACCGAGCGCCGCTGGGCCGGCCCGGAGGAGTCGGTCGCCGAGATGTCGGTGCAGGCCGCCGGCAAGGCGATCGCCCAGGCCGGGATCACCGCCGACCAGATCGGCGCGGTGATCGTCTCCACCGTCTCGCACTTCAAGCAGACCCCCGCGGTCGCCACCGAGATCTCGCTGAAGCTGGGCTGCCCGACCGCGCCCGCCTTCGACATCTCGGCCGCCTGCGCCGGCTTCGGCTACGGCATCAACCTGGCGGACGGCATGATCCGCGGCGGCAGCGCCGAGTACGTGCTGGTCATCGGGGTCGAGCGGCTCAGCGACATGACGGACGTTCACGACCGTTCCACCGCCTTCATCTTCGGTGACGGCGCCGGCGCGGCCGTGGTCGGCCCGTCCGACACCCCCGGCATCGGCAAGGTGGTCTGGGGATCGGACGCCACCCAGAAGGACCTGATCAGCCAGACCGAGGCCTGGGACACCGCCTTCGCCAAGCCGGACGCCATCAACGGCAGCACCGGCGACGAGGCGCGCTGGCCCGCGCTGCGGATGGACGGCCAGCCGGTCTTCCGCTGGGCGGTCTGGGAGATGGCCAAGGTCGCCCAGCAGGCCCTGGACGCGGCCGGTGTCACCGCCGACCAGTTGGGAGCCTTCATCCCGCACCAGGCCAACATGCGCATCACCGATGCCATGATCAAGGCCCTCAAGCTGCCGGCCTCCGTGCCGGTGGCCCGCGACATCGCCGAGACCGGCAACACCTCCGCGGCCTCGATCCCGCTGGCCATGGAGCGAATGCTGCAGACCGGTGAGGCCAAGAGCGGCGACCTCGCACTGATCATCGGGTTCGGGGCGGGTCTCGTGTACGCGGCAGCAGTCGTTACCCTCCCTTAGGCAACGCAATCGCCTTAAGTACCGTCAATCGGCGCGTCGCACCAGTGAAGCGCCTTCCACACCAAGAGGAGCAGCCAAGATGGCTCACACCCAGGACGAGGTCCTTTCCGGTCTTGCCGAGATCGTCAACGAGATCGCCGGCATTCCGCAGGAGGACGTCGAGCTGGACAAGTCCTTCACCGACGACCTCGACGTCGACTCGCTGTCCATGGTCGAGGTCGTCGTGGCCGCCGAGGAGCGCTTCGACGTCAAGATCCCGGACGACGAGGTCAAGAACCTGAAGACCGTTGGCGACGCCGTGAACTACATCCTCACCAACGCCGCCTGATTGACGACCGGCGGGGCGGCTCCGGCCGTCCCGCCGGACTCCACCCTCCCCGAACCCCGCCACACGTTGAGAGAAGACAACCAGTGACCACTGAAAACCGCACCGTGGTAGTCACGGGTATCGGCGCCTTCACGCCGCTCGGCGGGGACGCCGCCTCGACCTGGGAGGGGCTGCTGGCCGGCCGCTCCGGTGTGCGTGCGCTGGAGGAGGACTGGGCCGCCGACCTGCCGGTGCGGATCGCCGCCCGCAGCGCCGTCGAGCCCGCCGAGGTGCTGCCCCGCCCGCTGCTGCGCAAGCTGGACCGCTCGGCGCAGTTCGCCCTGATCGCCGCCCGCGAGGCCTGGGCCGACGCCGGCTACGAGCAGCCGGCCACCGATGAGGCCTCCCCGCTCGACCCCGAGCGCCTGGGTTCCGTGATCGCCTCCGGCATCGGCGGCGTCACCACCCTGCTCGACCAGTACGACGTGCTGCGCGAGAAGGGCGCCCGCAAGGTGTCCCCGCACACCGTGCCGATGCTGATGCCCAACAGCCCGTCCGCCAACGTCGGCATCGAGGTCGGTGCCCAGGCCGGCGTGCACACCCCGGTCTCGGCCTGCGCCTCCGGCGCCGAGGCGATCGGCTACGCGATCGAGATGATCCGCACCGGCCGCGCCGACGTGGTGGTGGCCGGCGGCACCGAAGCCGCGATCCACCCGCTGCCGGTGGCCGCGTTCGCCAGCATGATGGCGATGTCCAAGCGCAACGACGAGCCGCTGCGCGCCTCCCGCCCCTACGACAAGGCCCGGGACGGCTTCGTGCTCGGCGAGGGCGCCGGCGTGGTCGTCCTGGAGTCGGCCGAGCACGCGGCCAAGCGCGGTGCCCGGGTCTACTGCGAGGCGGTCGGCCAGGGCCTCTCCTCGGACGCCCACCACATCGCCCAGCCCGAGCCGACCGGCTCCGGCGTGGCCCGCGCGCTGGCCCAGCTGTTCGAGCACACCGACCTGGACAAGGCCGCCGTGGTGCACGTCAACGCGCACGCCACCTCGACCCCGCAGGGCGACGTCGCGGAGATCAAGGCGCTGCGCAAGGAGCTCGGCGAGCACCTGGACCACGTGGCGATCTCGGCCACCAAGTCGATGACCGGCCACCTGCTGGGCGGCGCCGGCGGGGTCGAGACGGTCGCCACCGTGCTGGCCCTGCACCACCGGCAGGCCCCGCCGACCATCAACGTCGAGGACCTGGACGACGAGGTCGACGCGGACATCGTGCGCTTCGAGCCGCGTGAGCTGCCGCAGGGCCGGATCGCCGCGCTGAACAACTCGTTCGGCTTCGGCGGCCACAACGTGGTGCTGGCCTTCCGCACCGTCTGACGGCCGGTCGGCCAGGGGCGTCCTCCGCCGCGGAGGGCGCCCCTGACGCATGCTCAGACGACTTGGTGCAGCCAGCGCACCGGCGCGCCCTCGCCGGCGTAGCGGAACGGCTCCAACTCGTCGTCCCAGGGCTTGCCGAGCAGCCGGGCCAGCTCGGCCTCCAGGTCGCTGCCCTCGCTGCGGGCCCGCGCCAGCACCGCGCGCAGCCGGTCCTCGGGGATCAGGATGTCCCCGTGGACGCCGGTGACGGCGTGGAAGATGCCCAGGCTCGGGGTGCTGGAGTAGCGCTCGCCCTCGGCGGCGGCGCAGGGCTCGCTGGTCACCTCGTAGCGCATCAGCTGCCAGCCGCGCAGGGCGGAGGCCAGCTTGGCGGCGGTGCCCACCTCCCCCTGCCAGGAGAGCTCGGACCGCCACTGGCCGGGGGCGGCCGGCTGGCGGATCCAGTCGAGGTTGACCCGCGCACCGAGCACGCCCGCCACCGCCCATTCGACGTGCGGGCACAGCGCGCGGGGCGCGGAGTGGATGAACAGGACGCCACGTGTCGTCACCGGGACCTCCAGGCTGTGGACGAGAGTCGCCTTCCCCAGCTGCCTCGTGCCATGGCCGATTGGTCGTGGACGCCACTTGGCTGGACACTGCCCGCTTCTGCTCAAGTCGCTCGACATTCAGTCACTAACTTGAGCAAAACGGACAGCCTTCCCTCATGGTAGTCAGATCCGTGAAGAGGTCTACCCCCGATCGGGATCTCTCCCCCGAATGGCCGCATCGGGTGGCGCCACGCCGCTGCGACCACGCTATCGCGGCCCCTGCGCGGGGAACTGACGGTCCCTCGGATCGGCTCGGCATTCGCCGACGGGGGTCGCGCGACACGGCGGCGCGCGCCCCGACGACCTCCCCGCCTGCGGTCGGGGACGGCCATCGGGACGCGCGCCCGTTCGGTCCTGACGCCGGGTCAGTCCAGCGCGACCACCATCTTGCCGGTGTTGCCACCGCGCAGCAGGTCGATGAAGGCGTCCATGGTGTGCTCGATGCCGTTCACCACGGTCTCCTCGTACCGCAGGCTGCCGTCCGCCAGCCAGCCGGCCACCTCGGCGGTGAACTGCGGCCGCAGCGCGTCGTGGTCGTTCACCAGCATGCCCTCCAGGCGCAGCCGCTTGCCGATGGCCAGCGCCAGGTTGCGCGGACCGACCGGCCGGCCGGTCTCGTTGTACTGGGCGATGGCACCGCACAGCACCGCCCGGCCGTGCACCTTGAGCGCGCCGATCGCGGCTTCCAGGTGCTCCCCGCCGACGTTGTCGAAGTAGACGTCGATGCCGTCCGGCGCGGCCTGCGCCAGCTGCTCGGCCACCGGGCCGTCCTTGTAGTTGAAGGCCGCGTCGAAGCCGTACTCGTCGACCAGCTTGGCCACCTTGGCCGCCGAGCCGGCCGAACCGACCACCCGGGCGGCGCCCTTGAGCCGGGCGATCTGCCCGACCAGCGAGCCGACCGCGCCGGCCGCGCCGGAGACGAACACCGTCTCGCCGGGCTGCAGCGCGCCCACCTGGAGCAGGCCGGCGTAGGCGGTCAGGCCGGGCATGCCGAGCACGCCGAGGTAGGCGGAGAGCGGCGCCCGGTCGGCGTCCACCTTGGCGGTGTGACCGGCGGCGACGGTGGCGTACTCACGCCAGCCCTGGGAGTGCAGCACGGTGTCGCCGACCGCGATGCCCTCGGCGGCCGAGGCCACCACCTCGCCGACCGCGCCGCCGTCCATCGGCTGGTCGAGCCGGAACGGCGGGACGTAGGACTTCACGTCGTTCATCCGGCCGCGCATGTACGGGTCGACCGAGAGGAAGCGGTTGCGGACCACCACCTCGCCGGGTCGCGGCGCCCGGACCGGCGCCTCGACCAGGGCGGCGTCGGTCGGGGCGGGCCAGCCGTCGGGGCGGGCCTTGAGGTGCCATTCGCGGGCGGTGGCGGGCAGCGGCTGCTCGGCCATGGTGGCGCTCCTTGGGGATGCGGGGTGCGGGTGCACGGGTACCTGAAAGGTTGACCAGATGAAGTAAACCCTGGACCTGAAAGGTTCAGGATGTCAAATATTCAGGTAGCATGAATTCATGGAGAGCATCCAGGAGCAGACCGACGAAGAGCAGCTGACCCGCGACGTGGTCGAACTGATGGCGGGACTGGTGGCCATCTTCCACCGGGAGTACGAGGAGGCCGCCCAGGCCCGCTCGCTCACCGGCGCCCAGGCCAAGGTGCTCGCCCTGCTGCGCTTCGGTCCGCTGCCGATGCGGCGGATCGCGCAGACGCTCAGCTGCGAGCCGTCCAACATCACCGGCATCGTCGACCGGCTGGAGACCCGCGGCTTCGTCACCCGCCAGGCCGACCCGCAGGACCGCCGGGTCAAGCTGGTCGCCGCCACCGAGGCCGGCCGGACCGCCTCCGCCGAGCTGCGCAGCTCCCTGCACTTCGCCCGGGAGCCGCTGGCCACCCTCTCCCAGGAGGAGCGCCGGACACTGCGCGACCTGCTGAACCGGATGCTGCTCGGCGCCGAGGGCTGAGGCGCGCGCCGGTCAGGCGGCCTGCCGCCGCAGCCCGTCCCAGCGAGCGAGCAGGCGCCAGAGCCGGCGGGCGGCCAGCAGCAGCCCCCCGTAGCCCAGCACCACCAGGGCCAGCGGGCCGGCCGCGCCGAACGGCAGCGGCACGAAGCCCAGGTGCCCACTGCCCGGCAGTGACGGCAGCAGCACCCCCAGCACCGCCAGCGCGGCCGCCGCGCACCAGACCGGGCGCGGCGGCCGCGGCCGGGCGCCGGTCAGTCCGTGGAGCACCGGCAGGGCCAGCGCCTGGGTGAGCAGGTTCTCGGTGAACCAGGCGGTGTGGAACATGCCCTCCGCGCCGGGCCCGGTGAACCCGTGGGTGATCCGCCGCATCACCGCGAAGAGCGCCACGTCGCCGACCGAGTTGAGCAGCCCGAAGCCGAGCGCGAAGGCCGCGAGCGCCCCCCAGCGCAGCCGCACCGGCCGGCCGCCGGGCCCCGCCCCACCGGCCAGGTGCCGCCCGGAGACCGCGAACGACAGCTGCGCCGCGTCGAAGCAGAGGTTCTGCAGCAGCACCTGGGCCGGCAGCATCGGCAGGAACGGCAGCAGCACCCCGCCGGCCAGCATCGAGACCGCGTTGCCCAGGTTGCAGGAGAGTGCGATCCGCAGGTAGGCGGCGACGCGGGCGACCGCCTCGCGGCCGACCGCCAGCGCCCGGCCCAGCCGGGCCGGATCGCTGCCGCCGAGCAGCACGTCCGCCCAGGCCCGCGCCGCGCCGACGGCGCCCGGGGTGACGAAGCCGACGTCCGCCGTCCGCAGCGCCGGCACGTCGTTGACGCCGTCGCCCAGGAACCCGACGGTGTGCCCGGCCCGGCGCAGGGCCCGCACCACGGCGGCCTTCTGCTCCGGGTCGCAGCGCGCGAAGAGCGCCCCGCGGGCTGCCGCCGCAGCCAGTTCCGCCTCGCTCAGCCCGGCCAGTTCGGCGCCCAGCACCACCCGGTCCACCGCGAGCCCCAGCTGCTCGCACAGCCGCAGCGCGGTGCTCGGGTGGTCACCGGTCAGCACGGTGAGCGCGACCCCGCTGCCGGACAGTTCGGCGAGGGCGGCGGCCGCGCCGGCCACCGGCTCGTCGCTCAGCGCCACGAAGCCCAGCAGCCGCAGCCCGTCGAAGTCCACCGCGGTGCCCAGCCGCGGCTGCTCGGCCAGCGCCACCGCGAGCAGCCGCACCCCGGCGGCGGCCTGCCGGTCGACCAGGGCCAGCGCGGCGGCCCGCTGCCCCTCGGGCAGCTCCGGGCAGCGCTCCAGCACCGCCTCCGGCGCGCCCTTGACCACCAGCAGCTGCCGGTGCCCGTCCTCCCGCAGGCCCAGCACGGCACCGGCGTAGCGGCGCACCGGGTCGAACGGCAGCAGCTGCCGGACGGTCGAGTCCGGGCCGTCCAGCAGTCCGGCCTGGTCGGCCGTGACCAGCAGCGCCTCGTCCAGCGGTGCGGCCAGCCCCGGGTCGCCCGCCAGCAGCGCGGCCTCGGCGGCCAGCGCGGCCCAGCGCAGCGGCTCCTGGTCGGGCTCGCCGGCCGGGTCCAGGCCGCCGAGCACCGCGGTCTCGCCGTTGCTGAGGGTGCCGGTCTTGTCCAGGCAGAGCACGTCGAGCGCGCCCAGTTCGCCGATCGTGGGCAGCCGGCGCACCACCAGGCCGTCCCGGCGCAGCCCCGCGCTGCCCCGGGCCAGCACCGCGCTGATCACCAGCGGCAGCAGTTCCGGGGTGAGGCCGACCGCGGCGGCGACCGCGAACGGCAGCAGGGCTGCGCTCCAGCCGTGCAGCAGGGTGTCGGCCGCCACCGTGGCCGGGACGGCGGCGGCCATGAAGAGGACCATCGCCCGCACCGCCCGGCGCACCCCGCGCTCCACCGCCGAGCGTCCCGGGTGCCGGACCGGTCCGGGCCGGTGCGCGACGCCGAACCGGGTGTCGGCGCCGGTGGCGAGCACCAGCGCGGTGGCGCTGCCGGTGACCACGGTGCTGCCGGCGAAGCACAGGTGCGGTTCCTCGAACGGGCTGGACGCCGCGGCCGGCGGCAGGTCGACGGCGGCGCGGTGCACCGGCTCGCTCTCGCCGGTCAGCGCCGACTGGTCCAGGGTCAGCCCTTCGGCGCGCAGCAGGCGCAGGTCCGCGGGCACCGCGTCACCGGCGGCGAGGTGGACCACGTCGCCGGGCACCAGCTGTTCGACCGGCAGTTCGCGGGCCAGCGGTTCCGTCCCGCCGGCCCGGCGCAGCACCGTCGCGGTGGTCGGCACCAGCGCCCGCAGCGCGGCCAGCGCGGTGGCGGCGCGGTGCTCGTCGGTCAGCCGCAGCGCGCAGGCGGTGACCACCAGGGTGCCCAGTATCGCGGTGCTGCCCCAGGATCCGATCAGCGCGCAGACCGCAGTCAGGCCGGCCAGCAGCCCGGTGAACGGGTCGCCGAGCGCGCTGGGGATCCGGCCCAGCCGGCCGGGCTCGGGCTCGGGGAGCACGGTGTTCTCGCCGTGCCGGGCGAGGCGTTCCTCGGCCTCCTGCTCCGGCAGGCCGCGCGGTGAGGCGTCGAACGCGCGCAGCGCCTGCAACCGGCTCAGCCGGGCCGGGCCGAGCGCCGCGGGCGCACCGCCGTCCGGTCGGCCGCGGGCCGCCCGGAGCTGGTGCGCCACGCGCTCAGCCATCGCTGCTCCGCAGGTGCCGCACCTCGGCGAGCGGCGTCCCGGCGGCGTTCAGGTTCTCGACCATCAACCGGACCAGGCTGGCCATCTGCGGGTCCTCGACGCCGTAGACCTGGCGGCGGCCCTCGCGGCGGTTGGAGACGATGCCGGCCAGCTTGAGCTTGGCCAGGTGCTGGCTGACCGCCTGCAGGGTGCCGCCGACCCGGTCGGCCAGGGTGCCGACGTCGGCTTCGCCCTGGCTGAGCACCCAGACGATGTGCAGCCGCATGGTGGAGGCGAGCAGGCCGAAGGAGGCAGCCGCTTGCTGCAGCAGCTGCGGCGAGGGGTCGTCGAGCCTGCTCCAGCCCGTCATCCGTGCCACCCCTCTCCCTGTTGTACGGCGGCTCAGTCTAGCCGCGCCGCCCCCCGGCGCGTAGGGCGCAGTGCGCGCCCCCTTGGTCTCGGGTCGGTGCGAGGCCCACCCCGCTCGGCATGCGAGAATTCGCCGGTCCAGTGTGCCGTGCCGGTGGGGAGTTCGTGTGATAGGCAGCCAACGGGCCAGCCAGCGTGCCGAGGGCCAGCGCGGGGCCGACCGGCGGCGCAACATCGAGGCGGCGCTGTTGGCCTTCGCCCTCGCGATCTGCCTGTTCGCGTACATCGACGCCGACCTGGCGCTGAACGACAGGATGCCGCCGGGCCTGCTGGTCTACGGGGTGTCCTTCACCGTGCTGGTGTTCGGCGCGCACCTGGTGATGCGCAAGTACGCCCGGTACGCGGACCCGCTGATCCTGCCCTGCGCGGTGCTGCTCAACGGGCTCGGCCTGGTGCTGCTCAACCGGCTGGACCAGTCCTACGCGATCGTCCACGCCGCCAAGGGCGACTACCAGAAGCTCCCGGCCGCGCCCTCGCAGGTGCAGTTCCTCTTCATCTCGGTGCCGATCGCGATGGCGATGATCGCGTTCATCAAGCACCACCGGTTCTTCCAGCGCTACGTCTACATCGTGATGGTCGGCGGCCTGGTGCTGCTGGCCGCGCCCGCCTTCTTCCCCGGCGACGACTTCGGCGCCAAGCGCTGGATCAAGATCCCGGGCCTGCCGCAGCTGGAGCCGGACGAGTTCGTCAAGCTGGCCATCTGCATCTTCTTCGCCGGCTACCTGATGATGAGCCGGGACGCGCTGGCGCTGGTCGGCCGCAAGGTCATGGGCATGAGCCTGCCGCGGATGCGCAACCTCGGGCCGGTGGTGGCGATCTGGGCGGTCAGCCTGCTGGTGCTGATCTTCGAGCGCGACCTGGGCACCTCGCTGATCTTCTTCGGCGTCTTCATCGTGATGCTCTACGTGGCCACCGAGCGGACCAGCTGGACGATCCTCGGGCTGGTGATGGCCGTCGGCGGCGCCGCCGTGGTCGGCTCCATCGAGCCGCACGTGCACGGCCGGGTCGAGGCCTGGCTGCACCCGCTGGACTACTACAAGCCGCACCACGACCCGGCACTCATCTCCAACCAGTCCGCCGAGGCGCTGTTCAGCTTCGGCACCGGGCACCTCACCGGCACCGGGCTGGGCAGCGGTCGGCCCTGGCTGATCGGCTTCGCCGGCCGCAGCGACTTCATCTTCACCACCATCGGTGAGGAGCTGGGCCTGGCCGGGGTGACCGCGGTGCTGCTGGTCTACGGGCTGTTCGTGCAGCGCGGCCTGAAGACGGCGATCGCGCTCTCCGACCCGTTCGGCAAGCTGCTCGCCACCGGCCTGGCCAGCGCCGTGGGACTGCAGGTCTTCGTGGTGGTCGGCGGCGTCAGCGGCCTGATCCCGCTGACCGGCAAGGCGCTGCCGTTCCTGGCCGCCGGTGGCTCCTCCACCCTGGCCAACTGGCTGCTCACCGGGATCCTGCTGAAGCTGAGCGACGCGGCCGGGCGCAACGAGCTGGAACCGGCGCCGGAGTCGTCGGGCGTCATCGCGCCGCCCAAGCCGGCCGCCGCCGCGGTGCCCCCCACCCCGGCCGCCGGCACCGTGCCGGGCCAGGGCGAGGCGCGCGACGACGACACCATGTACCTGCGGGCCGCCCCCCGCGAGGCCGCCGCGCCCGCCGCGGCCACCCCGCCGCCCTACGGCGCGCCGACGGTGCACGGCACCGCGAACCGCTCCGGCGCCCCGGCGGGAGGCACCCCCGGCATGCCCGGCATCCCCGGGACTCCCGGCGCGCCCGGGACCCCCGGCATGCCCGGCATGCCCGGAATCCCCGGTATGCCCGGCAGCCCCGACCGGCCGTCGACCGGCACGCAGCCCGACACTCCCGCGTTCTGATTCCCTGCGCCGAATAGCCGCATCCTCCGCAACACGGTTGCCGGGGGTATGCGGTCTGCTCAAAACTTGCTAAATTGCGCAAGTGTGCAACCGGATCACTCGGCCGGACCGTCCTCCTGATCGGCTCCGGAGGAGCCCGCCGGCCCACTGATCTGTCGGAGACCGCGCGGAGAACCCATGACCGATCCCGAGGCCAACCCCGGGGAGCAGCACGCCCAGGACGGAGCGGAAACCACCAGCTTAAGCGCTGAGGCGTCAACTGCCCAGCAGCGCCGCCGACTGGCGAAGGTCGCCGTGGTGACCGCGTTCGTCCTGATGCTGGGAACAGCCGGGGCCGGTTCCTGGTTCTACGAACGGCTCGACGGCAACCTCTCGATCTTCTCCAGCGCCGGCATCTCCTCCCACCGCCCGCCCGACGGCCCGTCGGACGCGGCCGGCAACACCCCGGTCAACGTGCTGGTGCTCGGCTCGGACAGCCGGACCGGGGGCAACTCCGCCCTGGCGGGCGGCGACGTCGGCACGGGCAACTCCGACACCGCCATCCTGCTGCACGTCTACGCCGACCACCGGCACGCGGTGGCCGTCTCGATCCCCCGCGACGCCCTGGTGGACATCCCGCCCTGCCTGCTGCCGGGCGGGAAGTGGACCGAACCGCAGCACGACCAGATGTTCAACGCGGCGTTCTCCGTGGGCTCCGCACCGAACGGCAACCCGGCGTGCAGCCAGAACACCGTGGAGACCATGACCGGACTGCGGGTGCACCACACCGTGGTGGTGGACTTCAAGGGCTTCGCCGCCATGACCGGCGCGGTCGGCGGCGTCCAGGTGTGCGTGCCCAATGACGTGGACGGCTTCGGGATCCACCTGAAGAAGGGCCTGCAGACGGTCAGCGGCCAGAGCGCGCTGGACTACGTGCGCGCCCGGCACGGCCTCGGGGACGGCTCGGACATCGGCCGGATGAAGCGCCAGCAGGCCTTCCTGGCCGCGCTGGTCAAGAAGATCCAGGCAAAGGGGTTCGACCTGACCGCCCTGCTCCCGCTTGCCGACTCCGCGACCAGGTCGCTGACGGTCGACCAGGGCCTGGGCAGCCCGCTGAAACTGGCCTCGTTCATCCGCTCACTGCGGTCGATCAAGCTCGCCGACGTGGAATTCGTGACCACCCCGTGGCGGTACGCGGGAGAACGGGTGGCACTGATCCACCCGGACGTCGACACCCTGTGGACGCTGCTGCGCCAGGACCGCACCCTGGACGACCGGAGCGCCGCCCGCCCGAGCAGCGCGCCGGCCCCGACGGCGGCCCCCTCCGGCGACGTCACGGTGCCGATCGTGGTGCAGAACGGCAGCTTCGTCCCCGGCCTGTCGCTGCAGGTGGAGCAGGTGCTGCGGACCCGCGGCTACCAGGACGTCAGCACGGACCCCGACGGGATCCAACGCGCCGTCACGGCCGTCGAGTACCCGGCCGGCAAGCAGACCGCCGCCGAGCAGCTGGCCCAGTACTTCCCGGGCGCCCAGGTCGTGTCGAGCCCGTCGGTCACCGCCGTGACCGTCACCGTCGGCGCCGACTACGCCGCCAGCCTCCCCGGGGAGTCCGGCAGCCCGGTCGCCGCCGACGACGACCCGCCCGACGCCACGGCGACCGGCAGCCCCTCCGACGGCCCTGCGAGCAGCCCCGCGAGCAGCCCCTCGGGTGGCTCGCCCGGGCCCTCGACCGGTGCCGCGGCCAGTGCCTCGGCGACCGGGCTGCCGAGCGGCATCACCGAGAACCTCAGATCCGCCGACGCCGACCCCTGCTCCGGCCTCAGCTACGGCTGAGCCGCCCAGGCCCCGTCCGAGGGAACAGGCCCCGTCCGAGGGAACAGGCCCCGTCCGAAGGAACCACGAAGGACCCGATCGAAGGGAACAGCGCTGAGCATGCCGTGGGGGGACCACCGGTCCGCCGGCTCCGCAGACTCACTGCGACTGGCCGCGGCCGTCGCCGAGATCGAAGGGCTGCACGCGGCCCTGCAACACACCACCGACCCGGGCCGACGGCGCCGGCTGCGCACCGACCTGGCCCGCTCCGCCGCCCGGCTGGCCTCGCTGGCCGCCGCCCCACCGGGCGTCGTCCCGCTCCAGTCCCGGGGCAACTCGCGCCGCGCGCGCCGCCGCGGGGCCCTGGTCCGGGGCGCCCGCTGGCTGGTCGACCGGCTCGGCTGAGCGCACCGCGCGAAAGGGCGGCGACGGGACGCGCGGTCCCGTCGCCGCCCTCGGTCGGCCGCGCCCGGTCCGGCACCGGCAGTGCCGGTGCCGGACCGGTGGGAGGCCCCGTCGGGCGGGCTGCTGACCGCCCCGCCCGGCGAAGCCCTGCCATCCCCCGGCGGCCACCGCTTGACCGCCCGTCAGGGCGCCTTGAAGCTGCCCGCCCCGCCGGCGTGCGAGCCGTGGCCGGGCTCGAGCGTCCCGACGGTGGTCGGGTCCTCGGTGATCGGGATGGTGCAGAACGGGTCGGCGTAGACCTTGATCGGCGAGTTGGTCATGTTGAACACCACGTGCGTGTCCAGCGGCAGCTTCTTGCAGCCGTGCGGGTCCTGATAGACGTCCAGCGGCCGGAACTGGGTGCTGTAGACCACCACCTGACCGCTGGCGGCCTGGGCGGGCGCGGCGGCCATCCCGACCAGGGTGGCGGCGGCGAACAGTGCGGAGAGGGCGATACGTCGCATGCGGCAAACGATCACACGGCGCGACGGGGCGCGGACAAGTCGACGCAGGAAAGATCATCCATCTGGGCCAACGTCGACCGGCACACCGTCAACGGCCGCTCACAGCACCCCTGCCCAACGGGTGAAGTTCCGGCCTGTCGTCGTGACCGGCCGGATCCGGTGCCCTAGGGTGCTCCCAGGTGAGACCCGCAGGTGACACCAGGCCATGGTGCTGAGTAGGGCGGGTGGGACTCGAACCCACGACCCAGGGATTATGAGTCCCCTGCTCTAACCGGCTGAGCTACCGCCCCACCTCACCGCGTGAACCGCCACCACCGTGGCTGGTTCACCGCAGCGCAGACGGCCCTGGCGGGCCGCCTCGGGCAGCATATCCGGTCGATCAGCCGCGGTGCGCGCCGGGGGCGCACCACGAGTGCGCTCCCGGCTCCGGCGCGGGGTGACGAGGGCGGGTCAGCGGGCCCGCAGGGAGGCGGATGACGGTGCGTGCGGCGGTGCTGGCGCTGGCCCTGGCGCTGCTCGTCCCGGTCGGCGTCACGGGCTGCTCGGCCACCGGCACGAGCGGCGGCGCGGCCTCGGCCGACACGCCCCGGGCGAGCTCGGCGTCCGGCACGAGCGGCGCCTGGAACCGCAAGCGCTTCCTGGCCGCCTTCAACAAGCGCAGGGGCACCACCCGCACCGCCTCCCCCACCACGATCAACGGCCTGGTCGGCGCGGTCTTCACCCACGACACCAGCGGCGACCACTTCTGCACCGCCAGCGTGGTGGACAGCGCCGGCCGGAACCTGATCGTCACCGCGGCGCACTGCGTCTACGACCCGGGCGTCGGCCAACGCTCCGACCTGGTCTTCGTGCCCGGCTACCGCGGCGGCGACGCGCCCAGCGGGGTCTGGCCGCTGGCCGCCATCACCGTCGACCCCAGCTGGGCGGCCGACGGCAACCCCGACCTGGACGTGGCCTTCGCGACCGTCCTGCCGCAGGACGGCAAGCAGGTGCAGCAGGTGCTGGGCGCCAACCGACTCGGCATCAACATGGGCTACCAGTTGCCGGTGCGGCTCACCGGCTACCCCAGCAGCGCGGACGTGCCGATCACCTGCCTGAACCTCACCAGCGAGCAGAGCCCCACCCAGCTGCGCATCGACTGCCCGGACTACGGCGGCGGCACCAGCGGCAGCCCCTGGGTCACCGGCTTCGACACCACCACCAGGACCGGCACGGTGGTCGGGGTGATCGGCGGCTACCAGGAGGGCGGGAACACCCCCGACACCTCGTACAGCAGCTACTTCGGGGACGCGGTCCAAGCCCTCTACAACCGCGCGACCAGCTGAATCACGATTGGGTTCGCATCCGGCCGAGCCTGGCGCCGGACCGGCTGGTTTGGTAGATCTTGGGTCCGTGACGAGGGCGCGGCGCGCGCCACGCGGACCCGAGAGGCGGAGAACGGATGGCGCGGCGGCTGCGCGGCCGGATGGCGATCGGTGCTGCCGCGGCCGGACTGGTGACCGGCACGGCCGGCTGCGGGGCCGCGCTCCACCCGCCGCACCCCGCCCCCACGGTCACCGCGGTGACCGCCGCCCCGAACGGGGTGAACGACCGGGTCGGCGTGCTGCAGCTGGCCGACGACGGCAACGCCCGGTCCTGCACCGCCAGCGTGGTGGACAGCCCGTCCCGCAACCTGCTGCTCACCGCCGCGCACTGCGTCTACCAGACCGGCGACGGCCCGGTGGCGGGGCTCGCCTTCGTGCCCGGCTACCGGAACGGCTCGGGGCCGCTGGGCAGCTGGAGGGTCTCCAAGGTGACCGTCGACCAGCACTGGCAGGACGACGGCGACCCGGAGTACGACGTGGCGTTCCTCACGGTCGAGCCGAAGGACGGCCGGCAGATCGAGGACGCGGTGGGCGGCGGCAACCCGATCGCCGTCGGCCGCGGCTTCGGCCTGCCGGTGACCGTCACCGGCTACCCGGCGGACCAGGAGGAGCCGATCACCTGCTCCGCCCGCACCACCCCGCAGAGCGCCACCCAGGAGGAGTTCGACTGCGCCGGCTTCTCCGACGGCACCAGCGGCAGCCCCTGGCTGGCCGGCGACGGACGGGTCGTCGGGGTGATCGGCGGCTACCAGCAGGGCGGGGACAGCCCGGACGTCTCGTACAGCATCAGCTTCGACGACCGGGTCAGCACGCTCTTCCAGCAGGCCGCCGCAGCGGCGTGACCGGCCGGGGAACGGCGAATGCCCCCCGGCCTGGGCCGGAGGGCGTTCGGTGTGGTGGCTCCCCCAATTGGACTCGAACCAATAACCTGCCGATTAACAGTCGGCTGCTCTGCCAATTGAGCTATGGGGGATCGCACGGCCAGGCATCCGCAGGGCGGCTGCCTGAGCTCCCGCATTTGGACTCGAACCAAAAACCTGCCGGTTAACAGCCGGCTGCTCTGCCAATTGAGCTATGCGGGATCGTCTTCTCCGCCGCGTGCACCACTCGGCGCTCGCTGCGGGACATACATTAGCGCATCCAGGGGGGTGGTCCGCCAATCGCTTCCGCTGCTTCAGCAGGTGAGGGGCACCCACCCGCCCGGCGCTCCCGGCGGGCGGCCGGCGGGCAGGTCGGGGGATGCTGGGGAAACCGCCGGGTAACTTCCGGGGTTCACCGGCGGCCTCGACGGGTAGGGCACCGCGGCAACTGCCGCCACACAAGGGTGGAGACCGAGAGATGAAGTGGAAGCTTTCGTTCGTCGTGGGAGCCGCCGCCGGGTACGTGCTGGGTGCCCGGGCCGGCCGACAGCGCTACGAGCAGCTGGCCGACGCCGCCCGCCGGGCCGCCCAGCACCCCGCGGTGCGGGACGCCACCCAGCGGGCCCGGGAGACGGCGGGCCAGGCGGTGGGCGCGGTGACCGACCGGGTCGGCGACCGGCTCCCGGACGCGATCACCGACCGGGTGGCCTGCTTCAACCGCAGCCGGCCGGAGGACGACAGCTGGGGCACCGTCCGCCGCTGAGCGCCCACCGAGGCGTACCGAGTGCGCAACACTTGCGGGCCGCGCCCGAACCGGGCGCCCCGGCTGCGGCATGATCTCCTGCATGGCCATCGTCGCGGGCATCGACAGCTCGACCACTCGCACCCGGATCGTCGCGTGTGACGCGGACACCGGTGAGGTGCTGCGCTCCGGCAAGGCCGCGCACCCGGACTCGGAGGCCTCCCGGGCCCGCAGCACCGAGGCGGACCCGCAGTCCTGGCTGCACTCGCTGGGCGACGCGGCGCACGGCGGTCTGCTGGAGGGCGTGCGGGCGATCGGCGTCTCCGCGCAGCGGCACAGCCTGATCGGGCTGGACGCGGGCGGGGTGCTGGTCCGCCCGGTCCTGCTGTGGACCGACCCGCGCTCCTCGGGCGCGGCCGCCCAGCTGGTGGACGCGCTCGGCGGACCGGCCGCCTGGACCTCGGCGATCGGCGCCGTGCCGGCCGCCACGTACACCATCGCCAAGCTGCGTTGGCTGGCCGAGTTCGAGCCGGCCAACGCCCGCCGGATCGCCGAGGTGCTGCTGCCGCACGACTGGCTGGTCTGGCAGCTGCTCGGCCACCCGCAGCGGCGCACCACCGACCGGGGCGACGCCTCCGGCACCGGCTACTGGTCGCCGATCACCGGCGAGTACCGGCAGGACCTGGTGAAGCTGGCCCTGGGGCACGAACTGACCCGGCTGCCCGAGGTGCTGGCACCGAACGAGCCGGCCGGACACACCCCCGAGGGCCTGCTGATCTCGGCCGGCACCGGTGACAACATGGCCGCCGCGCTCGGCCTCGGCCTGGAGCCCGGGGACGCGGTGGTGTCGCTGGGCGCCTCCGGGACCGTCTTCGCGCTGCACGACGAGCCGGTGGTGGATCCGTCCGGCACCGTCTCCTCGTTCGCCGACGCCACCGGCCGGCACCTGCCGATGGTCGGCACGCTCAACGCCGCCGGGGTGCTGCGGTCCACCGCCCAGCTGCTCGGCGTCGACCTGGAGCAGCTGAGCGAGCTGGCGCTGCGCTCCACCCCCGGCGCCTACGGCCTGGTGCTGCTGCCCTACCTGGACGGCGAGCGGACCCCCCGGCTCCCGCACGCCGCGGGCACCTTGCACGGCCTGCGGGCCGACTCGATGCGTCCCGAGCACTTGGCCAGGGCCGCCGTCGAGGGCATGCTCTGCAACATCGCGGACGCGTTGGACCGGCTGCGCGCCAAGGGGATGACGATCCGTCGGGTGTTCCTGCTCGGCGCGGTCGGGCGACTGCCGGCGGTCCGCGACATCGCCTCGCTGATCTTCAACACCACGGTGGTGATACCGCCGCCGGGCGACCACGCGGCCCGTGGTGCGGCGCGGCAGGCTGCGTGGGCCCTGACCGGCACCCCCGAACCGCCGCGTTGGGAGCTTCCGGGAGCGACGGTGCTGGAACCCGAGCGGGACCAGCCGTTCGGTAACGCAGTACGGCAGCAGTTCGGCGTGGTGCGGGACCAAGTCCACCCGGAGATCGCCGGGATGGCCTAGCGTGGAAGCCCTGCTGGTACTCCACCGAAGGGCGATCGAGGAATGGCGCTGCACAAGGGGTCGAGCAACGGCCACCGACTGTCTGTCAACGCGTTTCTGGGGGAAGCCGATCCGATCGGCGCGATGCGCGAAGCTCCGCCGAAGCACCGGCTGCACCCCGTGTCGCTGCCGCCGCGGGTCGCCTACCAGCTGATCCACGACGAGCTGATGCTGGACGGCAACGCCAAGCTGAACCTGGCCACCTTCGTCACCACCTCGATGGAGGAGGAGGCGGACAAGCTGATGGCCGAGTGCTCCGACAAGAACATGATCGACAAGGACGAGTACCCGCAGACCGCCGAGCTGGAGCGGCGCTGCGTGGCGATCCTGGCCGGCCTGTGGCACGCGCCCGAGCCGGACGAGGCGGTGGGCTGCTCCACCACCGGCTCCAGCGAGGCCTGCATGCTGGCCGGGATGGCCCTCAAGCGCCGCTGGATGCGCCGCAACCAGGCCCGCTACGACGCCGGCGCCAAGCCCAACATGGTGATGGGCGCCAACGTGCAGGTCTGCTGGGAGAAGTTCTGCAACTTCTGGGAGGTGGAGTGCCGGCTCGCACCGATGGAGGGCGAGCGGTTCCACCTGGACGCCGAGTCCGCGCTGGCGCTGTGCGACGAGAACACCATCGGCGTGGTCGGCGTGCTCGGCTCCACCTTCGACGGCTCCTACGAGCCGATCCAGGAGATCTGCGAGGCGCTGGACGGACTGCAGCGGCGCACCGGCCTGGACATCCCGGTGCACGTGGACGGCGCCTCCGGCGGCATGATCGCACCGTTCCTGGACCCCGACCTGATCTGGGACTTCCGGTTGCCCCGGGTGGCCTCGATCAACACCTCGGGCCACAAGTACGGCCTGGTCTACCCCGGCGTCGGCTGGGCGCTCTGGCGGGACCACGAGGCGCTCCCCGAGGAGCTGGTCTTCAAGGTCAACTACCTGGGCGGCGACATGCCGACCTTCGCGCTGAACTTCTCCCGGCCCGGCTCCGAAGTGATCGCCCAGTACTACCAGTTCCTGCGACTGGGCTTCGAGGGCTACCGCGCGGTCCAGCAGTCCTGCCGCCACGTGGCCCGCCACCTGGCGGCCGGGCTCGAGAAGACGGGCGCCTTCCGGCTGATCACCCGCGGCGACCAACTCCCCGTCTTCGCCTGCACGGTGGCGGACGATGTCACCTCGTTCGACGTCTTCGACGTCTCACGGCGGCTGCGGGAGCGCGGCTGGCAGGTGCCCGCCTACACCTTCCCGGCCAACCGGACCGACCTGTCGGTGCTGCGAGTGGTCTGCCGCAACGGGTTCACCATGGACCTGGCCGACATGCTGCTCGCCGACCTGGAGCGGGTGCTGCCCGAACTCCGCGCCCAGCCGGCGCCGTTGCAGAACCGCGGGGTGGAGCCCACCAGCGCCTTCCACCACTAGGCGCGTCGTCAGTCGAGGTAGCCGCGCAGCTGATCGGCGAAGGCGTGGTCGCGCAGCTTGGCGAGGGTCTTGGACTCGATCTGGCGGATCCGCTCGCGGGTCACGCCGAAGAGCTCACCGATCTCCTCCAGGGTGCGCACCCGCCCGTCGACCAGCCCGTAGCGCAGCTCCACCACCTTGCGCTCGCGCTCACCGAGGGTGGCCAGCACGGCCTCCAGGTGCTCGCGCAGCAGCAGGAAGGCGGCGCTCTCGGCGGGCTCGGCGGCGTCGGCGTCCTCGATCAGGTCGCCGAGCGCCACGTCCTCCTCGGCGCCGACCGGGATGTGCAGCGAGATCGGTTCCTGGGCCAGCCGCAGCACCTCCCGGACCCGGGCCTCGGTGAGCTCCAGGGCCGCCGCCACCTCGGCGGGGGTCGGCTCCTCCCCGCGCTCCTGGAGCAGTCTGCGCTGCATCCGCAGCACCCGGTTGATCAGCTCCACCACGTGCACCGGCACCCGGATGGTGCGGGCCTGGTCGGCGAGGGCACGGCTCATCGCCTGCCGGATCCACCAGGTGGCGTAGGTGGAGAACTTGTAGCCGCGGGTGTAGTCGAACTTCTCGACCGCCCGGATCAGGCCGACGTTGCCCTCCTGCACCAGGTCGAGCATGGTGAGCCCGCGGCCGACGAAGCGCTTGGCGACCGAGACCACCAGGCGCAGATTGGCCTCGATCAGACGGCGCTTGGCGGTGCGGCCGAGTACCACCAGCTGGTCCAGCTCGTCGGCCAGCGGGCCGTCGGGCAGGCCGTGGCGGTGCAGGTGCTCCTCGGCGAACAGGCCGGCCTCCACCTGCCGGGCCAGCTCCACCTCCTCGGCGGCGGTGAGCAGCCGGATCCGGCCGATCTCCCGCAGGTACTGGCGGAACAGGTCGGCGGCCGGGCCGGTACCCTCCCGCAGGGCGTCGAGCCGGGCGTCCGACGGCCGGGCGGCCTCCTCGTCGGGCGGTTCGTCCAGCGGCTGGCCTGGCTCGTCGGGCGGCTCGCCCAGCTCGTCGAGCACGTCCTCGGCCGGTCTGGCGATCTCCAACGGGCCCACCCTCCACGGGCGCTGGGGCCCGTTGTGCGACGGACTGAGACCCTTTCAGTGTGGCCCTTGCGGTGTGCGCCGCGCCACACCCGAGCACTACAGACCGGCGGCGCCGCGGGTGCGCAGATTGTCGTCGTACTGCTGGAGGGCCCACAACTCCTGCTGGACCGGCGCGAGTTCCTCGGGGGTCGCCCGGTTGCCCAACCGCTGCAGATGGGCCCGCACCTCGTCGACCCGGCGGCGCACCGAAGCCCGGCGCAGCTTGACCAGGAACTCCCCGGCGTAGATCGCGTCCGGCTTGCGCCGGGTGCGGATCGGCTCCACCGTCAGCTCGGTGACCAGCGCCCGGACCCGGCCGTCCTCGGCGGCCTCCTGGACCAGCGGGAGGAACGCGGCGTTGGTGGCGCCGTAAGTGGTGCCACCGGCCTTGGCGATGGCCCGCCGCACCGCCGCGTAGGGCGGCGGCACGAACTCGTCCTCGCCGTACTGGTCGAACGCCGGGCTGACCAACTCCGGGTGCTGCAGGGCGAGTTTCAGGAGTTCGCGCTCGACGAACCGGGCCGGGTCGCGGCCGTCGAGCCGGAACGCGGGCTGGGCGGGGGCGGCCGGCGGCGGGGACGGCTGCCGGCGGGCCGACTGGCCGTGCTGCTGCCCGCGCTGCTGCTGCGGGGTCTCGCGCTGCCGGCGGGAGATCTGGGCCACCCGGCGGACCACGAACTGTTCGTCCAGGATGCCCAACAGGCCGGCCAGCTGGACGGCGTACTCGTGCCGGATGGACGGGTCCTTGATCTTGGCGACGATCGGCGCGGCCTCCTCCAGGGCGGCGGCCCGCCCCTCGGCGGCGTCCACCCGGTGCCGGGCCACCGTGGAGCGCAGCGCGAACTCGAACAGCGGCACCGGGTTGGCGATCAGCTCGCGGACCGCCTCGTCGCCCTGGGCCAGCCGCAGTTCGCACGGGTCCATGCCGCCGGGGCTGATCGCGATCGAGGTGCGGGCGGCGAACTTCTGGTCGTCCTCGAAGGCCCGCAGCGCCGCCTTCTGCCCGGCCGCGTCGCCGTCGAAGGTGAAGACCGTCTCGCCGCGGTAGGACGAGGTGTCCATCAGCAGCCGGCGGATGATCTTGATGTGGTCCTCGGCGAACGCCGTACCGCAGGTGGCCACCGCCGTGGTGACACCCGAGAGGTGGCAGGCCATCACATCGGTGTAGCCCTCGACCACCACGGCGCGACCGGACTTGGCGATCTCCTTCTTGGCCAGGTCGATGCCGTAGAGAACGTGCGACTTCTTGTAGATCGGCGTCTCGGGGGTGTTGAGGTACTTGGGGCCGTTGTCGTCCTCGCGCAGCCGGCGGGCGCCGAAGCCCACCACCTCGCCCGCGACGTCCCGGATCGGCCACACCAGGCGGCCCCGGAACCGGTCGATCAGGCCGCCGCGCTGGCCCTGCGAGGCCAGGCCGCCCTGGAGGATCTCGCGGTCGGTGAAGCCCTTGCCGCGCAGGTGGCGCACCAGGTGCTCCCAGCCGGCCGGGGCGTAGCCGACGCCGAAGTGGGCGGCCGCGGCGGCGTCGAAGCCGCGCTCGGCCAGGAACGCCCGGCCGATCTCGGCCTCCGGGCCCTCCAGCTGCTCCCGGTAGTAGGCGGCGGCCACCTTGTGCGCCTCCACCAGCCGGGTGCGCTCGCCCTGCTGCCCGCGGCTGTTGTAGCCGCCCTCCTCGTAGCGCAGTGTGATGTTCGCCTGGGCGGCCATCCGCTCCACGGCCTCGGCGAACGAGAAGTGCTCGATCTTCTGCAGGAAGGTGATCGTGTCGCCGCTCTCCTGGCAGCCGAAGCAGTGGAAGACACCCTTGCTGGGGCTGACGTAGAAGGAGGCGGACTTCTCGTCGTGGAACGGGCAGACGCCCTTCAGCTGGCCGCCGCCACCATTGGTGAGCTGTACGTAGTCGCCGACGACCACGTCGATGGGCAGTGCGTCGCGCACCCGCTGTACGTCTTCGTCCCTGATCCGCCCGGCCACTCGGGGAAGTTTACTGGAGCGGCCCGCCGGTCAGCCGGGCGTGGAGGGCGAGCGCGGAGGCGTCGGTGAGGCTGGCGATCTGGTCGATCACGGCGCGCAGCGCGGCGCCGTCATCGGGGGCCTGGGCGTGCTGGGCGGCGAAGACCGGGTCCAGCTCCGCCGGGTCGCCCGCGGCCAGCAGCTCGGCCAGCTCGGCGATCACCACCCGCTGGCGGGCCCGCAGCTGGGCCTGCTCGTCGCGCTGCATCACGTAGCGCACCGCGACCGCCTTGAGCACCGCGCACTCCAGCCGCACCGAGCGCGGCACCACCAGCTCGGCCGCGTACCTGGTCAGCCGGCCGGGGCCGTAGCGGGCCCGGGTGGCCTGCTCGGCGGCCAGGCAGAACCGGCCGATCAGCTGGCTGGTGAGGTCCTTGAGGCCGGCCCGGGAGCGCGGTGAGCCGTCGTAGCCGCGCGGCCACCACTCCTGGGCCTGCAGCCGGTCCAGGGCGGCGGCGAACTCCTCCGGTTCGGCGTCCGGCACGTACTGCTCGGCGACCTTGCACAGCTCGGCCCGCTCGGCGGGGCTGGAGAGCGCGGCGAGGGCGATGTGGCCGGCGTAGATGGCGTCCTCCACGTCGTGGGTGGAGTAGGCCACGTCGTCGGACCAGTCCATCACGGTGGCCTCGAAGCACTTGCGGCCGTGCGGGGCGCCGGACCGCAGCCAGCGGAAGACCGGCAGGTCGTCGGTGTAGACGCCGAACTTGGACGAGCCGGGGTCGGCGGGGTGGCCGCCGCGCGGCCAGGGGTACTTGGTGGCGGCGTCCAGCGCGGCCCGGGTCAGGTTGAGCCCGACGCTGCGGCCGGGCCAGGGGGCCAGCCGGGCCGCCGGCTCGTCCAGCGGGGCGAACCGCTTGGGCTCCAGGCGGGTGAGGATGCGCAGCGACTGGGCGTTGCCCTCGAAGCCGCCGCAGGCCGCGGCGGCTTCGTCGAGCGCCTGCTCGCCGTTGTGCCCGAACGGCGGGTGGCCCAGGTCGTGGGCCAGGCACGCCGTCTCCACCAAGTCCGGATCGCAACCCAGGGCCGCGCCCAACTCCCGCCCCACTTGGGCGCATTCGAGCGAGTGGGTGAGCCGGGTGCGGGGGAAGTCGCTGCGCATCGGGGCGACCACCTGGGTGGTGCCGGCCAGCCGGCGCAGCGCGGCGGAGTGCAGCACCCGGGCGCGGTCGCGCTGGAAGGCCGTGCGGCCGGGCCGCTTGTCCGGTTCGGGCACCCAGCGGGCCTTGGCGTGCTCGTCGATCGTCGCGTCGTCCATCAGCGCTTCCACCACCTCGTCCATCAGCGACACGGTACGCCGCACCAGTGACGGATCGGGCGCAGCGCGCTCACGGCCGGCAGCTTGCAGAGTTCTCTCTGCAGATTTGCCTATGCAGAGGATCCTCTGCACGCTAGATTGATGACCATGGACGACCAACAGCCCACCCCGCGGGCCCGCACCATCGACCCGGGCAGCCTGCGCGCCCTGGCCCACCCGCTGCGGATGCGGATCCTGGACCTGCTGACCGACGAGGGTCCGGCCACCTCCGCCAGGCTCGCCGAACGGCTCGGCGAGAACACCGGCACCCTCAGCTGGCACCTGCGCCAGTTGGCCGAGCACGGGTTCATCGAGGAGGACGAGGAACGCGGCACCAGGCGCGAGCGCTGGTGGCAGCGCAGCACGGAGAAGCTCACCTTCAACAGCGACGAGCTGACCGTCGACCCCGCCACCGCCCAGGCGCTCGACGTCTACAAGCGCCACTACCTGGAGCGCGCCTTCCAGCGCGCCGCCCGGGCGCTGGCCACCCCGCGCACCCCCGAGTGGGTGGGCGCCGGAAACATGTCCGACTGGGGCGAGGTGTGGATGACGCCGGAGCAGCTGGGAGCCCTCGGCGCCGAACTGCTGGCGGTGATCCGCCGCCACGTGCCGGAGCCCGACGCCCCGAGGCCCGCCGAAGCCCGCCCGGTGCTGATCCAGTTCCAGACCCTGCCGATGTTCGGCACCGAGAGCACCGGCGAGGAGCACCCCGCCGGCGAGGAGCCCCGATGCGCACCCTGACCCGCGCCACCGAGTCGCCCGTCGGCACCCCCGGCAGCAGCCTGCTGCGCCGCAACCGCGACTTCCGGCTGCTCTACACCGGCGAGGTGACCGGCCAGTTCGGCACCTCGGTCACCAACCTGGCGTTACCCCTGATCGCCACCGTCACGCTGCGCGCCGACGCACTGGAGGTCAGCTCGCTCACCGCCGCCGCCTGGCTGCCCTGGCTGCTGCTCGGCCTGCCGGCCGGCGCCTGGGTGGACCGGATGCGCCGCCGGCCGGTGATGCTGACCGCGGCCGCCTGCTCCCTGCTGCTCTACCTGACCGTTCCGGTGGCCGGCGCCCTGGGCCTGCTGACCTTCCCCCAGCTGCTGGCGGTGGCCTTCTGCGCCGGGATCAGCACCGTCTTCTTCCAGACCGCCTACACCGCCCTGCTGCCCACCCTGCTGGCCGCGCCGGACCGCGCCGAGGGCAACGCCAGGATCCAGGGCAGTGCCTCGGTCGCCCAGTTCGCGGGCAGGAGCTCGGCCGGTGCGATCGCCCAGTTCTTCGGGCCGGTGAACGGCCTGTTCGCCAACACCGCGACCTTCCTGGTCTCGCTGCTCTGCACCGCCGGGATCCACGAGGCCGCGCGTCCGGCCACCCGGGCGGCCGGACGGAGCCTGCGGCGGGACATCGGCGAGGGCCTGCGGCTGGTGCTGGCCGACAGCTGGCTGCGCTCGGTCCTCGCCTACGGCGGGCTCTCCAACCTGGCGCTGACGGCCTACCAGTCGATCCAGGTGGTCTTCCTGCTGGACCGCGCCGGGCTGCCGCAGGGCCTGATCGGCACCCTGATCGCGCTGTCCGGCCTCGGCGGCATGGCGGGCGCTGCCGTGGCCCGCCGGGTGGGCGCGGCGATCGGCACCGCGCGGGCCCTGCTGCTCTTCCAACTCGGGCTGCCGATCCTGGCGTTGCTCATCCCGCTCGCCGACAGGGGCGCCGGTGCGGTCTGCTGCGTGGTCGGCGGCCTGGCGGTCTCGGGCGGCGTGGTGGCCGGCAATGTGCTGCGGGCCACCTTCGTCCAGCAGTACGTGCCCGCCGAGCTGTTCGGCCGCACCAGCGCCACCACCGCCGTCGTGGTCTACGGCACCATGCCGCTGGGTGCACTGCTGGCCGGCGCCCTGGCCCAGACGGTCGGCCTCGGCCCCGCGATGTGGATCAGCTGCGCGGGGGTGCCGCTGGCCGCGCTGACCCTGCTGTGCTCGCCGGTGCGCCGGCACCGGGAGCTGCCGACCCGGCCGATGACCGCCGCCCCGACCGCCTGAGCCGCTCCGGCTCCACCAGGAACGCCCCGAGCAGCACGGCAGCCAGCGGCAGCACGCAGACCACCGCCAACGCCCCTCGCGGGCCGTGCGCTTGAGCCACCAGGCCGAGCGGCGGCGCGACCAGCCCGCCGACGCTGACCGCCAGCCCCAGCGTCACCCCGGCCGCCGTCCCCGGTCGGGCCGGCAGGTAGTCCTGCCCCAGCTTCACCGTCACCGCGAACGGCAAGTTGAGCACCACCCCGGTCAACACCGCGAACAACAGCGGGAGGTACCGCCCCGGTACCAGCAGCAAGGCCAGCAGCGCCGGCACGATCAGCACCGTCCCCAGCTGCGCGGTGCGCACCATGCCGATCCGGTCCGCCAGTCGGCCGCCGCCCAGCGTCCCGGTCACCCCGCCGGCCAGGAAGCAGGCCAGCGCCGCCCCGGCCAGCGTCTGCGAGGCGTGCAGCTGGCGCAGCCAGTACAGCTCGATGAAGGTGCTGATCCCGAAGAAGACCATCGAGCGGACCACTGCCACGCCGGTGAGCACCAGGAACGGCCCCCAGTGGTCCGTCCCGCCCGCCCGGGAGGCCGCTCCGGTCGCCACCGCCCCGCGCCCGCCGGCCCGGTGCAGCAGCACGGCCGTGAGCAGCGCCGGCGCCAGGAAGAGCGCGGTCGACTTCACCCCCCAGGCGGTCAGCGCCGGGGTGGCCAGCACCGGGGCCAGGAAGAAGCCCACGCTGCCGCCGGCCGCGAAGACACTCATCGCGGTGGCGCTCTCCCCCGCCGCCTGCCGGGCCGCCTTGCCGGCCGCCGGGTGGAACATCGACACCCCGATCCCGGAGAGCAGCAGCAGCGCCCAGACCAGCGGATAGCCGCCGACCAGCCCGGACAGCCCCACCCCCGTCCCAGCCAGCGCCACCCCGGCCGCCGCCAGCCAGGGCAGCCGCCAGCGGTCCACGGCGAGGCCGATCAGCGGCTGCGGCAGCGAACTGCCGAGCGTGGCGGCCAACGCCAGCCCGGCCGCCGCCACGTAGTCCCAGCCGCGCTCCAGCACGAAGTACGGCACCATCGCGGGCACCAGGCCCTGGTAGAGGTCGTCCACGGCATGTGCCGCGCCCCACAGTCGCATCCGGCGCCAGACACCGGTCTCACGGCTCGTCATGCGTCCAGCCTGCCGCCGGGGCGGTCTTCCGGCTTCCGCTACTCTGCCCAGTTGTGTCGCCAACCCGCCAGGATGCCGCTCACCGGGACGCGCCCGGGCCCTCGCTGCGCCCGATGGCCGACCGGGAGCGGGTGGACTGGCACTACCACGACGTCAACCAACTGGCCTGGCCCGGACGCGGGGTGCTGCGGATGACCACGGCGCAGGGCAGTTGGGTGGTGCCGCCGCACCGCGCGGTCTGGCTGCCGGCCGGCGTGCCGCACACCCACCAGGCGCACGGACCCTCCGAGTTGCGCTGCCTGGTGTTCCCTGCGGCGGTCAACCCGCTGCGGCTGGCCGGCCCGGCGGTGCTGGCGGTCAGCCCGCTGCTGCGGGAGCTGATCGCCGCCCTCACCGGCCCCGACGCACCCACCGGACGGCCCGCCCGCACCCTGGAGCAAGCCGCGCTCGACCAGCTGCGCCAGGCACCCGAACTGCCGCTGGGGCTACCGCGACCACGTGACCCCCGGCTGCGCGACCTGGCCGCCCTGCTCACCGCCGACCCCGGCGACCCGCGCAGCCTGGCCGAGCTCGGCCGGGCGGTCGGCGCCGGGGAGCGCACCCTGAGCCGGCTGTTCCGGCGCGAGCTGGGCCTGAGCTTTCCGCAGTGGCGGGCCCAACTGCGCTTGCACCACGCACTGGTGCTGCTGGCCGAGGGCCGCTCGGTCACCGCCACGGCGGCCGCCTGCGGCTACCGCTCCCCCAGCGCCTTCATCGAGGGGTTCCGGCACGCCTTCGGCACCACCCCGGGGCGGCACCAGCAGGGGTGGGACGCGGATGCCGGTCCATCGCATTAGAAGGTCATGAACCGCACAACACCGAGTGCCGCGCCGGAGGGCCCCCTGGATTTCCGGGAGTTCGCCGTGTCGAGGGGACGCCACCTGGTCCGCACGGCCTACCTCCTGACGGGTGGTGACGCGCACCTGGCGGAAGACCTCGCCCAGGAGGCGCTGGCCCGGCTGTACGGCCGGTGGCGGCGGATATCCCGGCTGGAGAACCCGGCCGGTTACGCGCAGACCGTGCTGGTCAACAGCTTCCTGACGTACCGGCGCCGCCGCAGCAGTTCCGAGCACGTGACCGACACGTTCACCGAGACGGCCGGCCGGGAGGGCGACCCGGCGCTGCGGGTGACGCTGATCCGGGCGCTGCGCGAACTGCCCGCCCAGGACCGGGCGGTGCTGGTGCTGCGGTTCTGGGAGGACCGCAGTGTCGAGGAGACGGCCGCCGTACTGCGGCTGAGCGCCAGCGGCGTCCGCTCGCGCAGCAGCCGGGCGCTCACCCGGTTGCGCGAGGTGCTCGGTGCGGAGCTGGACGAGCTCACCCGGCCCTGACCGGCGATGCCACCCGGTCCGCTCCCACCCGGCTCCGCCCGGGACGTCACCCAGTTCACCCGAGATGAGGGTCCATCTGCCATGTCCTCCTTTGACGAGCGTTTCTCCCAGGCGCTGCGCGATGCCGCGGAGCTCGCCCCCGACACCTCCGGCGAGTCGCTGGCCGACTCCGCGGAGCGCATCGGTCGCAGCCGTGCGGTCCGCCGGCGCACCGTGGTGGTGAGCGGGGCCGCGGTGCTGGCCCTGGCCGCCCTGACCACCACCGTCGAACTGCGCTCCGGTCCCGGCCGGCCCACGGTCGCCGCGGGGACCGGCACGACCGGGACGGCACAGGTCACCGGCCAGTTCATGGCCGACACCCTCGCCTCGCTGCTGCCGTCCGGCGGCCGGACCAGTGAGGCGCACGGCACCGGCACCGGCGATCCGAACTCGCCCGGGCCGATGGCGAACCTGCTGTACACCGACGCCACCGGCGCCGCCCGCCTCGAGCTGTCGGCGAGCCGGGTCCAAGGCCCCGTCAACCGGTGGACCTACGGCACCCAGTGCCCCGATCCGTTCGACACCGCGCTCGACGGCTGCACCCGCTCGGTGCGGGCGGACGGCTCGATCGTGGTGGTGGAGCAGCTGAGCGGGCCGCCCAGGACCTGGTCCGCCTACTTCACGCGCACCGACGGGCAGCAGCTACGGCTGGACGAGGCCGATTTCACCGGCGGGTCGCCGGCCGACGGGAAGAACCTGCCGATCTCGCCCGACCAGCTGGCCGCCGTGCTGAGCAGCAGCGCCTGGAACCCGGTCCTCAGCGCGGTCACGGTTCCGGCCAGCGCCCCGCCGCAGGCCCAGGACACGGCCCAGGCTCCCGCCCCTGAGGACGTGCTGGCCGGGGTCCAGAAGCGGCTTCCCGCGGACGCCCGGGCGGACGCCGGCGACCTCGGCAAGCAGAACACCCTCGGCTCGGCGCACCTGGCCGTCACCCTGTCCGGCCGGACCAGCCAGCTGCAGATCACCGTCGAGCCGAAGTGGGCCCAGGGCGACGGTCCGGAGGCGCAGTCCCGGCGCCGGCAGTTCACGTCGGGTGCCTCGGACCCGGGCGACGTGACCCGGGCCGCCGACGGCACCAGCGTGATCAGCCAGGCCAACAACACGGGCGACACCAATGCCACCGGCTACGGCGCGCCCGGGCAGGTCAGTTGGGTGGTCGACGCCCTGCACCCGGACGGCACCAGGGTCACCGTCACCGAGTGGAACGGACCCAGCAGCCATGCGTTCACCGCGGGCCCGCTGGCACTGAACGCCGACCAGCTCACGGCGATCGCACTCGGCACCGACTGGGCGAAGCCGTAGCCCTGGTCGCGGTTCAGTGGGCCGCCCGGATGCTCCCCAGCACCGCGGCGGCCATCGCCTGCTCCCCGGCCGGGTTGGGGTGCAGCGGGGCCAGGCCCTCGGCCGGCAGCGGCGGCTCCACCCAGCGGACCGACGGCCCGGCGCACATGTCGTGCCCCTGCGAGGGCGTGTAGGTGTCCACGTAGATGGCGCCGGCGGCCGCCGCCCGGTCCCGCAGCACGGTGTTCAGCTGCTGCTCCTTCCCGGCGAGGAAGGCCAGATCGCCGGTGCTGACGGCGCCGCCGAGCAGGCCGCCGCAGGAGGCCGGGTCGCTGGGCAGCAGCGCCGGGTAGCCGACCAGGAAGACCTTGGCCCCGGGTGACCGCCGGGCCACTTGCTGCAGCGCCGCGGCCACCCGGTCGCCCACCGTGTTCAGCACGCCGTTCAGCAGGTCGCTGCCGTCGGCGGCGGTGTAGCGGGCCTTGCACGGCGCCTGCCCCTGGGCCCCCGTCACCAGATGGAGCAGCCCCTGTTCGGCGCATTCGGTGAAGACCTGGGTGAAGTCCGCGTCGTTGCCGCCGATGCCGAGCGTGACCAGCCTGGTCCGTGCGGTGAGCGCGTCCAGCTGGGGCGGGTTCGGACCGCCGGCCACCTGCTGGGCGCCGGTCAGGTCGGCGGTGGTGGCGCTGCTGCAGCTGACGTCGGTGAACTGGTCGCCCGTCAGGCCGAGCCCCCGGGCGACCTGCGACGGGTAGTCGGCCGCCGACCGGCCGCAGCCCGTGGGACCGCCGCCGGCCGGCCGCAGGTGCAGCCCGGCCGTGTAGGAGTCGCCGAGCGCCGCGTACGGCCCGCCGGGCACCCAGGCGCGCGCCCCGGCGCTGGGCGACGCGCTCGCCGACGCGCCGCCGGGCGCGGGCCGCCCGCCGCCCGCGCCGGCACAACCGGCCAGCGCGAGCAGCACCAGCACGAGCCCCAGGCCCACCGGTCGACGCGTCACACCCCGCCCAACGCCCGGTGCCCCCGGGTTGGTTCCGAGCCGAACGGGCGGCCTACTCGCCCTGCTCGTGCTCCGCCAGGAACTGCTCGAACTGGCGGCCGAGCTCCTCGGCGGACGGCAGGTCGGCGGCCTGGGCGAGCAGGCTCTCCCTGCTCTCGGCGCCGGCCACCGCGTCGTACTGCCCCTCCATGCCGCGGATCGCGGAGCGCAGCTCGCCGTCGCCGTGCGAGAGCTGCTCCTCGATGTCGGCGTGCACCTCGGCGACCCGCCGGCGCAGCTCGTTGCCCGGCAGCACCAGACCGGTGGCGGCCTGCACCGCCTCCAGGACCGTCACCGCGGCGGCCGGGTAGGGCGAGCGGGCCACGTAGTGCGGCACGTGCACGGCGAAGCCCAGCACGTCGTGCCCGGCCTCGGCCAGGCGGTACTCGACCAGGGCCTGGGCACTGCCGGGCACCTGGGCCCGCTCGAACCAGCGCGGGTAGCCCGGCGCCAGGTCCAGCCGGTTGCCGTGGGGGGTCAGGCCGACCGGGCGGGTGTGCGGCACACCCATCGGGATGCCGTGGAAGTCCACCGCCAGGCGCACCCCGAGCTCGTCGACCAGGCCGGCCACGGCGGCGGCGAAGGCCTCCCACTCGACGTCCGGCTCCGGGCCGGTCAGCAGCAGGAACGGCGTGCCGGTGGCGTCCTGGACGAGCTGCACCAGCAGCTCCGGCGGGTCGTAGGAGACCCAGCTCTCCTGGTCGAAGGTCATGGCGGGGCGGCGGGCGCGGTAGTCGACCAGGCGGTCGTGGTCGAACCGGGCAACCACCAGGGGGCTGCCCTGCTCCTGCAGGTGGGCCATCACCTGGCCGCCGGCCTCCCCGGCGTCCATGAAGCCATCGAACTGGTAGAGCAGCACCGGGCCGTCCACCAGCCCGGCGCGGGCAGCCTCCAGCGCCGCCACGCCGTGTGGTTCCAGCTCGTACAGCTCCTTGGGATCACGCACCGCGCACCCGATCCGTTTCTCGTCGGTCCTGCCTGTCGGTCACACACACCAGCGTGCCGCAGGGCGCTGACATTCCCGACACCGCCCCGGCCCATCGGGCGGGTTTGACTCGTACCGTTCACAGTCACCTGCCGCCCTTGCATCACTGCAGGTCAGGACGGTGATTGGGCACTTCGGTCGGCACCGCTGGGCCAGTCGGGGCAGGACGGCGCGCCCGGTGGGCGCGCCGCGAAGTGACGCGGGCGGCATCGACATGTATCGTCCTCTCGCTGCCCCGCATCGTCGCGCCGTCGCCACGTCGTCCGTCACGCCGTAGGCCGCCGTCCCGAACGTGTACGGTCAGCCCCAGAATCACACGTTGCCTTCACCTGGCCGCCTGCTTCCCTTCGCGCACTCATTCCCTCTACGGCCATCTCGCGGACGCACGCTGTCCCCCCGCACCTCCTCGCCGGACCGGTCCCTGCCGACCGGGCTCTCCGGCACCGCGCTGCCCGCCCGAGGGCCGCTGCCACCCGACGTACGGCCGAAGCTCCGGCGTACCCGGGTCGAGCGGACCGCATCGGGCGGGGCGACCTGTCCTCCCAAGCGCCCGCGCCACGGGCGCGAGGGTCCTCCGACTGCCGAAGGATCGAAGGTTCCGTGCCTGCACCAGTCACCCTCACCGGCCGCACCGTTCGGCTGGAGCCCCTCACCGAGCAGCACGCCGAAGGCCTGGCCGCCGCGGCGGCCGAGGACCGCTCGACCTACGGCTTCACCGCCGTCCCGCAAGGGCTGGACGGCGCGCTGGAGTTCATCGCCACCGCCCAGGCCGACCTGGCGGCCGGCCGGTCGTTGGCGTTCGCCACCGTGCGGGCCGGCGACGGCCTGGTGGTGGGCTCGACCCGGTTCCTGGAGCTGGACTACTGGCAGGGGCCGGTGGTCTGGCCGCCGCTGCCGGCCGGCCCGGTCGGTGATCCGGCCACCGCGGTGCCGGACGCCGCCGAGATCGGCCGCACCTGGCTCTCCCGGCACGCCCAGGGCACCGGGATCAACACCGAGGCCAAGCTGCTGATGCTCCGCCACGCCTTCGAGACCTGGGGCGTGCAGCGGATCTCGATGCGGGCCGATGCCCGCAACCTGCGCTCCCGCGCGGCCATCGAGCGGCTCGGCGCCACCCCCGAGGGGGTCCGCCGGGCGCACAGCCGGGGCCTGGACGGGGTGGTGCGCAGCACCGCGTTCTACTCGATCCTGGCCGAGGAGTGGCCGGCGGTGCGGGACATCATCGAGCTGCGGATCGCCGCGGCCATCTCGCCGAGCGCGCCGGACCGGGGGATCGGCCAGGGCATGGGGCACGAGCTCGACCAGGAGTGCGTCAGACCCGCCGGGCCGCTGATCCCCGCCTGACCGGCCTCGGGCCGGCGGCCGCGGCCGCCGAAGACAACACGGAGTCAACACTCGGCCGGGCTGACCCCCTGCGGGGGACCTTTCGCATACCCACCGTCCGGCGGGGCACCACCCCGCCATGACTGCGATGACCGCCCTCGAGGCCGTCCGGCTGCTCGGCGCCGACCATCAGCACATCCTGACCCGCGCGCAGCTGATCGAGCACGGGGTGCCCTCCGGGACCATCGCCCACCGGCTGCGGCCCGGCGGGCCCTGGCAGCGGGTGCTGCCCCGGGTGATCTGTCTGCAGAGCGGGCGGCTGAGTCCGCATCAGCGCCTGCGGGCCGCGCTCAGCTACGCGGCTCCCAAGGGCGAGCGCCCGAAACCGGGCTCGGTGCTGCTGACCGGCCTGTCGGTGCTGGCGGACGCGGGGCTGCCCAGTGCCGGGCATCCGGCGGACGTCGAGGTGGTCGACGTGCTGATCCCGGGCAGCCGCAGGGTGGCCAGCCGGGACTTCGTCCGGGTGCACCGGGCGCCGAGCCGGGTGGGCGGCATGCCGGCCGGAGTGGAGCGGGACGACGGGCTGTGGAGCGTCGGGGTGGCCCGGGCGCTGGCCGACGCGGCGCCGTTCCTGACCGGTGGGCGGCAGTTCCGGGCGCTCTGCGCGGAGGCGGTGCAGGGGCGGCACTGCGAGCGGGCCGATCTGCTGGCCCGGCTGGTCGGCGGGCCGGCGGCCACCGCGGCGCTGCCGCACGTGCAGCACGTGGCGGACGAGCTGACCTGCGGGGTGTACTCGATCGCGGAAGCCGAGGCACGCGACCTGCTGCGGCGGTGCGGGCTGCCGGAGCCGCTGTGGAACCCGGTGCTGCTGCTGGACGGGCGGTTCCTCGCGGTGCCGGACGCGTTCTGGCCGCAGGCCTGCGTCGCCCTGGAGATCGATTCACGGGCCTGGCAACTGAGGCCCGCCGACTACGAGCGCACCCTGACCCGCGGCAACCGGCTGCAGGCGGCACGGCTCCCGGTGGTCCGGGCGACCCCGCACCAGCTGCGCGCCGACGCCGGGCCGGTCATCCGCGAGCTGCGCACCCTGCTGGCCACCGGTCCGCACGGGCCGTACCACCGGATCACCTGGACCCGGTCCCGCTGAGCGCGTCGGCCCGGGTCAGCAGGCCGGGTCGATCCGCTGGAAGCCGGCGTAGTGGTCCTGCGTCCAGTACTCCTCGCCGGCCCGGCCGGTGACGACGCGGCGGGCGCCGCGGTCCCCGGCGCCCGGGGTGACCACGGTGTACTCGTGGTAGTAGCCGCTGGGCTGCTCGGGCAGCCGGCCCTCCCGGTTGTCGAAGACGGTGCCGTCGGTGCGGTACGGGAACGGGCCGCCCCTGGCGATCAGGCGGATGGTCTCCTGGGCCTGGCCGGGCAGCACGGAACGGCAGACCCCGCCCGCGGCGGCGGTCGGCAGCGCCTGTCCGGCGGGGCGGGCGGCCGGTGCCTGGCGGGTCGTCAACGCGTACACCGCGGCGGCCGCGACGGCACAGGCGAGCATGGTGGCGACGGCGATCACGCGCAGGCGACTGGTCATGTGCTCCAGCTTGCCGGTCGACGGCGGTCCGATGATCAGCAGGGTGCCGCCGCTCACTCGAAAGGAGCAGTTCGGCGGCCGGATGCCGGAGCGACCCGGAGATGGCACGCGGCCGGGTGCCGGAGCGACCCGAAGATGGCACGCGGCCGGATGCCGGAGCGACCCGGAGATGGCACGCGGCCGGCTGGAGCGGACGCCGTTGTCCACTCCAGCCGGCCGCGTCACGTCCGGCGGTTCTCCTGCGCCGAGCACCGACGGACGCCCCTCCCCGTCGGAGGGGGGATGCGGGTCAGCGCGAGTCGCTGCCCGCAGTCTCGATGGCGGCGCGGCCGGCCTCCAGCCGCGCCACCGGGATCCGGAACGGCGAGCAGGACACGTAGTCCAGCCCCGCCTCGTGGAAGAAGTGCACCGACTCCGGGTCACCGCCGTGCTCGCCGCAGACGCCGAGCTTCAGGTCGGGACGGGTGGCCCGGCCCTCCTTGACCGCGTGCTTGACCAGCGAGCCGACACCGTCCCGGTCGATGGTCTCGAACGGGGAGACGCCGAAGATGCCCTTCTCCAGGTAGGCGGTGAAGAACGAGGCCTCCACGTCGTCGCGGGAGAAGCCCCACACCGTCTGGGTGAGGTCGTTGGTGCCGAACGAGAAGAACTCGGCCGCCTCCGCGATCTGACCGGCCGTCACGGCGGCCCGCGGAAGTTCGATCATGGTACCCAGCTTGATGTCCAGCTGGACACCGGTGGAAACCGCGACCTCCTCCAGGACGCGCTCGCACTCCTCGCGGACGATCTCCAGCTCCTGGACGGTGCCGACCAGCGGGATCATCACCTCGGGGCGCGGGTCGCCACCGGCCAGCTTGCGCTCGGCCGCGGCCTCCGCGATGGCCCGCACCTGCATGCCGAACAGGCCGGGGATGACCAGGCCGAGGCGGACGCCGCGCAGACCCAGCATCGGGTTCTGCTCGTGCAGCTTGTGCACCGCCTGCAGCAGGCGCAGGTCGTTCTCGTTCGGGTCCTTGCGGGCCTCGGCGAGCGCCACCCGCACCGAGAGCTCGGTGATGTCGGGCAGGAACTCGTGCAGCGGCGGGTCGAGCAGGCGGACCGTGACCGGCAGTCCGTCCATCGACTGGAAGAGCTCGACGAAGTCGCCCTTCTGCAGCGGCAGCAGGGTGGAGAGGGCCAGCTCGCGGTCCTTGTCGTTGTCCGCCAGGATCAGGTGCTCGACCTCCTTGCGGCGCTCCTCACCGAGGAACATGTGCTCAGTGCGGCACAGGCCGATGCCCTGGGCGCCGTAGCGGCGGGCGCGGTTCGCGTCCTCGGCGTTGTCGGCGTTGGCGCGCACCGCGAGGCGGCGGCGGCCGTCGGCGTGCGACATGATCCGGTGCACGGCCTGCACCAGGCCGCCCTGGACGTCGGCGCCGGCGTGCAGGGTGCCCTCGAAGTACTCGACGACCGGGGACGGCAGCACGGGCACCTCACCGAGGTAGACCTTGCCGGTGCCGCCGTCGATGGAGACGACGTCGCCCTCCTCGATGACCAGGCCGTCGGCGGTGGTCATCTTGCGGCGCTTGGTGTCGACCTCCAGCTCCTCGGCGCCGCAGACGCAGGTCTTGCCCATCCCGCGGGCCACTACGGCCGCGTGCGAGGTCTTGCCACCGCGCGAGGTGAGGATGCCCTCGGCGGCGATCATGCCGTCCAGGTCGTCCGGGTTGGTCTCGCGGCGGACCAGGATGACCTTCTCCCCGGAGCGCGACCACTTGACGGCGGTGTAGGAGTCGAAGACCACCTTGCCGATGGCGGCGCCCGGCGAGGCGGCCAGGCCGCGGGCGATCTGCTTGGAGGTGGCCTCGGGGGCGAACCGCGGGAACATCAGCTGGGCGAGCTGGCCGCCGGTGACCCGGTGCAGCGCCTCGTCCAGGTCGATCAGGCCCTGGTCGACCAGCTGGACGGCGATCCGGAACGCGGCGGCGGCGGTGCGCTTGCCGATCCGGGTCTGCAGCATCCAGAGCTTGCCGCGCTCGATGGTGAACTCGATGTCGCAGAGGTCGCGGTAGTGCAGTTCGAGCTTCTGCATGATCGCCATCAGCTCGTCGTACGACTTCTTGTCGAGCTGCTCCAGGTCGGCGAGCTGGAGGGTGTTGCGGATGCCGGCCACCACGTCCTCGCCCTGGGCGTTGGAGAGGTAGTCGCCGTAGACGCCCGGCGCGCCGGTGGAGGGGTCGCGGGTGAAGGCGACACCGGTGCCGGAGTCCTCGCCGAGGTTGCCGAAGACCATGCTGCAGACGTTGACCGCGGTGCCCAGGTCGTTGGGGATGCGCTCCTGGCGGCGGTAGAGGCGGGCCCGGTCGCCGTTCCAGGAGTGGAAGACGGCGTGGATGGCCAGGTCCATCTGCTGGCGCGGGTCCTGCGGGAACTCCTTGCCGGTCTCCCGCAGCACGATCGCCTTGAAGGTCTCGACCAGCGCCTTGAGGTCCTCGGCGGTGAGGTCCAGGTCGCTGCTGGTGCCCTTGGCGTGCTTGGCCTCGTCCAGCGCCTCCTCGAAGAGCTCGCCGTCGACGCCCAGCACGGTCTTGCCGAACATCTGGACCAGGCGGCGGTAGGAGTCCCAGGCGAACCGCTCGTTGCCGGACTGGGCGGCCAGACCGGCCACCGAGGCGTCGGACAGCCCGATGTTGAGGACGGTGTCCATCATGCCCGGCATCGAGAACTTGGCCCCGGAGCGGACCGACACCAGCAGCGGGTTGTCGGCCTGGCCCAGCTGCTTGCCCATCTGCTCCTCGAGGAGGGCCAGGTGCCGGCTCACCTCGTCGTGGAGCGAGGCCGGCTCGGCACCGGTCTCCAGGAAGACCTTGCAGGCCTCGGTGGTGAGGGTGAAGCCGGGGGGAACCGGGAGGCCGAGGTTGGTCATCTCGGCGAGGTTGGCACCCTTGCCGCCCAGCAGGTCCTTGAGGTCCTTGTTTCCTTCAGTGAAGGAGTAAACAAACTTCTGCGTCGCCGCCACGGGTCGGTCTCCTCGCACGGGGTTGCCCTGACGCCGGAGAACATACCCAGATCGAAGGCTGTTGCGCGCCGTCGACAGGCCGTCCGATCCCCGGAGCGTCGTGTTACCCCCGAGATCAAAAGCTTGTGAAGCCGTTCACCTTTGTTGTTGAAATCGTCCGGCTGACGCTAGCGACCGTTCAGGAGTTGAACGCATGGACACCTGAAGATCACATGGGCCGGACAGACAGTAGTGGCAGGTGAACCGCCGCGTTTCCCCGGCTTGATTTCCTGCAGCCAGTGGACCGGATCCGCACCACTGCCCGTTCGGAAGGCGATTTGGACATCATGGCGCCTTCGGGCCCCCTGACTGACCGTCAGTCGCGACTCCATGTGGCAAGAGTCACGGACGCGGCTCGCTCATCGTACGTATCGAAACTCGTCAGATCATCGCGCAACGCGCCGTTCTAATGGCACAGCGTAATGAAAATCTGCCAAAAAGGAGCCCTCCTGGCCATAGTGTCCAAGAGGGCTCCTCCACTCCGGCCCAGTGAGCCGGAGGAGCATTTCTTACGGATCGTACAACTCAGCCGCCAGAGGTGTCCGATTCGGCCTCAACGCTCGGAATGGCGCAGTCATACGGATCGTCCAACCAGCCGTCCGGCAGGACCACCCGGCCGTTGCCACTGGTGCGGCCGCGCGGACCGTCCGCCGAGTCGGGCCAGCGCTGCTCCTGGTCCACCTCGGCCAGCAGCTCGCCGAGCTCGGCCAGCGAGCTCGCCATGGCCAGCTTGACCCGCAGCTGTGAGCCGACCGAGAAGCCCTTGGTGTACCAGGCCACGTGCTTGCGGAAGTCGACCACGCCGCGGTGCTCGTCGTTCATCCACTGCCCGAGCAGCTCGGCGTGGCGCAGCATGGTGGCCGCCACCTCGGCGAAGCTCGGGCGGACCGGGTCGGTGACGCCCTCGAAGACCGAGACCAGGTCCTTGAACAGCCACGGCCGACCCAGGCAGCCGCGGCCGACCACCACGCCGTCGCAACCGGTCTCGCGGATCATCCGCAGCGCGTCCGGGGCGGACCAGATGTCGCCGTTGCCGAGCACCGGGATGTGCGCCGGCACCGCCTCGCGCAGCCGGGCGATCGCCGACCAGTCGGCCTGGCCGCCGTAGTGCTGGTGGGCGGTGCGGCCGTGCAGCGCGATCGCGGACACGCCCTCCTCGGCGCCGATCCGGCCGGCGTCCAGGTAGGTGAGGTGGTCGTCGTCGATGCCCTTGCGCATCTTCATGGTCACCGGCAGGCCGCCGGCCCCGGCCACCGCCTCGCGCAGCAGCTCGCGCAGCAGGTTGCGCTTGTAGGGGAGGGCCGATCCGCCGCCCTTGCGGGTCACCTTGGGGACCGGACAGCCGAAGTTGAGGTCGATGTGGTCGGCCAGGTCCTCCTCGGCGATCATGCGGGCGGCCTTGCCGACGGTCACCGGGTCCACTCCGTAGAGCTGGATCGACCGGGGCTGCTCGCTCGGGTCGAACTGGATCAGCTGCATGGTCTTGGCGTTCCGCTCGACCAGGGCCCGGGTGGTGATCATCTCGCTGACGAACAGGCCGCGCCCGCCGGACTGCTCCCGGCACAGGGTGCGGAACGGGGCGTTGGTGATGCCCGCCATCGGCGCCAGCACCACCGGCGGCCAGACCTGGAGCGGGCCGATCGACAGCGGCGTCGCCACGGGAGCGGCGGCGGGAGCGGACGTGATCGTCATGCGCGGACCTCGGCGGATCGGATGGACGGGACTCTCCATTGTCCCCCACCTGGCGCAGCGCCCTCCCGGACCGCTCAGCCGCCGCTGCGCACCAGCGTCACCGAGCCGGAGCCGGCGCTGGCGGTGATGGTGTTGGTGGAGCCGGGATCGTCCAGGGCGCTGTCGACGTCATGGCTGCCGGAGCCTATGGTCACGGCCAGCCGGTAGCCGGTGCCGCGCGGCAGCGCCGCACGCACCGAGCCGGAGCCGGCCGCCATCGACAGCAGGTGCGGCGCGGTGACGAAGGCGAGATCGGCCGATCCGGAGCTGACGCTGGTGCGGACCTCGGCCGAGGCGACCCCGCGAGCCGTCACCGAGCCGCTGGTCACATCGGCGGACAGCCGGCCCGACACGTCGAACAGGTGGAAGGTGCCGGAGGTGGCGTTGAGGTTGAGGTCGCCGGTGAGGCCGCTGATGGTGGTGTCGGTGCTGCTGCCCCTGACCCTCACGGCAGCGTTGACCGGCGCGGTGATGTCGAAGTCGGCGTCGCAGCCCATCGAGCCGACCGGCACCACACCGGGGCAGCGCATGTCGATCTTCAGCACGGTGCCGTCCAGTTCACGGGTGATCCGCGGGCGGCCGAGTGTCCAGCGGCTGGTCTGGCTGACGGTGACCGTGCCGTCGGAACCCGGCCTGATCCGGGCGCTGGCGTTCTCCAGGTTCAACTCCAGGGCGGTGATGCGACTCTGGTAGACGTAGTTGGTGACGCCCGCCTGCTGGGCGACGAGGTGCCAGGTCTGGCCGGCGCCGAGCACCATCAGCAGCGCGGCGGCCAGCAGGCCGATGGCGCGCCAGCGGCGGTACTCCCCCGTCACGCTCAGCCCTCCCCGAGGTACCGCAGCACGGCGAGCACCCGGCGGTGGGTGGCGTCCGCGGCGGGCAGCTCCAGCTTGGTGAAGATGCTGCTGATGTGCTTGGCCACCGCACTGTCGCTGACCACCAGGGACTCCGCGATCGCGGTGTTGGAGTGGCCCTGGGCCATCAGCTTCAGCACGTCGCGCTCGCGCGGGGTGAGCCGCTCCAGCGGATCCCGGTGCCGGCGGACCAGCAGCTGGGCCACCACCTCCGGATCCAGCGCGGTGCCGCCGGCCGCGACCCGCTGCAACGCGTCCACGAAGTCGTCGACGTTGGCCACCCGCTCCTTGAGCAGATAGCCGACGCCGCTGGTGTTGGAGGCCAGCAGATCGGCGGCGTACCGCTCCTCCACGTACTGGGAGAGCAGCAGCACCGCGATCTCGGGCCACTGGTGGCGGATCAGCAGCGCGGCCCGGACGCCCTCGTCGGTGAAGCCGGGCGGCATCCGGACGTCCGTCACCACCACCTTCGGCTGGTGCTCCTCGACGGCGGCGAGCAGCGCCTCGGCATCGCTGACGGCGGCCACCACCTCGAAGCCCACCGCCTCCAGCACCTTGACCAGGCCCACCCGCAGCAGGACCGAGTCCTCCGCGATCACAGCTCGCACGGCAACTCCACAGTGATGACGGTCGGGCCCCCCAGGGGGCTGGTGATGGTGAGCGTCCCGTCGACCGAGGCGGCGCGCTTGCGCAGCCCGACCAGACCGGTACCGCGAGTGGGATCGGCGCCGCCGACCCCGTCGTCGGTGATGACGATGCGCAGGGTAGGGCCGAGCTGGTGGACCGACAGGTCGACCCGGGAGGCCTGGGCGTGCTTGGCGACATTGGCCAGCGCCTCGGAGACCACGAAGTAGGCGACCGCCTCGACAGTGGACGCCATCCGCCGCTCCAGCCGGACGTCGAGGCGGACCGGCAGCGGGGCGCGGGCCGCGATGCCGGACAGCGCCGCATCCAGCCCGCGGTCCTCAAGCACCACCGGATGCAGGCCGCGGACCAGGTCGCGCAGCTCGGCGATGGCGGCCTGGGCCTCCTCATGGGCGTCGACGATCACCTGCATCGCCTCGGGTGGCACGTCCTTGAGGGTCTTGCGAGCCAGACCCAGGTTCATCGCCAGCGATACCAGCCGCTGCTGGGCGCCGTCGTGCAGGTCGCGCTCGATCCGGCGGCGCTCGGCATCGGCCGCGTCGACCACGCCGGCCCGGCTCTCGGCCAGGTCCGCCACGCGCTGCTGGAGCTCGCGGGCCCGGCTCGGGCCGAGCAGCGCCCGCGCCGCACGGCGGTCGACCCGGGCTATTCGGACCAGCAACCAGGGCGCGGCGAACAGCAGGGCCGCGCCGATCGCCGTGAAGATCAGCACGCTGGGCGTCTGACCGCCGCCGCGCACCGCAGTGCCGCGCGCCATCAGCCAGCCCCAGCCGACCACCGTGCTGAGCAGCACGCCGGCGCCGCAGCCGAGCAGCGCCACCACGCCGAGCAGCGTGAGCAGCGGGCCGACCACGAGGTGGTAGCCGAGCTGCCGGTAGGTGGACTCCGCCGTGCACCAGGCCAGCAGGCGGGCCGGCCACGGCGTGCCGGGCGGGCTGACCGGCGAGAGGTCCGGGATGGCCAACCCACCCAGGGCGCGGAACCGACTGCGCTGCGCCCGCGACAGCCCTCCCACGAACACCGGCAACAGGACCGTGCAGAAGAGCCAGAACTGGGCCGACGTCAGCAGGAACAGCAGCGGCAGCACGAACGGCACCCCGGCGGCCACCAGCAGCCCCTCGTGAGCGGCCGCCGTGGACCACGGCACCGGCGGCCGCGGGCTGGGCACGGCGCGGTACTGCTCGCCCGCCTCCCGCACCCAGGCCAGGCTCGGGTGCGCGGCGCCCTGGCGGAGCCGCTCCCGGAGTCGACTGGTGGTCCTGATCACGGCGCCAGCTTAAAGGGCCTGGTCGAGGCCGGACACGGGTGCGGGAGCCCCTCTTGGGGGTGTACCTAGCTACACCCCGAAGACGGGACCAAGCGCCACAGACGCCGGCCCCCCGGAAGCGGAAAGCTTGTTGGTGTCAGAAACCGGCTCCGGCCGGTCCGTTCGGGCAGGTCGAGCACGGTCAGGGGAGACGGGATGAACACGGTGCGGGAGCTCCGGCAGTTGGCGATGCCGGTCGGTCCGATCGGCGGCCCGTGGTCGGTGCGCGCGGTCGCGGGCCAGGCGGGTCGCGCCGCGCTCGAGGTCTACGAGGCGGGCGAGCTGATAGACGTCCTGGTCGCCAGCTCGCTCAACTCCGAGGTGCTGCGCGGAGCTCGGCGCTCCCGCACCGGTGGCCTCGCGTGGGGCCGGCTGGCGGCGGACGGTTCGGCGCCCGACGTCGCCTTCGCGCAGGCCCGGGTGCGGGCACGCTGGGAGGAGAGCGAGGTGGTGGTGCTGGCGGGCGGCTTCTGGCTGGCCTGGACGAGCGGGCCGGCGCTGGCGGTGATGGCCCGGCGGGCGGACGGCGGCATCGAGCGGCTGCGGCCGGCCCGGCTGGTCTGACCCTGCGAACCGGCTGACCTGACGGGTGACCAGATGGATGGCCGGCACGGGTCGCGACGGGCATGGGGGCACGGGGGCGACGGGCGGCCACCGGTGCCGGGTAGGAGCCGACAGGCGCGGGGCGACGGGCGCGGGGCGACGGGCGCGGGGCGACGGGCGTTCAGGGCTGAAGGACACAGGGACTCAAGGGAACGGGGGCAGTACGGTGCAGGTCTCGATGCGGTGGCGGGTTGGGGTGCTCGGCGGTGCGGCGCTGGCGCTGCTCCCCTGGATCGCCGTGCTGGCGCTGACCCTGCGGGACGCGGCCGGGTGGGTGCTGCTCGACCTGGGCGAGGCGGTCTGCCTGGCGGGCGCGGCGCTGCTGCTGCACCGGGGCAGCGGACTGCACCGACTGTTCGCGGCGGGGGCGGCCCTGCTGCTCGTCGGGGACGCCTGCTGGGACATCGGCAGCTCCGCCACCGGTGGCGACCTGCTGGCCGCGCTGGGCATGGGGGTCGGTGCCGAGCTGCCGCTGGCCGCCATCTGTGCCGCCCTGGTGCTGCGCCGCCGCCGTCCGGCCGCCCTGGCCGCCGCTCGGCCGGTGCTGGCGCTGGCCGCCTGAGGTCCCGCCCGGGCCGGAGGGTTCCCGTCGGCCCGGGCGCGAAGAATCGCGCCGGACTGGGCACTTGCCCCGACCGGGCGCCGCAGTCCCGCGCGGGCACGAAGACTCGCACCGACCGGGCGCCGCAGTGCCTCGCGGGCCGGGACGCTCGCGTCGACGGGTGCTGAACGCCCCTGCCGGTCAGGAGACCTGGGAGCTCTGCCCGACCAGGTGCGTCATCTCCGGGAGCGGGTCGGCCCGGCGGGCCACCGCCAGCAGGGTCCGCAGGGGGCCGTCGGCCAGGCCCAACCGGGGATGCCACTTGGCGACGATGCTCACCGGCCGGACCCGCTCGGCCAGCGGCAGCTCAACCAGTTCGCCGTTCTCCAGCTCTCGGGCGACCGCCATCTCGGGCAGCAGGGTGACTCCGCGCCCGTGCCCCGTCAGCCGGAGCAGCGCGGCGAGCGAGCCGGTCACCATCGCGACCTGGGCGCCCACCAGCAAGTCGTGGCCGAACCGGTCCACCAGCATCTCCGAGGTGCACCCCGGCTCGGCCACCAGGAACTCGTACTGCAGCAGCTGCGCCGCGGTGACCGTGCCGACCCGTGCGAGCGGATGGGACGGCCCGGCGGCCAGCACCGTGCGGTCGTGCCCGACCACTGCGGACGGCCCGAGGACGCGCACCCCGTTGTCGTACTGGAAGGCGACGTCCAACTCCCCGGCGCTGAACAGCGCGTCGAGCTTGGTCCGGTTGCCCACGCTGAGTACCACCTCGGCGGTGGCACCCGGCCCGCCCGAGCCGTAGTCGAAGGCCGCCAGCACGTCCGGCAGCCAGGCGTGCGCCAGCGACTCCTGGGCACCGATCCGCAGCCTGGGTCGCTCGCCGAGCACCGCCCGCCGCATCCGCTGGTCGAGCTCCAGGGCCTCCCGCGCGTGCGGCAGCAGCCGTCGACCAGCCTCGGTGAGGGTGGCTCCGCCGCCGGCCCGCAACAGTACGGCCGCGCCGAGCTCCGCCTCCAGTCGCTTGAGCTGCGCGCTGACGCTGGACTGGGCGTAGCCGAGCTGCTGGGCGGCGGCCGAGATGCCGCCGTGGTCGGCGACCGCCACGAAGGCGCGAAGATAGCGGAGGTCCATGCCGCCAAGCGTACTGACAGCCCATCGGATACTCCGATGGAGCCATCGATCTTCGGGTGTCGCGCGACCGGGACCGTTCCGGCGAGAGTGGTTGCCATGACCACCAAGGCCCTGCCCGCGGAAACCCTCCCGCTCACCTGCCACACGCCTGACGCGCCGCCACCACGCCGTTCCCGCCTCGCCTTCGCGGGCATCGCGACCGGGAACCTGCTGGTGCTGCTCGACACCTCGATCCTCAATGTCGCCGTGCCCGATCTCGAGCACTCGCTGCACCCCGCCGCGGCCGCGGTGCCCTGGGCCGTCGACGCCTACACCGTGGTGTTCGCCGGACTACTGCTCGCCGCCGGTGTGCTCGCCGACCGCTGGGGGCCGCGCAGGGTCTACCGGGCCGCGCTCGCCGCCTTCGCCGTGCTCTCCACCCTGTGCGCCGTCGCCCCGGAGATCGGCACCCTGATCGCCGGTCGCGCCCTGCTCGGCGCCGCCGGGGCCGGCCTGGTGCCCGCCTCGCTGGCCCTGCTGATCGCCCTCAACCCCGACCCGGCCCGCCGCACCCGGGCCATCGGCGCCTGGGCGGCGCTCAGCGGGCTGGGAGCGGCCTGCGGCCCGGTGCTCGGCGGTCTGCTGGTCCAACTCGGCGGTTGGCGGTTGGTGTTCCTGGCCGCACCGCCGATCGCGCTGGCCGCACTGGCGCTGTCCCGGCTGCTGCCCGCCCCGCCCCGGCAGGCGGTGCGCGCGCTGGACCGCTCCGGTCTGCTGCTCTCCACCGGCGCCCTGGGCGCGCTGACCTTCGGGCTGGTCGAGGCCGGGGTGGCCGGTTGGGGCTCCCCGTTGGCGCTGGTGCCCATCGCGCTGGCGGTCGCGGCGTTCGCCGCGCTGGCTCTGGTGGAGCGCCGGGCGCCCACGCCGGTGCTGCCGCCGTCCCTGCTGGCCCTGCCCCGGGTGCGGGCCGCGCTGGTGGCCGCCGCCGTCTCGTGCTTCGCCTACTTCGGCGGGCTCTACCTGGTGGACCTGTGGCTGCAGCACACCTATCGGCTCTCGCCGCTCGACGCCGGTCTGGCCTCGCTGCCACTGACCCTGCCGGTCTGCGTGATGCCCTTCTTCACCGGCCGCCTGGTGGCCCGGCACGGCGCCCGCCCGGTGCTGCTGGCCGGCATGTCCGCCACCGTGCTGGCCGGCCTCCTGCTGCTACCCGCCACCGGTCACCGCCCACCGCTCACCCTGGTGCTGGTCGCCGAGCTCGCCCTGGCCGCCGCCGGCACCCTCTCCATCCCCGGCGCCGCAGCGGAGATGGCCGTCGCGGCGCCCACCGAGCTGGCCGCCACCGGCCAGGGCGCGCTCAACGGCATCCGCCAGGCCGGCTCCGCCCTGGGCGTGGCCGTCCTCGGCACCATGGGCACCCTCTCCGCCGCCGGTGTGGTGGTGCTGGCCGCCGGGGTGCTGGCCGTGGCGCTGGTGGAACGGGCGACGGCGAGGCGCGGGTCGCGCCGGGGAAGCACTCCCTGCTGAACCGCCGGCGAACGACTCCCCCTCCCCCACCCCGAGCCGCAGGGCCAGGAGTGGGGA
>NZ_JAJJPA010000026.1 GCF_020907985.1 Kitasatospora humi | reverse complement strand
TGCGGAAACGCCGTCGAATCTGGCCATTGCGGCTGGCCTTGACGGTAAGGCCAAAGCCGGGGGTGGTTTGGCCTCACTGGCCAGGCCAAACCACCCCCGCTTCTCGCTCCCGGAACGTCGCCGCGCCGACGCCACGCTGGCCTCAACGTCAAGGCCAGAGCACTAGCTTGTCTGCTAGCGTTCAATCTGACAGTCGATCAAGAGCACGGGAGCGCGAATGACCGAGAAGCCCCGCCTAGGACCAGGCGAGCAACTGGTCACCCGCGTCGATAGCCGGGGCAACCTGGTCTACTCGGTTCAGAAGATCACCGGCCGGGTCTTCGTCGAAGACGACGAGACCAAGGGCTACGTCACCGATGCGCCGCTCATGATGCTGACGCTCGGCAAGATGGACATTCCCGGAACCTGGTTCCGGACCTGGGCGACGCTGGTGGGCTTCCAGCAGCTGGGGAAGTCGAAGCGCCGTCGCCCCCTGGGAATGATCAAGACTTCTCACCGGGACATCTCGACTGAGAGCGGAATCAGCCGGGCCTACGTCGGCGAGGCGATGATCTACTTCAACGAGATCGCCTGGGTTCGGACCGCGAAGGTCGGCATCTATCAGCTGAACCCCTACCTCACGTTCGCCGGCACCTCGGCGGACCAGGAACGGGCGCAGGAAGTCTGGAACGCGGCTGTGGCGGAGTTCGTGATGCCGGGACCCGACCACGCGGCGGAGTGGCGGAAGCACCGGCGGGACGACCAGCGCAAGATCACGCAGGCGGCCAACGTGGTCGCGCTCGAAGGCGCTCGAAGGAACAAGGCCAACACCGCTACCGAGCAGCCGGCGCGTCCGGCCCGACGGCGCCGGGCGGAGGGGGCCTGAACACCTAGGCTCCGCCCAGCTGTCGGGCTGGGGGATTAGCCTGACAGAGCACACCGAAGACCCGACCGAGCACCGCTGCCGGCAAGAGTGAGGACTGGACATGGACACCGCGTACGTGCCGCCCGTTCCGTCCCTTGAGCCTGTCCCCCTGTCCCGGGAGGCGCTTGGTGTGCTGAGCCTGGTGGACATCGCCAGCAACCCGTTCCGCCTGCTGATGCTGCTGCTCAAGCACATGAACGAAGAGGACGGCTGCGCGGAGATCTCCCAGGCGGAGATGTGCGCAGCCCTGGGTATGGCATCGCCGAGCGTCAACCGGGCAGTCAAGCGCCTCGCGGAGGTCAAGCTCGCCTGGGGACTGGAGGACGGCGTCTACCAACTGCACCCGCAGCTCACCGACGGGAAAATGCGTGCCAGGATCGCCGCGGTCCCCGAGATCGACTCGGTCGAGCCGGCGGAGTTCGCAGCGCGCCGTCAGGCGAAGTATCGGACCCAACTGGCCGGCCTCGGCCTGCAGCAGGGTGCCTGAGCCCACCGAAGAAGCGATCGAACAAGGGGCCCCTCGGGGCCCCTTTCCCGTTCCCGAAGGCCGCCCGGGAGGAGTTGAGGCGGAGCACGGTCGAACAACTGCTCAGCGGAGGGCGGTTCAGCACGGGCGGCCAGCGCGTCGGCCGACGGCTGGCCTCCCCAGCGAGGCCAGGTCACTAGCACACATGCTAATGACCTGGCTCCCAAGTCGGGGCCAAAGCCGCTCCTAGGTAACTCGTGAGAGCGATCGACACGGCGACGGGACCCAGGTGCGAGGCCAAGCCGCTAGCTTGGATGCTAGCGTGATGGCCTTGTGAGACCTCGGACGGCCAGCGGCCGGGTGGGGCCCCGATATTCCGACGGAATACCGCGGATCCGCAGTGGCACCACCGAGGGCGAGTATTCCGACGGAATACCGGGGCGCCGGCTCGGCGCCGGACCTGCTAACCCCCGTGCTCTCAGACCAGCTGAATGACAGGGACAGAGGAGAACCGCATGGCAGTCGGGGCAGCTGGGCCCACCATGAACCTCGGTGCTGGCCGCCGCTCGATCTGGGACGACCCGGAGGGCGAGGACGAGAACGTAGACGCGGAGGGCTCCGAGGGCAGCGGGCACACCGAGATTCCGCTGCATCGGCTCTGGGCGAACCCCTTCAACCCGCGCACCACCCGGGACGAGGAAGAGTTCGACGCCCTCGTTCAGTCGATCAAGGTGGACGGCCAACTCCAGGAACTGGTCGTCTGCCCCGTCGGCGGGTTCCTGGACTACTGGCGGCCGAGGGTAGCCAACCAGCCGGAGACGGCCGAGAAGGTCGAGAAGATGCTCGGCCATGCCCCGGAAGACGAGTGGGTCATCCTGATCGGGCACACCCGGCGCGACGCACTGGAGCAAGTGGACGTCGATGCCGCCCGCTGCCGGATCTCCGAGGAGTCCATCCCCCGCGCCCGGATCATCGGTCTGCCGGAGAACCTGCGCCGGATCGCGCTCAACCCAATCGACGAAGCGATCGGCTTCGCCGGCGCGATGGCGGACGGCTTGACCCAGGTCGAGGTTGCGCAGCAGACCGGATGCAAGCAGCCGTACGTCTCCAAGCGCCTCAAGCTGCTGAAGCTCGCGCCAGCCGTCCGCAAGGCCGTCCTCGAACGCCGGCTCCGCACCACACACGCCGAGCTCATTGCCGACGAACTCCCCAATGCTGACGACCTGCAGATCGCCGCAGCAAAGCTGATCATGGACGGCAACGGCAAGGTGAGCCCACAGGTGGCGATCGAGCGGGCCCGCCGGGTTCCCGCGGCCCGCGCCGAGGGTGCGAAGGCCAACTCGAAGCCCGCGCCGCAGTCCCCCGTCCCGGCACCGCGGCCCACTGGTGAACAGGCTCGGGACGACCGGGCCTCCTCCTCCGACAGCGCCGATGCCCCCACGGCTACGGGCGCTGCGGGAGATGACTCCACCGGTGCCGACGCGCAGCAGCCGTTCGAGACGGCCGCGGCAGACCAGCAGGGCACCGAGGAACCGGATGTATGGATCGAAGACGACTTCGACGACGACCTCGCAGAGGAGCAGGCCGCCGACGACACCCGCGCGGGCGCCTGCAAGCTCGTCGCCACCGTCTTCGACATGCGCAACCCCCGCGACGCGGTGAAGATCATGGCCCCGGGCCTGCTTCTCCGCAGCGACGCCGCTCAGGAGCTCGCCCTCTCCTGGCTCACCGACGCCTCGGTGCTGGCCGGCACCCCCGAAGAACTCGGCAGCGTCCTTTCCCGGGCCGACAGCAAGCTCACCCCGCACATCGCCTTCGCCGTGGCTCTTGCTGCGCTCGAACTGCGCGCGCAGGAGAGCGACCGCCCCTGGGACGACCTGGACCGGCAGTACCTGACGTACCTGCAGGAGACCGCCGGCTACCAGCTCAGCGACGAAGAGCAGCAGCGTCTCGGCGCCTGAACACCTACGGGTGGCACTTCTCGGAGTGCCACCCGCCGGGCGATGACCGCCCGGCAGTATTCCGACGGAATACCCGACGACGAACACCACGCCAGCCACCCAGGAGTCCGCTGTGGCCAAGATCAATCCGGGCATCATCGAGGTCGCGAACGAGCGGCGAATTGCCGCTTCCGGCCAGGCCGGCGGTGCTGGCAAGACCCAAGCGATGGTCAATCTCGCCGTGGAGCTCGCTCTCCGCGGCTACCGGGTCCTCGTCTGGGACCTCGACCCGCAGCGCAGCACCAGCCACATCTTCGGTCACCAGGACCCCATGCCCGGCCAGCCGACGATCTTCTCGGTGCTCTGCGGCGAGAACAAGCTGCTCGAAGCCGTGGTGCCAGCCCGCTACCGCATCGGCGAAGGCGACGAGGACTCCGCCTTCCGACTCATCCCCGGCATCGACCTCGTCCTCGGTACCCCGCAGATGGCAGAAGCGGAGGTCACCCTCGGCAACGACAGCTCCGGCGTGCTCTGGCTCGACACCGTCCTGGACGAGCAGGTCCCCAAGGGCCGGTGGGACGTCCAGCTCTTCGACTGCGGGCCGACGCTCGGCATCCTGCTGCTCTCCGTCGCCCTCGCGGTCCCCGAAATCATCGGCTGCGTCAACGACGAGTTCAAGTACGTCATCGGTATCCAGGACTTGGAGGCGACCCTCGCCAAGGGGCGCAGGAGCCGGCTCAAGAAGTTCGGCTTCCGAGCCGAGATGCAGCACATCCTCGCCACCAACATCCCCATCAGCCCGACGGGCGAGATCGACCGCTCGCAGGGCGCCGTCACCGACGACGTGATCGAAAAGATCAACGCCCGGGCAGACTGGCAGGGGAAGCTGCTCCCCATCGTCCGCCGCAGCATCCGGTTCAAGGAGACCATCGTGCGGCAGAAGGCGCTGCGATACCACGCCCCGAACAACGCGGCGCTCGCCGACATCGCGGCCGTCGCGGACGCGCTCGGGTTCCCGCGTCTGAACTCGACCCGGAAGAAGCGCTGATCGGATATTCCGTCGGAATACCGCGGGTGGTCCGCGGCCCCACGACCGGGGCCACCCGCAGTTGCCTGCCCCGGCTGCGCCTCGGCGCCGCCGCACTCCAGCGGCCCACGGCGCGAACGTCCAGCAGCCGGCTCAAGCGAACACCAGGCGCGCAGCACTGACGGGGGCGCACAACAGCACCGCCCGCGCTGGCCTGGCGCCGCGATGAGGAACACTGGGCCGAGCGCACCGTGCGCGGACCGGACGGAGGACAGGGTGGAGAGCAAAGTGCGGACGGGCCAGCACCTGCCCGGCGGCCCCGAGAAGACCAGCCACGCGGTGGACATGACCGCACTCGTCATCCCGACCGGAAGCCCCGGTCTCATCGCGGAGGGCGTGAACGGCTTCGCGATGATGGGCACGGACGGACGCCTCGTAGTTGGCTTCGACGCTCCCCCGGACCAGGCAGGCGAGTCGGCCACCGCGTAGACCACCAACCGACCGGGCGCGCTGCCGGCCGCAACCGGACTGGTTTCGTGAATGGCTTCCAGTGCCTCCCCCGGCCGAGTAGCGTCATCCGGACAGAGAGAGGAGCGCCCATGTCCACCGCAGCACAGCATTCCGCGCCGCACGACCCCCCGATGGAGACCGTGCCCCAGCTGCGCGCGGCACTGGGCGGCCTCGCCTCGCTCGGGATCGAGACCGAGCTCGACACCTTCGAGGCGGCCCTCGGGGAGACGCCTCTCAACGAGTTCGAGGAACTGGGCGACAGGTACCGCGCCTATGTCCACCGCAACACCTCGCCTGAGGCGGTCGCTGGGCTCACGATGTCTGCGGCCGAATCGGCCGCGCAGCTGCGCCGCAAGATGGCCGAAGCCCAGGCGGAGGGTCGGTGACCTTCGTTGCGTTCTCCGACAGCACCGAGAAGGTGCTGCCCGAGCTGACCCCCAGTGAGCGACGCGCCGTCAACACGGTGCGCTCCCAGCTGGAGGCGCAGCCGCGGCTCGGCAAGCGCCGGCCTGGGTACGACCCCAAGGCAGAGGACTACGTCGTGCGGCTGGGGGAGGAGCAGACCGGCGGTCGGACCATCTCCGTTCTGTACCGGTTCCACCCTTCAATGGATGCTGCCCTGGTGACCTGGTTGGTGATCGGGCCATAGCCTGGTCCGCTGTTCCGCCGGACACGGAGCAGAACGCCACAGACTGTCTCTTCTCAGTGACGTTCAGCATCCAAATCGGCCGCGTGAGCGCCCGAGACTCCGTCAGCACCGAATGTCACTGTGACCTCGTCGGCGCCGCATGAAAAACTGACCCCTTGAGCAACCAACGCGCACAAGGGGGAGTCGTGGCCGCCCGACCGGTCCTGACGAAAATCCACTGGCTGCTGATCAGCATCGTCGCCGTCGGCGCGACCTGCCTCGCAGTGATCGGCTTCTGGGGCTCGTACATCAACGTACGCGCCCTGGCCGTCCACAAGGGCATGGGCACCTTCGCCAACGTCTTCCCGATCGGCATCGACGCGGGCATCGTCGTCCTCATCGCGCTCGACCTGGTCCTCACCTGGATGCGGATCCCGTTCTTCCTGATCCGCCAGCTCGCATGGCTGCTGACCGCCGCGACGATCTTCTTCAACGCGGCATCGAGCTGGGGTGACTGGCTGGCCGTCGGAATGCACGCGGTCATTCCCCTGCTGTTCATCGCCGTAGCGGAAACCAGCCGACACGCGGTCTCCCGCCTGGCCAAGCTCACCGACGAGCGGCGCATCGACCGCATCCGCACCACGAGCTGGGTCCTGGCGACCAGGAACACCTGGCGGATGTGGCGCAACATGCAGGTCCGGGACATCCGTAGCCTCCCCGAAGCGCTGCTGCGCGAGCAGGCTCGGCTGGCCTACATCACGCTCCTACTCGACACGGCCGGCGCGAGCAGGAACAGGGGCCGCAAGAAGAAGACGAAGAACACCGAGAAGCTGCTGGCCTCGCTGCAACTACCGGCAGCGGCGCTCCTTCCCCTCAAGCTTGAGGAAGTCGGCGTACCGCTGGAGCTGACCTACGCTGACGGCCTTGCAGCCGCCGGCGTGCCGACCGCGCCGCTCGATCGGCTCTTCGCCCTTGCCCGCCGAGGTCGCGAGTCCCTTCCAGCCCCGGCACTTCCTCCTGAGGCCGAGCGCATCGACCTGGTGCGGGAAGTCAAACCACTTCCGATGGCACCGGTGACGCCGCCCGCCCCTGCGCATGCGCAGGCTCCCGCCGAGGCGCCTTCCGCACAGGGCCCTGGTGAGCAGCAGATCCCTGCGCAGACGCAGCGCGTGCCCGCGCAGAGCGAGGTTGCGCAGCCGATTACCGTGCTCGCTCCGGAACCTGCGCACGCGCAGCCCGACGCGGTGGGGGCTTCGCCGCACGCTACGCAGACCCCGGCGGACGACCAGGCCCCGTCAGGCGTGCCGTCAGCTGAGATTGCCCAGGTCAGCCCTGGTGCTGGCGGGCGCGCACAGCGCGGTCAGACCGACGACTGGGATGACGTGATGACCAGCGAGTCCGTCCCTCAGGCCGACGACATGGCGCGGGTGCCGGAGGCGGAGTCCGGTGGATTTGCTCAGGAACAGCCAGGTGTCTCTGCTGCACAGCAGTCGCTGGCCGAGAGCATGTTGGCCCAGCCGGCGGACGCCGATGCGGTTGCGCAGGTGCAGGACGCACTGCGTGCTGCGCAGGCGGTGGGGGTGTCCGCGCTGGAAGACAGGCAGGGCCCGACGATCACTCAGTCCACCGAGCAGCCGCGAATCCCTGCTACGTGGCTCGACGGCTTCGGGGACTTCGTCCGGACTCACCGCCGGCACCCGGACCAGCAGGAGCTCTCCGAGCACCTGTACTCGCTCGGATTGAGGGCGAAGGGGAAGGACGCCCCGGTCTCACTCGACTCGGTGCGCCGCTACTACAACCGGCTCGTGGAGCTGCACCCGCTCGGTGAGGAAGAGCAGCAGCAGTTCGACCTGGTGGCGCTTGCCCGCCAGTGAGCCGCACAGAATGCTGAGGGCCCGTTCCCGAGCTGGGGCGGGAATCGCGAGATCGGCCACTACGACCCAGGAGGCCGCGCCCACTACGAGCCCCGCCGCTCGGACCTGAAACGCTGGGACTGGGCGGGAGAAAGCCCCTGAACGGTCCCGCAGCACTGGTTGTGGCGTCGGGTTGAGTGACGAGCGGGCCCGGCTTCCAGCTCGCACACCACCCGCATCTGACCGCTCGTGATGGCCTGTCAGACGGGCGTGCCAACATCCGCGAAGAGGAGAGGGAGGCGCACATGAGCTTCATGGGGAGGTGGTGCCTGGTACCGGTGGATTCCGGCACCATCGACCACTACGCGCCGCTTCTGCAGCCGGCCATTGACGAAGAGGCGGACCAGTCCAGCGAGTTCCTTCAATGGTGGCGCACCCTCGCGGACACGAAAGAAGCCAGACTCCAGTTTTTGGAGGCGGCCGCACCATACGCGCTGGCGGAGCACCTCCGCGTCGTCTACGAGGCGTGGAAGCGCGGGCACGACGCCCCGCTGCCACACATCGCCGTCACCGTGCGCAAAAGGTATCCGGCAGCCGCCTTGGCCTACGCCGCCGGTCCCGAGCGCTTCAGGCTGACCCTCCACCAGAACCTGCTACCCCGCTTCACCCCGCGGTAGCCGACCCACTGCTCGGTTGCGCCGCGGGGTGAGCGCCGGCCCGCGTGGGCTCGGCCGCGCAGTCCCCGCTCGACGGAAGGCCCGCCGGCGTCGGTCAGCCGGTGGCGGGCGTTGCGGAGACCTCGCCCTCGTTCCAGTAGACGACGGCGTAGGCGTCGACCAGGATCGGCGCGAACTCGGGTGTGGCGCGGTCGGTGCCGTTGCGGCCATCGAGGATCACCGGTCCGTTTGAGGTGTGGCCGTAGAGCGCGCCGTGCCACGCCGCGCTGATCGACGGGACGAGTCGCCCTCCGGGCGTTGCGGCCAGCGTCCACAGCTGCTTCAAGGTGGTGGCGTCCAGCGCCACGATCCGGTCGGCTTGGTTGAACGCCTCGTCGCTGCACGCGATCACGGACGCCTGGTCGAACTCGCAGCTCCAGGGGTGGATGTGTCCCGCCGCCTGAACGATGTTGGCGCGGGCGGCACCGGTCTTTGTCTCCAGGAGGTCGAACCCGTCGGTGGTGTCGATCGCGATCAGGCCCGGGCCGGCCAGGGAAGCGGGGTGTCCGGCGCCTACGGGGGGTACGGACCAGGTGGTGGAGTTGTCCTGGGCGGCGTATCCGGCGAGTTGCCGTTGCCCGTACGAGGGGGCGCCCTCGCCCGCGACGATGCCGCCGTCCAGCGCGATGGCCTGGAACGACGGGCGCTTCCAGCGCAGCTGTCGGCTGCTCAGGTCCAGCACGTAGGTGGTCTCGCCTTCGGTGACGACCAGGGTCTGGGCATTGACGCCGATTACCTTGCCGGCCGTGATGCCGTCGGCCACCAGGCCGTCGTCCTGCCCCATGAAGTCGTCCGGGGACGGCGTCGAGTCGACCTGGGCGTCCCAGAGCTGGGCCCCGGTGGAGGCGTTGGCCGCGAGGATTTCGATGACCGTCCGGGACGGGGCCGTGCCAGTGCCCTGGACGACCCTGTCGAAGGCGGCGAACACCGCGGGCTGACCGTTCATGGAGGCGACCAGCGGGGCGGCGCGCACGGTTCCGTCGGTCGGGGCCGGCGTGACGGTGCCCGCCGCCCAGACCTTGCGGCCGGAGGCCGTGTCGAATGCCTCGATGCCGCTCTCGGCCGTGACGAAGGCAGTGGTACCAGAGAGGGTGACGGCGGGCCGGTCCCTGACCGTGCCGGTCGCGCTGGGCTGGGCCGCGTCGCCCAGCATCGCGCCGCCGGGGGCACCGTTGCTGAAGCGCAGGGGAGGGTCGAACGCCTGGCGAGCCGGAGAGGCGATTGGTTTCGCTCCCGGCAGGCCCGCTGCGTCCCCACCTCGAGGCGATCCGTTGGAACAGCCGGCCACGGTCGCCAGCATCAAGGCCGTACCAAGCCCGGCACCGGCTGCTCGAAACCCCATCCCGGTCGTGCGCATCACGTGCCCTGCCCCCTTGATCGTCACCGAACCGGAGGAACTGTATCTGAGAGTCACGGCTCGCTGCCACGACGTGATCCCGGTCGGCAACCAGTACGAGCCCAGGCCTTCGGGTCAGGCGCGCGGCGACGGTCCGGGGCGCCCGCCCCGGTCGGAAGTCGACCGCTCAGACGTCGCGCTCCGGGGCAGCGGGTCATTCGGCAGCGCCGGCGCCTGCACCCGCGCTGCGGAAACACAGCCTGCTCCGCGCCCACCGGTCCGGGCCGAGAAGTGGAGTTCGCCCTCTCGTCGGCTGCCGACCGGGCGTCCGGACGGCCCGGTTCAGCGGCGGGCCGGTGTCACGAGGTCTGGCCGGAACTGCCAGGGGCGGGGCCGGTCACGACGAACAGTGGTCGTCGGCCGCAGGGGAGTGGTCGTGGCGCTCTTCGTCGGGCTGCGGTGCGGTGGCGCGGCCCATGATCGTTCCGACGAAGTCCGGCTCGGGGCCCGGCAGCATTTGGACGTTCACCCCTGTGAAGCCGTGTCGCTCCAGGGTGCGTGCCCAGTCCTCGCAGGTGAGCATCCACCGCACTATCGCGAGCCGGGGGCCGCGGTAGCCGTTTCCGTACATGATCTGTGGGCCGTAGCAGGGGGCCGGCGGTTCGACGCAGGAGAACGCGAGATCAGCCGGCCCCAGGGTGATCTTGCGCGGATAGAGTCCGGGCATGACGAACACGGGGGACATCCGCATCGACCTGTCGGCGATCGAGGAGGACCTGGAGGCCCGCGGTCATGACAGTTGTCAGGTCGATTCGTGCCGGACCCGCTGGGCCCGGCCGGCTCGGCTGCCGACGGCACCGCGTTGCTCACCGCGGCCAGCACGGCGGTGGGGGTAGCTAACAGCGCGGACGGCATGGAGCAGGCGATGTGGGGGCATAGCCCGTTTCCCACGTTGGCCGGCACCGCGGTGACGCTCAGGGCCTACTGGGGACCCGCCACCCTCGCCTGCTGGCTGGAAAGCTTCTCCAGCTCCCTCCGAGACCAGGGCTACCGCGGCCGCATCGGTGCCGCCCCGTGCGTGATGCCCCCGCAGTGGTGGCGGCACAGGCAGGAGCCCAGGGCCACCGCGTTCGTCGCCCTGAGCCACTCCCTCACCGACGAACCGGCCGCCAGCACCTGGTGCCGGCAGGCAACGGGTTGGGCAGCGGTCAACGGCGGCGACGCTCACCTCCAGGCCGGCCCGATTCTCCAACACGATCCCGGGCCGGATACCGCCGAGCACCTCGCATCGGCGCTGTGCACCAACGGGAGCGCCATCCTCACCAACTTCGAATCCAGCGCGCCGCGGGCGCAACGGGTCTGGGCGCAGTCCAACGGCCTGGCTGTCCACCAGGCGTACGACCCGGCGCAGCCGTGGGCCTTGCTGGTGGACAGCGTCCAGGAGGCGGTGCTGCAGGCCGCCGACCGAACCCGGCTCGCCTTCGTCGCGATGACGCCGCTGTGGGCCCACGGCTGGGAGCACCGGGGCCGCGACCTGCCCGACTTGCCCACGGTCCCGGCCTACCGGCTCCGCGAGAACTCCCCGGTATGGGGCCGCCGCGTTCCCGACGCCCACGGAATCCAACTGCTCACCTCGACCAGGCGAATGACCTGTCGGCGTGGAACATCGTCGCGATCCACCGCGACCGGTTTCTCGTCCAGGCGCGTGACCTCGACGCCTGGTTCTCAGCCGGCGCACCGTCGGCCGCCTCCGTCCAGCAGGCGCGTGCCGACTTCGGCCGGCTCATCGTCAGCCCGGAAGACCTGGACTGACAGATGGCCCAGGCATAGGCCTGGCCATTGCCTGGTAGATGGTGAGCACCAGTCAGGCGAGCACAGTGGAGGCCACCAGGGTGCCGACCAGGAGCGCGGGCCCGAAGGCGATCTCCGTCTTGCGTGTCGCGGTGGAGAACGCCTTCAGCGCGAGCCACTGGAGCACGCCCAGCACGCACGACAGGAAGAGTCCGTCGAACGCCATGCTCCAGCTCTGCCAGGCGAGGAGCGCCGTCAAGGTCGGTGCCAGCTTCAGGTCACCCAAGCCCTGGCCGAGCAGCGCGAGGACGAAAAACCAGAGCGCGGTCGCCAAGGCGACCGCCACGGCTCGCATCAGGGCGTCCCATTGGTGCTCGGCGAGCGCCGCGCCCGTGAGCAGCACGCCCACGCCGGCTCCGGCCGCGGCGGTCAGGTGGTTCGGCAGCCGGTGCACGGCGAAGTCGGCCAGCAGGAGCACCGATCCGACGGCGACCAGCCAGAGTTGAGCGGCCATTAGGAAGCCGGTCGTTCCGCCGGCCAGGACTGCGGCTGCGCCCAGGGCCGTGAGGAACTCGGGTACCAGCAGCGGCGGGCCGATCCGGAGAGCGATGCCGGCCGGCTCGGCGGCCGCGCATGCGGTGCAGCGGCGCGCCAGCACCAGCCTGCGGAAGGCGCCCGGCGCGGCGCTGCGGCCGAGCAACTGCGTGCCGCAATCAGGGCAGGCCGAGCGGGGGAGTACGGGATCGTCCGGCGGGACGGTGTAGGCGAAGGCGACCGGGCGAACCACGAGGGCGCCGACGAGGAGTCCAGCCGCTGCTGCGAGAGTGATCACGGTGGGGGAGTGGTGCACGTCGGCTCCAGGCTCGGGTCTCGGGTATGGAACAGGCCCGGCCACCGGGGGCGGCCGGGCCTGGGGTCGGGCGGGTTAGAGACCTTGAACGGCTCCCCGCCCGGCGGTGAGCCGGGTGATGAGCATCTCGGTCTCGTCCTGGAGGTGCGTGAACTCCCAGTCAGTGGCCATCTGGCGGACCTGGTCGATGACGCTGCGCACGGCCGCGGTGTTGCCGGCGCGGTGCTCGACCCTCATCCAGTCGCGGTACAGGATCTCTGCGGTCGGCTCCACATCGAGGCCGCTGGTGATCGCGGCCCGGGCGGCATCGATGTCCAGCACCTCGTCCTGGCAGCGGAGGGTCGCGATGGTGTGCGCCGTATCCACGATCCGGCTGATCATCGTCTGAGCGATCGGGGCCGCCCAGGAGTGGGCGCCAGCTCCGCCGAACGGCCTGCCGCGCACCAGCGCCAGCGCGGCCTCCAAGTCGCGGACACCGCCCGGGCCGTGCGGCAGACCACGCTCGGCCAGGTGCAGGAAATCCGACCAGTCCACTGTGACCTCATCGGACAGCGAGTACTGCTGGACCCCACGCGGCTTGGGCCGCAGATACGGCACGCCCTCGGAGTCCACGCCCAGGCGTGCGCGCAGCCGCGACATCTCCTGGTCCATAGACCCGGGCGACCAGGGGCGGGCTGGGTTCATGTGGTTGGCGATCGACCCGTAGTCCCGCTCCGTCTTGAAGATCAACAGGGCGGCCAGCAGGACGTACTTGGGTGGCACGGTCGTGTCACCCACATTGGCGATTCGCAGCGGGCCCAGCACCTGAACCTGGGGGGCGAGCTTGCCCGGCTCGGGGGCGGGATCGCTCTCGCGCACTACGGTCACCGCAGACTGGTGCTTCGTCAGCGACGTCGGGCCGTTGAGCATCGCGGCACGAGGATCCGGGACGGAGTCCGCCTTTGTCACGGCCGGAGCAGCCGCAGCGGCTTGGGCAGTATCGGCGGCGGGCACCTGGTCGGTGGTGCCGCTCTCGGTGCCCGTGGCCTGCGCGATGTTGCTGTTGTCGGTGACGGCAGCCTCCTCGTCCTCGGTGTGGTCGGGCTCGGGCAGCAGGAGCAGGTGGGTGCGCATCGCGGCTCCGGTGAGGTCGATGGACACGGGGCCGCGGCGTGGCCGGTCCGGGTCAGGGACGTTGGTCCACGCCCCGGTGGCCGGCTCGGCGGGCTGGGCGGCGGTGGTCATGGTGGCGGTGAGTTGCCGGTAGGCCTCGTCCGTGACGCGCTGCAGCACGATGTCGACGCCGAGCATGTCGATGCGCTGAGACTCAGTCACCAGCGACGCGTCCACGACCGCGGCGGTCGGGAACAGGCCACGGGCGGAACCGGCGGCCGGCAGCACGGCGGCGACCTTCAGGTCGCGCGCCTTGCCCAGCAGGTCTGCGAACTCGTACAACTCGTCGCTGCTGGGAGCGGAGGCGCAGACCACTATCCACGGCTGCGGCGGTTCGCCGCCTTCATGCTCGGCCTGGTGGGCCTCGATCAGGACCCGGGCCAGGTCGGCGCGTGCCGTGGCCAGGCTGGGGGAGTACATCACGCGGCCGGCCGACAGCAGCTGCTGGAGCTCCAGGCCGAAACCGGCGGTGAGGACCTCAATGTGATCGGCCCACAGGCTCGTGCCGGCCTCCATGGCGATGCCCCGGGCGACCTCGCGCACGCTCTTCTCGTCACCGTCGAGCAGCAGCACGCCGAGCTCGGAGAGGTTGGCCAGCAGTAGCGTGCCGTCCTCGCTCGTGCCGACTGTGGACAGCCCCGGGTAGGGGGCCGGGACCTGGCGGGCCTCGTCAGTACTGAGCAGGGTGCTGCGATCGGCGCGCACCGACCACCACCCATCGGGACGGCCCGTGAACGGCTCAAGGGCCTCGGCGTCGGGGTCCTCGACCAGGACCTCGACCCGGTCGGCGGTCACCCGTGCTCCGCGCACGATGGGTAGAGCATCTGGGTTCTCGTGAGCCAGGGTGCGCAGCGCCCGGTCCAGCAGGTCCACCGAGCCGGGGGAGGAGGTGCGGTCCAGGACCTGTTCGGCCTGGGCGGTGTCCTCTGGCATCGCGATTGTCTCGCCCGGCCTGCGTTCGTTCTGCTGCTGGCGCCGCCTGCGGGCGATCACCCCGAGGACTCCGGCGCCTAGGAGCGCGGCGATCCCGCCGACCTCCTGCATCGACACCGCCGGCGCCTCGCTGCTCGCCTTCGCTGTCGAGCCGGTTGCGGTCGGCTGGGCCGATGCCTGCTCGGCCGGGATGTCGTGCCCGGGGGCGGTGGTGGCCGGTTGCTCGGTGGCCGGTGCGCTCGCGGCAGGAGTCGGCGTCGCCGTGGCCGGCGCGGCGGGCGCCGGGCTGGCGGGGCTGGGGTGCGCGGGAGCTGGGGGAGTGGCCGGTGCCTGGGTGCCCGGCGATGGTGCGGCGACCGAAGGTGCGGGCGTGTTCGGGGCAGCGGGTTGTGCTGGTGTCGCAGCTGCCGGTGCCGGGATGACGATGACGTCGCCGGGGAACAGCTGGTCCGCGTTAGTCAGGTGCGAGCCATCGGGCTGCACGACGTTTTTCGTTGCCTCCAGCAGCTCCGGGTATCGGTCGCCGTTGCCGAGTTCGCGCTGGGCGATGGCCGACAGGGTGTCGCCTTGGTGGACCTTCACGGTGTGCTCGCCATTTTGGCCGGTCACGCCCGGTTGCGCTGAAGCAGCCGGCGCGGCGGGGCCGCTGTCGAGGCCGGTTGCATCGTCCGGCATCAGCAGCTGCCAGCCGGCGCGCACCAAACCGGCCTCGGTCATCCGATCGCCGTCCGGCTGCAGCCGGCCCTTGTTGAGGTCGTAGATTTCGCTGTACCGGCGGCCGTTGCCCAAGTGCTTCTGCGCGATGTCCCACAGCGTCTCGTGGTGCCCAGCGGTGGACGCCTGGACGACGTACACCTTGCCACTCGACGCACCCAGGGCGGAGGCCTGCGTCGTGGCGGTGCCGCCCGTGGATCCGGGGACGACCGAGGCGACGGCCGCGACCTGCTGTGCCGGGCCCTGCGCGGGCGGGGTGGCCGCGCTGGCGGCCTGTCCCACGGTCAGCGCCCCAGCGCCGACCAGCAGCATGGTCGTCACGAGCTTGCGGGCGAGCGCCTGGCTGGCGCCAGCGGCTGGGACGTGGATATGCACTTCGACCCCGCGCAGCGCCGAACGCAGCTCCACCGCGACGCAGACCGCGAACTGTGCCCAAAGCACCCAGACGAAGCACGCGAAGATCGCGATGAACGTGGTGACGCTCACGTCTTGGGTGAGCGTATCCATCGTCGGCATCGACGCCGGCAGCGGCCAGCCGACGAAGCTGACCAAGCCGTAGGGAATGCCGACGAGGATGGCGAGGAGCAGCAGGCCCGCGAGCAGCGCCCCCAGCACGTCCGTGACGGTACGCGCGCGAGCGCCGCCCGCCGCCTTGATCCGACTTCTCGCCATCCTGGCCTCTCTATGCGTCCTCGGGTCGGTCCGGCTTTACCCGGTGACGACCGTTTGGATTTCCTTGACGATCACAGCCTGCGGTGTCCCGCCGGTCAGACCGTCGGGCAGCGCGTTCTGCGGCTGACCGTTAGGGTCCTTACTCGGGTTCCAGGTGACCCTCCAGGTCACACGCGCGGTCAGCGGGTAGCTGCCTCCGCGCGAGCTCCGCTGGTAGGTGATGTTGCAGTTCGCGGTGGAGGAGTCCACCTGGTAGCCGCCGCCGGTCTTCGTGAACGGGTAGGTGCAGGTGCTCGGCGAGGCATCGCTCGTGCCGGCGTCCACCTGGAGCGATGTCGGCACGGCCAGGGTGGACGCGGCGATATCGATACCGTCGTAGTCCAGGCTCGCGGTCACGCTCACCGGCTGGATGGGCTCGCTGAAAGACACGAACGTGGGCAGGTTGACGGTCTGGTCCCCAGCCGCCGGGGACAACTTCACCTGCGGCGGCGGCAGCTTCGTGGCGCCGTAGGCCAGCTTGCTGAGCATCTCCGGGGTGACCGGCAGCACACCCGGCGGCGTGGTGCCAGTGGGTACCCACACGACACCTGGAGGCTGATCACAACTGGCAGTGCTCGGCAGGTCCCAGGCCTTGTTGCTCTTCACCATCGCCCACCACAGGCCTGGTTGACCCCTGTGGAAGTCGCCATCTGCTTTGAGCTTCTGGTACTCCGCCAACGCATCTGCGCCAGCGGAACCGGACATGCCGGCCAAGCCAGCCAGCAACTGCTGGAAAGCCGTGTCGAACTGGTCTGGCGTGTAAGTCGGTTCATACCAGCAAGGCGGCGGATCCCACGCCCCGCCCACAGAGGTCAGGTGCTGCGCGCCCGGCACAGAGCCGTTGGCGCTGTCGGTGATGACGACGTGGGACTCGATCGTGGTCGGCGTGCTGGAGCCGTTGCCGTTGCCCTGGCCTGCGTAGGCCGGCCAGGGCAGGCCAGCGACGAGCGCGCCAGCGACGACAGCGGCAGTGAGGGTGGCGCCGCGGCGAGTCACGGCTTGCATGACAGCACCCCGTGCGTCCAGTTCACCGCGTTGACCTGCCAGTCACCGGCAGGGTCGTGCTGAAGCGTCAGATTCCAGGCCACGTAGTCATCGTCGCTCGGCGTGCCGGTGACGACCGCGCCCGTGCCCAGATCCTTGGGGAAGGACTTGCTCTGGTCTTCACACAGCGTCGCCGTGGCTGAGGAGGCGTCCTTGAGAGTGAGGTTGGGGCGCAGGAAGTGGGAGATGCCGGTGATGCGGTGCCCGCCGGCCTTGTAGCTGGTGATGCTCTTGGCGACGGCCGCATTCGCCAGGCCGCTCCAGTACCGGGCCAGGGCCGGCCGGTCAGTTGCGCCAGTGGCCAGTCCTTCCTCGTACGCGCTCATCGCGTACCCGAGGTCACGCACTGCGGCGTTCTTGGCCGGGTCGCTGGCGGTGAACCCGTCCAACTGCATGGTGACATCGGAGGGGAACGCGAAGGTAGGGGCGGTCCACCCGGGCGAAGCGGAGATCGTCGGGGTGGGGGAGGAACTGGCGGCGGTCGGCGATCCGCTCTGGGCGCCGGCGATGTCCCCACCGGTGCTGTTCTTCGAGCTGGAGCAGCCGGCCGCGGCAGCGACGAGCAGCACCACGGCCGCGCCGGTGAGCACGGTGCGGCGCGTGACGGAGCGTCGGTTGCTGGCGGTGGTCTTCATGGTGTTCTCCCATCCCCTGTGCTGATCGCTAATCAGGATCATTGTTCCTGGACAGCCTGAGCGGTGGCGGAACCCCACACCTGGAGGTTGCCGCTGTTCACCATGCTCATCAGCAGAGGCTTGTAGGTGAGGCGGACGGTGACGCTGACGGAGTTGCCGCCGGCCGCGGTGCAGTGCGAGGCGCTGACGTCGTCGCTTCCGTAGCCGGACTCGGCAACGAAGGCCTCGACGTTTGCGGTGCAGGCCTGGGCATCGACGCTGACACCGGTGCCGTTCCGCAGAGAGGTGGCGTTGATGTGGTCGGCCGCGTACCGGGCGGCTTGCTCGGCGGTGTCGGCAGCCCGCTCCCGCTGGTGGATGGCCAACCCCGTGTCGATCACGAAGCCGGCGATCGTCATGAACAGCAGCGCGGCCAGGATCAGGGCGATCGCGCCGGAGCCCTTGTCGGCGGGCTTGCGGCGCAGGCGTTCGGTCAGGGTCATTGCACAGTCCGCCGGTAGGTGTCCAGGGGAGCGGTGGACGTGGACGTCATGGACTTGCTCCACCGCCAGCCGAGCATGTCCAGGCCCTTGGCATTGCAGGTCAAGGTGACCTTGAACATCCCGCCGGGCTCCCAGTTGCCGCTCGGGTCGAGGTTGACGTGTCCGCCCGCGCAGACGCCGACGGCGTCGGCGTCGGCCGCCTGCTGGGCGGCGCGTACAGCCGAGCCCCAGTCGCGCTGAAGGGCGCCGGCCCGCGAGGCGTCGCGGGCGGCGCCGTCCAGGCCGCCGCGGGCCTGCACGATCTGCCCGAATCCGATCAAGAAGAGGATCAGCAGCATCAACACGGGGGCGATGATGACCAGTTCGACGCTGGAGATCCCCGCGTCGCCGCGGCGCCGCGCTGCGGCGAGCACGGCCGCCAGCCTGGAGCTGTCAGCCGACATCGGGGATGAACCTCTCGATCGGCCCGACACTGCGGGAGGTGACATGCAGGTGCAGGAACGGCACGACCGGTACGACCTGAGCAGTGATGGTCAGACCGACCTGGTCCCCGTCGTGCACCGGGTTGATTTGAGCGGAGCCGTTGACCAATTGCGGGCCCAGGCTGCTGATTCGGTTGCTCGCGGTCTGCGTGGCCAGCCCCTGCCAGGAGCCCGGGTTGGCGTCGGCGGTCTCACGGGCCTTGCGGGCGCCAGCCTGGGCGGCCGCCTGGGTGACCTGTGTGGCGAAGTAATACATGGCGAACTGGACGAGGGTGAGGATGATCAGCAGCAGCAGCGGCGTGATGACCAGGAACTCCACAGTGCTGGAACCCCGGTCACCGCTCAGCCTCTGCCGCAACCGCTGCAGTAGGCGTGGCATCGCTTTCCCCCTCGGATCGCTGTCGTCCTCGTCCAGTCCGCCGGTGGCGGTATCAGTTGCAGCCGCCGTTGTTGGTGGTGTCGGCACCGGTGATGCACTTGCTGACGTCGCCGGACTTCGTGGTGACGGCGCCCTTGATGGCCACCACGGCGATGCCGACGATGACGATGACGGCGGCAGTGATCAGGATCAGCTCGACAGCGGAGACGCCAGCATCCTCGCGCTCCCGAGCGGCCTGCGCCCGGCGGTTGAGGTCGCCGTACAGCTCGGCGCAGCGAACACGCAGGACGATGGCGGTCAGCAGGAAGAGCTCGACGATCGGGCGCCGGGACTTCTCCTGCACGTTGGCGATAGCAGTGGACATCGTGGTTCCCCTCGTAGTTCGGTCGTGCGCGTAAGTCAGTTGGTCACAGGGCCATGACACGGGTCAGGGCCGGATAGCCGAGAAAGATCAAGAAGCCGAAGCAGAGCAGCAGCTGGGCGACCAGCATGGACTGCGACCGCGCGGCGGCCGCCCCTTCGAGATCGGCGAGCTCGCGTTTGCGTAGCGTCTCCGCGCGGGCGGCAAGAGAAGCGCGTACCCGGGCGCCGTCCTCGGCGACCAGCGACAGGGTGGCGGTCAGATCGACCAGGTCCGCCACGCCGATCTCCTCGCCCAGCCGGCCCGGCGCCTCCCACGCGTGCGCCCCGGTCAGCCGCGCCTCGTCCAGCGCCCGCCGGATGCGCACCATCGGCCAGATGTCGGAGACCTCGCTCGTCGCTTTCAAGGCCTCCGGAAGCCCCGCCCCGCCAGCCAGATTCAGGTGAACAAGCGTCAGGTAGGTCGCGAGCGCGCGCTGGAACTCCTTACGGCGCTCCCTCGCCTGCGTCCGCACCTCCTGATCCGGGGCGAAGAAGCATGCGATGATGAAGATCAAGGTGAGCCACAGCGGGGTCGCAGCGCTGGTGGTCAGGCCCGCCAGGTACACCAGGAAGGCCACCGCGGGGCCGAGAAGCAGACCAGCCGCTGAAAACATCACCTTCTGCGCCAAGAACGACTCCATCGAGCGGTCCAGGATCGCCAAGTCCTTCCGGATCGCTCGCAGCTGCCAGCCCTGGCTGGCGTAGAGCGCGGCCATCTTCGGACCGATTCGCTCTTCCAGCGCGCTCGAGCGGCCGCGCTGCTGGCTTGGGGTCGCCTGGGAGGCGGTACCGGTCGCCGTGCGCATCGCGTCGATCCGTGCGACCTGCGCCGCCGCCCCTGGGCGGGCAGGCATCAGGGTACGGACCAGCAAAAACAGGCCCAGCCCGCACACCGATCCGGTCAGCAGGGTCAGGATCATCCGCGTGCCTCCCCTCGGGTGAGCAGCCGTGTAGGTGCGGCCATGGTGGACAGCCGGCGCAGCCACGCCAGGCCGGCCAGGAAGAACGCGGCCACCAGCACCAGAACGCCCTGGCCCTGAAGGGAGCGGTACGGCTCGACATAGCCCGGGTTGAAGACCGCCATGCCAACAGGGAAGGCAACGCAGACGGTGACCACGATCTGCACGCTGCGACGGGTGCCGGAGCGCTGGGCCAGGACCCGGCGGCGCACGTCCGCGTTCTCCCTGGCCGTCCTGGCCAGTTCGCCCAGGACCCCGCTCAGTCCCGGGCCTCGCAGACGGGCGTTGTCCTTGAGCGCGGTGATGACCACGTCCGCGTCACCGTCGGCGAGGTCATCGGCCAGTAGCTCCAGGGCCTGGGGAAGCGGCGTCTTCGCGCGCAGCCGGTCGATGAGGGTGAGCAGGTGCGGGCGAAGGGCCGGGGCCGCGGCCCGGGCGGAGGCCTGCACGGCTTGCTCCAGGCCTACGGCGGCCGACACGGTGTCGCGCAGGCTTTCGGTCCAGGCGGCCAGGGCTTCCACGCGCTCCAGTGCGGCCGTTTCTTCCTTCTTCCCGCCGAACAGCTTGCTCCAGAACAGCACCAGCAACCCAGTGCCGATCGCGGCGACCGGCCAGCGGGTTAGCGCTAGCACCACCAGGGCCGTTATGGCGGCTGCTGCACCGCGTTTGCGGGCGAACGCGGCCAGCCGCTGGCCGGTCCCCGACCTGGTGCGCACCTTGCGGGGCCAGCCGATGATCGAGGCAATGAGTAGGGCGATGCCGCCGCCGGCCGCGAGACCGGCGATCAGGGCGAGCAGCAGGTCCGGAGAAGTCAGCAGGTCGCTCACAGCCACCCTCCGCCCGGGAGGTAGCCGAAGTCGGCGAGCTCGTCCAGGCAGGTCAGCTGGGCTGCTGGCATGAGGACGCCGTGCGGGGCCATCTTGAAGACCTCGCTCGACTGCACCCGTTGGTCGAACCCGTTGACTTCCCGAATGCTCATGAGCCGGCGGACCTTCTCACCGGTGTGGGGGTCCCGCACCTTCTTCAAGAAGGCGACGAAATGCACGGAGCCGGCGATGAGCATGTGGCTGGCCTCGATCGGCAGCCGCTCCTTGGCCGTGAGGGCGTAGGTGGCGATGCGGTTCCAGACCTCGCTGGAGTCGCGGGCGTGGATCGTGGACAGGGAGCCGTCGTTACCCTGGCTCATCGCCTGAAGCATCGTCACGATCTCACCGCCGAGCACCTCACCGACGATCACCCGGTCTGGGTCCTGGCGCAGCGAACGCCGCACTAGGTCGGCCATGGTGACAGCGCCCTCGCCCTCGCTGTTGGCCAGCCGCTCCTCCATGACCACGATGTCGGGGTGCAAGTCCTCAAATTCGTCCAGCCCGAGCTCCAGCGACCTCTCGATCGTGATGAGCCGCTCGTCGGGATGGATCTCGTTGGCCAGGGCGCGTAGCAGCGTCGTCTTCCCGCTGTCTGTCGCACCGGCGATGATGATGTTCTTCTTGGCCAGCACGGCAGCCCGAAGGAACGCGGCGACGTCCGGGGGAACCGTGCCGTTTTCCACGAGGGCATCGAGTCGGACCTTGCCGATCCTGTTGCGGCGGATACTCAAGGCCGGGCGCTTCGAGACGTCGCGAACCGCCGACAGACGTGAGCCGTCGGGAAGGGTCAGGTCCAGCTCGGCGTTCAGGCTGTCCCATGCGCGCGAGCTCAAACCGGACGTAGCGGCCAGGGTCTGAACGAGGGTGTACAGCTCCTCGTCGCTGCCCACGAGCGGTCCCAGCCGCACCTTTCGCCCACCTGCGTAGCGGACGAACGTGCGGTCGCCGTTGATGTTGATGTTCTCGATCTGGGGATCCTCCAGCAAGGGCTGGAGCGGTCCGGCGCCGTACAGGGCCGCGTGGACGGCCTCGACCAGGTCGCGTTCCTCGTCCGGTGTCGGCAGGAGACGGCCTTGGCGCGCCTCGTCTTCCACGTGCTCGGCAAGCGCGCCGGCGATGACCGAGCGGGCGAACTGCCGCTCATCCTCCAACCGCATCGGAGGGATGCCGGACTCCTCGTCCTGTCGGCGCTGCTGAGCCAGGCGGACACCGGCCTGCTCACGCAGCCTACGGACGAGCTGGGTATCCAACGGAGCCATCAGCGCACCTCCTGCACAGCGGGCATGGTCGCCGGACGGGCAGCGCGGACAGGCGACTGCTCGGCCTGGCCAGTGCCCAGGCCATAGCGGCTGCCGATGTTGCTCACGACAAGGCGCGCGGAGCGCAACAGCTCCGAGCGCTCCACCCGGCCGCCCTTGCGGCCGGCCAACTGCAGGGCGCCCTTGGGGTCTTTGGTGATCCCGCCGAGCACGTCTGCTCCGATCCGGCCCGCTTGGAGTAGCGAGATCAGGCCGTCGCGCGCTCCCGCGAGCTCGCGGTGCGAGCTGACCAAAAGGACCGCCACCGGTGGGCCGCTGACGCCAGCTGCGCCCAGGCGCTGCCCAAGCGCTGCCGCCCGGTCGCGCACGGCCGCGAGTTCCTCCGGCGTGGTACCCGAGACCAGCAAGACCAGCGAGGCCTGCGAGAGGAGATCGAGCGATGCCGATTTCGGCCCGATCCGGCCCAGGTCAGCGATGACGTCCGTGTCGCCGATGGTGGCCAGCGCCCTACCCAGCAGCGGCCACAAACCAGTCCAGGCCGAGGCCTGTTCACCAGAGGCGAGCCCGAGCAAAACGTCCAGCCCACCGTGGAGGGTCTGGGTGTGCTCACCAACGGTGGCAGCGGTCAGTCCGCGCCGGCCGGCCAGCGCCAGCGACAGCATGCCGATCTTCGGGTCGAGAGGCTGGCCGCCTTCACCATGCTGACGGAAGACCAGATCGCCCCCGTGCTCATCGGCCTCGACCAGCAGCGACCGCCGCGGCCACACCGCGGCCAAAGCCAAGGCGGTCGTGGACACACCGGGAGCGCCCTTGGCAGACGCAACAGCGATCAGCGCCATGTCCCGTCGACTCCTTACTAGTTGCTGCTGGACGGCAGGAGGACCAGGGCCACGTTGCCCGCCGAAGCCGCCTGCGCGATCGCACCGGAGGTGCCCGCGGGGACCAAGACGGACAGCGACAGGTTGCTGTTGCTGCCATCGCTCTTGAACACCTGACGCACGCTGCCGCTCGCCAACTGGCTGCCGTTGGTCGTGCCGCCGGGAGCGGGAGAGGCGGTGGCCGATCCGCCTGCGCCGGCGGGCATAGCGCTGCTGCCCACGGCGACGACCTGGACCTTGTCCCCTTCGCGGAGGCCGGGAGGATACTGCCCGCTCTTCAGGGACAGCCCCACGACGGCTTGATTCGTAGTGACGCCGGGCTGGTCAGTGAGCATCGGCCCGGTCAGCAGGGTGGACGGCATGATGTCGGACGCCGCGAAGTACTTGGCGGCGAGCTGGCCGCGCTGCTCCCACCGGACGAAGGGGACCGAGGTGTCCTTGGCCACCTGGATCTCGCGCAGCGCTGAGGAAGGGATGTGCTCCCCGGCGGCGACGCGCTGAGTGACCTCGACCGCGGAGACCTTCTCTCCGGACTTCTGCGCCATGACGAGCGAGCCGAGCCCGCCGGCGGCGGCGAGCAAGACCGCGAGGATCGCCATGCCGGGGCGGCGCTCACGCACCGCGGACGGAATCCGCTCACCAGGGGGCGACACCTGCGCCCCCGGTGCACTGCGTGGAGCCGGCGTCGTAGCGCCCTTCTTGGTAAAGCCTTGACTCACGATTCTCTGCCCCAACCCACGTTCGTGTGGCGTGAACTCATGTGACGGAAACCCGTCAAATCAGGGGCTCGCTACGCGGGTCCCCCGTGATAGGCCGACAACTTGGCGGCTCGGCTGGGATCTGCCGTAACGTCAGTCGGTGGCCTACTGCCCACTGCCTAACTCGGCAAGATCGTCCCCCGTTACCAGCCCCCGCCGGACACCAGCAAAGTGATTAGGTCCGGAAATGTGCAGATAGGACCAGATCACACTGACGTGTCAGCACCTCAGAGGTGCCAGGCAGTCACACTACGAAACTTTCGGCCAGATGGGTACACGTATTTGGTCAACGATGGCCATGCCGGTGGCATATTCAGCGACAAAAGCGCACAGAACGGAACACGTCGTGTCCAGGGGCGCCAGGAGGTGGCCCGGACCGAGGTCCGGGCCACCCGCGCCTCATTCGTTCCAGGCGGTCGGCTGCTTCGTCTTCGGCCGACCCACCCGCGACCGCTTCTGCGACTTTCGCGTTCCCTGCTCGTCCGCTGCGCCCTCGTTCGCCTGCGAGGACTTCTTCGCCAGATCGACCGGCGGCTTGTCGCCGGAGTCCGACTCAGGGACGCCCAGGTAGTCACGGATCACCGTCTCCTGCCCGACGGCTGTGGCCAGCAACTGCTCCACCGATCGGGCGCTGGCGGCGTCGTCGGCCATCTTCGTCAAGTCGCCGACTCGGCCCTTGGACAGGTAGTCCTTGAAGACCACCTCGACCTGGGGACCGCGGACCTTCAGCGGGCCCACCTTCCTTCCGTCCACGGTGAGCTGCATGTAGTGCTCATACTTGCGCAGGTCCGCGATGGCCGCCGGGTCTACTGCTCCGTGCCACTCGTCGGCCACCAGCCGGATCGCCGCCAGGGCGCCGGCCGTGGTGCTGAGCGCGCTGGAGTTCTGCAGCAAGGACCGCTGAGTCGGCGTCGAGACCCGGTCCAGGTGCTGCACCATGACATGCATCCGGATCGCGAACTTCCGCAGCTGTTCCACGATCTCGGCGAAGGTCGTTCCGCTGGCCGTGTCCAGCGAGATCAACTCGTCGGCGAAGAAGTTGAACGGCCGCCGCTGCTCCTCTGGGGTATCCCGGCGCGACAGGCCGGCCCGCAGGATGTCCTGCGTGATCATGCTGGCGAGCAGCCGGTCGCTCGGTCCGGTCCCCTCCAGGCACAGCCAGACGATCTTGCCGTCGTCCATCGCTCGCCGGATGTCGTAGGCGCCCACCGGGCTGCCCAGGAACGCCCTGGTGACCGGGTTCGCGGCCAGCCTCTCCAGCGGGTTGGTGACCGGGCCCAGCACGTCCGTCTGGTAGGAGTTGAAGACGGTCTCCCACCAGCGGCGCTGCTCGGCCGGGAGGAACTCGACGACCGCCTCGCGGACCTGCCTGTCCGTCAGCAGCGTGCGCACCTGGAGCAGCGTCGCCTGCGCGTCTGGCCGCTCGGCGTCCACGGCGGCCTGGTTGTAGGCAACCAGCGCCTCGCAGGCCTTGGTCAGGATCGTGATCGCACGCGGCGCGGCAGCGTCCGTCCACGACAGTGCGGTGGCCAGGGCGTCCACCGCTGCGCTCGTCACCCGCGCGGCGTTGCGCTGCCCGGCCATCCCGAGCATGTTCCAGGCGGGCATCCGCGCATCGGGTGCCTCGGCTCGGGCGAGGTCGATCCGCACCACCCGGCTGGCCAGATCGGGATGGGCGAGGTAGGGCGCCACGTCCCTCCAGGTGTCACCGTGCGGGTCCAGGAACAGCACGCCTTCGCCGGCCAGGGCGAGCGCCAGCGCCCGGACCTTTGCCAACTCGGTCTTGCCGAACCCGGCCTGGCCCACCGTGACCGTGAACAGCGTCTCCTTCGCCTTGGTTGCCACCAGCCGGCTCTCGCCGTCGGCCCGCTCCAGGTAGCCGGCCGGCACCAGCGCCTCACCCTTCTTGTAGGTCGGCAGCTCGGAAGCGAGCACCGGCACCCGGGCGTGCATCGTGGCTGGCTTCAAAAGCCCCTGGAGCTCGATGATGTTCAGCCAGTTCTGCTTCGTCGGCGCCACCTTGCCGCTCGTCCAGCGCTGGTCGAAGCTGGCGCGCCGGTGCCAGCTGTTCGCCCCCCAGGTCAGCCACAAGAACCGGCCCGCGTCCTGTCCCAGCCGGCTGCCCTCCCCGAAGACGTCCATCGCGGCCGTCAACTTGGACAGGTTCTGCGCGGCCCGGCCCTCCTTCGTGGACACGCACCGCACCAGTACCTGGATGCGGACCAGGCCCCGGGAGGTGCCGAGTCGGCCGAGCACCTTGGCGCCATCCACCGGCTGCGGCCTCGGTGCCGGCATGAACGGGCCCCGCCGCGCCGACCCCGACTCGAAGAGCGTCGCCAGCTGGTAGCGCCAGGAGTCCTGAGCCTCGGCCGCGTCCGCCGCCGCGTGGCTGGCAGCCTTGCGAGCCGCAGCACGCCCCTGCTCCCTCGCTTCGCGCATCAATTGCCAACGGCGAAGCCGCAGCTGCCACCGCGGGACGGGCTGCAGGTCCAGGACGACCTCCGCCAGCTCGCCGAGCTCGCTCTGGACGTCGGCGACGGCGTCGAGCAGCGGCTGAAGGGGGTCCGGCTCCAGCGGCACCTCGCGCAACGCGGCCGACGGGCGGCCGTGCAGGACGAACTCGGCGCGCACCACGTGCAGCTTCTCCTCCTCACTGTCCTCTCCCTTGGCGTCCTTCCCCTTCTTCATCCGTCGCGCGGCCGACTGCGGGCTCTTCGTGCCCTTGCTGGCTTTGCGTTGCTCGCGCTCCTGGGCGACCTGGGCGGCGTACGGGTCGTCGGCCGGCTCGACCGGGGCGACGGTGACCTCGTGATAGCGGGACTGGGCCAGCAAGGTGGCCGCGTCAGCATGGCCTTCCAGCGAGTACTCCAGCGCCGTGTTGCCGTCCGCGCGCAGCCGGACCCGCACCCGCCCGGCCCGCCGTGCCCACCAGGGCGCCTTCTCCGAGGCTCGCAGAACGAGCGCGGCCTGACGCAGGATGTCCTCGGCCGACGGATTGAAGCGGCGGCTCGGAGTGAGCACGAATCGCCTGCGGTTCGCGAGCGCCTTCTGCTCCAGGCGCCGGTGCACGATGGCGGCCGCGACGGCGAAGGGCGCGGTGCACAGGAACACGAGCCCGCCGTTGTCGCTGATCCACCCCGCGGCGTCGCACAGCCACGCTCCCGCGGCCTGGGCGATGTGTACGGCGCTGGTCAGGGTCTTGTCGTGTTGCTGAGGGGGGGAAGTCATCGGACCGGCTCCCAGGTGTTGTCGGTACGGGCGAGGTGGACGGTCGCGGGACGGTGGTCGCCGTAGTCGCCGGCCGGGGTGGTACCGACCCACAGCAGATCGACGCGGACCTTCCCCGACCCGCCCTCGGTGTGGGTCGCGACGGCTTGGATGCGGACGCCGGAGTAGTAGAAGGAGCTGGAGGCACCCTGCCCGGTGGGGAAGTAGGCGGGCCAGCGGGTGCGGCCGGTGCCGGTGGTCTCGGCCAGCCACACCTCGCTGCCCAGCTGCGCGAGTTGTGCGGCGTCGGCGGGTGCAAGGTCGCTGGGGTGGGACCGGGTGAAGGCGGCCTGGATGTCGGCGTCGCCTCCTGGCCCGTCACCGACCGCAGCGATCCCCGAGGGCATGGGCCCGGCCGTCGAAGGGGCGCTCGCCGGGGTCGCGCTCGCGGATTCGGAAGTGGAGCCCGGCGGGGCCGAGCCGGGTGGCAGTGCGGCCGGCGGCGACCCGGCAGACTTGGTGGCCGGAGTTGGGGCCTGGGTGCCCGTTGGGGCACCGGCTGATGGTGCGCCAGCCTGCTGATGGGGATGGGACTTGGGGACCAGCAGGGCCAGGCCGGTTATCAGCAGGGCGGCTGCGCCCAGGGCGGGGATGAGTGAGGTGTTCTTCGACATGGTGGACGGTCCCTTCATTGGATGACCCGGACGCCGCCCGCGAAGTCGTAGTCCCATACGGCGTTTTGCCGCACGTGATCACCCGGCTTGGGCGCGTTGATCATTTGGCCTCCCCCGACGTAGAGGCCGACGTGGTATATGCCGCCTTCATCCGGATTTCCGAAGAAGACCAGGTCACCCGGCTGGAGGGCGGCTACGCCGGCGGATGCGGGGATCCGCTGCCCGACGCTTGCCTGCTCGGAGGCGACACGCGGCAGATGGACACCGACCTGTGCGAACGCGTAGAGCATCAGGCCGCTGCAGTCGAACCCGAGGACCTTGGAACCGTCCTGGCCGCCCCTTGAGCAGCAGATGCCGTAGGAGGGGCCGGTCTCGCTGCCACCGCCCCAGGAGTAGGCGACGCCCTCCTGGGAGGCGGCAGCGCTGATGACCGTCTTCACCCGGTCCGAGACTGGGCCCGTCACTGGCAGGCTCGGCCCTCCCGTCGCGGTGCCCGCCCCGGCGCCGAGCTGGGTGTATTGGGTCGCCCAATTGAGGACCTCATCCACGTAGGCCTGGGACGCGTTGTAGGAGTAAACGGCGCTACGCAGCTGGTTCTGATCGGTCAGGTCGCGGCCATTACCGCACAGGTAGAGCGCGGTGGCGAGGCTCTCATCGTCTGCGTTGTTCGGGTTGGCGCTGCCCGGGTTGTCGGGGCGGACCCGGGCGGCATAGCCGGCGAAGGTGCTCGGCAGGAACTGGGTGGGGCCCACCGCCCGGTCGTACTGGGTATCGCCGTCCCACTTGCCGCCGTCCGTGTCGAAGATCGGGGTGGTATTGCCGCCCGCGCCGCTGCCGTCCAGCCGCGGCCCGAGGATCGAGGGGGTGATGAGGCCGTCGTCGGCAATGGCGTGGCCGGCGGCGTTGTCCGACTCCACCTTCGCTATCCCGGCGACCAGCTCCCAGGTCATGCCCTTGCAGCCGGGCACCATGGTGGACATCAACCCGGCGGCCCGGACGTAGGCGGTCATCATGCGGGGCGCGATGCCGCCAACCGAGGCCACCGGTGAAGTGGCGCTCGGGTCGGCCGGCTCCACCTCGCTCACGATCACGAGAGCGGGCACCAGGATGGCGAACAGCACGCCCAGGCATCCGAGCTTCCGCAGAGCCTTGAGCGGATTCACAGGTCCTCCCGCTCGATGAAGCGCGGCTCGGCCCCGCTCAGGTCCACCCACACACCGCCGTTCTCGACGAACTTGCGGGCATGCTCGTCCAGAGAACTCGCGTCTTCGGCGCTCGAGCGGGCGTAACCGAGTTCACGGCGCATACGTAGTGCTTCCAGGGACGTTCCGCTGGGCTCGCGTAGCACCGCCGGGCTTACCCGGCGCAGCACCTCAGGTGCCATGGCGGCGGACGTCTCCGGGACGGACTCCGCGAGGATCTCGCCGGTGGACGGGTCCACCACCATTCCCTCGTCCGTCACGATCGTGGACGGGGAGACGATGACGCCTGGCCCCAGGGCCCCGCGCAGGTCGGCTGGCCCGGTGTCGCCCTCGCTCGAGCGGAACACCACGCGTTCGGCGTCGTCGCTCTCGTCCGGGCGCGGTTCCGCTGCGCGGCCGGCGTGCAGCACCGCCTCGATGGCGGTGTCCGGACCGACCTCATAGAAGGGGTACTCGTCGCCCCGTTCGCGCGCGTGCTCCCACGGCTCGCCAAAGTGGCTGTACCGGGGGCGCTCGGGGACGGCGGCCTCGGTGTCGGTCACATCCACGCCGTGCAGCAGGTGGGCGGCGACCAGCGGACCGGCGAGGTCCTGGCCGTGCACGCGGCCCAGCGTGGCGGCCGCATAGTAGGCGTTGTTGTAGCCGGACTTGACGGTGTTGTAGCTGCCCTTGGCGAACTTCCCAGCCGTTTTGACGTCGCCGGCCCAGTCCTTGAGGCCCGCCTTCTCGTCGCCCCACCAGGACTTCGCGACCCCGCCGTAGTGCGCGGCCTGCTTGTCGATCCGGTTCCACACCCGGTCCTTGGCGCGATGCATGCGCTCCCAGCTGGCGGGCAGGCCTACGGTGGCGTCGAAGCCGAGCTTTCCGGCCTGGCCCGCCCGGATCGCCAGGCGCCCGACCCGGGTACCCAGCAGCCGGTTGTGCACGGTGTGGCCGAACGGGGTCAGGTCGTCCTTCGGATCGTGCAGGACCTCGCCGGTCTTGCCGTCCACGACCATCGGACCCTTGCCGCCCTCGGGCTTCATCCGCTTAGCGAGCTGCTCGGGCGACAGCGGGCTACCGACGAGCAGGTGGTGAGCGGCGCGGCCGGGCAGCGCGAGCGCGGACAGGCCCCGGCGCAGCTCTCCCGCGGTGCCAGCCACCATCGTGCCCGCGCTCATCGACCCGAGGCCCGGATCGGCCAGCGCTCCGAGGCCGTCGGCGATGCGGGCCCTGCGCAGCATCGCGGCGTGCGCAAGGGAGCCGCCGCCGAACAGGCCGCCGCCGAACCCCAGCCCCAGACCCCCGCCGGCTCCCGCGCCGCCGAAGCCGCCGCCGGGAGACAGGGTGCCCATGGCCTGAGACATCGCCAGGCCCAGCCGGGACTCCTCCCCCGACATCGCCGAGCCACCGACCCTCGCGTAGCGCATACGTGCCGCGAAACGGTCGCCCACCCGGCCGGCGGCGGCGAAGATCCGGCGGTGGAAGACCAGGACCACCAGCGCGAACCCATCCAAAATGAACAGCCTTTGGATCATGACAGTCTGCTGGTTGGAGTTGAGGATCCCGTCGGCGCCCAAGGCGAACAGCGGGAGCATCACGGAGATCGCAAACTCGCTGACCGCACCCGTCATAAAGATCCCGAGCCACTTCCAGACGGCGGACCTGTTGCCACCCGGCAGCATGGCCCAGATCAGGGCCACGGGCGTCATCGTGGCGGCGATGACATCTGCGAACTGACAGCCCAAGTGGATCAAGGCCATCCCGAGAACGACGATCGCCACGATCAGCACGGCCAGCAGTACCAGGGCCACCCCACCGACCCGGTCCCAGTCGCTGTTGACGGCGAAGTTCTCGATGTCTTTCCCCTCCTTGCCGTGTGACCCCAGTTCCTTCTTCAGCTCGTCCCAGGAGGAGTCGCCCTGGCTGCATAGGACGCAGTTACCGCAGTAGGAGTCCGAGCCGGGTAGCGGCAGGACGTCGCCACAGTTGCCCTTGCTGCCCTGGATCTGCCCGTGGATCCAGCGATTGTGGACGTCGGCGAGCCAGCTGCCCTTCGCTGGGATCTGCCCGTACTGCAGCAGCTGGTAGGGCTGGACCACGAGCGTCCGGGTCAATACGACCCGCATCGGGCAGGACGGGTCGTCCTTGTCCTGGGGTGAGGTGCAGCCAGGATCGACGCCATTGACGTTGGCGGTCATCTGGCCAACCTCGTGCGCGGCCTGCTGGCTCTGCGCGAGCGGGCCCTGCGGGCCCAGCATCGACCTGGCGCTGAGCGCGGGCATGGTGACGGCGGTGCAGATCACCAAGGTGAGCGCGATCTCTCCGAAGCCGCGGCCGACCTTGCCGCGCATCACCAGGATCAAGCCGAAGGCGAACGCGCCAGCCAGGAAGAGCGCGTACAGCGACAGATCGCTGCCCATGAGGGTGAAGAACCTGGTGTTCAGGGCCTGGGCGGTGCTGATCAGCGTGGAGACGATCGGGAAGTTGAACACCCAGTGCGTCACCCAGCAGATCAGACCCACCAGCAGCCGAACGAGTGCGAACCCGCCGCCGATCAGCAGGTTGCACACGTGCGACTGGATATCGGTCGCGCCCCCGCTCTCAGACTTGAGGTCGTAGGCGTCCAGCGGCGCACCCTCGGAGGACTGCACATTGAGTGGGGCGAGGATGCCGCCGGTCTCGTTGTCGCTGCCGTCGTCGGCCGAGGCCAGCTCGGCCCCCGCGAGCAGGAACAGCAGGGTCATGCCGGCGGTCATCAGGACGGTGCGCCGGCCCGGCCAGTACGCGGCCAGCCAGCAAGCCGCTGAGCGGGCCCGGCCGCGCACCGTGCGGAACAGGGTGTCGATCCGGCAGGCGGCGCCTGCCCAGCGGTTGGTTGCGGCGCTCATCGGGCACCCGCCGTCTCCAGCACCTTGGCCAGGCCGATGGGTCCGGTCTCCTTGCCGGGGGTGGTGAAGATCTTCGCGTAGCGCGGGATCCTCGGAACGATGACCTGGATCAGGCCGATCCGCCCTCGCCCGTCGTGCAGCAGCATTTCGCCGACCCGCTGCTTGTTGCCGATCGGCGAGAGGCCGGTGACGAGCTGGACCAGGACCTCGTCCTCGGAGGAGAGGTTCAGGAACGACAGGCCGCGGCGGGCCATCGCCTCGTCGCCGGTGCGCGCCAGCAGCCGGTAGGTGATCAGGCCCTGGATCGTCTCGTCCCCGAGGTCCAGCGCGTCGTGGCCGCCCAGGAACAGTCCGGCCCAGTGCTTTCGGCCGTCGTGGACCAGTTCCTTCACCAGCTCGTGACCCTCGGTGCTGCTGGTGAGCCAGTAGCACTCGTCCATGACCACCGAGCAGAACCGGGTGCGGTCCGCGAACGCGACGTGCCGGCTGATCGCGGCGATCACGTACAGGACCGCCCGGCCGATCAGGGCCTCCAGCGGCTGGGCGCGCAGCACCTCCGGCCGGGCCAGCGCCTCGCGCGGCGGAAGCGTGAGCCCGGCGGTGGTGAACACCACCAGGTCACCCGCCAGGTGATCGAGGTTCAGCGCCGGCAGGCTCGGGTCGAACAGCATCGCCGCCAGCGGCCGGTCCGAGACGGTGTGCAGCAGGTCCAGCACCTCGGCGGCCGCATCCCCGCGCGGACCGCTCTCCTGCGAGATGGCCTCCAGCTCGCGCAACACCAGGCCCATGTGCGGCTGGGGGGCGGCGGCCGCAGCCTTGACGGCGCGGCTGACCGCCGCACCCTGCAGCGACATCGGCTCCAGGCACAGCTGGAGGTTCAGGTACGACAGCGCGGCGGTCTCGCCCTGCGCCGCCGGGAGCACCCGCAGCGGATCGATGGACACCTCGGCACGCGCGGCGTCGATCACCTGGCTGCGCCCGGGGGCGGCGGTGCGGGCGAAGTCCGCCCACTCGCGCTGGGGGGTGCGGTCGATGACGATCGACCGGTGCCCGCGGTCCACGACGTCGGCCGTCAGCCGCTTCAGCAGCACGCTCTTGCCGCTGCCGAGATCGCCGATCACCGCAAGGGACGCAGCGGCGTCCCGCAACGGCGCGCCAGCCAGGTCGAGCAACACCGGCCGGGTCGTGCCGACGTCCAGGCTCTGCGCGATCATGCTGCCGGTGACGTCACCGATCTCACCGCTCGTCAGCGGCCCGCCGAGCGCGAAGTCCTCACTGAGCTGGTACTGGGTGCACTCCCGGGCCCTCCACGCCGGAGCGGCGCCGGGCAGCCCGAGGGCGAACAGCCGCTCCTGGCCGCCACGCGGGCGAATCACGCCGTAGTCCGCGCCGGACAACTTCGCCTTGAAGTTGCGGGCCCGCTCGTCGCACTCCTGCGCAGTCGGCCCCCACACGGTCAGCACCGTGCGGGACTGCACCTCGCGCTCCACACTGCTGCGCCCCAGCCGCGCCTCCTGCTCGCCGAGCGTCTCAGCCGCCCCGAACAGGCTGTCCGGCGTGCCGGTCGGGTGCGCCGCCCACTGGTCGGCCTGATCGACCAATTCGGCCTTCTTCTTGGCGATCTGCCGGCGGGCCTTGGACGACTCCACGATCGTCAGGTCGATCACCGCGTCCACCGGGTACTCCAGGCGCTCCAGCTGCGCCAGGATGTCCGCGCTGGACTCGACCACCGCCTCCGGGATCTCCTCCAAGGCCAGGTGCGCCTGGTAGCCGATCGCGTCCTCGGTCTCGACCTCCAGCCACAACCGCGACAACGCCGTGCCATCGAACCTGCTCGCCATCCAACCGCGCACCGCCGACCACAGGCTCTCACCCTGCTGGCGCTGGTCGGCCTGGGCGGCGGCGTCTCCACCCTCCAGCACCCGGACCTGCCCCAGACTCGCGTAGCTGGGGCTGCGCAGCTGCGCACCGACCAGCTTCCCGCCCCGCTGACGGCTCAGCTCGGCATCCGCCAGCAGCGGCTCGGCCTGGCCGCGGTGCACTGCGTGCTGGTGCATCCACACAATCTCGGCCGGCCGGGCCGGGCGGAACTGCAGCCCGCCGCCGAACCCGGACTCCAGCTGCCGGGCCACTCCTCTATATAGGGTCACCTCGCTCTCGGGCACCGGGGCGGCCGGCAGCCCGGCCTGCGCCTCGAAGCTGGCCCACATCGAGCCGCGGGCCTGCGCCCACTGCGCGGCCCGGCCCGGCGCCTGCAGCGGGATGGCCAGCCACAGGGTGCGCCGGTGCATCTCGCTGCCCTCCAGCATCTTCCGCGAGATGCCGGCGATCTCCGCTGCCTCGGGGTGCGCCTCCAGGTCCACACCGGCCGAGATCCGCTCGGCGACCTCCCAGGCCTCCACCCGGGCGCACAGCGAGTACAGCCGTGCGGTCCCGCTCAACGAGCGGATCAGGGCCGTGACCCGGGAGAGCACCTCTTGCCGCTCCAGCCCGGAGGCATAGCGGCTGCCGATCGGCTCGATCCGCCACACGCCCCACACCGCGCCGGACGTGGACCACAGCAGGTTGCCGTGGATGTGCCTGATTGCGACCTTCATGGCCGGTCCTCCCCCGAGGAAGTCGTGGATGCGGTGTCGGAGCGTGCCGCTGCGGCGGCGAGCATCTGCTGAAGGGGCGTCATCGCCGGCCCAGGCCGGGCCGGCCCTCGAACCTCCGGCCGGGCCTGCTGTCCAGGTGGCCTGCTGGCCGGTGCGGGACGGCGCTTCGCGGGCGGCGCCGGGGTCGGCTGGGGTGTTGTCCGCGGCGCAGCCGGGCCGGTGGCAATCGCGTCGTCAGGCGCGGGCGGTGGAACGTCGTCGGCTTCCTGGATGCCGAACCCGCCGGTCATCACAGACGGGCGCATGCTGCGCACGGCGCGGCCGCGGATCCGGCCGCGCTTGGGGGAGCCGGCCAGTGACAGGGCGTCGGCCAGGGCGGCGGCCGGTGAGCGGCCAGCGATGCGTGAGTGCCGCGCGGCCCAGATCCCGATCCCCCAGGCGACCACCGGAACGGGGCCGACCACGGGTGCCCACCAGCTCGCCGTCTTGATCAGCACGAAGGCGCCGATGCTGGCGACCGCGAGCTGCGGCGGCGTGTACGGCCCCATCGGGATCCGCCAGTCGCCCAATTTGCCCAACACCCACGGATGCCTTCTCGCGCGGGTATACGAACGGCCGATCCTGGGGCGCGCGGCGGAGCTCACAGCCGGCCCTGGAAGGCCACGGGCGGCAGCTCGTGCAGGCCCTGGACCTGGCCGGGGAGCGGGGCGTTGTTGCTGCCCGGGTCCTTGTACTCGGACTGAAACATGCTGGCGATCGAGTACCTACCGCTGAAGATCGACCAGCAGATGACCAAGCCGATCGCCCCACCGATCGCCGACTTGATGCTCATCTTGCGGATCGCGTGGACGATCAGAATCCCCGCCAGCGCGATCATCAGGCCATTGGTCACCCAGGTCAGCAGCGTGGTGGACCAGGAGTTGCCCCAGTTCTGCACCGCACCGGCCAGCGCCACCGTGCTCTGCGAATCCATTAGTTCACCCCTGCCGTGGTCGTCATCGAAGGAACCGGCGAGGGCGAGACACCCGAACCGGAAGAAGAAGAGGAAGAAGACGGAGAGGAGGGAACCGGGGCCAGCGCGGCGACCTCCCACCGACCCGCGCGAGCCCGCAGCCGAAGCGGGTAGGACAGCGGCCACGTACCGGCGGAGTCGGTCGCCAGGACCTGCGCCTGGACCTCGAGGACCGTCCCGTCCACCGGTGTGGCCGGCACCGGACCGTTGGCCCCGAGGGTGGAAAGCTCGACCTTGGAGTACGACGCGGCCGGTGCCGGGACCCGCGCGCCCGGCGACAGGTAGCGGGTGCTGTCGCCGATCCCGGTCAGATACGCCGTCAGGTAGCCGGCCACCGTTTGCTGCAGCGGGCCGCCGTTGATCACCGACCCGTACACCGTGGCGGCCGGGTCCCCCGACAGCGCTGCCGGAGCGGCCACCTGAGCCGGCGCTGCGCTGATCACCAGAGCATCCGGCGCCCCACCCGAGCCGGAAGAGCGGACCATCGAGACCGGCACCGCGAAGTACCGCACCGTCGGGACCGAGCTCTGCGCAACGCCGCTCTGCGCAGGGCTCGGGCTTTGCGCAACGCCGGTCGGCTGCGCAATCCCGCTCTGCGCAGAGCTCTGCGCACTGGAACCACTCTGCGCAGAGCTGGTCGGCAGGAGCAGCGTCGCGGCGACCGTCACCTGCCACGTGCGCGAGCCCATCGGCGAGCTGCGCACCGCGACGACCCGCTCGACGGTCGCCTGCGCACCCGAGGCAGGGCGGGGAAGATCGATGGAGGGGGCCATCGTGCGCAGCGCATCCACCTGCGGGCCGTCCTGGGAGCTGCGCAACCAGAGGTCGATGAACTCCTCCGCGTAGCCGGTCGGCGGGGCGATCACGCTCGGCGCAGCTGCCGCCGGCGGCACCGGCGCGGCCGCCGCCCCGCGGAGCGCGGCGAGCGAGAGCATCAGCGCGAGGGGGCTGGCAGTCAGCGCCGCCAAGACGCCGGCCCGGAGGGCGACGGTGCGACGCTGGGCGCGCCTCAGGTCGCCGTCCGAGGCGGTGAGAGAGGGGTCCGGCGCTGGAACGCGCCGGGAGAACAAGGGACTCAACTGGGACTCCTGGGTCGTCAGCGATTGCTGTCGGCCGAGAGAACCCCGCAGACCTTGATGAACTCCTTGATGATCAGCCGCCGGGGGATAACACCTGTGCAACGCCGCCAATCAATGCTTTGACCTGCGACTTTGTCGGCCGATCGAGAAACCTTGATGCGGGCGGCCCGTACCTTGATGGCCTCGCGGCCGCCAGGGCTGGAAAACCTTGATGGCCCGTCATGAGGCTGCGGCGGAAGCCTTGATGAAGCCGGGCTGCCTCCATCCCGCACCTTGATGACCACCCGCCCGGCCCGGATGGGAACCTTGATGCGGCCCCGGCTCGACGCCTGACACCTTGATGAGCCACCCGCACCGGTCCAGATACCTTGACGCCGCCCCGGCCGGACCTTGATGGGGAACCGGCGGGCTGGCGCACGGCGCGAGGTACTCGTTCCGACCGTCAGCCGGCCGCCAGCTCCTGGCGATCGACGACCGCCGGTTGCGCACCCGTCGGCCGGACGAGAGCCGACCGGCGCGCAGCCGCGCCCCCCTGACTTCTCGACAGCAGGCTCTCACCGTCTTACGCGTGCGCACCGACGCGAGGCCGACGCTGCGCAGCGCATCCGGCGGCGCTGCGCATGCGCAGACGAACCTCGCCCGCCTGTGCGCATGCGCAGACCCGGCGATGCGCAGCCGTCTGCGCATGCGCAACCCCAGTCCCGCTGCGCACAGTCGACCGGTCCCGTGCGCACAGTCGTCCGGTCCTGCGCAACGGCCGCCTGCCCGGCATCAAGAAGAGTCCCCGCACCTTGATCACCGCCGTGACGAAGTTGTGATCCTTCAGGGGGTCGAGCATCAAGGGGTCCGTCAAGGTCCACGGGGTTCTCTCGGGCAAGCAACCCCGCAACCCGAGGAGCCACCCGCGATGCTGACCCTTCCGCAGACCCTGCTCCCCGGCCTCGGACTGAGCCTTCCCATGCGGCTGACCGCGTTGAGCACTGCTGGCTACCTCGTTGTCGGCACGTACGCGACGGTGATCAGCGACCACACCGCCGGCTGGGGTCGCCGCTGGCGGCGGGAGATCGGCACGAGCCGGTCGGCCCTTGTCCTTGCCACCGCGGTCTGGATGCTCGCGGTCCTCCTGTGGCCGGTGCCACTGATCCGCGGAACCATTCGGACCAGGCGCAGCAAGGCCCACGCCGAGGATCTGGTCTGGCACCGTCCCATCCCGGCGCCAAGGGCGACAGTCACTGCATCTCCCACGATTCCGCAACGGCCGGCTTACCCCCCGGTGCCGCCGCGTTGGTACCGGGCCGAGTACCAGGCCGTCCGGGTCGTCCTCACGGAGGGCCGCACCGTCATCGCCCGCATCTGGGTCAGCAACCTGATCGACGACTCGCTGCTGACGTTCGGCGATGAGCACCCCTACACCCGCTGGGCCTGGGAGCTCCTGGCCGAGATCGTCCGCACCGAACTCGACAACCTCGACCGCACCGGCGCGACGCTGGAGCCGCACGGCAGCAGCGACCCGTTCGGGACCATCCTCTTCCCCAAAGGCAGCGGCTACACCGTGGTCCGCGACCTCGACAAGGTCAGCGTCTACCGCACTGGGGCCGGCCGGTGACCGACTTCCTCACCCGGCTGACCACCGGCCCTGACGGCTCCCTGGAGTGCACGGGCCTGGACTACATCGAGTTCGACGTGAGGCTCGCCCGCGACGGCTCCTGCCCGCCCGCGACCAAGGCGACCTACATGGCGCTGGCGAGCTTTGCCAACATCGAGCAGCACATCACCCTCACCCCTGAAGCCGTAGCCGACTGGTCGGACGAAGTCCGCCACGCCCTGCTGCCCTACCGCAAGACGCTGGCCGCCTGCATCGGCCGCACCACCAGGACCCTGGACCGCGCCACCGGCGACCTGGTGGCGCGCCAGTTCCTGGTCATCACCGCGCAGAGCACCCCCGGCAACCCGGCCGTCGCCGACGCGAACGTGTACCGCCTGGTCGATCGCGAGCGCTGGGCCCGCCAGCTCCTGGAACGCTCGGCTGGCGCCTCGTCCCCGGTACCGACCGGGCCGGATGGTCGGCCGCTGCCGCGCGTTCAGCGCGACCCCGGCATCGATTACGTGAAGCTGGACGCCCGCCTGGCCCGCGTCGGCGAGCGGTCCCCCAACTACAAGGCCGTCTACGCCGCGATCGCCTCCTTCGTGAACATCAACAACCGCGCGACCTCCGACCGACCGCCGACCCTGCGGGAACTGATGGCCTGTACGGGGCTCAGCCGCAGCGTCGTCTGCGAGGTCCTGCACCAGATGCGCGCCGATGGCCTGCTGCTCACCCGCGACAACTACCACCCCGAGGCCGACGGCGGCGGCCGCGCCGCCTCCTCCTACCTGCTGCTGGACGCCCGGCTCTGGCGCCGGCGGGCGGCGGCCCGCGACGACCTGGAGATGACCGCGCTGGCCGCAGGGTGGCGACACCAGCCGGACGGGGGTAGCGGGGGTAGCGGGGGTAGTGACACTACGCGGACGGGGGTGGCGACACCAGCCGGACCGGGGTGGCGACATGAGCCGGACCCCATTAAGAGAAGTAGTCAAAACCGTGGACGCGAGCTCCTCCCGGACGCCCGTAGGGCATCTACAGCGGGTAAGGCGCGCCAGCCGCGTGCGGCCGGCGCCACGAAGGGCAAGCCGGATGGCGGCTGCGCCGCGACCACGAGGAAGAAGCCGCGCATCAAGACCATCCGCACCTCGACCTCCCGTCCGGTGCCGGGTGAGGAGGAGGTGTTCGCCGTGATCGATGCTCTCCAGGTCAGCAAGCACCCGGCTCTGCGGGTTCCGCCGCTGCGCCGGGCGGTGCGCGACCTTCTTGGCGCCGGCCGGACCCCAGAGCACGCGCTGGCCCGGATCAACGAGGGCTGGTGGCGGGCGGGAGTGCCGGAGAAGATCGCCAGTGGGGAAGTCCGGGGGCCAGTCGGCTACCTCGCGACCATCCTGAGCCGGCAGGACTGTGAGCGGCCCGACTGCGAGCGGGGAACCGTCCTCGGCACCGGTGAGGAGTGCCGGGCCTGCGGACAGCGGGAGGTGGAGCGCAAGGCCGAGCACGCCCGCCAGCGCCTGGAGGCCGAGACCTGCGCCCTGGACCACGCGGCCGGCGAACCCGCCGAGCAGGTCACCACCGAGCAGCCCGGTCCAGGCCGCGCCGCAGATCCGGTGACCTGGCGGTGCCAGGCACCGGGGCCCGATGGCTTTGGTACAGGGATTTGCGGCCGTCCCGGCCGCGGCACACCGCCGGCGCTGCTCATGTGCCCGGACTGCCTGGAGTCGCTGCAGACCGCCCTCGCCGGCCGGTGAGACGCAGCGCAAGGCAGCGGGGGAGGACCAAGAACCACGAGGTGCCCGGCACGACGCGTGCCGGGCACCCTCTGCTGTCAGGGCTGATGAGACCTCACATCGAACGCTCGATCCGAACGTCGCGGGCCTGACGCGGGCTCAGGTGGTCAGGGTTCCCACAGCCTTGGCCCACGGGTAGGCGTCCAGGTCCCCCTGGCGCGGAGGGTGAGGGGTGAAGCCGCCGTCCCCGAGCATCACCGTGACCCCGTAGCTCCGCAGGGCTTCCACACTGCGGTCGAATGCCGGGTGCGCGGCCTGGGCGTTGTTGCAGTACGGCAGCGCCGTCAGCGGCAACCTCAGACCGATCGCCTCGGTGATCAGCCCGAGCGCCAAGGTGTCGCTGATCCCGTTGGCCCACTTGTTGATCGTGTTGCTGGTAGCCGGCGCAACCAGCATCGCGTCAGCGGATGGCAGGAGGTCCTCGTCCTGCGGCATCTTGTACTCGCTGCGCACTGGGTGGCCGGTCAGTTTCTCCAGGTCGTGGATGTCGTCCGCCAGCCAGCGCCGGGAGGAGGGGGTCAGGACCAGGCAGACATCCCAGCCGGCATCCTGGCCTGCCTGGATGCCGGATCGAATCCGCAGGGCAGGCGGTGCCGCGCAGGCGACCAGGTAGAGCACGGGGAGTTGAGTCATGCGGGCAGTCCACAGCGCGTGGCGAGCGCGCGCAAGCGCCCCTCGTCGGAACCAGCCACCAGCATCCGCAGATCCCGCACCAACTGGTGGGTGCGAGGCCGGCACCGCACCTCTTCTGGTGCCTCGCGCTCAGCGTCCAGCAGGGTCTCCAGCGCCTGGGCAGGCTGGCCGCTCTGCATCCGCGCCCGGGAGAGGTCAACCAGAAACAGGGCGCGGCGCTCTCGGGGAAGCGCCTGCCAGCGGTGCGGCGCGATGGACCTCGCCACAGCGACTGCCTTCGACCCCTCCCCCAACGCCACCAGGCAGGCGACGGAGTGGAAAGCGCAGTTGGTCGGCCCGAACGCGGTCCACAGCACGTTGTCGTCCCCACCCAGGCGTTCGGCGCTCTCGCCCGCGGCATCGAGCAGGTCGGTGACCATGGTGGACGATCCGAGCGTCGCTGCGCCCACCGCCCCTTTCAGGTGCAGCATGCCGAGCATGGTCACGCCCTGGGGCCCGCGCTCGACCAAATCGACCTCCAGCCGCTCGGCCATGGCGCCGGCCAGCTGAACGCCGATGGCAGCGCGGTCTTGATGGGTCATCGCGTCTACCAGGTGACGGGCGGCACCGGCCATCGCCACCGGGTCATCGGAGCGGTCGGCCGTGGTCATCGCCCGGTCGGCAGCCATCGCGGCGAGCACCGGATCCCCGTACTTCACCGCGACCGCCACCACCAACTGGTAGGCCAGCGACTGCAACGAGAACGCTGCTTGTCTCGCGCCGGGCTCTGCAGTCGCTGATGTCGCCGCAGCTTCGGAGATCAGGGGAGGCAGCACCCGTCCCAGTGAGGCGAAGCGGGCGTACTGAAAGGCGGTCCAGCCGTAGGCGACGTTGCGCCGAAGCCGATCCACGTCAGGCCGGAACGTGTCCACCACCAGTCCTGGTAGCAGAACGTCGGGCGACAGCAGGGCTGCCCGGATGGCGGAGATCTCGGTGGAGTCCAGACACTGCGCCGCAGACGTCAGGGGATTGTTGCTGAGCAGGTCCTCGACCCGGACCTGGAGCGCTGCGGCGAACTTCTCCACCAGGGAGACGCGCGGGTCGTTCTGCCGCTCACCCCTCTCGATGTCTTGCACGCCGCGCTGGCTCATGCCGACCAGCCGGCCCAGCTGCTCCTGGGTGTGACCCCGGCGCACACGCCAGTAGGCGATCCTGCGCCCGATCCCGCCGGCGTCCATGGAATCGACCTTCCGTCACAAGGCACGCACTTTGCGTGTCCTGGCCCCGTTGTAGTCGTCCTACGGTGCTCGGGTAGGTGTTTTCCCCGACTTCGGAGCCCGAAGAATGAACGACACGGGGCCGAAGGCGTGCTGCTGTCCGCAGCGTCTGTGGCCGGACAGCCGAAGGGGGCGGGAACCCGCGGTACGAAACCGCAGTTCCCGCCCCCTTGGCTGTCCCGGAGTGCTGCTACACCTCGAGCTGCCGGGCGAAGTCCGCGAACGCCGCCCAACCGAGCCGGCTGACGATGAGCGTCGGACCGTCAGGGTCCTTCGAGTCGCCTACCTCGACGTGATCCGCCTCGGTGCGGGCGCGGCGCCAGCGAACGCAGCTGCCGTTCTGACCGCTGTAGGAGCTGGTGGTCCACTCGTCCGGTGCCTGACGAGGGGGGCGGTGCGGCATGTCGGTCCTTCCGGGGTTGAGCTGGTCTTACAGGGCGCGGACGTGATCTTCGAGGAAGGTCCGCGACGCGCTCGGGTCGAGCGCGAGCTTGGTGAGCTGGTCAGCAGCGCGGCCGTACACGTCAAGAGAGTCCTGATCGTCGATGTAGGCGGTGGTGACCAGGTTCTCGACAGCGGCGAGTCGGCCGCCGTCCGGGAAGTCGAGGAGTGTGAAGGCGCCATCCAGCCCTACGTGGGGGCGTCCCAGCGGGAGAATCCGCAGCTCAACGTCCTGACGGGTGAGCAGGTGCGCGATCTGCTCCCGCATCACATCGGGGCCGCCTACGACGGTTTGCAGCGCGGCGGCGCCGAGGATGACGGTGAGCTTGTTGGTGACCGCGCGCTGGCGCTTCATGCGGACGGTGACCATCGAGGCCACGCGCTCCTTGCCGCCTTGCACCACATCGTCGCCCGAGAGCATCAGATGTTCGGCGTAGCGCTCGGTCTGCAGGCGGCCGTGCACCAGCAGCGGTTCCCAGGCCCACACCGCCGATGCGTCCTGCTCCAGTCCGAGGAAGTCGCGCAGGGCAGGAGCGAGCGCATAGGTCTGCCACCAGCCGGGCAGCGCGAGGTTCTCGACCATCGCTTCCAGCGCTACACGCAGCGCGTGGTCCCGGACCTCGTAGATGTCGAGCAGTGTGCGCAGCAGCTCCACATCGAGGGCTACCCGCCCCGACTCGACGCGGTTGATCTTGTCCGGGCCTACGCCGGCCGCGGCGGCGACGGCTCGCTGGGTCAGCTTGCGCTGCTCGCGAAGCTGGCGCAGGCCTCCGCCGAAACGTGCGCGGCGATATGTCGCATCGCTCGTGGCCACGGTGCTGTCCCTCCTGCAGGTGTGCGTCACAGTCTGCCGTGTCCCGGTGCGGGGCCGGATAGGCATGGTCGATTGCAGCTATGACGGCCCGTCACGATCGGCCGCAGATGCGACGTTTGATTCAGCATAAGGTCGCGAAATCGCGACTGGCACAGTTGACGAGTCGCGATTTCGCGAGGACAGTTGGTTGTGCTTGCTTTGAGTGATCACATGATCGCCAAGGGCGATCTGTGCTGCTGTCATGCCTGACCGAGTCCGCGACGGCTGGAGAGCCCGTGCACCCCACAACACAGCTGCCGCAGGCGCCCGCCCCGCTTTCGCCCGGGCCGGCCCCGATCTTCCAGCCGAACCCCGGCGCACAGTGGCTCCTCAGTGAGCAGGAGAACCTCGCCTCCTGCGTGGCGGCCTGGCGGATACCTCACGGCCTGGCTCCGATCCACCCCGGCGCTCGCCGGTACTGGGAAGCGATCCGCGTACCGGCGGAGCTCGGCGAGAGTGCACTGCAGCTACTACTGGCTGACGGCACGAAGCCGGGGCCAGTCTTGGCTGACGGCAGGTCCGTGACCTTCCTGGTGCCGCCGTTGCACCACCCGTGGGGCGTACTCCTGACCGGCATCGCCGCGACGGCCACCGGACCCTTCAACTGGGGCGAACTCCTGACCACTCACCTCGGTGACGGCAGCGAACCCCTGTTGTGCCCGCAACCCGGCTTCCTCCACCGCAAAGGCCCGAAATGGTGGGTCGAACCGGACGGCACAGGCACCCTCACCTTCACTGGACGGCTCGCCGCTGCGTTGAGCACCGCGTTCCAGGCGATCGACAAGCGGAACGACCGGCCCCGCCCGCAGAACCGTCCCAACGCCCGGCCAACCGCGCCGGCCAACTTCGCCGCCTTCGTCCGGCGGCAGCCCAGCACCGCGGAGGCGTCATGACCCCCACCGTCCAGCTCGCCGCTCGTCCGAGCCACCCGCACACCTGGATCCACCGCCGCGAGAACCTGACCGGGCGGGACGTGGCCCGGCTGCGCACCGACGTCGTCACCCACTGCCGCGACGCCTTGGAGACGCAGGGCCGCGCGGTGGATGCTGACGCCCTCGACTGGGTCGAGCTGGTCGCCAGCGAGGTCATCGGCAACGTGGTGCGCCACGTCGGCGCGTTGAGCGCGATGACGCTGCACGTCCAGGTGGACCCTGAGGCCGACGAAGTCCTGCTCGTCGTCTTCGACGCCAGCAACCGCGAGCCGAAGGTGAACCCGGCCGCCCCGGGCCAGGAGGACGGCGGCCTCGGGCTCGGCATCGTGCACCGTATCAGCGGCGACCGGTGGGGCTCAACGCCAGTCCCCAATGGCAAGTGCGTCTGGGTGTACTGCCCCCTCGTCAGCACCAGCCCGGCCGCGGCCATCTGACCAAGCCGGGCCACTCGCGACCGCGTGGTCCACCTGGCACTCGTAACCGACCCCGACCCGAAGCAGGCGAGCAGGACGTTGAAGGCCAACCAGCGATTCCCGAACACGGAACGCGCGGCCGCCATGGCGCCAGCACGATGGCTGGCCGATACCCTCGGCCCCGGCCAGGGCGCCCGGACGGCCCTCAGCTGGGCCGGCGATCCCAATCTGCTCGTGCCCGTCCCGACCGGGATCGGCTGGAACGCCGTCCAGCTCGCCGCTGGCACCGGCCTGCCCCTGCTCGACGCCCTTCTGCGCGGGCACGCGCCTCATCGTGTCGGCCCGGTGCTCTACGACACCAGGACCGAGCAGACCTACTGGCTCACCACACCCAACGCCGAGACCTGGTGGGGCGAGCCGCACCCGCAAGCCCGCCTGCTGCCCACCGGGACCTCGATAGAGATGCCCTCCCCAACGCCGAGCACCGGAGATGGCCTCAGCGCCGCCTCCGTGCGGTGGGCGCACCTGCTTGCCGCCAACGGCACGCTCTCCTCCGCCCGCTGGCTGCACAACATCCTGTTCGACCAAACCACCGGCTCCGGCCGCGCCCACCCGGCCCGCCTGCCGCAGCAATGGCCCCCGCCCCTCCCGGGCGCCGGCTGAACCCACCACGGCCGCAACACCTTCCCGTCGGCACCACCGTCACCTTCGCCGCCTGATCGAGGACCCCATGCTCGACCCCTTCACGGCCACCCGTACCCGCATTGAGCGGATCGACGGACGGTTCACCCTGCACCGTTCGGTCAGCTATCACGGCAGCGCCGGCCAAGCCCTGCGCCACCTGCTGCGGCACAACTGGGTCGGAAGCCTGGACACCCAGGCCTTCCATAGCGCCTGCTTCACGCTCAACCTCGGCCAGCAGCTTCGACGGGTCCGGAGGACCGCGCAGGCCACGGTCACCGTGACCGTGGCCCTCACCACCCCACACTCCCTGTTGCGCACCGGCCGGCGATCGGACGGGGAGCGGCGCGGCCAGCTACGCCGACCCGGGACGACCGCCGCGCAACGGTGGTCCGCGCGCACCGGCGACCGCGAGCTGGGCGGCCAGCAGCGGTGACCGGCTCCTCCTATACGGACCGGATCGACACCGCCTACCAGGCCGGCACCTCCCTGGCTGCCATCGCGGCCGACCTGGGCACCGGCAGGCGGGCGGTCTCCCACTGGATGGGCACCTGGAACATCCGCCGGCGTACCCGGGAGGAGACCGGACGCCTCTTTCACCAACCGGCCACGTCGCTCAGCCGCGGCGCCGAACCGTCCCGGCCAGGCACCGGCGAGATCGCCTGGACGCGCCTGGCCTCTTCGCACTGCCAGACCTGCCGAACCCTCGCGGTCCGCCGCCAGCGCGCCCGGGCTCGCCACGACCCGACCACGGTGGCGGCCTGCGAGGAGGAACTCGACCTGCACCGGCGCGCCCACCCGCGCCGAACCGGCAGCCGACACCCGTCCCGACCTCCTTCCTGCATGGAAGACCCGACCAGAACCGAGGAACCGTGAGCCAACCCCTTCCCGCCGTGGGGCCCCAAGCCTCCGCGCCGGCGCCCGCCCGTGCCGACGGCACCCTGCCCGAGTCCGTCACCCGGCAGATCTGCTCCGGCTGCCGCGTCCTTCAGATCGGCGCCAACAGCGAACTCACCCGCCAGCTCTGCGCCCTGATCGGCGACGCGGCGCTGCTGTCGGTCCAGAAGGACCTGGCCGGTGTTGAGAGCGTCCGGGCACCGCTGGGACCGCGCGGCCGGAACCTTGGCCTGGCGGATGTACAGGTAGGCGACCTCGCCGATGGCCGTCCGGACGCCGCCCCGTACGACCTGATCGTTTCCAGCGTCGCCGTCCGGGGGCTTCCGCAGTCGTGGCTGGCCCAGTTGGCCGGCCGCGGTGCTCTCGTCGTGCCCTACGCCCTCGGCGGCCGCCACCCGTGGGTGGTCGTCCGGAACCGCCGCGAAGGCAGCTTGCGGGCGAGACTGATCGACCTCGGCGAGGACGGCTGGCCCGAACCGGTGGCCGGCCCGTTCTACCCCGATGGCGGCTCCACCCCGGCCAGCCGCCCGCCATTGCCCGCGGCCGACCCCGCCGCCCGGTACTTCAGCACCGTGCCCATTCTGACGGGGAACCAGTGGGGGGACCTGTGGGCGTACATGGCGACCCACCGCCCCGACCTGGTCACCGTCGCCATGGTGACCGGCCGCGAGTTGTACTGGGGACCGACGCTCGCGCTGGTCAGCGGAGAGCACGCCGTCTACGTCCGCCCGGACGCGCTGTGGGCCACCAGCAGCCGCATCGCCGCCGAACGTCTCGTGGAGACGGCGAAGAAGCTGATCCTCCACTGGGGGTGGGCCCACCGCCCGAAGCTGGCTTGGTGGACCGCCGGACTCAAGCCCGCCGCGAAGCCCGAAGACGGACTCGTGCACCTGGAGGGGTGGGCGCAGAGTCCTATCGTGATCACGGGCTCCACGTCCTGACGCGCACACAACGGCTCGGGGCCGCAGGAACCGGTACTTCCCGGTTCCTGCGGCCCCGACGACGTTGGGCGCCGTTGGCTCAGCTCGCGCTCTCGTCTCGGGCGAGCGCTGTCGAAGCCAACTGGAGGACCTCGCTCCAGGAGGCGTTGCCCGCCATGAGGGCGTCCCTGACGGCGTCCGCGACCGCGTGGGCCTGAACGGCGAGCAGATCCTCCAGAGTGACCAGCTCGCCGTAGCTGTCCTGTCCGGTGACGATGACCCGGCCCGGCAGGAAGTAGGTGGAGTCGTAGGTGATGTCCATGCCGCGCCAGGCGCAGGCCACTGCGGTGGCGAGGAAGTTCGGCGGCAGGCCCTGCTGGATACCGTTGTCGTGAGCCCACATCACCGCGCGGCGGTGGTAGCAACCGGGTGCGGGGCTGCCCGACAGCCGGGCGGTGATCGCGTGATGGTGGTCGTCGGCAGGGTGATCGTCTCAATGGTGCCGTTCGGGTCGATCTGAAGTGCGGTAGGCACGGGTGCTCCTCATGGGTGGTGTGCGGGGTAACCGGGGGCGTGACTAGAGATCCATCCAGCTGCAGGCTGACCGGTCGGGGTCGCTGAGGGAGGTCCACACCGGCGCCGAAGGGCGGGCGGCGGGATTGGCCTTGGTGGCGACGATGTCTTGGAGCAGTGCGGCGCCGGCCTTGACCTCCTTGAGCATGGCGGCAACTCGTCGGTTCTCGGCCGCCGCAATCTGCAGGTCCTCGATGCGGTTGAGCATGGTGGTGCGGGATTCGTGCTCAAGGACGAACAGCAGCCGAGGGAACTTCGGGTAGAAGTCCTGCCAAACCGGCAGTGCCGACTGCGTGGCCTCGATGGTGCCGCGCCGGCCGGCCGAGGCAGGGGTGAGCTCGAAGAACCGCGCGTAGGAGACCAGCTTGGCGGCGAGCCGCTCGCTGTTGTAGGTCGCGCGATCGATCTCCAGGAAAGCCCGGTAGTGGGCCCTGCCGCGGTCGCGCTGCGCGGTGTACCGCAGCAACGCATCCGCCCGGACCTCGTCCGCCTTCTTGTCGGACCAGCGGTGCGACATCTCGGGCGTCCAGTCCAGCGGGCCGTACCCGTCGCCGCGCTCGCGGGCGTCCTGCAGGAACGCGAGGTGGGTGCGGAGCACGGCCTGGGTGTGCGGCAGCAGGATCCGCGTGCCAGCGGCACCGAAGTTCTGCAGCGGGCTGGGCCGGTCGGCCACCTCGGGCATCCTCGCCGCGGTCGCGCGCCCCAGCTCGGTGAGGAAGAAGAGATGGGCGTTGCGGGGCTCGGAGATGTCGGTGAAGTCAATCAAGCCGTGCTCGCGAAGGTCGCGCAGCCACCCGCGGACCTTGCTGATGTCGGTGTCGGGAGCCGCCAGCTGCTTGAGCTGGTCAGTGGTGGCCGAGCGGTGCAGGTAGAGCGAGGACAGGGCGAGGTAGTGGAACCGGCCGGCCGGCGCGGGGGTGTCCGTTGTCACAGGAGCCTTCCAGGAACGCAGTTCAAGGTCGCCCCACTGAACCCCGCACACCTTGACGGATTCCTTGACGCGCCCGCCTGCTGCGGACAACGAGTCCGTAACGCCCGGCATCAAGGTTCGGCCGCCAGCATGCGACGGTGCATCAAGGTGGCCGTCAAGCGACGTCAAGGTTTTCCTGGAAGCCTTGCTGACCTGCGGCTTTGTAGCCATTTCGGCCTCTCTCCTTCCTTGATGCCCGCTCAGGTCCTCGACTTGTCGCACTACTTCGCGAGGTCGGCGCGGTACGCGCCACGGTCTCCTGCAGGACACCGAGTTCCTCGGCGATCTCCTTGTCCGTGATCGCCGGTTGGTGCTGAGCAGCTCGGTGGTGCGACGCTGGGTCGCCAGGTAGACCCTGGCGGTGGTCTCGGAGATGCCGAGCTTCTCCGCGAGCTGGGGACCGGTGCTCTCCGGGGTCGCCTTTACTCCTGGGCCGCGAGCTTCATCCGCTGCGCCCACTCCTGGGTGGGACAGGAGGGCTCGGTCGTGGCCGACAGGTAGTAGGAGGCCCGGCGCTCGGAGATACCGAGGGTGTCGGGGATCTTCGCGATGGGGCATCGACGGGTCCTGCTCGCGCAGCGCCAGTGTCTGCCGGCGGCGCTTGGCGGCCGCGAGGTTGCGCTCGCTGCGCGAGGTCCAACCGCCGGTGGAGCCCGGCTTGCGCCCGGCTACGGTCCTGACCTGGCTGCGGGCCAGGCGGCCGTTGCGGTTCCAGTCGTCGATGGTGGAGCGGAACCAGTGGTCCTTGCCGCAGATGGTCCGATCCGGCTTGGGGAGCGTGGTGCCCTTGTTGCCGCAGTAGTAGTTGTACATGGCCTTCTCGGCCGGGCACCGGTCAGCGGGGATGGCCATAAGGGCCTCCTCCAGCTCGAAACCGGTTAGTTCACCGTCGCCAGGCGGTGCCCGGCTACTCGACCCGGAGCCGGGCCGGCCGGCGCCGGAGGGCAAGCTCTAGGGCTGCTACTTCTTCTTCGAGCTCGGTTCCTCCAGGCCGAGGTTGGCCCGGGCCTCCTTCAGAATCCGCAACGCCTGGCGGTCGGAGACGTTCTGCGTCGACGCGATGGTCTTGACCATCTCGGCCTGGGACAGGTCGGGCAGGCGCTGTAGCAGGTCCTCTGCCGCGGCCAGACGGGCGATCGCCGTCGGCCGAATCCGCGGCCCGGTCGTGTCCTTGGACCCCTTGGGCCGGCCGGCGTTCGGGCTCTCGCCGCGGCCCAGCCGCTTCTTGTCCCAGCCGAGGACGGTCTTGCGGTACCAGTACCGCGAGCCGTTGATCTCCAGGTCGGGCTTCGGACCGCTGGTCTCGCGAGCGTCATCGGCCCGCGAGATGTAGGTGTTCCAGGCGCGCTGCGAGAGCTCGGAGCCCGCCTCGCGCAGCGCCTCCCATGCTTCGACGACGTCGAGGAGGTCCTCGTCCTGGTACTCCTCGGGCTTCGGGTGCTGTGGGTCGGCAACCGGGAGCACCGGGATGTCCTGCTGGTCGAAGGGGAGCTCCAGCTGGGCGGCCAGGGCGAGCAGTTGCTCCTCGTCCCAGATCCGGGTAATCCGCTGTGTGCCGGCGCGATGGAACGACTTGATGGTCGCCGGGAACAGCTTCTCCCAGAGCCGCTGGTTCTGGAAGTAGTTGAGACTCTTCCCGAAAATCTCCGCGGCGCGTTCCACGGTGGCGGGTGTGCGGCCGGCGGGGATCATCGCGTTCTCCTTCTCATGCAGGTCGTGGTGGTTGGAAGCTCTCTGCCCTCTCGGACACGAAGAACTGTAGCAGCTGTAACTCATATGGCCTAGGGCGGTCACCGGTGGTGATCGTGGACCGGAGGCCGGCCCGTGGGTGCCGCCTCGGCGGTTCCACGCCCGTGGGCTGGGCGCACTACCGGCCCGGTCGGCCGTTGCCGCGGCGGCGAACCTCGAGAAATTCGTATCCCTCCGGGGAGTCGCGCACTGCCAGTCCGGCCCGGGCGAGGGCTTCGGCCATGCCGGCCCGCGCGTCCATCGGGTGCTCGGCGCTCCGGCAGGCAAGCAGCACCATGGCGAAGGAGCCGCCCTCGAGCGGGCCGTGCCCCTCGGTGCTGTAGTCGCCGGCATCCGCCCACTCCTCGCTCGAGCTGCTCCGCCCGTGGGTAGTGGCTCGTGTCCAGCCGCGCGGCGCCAGGATGCGCTCGACGTCGGCCTCGGTGAGGCCAGCTGTGTTCGTGCTCATCTTGTCCTTCTCTCTGCCTTCGCCCGGGCCACCGCCGGTGTGGCAGCGGGCCCGGTTAGAACGGGGAGTGGCTTTGACCTGCGACGGAAAGATCCAACGCCAGCCGGTTCGGGGTGCTGCGAGGGAACTAGCCGGCCGTCGCCGCGATCGGTTAGTTCGTGGACCAGAGCGTGACCGCCGCCTCGAAGGTGCCGGTTCCGTCCAGCTTGCCCGTGACCGCCAGGCCGGGGCGCCGCAGTGAGCTGGCGAGAACCACGCACTCGAGGTCGTCCCAGTGGGGTGACGGAATGATCACCACGTCCGCCTCGGGTGACCCGGTGGATACCCGGAAGCTGGAGCGCAGGCGCAGGTTCCCCAGGAATAGTGCTGGCCGGCGTCGACCAGGGCCTCGACCGCGCAGTGCACCGCGGCGTTGCCTGCCGCCTCCGGCGGGCCGGTGCGATCGGCGCCAGCTTCGACGCCACCAGGACCAGCGGTACGACCCCGACTTGCTGCGCTCGAGCCGGGCCTCCCTGGGCAGAACGACCGTCAGGTGCGCGAGTCGGCCGCGCCCGTCGCGGAAAGCTGTCTCGGCATCCTCTGTGATGATCACGATGTAGACCTCGCCGGCCGGGCCGACGTGGAGTCCCACGCTGACGCCCGCCGCGGTGAGGACATCTACGCCGTCAGGGCTGTCCCGGTCGGCGCGGCTGAAGGTGGCGATCGGGCGCGGTGTGGTCATGATGATCTCTTCCCTGACGTGGGTGCGGGTCGCGGGCCGGCCGGACGTACCCGCTACTGGAGTCGGACTGCGTAGCCGCCTGGGTGGGGCCGAGCGGGGAGGCCCCTCTTGCCTGGAATCCGGGCGGAGGGCCGTTCGGCCTCCGGCTCCGTACGGGCATCGTCAGAACAGAGAGCCCTGTGCCTCGTCGACAGCTGTAGCAAGGCGGTTGCCCCGCCGCGGCCCGCGCGCGGCGGGGCCGTCCGGCGGGGGCGCCGGGCGACTCTGCTCGGCGGGGGCATCGCTCTCGGTGGCAGTGGGTCCGGTCTTGGCGCATGGGCAGCGGCACCACCACACGCACGACGTGCCCTCCGGCCGCACGATGAACTTGGCGACGGCCCGGCCGCGGGTGTCCTCGACCCAGTCGATGTTGTCGTCCACGTCCGGACCGCCCCGTTGCCGGTGGATGCACAGATCGCATCGGTTGTTCAGGCAGTTCCAGCAGCTGCCCCTCTGGCAGTGGGTCCACCGGTAGAAGCCGTGCGGGTACTTTGCCTCGATCGCCTGGTAGCGCTCGGGCCAGACGTGCTGGCGAACCCAGGCGCCCTCGGACTCGCTCATCGGCGACGGGCTGGGCACCGGGTCCACGATGCCCATGATCAGGGCGCCCTGGAGGGTCAACAGGGGCATGCTCCGGACGAGAGCGACCTCCTCCAGGGTGAGGGTGCGCTGCGGACGGCCGGCGGCGGGGTGGCCGGTGTGCTTCTCGGTCATGATCGGGTTTCTCCGGGCGTTGGGTGGTCGGTCCTTGGATCCGGCGGCCGGGCAGGGGTGTGCAGGCGCTCCGGGGTGGGCGAGCCGGGGAGTCGCTGCTGTGCGCCGTGACCGCCAGGGGGCTGGCCCGTGCGCGGAGACAGCGCTGCCGGCCGGGCGCACGTCCGTGCGCCCCGGGGCTGCTGGCGAAGGGTCAGCGCAGCAGGGGCAGGAGCAGCAGGGCCAGGTCGAGGTCGACCTCGATCGTGAGAATGCCCCGGGCCTGCTCGTCGGGCGGACCGTCGGTCACCTGGACGCCCACGGTGACCCGCCCTTGGCCCGGCCCGTACAGCACCTTGCACGGACCCGTGCTGGAGCTGACCGGGTCGTGCCACAGCACGGGATGGCGGTCCATCAGCCACGTCGAGGCGAACCGGGCGGCGGCCGTCAGCCCCAGCGGCTGCGCGGGCGCAAGAGCAGCACCGAGCACCGCCGTCAGCTCGGCCAGGGTCAGGCGGGTGGCCTCGATCTGCACCCGCTCCGGCCCGTCGATCCGGACCAGGACGGTACGCCCGCTCGTCCTCCAGCCGACGAAGTGCCAGCGGTCGACGCGGGAGTGGGACAGCCCGACCGAGCCCGGCGGGACGTGCCGGGTGACGGTGTCGAGAGCCTGCAGCTCCTGCTGCTCGCGCATCCCGCCGTTGAGGGGAGCGGGGCGCAGCGGGCCGAGCTGGTCACGGGCGACGGCCAGGGCGAGCGTGCGGGCGTCGGCCCACCGGTGCTCCACGACGGTCGCGGGCACCGGGGAGCCGCCTCGCTCCGGCTGCGCCCGTACGGCGACTCCGTGCACGGTGTCCATGAACGCCACGGTGCGCACCCCGTCGGTGATGTGTGCGGTGGCGGCCCAGGCGGAGCCGGAGCCAGGGGTGCAGAACCGGCGGGCGGCGGTGCGCCACGGGCCGTAGCGGTCGGGCAGGCGGAAGGCGGCCTGCTCGGCCAGAGCGTGCAGGTCGCCGGCGGAGGGTGGGGTGGACATGAGCGTCCTTTCGGTGGTCGGCCGCTGTGACGGCGGCCGAGTACGGGTTGATGTCGCCCGAGGCCAATCGGGCGACATGAAAAATAATAGCAGATTTAGACACTATTCAGAAGTGGCGGATGACGCCTCGGCCATCAGATCTAGCCCGATCGACTCCACGTCCAGCGACACGGCCGACCGCGCCCCACCCGCATACCGGTGGTACCGCCTCCGGCCACGGATCACCACCCGCGAACCCTTGCGCAGCGCCGCGCCCAGTCGCGGAGCGGCCGGACCCTTCACGCTGCATACCAGCAGCTCCGGGAGCACCGGGGCCTCCCGGCCGGCTCCGGGGCGGTCGACGTCCAGTTGGAGCCTCGCCACCGGTGTGCCGTCGTCGCCCCGGCGCAGGTCCACGTCCAGCGCCAGCTCCCCGGTGAGTACCTCCATCGGGGATTCCTCGGGGAAGCCGTCCTCGACCGTCACTGCACGATGCATCGCCTGGCGGGCCTTCGCCGCGCCCTGGCGCTGCACGTCCTGGCGTGCGTGGTCGAGCGCCTCCTTGCAGCGGTCGGCGATCGAGCCGGCGATTCCGGCGACGTGGTGCAGGCCCTCGCGTGTGTCGGCCGCCATGCCCCTGCGGCGGGAGATGTCCATCAAGCGGCCGTGCTCGCCGTCCAGTTCGGTGCTGGCCGCCGCCAGAACCTCCTGGATGCGCCAGTAGTGGTTGACGCGGTTGAACGAGCAGTGGGCGGCCCGTCCGGTCTCGCCCTCCGACACCAGCACGGAAACGACCGGCCAGCCGCTCTCGTCCCGGGGCTCGATCGTCACGTCCAGGTCGCAGGTCACCCGACGGTCGTGCATGCCGCGCCCGGAGTGTCGGTACACCTTGGATGGAAGCGGACCCGTCGTGGAGAAGAAGGCGTGCAGGCCCTCTGCGGACGCCTCCTCTCCCGTCTGTCGCCGCTGCGTCAGGTAGAGCGCGAGGGTGCCGAGCAGCCAGGGGGCGGTCCCGTACGGGGCCGCGGGCACGCACAGCGCCAGGTGCTGTTCCACGCCCTGGCGTCCGGTGATGGTGGCTCGGATGCTGGCCAGTGCAGGGCTGAACCGGCTCAGCGGTACGGGGGCAAGGGAAAGCAGGGCGGTGCTCTCGGGCATATCGGTCTCCGGGAGGTGCGGGTTGACGCGTCCCGGGGCCAGCCGGGACACGGGATCTCCGCGAGGAACTCGCCCCGGGAGACCTGAATAACTATAGCATATCTAGTCACTTTTTGGGTGAAGGGGCCGTGTCCCGGGTTACCCGGGCGGGAGCGGCCACCGGTACGCCCTACGCGGTGAATAGCGCCTGGAGCCGACCCTGCCGGTGGCTGCGCCCGTGGCTGCGGGCAATACCCGGGTCCTCGCTGCGATGGGGGCTGCGCCACCCGCAGCCGCACATCGACACGTACAGCGGCGGGCACGGAACCCAGCCGCCCCAAACCGCCCCGCTTGCCCAGGCTTCGGTGCCGACGGTTCCTGTCCGCAGGCGGTGCTCGTGAAGGACCGCCGCGACCCGGCCAGCGTAGGAGACCCTGACGTGGCCGCCGGCGCGGCCGCCCGGGGTGAGCCACCCTGCGGCGAGCAGCCGCTGTGTCCGACCCGGGGTAACGCGTTCGAACCGGGTGCGGGCCGCACCCTCCGGGGTGAGCACCGCGCCTTCGGGGTGGTGCTCCTCCCACTCGGAGATCAGGGCCAGGTCCTCGTGCTGCCGGTCCGTCGGGCGGCGCTGGTCGGCCAGCTCTAGGACGATGGTGCGCGTCGCGGTGGCCGCAGCCGGGTGGCTGAGGGTGCGGGTGATGGTGAGGGTGCCCCGGCGGTCGCCGGAGGCCGTGATGGTGTCCCCGTCGAACAGCAGGGCCGTGTCGATCACGGCGTCTGATTCCGGGGCCGAAAGGGTCACGGTCCGGCGGGCGCCGGTGAAGTCGGTGATGCGGGCGGTGAAGGCGGCGTTGGGCACGGGGGGTCCTCCTGGACGTTGCGGCGGTGGGGCGGGTCGGCGGCTGGTGCGGCGGGCACCAGGAGCGCGGCTCTGGTGGTGTTCGGCTGGTTCCGGCTTCGCGCTCGGCCGATTGCAGCCATGGGGCAGGGGGAGTGGAAGGGTTCCGCTGACCGCTCGGCCGGCCCGCCCCGTGGCGGACGGGCCCGATCGGTCACGGGGCGGCGGCCGGGACTTCACCCGGCCGCCGCCCCGTCCGGCTCCGCCCTACGCAGCGAGCACCGGGTCCAACTGCTGCTCCTGCTCCACCGGCTCCTGGTCCGGGGCCTGCTTCGCCTGGCCGTCCTCCGGCGTGTCCTCGCCCTCCGCAGCAGGAGCCTCGGCCCGCTGCTCCTCGGACTCCTGGCCGTCGTCCTCCGCCGGGGCCTCCCCGCCGTCGCCCTCGGCGTCGTTCGCCACGTCCTCCGCCGGGGCGTCCACCGCCTCGGGGGTCTGCGGGGCCTGGTCGGCGTCCTTGGACGGGGGGTTGAGGCTGTCGAGGTAGCGGTCGATCATGCCGGTCTCGATATCGGCGGGGGTGTAGCCGAGGTGGTCCCGCATGAACATCAGCAGCTTCGCCGGGGCCTCGTGGACACCGTCCCAGACCCTGTTGACCTTCATGGGCCGCCCCTCCCAGGCCGTGAAGATCTGGGCGAGGAGCACCTTGCCCCGTCGCTCCTTGCCGATCCGCCCGGCGTACTCCTTCAGCCGCGCGGCGGCGTCCGTCTGCAAGGCCTCCTTCTCCTGGTAGCCGGTCGGCGCGAGGTCGGTACCGCTCGGGAGCAGGTCGAACAGGTCCGCCATGAGCGCCCAGTTCGGGTTCTTGACGTACGCCCCGTACCAGTCCGGCATCTCGGTGGTGACGCTCATGATCAGCGACCACTCCGCATCGGAGACTTTCGCGGCCTTGACCACCGCCTTCTGGGCCGCGCGGCGGACCTCGGTGGCTGCCTTGAACGCCGCGTTGCCCGCCTTGGCGCGGCGCAGCTTCTCCCGCTCCTCCTCGCTGGTGGCGGCCTTGCCCATGCTCGCGCGGGCCTCCGGGCTGAGTTGGTGGTGCTTCTTCCAGTCCGCGCACAGGTGGACCGGCTCGCCGTCGTAGTCGACGCAGTAGGCGCGGCCGGGGCAGTCCTCCACGTGCCGCTCGGGCTTGATCGCCTTGCCCAGGCCGTTGACCAGGTGGGACAGCGGGCGCTGGGGCTTGCCCGTCCAGTCGTACACCCGCTCAATCCGGGGCACCCCGGCCGCCGTCAGCGCCTCGATCTCCTTTCGCTGCGCCGCCTTCTTGTCCCGGGTCTGCCGCAGCTGCGCCATGGTGTGCTGCCAGTGGCCGTCCCCGCCCCCCGCCTTGAGGTCGCGGTCCATGGCGCGCACGAGGTCGTTGAGAGCGTGGGAGACCTCCTTGACCGTGTCGTAGTCGGCCATCTGGACGAAGTCGAAGTCGTTCTCCGACGCCTGCCGGAAGGCGGCGGGGTCCATCGCGGTCGCCTTCTTGGCGGCCTTGACCTGCGCGGGGGTCAGGCCGAGCGCCTTCGCGGTCCTGGCCCGCTGGGTGGGGTTCATGCGGATGGCCGCGAGCTGGGTGACCTTCCGGGCGATGTTCTCGGTGGACATGTCCTTGCGATGCAGGTTCTCCACCAGGGACTTGGTCAGCGCCTCGGCGGTCGCGCCCTTGAGGTCGTGGCGCAGGATCGCCGGGAGGGCGAACGCCTCCTCGTGGTCCTCCTCGGCCCGCTCGACGGCCGCGAGCGCGGCCTGCCAGCGGCGCTGGCCCATCAGGACGCCGTACTCCGGCAGCGGCTTGCCCGGCTCCGCCAGGTCCTCGGCCTGCTCCTTGGTCAGCGGCCGGATGACCACAGGGGTGTCGACGCCGCCCAGCATCACGGAGTCCAGCATCGCCTGGTCGACTTCCACGTCCGCGTCGCGCACGTTGTGGGGGTCCAGCACGAGCGTGCGCGGGTCGACCTGCAGCAGCTCCATGGAGCGGGTGCGCAGGCCCTTCGGGGGGGTGGGCGTAGCGGTTGCGGTCATGACGGTGTGCCCTTCTCAGCAGGGGTGTTCGGGTTGAGTCGGAAGGAGTGCCACCCCAGTCCGACATGAACAACAATAGCATAGGTAACCACTAAGGGAAAGCCCCTCGGCGCAGCTCAGAGAACTCGCCCGCCTCCCTGCCGGCCGAATGCCCCACCGCCATGGCCCTGCCGATCGCAGCAGCGCGGGGCGGGCGAGGGCCCGGCCGGTTCGCGGTCAGCGTTGAGCCGTACCGTGGACGTGCATCCGATAGAGGATCCGCAGGCGCACGGCCAGCCGCGCGGTTGCCACCGGCCGGTCCAGTACCGACGGCCCCGCCACGATGAACCGGCGGGCGCGTACCTGCAGCGGCCACTCCCACCGCCACCAGCAGCCAGCCGGGTGCACCACGCACCGGGAGTTCCAGCCCGCCCCGGCGAACGGGTAAACGGCGTGCACCGCCATGTCGTTGTGGCCGCCGCTGCCGTACTGCTGCTCTACACGGCCGAGCGGCCCCTCGAGCACCCACGTCCCGCTGCCCAGCTCCACCCCTCGGTGGACGCTCACCTCCTCGCGCAGGGACAGCGGCGGCAACGGGGAGAAGGGGGCGCGACGCACCGGCCACACCGTGATGGTGGAGCCGGCGCCGTCCTCGTCGCGTTCAGTGGCATAGCTGCGATCGCGCAGGGCTCTCCGGACTGCACTGGCCGCAGGGCCGCAGTCGGTCCGCAGAACCCAGCGCCCGTCCTCGCCGGGGCCGGCCTCGACCCGGCCGCTGGTGAACACGGCGTACCCGGGCCGGTGCCGCAGGTCCACGGCGCTGCGCGCGATGTCGGTGATCGTGGTGGTGTCGAGCATGAGTTCTTCCTGCTTTCTGCAGTCGGGACGGGGTCGGCCCACTACCGGGCCGGCCCCGGTAAGCAGGTGGTGGGGCGAGGGTGGGCTTGTCGGCCGGCCAACCGGCGGCCTGGACGCGGCCGGCGATCTGCCGGGCGGCGAAGCGCAGCGCGCGGGAGTTCGGTCCGGCTGTCGTCGGTGCACGGTCTGCGGTGGGGTAGGCGGGCGGTCCGGGGACCGCCCGCCTCCGGGGTCAGTCCTTGTTCTCGCTGCCGCGGGTCTGGCGGGGCGCGCGGCCCTTGGCGTCGGTGTTCTCGGTGCTCCGGCGGGGGCCGGGCACCGTGGGGATGGCGCGGTCGTTGAAGTCGTCCTGCTCGGGCATGGGTCGCTCCTTCGGGTACGGGTTGAGCCGGTCCGGACCGCCGATCCGGACGACATGAACAACAAGTGCAGAGCCAGTCACTATCGAGGGCGAGCCTGCACCTTCGGCGTGGCCGAACTCAGGGAGTCAGGCTGTCGATCGCGGCGACGGCGTCCTCGTAGACGGCCACCGCCTGGGCGATCATCTTGGGGTAGCGCTCAAGGGTGTCGGCGGGGTACCGGCTCCGGTCGGTGCGCGGGTCCCTCGCTGCCATGGTCTTCAGGGCTTCCGTCAGCACCTCGGCGAGCGGGGCCGGGGTCCGCGACTGGTTCTGCACGATGTACTGCGTCGGCAGGTGCGTGATGACGAACCGCATCCAGTCGGGGCGTCGCTTGATATGGGAAGGGCCTCCGGTGATGGCAAAGTTTCCCAGGACGACCAGTCCGTAGTACGCCTCGGGTTGCGGGGTCATGACTCTCCTCGGGGTGCGGGTTGAGACGGGGGCGGGTGCCACCCCGCTCCGACATGAACAATCATAGCAGAATCAATCACTAGGTCAAGTCGTGTCGGCACCCGTTCACGCGGATGGCGCAGTCCAGAGCGCGAGCTCGCCTTGCGTCTCCCGGCCGACCGCCGGCGCGGGCGCCGCGCCGGTCTCCTCGGCACGGCCCGGTACCGCCGCCAGTTCGAGCGCCAGGTCGCGCATGCCCGCTCCGGTGGTCGTCTCCCACAGGCGCTGGAAACCGGGCCGGGCCTTGTCCGGCACGATGGCTGGGGCTGCGACGTACAGCTCCTCCACCATCGGGTAGACCAGCCCCCGCCGCCGCGTCACGACCCTGCTGATCCCGTTGAACCCGGTCTCCACGCACTCACCGCTCAGCTCTGCGCTCTGCGCGAGAACTCCCATGGCCTCCTCCCGAGTCATCGCCGGGAGGCTGCGCACGGAGCGCCAGGCGGTTCCCTTGCGGACGCAGTCTGGGCCGGGCTGGGCGCACTGGTCGCCGTGGGCCGCCTTGCACCGCTTGGTCCGGCCGGGCGTGATGATCCGGCGGACCTCGTAGACGGTCCACGGAAGCTGGCGCAGTTCGGCGTCGAGAGCTTCCAGGGCGGCGACGTTCTTCGAGCGGTTGAGCTCGCGGCGCAGCGAGGAGTCGGCGTACAGGGTGCACCGCGGGTTCAGCGCCTCGGCCACGTACTCCAGTACGGCGGCTTTGACGATCGCCTCCGGGAAGCGCCGGGCCCGGGCCAGGTGGTCGTCGATCGACCCGGCCGAGACGGGGAACGGGCACATCGTGCAGTAGGACTTGGGCCACACCACCCCGAACCGCTTCTCCAGGTAGCCCAGCAGGGCGGGCCTATCCCAACCCCACTCGATCAGCGGGTATCGGGCGTGGCGCCTCGGGTTAGCGTAGGTCAAGTCCCTTAGCGCCCGGCCGACTTCAAGGGCATCGAAGCCGATCCAGTGGCAGAATCGGCTGCCCTGGACGTTCTCCTCGAACCACCGGTCAAGTACCTCGCCCTTGAAGCGGATGCTGCACAGGCGCTTGCCGGCCGCGTACATCGGCAGCGTCCCGGAGACCGCGAGGTCGTCCCCGAGGTTCCATGGGGCCCGGCGCACGATCCGCTCGGGCGAACGGCTGTCGCCCAGCACCACGATGCCGTGTTTGGCCATCGACGGCCCGGCTCGGCCCACCTGGACGTAGCGCACGCCGTACCGCCGCAGCAGCGGCAGGATGTGCTCCTCGGCCAGGTCGTAGGTGTCCGGCCACTCCTCGCCGACGACCGCGGTCACCACGATCAGGTCGGACAGGTCGCCGCGCAGCCCGTAGCGCGGCGGATTGGCCAGGATGCGGGCCAGGATCGCGGTCGAGTCTGCGCCAAGTCCCCAGCAAAGAACAGTAGTTGAGCAATCGCAGGGCTCGGCCCGGAGGGCAGGGAGGGACGGTGCGGGGGCGCCCAGCAGGGCCAGTTGTCCGCAGCTCACGGCAGAGTTCTCCTCGGAAGCCGACCGCTCAGCGCGGTCGGGGTGGATCTGGGGTGGGCGGTCGGAGCGTCGCCGCCGGCACGGCGGCGGTGGGTCTGGGTCGGCGGTGCCGGGCCGGAGCCCACCGCGGCGGGCTCCGGCATCGGGTGGCGCGTCGTTAGCGTCGGGGCAGGCACTCGCCGGCGGGCGCCGGGTCGAAGTCGAGGTCCCGCTCCACCAGGTGCGGCAGGCCGCGTTCGCTGCGGTGGGACTCCAGCGCGGGCAGGTCGATGTAGCCCCACTCCCCCATGGCCGGGTCATGGTGGCCGACCATGGCCCATCCGAACGCCTCGCCGTCGAGCGGGTTGAACTCGGTGACGTACCAGTCGCCCCATGCGCAGAAGTAGTGCAGGTGGACGGTCTTCTCGCCGACCGGGATGTGCTCGGTCGCATACAGGGCCGGGATGGCGGCGAGGATCTCGGCGGCCGGGTAGAAGTCGTGGCCGCGCTCCTCGCGGCGGATCTCCGGCGGGCGGGTGATCTCGGCGTGCTGCTCGGACATTGCGGTACCTCCGGATGAGTCGGGTTGAGCCGGAGCCGGGTGCCACCCGTTCCGACATGAACAATAGTAGCAGTCCTAGCCACTATTTCCAAGCGTGCGGGACTTCTGACCTGCGGCTACAGCGAGACGGTGATCACCTCCCCGGCCCCGTACTGCTTGAGCCGGAACAGCGCGGTCACCGAATCGGGGTCGACGTCGACCGTCGCCGAGGATCCGTCGCAGTACCGGACCACAGCGCCCTCGGCGCTCCAGGCCGGCCCACCGTCAGGCCCGTCCATCGGGCGCAAGGTCACGGACACGGCGTAGGCGCCGACCGGGCTGCGGTACTGCCTCGTCTCGCAGAACACGCCCCAGAAGTGCGCCCGGGCGCACCGGACGTCCCACTCGGCCGCCGACGCCCCGGCCTCACCCGACCCGGGGGAGACGGCACAGGTGAACTCCGAGCCGGCGTCAGGCTGCTGCGGGACGTGGCCGGAGAACAGGGGCCCGCCCTCGGAGTCGGGGTGGCCGGGCCTGGCTCCGGCGGCGAAGATCCATCGCCGGACGAAGGCGATGGCCAGCCCCGTGCCGGCGCACAGCATGCTGCCCTCTTCGACAGTGACGCCGTTGGTCTCGTCGTCGGCATCGCTGACCAACTCCCACTCCAGCTTGCCGTCGACAAGCAGCAGGAACAGGCTGTGCGGCGAGTTGCCGATGGTCAGTGGGACCTCGGTGATGCCGAGGTGTAGGGGATCGCCCGCCACGTCGGCGGGGATCCCGTGGTCGGCAAGCTGATCGGCGATGGCCTGCGAGCTGGCGATCGCGTCGGCAAGGCTGGTCATGATCGGGTTCCTCCGAAGGCTGAGGTGAACGAGCTGGATTGTTCGCGCGGCGGGTGGTGCGCCGGCCGCGCGGCGGCGGCCTGCTGGGCCAGGTCGGCCAGCAGCGCGGGGGAGGCGATGAGGACGCTGCGGCGGCAGTGGTTGGCGCGGCAGTCGTACCAGACGCCGCAGTACTGCTGCTCCCGGGTGCCACCGGACGGCCGCAGGCGCATCGGGCCGTGGTGAGTGCAGGCGGGAAGGCGGTCAGGCATGGGCATTCCCTCTCCCGGTGGGCGCGGAGCCGGGGCGGCTCAGCGGGGGCGCGGGGGGCGGTGATAGCGCAGGTTGAGCAGGCTGACGCGCTCCCCGCGCCAGCGCCGACGGTCGGGAACGGTCGGCAGGTGCAGCGCGGCGCGGGCGGTCGCCAGGGTCGCTCCGATGCGCTCGGCGGCCTCCACTGCGGTTTGGCGCCAGCGGTCCCCCGGGGTCAGCTGCAGGTGCGCCCGGTCCAGCGTGATCCGGACGGCCCGGTAGCTGACGGTGTGCACGGAGGTGAACAGCGCGGCCTGGTCGAGCGCGATCCGCGCCCGGGTGCCGCTGCGGATGCAGTCCTGGGCCGTGCAGTCCTCGCACTCCGGGTCGGCCAGCACGGCGGCGGTGTCGACGGGCGGCGGCTCCAGCAGGGCTGAGCGGGCGTTGTCGAGCACGATCGCGCTGCTCCACGGGTCGCCGATCGCGTGGAGCACCGGTTCCTTCGCGCTCTGCTCCAGGGCGGCCAGCAGGGCGCTCGTCGCTTGGGCGACGCTGCGGTTCAGGTCCGTCACCGCGAGCTCGCGTTCCTGGGCCCGGGGGCACCACCGACCGCCGCACCGGCACACCGCCGGGTCGACCGGTTCCGGCTCCGGCGCCGGTGCGGGGAACACGATCAGGGCCTCGCGGAACCTGTACCCCGTCTGGATGCTCACCCGGGTCACCGGGTGCCCGGCGGCGGCGAGCCGATCGGCGCAGTCCTGGAGGGCCTCCTTCTGGCGGCGGATGTTGCCGGTGTCGGCGCGGTGCGCCGGGCAGACGAGGTAAGTGAGCTGTACGGCCCGCTCGTCGGCGGTGGGAACCACGGTGCGTCGTCGAACGTCCCCGCGCTCCGCGGGTGAGCGGGCGTCAGGACGGCGGCCACGGCGGCGACCAGAGAGGCGTGGGGCGAGACGGACACGGAGGCTCCTCGAAGCTGGAAGGGGACGGGGCGGCGGCTGCCCCTGGGACAGCCGCCGCAGCGGATCGCGAGGAAGGGCAATCACCTTGCGACATGAACAACTATAGCATAACTAGCCACTATTCGGAGTGCGCGAAAGCCCTTCCGGCACCGCTGCCGTCCGCCGCGCCGCACGGCGGACGGCGGCCTGCCGTTCGCGTTCCGACCGCCGGGCGTCGTGGGTCTTCTGGTGCTGGCTGAACGACTGCTTGCCCTGCCGCTTGCGTGTCCGGCTCAGGCGGTTGGCAAGCATCCCGACCTTGATGTCCGGCCCGGCCGCGATCAGGTCGGAGGCGCCCTGGTCGACGTAGCCGGCCGCCGCCAGCGAGGCTGCGTCGGGGAAGACGTCGGCGTTGCGATCCTTCTCGATGTCGATCAGGTCGTCCTCCGTGCCGCCCAAGCTGAACCGGTGGTCGAAGTTCGCCGGCGCGCCCATCTCCGCGATGACCGTTCGCAGCGTGGTGACCGCCTTGGTGTAGGCGTAGAAGCGCACGTGGGGTGCGGACTTCATGATGCGGAACCACGCCCGGGTGTACGGCAGCGAGTAGAAGTCCCCGGAGTCGTGGATTCTCGCGCGGGCATCGACCGCATAGCGTGGCCGGCGCAGCTCGGCGACCATCCATCCCTCCCAGTCGGAGAGGTGGTGCAGCGTCAGCTCGAGATTGAGAAGGTGGGCGGCTCTCGCCCCGGGAAAGCGCTTGTAGGAACTGGTCGAGTCGTACGCGAAGCACATCCGGCCGCAGACCCCAGCCTCTGGGCAGACATTGAACCGGGTGCCGTCACTCAAGGTCACCCACCAGGCGGGCAGGGTCCACGTGAAGATGTTGTCCCGGGCAAGGTCGGCGTTGTTGCAGGTCAGCAGGTAGGCGCGAGGCTTGGCCGGCGGCGCGTCGAACAGGGGCAGGGTGTCCATCGGGAGGGCTCCGTCGGTGAGGTGCGCGTCAGGTGGGTGAAAGGGCGGGGCGGCCGGCCGTCCGGCCGCCCCGGTCGCCGGGGCCGGTCAGCCCAGCTCGGCCGCGCGGGCCGCCGCGCGCAGGAACTCGACGGCTCCGGCGGCCGTCCGGCCCGTGGCCGCGTCCCAGTTGGCGACCGTGGAGAGCAGGTAGCTGTACGCGCCGCCGGTCCACCAGTTCGGGACCTGGACCGGCGCGCCGTTGCACCGGTCGGCCAGCAGGCGCAGCGCGCGGTCCCGGACGGCGTCCCGGTCCTCGCACGGGGTGTCCCGCAGGACCCGCAGGGCGAGCTGGAAGGCGTGCGGGACAGTGCACGGCCCGGTCCACTGGTTGTCCCGCCAGGGCGAATCGAAGCGGCCCGGCGGGCTGTGGTGCAGCCCCACATGGCGGAGGTGGTCCGCGGCGAAGTCGAGCAGCCCGGCCGGGGTGGCCGCACGCAGACGGCGGGGGCGCCGGGTCGGGCCGGACACCTGCTCGGTCAGCAGTCCCAGGGTCACGGCCTGCTCCCAGAGCGCTCCGGCGGTGTCGTCCGCAACGAAGTCTGACGCGGCCTCGGTGGCCTCGACCCGGGCCCCCTGGCTGTCGTAGACCCGAACGGTGACCTGCTCGTGTGCACGCTGGACCATCACACTGTGCCCGGTAGCGGTGAGCGCGAACTCCCGGCCGGTCGGCTCCGCCTCGCCGATCAGCCGGTGGATCTCGGCGGTGAAGCTCTGCCGGGCAGTAGCGGTCTCGCTCACCGGGGGCGGGGTGCGGGTCATGGGGAGTGTCCTCTCGTGGGTGCGGGTCGAGACGGTCCGGGCGCCACCCCGTTCCGATATGAAAAATAATAGCAGAACTAGCCACTATTGCCAAGTGGGATGTGGCCCGGCCCCTGGCGGGTGGTGCCGGCCGAGGGCCGCGCGGCATCCGCTCGTCGGCAGGCTGCGCGAGCATGCCGGCGTCGATCGGGCGCGGGTGTGGGCTCCATGCCGGTGTGGGACGGGCCGGCGGCGTTGGCCCGCCCCAACTGCTCAGCTCCCGGCGGTTCGGGCGGTGGCGTAGAGCCCCGCTCCCGGGTCGCATATCTCGACCTCGTGGTTGTCCGCCCCGCCGGTCAGGATGGACGGCCTGGGCGGCGGGCACTCGGCGCACCTGCGGGCGTGGTCGGCGTAGTCCATCATGGCCTGGAGCTGCTCGTGGGAGGTGAAGCCCTGCTCCCGCCGGCTCCGGGTGAAGCGGCGCTCTGCGTCCGGTGCGCCGTGCGGGAGGTCCACCGCGCACGGCGCCAGGCTGAGGTGGTCGGCGAAGTCCGCCGCGGTCATCTCGGGGGCCTCCTCGAACATCCCGCGGTAGATGTGCTCGGCCAGCTCGGACAGGCAAGTGACGGCCAGGGACTCGCTGCCGCCGTCCGCGTTGGCCGCCTCCCTGCGCCAGCCGTCGCAGCTTGTCCGATGGATGCGGGGGTCGCCGGTGCCGGTGTAGACGGCTGTCACGGAGACTTCGGGCAGGGTGCTGGTCATGGTGAAGGACTCCTCGGGGGCGTGCGGGTTGAGCCGTCCGGATGCCACTCCAGGACGACATGAACAACTATAGCATAATCATCCACTTGTCGGAGTGTGCGTCTTCGCCCAATGCGCATCTGCCCCCGGGGGTCAGGCCGCGAACAGCAGGAGCTGGCCGTGGGGGCCGTGCTGCTCGGCGGGCTCGTCCAGGTGCCGGCGGATCGCCGCGCCCGGCCGCATCCGGCGGTACCAGATCCGCCGCCGCTTGGCCCTGCGCCCGCGGGCCACCGGCCCAGCCTTCGCCTGGACGTCCGCCATGGCCAAGCCGTACTTGAAGGTGTGTTCGGTGCTGACCTCGGCCCCGATGTAGTCCACCACGATCTGCGGGTTGAGCTGGGCGGAGCGGACCAGGTCGCCCTCCGTCGCCAGTACGCAGAGCCGGCAGCTCAAGCGGTCCATCCGGAGGTCATACGCCCAGTGATATTCCAACGCGTGGTCGCGGATCGTCTCCCAGACCTGCCGGTCGGTCAGGCCGATGATCGGGTGCCATCGGATCACGGTGCGCCGCGAGTTGCTCGCCGCGCGGTCGATGACGAACTCGGGCTTGCCCGCCCGCCCCCTGGATTCCGCCCCCCGCAGGCCCAGGGCGTAGTACACGATGACGTGCTCGCCCGGCCGCTCCACGCGCCGCCGGCTGACGAACTTCGTGATCTCCTTCTTGCCGGGGCCCTCCTTCTGGTCGGAGGTGCACCAACGTGCCTGCGCAGAAGGGAACTTGGCGCGCTCTTCGGTGAGCTGCTGGAATAGGCCGCCCTGCTCGCGCCGGGTTATGATGACCGGCACCCCGTAGCGGGCGGCCTGCCGGTGGACCAGGTCCTCGGTGCCCGGCCACTCCACAGGCTCGCCGCTGTCGGTGACACCGAGGTCATTGTGGACCACGACCACCTTGTCGAGCGCGCCCGCGGCCTCGGCTGCCGTGCAGACCAGGTGCTTCATGACCAGGCTGTCCTTGCCGCCCGAGCTGCACACCATGATCTGGTCGGCCTTGGCGAAGGGGTTGTGCCGGCGGGGGTTGATCGTCAGCCAGCCGATCGGCACCCGCGGCGGGTCAACGCGGTGGGCGGCCTCCGACAGCGCGGCCACCTGGTCCTGCGGGTGGGCGAACACCGACCACGCCTGGATGCGACGGTGCCAAACGTCTGGGCCGGCGTCGGGCTGCTCCCACAGGACGGCGGCCAGCTGGCCGACGGCTTCGGGGACGTCGCCGATCAGGCGCAGCGGGTCGAGCCGGCGCGAGGTGAACTTCTCGGCCTGGTCGTGTTGGTCGGAGTCGGTGAAGGCGTACCAGCTGTCCGCGCGGCGCTGCCACAGCTGAGGGTGGCCGTGGCTCGGGTCGGCGCCGATGTACTCGGCGAGCAGGTGGTGGGCGACGGTGGGCATGTCGGCCGGCCAGCCGGCGGCCTGGACGCGGCTGGCGAGCTGCCGGGCGGCGAAGCGCAGCGCGCGTCCGATGCGAAGGGGGGTGGGCACGGTTCTCCTCGGAGGCCGAAGTGGGCGGAACGGCGCGGGAGTGTCCGGCCGCGGCCGGACACCCCCGTCTTGAGGGCAGGAAGGACTACTGGGGGTCGAAGCAGGTGCACTGCCCGGCCTCGCCGACCGGGTGGCCCTGGCACTGCGGGAGGTTGTCCCAGGGGGCCGGGAGGCACTCCGCGCCGCCGGCGGTCAGGATCGCGTCGAGCTCCTCCCAGATCACGCGTGCCGGGTGGTCCTCGGGCAGCGTTCGGGTGGCCTCGGTCAGGGCGGTGTGCAGCTCGTCGGTGCCCATCCCGTCCAGTTCGTCTCGGGTGGTCATGGCGGTCCTCTCGGTCAGTGGTTGGCGGCCGGCCGTGCCGGTCCGGGCGCCTGGCGGTGCTGCGCTCGGTCAGCCGGCTGGGCGGCGGGCGGGCCAGTGGGGGTCTGGGTGGCACGCGGCTGGTCCGCGTGCCAGGTGTGGGGCTAGACGATGCGGCGCTCGTATGTGCTGAGGCGGGCTCGGACGGCGGTGCCCAGCAGCTGCTCACCCGGGCCCGCCAGCCACTGCGCGACGGTCGCCCCCTCGTGCAGGGCGGCCAGGGAATCAGCGAGCTTCCCCGCGTCCACCAGGGGAGTCCCGTCCGAGTCGCAGGCGACCTCGTAGGTGCCCACGTCCGGCACGTGGCCGAAGTAGACCCCGCCGCAGACGGGAGGGCAGGGGTCCTGCCAGAGCTCGAAGACGGCACTCGTACTCCAGGTCCAGGCCGTAGTCGGTGAGTACCTGACGCCCGGCGACCGCCGGGGGCCCGGTCGGACCCCCGGCGGGTCGGTCAGGAGGTCAGCACGCTGGCCTGTTCCTCCGGCGTCGCCCGGACCACGCGGGCGTACGCCCGCTCTTCCGGGTCCAGTGCGGTGATCGAGACCGCCCAGTTGCCGTTGGGACAGTGGGCGACGTCCTCGCTGACGACGAAGTTGTGGCGGATGAGCTCGACCGCCTCCATGTCCGACAGCTCGGGGAAGTTCCTGCGATGGTCGGCAACGGCAACGGCGATCGCTTCGGCGAGCTCGGCTGGCGGTGCGCGGTGGTCATGCGGCTGGTTCCTCCGCAGACGGCGGGTGGCCGGTCGGTGGGACGGGCACCCGGGGTGAGATGGGGAGGGCGGGGAGTTGCAGTTGGGGGCGGTGGCTGCCCGGCAAGCACGGGCAGCCACCGAGGAGTCAGGCGGAGGGGGAGAGCGCCTCGGTGAGCGCGCTAAGCAGGCACATGGCCTCGTAGCCGGTCAGGTCGGAGGCGAGGACCGTGACGCGGGCGTCCGCGCCCGGCCCGCTGAGACGGACCGTCACCTTGGCTGCCCGGTGCCAGACGGGGGACAGCTCGCTCGTGAACCGGGCCGGTGCCTGGTGGTGCTCGGTCCCCGGCCAGAGCGCGAGCCCGCTGGGCCGCAGCCCTCGCACGTTCTCGGCGAGGATGCGGGCGGCCAGTCCGTCGAATCCTCGCGCACCGCTGAGGCTGAGGGAGTCCTGCGGACCACGGTCGATCTTGCGCAGCTCGTTGAGCACCTGGACTGCGACGGGAAGCGACAGGCGGGTCAGCTCCACCTGGTGACCGCGCTGGGAGTTGGGGGTCACGCTCCAGTGGCCGCCGCTGCCGGTCTCCCGGTCGAGGAAGTCGGTCCAGTGCCACGGCGGGAGGTCGACACCGGCGTGGGTGTTCATCTGCGCCATCCCGCCCAGCAGGCGGGCGGCCAGCCGCTCGTGGTTGCCGTTGGCCTGGGTGGTCCTGTCGATCACGTCGGCGGTGAGGGTCGCGGGCATGGAACTCCCCTTGATTCGGAGGTACGGGTTGAGCCGGTCCGGGGTGCCACCCCCGTGCCGACATGAATAACTATAGCAGAGACAAACACTATTGAGAAGCCTCTCGCCCGGCACTGCGTCGGCACGGGTGGCGCTCGACCTCGATCCGGGTTCGCCGGCGCCCGGAGTGCGGACCCTGCGCCGCGCCGGGGCCGTAGCCCCGGGCGGCGCAGGTGCACTTAGAACAGGGTCGCTGCCACCTCGACGGCGACCGGGGTGCGGCGGTCCGGCCCAGCGGGGGAAGGGGTGGCGGCACTCCGGGCGGTGCGCTTCGTGAAGTCGCACAGCACGATCTCCGTTGTGGGCGCCACCCCGCGCCACTGGTGCCGATAGCCGGAGGTGTCGATGCTGCACCCCATCTCAAGGCGCAGGCCGGTGTCGCGCTCGAACTGGAGGTAGTCCGCGCTGCGCTCCTCCCGGTAGCCCCGCTCGCCGCTGTGGCGGAAGGGGGCCGACTGCTGGGGGATCAGGAACACTCCCCACTTCGCCACCTCGGCGGCCACGGCCACCGCGTGGTACTCGAACCGACGGCCCGTCACCCCCGGCCCGTCACCGCTGCGCTCGGTGTGCCCGTACGGCGGGTTGCTGACCACCATGTCGAAGCGCCCCAGGTCCTCGGGCAGATCGAAGATATCGGCACAGACCCACGTCGCCTCCGGCAGCACCTTGCGGCCCACCCGGACGTACTCCGGATTCCGCTCGACGCAGACGACCTCGCGATCGGGGGCCCCCATGTCGTTGAGGCAGGTCCACGCCAGGCGACCGATCCCGGCACACAGGTCCAGCACCCGTTGCACCTCCGGCCCGCTCGCCTCGACGGACATGTCGACGGCCAGTCCGAGCGGAGTGAAGAACGCCCCGTCCAGGCCGTGGGCGACCGAGGAGGACTCCTGCCAGTGCGTCATCACGAACTCGCGTTCCTGCCAGGTGAGCGGCCGGTCGAGATCGACCAGCTCCTGAGCCTGTCGGTGCAGCCTAGCTTGGTCCTTGGGGAGGTTCGACATGGTGACTTCCTTGGTTCGGTGGTCCGGGTTGAGCCGGTCCGGGGCGCCACCCGCTCCGACATGAATAACTATAGCATGGTTAGCCATCTTTTGGTGGCATGGGGAGGCCCGGGTGTTCCGGTCCGGGCCGGTGCCGCGCGCTGCGCACCATGCGCTGCTCCCCGTCGGCCCGGAAGCCGTGGCGGGCATGCCAGGCGACCAGGGTGCCGACGGGCAGGCCCTCCGAGGCCGGCCACCCGTTTCCCTGGGAGATGTACGGATCGCAGCACAACGCGACGTTCCGTCCCCCGTGGCGGCCAGCACGGCAGTGAGCAGCACCGTCGCCAATCCCCGGCCCCGGTAATCGGGGTGAACGGTCAGCTCGGCCACCCACGCTTCGCTCCCGCAGTCCATCACGTTGGCGAAGCCGACCCACAGTCCGCCCAGCCGTAGGCCAGCCTGCTCTTCGTTCTCCTCCGGGAACAGCTCCCAGGCCAGCTCAGGCGACGTGATCCGCACCCCGCTGACGGCCAGCCTCCTCCGCGGCCGGGAAGGGGAAGGTGAAGGTGAACATGTCGCGGCCGTCCACGTCACCGAGGAAGGTGATGCTGCTCCCCTCGATCCGGCACAGGCCAGCCTTCGGCCAGTCCGTGTAGGTGGTCGTGTCGTCCCCGTCGCGCTGAGAGCGGATGCGCTTCGGGTTCACCGCGACGACGGTGCGGGGGCCGGTGCGGTGGGGGTGCAGGTGGTTGACGACCTCGAAGGTGGTGCAGGCCGCGGCGCGGCGCTTGAACTCGGCCAGGCTGATGTCGCCCATGGAAGGCTCCTTCGTGTTCGGTGGGGCCGGCCCGCCACTGGCGGGCCGGGGGATTCGGTTGCGGCTTCGGCTGGGTGGGCTGCCAGCCGGGGGTGCTGCCGTAGGAATGGGGCGTGGTGGTGCCTGGGTCAGCTATCCTGAACGCCTGTACTCCCGGCTAGCGGTGTCGAATCTCGGCTCTTGCATGCGGTGGGTACGGGTTGAGCGATCGGCGGCCGAGGAATGCCAATCTGCCTGCCCGGATGACGTCTTAGGACGGCGGCCGGCGGGCCCACCCCCGGGTGGACGGCCGCCGCTCGTATGCCCTCGTCCATCCCAGCCCGGCTATCTCGGCACAGCCTGGCCCGGCTTCAGCGACAGCGGCATCCGCGTCTGCCCGGCCACGATCAGCGTCCGGACGTCCTCCATGCTCTCCGTGCCGTCGTCCCAGCGCACCAGCCCAGACCAGTCACCGGTCGCGAAGCGCCGGTACTCCAGCACCACGCCGTGGTGCTCCGGGGCTCCATCTTGGTGGACCACGTCGGTCAGGGGAGCTGCGGCCGAGTCCTGGAGATGGCGCCGCGCGCGGACGACGGCCGTGACGCAGTGCATCTCCTGCCCCGGCTCCCCCTCGGTCACCTGGGACCGGACGGTGAACTCTTCGACGTCGAACCCGGCTCGCGCGCCGATACGCTCCACGGCCCGGTGCAGCTCCGCCACGCCGTCGGCGCAGGGCGCCTGGTCCATGCGGAAGAACCCGCGCAGTTCCTGCGGTTCCCCGTCCTCGCGCCGCTGCGCGGTGCCCGCCGGGCGGATGCTTCCGGTCCAGACGGGCCCGCAGTCGGCCGCGACCAGGAACTCGGCCCGCCCGCCGCCCGGCAGCCAGATACGGGCGGGCGGCTCAAAGGGGATCAGCTCCAGGAAGTCGTGGACGGGGACGGCCTTGCGCTGCGCCATGTCGGGCTCCGATCTCGGGTGCGGGTTGAGCCGGGCGGGATGCCACCCGTCCGACATAAACAATAGTAGCATACTCACCCACTATTTGCGGGTGTAGTGCGCGCCTCTTCGGCGGGTTCGCCGACGGGCCGGTAGTCGGCTTCGATGAGCCACTCCCCCGACTCCTCCTCAAGGACCACGAGCAGGGTCTGGCGGCTGCGGGCGGTGCTGTCGGCCGCGGCCCGGCTCGGCTGCTGCTCCTTGTCGACCAGGGCGTCAGGATCTGCAGTGCGCCACTGTCGGCCGTCGTCGGTCGCGGTGGAGCAGTACACGGTTTCCCCCTCCACGGTGACGTGGATCGGCACTCGGCCGTCCGGGCCCAGCAGGGCCGGGTCCGCCTCGTCCTCATGCACCGAGATGCGCAGGTGACCGTCCTCCTCGTCCAGGTAGGCGAACACCAGGACCGCGCCGATCTCGAGTGCGGGCAGGCTGCTGGGCTCGCCGGGGTCGTACGGGTGGAACGTCGCGCTGCGGTGGATCCGGCGGCGCAGCCTCTTCGGGAACATCATCTTCTCCTTCGTGCCTGTGGGGGCGGTCGGCCAGGCCCGCGCGGTGTTGCGCGGGCCCGGGGCGGTCAGAGGGTCCGCCGGGTCCAGCGGGGGAGTTCGACCTCGGGCTTCTCGCCTCGCTCGTACTGGCCGCACGCGCCCGGGGCAGCGAAGGGCTTGTACGGCTTGTGCTCGGAGTACGTGTGCTGGCAGGTCCTGCACAGCGGGGCCGCGTTGAACCACGCGGCGGGCCAGTAGTAGGTCCAGCGGTCGCGCCACTCCTCGCCGCGGGAGGTGACCAGGAGCATGCCGTTCGGCCACTTCTCGACTCGGCCGCCGTCGTGCTCCACCAGGGAGGCGATTTCGTGCCGGGTGCGGGCGGCGGAGTAGGTGACCGGCTCGGTGGATCCGCGCTTGGACAAGGTGGCGCGCTCGTAGCCCACGGCGTGGTCGGCGTCGGCGGCTCCGGCCCGGACGGACTCGCCGAGCAGTGGGCTGTCCAGCGGGCCGCGCCAGTCGAACCGGCCCGGCCGGACGGTGACCGACCGCAGGTCCGGTGCGATCTCGAGCTGCCACGGCTGGCGAAGCAGGGCGCGGACCACGGCGCGGTTTTCGCGGGCGGTCATCGGCAGCGGGTGCATGGTGACGGTGACCGCTTCCGCGTCACCGGTGGTCAGGAAGCCGCGCCGCCGCCCCTGCTCGGGGCACTGGCGGTTGAGCGCGGTCTCGGTCAGGCCGTAGCCGGTCAGGGCGGCGGCGACCAGGCGCCGCGCGGTCGCGGCGGTGTCGGTCTGGTAGGGGGTGGGGGTGTCGGTGGTCACGGAGAACGTCCTTCGGGTCCGGGTTGAGCCGGGCGGCGTGCCACCGCCGCCCGGCGGGAGGTGCGTGCGTCAGCGGCTGATGGCCGGGGGCTGGAGTGCCCTGACGCCCCGGGCCCTGCTTTCCGGGCGCTCGACGGCATCGGCCGGGTGGCTGGTGCTCTTGGCGCGCTTGGCGGCATCCGCGTAGTGCCGGTAGCGCTCGTGCGCGTACTTGGCGAGCTCCATCTCAGTGGCGGCCCGGGCGGCCGTCTGAGGGGCCGCGTTCAGGGCAGCGGTGTGCTCGTAGTGGTGGTCCGCCTTCACCAGCCACTGCGCGGCCTGCTCCATCAGGTTCTCAAGGTCCACGGTGCATCCTCTGTCCGGTGGGGCAGACCATCCCGCCCCGACATGAAAAACTATAGCAGACTTAGGCACTATTTGTAAAGCTGCGGAGATCATGCTCCCGCCGGTGCGGTGAGCCGGCCGCCGCCCTGCTCGAACCGCAGCGCCGCCCGCGCCGAAACCAGCAGCGCCGCCCGCGCCGAACTCGCGTAGTACACCCAGTTGGGGCCGGCTACCCGCCGCACCGCCTTCTCGATCGCCTCGGCCTCGATTGCCACGGCGAGCATGGCGGCGGCAGGATTCGAGCTACGCCCCTGCTGCACGGTGTCCAGGATCTTCAGCGCGCGGAGTGCCCGTTCACGGGCCTCCAGCTTCTTGGACAGACCGGACAGCTCGTCGCCCACCTCGCCGCCGAGCAGCCGGCGCGCCTCGTGCTCGGCCGGGTCGCGGTGGGAGAACGGGACCGGCGGGAACGCGGCGGCGGTCTCCTCCTCGGGCCGCACCACCCTGGGCAGCCGAGCACCCGGCAGGGACCAGCCGGGGCCTCGGCCGTCCAGCGGCTCCAGCCGGAACCGGACCCCGTACGGCGGCGGCTCCTCCACGCGAGCCACGACCCGCAGGGGCTCGCTCCACCCGCCGCGGCCCTCGTACTCGTACCGGACCACCTCTCCCACCGACAGGGCCGGCACCCCCTCGTCCAGCCGCCAGCCCCCCGGGACGGCCCGCAGCTGCTGACGCGCGCGCTCCTGCTCCTCGCGGAAGTCGATGACGCGAACTAGGCGGTCGACGGCGTCCAGCCTCCGGCGCTCCCCGCCCTCCTGCTCCTTGTCCTCGCCCTCCAGGTGCAGGTACCAGGACCGGCCCTGCTTGAACACGTACCCTCGCAGACGGCCGTCCACCTCGACCGGGTAGCGGCCGTGCTCGTTCAGCCGGCCCAGCGACGTCCGCTCCTGGCGGGCCTGCCGCTCCTGCTCGTCCTGCTGCGCCCTGATGGCTTTGCTGAGCTCGTGGGCACGGCGGTCGGACTCCTCGGTCAGGGAGCGGTTGCGGTTGCCCAGCGCGGCCCGCTCGGCCCGGGGGAGGGAGCCGCGAAGTCGGCTGTGCAGCTTGGCCAGCTCGGCGGCCAGCTCCTGGTCCTGCATCTGGCGGGGGTCCGGCAGCGCGTCGGCTGCGGTGGTGCCGGGGTCGGTGGTCAGGGTGTTCATCGGTTCGGTCCCTTTCAAGGTGGTGCCCGCCCGGCGGCGCGGGGCTGCCGGGCTCGGGCGGTGGCTGGGGTGTTGGGGGTCAGGAGTTGGGCCGGGTGGCGCGGGCGGCGGCGACCGCGCCGATCGCCTGCAGCAGCGCGAACGCGAGCTCGGGCTCGGCCAGGCGGACGTTGAAGTCCACGCTGTCGGCCGATCCGCTGATCTGGACGTTGATCCACGTGCCGTGGCCGGTCAGGTCGCCGTGCATCGTGTCGCTGACCTGGTGCTCGACCGGTCCGCGCGGGGGCAGGCGGTTGAGCTTGACCAGCGGGAGGACGGCCGCGATCCGGGCGGCGAACTCGTGCCGGGCCGCTCGTGCCGCCTCGGCGGCTTTCCGCCGGGCCGTCCAGGCGGGGGTGAGGTATCGGGCGGTTCTCATGTGGGGGGGGCCTGTTCTGGAGCAGCGGCGTGGCGTGGGGCCGGAGAGTTCGGTGCGCCGTGCCGGGGGCGTCCCCGGCACGGCGGGCTTGGGCGCGGTCGGTTCCCCGGCCCTGTAGCGCTGATCACAGCCAACGGGTCTGACGTCCCCTCGTGATGGACGAGCGGGGCACGCAGTCCTTCAGTGGCTTGTTCGTGGCAAGGGCGTGCAGCCGGTACCGCGCGTCGTGGTCGTAATAGACACGGCTGCACAGGTTGTCCTTGCAGGCGTATGCGCGATAGACGCCGCGCCACATCCGGATGTTGCCGTGGTAGGTGACCACGCAGCCGTCCGGGATTGCCTCCGCTGCCGGGCGCGCCAGGACGTCGGCGCTCGGCGGTGCGGCCAGCGACTGGGGGGCGGGCGCGCCGCTGACGACGACCCACTCCCCGTCCCAGTGGGCAGGGCGGTAGGCGACGGTCTCGCAGTTCGGGCGCCAGTCCTGACCAGGCGTCGAAGCGCCGCTGAAGCCAAACGCGCGGGGCTCGCCGCTCACGGGATGGACGGCTACCTGCGTGCACTGGAAGACTCGCACCAGCCGGCTGTCCGGGAACGTCTGGATGTAGGTGTGGCCCGCCTGGAAGAAATCCGCCTCGGTCACGTCTGCTCCTTGCTCGGGCTGTCCGGGTTGAGTCGGCCGGGGTGCCATCCCCGACCGACATGAACAATAGTAGCGCATCTAACCACTCTTGCCAAGTAGGCTGAGTCGCTGGTCTGGTGGGATGTCGGCTCAGCCGCGCAGCCAGGTGGAGCCGGCGGGGCGCATCGGCTCGGGCGGTTCGGTGCGCATGAGGTCCAGCGGGTAGGGGTTGAGGCCGAGTGGGCCGTCCAGCCATTGAACCGCGGCTCCGTGGCGGTTTCGGATCGCGATGAAACCCTTGCGGCCGTCGGCGGCGAAGAACTCGACACCCATACGGAACTCGGGGAACGGGGCCGGCCCGACATCGACGATCCCGACCCACCATCCTGGAAGCTCGGCAGCCAGCGCTGCACGCTGCTGCTCGGCTGCCGCGCGCTCGGCCACGTACTCCGTCGCCAGGTCCATGTGACGGTGGCAGGACCAGCCGCTGTAGCGGACGTAGAAGCGGGGGAACTGGTGCTCCCACGGGCTCAGGGTCGCCGGACACTCCAGTCGTACGGGGGCCTGGCCGTAGCGACTCCAGTACGTGAAGTAGACGCCTTTGGTGATCATGTGCAGTCCTCTCTCTGCAGGCCGGCGTCGGCCGAGAACGGGAAGGGGTGAGCACCAGCCGACATGAACAATAATAGCAGAGTTAGTCACTCTCGACAAGCGGGAAAGCCCGCCCAATGCACCGGGAACCGCTGCGCCCGGCCGCTGGCCGACTGAGCACCCGGCGTCTGGTCAGCCGTACAGGTGGGTCAGGAAGTCGGCGGACTGCCACGCGCGCCGGACGTCCGCCGGGACCGGGTCCACGGCGGCCACCGCCCGCTCGGCGTACTCCGCCGCGCGCTCCGCCAGCCGGAACCCCTCCGTCAGCGCTTCGCGCTGGTCGGCGCTCGGCTCGTCCACCTCGGTCAGCGCCACCCAACGGTCGGTCCGGCGCTGCGCCGCTGCGATGGCCTCGAGCGCGGTGACAGCCGGCTCCGGCTGCCGGTAGGTCGCCAGAACCTCCTTGCTCATGTCGACGATGACCCGGGAATGGCCGTGCTCGGCGGCGGCCCGGAGCGCGGCGTCGTGCAGGTTCTGGACGATGGTGCCGTTGAGCACCACCTGCCACCGGCCCTTCGGGCTGGGGGCCTGGACGGTGCACCACAGCGGGATGCGGCCGTCGGGGCCGGCCTGCTCGGCGAGCGCGGCCGGGATCGGCATTGGGATGTACGGCTGCTCGGGGTCGTCCCCGTCGGGCACGCCGGCCGCGGCCTTGGCGACGGTCCGTTCGTCCGGCTCCCACGTGAAGCCGGTGCGGGTGACGGCGACGCGGGCCGGGTCGGTGCCGTCCAGGGCGGCGGCGACCATGGATGAGTGGAAGGCGGCCCCCGGGCGTGCCTGCCTGCAGATCTCGAAGAACTCCGCGAGCTCCTCGACGAACGCGGGCGCGCCCACGGCCCGCTCGGTGGCCTGGACACCGGCGACGACGTGCCGCTCCCTGTCGGGGCCGGGGAGGGTGAGCAGGCGGAAGTGCTCGGACTCGCCGATGGACGATCCGGTGAACGCGCTCAGCGGGACGGCGGGCTGGACGGAGATTCCTCCGGCCGCCTGGATCTCGGGTGCCATGACTGTGTGCCTCCTGGGCTCGGGCCGGGGACGGGCGGGCCGCTCAGCCTGGTGGTGGTTGTCGTGCGCCGCCGCGTAGGGGCGGCTGCTCCCGCGGCGGCGGCGGTCGGCGGGCCGGGCGGTCGCGGAACCGCCCGGCCGCTGCGGGGCTAATCGGCGGTGAGCAGCGGGGCGTGCTCGTCGCAGACCGGGACGGGGATGCCGTTCGAGTCGAGCCGGAACGCGGTGGCCCTGTGGCGCTCGCGCCAGACCCCGTCGACCTGGCCGGACCACGCGCACAGGTGCCCTGCGTCCTCGGACAGGTGGATGACGGCGGGGCTGTCGGCGGTCAGCACGTACGGCGGCGTCACCAGGGCGGCCGGGACGTACTCGGGGATGGCCAGCCGCAGGAACAGCGGGTCGCGGAACAGCCGCTCGATGGCGGAATCGCCAGTCGGCTCAGTGAACCGGGTCCGCGCGTGGTTGAACCATCCCTGCGGCTCACGCGTCCACACCACGCGGCCGTGGCGGACCACGTCCCCAGTGTGGAACTGCGTGGGGATGCTGCGCTCGTCCGGGTAGGGGCTCGGCGGCAGGCTCGCCGGGTCGACGTGTCGGTCGGCGGCCACGTCGACCATCGTGTGGCCGTGGGCGCTGAGGGTGAACGGGAACGCCCAGTACAGCGGCGCGTAGTAGGAACCGGCCTCGGCACTCGGGCGCACCACCCGGGACGTCCAGACGTACTCCCCCCGGCCCAACGACTGGATGGTCAGGATGACGGCCTCCTCCCCGCCACGGGCGAGCTTGACATCGCCGGGGCGCAGGTCCCGCAACCGCATCGTGGCGCTGCCGTTCGGGCGCACGGCCGCGCCGCGCTGGGCCGGGGTCTTCGGGGTGCTGGTGTTGCTGGACAAGCGGACTCCTTGCTCGGGGTGCTCGGGTTGAGTCGGATGGGGTGCCACCGCCTTCCGACATGAACAATAGTAGCAGTGTTAGCCACTATCGACAAGTGGGGTGACCCGCTCTCACGATGTGACTCCGACCGATAGCTTGCGAATCCGAACTGCACCTTGCGAGTTATAGGCGACCACTCGTCTGCTCGGCGCTGACCTGCGGACTCGTCATCGCGACTGGGTCGACCATGTCCGGCCTCGCACACTATCGGTCGGAACGGCCCGCAGACTGCGCCTCGGAACATGGCCGTGGCCTGCGACGGCTCGGCGGAGCCTCGCAAGTTATCGGTCGGAGTCACACACGACTCCAGCGGCGGCGACCGCCCAGCGCCTGGTGCCCTCGATCCGCGACCCTTTGAAGCCCAGCCGGCCCACCGCGTCGGTACGCAGCTGGGCCACCTCGTACGGCGTCACCAGCACGGCTGATCCCCATTGGGGCCCTCTCGGACTGGGGTGGTGGCCGGGGCCGCACCGTCCGGTGCAGCCCCGGGGTGGGCGGTCAGCCCGCCGAATCGGGCCCGTCGAGCGCGCGGCACAGTGCGTCCTGGGCGGCGCGGAACACCGGGTCGTCCAGGTCGTGCCCGCACCCGTGGCAGCGGCGGCCGGCGTAGCGGCAGCGGCACGAACTGATGTCGGCGACCGGGAAGACCTGCTGCCGCAGCGCGAACCCGTAGTTGTCGTCGTAGGCCCGTTCGGAGATGGTCTCCACGACAGTGCCGCGCCACGCCTGCCCGGCGAAGTACTCCCGCGGGTTACTGCCGAAGGTGACGTAGAGGTTGTGCCACCAACCCTCGTCGGTGGGGCACCACTTGGGCGCGTCGGCCCGCCACTTCGCGCCCCTGGAGGCCAGGCGCTTGCCGCGCGAGCGCGTGACGAGGGCTTCGCCCCGCACGGTGGGCCGGATCTCGAACCCTCCGCCGGCCTTCGGCATGACGTAGTAGGTGTGGTCCTCGGTGGTGACGGCGCCGGGAAGCGGCACGGCGGTTCTCCTTCTCGGGATGGGGTAGGGGCCGCCCCGCCCACTGCGGGGCGGGGCGGAGGGGGTGTCAGGCCGCGAAGCGGCGGCACTTGCAGCTGTACCGGTACACGTCGGTGTTGTTGAACGGGTAGTAGTCCACGGCGGCGGCGTCAGCGAGCTCCTCGGTGGCGAAGCACACCGACACCTGCCCCCGGCGGGAGATGGCGTTGGTGAACAGCACCTGAAAGTGCGCGGCGCCGGTGACGGCGTGGCGGGGGACGATGGCCGTTCCGGCCGCCTCCTCGGCGGTCAGGCCGAACGCCACCGCCCGGCTGCGCAGCTCGGCCAGGCGGCGCTGCAGCTCCTCGGGCTTGGCTGCGCGGCCGTTCGACGGCGCGGCCAACTCACGGGCCCAGTCGGCCAGGTGCAGCAGCTCGCCCGTGGCCGCGACGGGACGGTGCCGGGCGGCGCGGCCGGCCGCCTCGGACAGGGCGGCCAAGTCACCCCGGGATCCGAGCACCCGGTCGACGGCCCCACGCAGCAGGCTGACGGCGTACGGCGTCTCCTCGTTCTCGGCGACCCCGGGGCGGGCCAGCAGGCGCTGCGCCAGGGCGTCGGCGGCGCGCACCCGGGCCTGGACGTCACGCATGCTGCTCCGGTACCCGGGGTTGGCCAGGGTCTTCGGGGCCAGGCGGTTGGCCGCGTAGGCGATGCGGTACAGGGTCCAGACGTCGCGGTCGATCTGCGCCAGGGTGCGTACGGTCATGGCCGACTCCTTGCTCGGGGTGTTCGGGTTGAGCCGTCCGGGGCGCCACCCCTTCCGACATGCACAATAATAGCAGGGCTAACCACCATGTGCGAGTGTGTGCTCGCTCAGAACTCCCAGCAGGGGAACGAGTCGTGGTCGCCGTCGCAGGGGTAGATGCGTCCGCGCTCAAGGCTCTCGCCGATCACATCCAAGTGGCCGTCCAGCTCGTGGTCAGGGCCCACCCATCCTTCGAACTCCCGCAACCGCGCGTTGATCTCGTAGCTGGTCGCGTCGGTGTCGACGACCAGAGCGGCGATATGGCTCGGCCGTCCCTGCTCGTCGACGGCCGCGTCCGCGGAGGGGGTCAGCAGCCACTCGCCGGCCGCCGGAGCGACGGCGAACGGCACCCGGCGGTCGGGGTGGAACAGGTCCCAGAGGGCAGCAGTAGGCACCGGCGGAGAGATGGTGATCGTGCCGCTGACCTCGTAGTCGTACGACATCGGCATGTCCTTTGTCTGGCGGGAGGTGCGGGTGGGGGGTCGTGCGGGTCGGCGTGAGATCACCGCGGGGCCGGGGCGGCGGGCTCCGTGGCGGGGGTGCGGGCGTCCTGGCGGGCGTGGTCGGGGCAGGCCCGAACGGGGCGGTACACCGTGCTCTGGGAGACTTGCACGAACCGGTCGATCCGGCCGGGCGCACCGCATGCCGGGTAGCCGAACTGGGCGGCGGTGCTGGTGCCGCCCCCCGTGCTGACGGTGCGCCAGGTCGCCTGGCACGCGCCGACGGTGTGGTGCGCGACGCCGTTCGGGTCGGCGGTGGTCTCGGGCCAGACCTGCGGGGGCGGCGCGCTGCTGGACATGGTCTGCTCCTTGTTCGGGGTGTTCGGGTCGAGCCGTCCGGGGTGCCATCCCCTTCCGACATGAATAATAGTAGCGGAGTCAGGCACTATTGGCGAGCTCGTGCTCGCCCGGCATGTCCCCGAGGGCGGCGGGCCGCCGCTCACTGCGGCGGCCCGACCCGGTCGCGAAATCAGCGGGTGGTCAGCGGGCGTTCGATGGTGACCGGCTCGGCCGCTGCGACGTCGGCGAACCGCCCGATGGCGAACGGCCGGCGGAAGCTGAGGCGCCGGTCCTCCTCGTCGACGACGCCCAGGACGTCCGCCCACCACCGGGGCCGGTCGCCGCGGACGGCGCTCTCCTCGGCCGTGCCCGTGGCGAGGACGCTCGCCCGGATGCCCTCGACGTGGACGATGTCCCCGGGGGCGATGTCGGCGAGCGTTCCGGTGAAGGTCACGCGCTGCGCGTCGGCTCGGGCGACGGCCGCGGCGCAGAGCGGGTCCGCGTCGGAGAGGTAGCGCAGGGCCTTGCCCAGGTCCTCCAGCGCGGCCAGCCGCTCCGGGTCGGTCGCGCCTGGGGCGGCGGCGACCCGGGCGGCGGCCTCCGCTGCGGTCCGGACCTCGGCGACCCGGGACGTGTCGATCATCTCGGACTTGTCGGCCTGCCACGCGGTGCCGTCCTCGGTGAACACCCACTCCGTGCCGTTGACGGTGTCGCGGTGGGTCGCGGTGCGCACCCGGCCGTCGGAGCAGCGCAGTCGGGCGCCGGCGACGTCGGCCCGTGCGGTGCGGTCCCGGACGGCGGCGGTGGTCAGGCCGTAGCTGGCGGCGTGGGCGGCGGCGCGCTCCCGGTCGTTGAACGTCGGCCAGTAGTCGGAGTTCGCGCCGACTGCGACGACGTAGCGGCCGAGCACCGCCTCCCCCTCGTCCGCCTCCTCCTGGGCCGGCTCCTCCTGGGCCGGCTCCTCCTCGCTGTTGCACTCCGAGCAGGTGCCCGCCGGGTATTCCGGGTGTTCCGTGCAGATCCGGCCCCACGTGTTGTACGGGTCCTCCGGGTCCGTGTCGTCCATCTCGGCGTTCTCCTCGGCGGCCCGGTTGGCGACGTCGACCGCGCACCCGGTGACGTACCAGGCGGTTTCCGCGTCGGCCGCGGCGAAGGCACCCCACTCCGGGCCGTTGGAGGCGGCGGAGCACTCGGCGACCGGGGCACCGGTGACGCCGGGGGCGACCACGCGGCCGTGGACGCAGTGGGCCGGCTCCCGTTCCGTGCCGGTCGGGCTCGTGTGCTGGGAGACGATCGCGGTCTCGGCGATGGCCCGTGTCGGGTAGTGGGTGCCGTCGGCGCGGGTGAGGAGACGGCCCTCGGCGGTGACCGCGCCGAAGCTGGCGCCCTCCCCGAACCCGACGCGGAAGGTCCAGCCGACAGGGTGCTCCTCGCCGTCGACGACGACGGGCCGCATGTGCGGGTTGCCGCCGAAGCTGCGGGCCGTCTCCTGGGCGGCGGTGAAGCGGGCGAAGGCGTCGCGCAGCGCCGCGGCCTCCGGCGTGTCGGCCGGCTCGGCGGGGACGGCGACGGCCTGGTCACGGTTGGCGCTGGCGTTGTACCGGAACGGCTCGGCGGTGCGCCACCCGAACGCGGTCAGGATGCCGTCGACGTCCGGGTGCGGCTGGTATGGCATGGGGACGTACAGCGAGAAGTCGTCGGAGCCGACGGGGCGGACGGTGAGGCGCTGCTCGCGGTTGCCGGGGAAGAGGACGGCGCTGTAGAACTCGACCACGGCGCGCCCCTCCGGGGCCGGCGCGGTGGGCTCCTCGTCTGCGGGTGCGGCGGCGGCCTCGGCCTCCGGGGCGCCGGCCGGCGCGGCGACCTCGAACCCCAGCTCGGCGGCGAGCACGCACGCCGCGCGGTGGCTGGCTACGTACGCGCCGCCCTTGAACTCCTCGATCGGGCCCTGGAAGCCGTGCAGCTCCCCTCGGGCGGCGGTGGCCGACACGGGCCACGCCTTGACCAGGAAGCCGACGACGCTCTCCGCCTCGATGACCAGCACGTCTCCGTCTCGGATCTCCTCGTCGCACTGAGTGGCGTCGTACGCCTCGGCGGTGCTGTCGAACCGGTGCACGGCCGGGCCGCCGGAGGTGGGGGAGTTGCTCTGCTCGACCACTGCTGCTCCTTGCTCGGGGGGTTCGGGTTGAGCCGGTCGGGGTGCCATCCCTCCCGACATGAACAATAGTAGCGTAGCTAGATACTATCGGCAAGCGGGGATGATCCGCGCCGACATGTGCGGGGCTGGGCGGGTCGGGCTGGTGCCCGCACCCGTGGCGGCCGGCGTGCTGGCGGCGGCGCGGCTGCTCTCCTTCTCGCTCGAGTGGCCGGGGGACTGCTCGGCGCGGTGCGCTGTGGGCCGGGGGCGGCGGTGCCGGCCGCTGCCCCCGGCGGGGTGGTTCAGCCGCGGGGAATCCAGAGGCCGCGCTTTTCGCGCTGGATCTCCCAGTCGCGGCGGCCGGGCTCCTTGCCGGGGCGGAAGTCGTCGCAGCCCAGGAAGCTGTCCGGGCGGCCGTGTTCCTGCTTGGCGTCGCCGCACTCCAGGCACCGGGTGATGGCCTGGCGGAACTCGGCGCACACCGCGCGGTGCTCGTCCAGGCCCTCGGACAGCGCGTGGTGCGGGGTCGGGTGGCCGTCCCGGTTGGCGGGGTTGGTCCAGTCGCCGGGGTTGCGGCACCCCTCCGCGGTAGCGACGTCGAACCGGCCGAGGTACGACCACGGGGCGACCGGAGTGAACTCGGCCGGGGCATCGGGCTCGTTGAACATGTTCTCCGGCCAGAGGGTCACCGAGCAGGCGCAGCCGGGCACGGTGTACTGCCACCCGGCCAGGTACCCGCCGTCCTCCCAGACGGTGGCGGTGAACTCCCCGAATGCGAGCGGGGCGAGGTCGGCGGCGGCTTCCGGGTGGACGGTGATCGTGCGCATGCTGTGCCTTCCTGCGGGGCGGTTCGGGTTGGGTCGGCCGGGGTGCCACCCCTTCCGACATGAACAATAGTAGCGCATCTAGCCATCATCGCCAAGCGGAGGTGGTCCCCTTCCGCTACTGCGGGTCGACGAAGCCGGCCGCGGCGACCGCCCACCGCATCCGGTCGCCGTGGTGGTCCGGCTCGGCGGCGGCGCAGAACAGCGCGCGCTTGGTGCACTCGATCCGCAGCCCGTTGAAGCCCAGCCGGCCCACTGCGTCGGCGCGCAGCTCGGCCACCTCGTACGGCGTTACCAGTGCGCCGGTCTCGTGCATCGACATGTACAGGGCCTGGGCGGCCGGGCTGATCTCCACGGAAGTCCTCTCGGCTGGCGGCAGGGAAGGGCAGGGCCGGGCTGCGCCCGCTCGGCGGCGGGCGCAGCCCGGGGCGTCAGCCCTCCGGGGTGTCGCAGCACGGCCCGTACCAGGAGCCGGACGGGCTCCGGCGGTTCACGGTCAGCTCGACCCGCAGCCCTTCCGGATCGTTGGGCAGCTCCACCCGCACGCGCGCGCCGGCCCGGAAGGTCGAGATCAACTCGCCGGTGCGCAGCCCGTCGCCGTGGTGCACCGTGATCGCGTCCCCAGGCACCAGGCCAAGAAAGTCCGGCGTGCTCACGCTGGCGACCGTGCGCCACCATGCGGCCTTCTCGCGCACGCCGCCGCTCGGAGCCGGTGCCATCGGCGCGAACTGGTCGCCCGGCCGGAAGTCGACTCCGGCCGCGACGAGATCGGCGGTCGGGCTGTAGAGGTGGCCGTCGGCGAAGGCGGCCGGGACGCTGGAGGCGGGGAGGGTGTTCTGCTCGACCACTGCTGCTCCTTGCTCGAGATGTTCGGGTTGGGCGGTCGGGGTGCCCTTCCGACATGAACAACTATAGCATAGTTGGACACTATTTCGGGGGAGGGTGGCGCCACTTCTTCGCGTTCGGCCGCCGATCAGCCCAGGTACGTGATTCCGTTCGGCAGGGTCCACCTCGGGTGGGTCATCGCGCGCACGGCCTTGCGGCACTTGCGGCACAGCCTGGCGGACGGCAAGGTGCGGGCAGCGCGGCGCAGCCTGCGGGCGGCCGGGTTGCCCTTGGGGTGGCGCGGCCCGTAGGTGCGCAGTACGCCCCACTGGCCGCGTCCGGTGCGGGCGGCGAATCCACCGTCGAACACGACGGGGCCCGTAGGCGAGTCGGTGACGAAGCGCCCACACAGCGCGGCGGAGCGCGTCCACGGGCCCGGGTTCTGGTGGCCCGGGGGCATCGCGTGGTCGCCGTTGCAGTGCAGGAGGGGAGCGGTCGGCATGGAGTGCCCTTCGTGGTGCCGGAGTGCGGGTTGAACGCCCCGGGTGCCATCCCGGAGCGACATAGACAATAATAGCAGAATTAGCCACTGTGTGGAGTCGTGCGCTGCCGCTTCACCGGACGTCGGCGCCCACCGGCGCGGCGCCGACGAACCCCGGCGACGCCCGCCGGCGGGGCCGACCGGCACCGCGCCGACCTACCGCACACGGGGCGGCACGGTCTCCGCGTTCCGCTCCTGCAGCCACCGGAGGACCTGCGCCGGAGCGTCCGCCGGATCGGCGGTGTCCCACTCTCCGACCTCCTCCGTGCCTTCCTCGTCGTGGTCCAACTGCCAGACCAGTGCATCGCCGTCCAGCCCGACCACCAGCCATCGCGGCCCCTCCGGCGTCGTCAGCCGCACCCCCGACGCGTAGAAGTTGTAGCCGACGGAGAGGACTTCGGCCGGGATACCGGCCTCCTGCAGCACTCGAGTGATCGTGCGGGCGTGCGCGGTGGCGCCGTCGAAATCCGAGTGGATGTCCCCGCTGCGCCGGGCCCTCGACGGTCGCGCGCACGACGCACCCGCTTCCGGGGCACTCCACGATCAGCCGCACGGCGGACACAGCCGGACCATCGGGACCGAGCGGGAAGAGTTCGGCGGCGTACGTGGCGGATCCGGGCTTCGGTCACCCAGCGGCCGGGAAACATGCTCCCCGGTTCTCCATCCGGGTCGCTGGGGCCGGTGTAGGTGGTGCTCGGGGCGGGGTCGTGCTGCGCCATGGCGGAGTCCTCCTGTTGGTTGTCGGCGGCCGGGCTGGCGGCACCTGGTGGGGTGCCGGGGAGTGGGGCCCGGGGCGGCGTTGCCGCCCCGGGGCGGTACGTCAGGCTGCCAGCGTGGGGCGGCCGGGGGCGGCGGTCGCGTGCGGCCTCTCCCGCAGGACCACCACGGGCGCGGGCAAGCCGTAGTGCCGCGCGAGCAACTCGACGGCCTGGTCCTCGTCGACGTCGCCCACCGGGACGGGGGCGCCCGTGTGGTCGGTGACGACGTAGGCGCAGCTGGCGTGATTCGACCGGAACCGGACCGTTCCGCCGAACCCCTCGTAGCCGTCGAAGGTGACAGCTCGGGTGAACTCCTCGACCGGGCCGACCGGGCGCAGCCGGGCGACGGTCGGCGCGGCGGGTGCGGTCAGTGCGGCGGCGGGTTCCGGCTCGGTCGACTGCTCGGCGGCCTGCTCGGCCTCGGCCTGCTGCTCCTGGCCGCCCGCGTCGTCGGCGGCCGGAGGGTCGATGCTGTCCAGGACGGCGGACACTGCCGCCGTGACCTTCTGGAGGACGGACAACATGGTGGTCTTGATCTCCTCGGGGGTCTTGCCCGCCCAACCCGCGATGTACGGGGCGGAGCTGATCCCGGAGTCGAGCCCGAACCAAGCGCACACGATGGCGGCGACGGCTTCGGCCTCGGTCTCCATCCGGCCCCGGTGCTTGGCGTACTCGGCCATGTCCTCGACGTGCCCGCACTCGACATGGCCGACCTCGTGGGCCAGCGTAACCGTGGCGTGCGCCCCGGGGTCGGTGTCGCTGATCAGGATTTGCCGGGTGGCCGGGTTGGTCGAGCCGTCGGCGGGGGAGGTGTCGGCGAGGGCGACGGTGTAGCCGCGCCGTTCGGCGTGGAGGGTCAGCGCGGCCCACAGTCCGTCCGGAACGGCCCCGGTGACCTTCGCGCCGATGGTGACCAGCGGGGCGGCGGTCGCGTCCTCGATGGGGTCGGTCTGGCTGATGTCGAACACGGGCGTGGTGCGGAACCGGGTGAAGGTCTCGGGCTTCCCGTCCTCGTCCGTTGCCGGCTTCCCGTCCTCGTCCCGCTTCTTGATGGTCATTCCGGCGAAGATCGTCAGGCTCTTCTCGCCACGGCGGACCTGGCGGCCCTGGCGCTGCCATTCGTCGTAGCTGGCAACGGCGGTGGCGTGGGGGCACTGCTGGAGGATCAACAGCCAGTTGCGGAAGCTGTAGCGGCGCAAGTCCAGCGACGCCATGGCCCGGATCGTTGCCGTCCACCCTTCGCTTGTGGCGAGAGAGACGACAGCATCGGTCAGCTTGTCGCCGAGTGCGGCAACGGCGGCTTCCCGCGTGGCGGTGCGGCGCGCCTTCTCCGCCTCCGACATCTTCGGCCGGCCCTTGGCGCGGGACTGCTTGGTCCGGGTCTTCGTCGTGGTCATCTCTCCGCCTTCATTCGGGTCGTACGGGTTGAGCCGGGAGGAGTGCCATCCCCTTCCGACATGAACAACTATAGCGCAACGAGCCACTATTTACAAGCGTGGGCACCCTCTCGGACGGTCTTCGTTTCGAGGGGCCGGCTTGTGAGCCGCAGCTCGCCGGGGCCTGCCCGTCGACCCGAACGCCGGACCCGCGCTGAGCGCATCGGCAATGGGAGAGGAGGGGCGCTGTCTGGGGCGGGCGCGTTCCCGAGGGCGAATCCCCAGGGTCGGTCTGGCGCGGGGGCCGGCGGGCCCGCCTGGGGGCGCAGGCGGGCCCGTCACCAGTTTCTGGGGGCGCGGCCCCGGGGGGTCAGTCGTGGGCTTCCTGGAGGCGCGGCAGGGAGGCGGGTTCGATCGGGGTGATGGACCCGTGCGAGACGTGTAGGGCTACCAGTACGCCACGCACCGCGTCGTACAACTGGTACTGGCCGCAGTCGCAGTCGTCGCCATCTCCGCCGTCGCACTCGTACACGAGGTACGTCCCGCTGTGCAGCTCTTGGAGGGACCCGCTGTACCGAACGCGCGTGCCTCCCTTGATCCACATCAGCGGCGCCTCGGTGGCGGTCGGCTCGGCCGCCTCGGGCTGGGGGTCGACGGGGACGGGGTGGCCGTGGTGCTGCCGCGCGTTGAGGATCTGTGCGACGCCGTGGCGCAGTCGCGCCTGCTGCCCGGCGGCGCAGAAATCGCCGATCGCGGGGTTGAACCACTCGATGTGGAACCGCGTGCCGTGCCCCCGGAACAGGAGCCCGATGGTCCCGGCCTCCGGGTGGGTGACCTTCCACCCGGCGAGGGTCAGTCGGTGGGTCTCCTCGTCGAGTCCGGGGTTGAGCGTGTCGGTCAGCCACTGCCACTCTGCCAGCTCGGAGAGGGACATGCCCTGGACCGACACGGTGATGTCGCCGAGCGAAGTGATGGTCAGGTCACCGGCCTCGTCTCGCTGGCTGGCGGTCAGACCTCGGACGGTCATGGTGTTGGCGGCCATTGCGTTCCTCCTGGGGCGTTCGGGTTGAGTTGGGAGGAGTGCCACCCCCTTCCGACATGAACAACTATAGCGCAGCTGGTCACTAATTGCCAGTGTGAACACCTTCCCTGGGCGGGAGACGGCTCGGGGAAGGAGCCGTGAGCCGTAGCTCACCCAAGGGAGCATTCGTCGTCGTCGCCGAATAGTGAACCCGTACCGAACGCATCGGTGGACGGGGCGAACAGGACCGGCTGCATCGCACGTTCCCGCCCGACCTGGTGCGGGCGCAGCTGCGACCACTCCGGGAGAGAACCCGCCCCGGTCAGGGCCAGCTGACGGCGCGGCTCGGGAGCAGCCTCTAGCACCATCTCGAAGTCAGCTGCGGGTGCTCCGCCGGGTGCCGCCGGAGCCGGTCTGGGCGGCTCCTCCGGGACGGCGAACAGCTCCCGCTGCACGGGCTCGGCGGTTCCCGCGCCGTGCTGGGGCGACGGGACGGTGACAGGGCGGCGAAGCGTCATGAGGGGCCTCTCGGAACGATGGGGGGACAGGTAGCGGGTGCACCGATCGCCGGTCGGCTGCCGGTGCACCCGGTCCTTGCTGGGGTGCTGCGCCCGGGGCTACGAGGTCATGTCCTGCTCGTCGGGCTGGAAGTCCTTGTACCGCCTTTGACAGGTGGTGCACCAGCCTCCGGCTGTGAACAGTGATCCGCAGTGTGGGCAAGCTTCGGTTGCTACAGGCGGCAACCTGTCCTCCTTAGTGGCGAGCGCGGGCCGGGCGGGGGTGGTGGGTGCGAACATGGCGGACTCTCTCCTGGTGGTCGGTGGCGGCGTGAAGTCGCAGACAGGGCGCAGCGGCTCGGGGACGGGGCGGGGGCGGCCGGTGGCCGCCCCCGCCGGGGGCGGCTGGCTCAGGCGGCCAGGGCGAGCGCCAGGGCGCGGAACTTGGGGCTGTTGGCCACCTGCTCGAAGCGGGCGGCGACCTCCTCGGCCAGCGGGCGGTGGGTCCGGAGCAGACCGAGCACTCGGGCGGCGTTGTAGCGCTTGACCGGGAAGGTCCGCATGCGGCGGTTGCGCCCACCCTTGTTGACCCGGTTCGGGCTCTTGGCGGTCAGCCGCTTGCGGGTCTTGCCCATCTCGTCGGCGGCGCCGAGCTTCTTGGAGATCGCCGAGGTGTTGCGGCTGATGTCGGCCGCGTCGTACCCGGCCACCGCCATCGCCACGGCGACCGGAAGGGGGCGGCCGGAGAGAACGGTGGCGTGCGCGCGGGTGTTGCGGGCCTGCTTGCGGGTGTAGATGGCGCGCTGACGGAGGGTCTGCTGGGCCTTGCGAGTTTGGGCGTTCATCTCGGGTCCTTCCGGTTGGTACGGGTTGAGCCGTCCGGGGTGCCACCCCCTTCCGACATGAATAACTATAGCAGAGTTAAGTACTCTTGAGAAGCTGGTGCCGCCCCATCTGCAAAGTCACCCGGACGGCCCCGGGCAACAAGATCATTAGCAAGCCTCTGCGGTGGACGCCTCACGCAGAGCGGCCTGCACGCACTCGACGGCCTCCGCCATCATCCCCCACCCCGCGTACTCCATCGCCGACGCGAGCGACCGGAGCGCACCCCGCGCCCGGAACCGCGCCCGGTCGTAGCCACCCTGGGCAACCCGTCCGTACATCTCACCGGCAAAGGAGCGGAATTCAACTGACGAGAATTCACCAACGAAGAATTCTCCGCTGATTTTCGAAAGCCGATCAGAAGAACCCTTCCGAATCCTCTCCAGAGACTTTCCAACAACACTCAAAGTACCGGGGAGGAGAAAGCGGAATTCGGCGGTCGCGCGGTCGACGTTCACTGTTCTATCCCTCACTGCAAATAGGACCCTGGACAAATTCCCGGCGGGCGGCCAACCGTGCCGCCCGCCGGGCGGTGGCTACGCCGCGAGCTCGACCCCCGGCGCCTGCGGCGCCGTCTCGAACAGCGACGGCTGAACGAAGTCCTCGCGCGGGGCGAGCCTCAGCACCGCGCCGCGCAACGTACGGGAGGTGATCGACCGGGGCAGGTGGGCGGCAACCGTCTGGGGGTCCTTGACGGTCCGCCACATGCCGTACAGGTTCACATCAAGGGCGCTCAGCGCGCGGGCCAGCTCGGCGCGGGCGGCCTGCACGCGGGCTACCGAATCCAGGGTCTCGATCAACTGCTCGGAGTCGAACTCCATGGTGTTCCCTTCGACGGGGGCGGGTTGAGCCGGTCGGGGTGCCACTCCGTTCCGACATGAATAACTATAGCATGTCTAGCCACTGCATCGGAGGACCCCCCTGTCTCGCAGTGCCCTGCTCGGTTGGGGTCCTGGATGCAGTCCTGGATGGGGTCCTGCTATGGCGCCTGGATGGGGTCCTGGATGGGGTCCTGGATGGGGTCCTGGTCCATGTTGCCGAACAGGGGTAAGAGTGCAGGTCGGGGGCTATATCAGGTCGGGGCAAAAGGTTGACAACCTCTTCTGCTGCCCCCTTCTCCTGCTGCTGGTGGGGTGGGTGGTGTGTGGGGTGGGCGGGTACGTGCGGCGAGGTTCTGGCGCCTGCGGCGGGCTTGGTGGTGGGCCGTCCGGCGGGGCCGGCCGGTGTGTTGGGGTGGGGCCAGCGGCTGGGGGGGTGTGTTGCTGGTCGGGCGCTGGGGGGGTGTCAGCCCCTTGGGGTGCGTCCTGCTGGTTCAGGGACCGGGATGCGGGATGGGCGCGGCCCGAGTGGGCTGCTCGGCGGGCCGTACGGCCTGTTTTAATAGGACGATTCCGACCGATGCTCACGGAACTTTCATTTCGCATTGCCGGGAACGGCATTGGCCGTCACCCGGGATCGTTTCTCACTCTTCTTCTGATACAAGTGAGAGGGGAAATTGTTGCGAAATTAGAGGCGGTATTGCGTTAGCGGTGAGCGGAATTTTTGGGGGCTTATCTAGCAGTTTCCGAGAGGTCCGATCGGAGATTTACACGCGAGCCGTGAGACCAGATCCGCTCCCGCTGTGAAAGTGATACATCGACTGAAGGGAATGACCTTAGCCTAGCGGAC
>NZ_JAJJPA010000025.1 GCF_020907985.1 Kitasatospora humi | reverse complement strand
CCGCCACCCCGCCCGGGGGCTCGGCGGTGACCGTCGGACGCACGGCCTCATCGACACCTGCCGGGCGGGCGCCCCTGGCGGCCTCGGCCGCCTCGGCTGCCGACTGCGCCACCTCGGCCCGGCCGAGGGCGAGGTGGGCGGCGCAGGCCACCACGACCCAGGCGAGCCCACCGCTGTGCGTGTAGGCATGGCCTGCGGTGTGCAACTGCTGCTGGTCGGTGCCGCAGTAGAGGCAGGCGTTGGCGTGCAGTTGCTCGCCACTCACCAGCAGCTGCTGGGCGGGGCCGTCGATCGGGTGGTAGTCGATGGCGATCGGCGGCCGGCCGGCGGTCAGCTGGTGCGATGTCAGGTCCGAGGTCATCGGGTCCTCTCCAGGGTGAGAACTCCAGGATCTTGGACGGACCCAAGCCCCTGGTCACCCTGTGTGGCCGCTCGACTCCGTCCATGGATCCAGACTGGCCCTGCCGGGGCCCCACCGCACCCCGGACGGTCGGAATTTCAGTTGATTTCGGCTGAATGCCCGTCACTTGTTGGCCACTTGACCACTACCGCGGCACAGGGTGTCAGATCGGGGTGCCTTCCCGGCCCGCAGTGCCAGCGCGAAAACCGGCTACCGAGCCTTCCCGGACGACTGGCAGAGTGTCGGAATGCCGACTACCACCAGCACCACGCTGCCCGAACAGCTCACCCGCACCAAGCGGTTCACGCTCGGCGCCCCGAGCCGATTGACCGTCGCCCCGGACGGCACCACCGTGCTCTTCCTGCGCAGCCGGGGCGGTGCCGACCCGGTCAACTGCCTCTGGGCGCTCGACCTGGAGCCGGCCGACGGCAGCGGCGGCGCCGAGCGGCTGCCGGTCGACGGCCGCGACGGCGCCGAGCGACTGCCGGCCGACGGCCGCGGCGTCGGCGAGCGGCTGCTGGTCGACCCGGCGGAACTGCTCGGCGGCGGCTGCGAACAACTCTCCCAGGCCGAGCGGACCCGTCGGGAGCGCACCGGGCAGCTCGGCCAGGGGATCACCGACTACGCCACCGACCGGGCCGCCGCGCTGGCCGTCTTCACACTCTCCGGCGAACTGTGGACGGTGGACACCGCCACCGGTGCGGCCCGCCGACTGCCCGCCGAGGCCCCGGTAGTCGACCCGTGCCCGGACCCCACCGGTCGCCGGATCGCCTACCTGAGCGGCGACGCCCTGCGGGTGATCGGGTCCGACGGCACCGGCGACCGCGCGGTGGCCGTGCCGGACGGGCCCGCGGTCTCCTACGGGCGCCCGGAGCACGTGGCCGCCGAGTCGATGGGCCGGCACCGCGGCTACTGGTGGGCACCGGACGGCGAGCGGCTGCTGGTCGCCCGGGTCGACGAGTCGATGGTGGCGCTCTGGTACCTGGCCGACCCGGCCCGCCCCGAGCTGGCGCCGCGCGCCGTCCGCTACCCGGCGGCCGGCACCGCCAACGCCGAGGTCACCCTCTGGCTCGCCGACCTGGCCGGCCGCCGCACCGAAGTGCGCTGGGACCGCGCCGCGTTCGAGTACGTGACGGCCGCCGGCTGGGACGCGCACGGCCCGTTCGCCGCGGTGCAGACCCGCGACCAGCGGACCGTTCGGCTGCTGGCCGTCGACCCGGCCGACGGCGCCACCACCACGCTGCAGGAGCAGCGCGACGACTGCTGGGTGCAGTTGGTCCAGGGCCTGCCCGCGCGGACCGCGAGCGGCGCGCTGCTCGGGTTCAGCGACCGGGGCGACACCCGGCACCTCACCGTCGACGGCGCCCCGGTCACCGGACCCGGACTCGTGCTGCGCGAGGTGCTGTCGGTCGACGGCGACCGGGTGCTGTTCGCCGCCTCCGAGGAGCCCACCCGGGTCGACCTGTGGAGCTGGGAGCCGGCGTCGGGGGCCCGGCGGCTGACCGATGAGCCCGGGCGGCACGGCGGCGTGCGGGGCGGGGACACCCTGGTGCACACCGCCCGCTCGCTGGCCCGGCCCGGCAGCCGCACCCGGGTGCTGCGCCACGGGCGGCCCGCGGTCGAGATCACCTCGCTCGCCGAGACGCCGGTGCTGGCGCTGCGCGTCGAGTCGGCCGCGGTCGGCCCGCGCGGCCTGCGCACCCAGCTCTTCCTGCCGTCCTGGTACCGGGAGGGCGACGGCCCGCTGCCGGTGCTGCTCGACCCCTACGCGGGCCCCGCGCTGCAGAAGGTGGTGGACGACGGCGCCTGGTGGGCGCTGCTCTCCCAGTGGTTCGCCGAGCGGGGCTTCGCGGTGCTGGCGGCCGACGGCGTCGGTGTGCCGGGTCGCGGGCCCGCCTGGGAGCGCGAGGTGTACGGGGACAGCGTCGGCCCGGCGCTGGACGACCAGGTGGCCGCACTGCACGCCACCGCCGAACGCCGCCCCGGGCTGCTGGACCTCGATCGGGTCGGCATCCGCGGCTGGTCCTTCGGCGGCACCCTGGCGGCCGCCGCCGTGCTGCGCCGCCCGGACGTCTTCCACGCGGCGGTGGCCGGCGCCGGGAACCACGACCAGCGGCTGTACGACACCCACTGGCGGGAGCGCTTCCTCGGCCACCCGGACGAGCACCCGGAGTGGTACGACCGCAGCTCGCTGCTGGGGGACGCGCCGAAGCTGCGCCGCCCGCTGCTGCTGGTGCACGGGATGGTCGACGACAACGTGCTGGTCGCCAACACCCTGCGGCTGTCGGCCGCCCTGCTCGCGGCCGGCCACCCGCACGAGGTGCTGCCGCTGAGCGGCGCCACCCATGCGGTGACCAGCGCCGAGCTGCTGGAACACCAGTTGGAGTTCCTGCGGCGGCACCTCCGCGTGGCCTAGTGGCCGTTGCCTGACGGCCGCTGCCCGGTGGGGTCGCTACGGTCTCCTACGGTTGAACGTCACTGCGGCCGCAGACCCAGGCCAGCGCGTCGTGCGCGCCCCGCGCGTACTCGCGCTGTTCCGGGTCGACCCGCAGATCGAGATGGCGGACCTGGGCGGCCTGCCGCTCGGCGGCCAGTTGCGCGGGACACGGGCCCTCGGGTCCGCTGGCCCTGCTCGTGGTCACCGGCGCGAGCCGGGCCCGGCCGAGCGCCCAGCGGTAGCCGTCCAGCGAGCCGTGACGGGCCGGCGAGGGTTCGAACGGGGTGTCGCCGATGTACTCCAGGCGGGCGAGCGCGCTCTCAACCTGCTCCCGGGATCGCGCCCCGACCCGTGACGTCAGTTCGTGGCTGGTCATGTCCGCAGACTAAGCAGCGCCGACCGCCGGGGCGCACCTGAGACGGCCAAGGGAGCGAACAGCGGTCGATTGCGCCGTCGGGGTGCGCATTCCACCGGTTCGGGCCCACACTCGGGAGTAACGCAGGACCATCCGGCCACGCCCCGACCCACGGAGGCTTCGCATGTCCGAGCCGATCGAGAGTGAGCTGCCCACTCCTGACAGCCTTCTGCACACCGGTGCCGAGCATCCCGTCGACCCGGTGGACCTGGTGATGGCCTCCGGTCAGGACCCCACCCCGGAACTCATCGAGAAGGCGCGCCGGAAGCTGGAGGAGGAGGGCCCGGCGGCGGTCGAGAGGCTGCTGCCCTGACCCGGCGGCGGTCGAGAGGCTGCTGCCCTGACTCAGTCCCGCTGGTCTCCCCGCTCGCTCCGCCGGCGCAGCAGCCGGCGGAGCACCCACACGAGCACCAGCACGACCAGCGCGATCAGCAGGATGAGCTGGTAGCGCAGCGCCTGCCGGTAGACCTCGTCGATGTTGCCGCCCGCCAGGTAGCCTGCGGTGCTCCAGGCCCCGACCCAGAGCACGGCGCCCAGGACGTTCCAGAGCATGAATCGGCGCCACGCCATCTCGGTGGTGCCGGCGATGATCCCGTAGGTCTGGCGCAGCCCGTCGATGAACCGGGCGATCAGCACCACCTTGCCACCGTTGCGGCCGAAGAACGCCTCCGCCTTGTGCTGCCGGGGCTCGGTCAGGCCGACGTAGCGGCCGTAGCGGTGCACCAGGGCCCGACCGCCGGAACGGCCGAGGAGGTAGCCCAGGCAGCCGCCGAGCACCGCCGCGAGCAGCGCGATCGCCATCACTCCGGCCAGCGAGAGCCGCCCGGCCCCGGCGTAGACTGCGGCCAGGATCAGCACCGTCTGGCCCGGCACCGGGATCGCCACGTTGTCCAGCAGCACCAGCAGGCCGACCGCGAGGTAGCCGTAGTGCTCCAGGAAGGGTGCCAGCGCGGCCAACGGGCCGGGCAGCTCGCCGCCGGACGGGCCTGGGTTCATGGGCAGCACCTCGAAGATCCGTAGGCGGACATTGTCGCAGGCTTGTGACGGACGACGCCCCCCGTTTGGTCTGATCCCTCATCTTTTCTACATAGAGTTCAAGGCATGTCTTCGTCGCGTTTTGGCTCCCTCATGCAGAAAAGCGGCTTCGCGGCCAAGTTCCTTGGCGCTAGCGCGGCCGCCGGTGTGCTCACGGCCGGGATCGCCGTCCCGGCCGTCGGCGGGCTCGGGCTGACCGCCAAGAGCGCCGTCGACGACTTCCAGAACCTGCCGGACGACTTCAAGGCGCCGCCGCTCACCCAGGCGTCGACGATCTACGACGCCAACGGCGGCGTGATCGCCACCGTCTGGGACCGGGACCGGACCGTGGTGCCCAGTGACCAGATATCCCCGCTGATGAAGTCCGCCCTGGTGGACATCGAGGACAACCGCTTCTACCAGCACGGCGCGATCGATGTGAAGGGCGTGCTCCGGGCGGTCGGCAACAACGCGGGCGGTGGCGGCACCCAGGGCGCCTCCACACTGACCCAGCAGTATGTGAAGAACGTCTTCGTCGAGGAAGCCGGCGACGACCAGCAGGCGGTGCTGGCGGCCCAGGCCCAGACGGTGGGGCGCAAGCTCAAGGAGATGAAGTACGCGATCAAGGTCGAGGAAACCTTGACCAAGGACCAGATCCTGACCAACTACCTGAACATCACCTTCTTCGGTGAACAGGCCTACGGGGTCGAGGCGGCGTCCGAGCGGTACTTCAGCGTCCATGCCAAGGACCTCACGCTGCCACAGGCCGCGCTGCTGGCCGGCCTGGTCCAGTCGCCCAGCGGCTACGACCCGGTGGTCAACCCCAAGGCGGCCAAGGACCGTCGTGACACCGTGCTGAAGAAGATGGCGCAGTACGGCACCATCACCCAGGCGCAGGCCGACCAGGCGATCAACACCCCGGTCCAGCTGAACGTCAGCCGCCCGCAGCAGGGTTGCATCACCGCCCAGCAGGGCGAGGGCTTCTTCTGCGACTACGTGAAGAACCAGGTGCTCAACGACCCGGCGTTCGGCGCCAGCTCGGCGGCCCGCGCCGCGCTCTGGAAGCGCGGTGGCCTGCAGATCCACACGACGCTCGACCCGAAGGCGCAGGCGGCCCTGCAGACCTCGGTGACCGGCCACGTCTACGCCACCGACAAGGCGGCCACCGCGATGACCGTGGTGCAGCCCGGCACTGGCAAGATCATCGCGATGGGCCAGAGCCGCCCGTACGGTGTCAACGCCAATCAGACGGAGATCAACTACAACGTCGAGAAGTCGATGGGCGGCGGCATCGGGTTCCCGACCGGCTCGACCTTCAAGCCGATCGTTGCGGCGGCCGCGCTGGAGAACGGCATCACGCCGTCGCAGTCCTACCCCTCGCCGTACAGCGAGACCTGGCCGGCGATGAAGGACTGCAACGGCGGCCGCTACCCGGCCAGCGACACGGTCCACAACGACAGCACCTCGTTGGTCGGCCCGTTCACCATGGGCCCGGCGATGGCGGCCTCGGTGAACACCTACTTCGCCTCACTGGAGGGCGACGTGGGCCTGTGCAACGTGGCGAAGATGGCCAACAAGCTCGGCATCACCGAGCAGGCCGGCGGTACCAAGCTGGCGGTCACCCCCTCGATGGCGCTCGGCTCCAACTCGCTGACCCCGCTGGAGATGGCCAACGTCTACGCCACCTTCGCCGCGCACGGCACCTACTGCGCCCCCACCGCCATCACCGATGTGACCGGGCCCGACGGCAAGCCGATCAGCGTGCCGCAGAGCCAGTGCAGCCAGGTGATGTCGTCGCAGACCGCCGACCAGATCACCACCATGCTCAAGGGCGTGGTGCAGGACGGCACCGGTAGCCCGGCCGGCCTGAGCGACCGGGACAGCGCGGGCAAGACCGGCACCACCAACGACAGCAAGCAGGTCTGGTTCGTGGGGTACACGCCCGAGCTGTCCGGTGCGACCGTGGTGACCGACACCGACAACCCCCGCCCGCTGGACGGCCAGAGCATCGGCGGCACGGTCGTCGGCCAGGCCTTCGGCGGCACCCTGGCCGGGCCGATCTGGCGCGACACCATGAGCGGAGCGCTCCAGGGCACCAGCCCGACGCCGCTCACCACGGTGCCGCTGCAGTAAGGACGTCGGGCGCGGTCGACAGCAACGCCGATGCCCCCGGGCTGCCGACTTCGGTCGGCGGCCCGGGGGCATCGGCGTTCGGTCCAGGTGCCGGCACCTCGAGGTCCGGCACCGGTGGCGGGGCCGCTGGTTACTCGTCGCCGTGGCGGGCGGCGGCGACAGCGGTGGCCAGGGCCTCCTTGATGCGGGGGCCGAGGCGGGCGAAGCCCAGCTCCTTCATGGCGGCGCGCAGCAACTCGTCATCGGTACGGCTGGTGTAGTCGCTGTCGATCCAGCGGACCAGGGCGAGCAGCTCCTCGGCGCTGTAGGCGGTGATCGGGCGACCCGGGGTGAGGTCCGGCTTCTGGGGGCGCCGCGGGGTGCGGACCGCGGGGGCCGGCTCGGGCTCCTCGGCAACCGGGGCCTCGGGCTCCACGGCAACCAGGACCTCGGGCTCCACGGCCGGCTCGGGCTCCACGGCGACCGGGGCCTCGGGCTCCACGGCGGCGACGGGTTCCTCCGCCTCCGCGACGGGAGCCGGAGCCTCGGTAGCCGCTTCCGGGGAGGTCTCGTCTTCGATGGTCTCCTCCACCACCGCAGCGACCCGCTCCTCGATGACCTCCACAGCCTCAACGGCCGCTGCAGCCTCAACGGCCTCCACGACCGCTACGGCTCCAAGCGCCGCAGCACCATCGGCGACCGGTGCCTCGTCGAGCGTCACAGCGGCCGGCTCGGCCTCCTCAACGGCCTCCAGCACAGCGACGACGGGCTCCTCCAGGGCGTCCACGTCCTCGCCCGCTGCCTCGACCACGACGGCCTCGACCTCGACCTCGACCGCGGCTTCGGCCTCGACCTCGGCTTCGGCCTCGACCTCGGCTTCGACCTCGGCTTCGGCTTCGGCTTCGGCTTCGGCTTCGACCTCGGCTTCGGCCTCGACCTCGGCTTCGACACCGGGCTGATTTTCAGCCTCGACCTCGACCTGGACCTCAGCCACGGCGACGGGCTGCAGTTCCAGCGCCGGCCCCGCCTCGGCCGTGACCTGGTCCTCCTCGACCACCTCGGCGGCCGGGGCGATGACCTCCAGGGGCGGCTCCGGCGAGGGCGACGGAATGACCACCAGACCCGCAGCCACGTCCTCGGCGGCGTGCCGGGTGTCGTCCTCGCTTTCGACGGCCTCCGACACCGCGTCACCCTCGGCCCTGGCCTGCGCCGCAACGTCGGCCTCTGCCTCGGTCACGGCCTCATCGCCCAGGGCCGCGTGAGTCTTGCCCGCGACCGGCTCCCCATCCGAACCCGACGCATCCGATGCAACCGATTCTTCCGACGCATCCAACTCCGTGTCCGACACGTCCGACACGTCCGGCGCATCCGCCGGATCTGCCGCCTCCGGCTCCCGCGCCAGCGCCTCGCGCAGTGAACGCTCCGCCCACGCGGCCTCCGCCGCCGCCCGGTCGGCCCGGGCCGCCGTCAACTCGGCGAGCAGCTCGGCGATGCCCGCAGTCTCCAGTTCGGCGCGCAGGGTGCCCAGTTCGGGCAGGCGGTAGAGGGTGCCCTCGTCGGCGGCCAGCGCCTCCACCAGCTCGCCCAGCTCGTCGAACGCCAACTCCGCCAGTTCCCGGCCACCCAGCAGCCGGCCCAGCTCCCGCAGTCCGCCGGCCAGGGAATCGGCGCACTGGCCGGTGAGCTCCAGCAGTTCGGCGTCGACCGGCCGCGCCACCGTGCCGGCGACGGGAGCCAGCGCCTGCCACTCCTCTCGCTCGGCGGCGGCCGCGAGCAGGGCGGCGTGCAGCGCGTCGCGGCGCGGGCGGTCGGCGACGGCCAGGCGACGGGCCTCGGCGCGCAGCTTGCGGCGGCGCCCCCAGGAGATCTTGAGGCCGCGTTCCTTGCGCCAACTGCCGCTGGCGGTCGCGGCGGCAAGGGCGTCGAGGTCCGCCTCGTAGGCGCCGGAGCGCAGCGTGGCGGCGGTCTCCCCGACCCGGCGCAGCAGGCCGATCAGGGTCACCACCTCGGCCACCGTGGTGGGTTCGCGCAGGGCCGCCTCACCGGCCAGGCGGTCGGCGGCCTCGCGCAGCGCGCCGAGGTCTCCACCGCGGACCTCGGCGAGTGCGGTGGAACCGGCCCGGGCCTCTTCGGGATTGGTCACGGTGCCGGCGGCGGCGTACCAGGCGTGGGTGTCCGCGGCGAGGGTGAAGCCACCGAGCTCGGCGTACCTGAGCAGGTTCTCGCCCAGGTCGGTCGCCGCAGGGTCGTCGAGCGCTGGGCCGCCGGAGCGGTCCTGCGGCGGTACATCAGCGTTCTTGACGGGAAGCACTGTCATGGGGAACGTCCGGATTCGTGGCGGGGGCTGCGTCGGTACGGCCGTCGGGCTGCGGGTGGTGCGTGGTGCGTGGTCGCGTCCCGGGGTCCGTGCTGGTAGGTCAGGATACGGGTGGGCGTTCGACCGTTGCACGCACCCGCCGTCGCTGCCTGCCACTGTGCCGTGCTCACGCCACCCTGTGCATCCCTGACACGCGTCCAGGCGACGGCCAAACCACGGTCGGCTACTGCCTTTTCGCCGATCGTCTCTTCTTCTCATCCTTCTTCTGGGCGGTCGGACGCTGACGAACCGGCTGTGACTGGCACGGCTGATCGATCGACAGATCCAGACCGGGCGTCAGTTCGGCCGGGGGCTCGTGGCCCGCCTGCGGCAGGACGGTGGCGCTCGACCGCGCGCAGTCGGCGGCGGGCAGCCACGGGCAGTCCGCGGCGGGCAGCCGGTCGCCCAGCCGGCCGACGCGCGGTACGGCGCAGCGCAGCGTGGCGTGGCGCGGTCGTCGCGCCCAGCCCCAATGAGGGCGGTCAACCCCTGACGGTCGGCCAGGTCGATCGCGGCGACCAGGACGCGGGGCCGGTCGGGCGCCTGCGCCCGGTGTGCGCTCCCGTCCCGTGCGCCCCGCTTTCCGAATTCGCCACCCTGGGCGCCTCCTTGCTCCATCACCCCCTTGACTCCCGAACCCCCAGGCTCAACGCTAGGTATACAAAGTACATGGCGGTCGTACGCGTACTGTCGACGTTGACCTGGTACGACGCTTCTCGCCGCGTGCGCAATGCGTTCCTGCCGTCCACACCGAGTTCTGCCGTTCACTCCCAGGCCCCGGGAGGCCGGGGCCGGAAATGCTGGTGACCCCATGTCGCAGAGCCACTACGTCGCGCTTCCGGACAGCGATCGGATGCCCCGTCGGGGCGCCGTGGTCGCCGGACTGGTCAATCCGGGCGAACTCCTCTCCGTCACCGTCTACCTGCGGCGCGATTCCGCTGCTCCCGCCATGCCCGATCCCGCCGAGTACGCCCTGGCGCCGCCCACCCTGCGCGACGCACCCGATGAGGCGGAGCTGACCGCCGCGAACCGGGCGGCGCCGGAGGACGTGGAGAAGGTCGAGCGGTTCGCCGCCCGGCACGGGCTGTCCGTCGCCGCCACCAATCCGCTGGCCCGCAGCATCCGGTTGACCGGCACCGCCGCCCAGATGTCCGAGGCCTTCCAGGTCACCCTGGCCCGCTACACCTACCAGGACCGCGACCAGCGCCAACGCAGCTACCGCGGCCGGCAGGGCGCCGTGCACGTGCCGGCCGAGCTGCACGGGATCGTCACCGCCGTGCTCGGTCTGGACAACCGGCCGCTGGGCGCCCATCTGCTCACCCGCCAGGTCTCGCGGAGCCCGCTCGCCCAGCAGGGTGACGCAGCGTTCGCGAAGCTGCCGCCGGGCGCCTTCCTGCCGAACGCGCTGGCCGCCCCCTACACCTACCCCAGTGCGCTGGACGGCACCGGCCAGACCATCGCCGTGCTCGCCTTCAACGGCCAGACGCAGCCCGGCGTGCCGTCCGGTGGCTACCGCCTGTCCGCCCTGCAGACCTACTTCACCCAGGTGCTCAAGGCACCCGTGCCGCTGATCACCGACGTCAGGGTGCACGGTCCGGGCAACGACCCGGGGCGGGACGACGGGCAGGGCGACCCGGCCGACAGCACCGGTGAGATCATGCTCGACCTCCAGGTGGTCGGCGCCTTGGCCCCCGGTGCCTCGATCGTCGTCTACTTCACCGAGTTCACCGAGCAGGGCTGGGTGGACGCGATGAACGCGATCGTCACCGACACCGTCAACCGGCCGAGCATCATCTCGTGCAGCTACGGGAACCCGGAGGACGACCCGGGCTCGGCCTGGACCAGGATGGCGATCGCCACCGTCGACCAGGCTTTCGCCCAGGCGGCGCTGCGCAACATCAGCATCTGCTGCGCCTCCGGTGACGACGGCTCCCGCGACCAGGGCAGCGACAACCGGGCGCACGCCGACTTCCCGGCGTCCAGCCCGCACGTGCTGGGCGTCGGCGGCACCCGACTGGTCGCGGACGGCGCGCGGGTGGTCAGCGAGACGGTCTGGGACGACGGGCCGGGCAGCGCCACCGGCGGCGGGGTCAGCCGCTGGTTCCCCGTGCCGACCTGGCAGGCCTCGGTCCCGGTGCCGCCCTCGGCCAACCCGCCGCACCACAAGGGCCGCGCGGTGCCGGACGTCTCCGCGGTGGCCGATCCGCAGACCGGCGTGGTGATCATCAGCGTCGATGGTCAGCACCTCATCCAGATCGGTGGCACCAGCGCGGCCGCACCGCAGTGGGCCGCGCTGCTGGCCCGGATCAACCAGGGGCTCGGCGCGCCCGTCGGGTTCCTCAACCCGCTGCTGTACGGCAAGTTGGCGAACGGCGTGCTGCGGGACATCACCCAGGGCGGCAACGGCGCCTACTCGTCCGGTCCCGGGTGGGACGCCTGCACGGGCTTCGGCAGCCCCGGCGGCCAGGCCCTGCTGAACGGCCTGAAGGCGCTGGGTGCCACGCAGGCCCACGTCCCGGCCCCCACCGCGCCGTCCTCGGGCAAGGTGTCGACGGCTTGACCCGGAGCCGGTGTTCCAGGGGGCAGCACTCACCTGCCGCCCCCTGAAATCGAGTTGCCCGCCGCGTTGGCCGCCGCCCACAATGCGCGCCATGAGTGATGATCACCAGGGCGCCGACTTCTCCCTCAAGCCCACCCTCACCGGCGAGTTGGTGACCCTGCGCCCGTTCCGGCTGGAGCAGGACGCACCGGTCATCCGCGAGTGGCTGACCGATCCGGAGGTGCTCCGCTTCACGGACGGCGATCCCGGTACGCCGCCGCCGTGGGACGAGGAGGCCGAGCGGACCATGCGGCAGTGGTACGGCACCCGGGCCGACCAGCCCGACCGGCTCGACCTGGCAGTCGTCGACCGGGCCACCGGGCGCTGCGTCGGCGAGGCGGTGCTCAACAACTGGCAACCGGCCAACCGCAGCTGCGGCTTCCGGATCCTGCTCACGGCGGCCGGACGAGACCGGGGGCTGGGCACCGAGGCGCTGCGGCTGATCGTCGGGTACGGCTTCGAGCAGCTCGGTCTGCACCGGATCTCGCTCACCGTCTACGGTCACAATCCGCGCGCCCGCCGCTCCTACGAGAAGGCCGGGTTCGTCCTGGAGGGCACCCGGCGGCAGGCCCTGCGGTTCGGCGAGGAGTGGGTGGACGACCACGACATGTCCATCCTCGCCCCGGAGTGGTCGCAGCACCGGGGGCATCCGGAGTCACCGCGTCGATGAGCCGTACGGCGCCGGGCAGACGGCGGCGTCCAGCCGTCTCATCCCAGTGGCGGGAGATGCCCTCCCGGGTTCGATTGCCGGTGGTGGCCCGCCACGGGTCGCGACACGGGCCCCTGGCTTCGCGTCGCCGGGCGGCCACGGCGAGACGGTTAGGATGCGGCGCATGTTAAGTGCGACTGATGTTGCGGCCGCGAGTGCGGCCTGGATGTGGGCCCCTGACGACGCCGAGGTCGTCGACGGCGACGAGTTCACGATCGTGCGGCTGCCCGAGCATTTCGCCTGGGACCTCTCAGTGCTGTCCTTCACGCCGACCGGGCCGCTCGGTCCGGCCGTGGACGCGGTGATCGAGCGGGCGCGAGCTTTCGAAGTTCCTGCGCTGGATTGGGAGGTGGGGCTCAGCGCTCCGGCGGGGCTGGCCGCCGAGCTGGCAGCGCGCGGCGGGCAGGTGAAGCTCACCCTGGAGGTCCTGGCCAGGGACCTGAGCCAGGCCGTGCCCGCGCTTCCGCCGCCCGCGGCGAACCTGACGATGCGGTGGGCAACGGACTTCGCGACCGCGCGGGACGGATCGGCGGTCGCGGTCACCGGATTCGGTGGGGAGTTGCCGCCCGATGAGCAGATCGAGGCAGCGGCCGCCAAGTACGCCGCCGCCGTTCCCGCAGGTGGTGGCGGCATGCTGGTCGCCTACCTGGACGGGACGCCGGTCGGCTTCGGCGGCCTCTTGCTGGCGGCCGGCGTCGCACGGCTGTCGGGCGGCGTTGTGGTGCCCGCCGAATGCGGCCGGGGCATCTACCGGGCGCTCGTCGAAGCGCGGCTGTCCTACGCGGTGACGCACGGCGCGACGATGGCCCTGGTGAAGGGAAACGTGGTCACCTCGGCCCCGATCCTGCGCAAGGCGGGCTTCACGTCCTTCGGCCAGGAGCCGATCTACGCCGTCCCGCTGCGCTGATCCCCGCTGCCGGGCCTGGCCGGCGAGGCTGCACCCGGGCTATGAGCGCCCGCCGGCAGGCGGTCCAAGGGGCGTGAGCAGACGTCTCCCTACGCCACCACGCTACCGGGCACGGCCCGGATCAGGGCATGTGCTGCCCCCGAGCCCATCAGCCGGCGTTGGGCTTGCGGAGCAGCACGCAGGCGTGCGGGACGCGGGTGCGGGGATCTCCGAGCAGGTGCGCTTGTGTCACGAAACCGGCCTGGCCCGCGAGTTCGGCGATGCGATCAGGTTGGAGCAGGTGGACGTCGAGGGCCATGGGGTGGCCGCCGTAGCCCTCGTGCTTGCGGCGGACTTCGTCGCCGACGTGGAAGCCGAGCAACAGGTAGCCACCCGGGTTCAGAGCTCGATGGAACTCGGCGAAGGCGGTGGGGAGTTCGGCTGCCGGGAGGTGGATGATCGAGTACCAGGCGACGATGCCGGCGAGTTGGCCGTCGAGGACATCGAGGGCGGTCATGGTGCCGATGTGGAAGCGCAGTTGGGGGGTGGTCGCGCCGAGCCACCTCGATCATCCCCGGCGAGAGGTCGATGCCGAAGGCGTCCAGCCCGAGTTGGTGCAGATGGGCCGTCACATGACCGGGCCCACAGCCGACGTCGGCCACCGGGCCACCGCCTGAGCTCAGGACCAGCTCAGCGAACGCCCCGAGCATGCCTCGCCCCAACGCGTCGCGCCGGAAGGCGGGTCGCACGAACTCGGCGTAGTCGACGGCGACGGTGTCGTAGGACGTGCGGGTCTCGGTGAGGTACGCGGGCTCTTCGATCACGCGGCGACCCTAGCGGTGCGGCGTTGCGAGTGTCAGCGGTCACGCGGTCCCGCCAGGACCAAAGCCGCCTCCCGCCCGAGCCCGCCGGCGGCGGCCACACGGACCCGCACCTGGGAGGAGTGGATCCGCGAGCCGATCCGCCCCGACAGGTGGGTCCCTGCCTGCCCGGCACCGGGTGCGCGTGGCAGGCCGTGCGCGATCTACGCTGATCGGGGTGGCAGACGAGGCAGACGAGAGTGGCATGCTCGCTGACCCGACGAAGACCAGGACGATGGGCGAGCGGACGGCATGACGGTGGGCGGGTCGGACGGCGCGGCGGAGATCGAGCGGACCGTGGTTCCCACGCCGGTCGGGGACGCGCGGATCAGCTGGCACCGGTCGGTCGGCCCGGCCCGCGCGGTGCTCGGCCTCGGGCACGGCACCGGACGCGGGATCGAGGCGCCGGACCTGGCCGCGCTGGCCGCCGCGCTGCCCGCTCACGGGATCACCGTCGCGCTGGTCGAGCAGCCGTGGAAGGTGTCCGGGGAGAAGGCAGCACCCGATGCGAACACCCTGGACAGGGGGTGGGTGCCGGTCGCCGGACGTCTGGCCGCCGAAGGCCTGCCGCTGGTGGTCGGCGGCCGCAGCGCCGGGGCGCGGGTGGCCTACCGCACCAGCGCGGCCGGCGGCGCGGTGGCCGTGCTGGCGATGGCCTTCCCGCTGCACCCGCCGGGTCGGCCGGAGGAGTCGCGCGCCGCGGAACTGCTCGGCAGCGGACTGCCGACACTGGTCGTCCAGGGCACCAAGGACCCGTACGGCGGGCCGGACGAATTCCCCGTGCTGCGGGCCGGCATGCGGCTGGCCGAAGTACCGGCGTCGGACCACGTCTTCGCGGTACCCGGGTCGGCGCCACTGCCGACGGCCGAGACGCTGGCACTGATCACCGGAACGGTCGCGGACTGGCTCGCGGCTCTGGTGCTCTGACGACGCGGCATCGAGTCAGCACGCGAGTGTGAGCGGCAGTTGGCCGGCCATGGTCACCGCGCGCACCTCGAGCCGCCGTGGACAGCGCGGCAGGTCGGTCACCACGCGACCGCTCACGCCGGGCGGCTTGCTACCAAGGCCCCGGCGTTCCCGCGCAGAGTGGCAGTGGGAGAATCCGCCGGTGAGCGACGTGAACCAGAACTCCCGCCAGGCCCTGCTCCGTCGGGGATTCGCGCTCGAGTACGCGACCCTGGGCTGGAACATGGTCGGCATCGTGATCCTGGCGATCGCCGCGATCGGCGCCCGCTCGGTGGCGCTGGCCGGCTTCGGCCTGGACTCCCTGATCGAGATCGGCGCCTCCACCGTGGTCATCTGGGAGCTGTCCGGCACCGGGGAGGAGCGGCAGGAGCGGGCCCTGAGGGTGATCGGCGTCGGCTTCGCACTGCTCGGCCTCTACCTGCTCGTCCAGTCGACCCTCGTGCTGGCCTGCGGGTTCCGCCCGCACCACTCGTCGCTCGGCATCGCCTGGACCGCCGTCACCGCTGCGGTGATGTTCGCCCTGGCCTTCGGGAAGGCCCGCACCGGAGCCGCCCTGGACAACCCCGTCCTGCGGACCGAGGGGCGGGTCACCCTCGTCGACGGCCTGCTCGCCGCCGCCGTCCTGCTCGGTCTGGTCCTGAACACCACCGTCGGCTGGTGGTGGGCGGACCCAGCCGCCGGCTACGTGCTGGCGTACTACGCGGCCCGCGAGGTCCGTGAGATCTTCTTCGGCGGGCAGTGACCCACCGGCGCTGCCGGTTTCGAGCGGGGGCTGTCAGGCTCCGAGAGCGGGCCGGATCCGAAGTACGTGGCGGTCGCCGGCGAGGGCGAACGGGAGCACCACTTCGCCATGGCGGTCGAGTGCCTCGGTCACGCGGGGGACGGCGTCGGGGCAGGTAAGACGATGAGCGAACCAGTCGGACTGCATCTCCCCCAGGGGTAGGCGGCGGATCGACTGCCAGGTGGCGGTGAGCGCGTCGGAGAGGCGCGCGAAGGTCGCGGGGGGCGCGACGCCTTCGATCTCCACCAGCACAGGACGCGGGATGAGGGGCTCCTCGGAGTCGGTGGGCGCGGGGCCGACGACGCACCAGGCGCGCTTGCCGATACCGTCACGAGGTCCGTGACCCCAAGCCCTGGCCAGCTCGTTCACCAGGTGGAGGCCCCGCCAGCTCTTGTGGTCCTCCGTCAGGGGCTTGAGTTCGGGCTTCACATCGGCCCTGGCGTCGTCAACGGCGATCAGGAGCTCGTCGTTGACGAGCTCCACCCCCACCCGGATCAGGTTTCCGGGCGGAGTGCCGTGCTGCCAGGCGTTGGTGACCAGCTCGCTGACCAGCAACTCCCCCACCTCCAGGAAACGTTCACCGCCAGGAGTGCGGGCGAGGTAGTCGCGCAGCAGGCGGCGCGCCAGGCCGGGCGTCCGCTTGCTGCGCGGGAACCAGCAGACCTCGGGGGCAGTGAACTGGGGTGCGGGGGCGGGGTTTTCGTGCATGGCAGGCTCCTTTAGCGGGTGCGGGCGATTTGGCTGTGAACCACGGCACGCACTCGGCGCCAGGCAAAGGAATGCCCGATCCGCGCCTGCCATGATCACCAACCGAAACCCTGTGACTACCCCCCGTAGGGTGCACCTAGAACCCTCTACGGTGCAAGTCCCTACTTTGGAAGTCGTCAAAGATTGTTGTCGGCGCGCAGGAACGGCAGACTGGCAGCTCAACACCAGTGGGGAGGCTCGAGCATTGCCGGTCAACAGGAACCCGACGGTTCGCCAGCGGCGACTGGCCCGCATGCTCAAAGAGCTACGGACCGGGGCAGGCCTGACGATCGCCCAATCGGCGCGTCAGCTGGCTTGCGCCGAGAGCAAGATCAGTCGCATCGAGGCCGCGCAGTCAGGGATCAGGCTGGTGGACCTCCGGCTGCTGCTCGACCTCTACGGAGTTGCCGACGCCACCGTCCGCGCGCAGCTCGAAGCCCTCTCCCGGGAGGGCCGCCTTCGCGGATGGTGGGACCGCTACTCGGACACCCTGTCGCCGCACTATGCCGACTACATCGCCCTGGAAGCGGACGCGTCGGACATGTACAGCATCCAGACGGTTCTGGTGCCGGGCATTCTGCAGACCGAGGACTACACGCGAGCTGTCGTCCGCGCACAGATAGAGGACGCGACGGCGGAGCAAGTCGAAATCCTCACCAAGGTTCGCCAGGAGCGGCGTTCGGTACTGACCCGCGCTGTACCGATGCGCGTGTGGGTCGTGCTCTCCGAGTCAGCGCTCCGGCACCAAATCGGCGGACGTTCAGTGATGCGTGGGCAGTTGGAGTTCCTCGCTGCCGCAGCCGTGCAGCCCAACATCAACCTCCAGGTCCTGCCGGAGGCTTCGGACATTCACGCGGCTCTGTTCGGCCCCATCACGATCCTGCGCTTCCCCGAGACGACGGAGACTGACGTGGTGTACCTCGACAGCCTGGTCAGCACGCTCTACATCGAGGATCCGGCGGAGGTCTTCAAGTACTGCGAGTTGTTCCGCCGGGCCCTCGCCGAGTCCTTGGCCCGTACCGAATCACTCGCTCTCATCGAACGCATCGCAAAGGAAAAGGTATAGAAGTGAGCAACTTCCTGGTGCCTGCCTCAACAGCCGGCCTTGTTTGGCGCAAGTCGACCTTCTCGGGAGCTCAGAGCGAGTGCGTCGAGGTCGCCGACGGCTGCCCGGGAGTGGTCCCGGTCCGTGACTCCAAGAACCCCGACGGCCCCGCCCTCACCTTCACCGCCGAGGCCTGGTCCGGATTCATCCACCGACTGCGCGAGGGCGGCTTCCGCACCCCCTGAGCCGCATCCACGGCTCAACTCCCCTGCGGGGCCTCAGGGCTGGCGCCGCCGCCCTGAGCCCCGCACCACGGACCGCACTCGATCCCGCTCGGTCCTCCGCGTTTCACCGCCGAGGCTCCGCTCGCAGGCTCATGCGTCAGGCGCGGCTGCCTCCAGCTCTTCGATGCTCCCGGACATGATCGTGCGCACGTGCTCGGTGATGTGCTCCGCGGGCCAGTCCCACCAGGCCACCGCCAACAACCGGGCTACGGCCTCGTCGTCGAAGCGGGTGCGGATGAGGCGGGCCGGGTTGCCGCCGACGATGCCGTAGTCGGGGACGTCGCTGGTGACCACGGCCCCGGAGGCGATGATCGCGCCGTGGCCGATCCGCACGCCTGGCATGACCGTGGTGCCGTGGCCGAACCAGACGTCATTGCCGACGACGGTGTCCCCGCGGTTCGGCAGGCCGGTGATCAGGTCGAAGTGCTCGGCCCAGGAGCCGCCCATGGTGGGGAACGGGAACGTCGAGGGGCCGTCCATCCGGTGGTTGGCACCGTTCATGATGAACCGCACTCCCGTGCCCAGCGCGCAGTACTTGCCGATGACCAGCTTCTCCGGCCCGTAGTGGTAGAGCACGTTGCGCGTCTCGAACGCGGTCGGGTCGTCCGGGTCGTCGTAGTAGGAGTACTCGCCGACTTCGATCAGCGGGGATTTCACCAGTGGCTTGAGCAGCACCACGCGCGGGTGCTCGGGCATCGGGTGGAGGACCGTCGGGTCGGCGGGCACGGGCATGGGCGCGGTTCCTCATCAGTCGCGGGTTCGTATCCGATCCATGATCGCCGCGGCACGTCCTCCCTGACCACCGGTTTACCGGCGTTCGCAGTCGAGCGTGCCGACCTGGCCGACTGATCGCCGGGCTCGACGGGCCTCGGTCGGTCGTCGAGCGACGCCTGGCGGATCACCCTGAGGACTCGACCACCGGCGGGAGTTGAGGTGCGTGGGCGGTGGTCCGGCGACTGGTCCGGTAGCGGCCCGGGGTCGTTCCGATGATGTCGGTGAACGCCGCGATGAAGCTGCTGGGGTTGGACCATCCGCAGGCGTGGGCGGTCTGGGTGGTGTCGTGGCCGTCGGCGAGGAGCACGAGCGCGTGGTGGATGCGCAGTTGCGTGCGCCACTCGTAGAAGGTCATGCCGAGTTCGTTGCGGAACAGCCGGCTGAGGGTGCGGGTGCCGGCTCCGATCGTCTTCCCGAGTTCGGCCAGCGTGGCGTTCTCCGCGGGCGCCGCGTGCAGCATCCTGGCGATGGCTCGCAGTCGGTCGTCCCGTGGTTCCGGCAGGTGCAATGGCTGTTCGGGTGCTTCCCGGAGCTCGTCGACGAGGACCCGCAGCAGGCGCGAGCGCGCCGAGCGGCTGTGGTCGGGCGCGGCAGGGTCGTGGTTGCGGGGGCCGGTCAGGACGAGCAGGACCTCACGGGCGAGGGCGGAGGTCAGGAACACGGCGGGACGGCCCGGTACGAGCCGGGCGAGGGATGGTGCGAGGAAGACGATCCGCATGTCGGTGTCGCCGTGGGCACGGTGGTGGTGCGCGAACCCGGCGGGGGTCCAGGCGACCCGGTTGGCGGGAACGATCGACGTGCCGCGCTCGGTGTGGACGGCCAGGACGCCGTTGGCCGCGTACACCAGGTGTCCACGGGCGTGCGACTGCACGGCGCTCGTTCCGCCGGACGGCCAGAGGTGGCGTCCGCCGGACGGCCAGATGTGGGACGTCGCACCGGTGGTCAGGCGAGGTTGGCGGCGAGCGGGCATCAGTTGGCAGCCTACCGGTAGCAAGCCACCCCTTGCTCTGGCGAGACTTCCTGCATGCCGCGTGGTGCCGGTCGCGCAGAGCGTCCGACGGAACCACATGTCATCGGGGCAGCGTGCCTCGGTGCACCGGATTGAGGCAGAGGGAGAAACGCATGGCGACGTTCGTCCTTGTTCCCGGCGCTTGGAAGGGCTCCTGGGCGTTCGAGGCGGTGGTTCCGCTGCTGGAGCGTGCCGGTCATGCCGTTCACGCCCTGACCCTGACCGGTCTGCGGCCGGACGACGACAACGCGACGGTCGCGACCGCCAACCTCGACACGCACGCCGACGACGTGTTGCGGCTCCTCGATCGCCACCGCATCACCAGCGCGACGCTGGTCGGCCACAGCTACGCCGGGATGGTGATCGCCGCCGCCGCCGACCGCGCCGGCGGCCGGATCTCACGACTGGTGCATCTCGACGCCTACGTACCGCGCGACGGCGAGTCGTGCTGGTCGTCGACGAACTCGCACTTCCGGGGAGTGTTCGCTGCCGGCGCCGCGGCCACCGGCTACGCCGTCCGACCGCCGGACGGAGGCGATCCGCGCCGCCGTCCCCACCCCCTCGCCTCCTTCCTGCAATCGATCCGGCTCACCGGCGCGGTCGACCGGATCCCCCGTCGGGAGTTCGTCTACTGCTCGGGATGGAAGCACCGGACGCCGTTCGCCGAACTCCGCACACGGCTCCAGGCCGATCCCGGGTGGCAGGTCCACGAACTCCCGACCGGCCACGACGCGATGCACGAGGCCCCGGAGGCGGTCGCCGCACTACTGCTCGGCGAACGCGCCGCGGATGCGCCGACGCACAGCCGACAGGCTTGCCGCTGAGGGCGGCTCAGCGACTCAACGGGCTGACGCCACGGGCTGGATCCGGGCGTGCAGGAGGCAGAACTCATTGCCTTCGGGGTCGGCCAGGACGTGCCAGCTCTCGGTGCCGGTCTGGCCGACGTCGACGCGCTTGGCGCCGAGGGCGAGCAGCCGCTTTAACTCGGCGTCCTGGTCCCGGTCGGTGGCGTTGACATCGATGTGCAGTCGGAGCTTCCCGGCCCGGCGGTCGCGGCTGGGGCTGATGACGAGGGTCGGCTGCGGGCCGCCGAATCCGATGCCGGGCGGCCCGATCTCGATGCTTCCGTCCTCCTCCCGGCCGAGTTCGACGTAGTCGAGGACCTCGCTCCAGAACGCGGCGAGCCGCTCGGGGTCGGCGGCGTCGATGACCAGTTCACTGATGCGGCATGCCATGTCCGGCAGTGTACGGGCAAGCGCGAGGATCCTGCCTGTGGTTCAAGTGCGCCGTCCCTTGCGTCACTTCGCCACCGGACGGCCCAACACCCGTGCGCCAGGACCGGGTCGGTTTGCCGCACGCCTCCGCACTGAGGAGAGCGTCCTTCGCGGCCCCGGCATCCGCAGGCCGGCCGGCGCGATCGGGCTCAGCTGCTACTCGCGGGTGCGGTGTCGAGCGGCAGCAACCGGGTGCCCGGCGGCAGCGCGCCGGCCTCGCCCGCGTCGCGCAGGTAGCCGAGCAGCGCCTCGCGCAGGGCGGCTGCCGCGCGGGTGAGGGGGAGCTCGGCGCCGTGGGCCAGGGCGATGGTGCGGCCCATCGCGGGGTCGGCGAACGGGGTGACCGCCAGGCCGCTGCGGGCCGCGACCATGCCGGGGACCACGGCCGGGCCCAGGCCGGCCCGGACGAAGCCCAGCACCGCGTCCATCTCACCGCCCTCGACGGCGAATTCGGGGTCGAAGCCGGCCGCCCGGCAGGCTGCCAGGGTGGCCTCGCGCAGGTCGTAGCCCTCGCGGAACATCACCAGCGGTCGGCCGCGCAGGTCTTCGATCCGGATGCGGCGGCGGCGCAGCGGGCGGTCCGAGACCAGCACCAGGTCCTCGTGGAGCAGCTCGGTGAGCGCCATGCCCGGCGGCCGTTCGCCGCTCGGCCGGGTGATCACCAGCGCCAGGTCGAGTTCGCCGGCGGCCAGGGTGCTCGCCAGGTCGCGGGAGCCGCCCTCGTCGACCAGCAGTTCGACGCCCGGGTGGCGGGCGCGGTAGGCGCGCAGCACGTCCGGCACCAGGCTGCTGCACAGGCTCGGCGGGGCTCCGAGCCGCACCCGGCCGCGCCGCAGCTGGACGACTTCCTGCACCGCGCTGCGGGCGCTCTCGGCGTCCGCCAGGATGCGTCTGGCCAGCGGCAGCAGTGCCTGACCGGCGTCGGTGAGGGCCGTGTCGCCGCGACCGCGGTGGAACAGCTCCGCGCCCAGCTCGCGCTCCAGGGAGCGGATCTGCTGGGAGAGCGAGGGCTGGGCGACGCGCAGGCGCTCGGCGGCGCGGGTGAAGTGACGGGTGTCGGCGACGGCGGCGAAGTAGCGCAGTTGCTGGAGCTGCATGAGGCCATGATAGGTGCTGCCTATCGTCACGAGCTGAAAGATGTCTTGGACGGATGATGGCCGCGCTGCCTACCGTCGTGTTCATGGCTCTGACGAGTGAGCGCACCGAACGCTCCAGCGAACGCGGCACGCCCGCGGACAGCCGCAGTGCGGTGGCCGTCGTGTGGAACTCGACCGTCGGCAAGAAGGCGGCCATGGCGGTGAGCGGCCTGGTGCTGCTCGGCTACCTGGTCCTTCACATGATCGGGAACCTGAAGATCTTCTTCGGTCCGGCCGACCTGAACGGCTACGCGGCCTGGCTGCGCACCATCGGGCAGCCCTTCCTCGGGCACGAGTGGTTCCTCTGGATCGCCCGCCTGGTACTGCTGGCCGCCGTGCTGGTGCACGCGACGGCCGCCTACCAGCTGAGCCGCCGCGACCTGCGGGCCCGGCCGACCGGCTACCGGCACCGGCGGGCCCGGAGCAGCTACGCGACCCGGACGATGCGCTGGGGCGGGGTGATCCTGGCGCTCTTCATCGTCTGGCACATCCTGGACCTCACCACCCTGACCGTGAACCCGAAGGCCGAGCCCGGCCACCCGTACGAGAACGTGGTGGCGAGCTTCCACACCTGGTACAGCGGCGTCATCTACTGCCTGGCGATGCTGGCCCTCGGGATGCACGTCCGGCACGGCTTCTGGAGCGCCGCCCAGACCCTGGGCCTCAACAACCCGCGCCGCGACCGGGCGCTGAAGGCCTGCGCCGACCTGCTGGCGTTCGCGTTGACCGCCGGGTTCCTCGCCGTGCCGATCGCCGTGATGACGGGAGCCGTCAAGTGAGCATTCAAGTGAGCAGCAACCAGGGGTACGAGCACTACACCGTCGGCGCCCCGATCGCCGACACCAAGGCGCCGGACGGGCCGATCGAAGAGCGCTGGGACCGGCGGCGGTTCGAGGCCAAGCTAGTCAACCCGGCCAACCGGCGCGGCCGCACGGTGATCGTGGTGGGCACCGGCCTGGCCGGCGGGGCGGCCGGGGCCACGCTGGCCGAACAGGGCTACCGCGTCGTCCAGTTCTGCTTCCAGGACTCCCCGCGGCGGGCTCACTCGATCGCCGCCCAGGGCGGCATCAATGCGGCCAAGAACTACCGCAACGACGGCGACTCGATCCGCCGGCTGTTCTACGACACCGTCAAGGGCGGGGACTTCCGGGCCCGCGAGTCCAATGTGCACCGGCTCGCCCAGGTCTCGGTGGAGATCATCGACCAGTGCGTGGCCCAGGGTGTGCCGTTCGCCCGGGAGTACGGCGGGCTGCTGGACACCCGCTCGTTCGGCGGGGTGCAGGTGTCCCGCACCTTCTACGCCCGTGGCCAGACCGGGCAGCAGCTGCTGCTCGGCGCGTACCAGGCGCTGTCCCGCCAGATCGCCGCCGGCAACGTGGAGTTGCACGCCCGCACGGAGATGCTGGACCTGGTGGTGGTGGACGGGCGAGCGCGCGGCATCGTCGCGCGCGACCTGGTCACCGGCAAGCTGGAGACCCATCTCGCGGACGCGGTGGTGCTGGCCACCGGCGGCTACGGCAACGTCTTCTACCTCTCCACCAACGCCAAGAACTCCAATGCCACGGCGATTTGGCGCGCTCACCGGCGCGGCGCCTACTTCGCCAACCCGTGCTTCACCCAGATCCACCCGACCTGCATCCCGCGCTCCGGCGACCACCAGTCCAAACTGACCCTGATGAGCGAGTCGCTGCGCAACGACGGCCGGATCTGGGTGCCCAAGGCGGCGGGTGACACCCGGCCGCCGAACGCCATCCCGGAGGCCGAGCGGGACTACTACCTGGAGCGGATGTACCCCTCGTTCGGCAACCTGGTCCCCCGCGACATCGCCTCCCGGGCTGCCAAGGCGGTCTGCGACGAGGGGCGCGGCGTCGGCCCGGGCGGGCAGGGGGTCTACCTGGACTTCGCGGACGCCATCGCCCGGCTCGGCCGGGACACCGTGGCGGAGCGGTACGGCAACCTCTTCGACATGTACCAGCGGATCACCGCCGAGGACCCGTACCAGGTGCCGATGCGGATCTACCCGGCGATCCACTACACCATGGGCGGTCTCTGGGTCGACTACGACCTGCAGACCACCATCCCGGGCCTGTTCGCGATCGGCGAGGCCAACTTCTCGGACCACGGCGCCAATCGACTCGGCGCGAGCGCCCTGATGCAGGGCCTGGCCGACGGCTACTTCGTGCTGCCGCCGACCCTCAACGACTACCTGGCCCGCACCCCGGCGGTTCCGCTGACTCCGGACCACCCCGAGGTCGAGGCAGTCGCGACCGAGGCCGCCGACCGCCTGGCCGCGCTGCTCGCGGTGAACGGCGACCGCACCCCCGACTCGTTCCACCGCGAGCTCGGCGAACTGCTGTGGGACGAGTGCGGCATGGCCCGCTCGGCGGCCGGCCTGCGCAAGGCGCTGGAGCGGATCCCCGAGCTGCGCGCCGAGTTCTGGCGTCGGCTCAAGGTGCCCGGTACCGGCGAGGAGCTCAACCAGTCGCTGGAGAAGGCCAATCGGCTGGTCGACTACTTCGAGCTGGCCGAGCTGATGTGCCTGGACGCGCTGCACCGCGCCGAGTCCTGCGGCGGCCACTTCAGGGTCGAGAGCCAGACCCCTGACGGTGAAGCCGCCCGCCGTGACGAGGAGTTCGGCTACTCCGCCGCCTGGGAGTTCAACCCCTCCGGCCCGCCGGTGCTCCATCGTGAAGAGCTCGTCTTCGACCACGTCCACCCCACCCAGCGGAGCTACGCATGAACCTCACCCTGCGGATCTGGCGGCAGCCCGGACCGGACGCGCCAGGCGAGATGACCGTCTACCAGGTCGGCGGCATCACCGAGGACATGTCGTTCCTGGAGATGCTGGACATCCTCAACGAGGAGCTGATCCTGCGCGGCGACCAGCCGGTCGCGTTCGACCACGACTGCCGCGAGGGCATCTGCGGTGCCTGCAGCATGGTGATCAACGGCCGGCCGCACGGCCCGGAACGCACGACCACCTGCCAGTTGCACATGCGGCACTTCACGGACGGCGACACCATCGACGTGGAGCCGTGGCGGTCCGCGGCCTTCCCGGTGATCAAGGACCTGGTGGTGGACCGCTCCGCCTTCGACCGGATCATCGGCGCCGGCGGCTACATCACCGCCCCCACCGGCAGCGCCCCGGACGCGCACGCCGTACCGGTGCCCAAGGAGGCCGCCGACCGGGCCTTCGAGCACGCCGAGTGCATCGGTTGCGGCGCCTGCGTGGCGGCCTGCCCGAACGGCTCGGCGATGCTCTTCACCGCGGCCAAGGTGGTGCACCTCAACCTGCTGCCGCAGGGCGCGCCGGAGCGGCGCTCCCGGGTGCGGTCGATGGTGGCCGCCATGGACAGCGAGGGGTTCGGCGGCTGCACCAACACCGGTGAGTGCGCCACCGCGTGCCCGAAGGGGATCGGACTGGACGCGATCGGCACACTCAACCGGGAGTTCCTGCGGGCCCGTTGACGCTCGTCAGCGTCCTGGCGGCCGGGTGCGGCGGCGGTACCAGAACAGCACGGGTACCGTCGCCGCCGAGCTCATGGCGGTCGACGCGGCCAGCGAGTGCTGCTGGAAGGTGGCCGGGACGGGGAGGGTGGACCAGCGGGAGAGCGGCCAGGCCACCGCGAACGCCCGCCCGACCACGTCCGATTCCGGCACGAAGCCGTCACCCGGTCCGAACTTGTGGTGGAACCGCGAGTCGGAGGAGTCGTTGCGGTGGTCGCCCATCACCCACAGCTTGCCTTTGGGCACCGTGATCGTGCCCACCGGAAAGTCGTCGCACGGCGTCGCGCCGGGGAAGACGTACGGCTCGGTCAGCGCCGTGCCGTTGACCCGGACCGGCTGACCCTGGTCGCACTGCACGGTGTCCCCGCCGACCGCGATCACCCGCTTGATCAAGTCCTCGTCCCCGGCTCCCGGCATCAGCCCGATGAAGCTCAGCGCCTGCTGGAAGGCGTTGGGGTGGTCCACCTGCTGACCCTCGCCCTTGAGCCAGCCGTCCGGGTCCTTGAAGACCACCACGTCGCCGCGCTCCGGCGTGGCACCGAACCACGGGGTGAACTTGTCCACCAGCACCCGGTCGCCCGGTTGCAGGGTGTTCTGCATCGACTCGGAGGGTATCGAGAAGGCCTGGACGAAGAAGGTCTTGATGATGAGGGCCAGCAGGACGGCCAGCACCACCAGGATCGGCAGCTCCTGCCAGAACGGCCGCTGCTTCCGCTTGGGGCGCCCCGTGGCGGCTCCTCGATGCCGTCTCCACCGGCTTCGACCGCGTTCGACCTGATCAACGGCCATGCCACTCCCCCAGTCATCCCAGCTGACGGTGTGCCGGTACGACAGCACCCAGGTAGCTGAACGAGCGACAGTTCCCGACCGCGGCCACCGGTGGCCCATCGTAGTTCGGCCCGGCACCGCGTGTATGTTGCGGGTGCTGACAGTCCCGCGCGAGCTGTGCGGACCTGCGGTCCTGCCGGGCCGCTGCGTCCACACGCCGACGCGGTCCCGCACCCGGGGGGAACAACACACGCATGACCGGATCGAACGTTTGGACCGCCCGTGCCGAGGCGCGGTCGGACGCGCCGCCAAGTCCACCGGGCGCCGCACCGGGCCCCGAACCGGCGCCGGACGACCGCCGCACGCTGCGTGCGGCGCTGACGCTGGCCGCGGTGGTCGGATTGGCGTTCGCGGCGCTGATGCTGCGGCCGGCCACCGGCCTGTTCAGCACGGGCGGCGCTCCGCTGGGCCGATCGTCCGGCTGGGTGGCGGTGCTGGGCATCGGCTGGGCGATCGTGGTGGGGACGCTGAGCCGGGACTACCGCGCGGCGGTCCGCCACCTGAGCGGCCTGACACCCCGGGCCGAGCGGCTCACCAGCGTGGCGGCGTGGCTGCTGCTGACCTTCGCGGTGGTGCTTCCGATCACCGCGCTCGGCATCGTGAACGCCCACCACCGGTCCGTCCCGCCGGACCTGGCCGTGCGGGCTCCCGCGATGAAGCTCCCGGGGGCACCCCGGCCGCCCTCCGGCGGCGGCCATGCCACCACCGGCAACGTGGTCGCGGTCGTGCTCGCCCTCCTGGTCCTGGCGTTCGCCGTACTGGTCGGCCGCCTGCTGCTCACCGCCTTCCGCGGGCGCCGTCGCACCCGCCACCCCGCCCCGGTGCCGAGCCGGGTGCTCGACGAGCAGGAGCAACTGGCCGCAGCGGTCGGCTCCGGGCGGCAGGCACTGCTCGGGACCGATGCCCGGGCCGCGGTGATCGCATGCTACGCGGCCATGGAGGAATCGCTCGCGGCCTCCGGAGTCGCCCGCCGCGTCGCGGACAGCCCCTCCGATCTCCTTGCCCGCGCGGCGGCCCTCGGCCAGTTGCCGACCGCGGCCGGCACCGCGCTGACCGCGCTCTTCCACGAGGCCCGCTACTCCCACCACCCGATGGGCTCGCCGGAGCTCGAGCGTGCTCGCGCTGCCCTCGACACGATCGCCCGGCACCTGGCGCCGGCGCAACCTGCTGAGGGGGTCTGCTGATGCCCGATCGCGACACCACTGACGACGTCGGGTCGGTGCGGCACTCGCTGACCCTGCTCCTGCCCGTGGCGGCCGGCAGCGAACTGGTGCTGGGACTGGTCGGCGGGCTGCCCGCGCTCGGCCTGGGCAGCGCGGTGCTGGGCGCCGTCGCACTGCTGACCGGCCGCTACGTGATCGGCGCGGCGTCGGAGGACAGCGGATACCGACGCGATGCCCGGCTGATGACCACCCGGGTGCCGGGCATCGGCGACTGGTACTGGATCCTGCGCGGCGGGTCGGACCCGGACGGCTACCCCAGCTCGCTCCGCCCCCAGCTGCAACGCCTGTACGCCGCCCGGCTCTCCGAGCGCCACGGGGTGTCGCTGCACACCGAGCCCGTCAAGGCCGCGGCCCTGGTCGGTGCGGACCTCTGGCCCTGGATCGACCCGGCGCAGCCGCCCCCGTCCACCACCCTCCCGCCCGACCGGCTCGGCGCGCTGATCGACCGGCTCGACGCGCTGTGACCGGCACCACCCCCGGCACCACCCACGCTGCCACCCACGCCGCCACCCCCGGCACCACCCACGGCACCACCCACGGCACCACCCACGCTGCCACCCACACTGCCACCCACGCCGCCACCCGAACCACCCTTGGACCCTGTGAGGACCCCGTGACCACCGAAGACCTGACGCCCCAGCAGGCCGGCAAGCTCGCCCGCGAGGTGCTGGCCGAGATCGAGCGTGCCGTGGTCGGCAAACCCGAGGCCCTGGAGCTGGTGATGCTCGGGGTCCTGGCCGGCGGGCACGTGCTGATCGAGGACCTGCCCGGCCTCGGCAAGACCCTGCTGGCCCGCTCCTTCGCCACCACGCTCGGCCTGGAGTTCCGGCGCATCCAGTTCACGCCCGACCTGCTGCCGTCGGACGTCTCCGGCGCCCCCTTCTACGACCAGCGCAGCGGCGAGATGGTCTTCCGGCCCGGCCCGGTCTTCACCAACCTGCTGCTGGCCGACGAGATCAACCGCACCCCGCCGAAGACCCAGGCCGCGCTGCTGGAGGCGATGGCCGAGGCCCAGGTGTCGATCGACGGCACCACGCGCCGGCTGCCCGACCCGTTCACCGTGATCGCCACCGCCAACCCGATCGAGTACGACGGCACTTACGCGCTGCCCGAGGCGCAGCTCGACCGGTTCCTGCTGCGGGTGCGGATGGGCTACCTGGACGCCGAGTCGGAGGCCCTCATGCTGCGGGCCCGGATCGACCGCGCCGCACCCGAGGCGGTGCTGCGGCCACTCGCCGACCCGGCCGCGGTGCTGGCGATGCGGGCCGCCGTGGAGCGGGTCGAGGTGGCCGACGACCTGGTGCGCTACGTGATGGACCTGATCGGCGCGACCCGCTCGCATCCGCAGATCCAGGTGGGCGCCTCGCCGCGCGGTGGCCTCGCGCTGGTCCAACTCGGCCGCGCCCGCGCCATGTTGGATGACCGGGACTACCTGACGCCGGAGGACGTCAAGGCGGTGGCGGTGCCCGCGCTGGCACACCGGGTCAGCCTCAAGCCCGAGTTGTGGGTACGGCAGGTGTCGGCGGACGAGGTGCTGACCGCGCTGGTGGCCGAGGTGCCGACCCCGCAGACGCTACCCGGGGTGCCGCTCGGGCAGGGCTCCACGGCGGCTGCCGTCCCGGCCTCGTGATGAGCACCACCGCGCCGGAGCAGCGCGACCAACCGACGTTGGCGCTCAGCGAGTTGCCCGCACCGCCGCCGAGCGGCTGGCGGACCGCCGAGCGCACGCTGCGCCTGCTGACCGTGGCCGTGACCGCCGCGGCCGCCGCCCTGCTCACCGGCCGGCCCTGGCTGCTCGCGCTGGCGGCCGGCCCGGTGGTGCTGGTGGTACTGGCCGCACCCGGACGGACCAGGCCCGCCAAGGTGTCGGCCACCGCCGAGGTGACGCCCAGCCGCTGCTTCGAGGGCGAGACGGTCACCGCCCGGATCAGCGTCGCCCATGACGGGGAGGTCGGCCTGCTCGACCCGGGCTTCACCCCGGGGCCCGGACTGACCCTGCGGGAGCAGCGAGTCGGCGCCGCCGCCGTGGAGTTGGAGTTCACCGCCGCCCGCTGGGGCCGCTGGACGGTGGGCACCGTCGACCTGGACCTCTACGACGGCGGTGGCTTGGCCCGCCGCACGGTGCGGGTGGAGCTGGGCGAGGTGGACGTCTTCCCGGCGCCCACCGCCGCCGGGCTCACTCCGATCCCGGTCCGACTGCCCGAGCGGCTCGGCGAGCACGCCTCGCGGCAGGCGGGTGAAGGAGTGGAGGTCGTCGGGGTGCGCCCGCACGTCTGGGGCGAGCGGCAGCGCCGGATCCACTGGCCGTCCACCACCCGGCGCGGCAGCATCCAGATCAACGAGTTCGGCGCGGAACGGGCGGTGGACACCGTGATGCTGCTGGACGCGCTGGGCGATCTGGCGGACCCCGTTTCCGGGACCTCCACGCTCGACGAGACGGTGCGCGCGGCCGCCGGTCTGACCAGGGCGTACCTGCGCACCCATGACCGGATCGGCGTGATCTCGGTCGGCGGCAAGTTGCGCTGGTTGCAAGCCGGTTCCGGGGAGCGGCAGTTCTACCGGATCGTGGAGAGCGTGCTGGAGGTGCGCAAGGACCTCGGGTACCGCACGCCTGATCTGCACCGCCTGCCGCCGCGGGCGCTGCCGGCGGGTGCGTTGGTGTACGCGTTCACGCCGCTGGCCGACCAGCGGATCCTCGACGTGCTCGGCGACTTGTCCGATCGGGGCAATCCGCTGGTGGCGGTGGAGATCCCGTTCGGCGAGCCGGCGGTGGATCCGTCGGACCAGGACGAGGTGTGGGCCGGGCAGTTGTGGCGTGCCGACCGCGAGGCGATCCGGTTCGCCCTGCGCAACAAGGGGGTGCCGGTGGTGACCCACCAGCCTGGCGAGACACTGGACTTGGCGGTCGCACCGCTGCGGCGGGGGCGGATTCAGGGGAGGCAGCGATGACTGGGCGCTTGGTCGGGACGACGGCGGTGACTCGGCGCTTGGTCGGGAGGACGGCAGTGGCACGGCACTTGGTCGGGAGGACGGCGGTGGCACGGCACTTGGTCGGGACGACGGCTGCGGCACGGCACTTGGTCGGGACGACGGCAGTGGCTTCGGGGGCGGGATCGGGGGCGGGACCATGGGCGCCCGCCCACAAGCGCCTGCTCAGCCGTTGCCTGGGCATGGCACTCCTGGTGGCCGCCACCAACCCGCGGGGAGGGGAAGGCGTGCCCCTCCATCTGGCCGGGGCGGTGCTGGCGGTCGGCTTCGGATGGTGGGCGGCGCCGCCGCTGACCGTCCGCCCCGGCCCCGCGTCCGCCCGGCTGCACCTTCAACTGGCCCGCCACCGCAACACCGTGCTGGCCACCGTGGCCGTCCTACTGGCGGCTCTGTCCCACCCGTCCGCCTGGCTGGCAGCGGCGATCACCGCGCTGCTGCTCGGGTACCTGCTCCGCGTCGACGCCCGCAGCCACGTCCACCTGCCCACCGGCCCCGGCGCCATCCTGGCCGCCTGCGCCGCCTCCGCCCTGGTCCTGGCAGCCGCCCTCACTCCTGCCCAAACGTCCGGCGCCGCCCGCCTGCTGGCCGCCTTCGGCATCGCGGTGGCAGCCGGCGCGGTGGGCCTGGCCCTGCACCATGGACCGGGCGGCCGCCGTGAACGGAGCGGCCACCCGGTCGACGGGCGCTGACTCAGCGAGCCAGCCGTCCCAGCAGGGCCGAGGCCGCCGTGATCCCCAGGGCGGTGGCCGCGGCCAACACACCGAAGTCCAGCGGAAGGTGGGCGGGGGCACCGATCAACAGGCCGCGCAGTGCGTCCACTTGGTAGCTGAGCGGATTCACCTTGCTGATCGCCTGCAGCCAACCGGGCATCAGGTGTAGCGGGTACAGGGCGTTGGAGCCGAAGAACAGCGGCATGGTGATCGCCTGGCCTATGCCCATCAGCCGGTCGCGGGTGAGCACGATTCCCGCGATGCTCATCGACAGGCAGGAGAAGAAGGCCGAGCCGAGCAACACCACGACCGCGACTCCCAGCAAACGTGCCGGGTTCCAGGTCATCGCGACGCCGAGCAGGGCCGCGATCAGCACCACCACGACGGCCTGGATCACCGCCTTGACCCCGGCGGCGAAGGCCTTGCCGGTGACCAGGGCAGCACGTGGCGTCGGGGTGACCAGCAGCTTGGTGAGCACGCCGGAGTCCCGCTCCCAGATGATCATGATGCCGTAGAAGATCGCGATGAACATCGCGGACTGGGCGATGATCCCCGGCGCCAGGTAATCGAGGTAGGGGATGCCGCCGGTCGGTATCGCCTTCAGGCGGGTGAAGGTCTCACCGAAGATCAGCAGCCAGAGAGCGGGCTGGATGGCCCGGGTGTAGAGCTCGGTGCGGTCGTGGCGCAGCTTCTGCAACTCGACGGCGCACATCGCCAGCACCCGCGCCGGGACCAACTTCCAACCGGTCCTGGCGCGCGGCGGAACCAGTAGCAGACCGAAGTCGCGCTCCGGCGTGGCGACGGCACCCGAGGCGGCTGGGGCTGTGGCGGTGGCCTTGGTCGCGGCGGTGCTGGCACCGGTCGTGGCAGCGGTGGCACCGGTCGTGGAAGTTGAGGTACCGGTCGTGGCGGCAGCGGCGCCAGTAGTGGAGGTGGGGTTTCCGGTCGTGGAGGTGGGGTCACCGGTCGTGGAGGCGGGGTCACCGGCCATGGAAGTGGAGGTCGCAGCCTTGGTGTTGGGGGTCGCGGTGATGGTCGCGGCCTCGACTGCGTCGGCGTCTGCGGCCTCAGCCGACACGGGACGCGGTTCGGCGGGTACGGCGGACATCGCGGAAATCTCCTTCCGAGGCTTGACCGCGCGCCAGATCACGTCCGGCGAAGTGGCGGAAGACGTCGTCGAGGCTGGGGTCGGGGTGTTCCGGGGCCTGTTCACGGACCCAGGACTTCAACTCCTCCGGCGTGCCCAGAGCGCGGATCTTGCCGCGGTCCATCAAGCCCAGCCGGTCGCAGTACTGGTCGGCCTCGTCCATGTAGTGGGTGGTGACCAGCACGGTCATGCCGGTCGCGCGGCGGACCGCGTCGATGCACTCCCAGACGCTGGTGCGGGCGATCGGGTCGAGGCCGATGGTGGGCTCGTCCAGCACCAGCAGGCGCGGCGCGCTGACCAGGGCCTGCGCGAGTTCGAGGCGGCGGACCATACCGCCGGAGTAGGTGCCGCACATCCGGTCGGCGGCCTCGGTCAGGTCGACCGCGGCCAGTGCCTGGGCCACCCGCTCGGCCCGCTCGGCATGCGGCACGTCGAAGACCCGGGCGAACAGCGCGACGTTCTCCCTGCCCGTCAACCCCGCTTCGGCGGACAGTTGCTGGGGCACGTACCCGAGCAGTCGGCGGACCTCCATCCGGCGGCGCGCGGTGTCGTACCCGAAGACCTGGACCATGCCGCTGGGCACCGGGAGCAGCGTGGTGATGGCGCGGATGGTGGTGGTCTTGCCGGCGCCATTGGGGCCGAGCAGGCCGAAGACCTCGCCGGTACGAACGATGAGGTCCACGCCGTCGACCGCCTTGGTGCTCTTGCTGCGGCGCCCATGGAACGAGTACTCCAGGCCACGGCAGACCACGGCTTCGGAGGAAGCGCCGGCGTCGGGAGCAGGGCCCGGTGCGGCGGTGGGCGAAACCGCAGCGGTGACGGTGGCCGCGTGGGACGTGTTGGCCGCATGGGACCCGTTGGTCGCGTGGGACCCGTTGGTCGCGTGGGACCCGTTGGTCGCGTGGGACCCGTTGGTCGCGTGGGACGCGTTGGTCGCGTGGGACGCGTTGGTCGCGTTCTCGGTACTGGTCATCGGGCGTCCTCCCCTAGCTGGGCTCGCAGGCCGTTGGCGACGCCGCGCAGCGCGGGCAGCGCGGCGGCGAGCGCTGCCTGGTCGGAAGTGGACAGATCGGCCACCACAGTCTCGATCAGCGCCGCACGCTTGGCCCGCCAGGCACCGATCCGCTCGACGGCCTCGTCGGTGGCGAACAGCCGGGCAGCCCGGCGGTCGGCCGGGTCGACCTCGCGCTGCAGCAGCCCCTGGGTGACCAGCTGATTGACCAGAGTGGAGACCGAGTTCCCGGCGAGGCAGAGCTCCTTTGCGGCATCCGAGACTCGTAGCCCGGGGGTGTCCATCACCAGCCGGAGCAACTCGACATGGGCGCCGCGCAACCGCGGCTCAACCTGCCCTTGGCGCAGCTTGCGGCGTACCAGGCGCTGTATGCCTACGAGCAGCGCGCTGAAGTCGTCAGCCAGGGCCGTGTCAGTGGGCCCGGGAGACGCGGCGCGAGGGATCGTCATATGGGCAGCTTATCTCTCATTGAGAGCTAACTGTCGAGCCAATGAGCGGAGGGGTAGTAATGGTGGGCATTAATACGCTGCGACCGACGGACTAATAATGGGCAGCATTACGTCCGCCCGCACCGAGCAGGAGAACGCCCCTGAACTGCGGCGAAGGCGGAGGCCGCCACCCGCGCACCGGAAGCGCATCGGGGACAACGAACTCACGCGGCCCCCACTGGTTGAACCGGATCGACTCCGGTCCTTCCGCCGCCCGAGGGGACGTCCGACGGCGCAAGACGGCGGGCGCCCGCTGTGGCCGAGCTGGTTAATACTGCGCATTATTAACCAGCCGCACTTCTGAGGCCAATGCGCCACCCGGAAGCCCGGCGCCCCGGCTTCCACGCCGCCCCTGCACCGGCTTCTTGCCCAGCTGCCGACGGGGCCTTCAGCGCCGCAGGCGTTACTAATGGGCATTATTAATGCAGCCCATCAAGCCCACCTGCCCGCTCCCCGCCGCCACCATTGCTAATGGGCATTATTAATGCGGCTCCCTCACCCCAGCGGCGCACTGTGCCAGCGATCGAACGCCCGCCGCCCCGGCTGCTCCGGCAGGTCGGCACGGCCGGTGGCCCAGCGCAGGGTGGCCCATGGGTCGGCGCCCACCGCGACTTCCGGGAAGAGGCGGGCGAGGGCCCGTGCGCAGGGTCCCGTCGGCGGTGCCCACTCGACACCGAGACCGCGCACCACGTCTTCCGTGTGCACCAGGGCCTCGACCACACCCATCGCCGCGAACCCCTCCGGATCCGACACCCCGTAGGCGTGGAAGGCCCGCACTGTCGGTGCGGCGGTGCGCACCATCGCCGTCAGCACCGCGCCGGCAGCCTCAACCACCTCCACCAGCGCCGCCGGGCCGGCCTCCCGGTCCACCGAGATCGCCAGCGGCGGCGCATCCGGCCGGCTCCGTCGCCAACCCAGCTGCACGAAGTGGTCCAATGGCGGCCGCACCGGGCCCAATTGCAGGGCATAGGCGAACAGCCCGTCAGCCAGGTGCTCGATCGTCTCCCAGCAGTCCCAGCTCAACTCCCCCGCCGGCACCGACCAGTCGGCCGCCGAAAGTGGAGTCAGCGCTCCGACCGCCGAGCGCACCGCGACTTCGAGGTCCGCTGCCGCGCGCCCCAGCACGTCATGATCATCAGTAGTCATGGAGCGGACCGTACAATCCGGCGTGATCCCACTGCGAGCCGGTTTTCCACCCGGCTCCTGGCAACCTACCCGGCTTCCCGCAGCGCGTAGCAGTGCACCGCCACCACCTGGCCGTCGGGCCATCGCTGATCGGCAGTCATCAACCGCTGCCAGCCTTGACGTTCATACAGTTCGATGGCCGCACCATTGGTCGTCACCACATCGAGGACCGGCCAGAGACCTGCCGCACGGACGTAGTCGACGGCGGCGGCGAGGAGTCGGGCACCCAGACCATGGCCGCGCGCCGCCGGGGCGACATAGAGACGGCTCAGCGCCCCGGTTCGGTCCGCTGTCCGACCGGTCCGTTCGGCCCAGACGTGCGCCGCCGAGGAAGCGACCCCCGGGGCCAGCGCCGCATGGCCGACCACCGCGCCGTCCGGCGCGACCGCCACCCAGCAGGCCAGTTGGTCGTCCTCGGCCAGCCAGTCGGCGGGCCGATCGGGCCAGACCATCGGATATCCATCGGCCTCGTGCACCTCAGCCAGCGCTCGTACGCAGCCGTCCAGGTCGGCCGATTCCCGGCGCCGCACCCGGTATTCGCTCTCCACCACGTCCCCCACTCGCCCCTGCCTCCCACTCGCCGTCAGCCACGCACCACAAGATCCAGCAGCCCCGGAAAACGGGCCTCGAACTCGGCGCACCGCAGCCGGTTGACCCGCTTGGCGCCGTCGTCCCGCTGCTCGATCAGTCCTGCCGACCGCAGCACCGCGAAGTGGTGGCTGAGCGCTGCCTTTCCGACCGGCACGTCGAAACTACCGCAGGCCCTTGTCCACTCCGGTGACCCGGCCAGCTCACGCACGATCCCGAGCCGCACCGGATCCGCGAGCGCCGCGAAGACGGCCTGCACCGGAACGTCGTCGGGGTGGGTGTGTTCAGGTTCCGCGCGGTGACCCATGACTCTCCTCCCTGGGCTTCCCTCTTGGCTTCCGGACCCTTGGCTGCGGCTTCCGCCTCTTGCCGAGTGTTCGATCAAGTCCGTACACTCAAAGTGTTCGATACCCATTGAACACCCAGGGGCTACCCGTCCTCAATGACGGGCGCTCACAACGGAGGGAAGAGGCGAATGCGCGCGATCGTGGTGGAGGAGTTCGGCGGCCCCGAGGTTCTGCAGCTCACCGAGCTGCCGGTGCCCGAGCCGGGTCCCGGACAGGTGAGCATCGATGTTGCGTACGCGGGCGTCAACTTCGCCGAACTGAAGGCTCGTGGCAGCGGCTACCGCGTCCCGTCGCTGCCGTTCCAGCCCGGTCTGGAGGTCTCCGGTCGGATCCGCGCCGTCGGCGAGGGCGTCCCCGAGGCCTACGGCCTGCGACCCGGCCTGCCCGTTGCCGCGCTCACCCGGTTCGGCGGCTATGCCGAGGTCGCGGTGGCCGACGCCGACACGGTCTTCGCCCTGCCCGAGGGCGTCTCCCTGCGCACCGCGGCCGCGCTGCCGACCGTGCTGCCGACGGCACACGCCCTGTTGCACGAGATCGGTCGGCTCCAGCCCGGTGAGTCGGTCCTGGTCCAGAGCGCGGCGGGCGGAGTCGGCGGTGTCGTCGGCCAGTTGGCGAAGCTGGCGGGAGCGGGCCGGGTGCTGGGCGTTGTCTCCGCCCCGGCGAAGGCGGAGTACGCGTTGAAGACCGGTTACGACCACGTGCTCGTGGGCGCCGAGTTCACCGCCCAGGCCGTGCGCAGCCTGACCGACGGGCGGGGCGTGGACCTCGCGCTGGACTCGGTGGGCGGCGACACCTTCCGCGAGAGCCTGGCCGCCCTCCAGACCTTCGGCCGCCTGATCTCGTTCGGCAACGCCGGCGGGGGCACCCCGTGGCAGGTGGGCCAGAACGACCTCAACCCGGGCCGGACCGTCGCTGGGATGTCCATCCTGGAACTGTCCCAGCGCGACCCCGACGAGCTGCGCGCCCTCACCGCCCGCGCCTTCGCCCTGGTCGCCGATGGCTCCGTCGATCCGCTGATCAGCGCCGAACTCCCGCTGGCCGAGGTCGCCGAGGCGCACCGCCTGATCGAATCCCGCACCACCACCGGCAAGTTGCTGCTGCGGGTGGCGGGCGAGTAGTACGGACACCGACGGGCCGTCGGACCGCGGCCATCGGGCGCCACACGGTTCGACGGCCCCTCGCCCGGGCCCGTATTCGAAGCACAGGGGCGTCAGCGCGACTGGATCTGGTAATCGCTGACGCCCCTGCCGCCGTGCGGACGTGGATCCGCCGGGCCCGGACTCAGGTCCACTGCTCCGACGGCTTGACGCCCGGGAGGGGCTTGCCGATCAGGGCGAGCGGGATGAAGAAGTTGACCTGGCCGATCGCGAGGGCGAGGGTGACCAGGGCCTTCTCGTCGTAGTGCTCGGCGGCGCGGGCGAAGAGCGCGTCGGGGACCCGCTCGCCGTGGATGGCGGGCTGGAGCACGGCCTCCACCAGGGCCAGCGCCACGGCCTCGCCCTCGGTGAAACAAGGGGCGTCCTGCCAGGAGGCGACCGCGTCGATGCGCTCCTGCGACTCCCCGGCCGCACGCAGGCTCTTGGTGTGCAGCGCGGTCAGGTAGGTGTTGCCGACGATCTGGCCGGCCCGCAGCTGGATCAGGTCAACGGTGCTCTGCGGCACCGAACCGTTGCCGACGGCCTTGGACAACGCGCCGCCCGCCACGCCCAGTTCGGGAACCAGCCTGGCTGGGTTGGGCAGGCGCGAGGCGGTCAGCTTGTCGGCGGCGGCGCTGGTGGTGCTCTCAACAGCCATGGCGGTCTGTCCTCCGGTCGTTGCGGTTGTCGTTGCCTTCACTGCCTCGACGGACCGCAGCGGCCGGATGTGACAGACAACCGGAAGGAATTCCGTGCGCGGTCCCACTCGGTGCGGCCGGTGGGGGCGGCGCGGTACTCGCGCAGGTCTGCGGGCTGTGCCCAAAGGTCTCAGGCGTAGCAGCCTTGGTGCCCGGGCGGTTGGCTACTCCATCAGCTTTCCGCAGGTGCACTAGCTTGCTGCCGTCGCCCGGAACCAGCAGGGAGAGTCGCAGATGCCCCGAGACGCGCCGTACCTTGCCGTAGCCGACGCGCTGCGCACACGGATCCTTCGGGGAGAGTGGCCGGTTGGCCAGCGGCTGCCGTCCCGGGCGCGCCTGGCCGAGCAGTTCGGAGTCGGGCGGAACGTCACGCAGCGGGCCATGGAGCGGCTGATCGTCGAGGGCCTCCTCGAAGGGCGGGCGGGCTCGGGCACCTACGTCCGGACGCCGCGCGAGCGCCTGCTGATGGTCCGCTCGCGACATCGCGCCGGCTCCCGCACGGGCCTGGCCGAGCGCGGACGAGCCAGTGCCTGGGACGCGGACAGCCGACTGCGCGTGCCCGCCACGGAGGAGATCGCCGAGCGGCTCGCGATCCGGCCCGGGGACCTCTGCGTGACCACGCACTACGAGTTCCTCGCCGATGGCCAGCCCGTGCAACTCTCCTGTTCCTGGGAGCCGATGGCGATCACCGCAGGCACGCCGATCCTCCTGCCCGAGCAGGGCCCGCTCGCGGGCAGGGGGGTGGTCGAGCGGATGCGCTCCATCGGCGTGCGGGTCGAGACCGTGGTGGAGGTGCCGCGTCCGGCTCGTGCCACTCCAGCACAGGCGCACCTGCTGGGGATCGGGCCCGGGGATCTGGTCCTGGCGATCGAGCGGACCATCTACGACACCGACGGACGGCCGGTGGAGACCGCCGACATGGTCATCCCGGACCGACACCGAGCAGTGGTCTACGAGTTCGGGATCGTCCAGCCGTCCTAACTGAAACGGCAGTTCGGAGATCGATGTGACTGGCATGCCACGGCCCTCCCGGTTCGGGCTGCTGCGCGACCCGGATTTCGGTCGGCTGTTCGCCGCCACGGCGCTCGGTCAACTCGGCGACCGGATCGCCTTCCTGGCACTGCCACTGGTGGCGATCACGGCCTTGCGGGCGGATCCCTTCCAGGTCGGTCTGCTGACGGCGATGACCACGGCCGGCTCCCTCCTGGTCGGACTGCCGGCCGGCGCCTGGGTGGACCGGATGCGGAAGCGAACGGTGATGATCGGCGCGGATCTGGTGCGCGCGTTGGTCCTGCTGGCGATACCGCTGGCGTGGTGGGCCGGCCGCCTGACGGTCTGGTGGCTCTACGCGATCGCGCTGGTGCACGGCGTGCTGACCGTCTTCTTCGATGTCGCATATGTCAGCTATCTGCCGCACCTGGTGGGGCGCGGCCGGCTGGTCGAGGGCAACTCACGGCTCTCGGCGATCCGCTCGGTGACCAGTATCAGCGGCCCGGTGGTGGCGGCCCCACTGGTCGGCGCGGTCAGCGCCCCCGCGACGCTGCTGGCAAGTTCGGCCGGGATGGCCCTGTCCGGCCTGCTCGCAGCCACCATTCGCGCTCAGGAGTGCAGGCCGGAGCCGACCGGGAGTCCCCGGCTGCGCCTTGAGGTCACGGAGGGGTTGAGGTTCGTCGCCCGACATCCCGCGTTGCGCGCGATCGTCTTGGGGGACGCGGTCTTCAACCTCTTCCTGGTGATGTACCAGACGATGCTGCTGGTCTTCCTGGAGCGGGAGTTGGGCCTCGGCGCCTTCGCTGTGGGCCTGGTCCTCTCGGGGATGGGCTGCGGTGCCCTGCTGGGCGCCCTGGTGGCCGCGCCGGTCGCTCAGCGGGTGGGCCGGGGTCCGGCCATCTGGCTCGCGCCGCTCGTCACTTGCCCGTTGACGGTGCTGATGCCAGTGGTCCGGCCCGGTGGCGGTGTGAGCCTGTACGTGGCAGCTGTCGGCCTCGCGGCGCTGTCGCTGGGCGGAGTGGTCCGAGTGGTGGCCCAGTCGAGCCTGCAGCAGGCCCTCACCCCGGACCGGTTGCTGGGCCGGGCGAGTGCGACGGCGCGGTTCGTGTCCTGGGGCGGTCTGCCGCTGGGTGGCCTCCTGGGCGGAGCGTCGGGCGCCGCCTTCGGAGCGCCGACCACCCTGTGGATCGGTGCGTTCGGCATGACGCTGAGCTTCCTGCCCGCGTTCCTGTCGCCCCTGCGCAGTAGGACCGCGCCCACCCCGTCTGACGAGGGTGGGCGCGACGGCGGCCCAGCCGACGACCGTCAGCCCAGCGAAGCGAGGTAGGCGCCCGCCTTCTCCGGGTCGAAGAACCAGTTCTCGAAGTCGGCCGCGTCGTCGAAGCCGTTGGCGAACCGGTCGGCGACCGGCTGGAGCCGGCCGGCGGCACCGATCAGGTTCAGCACGTGCTCGGGCGGCGGGGCGAGCATCGCGTTGGTCCACTTGGTGACCGGGCCGGCGCCCGTCCAGTAGCGGTCGAAGGCGGCCTGCATGAAGTCGCGGTCGAAGGGACGGTCGCCGTGGGCCAGGATCGCGTCCAGGTAGACGGCGGCGCACTTGGCGGCGTTGTTGGAGCCCTGCCCGGTGATGGGGTCGTTGGCCACCACCACGTCTGCGACACCCAAGGCCAGGCCGCCACTGGGCAGTTCGGCGATCGGGTTGCGCACCACGGGTGCGTAGCGGCCGGCCAGGGTGGCACCGGCGTCGGTCAGTTCGACACCGCCGAGGGTGCGCTCGTACTCCCAGGGCGTGAAGGCCTTCATGAGCTCCAGGGTCAGCCGCAGGTGCTCGCCCGGGTCCTTGACGTCACCGAAGACGTCCAGCGGCCCGCCGGGGATGCCCTCCCAGAAGATGATGTCGCACGGGCCGGAGACGGTGAGTGCCGGAATCATGAACAGCTCGCCGACGCCCGGGACCAGGTTGCAGCGCACCGCCTTGAAGTCGTGTTCCGGGCGCGGGCCGAGGCCGTGCACATAGGCGACGGCGAGGGCGCGCTGCGGGGTGGAGTAGGGCGAACGGGAGTCATCGCGGCCGAACATCGAGACCAGCTCGCCCTTGCCGGCGGCGACCAGTACCAGGTCGAACCGGCGGCTGAAGTAGTCCAGGTCGGAGACGGTGACTCCGTGCACCACGACCTTGCCGCCGCGCTGCTCGAAGGCCTCCAGCCAGCCCGCCATCTTGATCCGCTGGTCCACGGACTGGGCGTATCCGTCCAGCTTCCCGACCCAGTCGATCACCCGCTGGGACTCCGGGCCGGCCACCGAGACGCCGAGGCCCTCGACTCTCGGAGCTGCCTCCTCCCAGAAGTTCAGGCCGAGTTCACGCTCGTGGCCGAGCGCGGTGGTGAACATGCACTGGGTGGAGAGCACCCGGCCGTCGCGCACCTCACCGGCGGTGCGGTTGGTCATCACCGTGACGTCGTAGCCGTTGGCCTGGAGGCCCAGTGCGAGCTGGAGTCCGGCCTGACCGGCGCCGACGACAAGTATCTTGCGCAAAGCTGCCTGCCTTCTTGCGAGGTGTTGCTGAGGAAGTGGTGGAAGGTGAGCTGAGGGCCGTCAGCCTACGGGGGCCGGCTCGGCGGCCAGCGCGTGCACCACCAACTGGACCAACACGTCGACGACGGAGTCGCGTTGACGTGCGTCGAAGATCACCACCGGCACGTGGTCGGGCATGGCGAGCGAGTCGCGCACCGCCTCCGGCGAATACACGGGGGCGCCGTCGAACTGGTTGACCGCGACCACGAACGGCAGGCCGCTGCCCTCGAAGTAGTCCAACGCCGGGAAGGAGTCGGCCAGTCGGCGAGTGTCCGCCAGCACCACGGCACCGACCGCGCCACGGACCAGGTCGTCCCACATGAACCAGAACCGGCCCTGACCCGGCGTGCCGAACAGGTAGAGCACCAGGTCGGATTCCAGGCTGATCCGACCGAAGTCCATGGCCACGGTGGTGGACGTCTTGTTCGGGACGGCCGCGGTGTCGTCGATGCCGATGCTGGCCTCGGTCATCACCGCCTCGGTGGTGAGGGGCGGAATCTCGGAGACGGAGCTGACGAAGGTGGTCTTGCCGACGCCGAAACCGCCCGCCACCACGATCTTGGTGGAGGTGGCGGTACCGGTCGGCAGCGGCACGCCGGGAGGCAGCGCACCCTGCCGGGGCGCGCCGAGCGGCGCGTCAGAGCTTGCGAAGTCCACCGAGTACCCTTTCCAGCACGTCGCGCTTGCCCGACACCGCGGTTCCGGTGCCCAGCGGTTCGGCCGAGTCGTCACCGTGAACCCGCACCCGTCCCTGCTCGGCGAGGTCGCTGACCAGCACCTTCACCACTCCGAGCGGGATCTGCAGCAGCGCCGAGATCTCGGCGATGGAACGCATCTGGCCGCGTGTCAGGTCGCAGATGTCGGCGAGCTCCGGCAGGCTGCGGTCGGCCGGGTCCGCCGGGCGATTGAGCGCCGACACGAGGGTCTCGACCAGCAGCACCCGCCCGAACCGGGTCCGGCCGCGGGTGATGGTGTACGGCCGCACTCGGGAGGAGCGCCCTTGGTCGGCGCGGCCGCGGTCGGCGCGCAGGCCGTGCCCACCCCCCGGGCCGACCTCGTTCACGGGGATACCGCTGTGCGCGGTGCCGGACATGCTTCCCACCTCCGGGGAACTGTTGCTCATCGGACCGCCAGCGTCCGGCGGAGCTCGCTGCGCACCTGGGGCGTCAGGGCGTGGCCGGCGCGCTCTACCAGCAGCGACATCTGGTAGGCCAGCACGCCCAACTCGCAGTGGAGCGAGGCGTACACTCCGAGGCAGGAGCCGTCGCTGATGGCCATCACCACCACATGGCCCTCGTCCATGGTGACCATGGTCTGCTTGACCGAGCCGTACTCGATCGCCCGGGCCAATCCACCGGCCAGACTCGTCAACGCCGAGACGATGGCCGAGAGTTCGTCGGGCTTGCGACCCTGCTGGGACTCGGCGAGCAGCAGACCGTCGGCGGAGACCACCACGGCCTCGACCACCCCCGGCACCTGACCGAGGAAGTCGCCGAGCAGCCAGCGGACATTCATCGCGGCCTGGCTGAGCGGGAGTTGGGACACCGCCTCATGCGCCGGCAGGTCGGGCTGGGCTGGGGCGAGATGGTAGTCGAAGTCACTCATCGGTTCTGTCCCTCGGATCCCTCGGGAGCGGACTCTCGGGCTGCCTGGCGCAGCCCGCTCTGGAAGCCGCCGAGTCGGCGGCGCAGCTCTTCGGCGGAGGTGCGCGGGCGGGCCGACGCGACCTCCGCGTCGGCGGCGCCCGGGCCGGCACTCGTCGCGTCCGGCCTGGTCCGTGCCGGTGGTGGCGGTCCGGCGACCCGGCGCAAGCCGGAGAGTGGGGCCTCACCGGTGCCCGGCAGACCATTCGAGCGCGGCACTCGACGCGGCAGGTCCGGCACGGTCGTCTGCCGGCCCTCGGAGCGCAGGTGCCGGATCGTCAGCTGTTGGGTGGGCTGGTCCAACGGGCGGTCCGCACCGGCCGGTTCGACGGCAGGCTCAGCGACGGCGGGCTCAGCGACAGCAGGTCGCACACCAGCAGGCTCGGCACCGGCGGGCTCAGCGACAGCAGGTCGCACACCAGCAGGCTCCGCTCCGCCAGGCTCGGCGACGGCGGGCTCAGCGACGACAGCGGTCTCGGACGCGGACTCGTCGGTGCCGGACCCTGCAACGGCGCCCTCGGCCGTGCCCGTTGTGGCAGCGCCAGTTGCCGCCGCAGCGGGCGCGGCGGCGTGCGCGGGCCGCCGCCGGGGCAGCGCGGGCGGCTCGCCGCTCCCCGAGGCGGGTGCCCCGGTCGACACGGACGCCCCAGGGGACACGGACGCCCCGGTCGGCACGGGCGCCGCGATCGGCACGGGCACGGTCGTCGCAGCCGCGGCCTGGACGGCCCGCTGCTCCGCCATGCGCACCTGCGCCGCCGCAGCGGCCGCACTGCGCTCGGCCTGCCGCTGGTCGTCGAGGTCGGCGGTGCTGACGTCGTCCTGGTGCAGCGCCCCACTCGGCAGCACAACCATGGCGGTCACCCCGCCCCCTTGCCCGTTCTCGCGCAGCTGCACCCGCAGGCCGTGCCGTGCGGCCAGCCTGGCGACCACGAACAGGCCCATGCTGCGCCCGGTCCGTGCACCGGCCATCAGCTTGTCCCGACGCTCGGCCGGGTCCTTGGGCAGTTGCTCGGCGAGTTGCTCGTTGAGGGCGCGCATCCGGTCCGGCGGGAGGCCGATGCCCCGGTCGTTGACCGAGATCATCAGTTCTCCGTTGTCCAACAGCCAGCCGCCGACTTCGACTTGCTCCTGCGGAGGCGAGAACGCGGTGGCGTTCTCCAGCAGTTCGGCGAGCAGGTGACTGGTGTCGTCGGCGACCGCGCCGCTGAGTCGGACGGCGGCCAGGAAGCCGAGCTTGACCCGCTCATAGCGCTCGATCTCCGAGACCGCGGCGCGCACCACGTCGAGCAGGGTCACCGTCTTGCGGCTGCGCTGGCTGTTCTCCAGGCCGGCGAGCAGCAGCATGTTCTCGCTGTTGCGGCGCATCCGGGTGGCCAGGTGGTCGAGTCGGAACAGGTTGTCCAACTGCGTGGCGTCGGCCTCGCGCTCCTCCAGTGTCTCGATCAGTACCAGTTGGCGCTCGACCAGGGTCAGGGTGCGCATCGCGAGGTTGACGAATGTCGCGTCCACGCTGCCTTGGAGGTCATCGCGTTCCTTCTCGAGCCCGTCGCGCTGGGCGAGCAGTACGGCGTACTCCTGGCGGAGTCTCTCCAGCCGCTCCACGGCGGTGGCGTGGGCGGCGGCGGCCTCGTTCCACTGCTCGGTCAGATCCTGTTGCTGCCGCTGGAGCTCCTCGTAGCTTCGGAGCAGGCGCTGGTGTTCGGCGGTCTGCGCGTGGAGTTGGCACTGCTGGGCCTCGCGCTCGCTGTCCAACCTGGTGCGTTCCGCCAGCAACCCGGCTCGTTCGTCGAGCACTTGGGACAGATTTCGGGCGGCCTGGTCGCGGGCCCGTTCCAGTGGGCGGGCGGTGACCCGGCGGACCGCCACCACCGTGGCGCCGAGCAGCACCACGGCCGCGCCGGCGGTCCAGGCTTCGGTGCCGCCGGAGTCGGCGGAGCATCCGGCCAGGGTCGTCAACCCGGGTAGCACGAGCAGGGTCCTGCGGAGGCGACGTGGAAGCCGGTCAGAACGGCCGGGTAGCGCGGGCTTCTCACGCGCGATCCTCATGGGCAATGGTGCTCTCAATCTCGCCAGCTTTGAGCATCACGGCCTCTACCCGGCCCTGATGTCATCCTTGGACAGTCGGCCGCACCCCCATCCGCCGCTGACACCCGCAGAGTGAAGCGTAGAACCCCTTCGAGAACAAGATCAACTCTTTCACGAGTCTTTAACCCTCTCCCTGGTGACTCCCCGCACACTCCACGTTTCCGCAGGTCACCGACGCATCACAGCAAGTTGGCACAAATACCCCACGCAACTCGACGTGACAGACATCACATCCTGACATGCTTGAGTCTTGGACTGTGGACTGACGGAAAGCCAAGGGCTGGTCGCGACCGTGCGAACGCGGTCCGACCAGCCCTCAGTTCGCCTTCAGCGTTTCACACGGCCGTCACGGCCATCACTCCCAAAACGGTCATCACGGCCGTCACGGCCATCACGGCCATCACGAAAGCAAGCCATGTTTCCGCAGGCCTGGCCGGCGGCGTCAGCGGCAGGCCTTGCCGTTGGTCGAGGAGCTGACGCGATCCAGCGTCAGGTACCCGTGGTCAGACGCCAACTCATGGTCGTAGCACCCGCCGTCGGCGGTGCTGCCCAGGTAGTGCTCGTTCGAACTGCCGTCGGCCTGGACCACGGTGCCGTTCTGCCGCTCCAGAACGCCTTGGGAGTTCAGCCGGTCGTCGGTGAACGCCTGCTGCTGCCAGGCACCCTGGCTGTGCCGCGTCTGGTCGGTCAGCTCACGTGCCACCGACACCTGGCCGGTCACCAGGAAGCTGTCCGACCCGCTGCCGGGGGTGTAGCTGCTGGTCACGTCGAGCGGGTAGGACCAGGTGGTGCGGTGCTGCTGGGGCTGACCGTGCCCGTCGTCGGTGCTGACGACGTTCCAGCCACTGTCCCGCTGGCTGGTCACCTGGTTCTGACCCCGGTTGGCGAGGGTGTCGGTGTTGCGGTACTCGCCGTGGTGCTCGACCGTGGTGGTGATCCGGCCGTGCGAGGTGTCGACGTAGCCGGCCACCGTCCAGTCGCGGCCCGCGGTGACGGTGATCAGGTCGCTGCCGTCGGACTGCTTCTGCTCAGTGGTGTTCACCTGCGGTGCGGCGGCGATGGTGTCGGTGGTGACCGCACCGCTGGTCTGGGCGCGCAGCGGGTCGGTGGTCAGGAAGAGGCTGCCGTCCAGGGTCCAGGAGTCGCTGATGCCGGCCGGCGGCAGCAGTGTGACGCTGTGCGGGCGGCCGTCGGTCAGGGTGCCGGCGAACGGCGTGAGGTCGACGTCGTAGGGCTGGGTGCGGAACGCGTCGATGCTGGGGATCGGCCGCCACATCAGCGGGCTGATCCCGCCGGTGTAGATGACCGGGAACGGCTGCACCGTGCCGGCGAGCCGCCCGTCCACCAGCACCTGCACCTCGCGGTAGGTGCCACCGCCGCACATGCCGTAGTCAGGGTGAGCCGCCGCGTAATCGTCGGGGACGTTGGAGTACCAGAACTCCTCACAGCCGCCACCGCGGGCGTAGACCTGCAGGCGGGCGCCGGTCAGGTTGCGCGGGAACACCAGGTTCGCGGTGGCGCTCTGGCCCTTCCCGAGGGTCCACCAGCCGGGCGCGGTCGTCGACTGCGAGACGGGGAGCACCTGATCGGCGGTGGCGGCCGGCGCGTTGTCCCGGTCGGCCTGGTAGTAGGTGACCGTCATGGTCATGTGGTAGACGCCGGTGTAGGTCGAGTTGACGATGTTGCCGAGGTCGACCACCACCGGCTGCTGGGTGCGCAGCAGTGGTGTGAAGGCGGTGAGGTCCTGGTCCACGTGCCAGCTGATGCCGGCCGGGTCGGGCTCCGGCGTGCTGGTCCGCAGCACCTCGGCGCCGCCGATCCAGACGCCGGCCAGCCGGTCGTACTGGCGGCCCGCGACGCTGCCGGACCAGTCGAGCACCACCTTGGACCACGGCCCGGGACAGTCGGCGGGCGGGGTGAGGGTGCCGGTGAAGGGCTGGCCGTAGCTGTTGGCGAAGTCGTGCTGCATGGCGGTGACCGTGCAGTGCTTGCCGCTCGGGCGGCTGATCGGCGGCAGTGCGGTGACCGGGTCGCCGTAGTTGGTCTCGACCCGCCCGGCCCTGGGAGCGGCGGGTGCGGCAGCGGCCGAGGAGGCGGCGTGCGTGGTGGCCGAGGCGGCGGTCGGCACGCCCAGCGCGGCGGCCGCGGCCAGGGCCAACGCGGTGACGGCGCGCCCGAGGGAGCGGCGGGGGAAGGATGGTGTGAGCACGGCTGGCATGTACTCACGCACTGCTGATCACTGTCAAGGGTCTTGTCGCGCCCGGTTGTTGACCGTGCGATTGCTCTGACAGCGCTCGGCGCCCGCGGTCCGTGGTGGACTGCGGGCGCCGTCGAGGTGGTTCGATGCGCTGCTCACCCTGCTCAGGCGACTCAGAACCGGCCGTGCGGGCCCATGCGCTGCTCAGAACCGCCCGTGCGGACCCATGCGCTGCTCAGAACCGGCCGTGCGGGCCCATGCGCTGCTCAGAGTCGGTCGTGCAGCTGCGCCGCGAGCGCCCGGCACCAGTGCGCCAGCTCGGTCCGCCCCTCCTCCGCGCCGCCGCGCAGTGCGCTCACCTGCTCGTCGCTCAGCCGGGTGGGTCCCTGGATGGCCAGCAGCTGGCCCAGCTCGTCGAGCAGCACTGCGAGCCGTTCGGCGTCGATGTGCTCCACGCTGGTCGCCGGCTCCATGTGGTGGCCGAGGGTGACGGAACCAGGCATCACGGACTCCCTTCGCTCGCCCCTCCGTCCACGGTACGACCAGCCCGAGGGGTGGCGCACCCGGCGACGCCCGGTCAGCTCCGCGCCCGCCGTTCCGTGCTCACCACCACGCAGACCGCCGCCACCACGATCGCACCGCCGACCAGCTCCGCCGCGCTCAGCCGCTCTGCCAGCACCAGCCAGCCGAGGAAGACCGCGACCACCGGATTGACGTAGGCGTAGGTGGCGACCAGCCCGAGCGGCGCGTTCTGCAGCAGCCAGGCGTAGGCGGTGAAACCGACCAGCGAGCCGACCACCACCAGGTAGGCCAGCGCCAACCAGGAGCGGGTGGTGATCGCACTCAGGTGCAGTTGGTGCTGCTCGCCCCGGGCCAGCGCCACCAGCAGGCAGCCGAAGCCGCCGATCAGCATCTGGTAGGCGCTCGCCACCAGCGCGTTGGCGGGCCGCGGCAGCCGGGTGCCGACGAACGAGCCGACCGCCCAGCTGAGCGATGCCGCCATGATCAGCAGCACTCCGCCGAGCGAGACCTTGCCGGTGATACCGGGCAGCGACAGCACCACCAGCCCCACCAGGCCCAGCAGCACCCCGAGCAGCCGTGCCCACCCCGGCCGCTCCCCCACCGACGCCTTCAGCACCACCACCCAGATCGGCACCACGGCGACCAGCAGCGCGGTCAGCCCGGACGGGACGCTGCCCTCGGCGATCACCACCAGCCCGTTGCCGCCGACCAGCAGCAGCACCCCGACCAGTCCGGTGGCGGCCAGCTGACGTCCGCTCACCCGCAACGCGGCGGGCCCCAGCCGCCAGGCCAGCACGGCGAGCAGCAGGGCGCCGGCGAGCAGGAACCGCGTGGCGCCGGAAAGCAGCGAGGGCATGCTCTCCACCGCGATCCGGATCCCGAGGTAGGTCGAGCCCCATACCACGTAGACCAAGGCCAGCGCGGTCCAGACCGCACCGGATATCCGGACGGGTGCCGTCCCCGTGGGGGCCTCCTGCCTCGTCCCGACCGACGTCATGTGCATCTCCCTGCTTCGGTGCTGTGATGATCCGAGTCATGACAGCGCATCCGGTCGACTTCCGCCAGTGCACACCCCGCGCACGCCCCTGTCGAACCGCCTGGGCGGGCGAGTAGCGTGCCAGTGACGGTGGCGCCCGCCGGCGCTCGCCGTCCGAGGAGGCACCGACCGTGTCCGACCAGCTGCCGTTCTTCGTCTACGGGACGCTCCGCCCCGGCCTGCACAACCACGCCCGCTACCTGGCGGGCCGCTGCACCCGGATCCGCCCGGCCGTGCTGAACGGGGCCGCACTGCACGACGGCCCCGGCTATCCGTTCCTGCTCCGCGACCCGGCCCACCGGGTGGTCGGCGAACTGCTCACCCTGCGGGCAGCCCAGTACCCGCGGCTGCTGGCGCTGTTGGACGAGCTCGAGGACTGCCGACCGGACGGCACCGGCCTCTACGTGCGCGAGCGGCTGCCGGTCACGCTGCGCGGGACCGGGCGCGCCGAACCCGCCTGGGTCTACCTCGCCGGCCCGGCGGCCGCCGCCCGGCTGCGCGAGCGCCCCGCCCTGATCGCCTCCGGCGACTGGATGCCGACCAGCTGAACCGCCACGGCTTTCGCAGTGCGCCCGGGCCCGGCGAGGTGTAAAGAGGAAGCGTGCCTGTCCCGCGGCGATCCACCGCTCTCGCCCGGCCACGGCGCTCCGGCCGCGCCCTGGTGTGCCTGCCGCTTGGGCTGATCCTGGTGATCACGGTGGTGGACATCCTGTCCCCGCCGTCCATACACCTGGGCCCCCTCCTCGTGGTGGCGCCCGCCCTCACCGCCTCGTTCGCCGGCGCCCGGTTGACCGCCCTGGTGAGCGCCATCGCGGTGGCCGCGCTGTTCCTGATCGGCGTCCTGCACGGCGGCCTCACCACCTCCAACCACGAGAGCCAGATCGTGGCACTCGTCGTGGTCTCGGCGCTGGTGGTGGCCTTCCGGGCGCTGCGCGAGCGGCACGCCCGCGAGCTGACACAGGTGCGGTCCGTCTCCGAGACGGCGCAGCGGGTGCTGCTGCGCCCGTTGCCCACCCGGATCGGCCCGCTACGGATCGCCTCGATCTACCTGGCCGCCGAGGCCGAGGCGCAGATCGGTGGGGACCTGTACGCCGCCTCCCGGACCGTCAACGGCACCCGGCTGATCGTCGGCGACGTGCGGGGCAAGGGGCTGACCTCACTCGGCGAGGCCGCGCTGCTGCTCGGTGCGTTCCGGGCCGCCGCCCATCTCCAGGCCTCGCTCCCGGAACTCGCCGCCTACCTGGACGGCAGTGTCAGCTGGGACCTCGCCGCGGCCGCCGACGGCGACCCGCCGGACGAGGACGAGACGTCCGGGCCGGTGGTCCACGACGCCGCCGAGTCGTTCATCACCGCGGTGATCCTGGACATCCCGGACGACGGCTCGCAGATCCAGATCATCAACTGCGGGCATCCGCCGCCGCTGCTGCTGCACCACGGGCGGGTGGCCACGCTGGAGGTCCGCCGTCCGGCGCCGCCGCTGGGCCTGGGCGGGCTGCTGGAGACGCAGTACCAGGCGGACTCGTTCCCGTTCTCGCCGAGCGACCGGCTGCTGCTCTACACCGACGGGGTGATCGAGGCCCGGGACGAGGCGCGGTCCTTCTACCCGCTGACCGAACGGATCCGCGCCTGGACCAGCGAGCGGCCGGCCGCCCTGCTGCAGCATCTGCACCGCGATCTGCTGGAGCACGCGGGTGGGCGGCTGGGGGACGACGCGGCGATGGTGGCCGTGGAGCGAGTGCCGAAGACCAGTCGGCGGTGACAGCGGTTCCCGTCGCGGGAGCCCGGTGGACACACCGTTGCATGCTCTACGGTGAGCGTCGAACGAGGCACGGCATCGACCCGACGGAGGCGGTCACCGGTGACGACAGCGGCGCAGGCGGAGCCGGACTTCACGCCGGAGCCGGACTTCACCCCCGAGCAGCTGGCCCGCGGCCGGGCCCTGCGCCGGGCCCAACTGCCGTGGCTGCTCGGTGGGCGGCTGGCCGGGCTGGCGCTCTCGCTGGTGCTGGGGCTGACCCCGGCCGGGGCGCGGCTGGTGGCCTGGGCGGGCGGAGTGTTCGGCGGCTCGTGGGCGGCCCAGGTGCTGGCCGGGGCGACGGCCCTGATCCTGCTGGGGCAGCTGCTCGTGGTGCCGTTCAACGCCCGGGTGCGGGTGATGCGGGCGCGCTACGGCCTGGTCACCCAGGGCTGGGGCGGCTGGGCGGTGGACCTGCTGCGCGGCTTGCTGCTCACGCTGGCCCTGATGCTGCCCGCCGCCCTCGGCATCTACGCACTCACCGGCTGGTCCACGGGCTGGTGGTGGCTCCCGGCGGCGGGGGCGGCGGCGCTGCTCACCGTGCTGTTCTCGTTCCTCTTCCCGCTGCTGGTCGAGCCGCTCTTCAACCGGTTCCGTCCGATGCCGGAGGGTGAGCTGCGCAGTGCGCTGCTCGGCCTGGCCGAGCGCGACGCGGTGCGGGTGCGGGAGGTGCTGGTCGCGGACGCCTCGCGGCGGACCACCGCGCTGAACGCCTACGTCTCCGGCTTCGGCGCCACTCGCCGGATCGTCGCCTACGACACCCTGCTGAGCACCGCGGCGCCGCGGGAGGTGGAGTTGGTGGTCGCCCATGAGCTGGGCCACGTCAAGCACCGCGATGTGCCGCGCGGCACGGTGCTGGGCGCGGTGGGCGCCGCAGTGGCGGTCGGTGTGCTGGGCCGGCTGATGTCGCTTGACCCGCTGCTCCGGTCCGCCGGGGTGCCGGATGTCGCCGATCCGCGCTCGTTGCCGCTGCTGGCCGCCTGCTTGGCGCTGCTCGGCGCGCTCGGCGGTCCGGTGCAGGCCGCGGTGAGCCGGCGGATCGAATCGCGGGCCGATCGGCATGCCCTGGACCTGACCCGGGACCCGGAGCAGTTCATCGCGATGCAGCGCCGACTCGCGCTCACCAATGTGGCCGACGTGGACCCGCCCCGCCTGCTGGAGTTGCTCTTCGCCACCCATCCGAGCACCGCGCGGCGGATCGCGGCCGCGCGAGCCTGGGCACCGACGACCGGTCATTGAGCTGAGAGAGGACCAAGATTCCATGGACACCTGGCAGTTGATCGACGCCCCGATGGTCGAGGCACCCGACGGGTCGACGGTGCGACCGCTCGGCGCGCTCCCCGGAGCGGCCAGCATGGCCCGCTTCGAGCTGGCGCCCGGCGCGGTCTCCCGGGCCGTCTCGCACGCCACCGTGCAGGAGTTGTGGCACGTGGTGGGCGGCTCGGGTGAGTTGTGGCGCCGTCGAGCCGCCGACGGCCACTCGAAGACCACCGTGCTGCGCCCCGGCGTCACGGTGAGCATTCCGCTCGGCGTCGCCTTCCAGTTCCGCGCCGATCCCGATGCCGCCCTGCTGATCGTCGCCGCCACCATGCCGCCTTGGCCGGACACTGCGGACGAGGCACGGCCCGAGCAGGGGCCGTGGCTGCCGTCCATCCCTCCCGAATCACGTTGACCCGCGGGTTCCTCGTCCGCCACGCTGGCCCCGCGAACCAGGAGAGGTGAACCGTGATCCAGCGCCGGGGACTTGACCAGGATGGGCTGATGCTGCGCGAGGGGTCGCTCACGCGCGTGACGGCGGAGTACGTGCCGGTGGTGGCGGCGGTGCGGGAGGCGGTGACGGCGGCGTTCGGGCCGGAGCTGCTGCACAGTGCCTACCTCTACGGCAGCATTCCGCGCGGCACGGCGGTGGCCGGGCGCTCGGATCTCGACCTGCTGCTGGCGCTGCACCGGGAGCCGACCGACGCCGACCGGGCCGGCGCGGACGAGCTGCTCGCCGCCCTGCAGGCCCGTTGCCCCCAACTCAACGGCGGCGGCGTGCTGTTGTTCAGCACCGAGCGCCTGCTCAGCGACCTGGAGCGGTACGACCTGGCCTGGTTCCTGGCCTGCCTGTGCACACCGCTGCTCGGGCCGGACCTCGCCGAGCGCCTCCCCCGCTACCGACTGGACGGCGTGCTGGCTCGGGAGACCAATGGCGACCTCGCCGACTACCTCCCGCGCTGGCGGGCGCGCGCGGCGGCGGGCGCCGAGTTGACGACACTCAGCCGGGGCGCGGCGCGCAAGGTGGTGCGCACCGGGTTCACCCTGGTGATGCCGCGGTGGCAGGGCTGGACCAGCGATCTCGCGGAGTCCGCCGACGTGTTCGCGCACTACTACCCCGAACGCGGGGCGCAGATGCGGGCCGCCGCCGGGATCGCCCGCGCGGGCAGCCCGGATCCGGCTGATCTCGCGCTGCTGGTCGATGAGTTGGGTCCCTGGCTCGCGACGGAGTACACGGCGGTCCACGGCGTCAAGACGCCCCGGCCGTAGCCGGCGCGACCGCCGCCGCACTGGCCGCGCCGACAGCGGGCATGGCGGCAGGTGCCGTGGCCCGTGCGGCGGCAGGTGCCGTGGCCCGCGCGTAGTGACGGGACGCCTTGGCCCGAGCGGCGGCAGGCCTTGGCCCGTGCGTAGTGACGGGACGCCTTGGCCCGAGCGGCGTCAGGCCTTGGCCCGTGCGTAGTGACGGGAGGCCTTGGCGCGGTTGCCGCAGGTGGCCATCGAGTGCCAGCGGCGGGTGCCGTTCTTCGAGGTGTCGTGGAAGTACAGGATGCAGGAGGGGTGGGCGCAGGAGCGGATCCGGCCCGGCGCCTCGACGAGCATGCGCAGGTAGTCGGCGGCGGCCGCCCAGGCGGGCAGCCAGGCCGGGGCGTCGACCTCCACCTGTTCCGCCGGGCCGTCCTCGGCGAGCGAGCGCCGGACCGAGCCGTGGGCCAGCACGGAGTTCAGTTCGGCTCGCAGTTGCGGCCCGTCCTCGCCGTCGACCAGGCGCTTGATCACCTCGCGGGTCAGGACCAGCGCGTCACGCGTCGCATCATTGGCGGGCACCTGGTCGGCGAAACCGTTGGCGCGGAGCCAGAACGCCAGATCGTCCACTGAAGCCAGCAGATCGCGCGGGTTGCCGCCGTTGTTCCACCGCGTGTTGAGCAGATCGACCACGAGCGGCTCATCCGGCAGCGGGCGGGGGTCCTGCGGTACTGCCTCCTCGGCCATCGACACTCCGTCCTGACTGGTCTGCTGACTGCCTCTGCGGACGATTCTAACCGGCTTCGAACAGCAAGCCGGTTGACTCCTTTCGTGGCTAACCCCCATACTCATTTCACTGGTTAGTTCGGAGCCGCTCCGGACCTCGCAACAAGGGGGTTTTCCATGACTCAGGTAGCCACACAGCCCGGGACCGCCACGCCGGCCGCCATCTTCAAAACCGGTCACATCGGCCTGAACGTCACCGACTTGGACCGCTCGCGCGCCTTCTACCAGCAGGTCTTCGGGTTCGAGGTGGTCCGCGACGACCCTGAGGGACGCTTCGTCTTCCTGGGGCGGGACAGCCGGCCGCTGATCACGCTCTGGCAGCAGAGCGAGGGACGCTTCGACACCGCGGCACCCGGCCTGCACCACCTGTCGTTCGAGGCCGAGAGCCTGGAGCAGGTTCGCGCCGTCGAACAGGTACTGCGCTCCCTGGGGGCCGAGTTCGCCCATGACGGTGTGGTCCCGCACGGCGAGGGCTCCGACTCCGGCGGGCTCTTCTTCACCGACCCGGACGGCATCCGCCTGGAGATCTACACCCCCGCCGGGTTGGCCGGCGAGCACACCCACGCCCCCAATGCCGCAGGCACTCCGACCTGCGGTTTCTTCTAAGCCCCCGCGGCCGGACGGACACGATGACCGGGACGGACGCCATGGACGCGACCAGGACGGACACCATGGAGACGCACCCGCCACGCGCCACCGCCGAGAGCGGCGAGCAAATGGTCCGCCGCCGGGCCGGGTTCGACCGTCCCGGCTACTCCGGGCCGACCAAGCACCGCCGGATCCCGGCGGTGGCCGCCGAGTTCCTCACCGCGCAGCCCATGCTGCTGGTCGGCGCGGCCGATGCGGACGGGCGGATCTGGGCGAGCGCACTCGCCGACCGGCCCGGGTTCCTGCGGGCCCGACCAGGGCTGGGCGATGAGCCCGACGCCGTCACCATCGCGGCCCGTCCGACCCCGCACGACCCGCTGGCGGCGGTGCTGGGCGGGTCCACCCGGGTCGGCATGATCGCCTTGGAGCCGGCCAGACGGCGTCGGATGCGGATGAACGGGCGCGCCACTGCGACCGGCGACGGACTGCACGTGGCGCTCGACCAGGTCTTCTCCAACTGCCCCAAGTACATCCAGGCCCGCGGCTTCGACCTGCTCGCCCGCCAACCGGGCCCGGTGCGGCGCACCAGCCAACTGACGCTGCCGCAACAGCTCTTCGTCAACAGCGCGGACACCTTCTTCATTGCCACCGCGGACCGCGCGGGCGACCTGGACACCTCGCACCGCGGCGGTCTCCCCGGCTTCGTCGAGGTGCTCGGGCCAGGGCGGCTGCGCTTCCCCGACTACGCGGGCAACGCCATGTTCGCCACCCTGGGCAACCTGGCCGAGAACCCGGCCGCCGGCCTGCTCTTCATCGACTGGGACACCGGCACCACCCTACAACTCACCGGGACCGCCCGGATCGACTGGGATCCCGCCCACTCCGCTCAAGTCCCCGGCGCCCAACGCCTGGTGGACTTCACCGTGGCAGGCGTGGTGGAGTCGGTCGCCGCCCTGCCCCTGACCTGGAGCGACCCGACCTATTCGCCTTTCAATCCTCGTGCAGAAGGCGGAAGTTGAGTGATGCGGGCCTGCCAGCCGGCGGTCACCAGCAGAGCGAAGCCGGCGCAGCTCATCGCGCCTGCCGCCGAGCCGAGTTGGGCAACCGCACCGAAGAGCACCGGCCCCACACCCTGGATGGTCATCATTCCGGCCGCCAGCAGGCCGAACGCCTGCCCCTGACACTCGGCCGGAACCGCAGCGAGGAAAGGGCGTTGCAGACCGAGGCCGTACGCGAAGCCGAGGCCCGCGACCAGCAGCAGCACGACGGCGGTGGCCGGCCCCGGCCGCAGCCAGAACGCGGTCAGCGGCAGGCCCAGCAGGGCGGTCAGCGGCGCGACCAGGCGCTCCCGGGACGCGGGGCGCAGCCACCGGCCGACGATCAGGTCTCCGATGATCATGCCCGTCGCAAGCGCGCCGAGCAGCAGGCCGGCGTCGCCGAACGGCAGCCCGCACTGGCCGATGTAGGGCACGATCAGGCCCTCGGCACCTGCGGCAAAGGCCGGTGGGAGCCACTGGGCGAGCAGCACGATGCGGGTCCGGGGCGCGGCGAGCAGAGCGCGTGCCCCGCCCCAGCTGCTGCGGACCAGCGCGGTGCGCTCCCCCGCTGTCTGACTGCGGCCGCCCGCGGTGTTCGGAAGCCGCAGCCGGACGGCCAGCGCGGCGAACAGGTAGCCGCCGCCGCTCACCAGCAGCGCACCACGCGGACCGATGCCGCCCACCACCGCCCCCGCACAGGCCAGGCCCAGCAGTTGGGCACCGGCCGTCGCCATGGTGTTCAATGATCGACCCACCACATAGGCATCACCGGTGAGTTCGGCCGCGACCAGGCGGCTGCCGGCCGCACTGGACACCGGCGCCAGGGCTGCCACCACCGCCACCAGGACGAGCGCCGCACCGACCGGTAACCGCACGAACGCGGGAACCGCCGCGGCGCAGGCGGAGAGCAACTGTCCGGCGGTGATCAGGAGGCGCGGCCTCCCTCGGTCGGCCAGGGAACCGAGCAGCAGCGAGCCGACCAGCTGGGGGGCGAAACCCGCGCCGAAAGCCAGCCCGCCGAGCAGCGGGGACCGGGTACCGGAGTACACCAGCACGGAGATGGTGGCCATCCGCAGCGTGTCCATGGCCACTCCCAGCGCCCCCGTCCACCAGAGCAGCCGGAAGACGGGCCGGGCCAGCACCTCCCGGTAGCCGACCCGTCGCACCGGTCCGCTGCTCAACGCCTCGCCGCCGCGCACTGGTTCGCCGTCGTTCCCTGGTTCGTCCGGCACTGCGGCGGTCTCGCTCATCACGCTCGTCATGTCCGGCAGCCTCCAGTGGGGCAGCGCCATGCGCGATGAATTCGTCCCGGGACGTAAGCTCCCGCCATGCTGCGATTCGAGGTGGGTACCGACGATCTGCTGCGGAGCCGGTTCGCGCTCTCTCCTGCCTTCGAGCTCTGCACCGTGCTGCACATCCTGAGCGGCGACCTTCCGCACCGCCCGCTTGCCGCCCGCTGGGCCGCGCGGCTCCGTCCGGCTTTCCAACAGCTGTGCGCCGAGACCGATCTGGCGGGCGTGCTGGCGCTGCAGAGCGCCTCGGGCGGCGCCGGCTTCATCGCTCCGCCGCCGGCCGCCGGGCTGACCCAGACCTGGGCGGACGACCTCGCCGCCATTCGTGCGACACCGCTGGATGCCGCCCGTGCCGAGATCGCTGACTGCCGCGGCGCCAAGCCGTCGGTTTCGCCGGCCGTCGCCGAGGTGCTGGCGAGCCCAGACGTGGTGCAGCGGATCGCCGGCGCGCTGGACCGGGCTTGGCATGCGCTGCTCGCCCCCGACTGGCCGCGGCTGCGGGCGATTTGCGAGCGCGACGTGGTGCACCGGGCCGGCCGGCTCGGCCGCCATGGCTGGGCCGCCGCGCTGGCGGGCCTGCACCCGCGGCTGCGTTGGCACGACGGCGGAATCGAAGTGCTCGGACGCTCCCGGACCCGGGTGGTGCCATTGGCCGGTGAGGGCCTGCTGCTGGTGCCCTCCGTCTTCACCCATCCGCAGACCGCCGCCCATGTCGACGATGCCTGGCCGAAGGCCATCATCTATCCGGCCAGGGGCACCGCCGACCTCTGGGGGTCCGCGGAGCCGGAGGTGCCGGACGCGCTCGCCGACCTGCTCGGCCGCTCCCGGGCCCGGCTGCTGTCGGCACTCACCGAGCCGGCCGGCACCACCCAGCTCGCCCGCTCCCTCGGCATGGCCCCGGGCGCGGTCGGCGACCACCTCGCGGTGCTGCGGCGCGCGGGACTGCTGAACCGGGCCCGTGACGGCCGTACGGTGCTCTACTACCGAACCCCCGTCGCCCAGGCGCTGCTCGGCGCCACCCAGGGCCGGTAAAGCACGCGCCCGACCGGGGGTGCTGTGGTTACCATCGAGCCATGACCTCGTTCCGTACTCTCAGCCGGCTGATGCCCCGCCCTGCGGGGTAGTAGCTGACGCGCGTTCAGGAACGGCCGAGGCCCCGCCAGCACGGGGCCTCTTTCGTGTTCGCGGCCCCGGTCCCACAAATCGAAGCCATGACCGGAGGGCCACTCATGACCACCTACCTGACCACCACCATTCCCTACGTCAACGCCCGTCCGCACCTCGGCTTCGCGCTCGAACTGGTGCAAGCCGATGTACTGGCCCGGCATCGACGGGCCCGTGGGGAGGGCGTCCGGCTGCTCAGCGGCACGGATGAGAACTCGCTCAAGAACGTGCTGGCCGCCGCGGCCGCCGGGATCGAGGTCCGCACACTGGTGGACCGCAACGCCGCCGCCTTCGAAGCGCTCCAGGAACCGCTGGCATTGCGACTGGACGACTTCATCCGGACCAGCCGCGATCCGCGCCATCCGGTCGGCGTGGCGGAGCTCTGGCGCCGTTGCGCGGCCAGTGGCGACCTCTATCAGCGGCACTATCGCGGGCAGTACTGCGTGGGCTGTGAACAGTTCTACACCGCCGAGGAGTTGCTGGGCGGACGGTGCCCGGAGCACGGCACCGAGCCGCAGTTCGTCGAGGAGGAGAACTGGTTCTTCCGACTCTCGCGCTACACCGAACAGTTGCGGGCCGCGATCACCGAGGACCGCCTGCGGATCGAGCCACCCGCGCGCCGGAACGAGGTACTCGGCCTGCTCGCGGCCGGCCTGCCGGACTTCTCGGTGTCGCGGTCCCGTGAGCGCGCGCACGGTTGGGGGATCCCGGTGCCCGGCGACGCCTCCCAGGTGATCTACGTCTGGTGGGACGCGCTCGGCAACTACGTCACCAGTCTCGGCCTGGATTCTCCCGACTTCGACCGCTGGTGGCGCGACAGTGAACGGCGGATCCACCTCTGCGGAAAGGGCGTGCTGAAGTTCCACGCGGTCTACTGGCCGGCGTTGCTGCTCTCCGCCGGCCTGCCGCTGCCCACCGACGTCCTGGTGCACGACTACCTCACGGTGGACGGCCAGAAGATCAGCAAGTCGGCGGGCAACACCGTCGACCCGGTCCGACTGGTCGACGACTACGGCACCGACGCGGTGCGCTGGTGGCTGCTGCGCGAGGTGGCAAAAGTCGGCGACACCGACTTCACGGTCAACCTCCTGGTGGAGCGCGCCAATTCCGATCTTGCCGGCGGAATCGGGAACCTGGTGAAGCGCGTCGTCACCTTGGTGCACCGCCAATGCGACGGTCGAGTGCCCGAGTTGGGCTCAGCCGACTTGCCCGAGTGCGCCACCGTCCCGATCGAGGTCGCCGCAGCACTCGACGCCTATGATTTCCGCCGCGCCACCGCCGCACTCTGGCAGCTGCCGGCAGCGGCGAACCGTTACCTGGACCAGACCCGGCCCTGGTCGGATCCGTCAACCGCGCCCTGCCATCTGACCGTTCTGCTGAACGCCTGCCGCACGCTCGGCGAGTTGCTGGCGCCCTTCCTGCCCGGCGCCGCACGTGAGGTGTCGGCCCAGTGCACTCCGGGGCCGGACGGTCGACTGCCCGAGGCTCGAACACTCTTTCCACGCCGCTACCCTCAGAGCGTATGAGGATCGAATCGATGCGGCCCGATCACGGCAGGCAGGTGCTCGACATCTACCGGCTCGGCATCGCCGGGGGGAACGCCACCTTCGAGACCGAGGCGCCGAGTTGGGCGAAGTTCAACAGCGGCCGGCTGCCCGGGCACCGACTGGTGGCCGTGGACGAGGAGGAGCGCGTCCTGGGTTGGGCCGCGGTCTCGCCGGTCTCCGAGCGATGCGCGTACGAGGGGGTGGTCGAGCATTCGGTCTATGTGCACCCGAGGGCGCAGGGCCACGGCGTCGGCTACGCCCTGCTCACCGCGCTGCTCGAATCGACCGAGGCGGCCGGCATCTGGACCGTGCAGTCCGGGATCTTCCCGGAGAACACCGCCAGTCTGGCCCTGCACCAACGGGCCGGCTTCCGGGTGATCGGCACCCGGGAGCGGATCGGCAGGCTGCACGGGCAGTGGCGCAACGTGGTGCTGGTGGAACGGCGCAGCCCGGTGGTGATCTGACGGCAGCGGCCTGCCCGGGCAGGCCGCTGCGCACCCCGCTCTCCGGGGTGACCACCACCGCGTGGCCGCACTGGGACAGCCATGGCTGGTCAGGACCGGGCACGCCGTGACGAGGGGGGCGCCGTGTGACCTGGTCGACGTTGTGGCCGTGCGCGACCGCTGCTGACACTGGCGGTGTGAACACGAAACCTGGCAGCGCGCGCCCGACCCCGCCCCGCCCTGGGGCGCTGGTCTTCGCCGAGCAACTGCTCGACGCAGGCTCGTTCCGCAGCTGGGACACCCCGCCGGCGTACCCGGACGCCGGGCCGGAGTACCGCTCCGACCTGGCCCGGGCCCGGGAGCGCAGCGGGGCCGACGAGGCGGCGCTGACCGGTGAAGGACGGCTCGGCGGCCACCGGGTGGCGCTGCTGCTGAGCGAGTTCACGTTCCTGGGCGGCTCTGTCGGCACCGCCACGGCCGCGCGCCTCCTACGGGCCGTCGAACGGGCGACCACCGAAGGCCTGCCCCTGCTCGGCTTCCCGGCGTCCGGCGGTACCCGGATGCAGGAGGGCACTCCGGCGTTCGTCCGGATGATCGCCATCGCCAACGCGGTGACCGCGCACAAGGCCGCCGGGTTGCCCTATCTGGTCCATCTGCGCCACCCCACCACCGGCGGGGTGCTGGCGTCCTGGGGGTCACTCGGCCAGCTCACCACCGCCGAGCCCGGGGCGCTGATCGGTTTCCTCGGACCGCGTGTCTATGAGGCGCTGTACGGTGCGCCGTTCCCGGCAGGCGTGCAGCGGGCCGAGCATCTGGAGCAGTTCGGCACGGTGGACGCGGTGCTTGATCCAGAGCGGCTTCGGGAGCGGCTGGTGGCGACGCTGGACATGCTGGTGGCGAGGGGGTGGGATGCAGGCGGAATTAATAATGTCCATTATTCAGGCCCCCGGCGCCGCAGTGAGACAGCGGCCGAGATCGCCGTTAATGCCACCCATTATTCAGGCGGAGCGGCCGGCGGAGAGGCCGGCGATCGAGCTAATAATGCCCATTATTCGGCGCGGCCGACGCGAAGTGAGCCTGGGGCGCCGGCGCAGGCGGCGGACGAGGAGGTTAATAATGGCGATTATTACCAATCGCCGCCCCTCCTTCCCGTCTGGGAATCCATCCGAACCACCCGCGAGCCGGAGCGCCCTGGCCTGGTCGAGTTGCTGGCGCTGGCCGACGCGGTCGTGCCGCTCTCAGGCACCGGCGCGGGCGAACGGGACGAGACGCTGCTTCTGGCACTGGCTCGGATCGGCGGGATCTCCTGCGTGGTGGCCGGACACGATCGGGCGGCGGCCGAGCGACACGGGCCGGTCGGACCGGCCGGGCTGCGCACCGCCCGGCGCGGCATGCGACTGGCGGCCGAGCTGCGACTCCCGCTGCTGACCGTGATCGACACCCATGGTGCGCTGCTCAGCCAGGACGCCGAGGAACGTGCGCTGGCGGGTGAGATCGCCCGTTGCACCGCCGAATTGAGCAACGTTCCGGTGCCGGTCGTGAGCCTGCTGCTCGGCGAGGGGGCGGGCGGTGCGGCGCTGGCGCTGCTGCCGGCCGACCGGGTGCTTGCAGCCGAGCACGCCTGGCTGTCACCGCTGCCTCCCGAGGGCGCCTCCGTGATCCTGCACCGCACGCCGGACCTGGCGCCCCAGTTGGCCGAGCAGCAGCGGATCAGCGCGCCCGAGCTGCTGCGCGAGGGCGTGGTGGACCGACTGATCCCGGAGTCCGAGGGCTTCCTCGACCGTACTGCCACTGCGGTGGCCACCGAACTCGCCCGCGCCGCCACCCTTTCGCCGCCGACGGCCCGACTGGAGCGGTTCCGCTCACTGGCGCGCTGATCGATGGCCAAAGCTGTTCGAGGATTCCGTGGGCTCGGGGGCGCACTTCATGCGTGAGGCCGGCGCCCGCCACTCCCGCGCAAGCCCGGCCTGACGCGCGGCCCTGGCGGCCAGCATGTACCAGCCGTGCAGGCGTTGGCTTGGGTCCGCCCGAGCGGGTCACGTGAGCCTCGCCGCCGGCCGGCCGGGCGAGCGCGGGCAGGCGGGCGCGGACGGGCGGACGGGCGCGGGCATGCGGGCGCGGGCGGGCGAGCGGGCGCGGGCAGGCGGGCGGACGGGCGCAGGCAGGCGAGCGCGGGCAGGCGAGCGGGCGGCTGACCATTCTGAAGGCTGGCCGTTCCACCCCGGAGATCGCCGATCCGCCGCATGCCGCCCACCGCGACGCGGTCGAGGCCGGTCAGCGAGTGTCCGGGCCGATCCCTGTGGCGTGGCCACTTGTAGGACGCCCAGGAGGCGACCGAGCGAGCCCAGGCAGCGGGAGCCGAGGTGATCGCGGACCGGTGGTGACGCCGTGGAACTCGTCCAACTCACGGCCGGCCGGCCGGCCGGGCTGGGGGGCGGCAGCTGACCCGCTCCGACGATTTGGGCGATCAGCCGACCGATTGAACATTCCATTCAAAGAAATCCGTTGACAACAAACAGTGCCAGCCGCGATGCTGGCGCGCATGACTTCCGTGGACATGGACGACCCGTTCGCCTCTCCCGACCCCGACCGGGCCCGCGCCCAGCGGGCGCCTGCCGCACTGTTCCGGATCGCCGAGCGACACGCCGCCACCGACGAGCAGCGGCGGCGGCAGGTGCACCCGTACGTGCTGGGGCCGCATGAGGCGGTGCGCCTGGTGAGCTTCCTGCTGAGCGGGGCGGCGCTTGCGGAGGAGGGCGAACCGCCGGTGGATCGCGCCGACTTGCTGGCCGCGCTCACCCTGCTGCCGCTGATCCGGGCCGAGTTGGACGAGCTGGAGAGCGGCCTGCTGCAGATGGCCCGGGGCCGCGGGCTGACCTGGCAGGACATCGCCTTCGGCCTGGGACTCGGCACGCCGCAAGCCGCCCGCCAGCGGGCTGAGCGGTTGGCCGAGCGGGTCGGCACCACCGGACAGGACTGACAGTGGCCCAGCGGTGGCCACCGGCCGCGCCTTCCCCGGTGGCCACCCGCTCAGCTCACCTGGCGCCCCTCCCCCGCTCCCCTTCCCGCCCCCTCCTCCTCGCCGCCACTGCATTAACGGCGCTGTCGCCACAATGAGTTGACCAAGCTCGCGGAGCACGGCTGGCTGTGCGAGCGCCCTGACGGGAAGTTCACCGCACACCTGCAGTCGTGTCGGTGATGTACGCCGCAGCGGCAATAACCGTTCTGCCCCCGGCGACAGTTGAACGTGCTGTGCAGACAACCCTCACGCCGACTGCCCCGACTGCCCCGACTGCCTAGTCTGCGCCGCCCGCCTGCCGCAGTCGAGTGCCACTATGAGCTTCACCGCTCACAACCCGACCACCTGGGCGGATCCGTTGGAGTTAGCACCAGCTGACGCTGGCGAGTTGGGGGTCACCACCGGCGGAAAGGTGACTGACGCTCAGGCCAGTGTGGACGGAGGATCATGGACCCGGATCAGGCAGTGAGGCTTGTCCGTCAGGCGATCGCGGACGGCATCTGCGATCCCGGCGTCGCCGGCCTCCTTGCCGGAGGGATATCGGCAGCCTGCTCACCCGTGCGGGTCGACTCCATGCGGAGAATCTACGAGAGGCGACTGCGCCGGAGCACATGCGACGCTCGGCATCTCGACGCCACCCGTGCACTGGTGGTCCTCCTGCGCCGCGTCCACGTCGACACCCTGGCGATGATCACCATCGATGGCGGGACCAATGGCTACGAGATGTTCCTTGCGGGCGCCGACGTCTCTCGCATCACCTTCTGGATGAAGATGTTCAGCCGCCCGCCCGGGTAGCAAGTCGCCGGGGCTTGCTGGGGACGCCCGGGTGCCCGGGTGCCCCGGGGCGCCCGGGTTCCCCGGATGCCATATCCCGCACCGGGCGGGCGGGGAGCATGACGTGGCATGGGAACAGACGGCTCCGCCCGCTGGGCGGCGGGCCACCACGAGCAGCTCAGCGCAGCCAGGACGCCGCCGAGGCGCTCACCGGCTCGCCCCACCGCCCGACGGGCGCCTGCTCCGCGGCGAAGGCGAAGTAGACCACCTTGCCGCCGGGCACCAGCCGCCAGCCCCAGCTCCCGGCCAGCGCCTCCACCAGCACCAACCCGCGCCCCGAGGGCAGTTCGTCGCCGGCCATGAGCACGGCGGGCGGACGCCGGCAGCCGTCGGCCACCTCCACCCGGAACTCGCCGGCCACCCAGTCGACCGTCACCAGGCAGCTGCCGCCCCCGTGTTCGAGTGCGTTGGCCACCAACTCACTGGCGCACAGCCGGACATCCGACAGTGCGTCCGCGGAGAGCGGCACCCCCCAGTGCTCCGCGGCGGCCACGACCCGCTCCCGGGCCCGCCGCACCGCGTCCGCACCGACGGTGACGTGGAATTCGTCCCGCAGGGGACGGTACTCGCGCTCCATGACGGCATCTCCTCGACCATCCGGAGAACGGCCGAGCAGATGTGCTGCTGCCGTCCCCCCACGACTGATACCCAGTCAACCGGGTTACACCGGGGATGAGAACGGGCCATGCTTGACCCAGTCGTGAATGACGTGAATCACGACGCGACCCTGGACGCGGGGGTGTCCGAGGGGGTGCGATTAACGGGGGCGAAGAACGGGGGAGCCATGACCCGCATACCGAACAGACAGCTCGCAGCCCTGCTGGCGGAGGCCCGTTGGGGCAACGATCAGCTGGCCAGGGCGGTCAACCGCACCGGACGGGACGCCGGTCTCGAACTGACCTACGACCACTCGGCGGTCTCGCACTGGCTCAAAGGCGTCAAGCCCAGACAAGCCGTTCGACCGGTGATCGCCGAGGCCTTCGCCCGGCGGCTGGGACGCCCGGTGACCTCGCAGGAAGCCGGTTTCGGCAAGGCGCCGGCCGGTGCTCGCCCGAACGATCGACTGGGCGGTCTCGCCGACCTGGTGCGGGACGACATGGACCCGTCCCGGCGCACCATGCTGGCCGCGGGACTGTACTCGGCGGCCATGCTGGTCCCCGGCTACACGGAGCTCGCACAGCGTCTGGACGGCGCGCAGCAGGAGGTTCGCGCCGGGCGCACGGTCCGGATAGGGGAGAGCGAAGTCGAGACCGTGCGCGCCATGACCGACCGCATCGCGGGCATCCTGGACGAGCTGGGCGGCGGCCACGCCCGTCCGATGAGCGCGGCTTTCCTGGCCAACACGGTGATGCCCTGGCTGTCGGCCGACGGTAGTCCGGCCACCAAGAAGTCGATGCTCGCCGCCGCCTCCGACCTGGTCTACCTGACCGGCTGGATGGCGATGTACGAGCGGGCCCACGGCCTGGGCCAGCAGTACTTCACCGAGGCCCTGCAGCTCGCCCAGGACGGCCAGGACCACGTCACCTACTGCCGCACCCTGCGCGGCATGTCCCTGCAGGCGGCCAACCTCGGCTACGGCCCGCGCGCCCTGGAGTACGCGGACGCCGCCGCCGAGTGCGCCCCCGCCGCCGGCCCCCGGCTGACCGCCTTCCTCCGCGGCCAGCAGGCGCACGGCGCCGCCCTGGTGCAGGACCAGCGGCTCGCGTTCACCCGGCTGCGCCAGACCGAGGCGGCGCTGAGCAAGGCGGACGGCCGCAATGACGCGGTGGGCGGCTACGACTGGGCCGCCTACCACTTCCACGTGTCCAGCGTGCTCTACGCGCTCGGCGACCTGCCGGGGTCGATCCAGGCGATGCGCCAGTCCAACAAGGTGCGCCCGGCCAACGAACGCCAGGGTCGGCTGCACGCCAACGGGGTGCTCGCGGCCCGCCAGTGGGAGCTCGGGCACATCGAGGCCGCCACCGTGACCTGGGGCGAGTTCCTGGACGACTACACCACCCTGTCCACCTCGCGCGGGGACGAGCACTTCGACAAGTTGCGCGCGAGCCTCGCCGGCCAGGCCGGCAACCGCCAGGTCCGCCGGCTCGGCGAACGGGTCCGCGAGGTGGCCCGCAAGAAGGCGGCCGTCTGACCGCCCGGCGCACGCAGCGGGGTGACCGCGAGGACCGCGGCCACCCCGCCCGCCGGGCGGCTACCCGCGCTCGGGTGAGGGAACTCCCGCCCTGCGCCCGGTGGCTCTGGCCGGGCCGCTCGCCGCGCGCAGCCCCGCCGCCGCGAGGACGATCAGCAGCGCCTCGACGGCCAGGCTCACCAGCCCGAGCGGCTCGGTCCAGTTGCCCTTGTCGTCCGAGTAGTCGGGCAGGCCGGGTCCGCGCGACAGCACGTAGCCGAGCAGCGGTCCGACGCCGACACCGGCCGCCAGCACCCAGACCGGCAGCGCCGGTACTTTCCGGCCGGCCAGCGGCAGCAGCACCGCGGCGATGACGCCGGTCACCTCCAACAGGTAGTAACCGACGCCGACGTAGCCGGGCGTCTTGTCACCAGGGAAGCCGCCCTGGTCCTGGACGTGGATCCAGGAGACCGCGAGGCAGAGCAGCGCGGCGAGCGCGGCAGTCCGACTGCGGGCAGGCGCGTGTGGGGTCATGGGTCCTCCGGGGGAAGCGAGAGGGTGTCGTGGCGGTGCGTCAGGGACTCGCCGGCGCCGGCGCAATCAGCATGTCAAGCCCGAACTTGACTGGCCATGGCCAAATCGCTCTGAAAACCTTCTGAACTTCTCATTCCCCCGGGGGTACTTGACCCTCGGGTGTGACGCGGTGGGCCTGCCTCCTGGTGCACGGCACCGACGGCTCAGCCCCGCACACCGTCGGACCGCCGGGATACCCTCCGGACCATGGTCACCCACCTCACCGACGGTCAGCGCCGCGTCCGTCTGGCACACCGCCACCTGCTGCACCCGGCCGCCCGGGCCACCCGGGTGGAGCAGGTGGCGGACGCGCTGGTCGGGCTGCACGCCACCGATGCCGCCACCGTCTTCCTCTCCGCCAACGCCCGGCTGGCGGAACCGTCGACGGCCGAGGTGGAGCGGGCGCTGTACCGGGACGTCACCCTGGTGAAGCTGCTCTCGATGCGCCGCACCATCTTCGCCGTCACCGCCGAGCTGGCGCCGCAGGTGAGCGCGGCGGCGGCCCGGGCGATCGCGGCCAAGGAGCGGGCCACCCTGCTCAAACACCTGGCCACGGGCGCCGAGGGCTGGGACGAGCGACGGCTGGCGCAGACCGAGCGGGCGGTGCTGGCGGCACTGGCCGAGCGCGGGGAGGCGACCACCGCCGAGTTGTCCGAGGACGTGCCCGCCCTGAAGGAGACCATCCTGATGTCGCCGGGCAAGCCCTATGCGGCTCGCCAGAGCGTGGGCAGCCGGCTGCTGCGGCTGCTGGCCTCGGACGGGCACATGAGGCGTTGCAAGCCCCGCGGCTCCTGGCTGAGCAGCAGCTATCCGTGGGCACTCGTGCCGCCCTGGCCCGACGTACCGGTGCGGGAGGCGAAGGCGGCGGTGATCGGCCGCTGGCTGGCGGGTTACGGGCCGGGCACCCTGGCCGACCTCAGGTGGTGGACGGGCTGGACGCTGGGCGAGGTGCGCACCGCGGTGGCCGACCTCGGAGCGGTCGAGGTGGCGCTGGGCGGCGGCGCGACCGGCCTGATGCTGCCCGGGGACGAGGGCGAGCTGCCGTCGGCCGGGCCGTGGGCGGCGCTGCTGCCCGCACTGGATCCGACGGTGCTGGGCTGGCGCGAGCGCGACTGGTACCTGGACCCGGAGTTGGTGCCCGCGCTGTTCGACCGGAGCGGCAACAACGGCCCGACCGTCTGGTGGAACGGCCGGGTGGTGGGCGGCTGGGCGCAACGCGCGAGCGGCGAGCTGGTCTGGCGGCTGCTCGGTGACATCGGTGCCGAGGGGGAGGCTGCGGTGGCTGCCGAGGCGGAGCGGCTGGCCGGTTGGCTGGGCGGGGTCCGGGTCACCCCGCGGTTCCGCACGCCGCTGGAGCGCGAGCTGACGGCCTGAGTCAATCAACGGATTCCAACACGGAAACCGTCTCGTGCACGGTTATTGACGCACAGTAGTTAACATGAGCAACCTATTTCCAACAGATTGGCTCAGCTGACCCCTCCATCCCCCCGGGGAGTGTTCATGCAGATCCGCCGACTGACCCGCTCGCTACTCACCAAGGCCGCCGTGCTCGCCCTGCTGGTGCCGGGCGTACCGGCCGCCGTTCTCACCGCCACCGCTCCCCCGGCCGCGGCGCTGGGCAACGGCCTGGCCACCACCCCGCCGCTGGGGTTCAACGACTGGAACGCCTACGGCTGCAACGTCTCCGAGTCGCTGATCAAGTCGACCGCCGACGCGATGCACAGCAACGGCATGCAGGCCGCCGGCTACCGCTATGTCAACATCGACGACTGTTGGATGACCTCGACCCGCGACGCCAACGGCAACCTGGTGCCGGACCCGGCCAAGTTCCCGGACGGCATCGCCGGCACCGCCGCCTACGTGCACGGCTTGGGCCTGAAGCTGGGCATCTACGAGGACGGCGGCACCGCCACCTGCGCCGGCTATCCGGGCAGCCTCGGCCACGAGCGCCAGGACGCCGCCTCGTTCGCCGCCTGGGGTGTCGACTACCTGAAGTACGACAACTGCAACAACACCGGGACCAGCGCGACCACCCGGTACACCACGATGCGGGACGCGCTCGCGGCGACCGGCCGGCCGATCCTGTTCAGCCTCTGCAACTGGGGTCAGGAGTCGGTCTGGACCTGGGGCGCGCCGGTCGGCAATTCCTGGCGCACCACGGGTGACATCAGCGCCGGCTACAGCAGCATGCTCGCCAACTTCCATCAGAACGTGGGACTGGGCGCCTTCGCCGGGCCGGGGCACTGGAACGACCCGGACATGCTGGAGGTGGGCAACGGCATGTCGACCACCGAGGACCGTTCCGAGTTCAGCCTGTGGGCCGAGATGGCCGCTCCGCTGATCTCCGGCACCACCATCACCACCGCCTCGGCGGACACCCTGGGCATCCTCACGAACCGCAGCGTGATCGCGGTGGACCAGGACCCGCTCGGCAAGCAAGGCCAACTGATCGCCAGCAACAGCGGGTTGGACGTACTCGCCAAGCCGCTGGCCAACGGTGACGTCGCCGTGGCGCTGTTCAACGAGAACTCCACGGCCGCCACCATCAGCACTTCGGCGGCGGCCATCGGCAAGAGCGGCGCGGCGAGTTACACCCTCACCGACCTGTGGAGCGGCGCGACCAGCCCCACCACGGGCGCGATCAGTGCCACCGTGCCCGGCCACGGCACGGTGATGTACCGGGTGGCGGGCGGCAGTTCGGGGCAGATCCCGTCGGGCGCGGTCTCCGCGATCGGAGCCGGCAAGTGCCTGGACGTTCCGTGGGGCTGGACCACCCCGGGCACCCAGGTGGAGATCTGGGACTGCAACGGCGGCGGCAACCAGGTGTGGACGCGGACCCCGAGCGGCCAGCTGACCGTCTACAGCGGCGGCGACACCCGCTGCCTGGACGCCTACGACAACCAGACCACGGCCGGCACCAAGGTGGAGATCTGGGGCTGCAACGGCGGTGCGAACCAGCAGTGGCGGTTCAACGCCGACGGGACCGTCACCGGCGTGCAGTCCGGACTCTGTCTGGATGTCACCGGTGCCGGCACGGTGGACGGCGCACTGGCCGAGCTGTGGCCGTGCACCGGCGGCAGCAACCAGCAGTGGCAGCTGAGTTGAGCCGGTTCTCGTGAACCCGTCGACGGGCCGGTGACTTGGGGACCCTCCCGGGTCGCCGGCCTCACCGTCATCGCGAGGTGGAGACAGGATTCGAACCTATGTACACGGCTCTGCGGGCCGCCGCCTCGCCTCTCGGCCACTCCACCCTGACGCGCTGTCCTGGTCGATCATGCCGACCGCATCCGGCGCGAGCCAGACAGCACGCCACTGATTCACCCGCCTGGCGGCAACCAGACTCGAATTCACCCGCTTGGGGTCGACTCGATGGGTCGAACCTCACCCGTTTGGCGGCACCTCAGGTCGACCGCTCCCCGTCGCCGCCGCGCAGGGCGGCCAGGGCCCGGGTCAGCAGTACCCGGGCGGCCGGGCCGCCCGGGCCGCCGGCCCGCCAGGCCAGCACCAGCCGGCCGCGCAGCGCGGGCGGGTCGATGGCGATGCTGTGCAACCGGTCGGCGCAGGCAGCCGCATAGCCGCCCGGCAGGATGGCCGCACCCAGACCGCGGGCGGCCAGTTGGGCGAGCATCACCGGATCGCTGGCCTCGAAGGCGATCCGCGGCGCGAAACCCACCGCGGCGCAGCCCTCCATCAACCGGGCCCGCAGGCCGGTGCCGGTCGGCAGGCTGATCAACGGCACGTCGCGCAGCGCGATGAGCGGCAGCACGGTGTGCCGGGCCAGCTCGTGTCCGTGGCTGACCACGGCGACCAGCGGCTGGTCGTCGATCACCTCGAGCGCCAGCCCCTCCGGAGTGCCGGGACCGACGCTGACGATCGCCAGGTCGAGGGTGCCCGAGTGCAGACCGGCCAGCAGGTCGGCGGAGTCGGCCTCCCGCAGGGTGATCTCGACCGCCGGGTGGTCGTGGTTGAAGCCGGCCAGCAGGCCGGGCAGGTCGACGTTGTGCGAGGTCACCATGCCGATCGCGACCCGGCCGCGGAGCAGGCCGGTCAGCTCGTCGACCGCCTGGTGGGCCCCGGCCACCGCCGCCAACGCGGCTCGGGCGTACGGCAGGACGGCTTCCCCGACCTCGGTGAGGCGCACCGCACGGCCGGACCGGTCGAACAGCTCCTGCCCCAACTCCCCTTCGAGCCTCCGGATCTGCGCGCTCACTCCGGGCTGGGCGACGTGCACCTTCTCGGCCGCCCTGGTGAAGTTCTGCTCCTCGGCCACGGCCACGAAGTACTGAAGCTGTCGCAGTTCCATACCCGGGGAGTATAGATAGCCGGCGAATCAGCACGGCCGGTTATCCGATCGGGCCGGCTCCGGCACGCCCTGGGCGCGCAGGAAGTCCTGCACCGCCGCCCGACCGGCGCTCTGGCGTGGTGTCAGGATCGCGTGCGGTTCCGGCTGGTGGACGCTCTCCACCGCGCAGGCGCAGCGGGCCAGGGTGCGACGCCGAACGGCGCCCGCGCAGCCAGTCGGTGGCCCGTGCCGCTCGCCAGGCCGGGTGCCTGGGTGCGCAGTTGGAACACCCGCCGGCCGTTCGACTGCGGAACACCGCCCTGCGGCTGGCACCGTGCGGCGCCACCCTGCGGGCGATCCTGCGCCACGCTGACTGGAAGCCGCCGCTCACCGCCTGACGACTCCCGGTAGACGCCCGCGCTACGTGTAGTGTCGACGGCGAATCAGCGGAACGTGTTGGAGTTGCAGCATGACGATCGATCAGAAGCCGGGCCAGGAACGCCACTGGCTGATCACAGGCGCGAACAGCGGCTTCGGGACGGAGTTCGCGCGGGCCGCGCTCACGGCGGGCGACCTGGTGACCGCCGCGGTCCGGCGGCCGGAGACCATGGCGGCGCTGGCCGCGGCCTACCCCGGCAAGCTCACCGTGGTGAAGCTCGATGTGACCGACCCGGAGCAGTGCGAGGAGGCGGTGCGGGCCGCCGTCGCCGAGCACGGCCGGATCGACGTACTGGTCAACAACGCCGGCTTCGGCCTGGTCGGAGCCGTCGAGGAGACCACCGAGCCGGAGCTGCGCAACGCCTTCGAGGTGATGTTCTTCGGTGCGATCCGACTGACCCAGCTGGTGCTGCCGCACATGCGGGCCCGGCGCAGCGGCACCATCGTGCAGGTCAGCAGCATGGGCGGGTTCATGTCGTTCCCGGGTGTCGGCGCCTACAGCGCGGCCAAGGGTGCGCTGGAGCTGGCCTCGGAGGCGCTGGCCGGCGAGGTCGCGCCGCTGGGCATCCGGGTGCTGATCGTCGAACCGGGCGCGTTCCGCACCGAGTTCACCGGATCGGCGCTGCAGCACGCCACCGTGATCGACGACTACCTGGACACCGTCGGCGCCGTGCGCACCGGGCTGCCGGAGAGCCACGGCCAGCAGCCCGGCGACCCGGCGAAGGCCGCCGACGCGCTGATCCGCGCGCTGGAGCTGCCCGAGCCGCCGCTGCGCCTGGTGCTGGGCGAGGACGCGGTCTCCGCGGTCCGCGACAAGCTGGCGTCGGTCGGAGCCGAACTGGACCGGACCGCCGAGCTCAGTCTGAGCACGGCCTTCGCCGACTGACCGCCCGGCGGGTCACTGGAAGGAGATCGATGGACCAGGAGGAGCTGCGTCAGCGGTTCGACGCGCTCAGCACCGCGCACGTGGCCGACGCCTGCATCCGGGCCAAGCTGCCGGTGCGCTGCGGGCCGGCCGGCATGCGGCCGCTGGCGCCCGGGAGCAAGGTCGCCGGGCGGGTGGCGCCGGCCCGGCACGTCGGCAGCGTGGACGTCTTCCTGGAGGTGTTCGAGCGCCACGCCGCTCCCGGTGATGTGCTGGTGGTCGACAACGCAGGGCGGCTGGACGAGGCGTGCGTGGGCGACCTGGCGGCCCTGGAGGCCGCGGCGGCCGGGCTGTCCGGGATGGTGGTCTGGGGCCTGCACCGGGACACCGCCGAGCTGCGGGCGATCGGCCTGCCGGTGTTCAGCCTGGGTGCCCTGCCCACCGGCCCGCAGCGCCTGGACGCCCGCCCGGCCGACGCCGTGCGCTGCGCCGGGCTCGGACCGTGGCGGGTCACCTCGGACGACCTGGTGCTCGGCGACGACGACGGGGTGATCGTGATCGCCGCCGAGCGGGCGGAGGAGCTGCTCGCCCTGGCCGAGTCCATCCGCGACACCCCGAGCGCCGGCAGGCGGAGCGGATCCGCTCGGGCACCACGCTGCGCGCCCAACTCCGGTTCGCCGACTACCTGGCCGCCCGCGACCGGGATCCTGAACTGACCTTCCGCGCCCACCTGCGCGGCATCGGCGGCGCCATCGAGGAGTGAGACCGGCCGCCCCTAGGGGCGCTGGTGGGCGGTCGACCGCTGGTGCGCCACCACGGTCTCGGCGAAGTCAAGGGCCGGTCGGCTGAGCGCGTCCCACCGGCGGACCGCCCAGCCGACCGCCAGCGGCGGCAGCCCGGGGATCGGGATCAGCCGCAGCGTCGGGTGCTCGGCGGCCTGCCAGCCGGGCAGCGCGGGCACCACCGCGGTGCCCGCGTCCAGCCCGGCCAGCAGCATGGCGGTGTCCCAGTCGGCCACGCTGGTGGTGGCGTTGGGCTCGACGGCGGGGTGGGCGAGCTGGCCGTCCAGATGGGCCCGGCCGACCGAGTTCTCCGGCAGCCGGATCGGCTGCAGCCCGCTCAATTCACCGGGGTCCATCGCCTCGCGGTGCGCCAGCGGGTGGTTCACGTGCACCGCGAGCACCCAGGGCACCTCCAGCACCGGTCGCTGCTCGATGCCGCGCATGGGGGCGCCGATGGTGATCCAGCCCAGGTCGGCCTCATTGGCGGTGAGCGCGTCGAAGCAACTGCGGCTGGAGGTCTCGGTGCGGAACTCCAGGTGCACATCGGGGTGCCGGCGCCGGAACGCCACCACCGCGTCCGCCATGAAGTGCCGCACCGTGGTGGCGCCGGTGGTGATCCGCACCGTGCCGCCCTTCCCGTCGCGCAGGTCCCGCAGCAGGTGCAGCGCCTGGTCCAGCTGTCCGATGCCCTGCGCGGCGGCCCGGTGCAGGATGCGCCCGGCCTGGGTGGGCACCACGCCGCGCGACTGCCGCTCCAGCAGGGTCAGTCCGAGCTCCGCCTCCAGCCGGCGGACGTGCTGGCTGATCGCCGACTGGGTGCGGGACAGGTCGCGGGCGACGGCGCTGAGGTTGCCCGCCTCGCAGGCGGCGACGAAGACACGGAGGTCGTCCAAGGTCATGGACAGCCAAGGTATCCCTTGGGCATCTGGAACGAAACCCGAGGATTGACTTGGGTGTCGCGTTCCTGAACGATCGTCAGTGGCCCGGGACGGCACCCTGTCCGCCGGACAGCGGCGGCGATCCGGACGCGGACGACGACCACGAGGACAGGGGCCGGTCTCGGGAGGACCACCAACCGGGAGGAACGCCGATGCCCGAGCCCACCACCGAGGCCGCCGCCCTGCTCCGCGCCGACGCCCTGCTCCGCTCGCTGGGGGCCGCCGAACTCGACCACCCGGGCGGCACCTTGCTCGCCCATCTGCACCGGGTCCGGGCGCTGCTCGCCGACTGGGGCGCCCGCCCCGAACTGCAGCTGGCCGGCCTGTGCCACGCCTGCTACGGCACCGACGGGTTCGCCACCGCCCTGCTCCCGGCCGCCCGGCGGGACTCGCGCGACCGGCTGGCCGCCGTGACCGGGGCGGCGGCCGAGACGATCGTCCACGACTACGCGGGCTGCGAGCGGGGCCCCACCTACCGGGACCTGACCGGTGAACCGCCGCTCATCCACGACCGGTTCACCGGCCGCCCCTACCGGCCGACACCTCACCAGCAGCGCGACTTGGCCGAGTTGACGGCGGCCAACGAGCTGGACCTGGCCCGCCATAGCCAGGAGTTCCGGACTCGTCATGGCGCCGCGCTGCTGGAGCTCTTCACCCGGTGGCGTCCCCTGCTCAGTGAACCGGCCTGGGAGACCACCGAGTTGCTTCTGGGTTGAGCAGCGGATCAGGCAGCCCGCCGCCCGGTCACGTCGTGCAGGTGGTGCACCGGGTCGTGGATGAAGTACCGGGCGAAGCTGCCCACCGTGAAGCGTGCGCCGTCGGAGCGCTTGCCGGTGCGGTCCCACTGCTCGCCCGTGACCCGTGCGAAGGCGGCGGCGACCACCTCGGCCGCCTCGGCGAGCTCACCGGAGACCACGGCCGGGTCCTGCTCCCAGTAGCGTTCGGCGAGCGCGGTCTCGTCCTGGTCCCAGTTGGGGAAGAGCGGATCGTCCTGGGTGAGCATCAGGTCGAGGCGGGGAGCGCAGAGCCGGAAGACGTCCCGGACGTGGCAGCCGTACTCGAGCGCCGACCAGACGGCCGGGGCGGGACGGCGGCGCAGCTCGATCGGATCGCCGGCCAGCAGTGCGGTCCAGCCGGCGGCGTTGGCACGCACCAGGTCGGGCACTTCGGCGGGGTGTACGGCGGGGGTGTCCAGGCCGCAATCGGGGCAGACCCGCTCCAGCACCCAGGTCCAGTCCTTGGTGTCGGGGGCGATGGCGGCGATCTCTTCGTTGCTCATGGCTCAATGGTCCTCGCTGTGACCTGGCGCCGACCAGTGGCAGCAATGCCACTCTCCATCAAGATCCTGCCACCCCGCTCCTGTCCTTCCGCTCTCGCGCCGTCCCGCGCTCCTGCCGTCCCGCCCTCCTGTCGTCGTGCCCATCGGCCGGTTGCGCTCATGGCGGTGGCAACCACGATGGGCCGAGCCGATGTGGCGGTACGTCACATGGGTCGCCGAGTCGTGCTTCCCTACCGTTTGCGACCATGGAGAACTATCGGACAACCGGACGGTTCCTGAGCGGCCGCACCGCGCTGGTCACCGGTGCGGCCGGCGGGATCGGCCGGGCCTGCGCACAGGCACTCGCGGCAGCCGGCGCCTCGGTCCATGTGGTGGACGTGGCCGCCGATGCCGCCGTGGCGGTGGCGGCCGAGATCGGCGGCATCGCCCAGATCGTCGACCTGTCCGACCCGGCGGCGGTGGAGACCCTGCCGACCGAGGTCGACATCGTGGTCAACAACGCCGGTCTGCAGCACGTGGCGCCCGTGCAGGAGTTCCCGCCGGAGCGGTTCGCCCTGATCCAGCGGGTGATGGTGGAGGCGCCGTTCCGGATCCTGCGGCGCACCCTGCCGCACATGTACCGGCGCGGATGGGGGCGGGTGGTCAACGTCTCCTCGGTGCACGGCCTGCGGGCCAGTCCGTTCAAGGTCGCCTACGTGGCCGCCAAGCACGGCTTGGAGGGGCTGAGCAAGGTGGTCGCGTTGGAGGGCGCCCCGCACGGGGTGACCAGCAACTGCGTCAACCCGGGCTATGTGCGCACGCCGCTGGTGGAGCGCCAGATCGCCGACCAGGCGCTCGCCCACCGGATCCCGGAGCAGGAGGTGGTCGAGCGGGTGATGCTGGAGCGCAGTGCGATCAAGCGCCTGATAGAGCCGGCCGAGGTGGCCCAGGCCGCGCTCTGGCTCTGCTCCGACGCCGCCGCCTTCATGACCGGCGCCTCGCTCACCCTGGACGGCGGCTGGACCGCCCACTGACCCCCGGCTTCCCGCCGCCCGCCACCCGCTGCCCGCTGCCCGCTGCCCGCTGCCCGCTGCCCGCGGTCAACGCCCGCCGGGCAGCGGGGTGTCAGCGGGGGTCCGGCCGGTCGAGGTTCCAGTGCCGGACCACCAGTGCGACCCAGGCCTCGGTCTGCACACCCGGGATCAGCGAGAACCGGCTGATGGTGCGCTGTCCGCCCTCGGAGTCTCCGTAGAGCAGGTCGAGGTCGACCCGCTCCCGGCCCTTGATCAGCCTCTGCAGCGGACCGAAGTCGGGATCCTCCGCGTCCCGGACCGCCGCGTGCCAGAAGCTGGTGTCTCCGGGCGCCACGTAGAGGTCGCGGACCTGCGGGCGGAAGTCGGCCGGATCGGGGCGCTCGGCCCGTGCGTGGACGTGCTCCCCCACCCGGCGCCAGCCGTGGATCACGCCGAGCCCCGGCCCCGCGTTGCGCAGCGAGACGGCCAGGTAGACGTTGTCGTCGACGAGCATCAGGTAGCCGGCGCCGCCGTCCAGGTGGGTCCAGTGCGCGTCGTGCCAGACCACCTTCTGCGTGGGTGACTCCAGTTGGGAGCCGATCAGCAGCGGGCGCAGCGAGGCGAGCACGGCCCGCTCGGCCGAGCGGGCAGCCCGGTCGGCCGAGCGGATCGAGGCGAAGGAGGCGCCTGCGAGCACCAGGGTGCCGCCCGCGGTGGCCAGGTTGGAGATGGTGGACCAGTCGGGCATGGGGGAGCCGTCAGAACATCGCGCCGTTGGCACGCACGGTCTGGCCGGAGACCCAGCCCGCCTCCTCGCTGACCAGCCAACCGACCACCGGCGCGATGTCGCCGGGCTGCCCGAGCCGGCCGCGCGGGCTGTGGTGCGCGGCGGTGGCCATCGACTCCGGCGTCTCGGCGTTGCGGTAGAAGTCGGTGTCCACCGGGCCGGGCGCGACCGCGTTCACCGTGATGCCGCGCGGGCCCAGCTCCTTGGCCGCCGCGAGCACCATCCGCTCGACGGCCGCCTTGCTGGCCGAGTAGAGGCCGTACGGCCCGGTCATCACGGAGGTCAGCGTGGTGGAGAAGACCACGCAGCGACCGCCGTCGCCCAACAGCCGGGCGGCGGCCCGCAGGGTGTGGAACGCGCTGCGGGTGTTGCGGTCGATCACCTGGTCGAAGTCCTCGTCGGTGACCTCGGAGAGCGGCTTCTTCAGCACCATGCCGGGCAGGTGCACCACGATGTCCAGTCGCCCGTGCTGCCGCACCGTCGACTCGAACAGCTCGTTGACGTCCGCCGACACCGTGGCGTCGGAGCGGACGGCCTCCGCCGTCACACCGTGCTTGCGCAGCGCGGCCGCGGTCTCCTCGGCCGCCTCGGCACCGTTGGCGTAGCTGATCACCACGGTGGCCCCGCGCGCCGCCAACTCCTCGGCGCATGCCGCCCCCTGGTTCCTGCTGCCGCCCACCACGATGGCGACCTTGCCTTCGAGGTCGCGTACCGCCGCTGTCCCGCTCATCCGTCCCCCTTTGATCAACCGTGAACTGACGGCTGATCATATGGGAGGAGGACAATGTTTCCCTATCGCCCCCTCCCCCACCTGAGGGAGCTCCCGACCCGCAACTCCCCTCGCGTGGGGGATCCGGTGGGCCCCGGGCGGCTGCGATCGTCGATGCCGACGCTCAGCACCGGCCCACCGCAGTGGAGTTCACATGTCCAGCACCCCCGGCTCGAAGGCCGGCCGCCGCACCCGGGTCCGTCCCGCGCCGCGCTACCGGTTCCACCGACGCGCCCGCCTCCACGGCACCGTCGCGGACGGCGTCCCCCGCTGGGCCGTCCGCGCCGCGTACGCCACCACCCTCACCACGCTGCCCTCCTGCCTCTGGCGGCTGGCGCTGCTCGGGCACGGTGACCCACTGCTGGAACCGAGCACCACCCCGCCGCCCGGGCACGGCCCGGTCCTCGTCACTGGGGCCTGGTACGTGGTGGCGCTCAGCGTGGTCAGCGAGGCGCTGGCCTTCCTCACCGTCGGATTGGTGAGCACTTGGGGTGAGACGGTGCCGCGCTGGATCCCGCTGCTGCGCGGCCGCCGGGTGCCGGTGCCGGCCGCCACCGTCCCGGCCGCGGTGGGCTCGCTGCTGCTGATGGTCTTCCCGTACGGCCTGTTGATGTTCGCCACCGGCCGGATGGTCAACAGCACCCGGCAGACTCCCGGCACCGGACTGGTCACGCACGGCTGGCAGACGGTCGCCTTCTACGCCGCCTACGTCCCGCTGGCCGCCTGGGGGCCGCTGGTGGCCGTGCTGACCGTCCACTACCACCGCCGCCGCACCGCCGCCCTCCGGCGCCGACCCGGGCTGCCGGCTCCGGCAGGATGACCGGCAGCGGTCGACACCGCTGTCAGCCGAGGGAGCCATCCCCCGGGCGGCCGCCGGATCTGCCTCGACGCGATCGCCAGGGCCGACCGGGGGGCTGCGTGAACAGCCCGGCGGATGATTCCCGTCAGCCCCTGGGATGACGCCCCAGAGCTGACGCCAACCGGCCGCGCCGTTCCTAGCGTTAACCGCATGATCGCACTCCGCCGCACCGCCGCGGCCACCGCCTTGCTCGCCCTCGTCCTGCCCTTGTCCGTGGCCACCCCGGGCTCCGCGTTCGCCGCCGCCCCGGCCCCTGCCGCCACCGCCGCCCGGGCCACCATGGACCAACCGGCGGTCCTGCCCCAGCCGACCGGGCCGCACGCCGTGGGGCGCAGCGTGCTCCACCTGGTGGACACCCGGCGCCAGGATCCATGGGTCCCCACCGCCGGGCCGCGCCAGCTGATGGTCTCCGTCTACTACCCGGCCCAGCCCGGCAGCGGCACCCCGGCGCCCTACATGACCATCGAGGAGGCCCGGGACCTGCTCGACGGCTGGTCCCCGCAAGCAGCCGCCTACCCGGCCGGTCCGGTCGCTGCCACCGTCACCTGGGCCCGCACCGACGCCCGACCCGAACCCGGCCCCTACCCGCTGGTGCTGCTCTCACCGGGCAACGGCTTCACCCGAGCCACCCTGACCGGCCTGGCCGAGGATCTCGCCAGCCGCGGCTACGTGGTCGCCGCGGTCGACCACACCTATGACACCTTCGGAACCACCTTCCCCGACGGCCGGACCCTCACCTGCCAGGTCTGTGCCACACTGCCGTCCGGCGGTCCGGCCGAGGTCGTCCGGGACCGGGCCGCCGACCTGTCCTTCGTGATCGACCGGTTGACCGGCCCACACCCCGCCTGGGACCACGCGGATCTGATCGACCGTCAGCGAATCGGCGTGGCCGGCCACTCCATCGGCGGCGACACGGCCGCCGGCACCATGGCCGGGGACCCCCGGGTCCGCGCCGGGGTGAACATGGACGGCACGTTCTTCGACCCGATGCCGCACGACGGACTGAACGGCCGGCCGTTCCTGATGCTCGGCGCCCAGGCGGACGAGCAGCCCGGCATGGACAAGAGCTGGACCAAGGCCTGGAAGCGGCTGGACGGTTGGAAGCGCTGGCTGACCGTGGCCGGCGCCGGGCACGACAGCTTCACCGACCTGCCGATGCTGGCCGCCGCCGGCGGGGTCCACTTCCCCGGCCCGTCCTGGCAGCGGAGTGAGCAGCTGACCCGCACGTATGTGGCGGCCTTCTTCGACCTGCAGCTCAAGGGGATCCCGCAGCCGCTCCTCGACGGCCCGTCGGCCGACTACCCGGAGGTGGCGTTCCAGCCCTGACGACGCGGCCGGCGTCGGCCGGTTGCCGGTCGGCGGCCCATGGGGCCGGACGCCGGGGCGAGCAGGTCGACGTGCTCTCCCGGCCCGGCCCGGCCGAATGCCCTCCCGGCCCGGCCCGGCCGAGCTCGCCCCCGGACGCGCTCGGTTGACCCGCACACCCGGTGGGCGCGACTCTGGAGGGGCCAACCGACCAGCAGGAGGACCGACCACCCGTGCCCCGCATTCCCCTCGCCGACCTCGTCCGGCTGCGCCAGGCCCGGGACCGGATGGACCGCGACTACGCGGAGCCGCTGGACGTCCCGGCGTTGGCGCGGGACGCCCTGATGTCGCCGGGCCACTTCTCGCGCAGCTTCCGCGCCGCCTACGGCGAGACGCCGTACGGCTATCTCATGACCCGCCGGATCGAACGGGCCAAGACGCTGCTGCGGCGCGGCGACATGACGGTGACCGAGGTGTGCATGGCCGTCGGCTGCACCTCACTGGGGTCCTTCAGTTCCCGGTTCACCGAGCTGGTCGGCGAGAGCCCGAGCGCCTACCGGACCCGCGACCACGAGCACAGCGCGGTCATCCCGGCCTGCATCGCCAAGATCCACACCAGACCGGTCCGGAACGGGGAAGCGAAAGGCGCCCGGCATCCCTAGGGTGATGACCATGGACCTCAAGCTCGCACAGTGTTTCATCGCCGTCGACGACCATGAGAAGGCGCTCGCCTTCTACCGCGACGTGCTCGGCCTGGAGGTGCGCAATGACATCGCGTTCGAGGGGATGCGCTGGGTGACCGTCGCCTCCCCGGACCAGCCGGACGTGGAGATCGTCCTCGAACCGCCGGTCGCCGACCCGCACGCCACCGAGGACGACCGGCAGGCAGCGGCCGAACTGATGGCCAAGGGCCAGCTGCGCGGCGTCATCTTCCGCACCGACGACTGCGACGCCCTCTTCGAGAAGATCCGCGCGAGCGGTGCCGAGGTGCTCCAGGAGCCGATGGACCAGCCGTACGGCGTGCGCGACTTCGCCTTCCGCGACCCGGCCGGCAACATGCTGCGGTTCAACCAGCCGCGTGCCAAGTGACCGCACTACGCCGGGCGTTCGCTCAGGCCGGTGCCCGGTGGGCGGCCGCCGCGCCCGGGGTGCCGACCGGGCCGAGCAGGCCGGCGGCGACCGGCGCCGAGGCCCGCATCACCCCCAGGACGAACCCGGTGCGGGAGGCCCGCAGGCTGTGCAGCGCCGGCCCGTGGTCCACCGCCACGAACAACGCGGCCGCCAGCAGCAGCAACCGCCAACCGGCCACCGCCGACGGGCGCAGCACGGCGGGCAGTTCGGTGATGGAACCGCGCAACCTGCGGGTGTGGAACGGGATGTGCCGCTGCTCGTCCCGCAGGATCCGCGCGGACACCTCGCGGGTCAGCGGGTCGGCGATGCCGTCGCGCAGGTCGCGGTAGTACTCCACGGCGATCAGCTCGGCGGTCATCAGCACCATCAGCTCCAGTCGCAGCCCGAGCAGTCGCCGGACCCGCATGAAGATCCGGTCGCTCCAGTGGCCCGTCAGCGTCGCCACACCGGCGGTCTCCAGCAGCCGGGCGAGCAGCCGGGCGTGGTTTCGTTCCTCGTCGACGAACAACCGCACGGCCGCCGTGTAGTGCGGGTCACCGGCCTGGTCGGCCTTGCCGATCAGGTTCCGCCCGTCGCCGTCCTCGCCGACCTGGAACTTCTGCAGGCTCCGGCAGACCGTGGCCGGCAGGTTGGCGCCCCGCTGCCGCTGGGGCTGCGCCAAGTGCTCCCGCCGTGTCCGCTCCCCTTCGAACTCCGCCACCCAGCCGGCGAACCCGTCCTCGCTCATGCCCTCGCCCCCACGTCCCGGGCCCGCCCGGCGCCGACCGCCTGCGGGCACACCGAGGCGGACGCCGCCATGGGCGCCTGCCGTGGCGCCAACGCTACCGCATACTTGAACGCGTTCAAATCTGCCCCCTGCCCACCCCCGCTGGGCCGGGTCAGTAGCCGTAGTCGCCGGGCACGGGGTCGGGGAACCGCTCCGCCACCTCCCTCAGCCGGTGGCCGGCGAAGACCGCGCGGAGCATCTGCCTGGGGTGCTCGGCGTGGCCGTCGAAACGGAAGCGCTGGCGGATGAAGGGAGCGCCGGTCCAGTGGTTGTCGGCCGCGTACGGAGTGCCGGGCAGCGCCTGCGGATTGGGCTCCAGGTACTGCCAGCGGGCCTTCTTCCACATCACCACGCACTCGGCCGCGTACCAGGCGGCGTGCAGCCAGAACTCCTCCCCCGCAGCCTCGTTGTACTCCTCGGCCGACCGGAAGCGCTCGTGCAGCAGCTCGTCCAGCGCGTCCAGCGACTCCGGTCGGTAGTTCCAGCGCTCTTCGCCGCCGCCCGCCTCCTCTGCCCAGCTCCAGCGGTGCAGGTTGCGGTGGTACCAGCCCCAGCGCAGCAGCCGTTTGGCCATGGTGAACGACTCCAGGTTCTCCCGCGCTATCCACGGGGTGGGCAGCCGTTCGGGCTCCCAACCGGCGTTGCCCTTGCGCCGTTTGCGGGCGCGGACCGCGCCGCGCAGCCGGCGGGCCTCCTCGGCGAGGACGGTGCCCGTCCGCTCGGCGACGGCCCGCTCGACGATCTCCAGGGGGACGACCGGATCCAGGTCCAACGCCGGGTCCGGCCGGACGACCGGCAATCCGGCGCCGTCGTCCAGGGTTTCGTCCCAACCCCAGCGCCCGCCGGCCTGGTTCAGCAGGGTCTCGCCCAAGTAACCGGCGACCGACCGCAGGAAGAGTGCCTCGGCGTCGCCACCGACGCCACGCCCCAGGTACCAGTGCAGGTTCTTCTCCAGGCGCTTGAGCGAGGGCGCCTGGTAGGAATGCGGCCAACGGTCGCGACTGAAGGCGTCGTTGAGCAGGTCCATGGCCTCGTGCAGGTCCTGGATCCAGGCGTACAGCTCGAAGTCGGCCGTGCCCCTCGGGGCGTTCCTGCCACGGGTGTAGAGGTCATCCATGGGGCCAGACCCTAGGGGCCGGCGCTGACGTCCGGTCAGGACGGACGGCGCGGTGACCAGCCGAGGCACCCGAAGCGGACGTGCCCGGCACCACGGCCGAAGCCGCGGTGCCGGGCACGTCGGTTTTCTCCTGTTCGGCGCCCTGACGGGCACTACCGCCGATCAGTACTGGTTGTACGTCCCGCTGCTCCAGACCGGGGTCCCGGACGGGGTGCGGACCACGAAGTTCAGGTCACCCTGGATCTGCGCGTGGGCACCCGGGCTGTTCCAGGTGTTGCTGTCCCAGTAGGGGTTGCCGTTGCTCTTGTCGATGACGGCGAGCACGCCCTTCGAGTCCATGACGGTCACGACGTTGGTCTTGTTCCAGGTGTTGGAGCTCCACAGCGCCTTGCCGTCACGCTTGCGGTAGACCACCAGGTTGCCGTCGGTCTGCATCAGCACCCAGGCGTTGGTGGACTCGATCCAGTTGCCGGGCCACAGCGCCTCACCGGAAAGCAGGCTGTCCGACGGGACGTCGGGGTAGTTGCCGTTGGCGTCCTTCTGGGCCAGGTAGCCGGTGCCGCTGTCCCAGAACACCGTCTGGGTGGAGTCGCTGCCGACCATCAGGTCACCGGTGTAGAACTCGGCGTTGGCGTTGGCCTTGCCCCAGGTGCCGGAGCTCCACAGGGCACCGGTGCCACCGGCCTTGTAGAGCACCAGGTTGCCGTCGCCCTGCATGATCAGGTACGCACCCGCGTTGCCCCAGGTGCGGGTCTGCCAGACCGCCGCGAAGTGCTGGCCGCTGGCGTAGTTCAGGTAGATGACCAGGTTGCCGTCGCCCTGCATCTCCAGGGTGGCGTCGTTGTCGACGATCTTCTGACCCGGCAGCAGCTTGTCGCCCGGGTTCAGCACACCGCCGTTGTTGCCGACGTTCGGAGTGGCCGTCTTGGCCGTCCGGGACGTCTGGTGGTGGAACGACCGCGCGGCGGCCGGGACCCGCAGGTGCTGGGCCGCCGGCGCGGCCACGGCGGCTGGCGCGACGGTGGCCGCGAGGCCCGCACCGACCAGCATCGAGGCAGCACGCATGAGCATGCGCTTGCGCATGTTGAGGTAACCCCCCTCGTAGGTTGAGCTTGAGGAGGACATTCATACACCCTTGCGAAGACATCGTGTACGGCAGGGGCGGCGAGCTGACGGCGGGGCGGCCACCCCCGGTGCCCCGGGAGATTGACGGCGGGGCCGGCGCCCCCGGAATTCCCAGGAGTGCGCCGGCCCCGCCGGTGAGGAGGCTGCCGCAGGTCAGCCGGTGAAGGCGGCCAGGCCGTTCGGCGTGCCGAGGCCGGTCGGGCCGTCGTAGCCGGCACCCGCGGTGCACAGGTAGGACGGCGAGCAGCTGCCGTTGCTGCCGCTGGTCACGTCGTTCAGCGCGCTCTTGTGGGCGTAGGCGTCGGCCGCCGGGACCGCCGCGGTCGGGGTGCCCGCGTCGGCGTAGACGCCTGCGATGATCGGCGACGAGGCGCTGGTGCCGCCGTAGACGGCCCAGCCGGAGCCACCGTAGGTCTGGTAGACGGCGACGCCGGTGGCCGGGTCGGCGACGGCCGAGACGTCGGCGATGGTGCGCTTGGCGCAGCCGCTGTCGGTCTGCCAGCTCGGCTTGGCCTCGTAGGCGGAGCAGCCGGAGCCGGTGCCCTCACTGGCGCTGGTGGACCACACGGACTCGCTCCAACCACGGGCGCTGGAGTCCCGCTTGAGCGCGGTGCCGCCGACCGCGGTGACGTACGGCGAGGCGGCCGGGTACTGCGCGCCGTACGCCGAGTCGCCGGCCGAGGCGGTGATCGCGACACCCGGGTGGTTGAAGTACGTGGTGTCGTACGAGGTGTCGGCGGACGACTCGCCGCCGCCGTAGCTGTTGGAGACGAACTTGGCGCCCAGCTTGACGGCCTCGTTCACCGCGGTGCCCAGGTTGGCCATGCTGGCGGTGTTGGCCTCGACCAGGATGATGTGGGCGTTGGGCGCGATCGCCGAGACCATGTCGAGGTCGAGCGATATCTCGCCGGCCCAACCGGAGTTGCTGGAGGGCAACTTGCTGGTGCTGCCGCTCTGACTGACCTTCTTGAAGCAGCCGTTGGCGGTGGTGCAGGCCGGCAGGCCGAACTGCGAACGGTAGACGGCCAGATCGGACTCCGCGTTGGGGTCGTTGTAGGCGTCCACGATGGCGACGGTCTGCCCGGCACCGCCGTTGGCCGGCAGGTTGTAGGCGCTGCGCAGGTCGCTCGGGCCGAAGCCGGACGGGGTGGCGTCGGGGGTGACACCGAGCGCGTTGACGTGCTGCACGGCGTTGGTGACCTTCAGCGCGTTGCACGCCATGGTGTCGCCGGCCGCGAGGGTGGCGCAGGAGCGGATCCAGGAGGTGCCGCCCTTGGTGTACACGGTCGCGGGGGCCGCGTTCGCCGGCCCGGCGGCCGCGGCCAGCGTGGCGGTGGCGAGCGCCGCGGTGCCGGTGAGGGCGACGGCGAGGCGACGGATCCGGCCGCTGGCGAGAGAGTTGAACAACGAACTGCCTCCTGTAGTGGGGTCAACCGGGGGCACTGCGCATGACAAGTCCACTCATGAGCCGTGGGGGTGACTCATGGATGGCGGGGAACAGGCCGCCGAATCCCCGTTCGGACCGGCCGGCTCGCCATGAGGCTAATGAGTCATGGTCAGGTCAACAAGGGGTGACCAGAAATGAAATCTTCCGGTTACGAGCGTTGGCCGGAAGTGACTCAGAGTTAGCTGAAATGCCGTCGCGCGGCAATGCGGCGGTAACGATCCACTGGACCGCAGCGCCTCGCTCGGCCCACTGAGCAGCGAGTACCATCACACCGCCAGATCGACAGCCTTCAGGTACCAACACCAGGAACGCGCGTTCGGACGACAGCCCCGGGCCGTCTAGCAGCGGCGGTTCGGGCAGAGCCCAGGAGACTCGTTGGCCCGCAAACCACGTCCCATCGACCCGACCGAGGGGCCGCTGCAGGCCTTCGCCCACGATTTGCGGCTCGTGCGCGAAGCTGCCGGCAACCCCACCTACCGGGCCCTCGCCACCACAGCGGGGTTCGGTGCCACTACTCTCAGTGACGCCGCAGGCGGAGTGCGTCAGCCCAGCCTGGAAGTGACCCTGGCGTACGTCGGGGCCTGCGGTGGTGACGTCGCCGCCTGGGAGCAGCGCTGGCGGGAGCTCAACCGCACGCTGCAGGAGCAGCGGGCGAGCGCCAAGCACCCGGGCGGGGACGGCGCGGTGGCGAACGGCGCCGCGCCCGAGGCCGGTTCGGCGGGGACTCCCGCACCCCAGGCCCCCGCAACCAGGCCCCCCGCCGCCGCCGAGGCCCCCGCACCCCAGGCGCCCGCAACCGAGAACCCGGCAGCCGAGACCGCCGCGCCCGAAGCGCCGGCAGTCGAGTCCGCCGCGCCCGGAACACCATCGGCCGAGACCGCCGCGCCCGAAGTACCGTCGGCCGAGACCGCCGCGCCCGGAGCCCCTGCGGCCGACCCCACGGCACCCGAACCCTCGGCCGCCGAGGCCGCCGCGCCCACCGCCGCCGGGCCTGTAGCCGCCTCGGCTGACGCCCCGGCAGCCGCCGGCCCCGACCAGGTCGACGGCGCCCGGGCCACCGGGCTGCGCGCCGTGGACGCCCCGGAGTCCACCGGCGATCCCGGCCACCCCGGCGCCCCCGGCCGCTCGATCTGGCGGCGCCCCGTCACCATCGCCGCCGTCGCCGTGATAGCCCTGGTCGCCGCCCTGCTGGTGGCCCGGCCGCCGATCATGCAGGACGCCAAGGCCCAGGAGACCACCCCGACCGCCTGCGGTCCCGTACCGCCGGCCGCCGCCAAGGGCATCACCGCCACCGACTTCGTCGGCGCCACCTACGGCGACGGCGCGCACGTGCGCACCGGCGCCAGCCGCAACTCCCCCACCATCCGCACCATTCCGGCCGGCTGCCAACTGCACTTCACCGGCTACTGCCTGGGCGACGTCATCTACGACAGCCACGGCGGCTCGGTGGACATGCGCTGGTTCGAGCTCTACGGCGGCGGCGTGATCGCCTCGGCGATCATCCACGGCAACCCGCCGGACGCCATGGCGCCCTCGCACTGCCCGGCGGACCGTCCGATGCCCGACCGGATCTCGCTCGGCATGGTCCGCAACGCCAACACCTCGGACACCGTGCAACTGCGGGCCGACGGCACGAACTTGGGGATCGTCGGCTTCGCCGCGCGCTACGTCACCCCGAGCCCCTCCCCGAGTCCGGCCACCGGCGCCACCGGTCACCCCACCCCCACCCCCAGTGCCGCGCCCGCCGCGCCGACCTGGCACCACCTCGACCTGATCAACAGCGACACCGGCACGTTCGACTTCCCGTGGCGGCTCGGTCCCCTGACCGGCACGGCCGACCAGCCCGGCAGCCCCGGCAGCGCCATCGCCGTGGTCGCCGCCGCCTGCCTGGGCGGCGACGGACCGACCGATGTGACCGACGTCCGGTTGCTGCCGGCCATCACCGACACCACCTCCGGGCAGCCGGCCCCGAACCCCCCGCAGCAGGTCAAGCTGAGCGCCGCCGAGCAGGTCACCGCGGCGCAGGCCGCCTGCCGCTACCCGGACTCCACCGGCTGAGCGGCCGTCATCGCATGCGCTGCCACGCCCCGCGACCGGCGGGCCGCCCCTCCGGTGCCGCGGCGGCGGCACGCGCACCGTCGACACTGGGCGGCACCCGTCCCCGCTCCCGCTCCCGCCTTCAAGGACAGCGCCCGCGCGGTCCGCTGGTCGTGCGGATCCGGTGCTGGAGCGGCTGGTCGACGCCCAGCTGCTGACCGGTCCGGCGCCGGGCCGGCACCGGGTGCGACCGCCGGCCGGGGCGTTCGGCCGCTCGCCGCGCACGGCCGTCCGGGTGCCGCCACGGGTTAGGCTCGACCCATGAGTGCTGAGGAGGGTTCGGTCCGGGTGGACGCCTGGGTCTGGTCGGTGCGGCTGGCCAAGACCCGATCGGTCGCGGCCGGCCTGTGCCGGGCCGGGCACGTCCGGGTGAACGGCGAGCGGGCCAAGCCGGCGCAGGCGTTGAAGGTGGGCGACGAGGTGCGGGTGCGGCAGGAGGACTGGGACCGGGTGGTGGTGGTCACCAAGCTGCTGAGCAAGCGGGTGGGCGCCTCGGTCGCGGTGGACTGCTACGTCGACAACAGTCCGCCGCGCCCGGCCTCCGACCCGTTCCACCTCAATGCGCCGGTCGCGGTGCGCGAGCGCGGGGCCGGCCGGCCGACCAAGCGGGAGCGCCGCGATCTCGACCAGCTGTCCGGCCGCCGGGGGCGCTGACGACCGGCCCGGATGCGCGGCGGCAGCGGGGCGCGGACCATGGGTCCTGGCGGCTCGGGCGGGCCGCGGAGGAGGCGGCGAGGTGGTTGACGCGGCGCAGCGGACCAAGCGGGGGCGGGCGGCTCGCAAGACGGTGAGCCGGTCGTCGCACGGCCGGTGGATCCCGGCCGGCGACCGGCCCGACCCGGTGGCGGTGCTGGTCGAGCAGGGCGCGGACCGGGTGCGGGAACTGCTGCCGATCCGCTACGGCCGGATGGCGCAGTCCCCGTTCGCCTTCCTGCGCGGGGCCGCCGCCGTGATGGCCGCCGACCTGGCGGCGGTGCCGGACACCGGCCTGCAGGTGCAGCTGTGCGGTGACGCCCACCTGCTGAACTTCGGGGTCTACGCCTCTCCCGAACGGGAGTTGCTGTTCGATGTGAACGACTTCGACGAGACCTTCCCGGGCCCGTTCGAGTGGGACGTCAAGCGGCTGGCCGCCAGCGTCGCGGTGGCCGCCCGGGACAACGGCGAGACCGACCGGCAGGCACGCGCCGCCGCCCGGGCCGCCGCCGGCGCGTACCGGGAGACCATGCGGCGTCTCTCCGGTCTGGGCGAACTGTCGGTCTGGTACCAGCGGATGGACACCAGCCAGGTGCTCCCGCTGCTCACCGGGCGCCAACGGCACCGGGTCGACCGGGGGTTGGCGCACGCCCAGCGGCGGACCAGCCTGCAGGCGCTCGACAAGCTCACCGAGGAGCGGGACGGCCAGCGCCGGATCATCAGCGATCCGCCGCTGCTGGAGGCGCTCTCCGACGTCGAGTACCGGGCGGTCGGCAAGGTCTTCAGCAGCTACCGGGCCACCCTGCCGGAGGAGTTGCGCGAGCTGCTCGACCGCTTCCAACTCATCGACGCGGCCCGCAAGGTGGTCGGGGTGGGCAGTGTCGGGACCCGCTGCTACATCGTCCTGCTACTGGGGCGAGCTCACGGCGAGCCGCTCTTCCTGCAGCTCAAGGAGGCCCAGCGGTCGGTACTCGCGGCCCATGTGTCCGCCGCCCCACCCGCTCACCAGGGCCACCGGGTGGTGGCCGGGCAGCGGCTGCTGCAGGCGGCCAGCGACATCTTCCTGGGCTGGACCACCGGACCGGCCGGCCGCCACTTCTACGGCCGCCAGCTGCGGGACATGAAGGGCTCCGCCGAGATCGGCACGATGACACCGCGCGACCTGGCCGACTACGCAGCGCTCTGCGGCCGCACCCTGGCGCAGGCGCACGCCCGCTCCGGCGACCGGATCGCCATCGCCGGCTACCTGGGCGGCGCCGACACCTTCGACACCGCGATCGCCGATTTCGCGGTGCACTACGCGGACCAGACGGTGACCGATCTGGCCGAGCTGACCGCGGCGATCGCCGACGGGCGGGTGCGGGCCGAGAGCGATTAGCGCCCCGGGGAAATCCGGTGGCTCCATCCGGTGCGCGCGCACTAGGGTCGCCCGCATGACCGACCGTGACTTCCGGATCATCGTGCGCGGTGCCTTCGACGCGCTCACCGACGACCAGCGGGCCGCGCTGCGGGCCGAGGCGGCCCAGCACGACGTGCTGTTCGCGAGCTTCACCCGGGAGGGCCACCTCAGCTACGACATCACGGCCCGCGCCGACTTCGCTTTCCGCTTCCTGGAGTCGGGCAGTGCCGACGAGGACGTCGTGCCGGCCACGGCTCGGGCCGAGGCGGCTGCCCAGGCCTGGCTGAGCGAGCGCGGCTACGCCTGGAAGAACCTGCGCTCGACCGCCGAGGACATGTCGAAGGCGCCCCTCTCCAAGCGCCAGCGCAAGGCGCGGGCCGGCTCCTGACCCGGGCGCCGACCCGGCCGCTCCGTCAGCCGGCGCGCCGCGGGCGCTCGCCCGGCGGGTCGCCCGCGGCGGGGCCGGCCTGCGGGAACCGGGGCTCCCTGGGCGTCACCGCGCGGTCGTCGGAATCGCGTACAGCTGCTCCGCCGTCTCGGCCAGGCCGGTGTCGTGCGAGCCCTTCAGCAGCACCAGGTCGCCCGGCCGCAGCAGCTCGCGCAGCACCTCCAGGGCCGCCACCGCGTCGGGCACCAGCGTGCTCGCCACTCCGGCCGCCCGCGCCTGGCGGTGGATCAGCTCCGCCTCCCGCTCCCCCACCGCGATCAGCGAGTCGATCTTGGCGGCGGCCACCAGCCGGCCCACCTCCTCGTGGTGGCCGCCCGACTGCTCCCCCAGCTCGGCCATCTCGCCCAGCACCGCCACGGTGCGCCGCCGACCCCGGGCCATCGCGGCCAGCGCGGTGAGGGCGGCCGCCACCGAGTCCGGGTTGGCGTTGAACGCGTCGTTCACCACCGTCACGCCGTCCGGACGCTCCAGCACCTGCATCCGTCCGGGCGTCAACGGCTGTGCCTTGCTGAGCAGTTCGGCGACCTGGTCGAGCGGCACGCCAAGGCCCAGGGCCACCGCGGCGGCCCCGGTCGCATTGGCCACCTGGTGTGCGCCGTACAGGGCCAGCCGGACCGGGGCGACCTCGCCGTGCTGGTCGGTCAGGTTGAACGACGGGCGGCCCGACTCGTCCAAATCCACGGCGCCGAAGCGGACATCACCGCCGGAACGTCCAAAGGTGAGCACCTGGGCGGCAGTTCGTGGCGCCATCGACATCACGTACGGATCGTCGGCGTTCAGCACCGCCAGGCCGTCGGCCGGTAGTGCCTCCACCAACTCCCCCTTGGCGGTGGCGATCGCCTGCTTGCTGCCACCGAACTCGCCGACGTGCGCGGTGCCGACGTTGAGCACCAGGCCGACCCGCGGCGGCGCGATGCCGGTCAGCTTGGCGATGTGGCCGGCCCGGCTGGCACCCATCTCCAGCAGCAGGTAGCGGGTCTCGGCGTCGGCGCGCAGCACGGTCAGCGGCAGTCCGATCTCATTGTTGTAGGAGAGCGGGGTGGCCACCGTGCGGCCCAGCGTGGGGAGCAGCTGGGCGAGCAGGTCCTTGGTGCTGGTCTTGCCGGCCGAGCCGGTCAGCGCCACCACCACGGCGTCGGTCAGCCGGCCGGCGGCGGCCCGGGCGAGCTGCGCCAGCGCGGGGAGCACCTCGGGCACCACCACGGCGGGCACGCCCACCGGACGGTCCGCCAGCACGCCCACCGCGCCGGCCGCCACCGCCGGCACGGCGAACCGGTGGCCGTCGGTGCGGCTGCCCGGGAGCGCGACGAAGAGCGCACCGGGCTCGGCCTGCCGGGAGTCGATCACGGCGGGGCGGTCGACCACGGCGTCCGGGTCGGGCACGTCGTACAGCGTGCCGCCGACCAGCCGGGCGATCTGGTGCAGCGTCAGCGGGATCACGGGGGCTCCGATCGTGGGATTGCGGGGAGGGTGCTTTCGACGCTAACTGCGGCCACCCGGGTTTCCTCGGCTACGCCACGCCCGCTGCCTCCCGGCGATCGTCCGGGCGGCTTGCGAGCATGCTTCGGGGCCGGTCCGAGTGCGAGCGAGGTGGCAGGTGGCAGAGCGGTTGACCGATGACGTGGCACCGGTGGGCGGCGAGGTGGCACCGGTGAGCGTGGTGATCGCCGCCTACAACGCGGCACCGACCCTGGGCGCGGCGCTCTCCTCGGCGCTCGGGCAGGTGCCCCGGCCGGCCCAGGTGATCGTGGTGGACGACGGGTCGCAGGACGGCACCGCCAGGGTGGCCGCCGCCTTCCCCGAGGTGCTGGTGGTCCGCCAGCGCAACCAGGGGCCGTCGGCCGCCCGCAATGCCGGCATCCGGGAGAGCAGCCAGCCGTGGGTGGCGTTCCTGGACGCCGACGACGTCTGGCTGCCCGGCAAGCTGGCCCGGCAGCTGGCGGCGCTGGGCGAACACCCCCATGCCGTGCTGCTGGCCGGCGACTGGGTGCGCGAGCTGCCGGAGGGGCCGGGCGGGGCGGTTGTCGGGCCGGCGCTCGATCAGCCGGTGCTCAGCCGGGTGGTCGGCTACCGCGACGTCCTGGTGCTCAACCGGTTCCAGACCTCCACCGTGCTGGTCCGCGCCGAAGTGCTGGGCCGGGTCGGCGGCTTCGACCCCGCGCTGGACGGCGCCGAGGACTGGGACCTGTGGCTGCGCTGCGCCCGGCACGGCACCGTGATCAAGTTGGACGCCCCGCTGGCGGTCTACCGGGACGAGCCCGGCGGCTACAGCAAGGACCTCGGCCGGCTCTACACCCGGATGCTCACCATGCTGGGCCGGGAGCGGCGCGGCGGCGTGCTGCCCGCCGCCGCCTTCGCCCAGGTGCTCACCTGGCACTACCTGCGCTTCGCGGTGGCCTTCGCGCTGGCCGGCCAGCCCGCCGGCGCCCGCACCGTGCTGACCGACCTGCGCGCCGCCGGCCTGGCCCGCCACGTGCCCGCCGCCACCGCCCGCTACCTCGCCCCCTTCCTCGGCGGCCGAGCCGTGCGGCGCCTGCGCATCCCGGCGCGCTGAGCAAGCGCCGACTCACCGCAGCGCGCGGCCGACCGACCGCACCGCACGGCCGACTGACCGCACCGCGCGGCCGACTCACCCGCACCGCGCGAGCGAGCTCCAGCTGCTGGGCAAGCGCTCAGTCATCATCCCCGGCCACGGCCCCCGCCCCCTCGCCTTCGCCCGCCTGCTCTCCGGCAACCTGATCCAGATTCCGGTCCACGTGCCGATCAACGCCTGCGGCCT
>NZ_JAJJPA010000024.1 GCF_020907985.1 Kitasatospora humi | reverse complement strand
CGACGGCTCAACGCGCGTCACTCGGCGCGCACGTCCTGGGAGAGTCCGGCGGCCGTGAACGCGTCCGTGAGCGCCGTCACGGGGCGGGCGATGTCCAGGCCGCTGGCGAACGTCTCCAGCAGCTCCGCCAGCTCCGCCGGTCGGCCGGGCGCGTCGTCCACCGTGAAGAAGCTGGCCACGGCCACCCGACCGCCCGGCCGCAGCACCCGCGCCGCCTCTGCCGCGAAGGCCCCGAGGTCCGGGAAGTGCTGAGCGGCCTCCACGCTGATGACGGCGTCGAACCTGCCGTCCGCGAGGGTCATGCGTTCGGCAGCCCCCTGGACGAACCGCAGCCGCCCCGGCTCCGACCGCAGCAGATCGGCCTGTGCCCCGCGGGCCCGCCGCAACTGCTCCGGGTGGATGTCCAAGCCGGTGACCGTGGCCGGGCCGTACTCCCGCAGCGCCAGCGCACACCCCATGCCGAGCCCGCAACCAACCTCCAGCAGCTTCCCCTTCTCTTCCAACCCGACGGCATCCAGCACGTGCCGGTAGAGATCCTCCTGACTGCGCACCCGCTCCACCTGGCCGAGTGCGCCGTCCAGGTCAATGGCCTGCCAGTAGCCGAAGTTGATGAACCCACCGGCGAAGATGGGCGCTCCACTCAAATCCGCCGGCCCGTACGTCTCCCGCACCGCCGGGCGCATCGCCGTTTCGTCTGTCACCATGTCGCACCTCCACGGTGACAACGCCAACTTGGCCGTCCGGGTGACGGTTTCAGCGCAGACGGCCGACCACAGTGCTCAAGTCGGGTGCCAGCTGCAGCTCGGTGGCCCGCAGCGCGGGGTGCTCCAACCAGTGCAGGCGGGCGGTGTCCGGCCGGCCCTCGTGCAGCGGGGGCCAGGTGGAGGAGGGCGTGAAGTCGTCGACCACCACCGTGCCGCCTTCCGCAAGCAGACGGGTCGGGTCGGCGGGCGCATCCCCCTTCCCCTGCCCGCCGCCATCCAGCACCAGCAGATCGAACCGGCCCCTTCGGTACAGCTCGGTCCAGTCGCCACACACCACCGTGACCTGTGCCACCCCGGCGAACACCTCGGCCGCAACCGCGGCCCGCTCCTCGTCCCGCTCCACACTGACCAGCCGCACCCCAGCCCTCGCCCCGCTCGCCAACCACGCCAGCCCCACGCCGCACCCGGTCCCCGTCTCGCCGATCAGCCCAGCCGCGCCCTGCGCCAGCGTCTGCAACAGGCGCCCCTGCTCCGGCCGGCACGAGTGCCCGAACCCGGCGCCCTCAGCGGCCCGGAGCGCCCGCGTGACCAGCGGCGGCAGGTCAACGAAGCTGCGGTGGAGGGCGGTTCCTTGCACGGACAACGGGACCTCGCAGTGTGTCGGACTGTCGGACCACCTCCGATCCTCCCAGCGGCCGGCCCCGCGCAACAGGCGGCCGGCTACGACGGTCTGACGGCGCACCTTGTCGGTCCACGAAGTGGGCTGGGCCCTCACACCGCCGGCTCGACCCCGAGTTCGTCGAGCAGCCCGCGCACCAACTGCTCGATCCGGTCGCGGATCGGGCGTACCGCGGCGACGCCCTGGCCCGCCGGGTCTGCCAACTGCCAGTCCAGGTACCGCTTTCCGGGCAGGTACGGGCAGGCATCGCCGCAGCCCATGGTGATCACCACGTCGGACGCCTGGACGGCCCCGGCAGTGAGCACCTTCGGCACCTCGGCGGAGATGTCGATCCCGACCTCCGCCAGGGCCTCGACCACGGCGGGATTGACGGTGGCGGCCGGGGCGGAGCCGGCCGAGCGGACCTCGACCCGGCCGGCGGCGAGGTGGGTGAGGAAGGTGGCCGCCATCTGCGAGCGGCCGGCGTTGTGCACGCAGACGAACAGGACGGATGGGGTGGCGGGAGCGCTCATGAGGGGTCTCTTTCCAGGCAGGGCGTTCAGTGGCCGGCGGCGACGGGAGCGGGGGCGACCTGTGTGACGGCCTCTGCGCCGGGGGCGGGCCGGCCGAACAGCGCACTCACCAGACCGACACCGACCACCAACCCCACCAGCTGCGCGCCGACGAACGGCAGCACCGACCCGGGCGCGATCCCGGCGAACGTGTCCGTCACCGCGCGGCCGACCGTCACCGCTGGATTGGCGAAGGAGGTGCTGGAGGTGAACCAGTACGCCGCGCCGATGTAGCAGGCGACCGCGAGCGGTGCGCCATTTGCGCGACCGACCCTGGGCAGGCCGAGGACCAGCAGGATCAGCCCGGCGGTCGCCACCACCTCACCCAGCCACAGGTGCGGCGCCCAGCGCTCGTGGCTGGACCAGCGCACCAGCGGCTCGGCGAACATCGCGTTCGCCAGCACCGCTCCGCCGACCGCCCCGGCGATCTGGGCGGGTATGTACGCCGCGACCTCGCGTAGCTCCAGCCGCTCGCCCTGGCCGCGGCGCCCGTCCCACCACGCGGCCAGCGTCACCGCCGGGTTGAAGTGCGCTCCGCAGACCGGACCGAGCAGCACGATCAGTACTGCGAGGCCGAACACGGTGGCCAGGGAGTCGGCCAGCAGCTGCACTCCGACGTCCGGGGACAGCTCGGTGGCCTGGATGCCGGAACCGACCACGACGGCGACCAGCACAGCCGTCCCGATGAACTCGCCCGCTGCCCTTCGAGGCAGGCCGGTCACCGTGCGGCCGCCCGTGCCCGCGGCTCACCCGGCGCCTGGAGCAGTGCGGAGAGTGACGCGAGTGCGCCGGGCAGCACCCAGTAGTACACCCAGGTCCCGCGTCGCTCGGAGCCGACCAGCCCGGCTTCGCGCAGCACCTTCAGGTGGTGGGAGATGGTCGGCTGGGACACGTCGAACGGACCGGTCAGGTCGCAGACGCACGCTTCGCCGCCCTCGTACGAGGCGATCAGCGACAGCAGCCGCAGCCGCACCGGGTCCGAGAGCGCCTTGAACATCCGCGCCAGCTCAGCGGCGTCCGTCTCGCCCAGCGGTTCGCGCACCAGCGGCGAGCAGCACACCGCCGCCTCGTCCTGGTCGAGCACCACCAGCTCTGATTTCGACATGCGTCTATGTTGACGTTCATCGATTCAGGGCGCAAGCTCGCTGTATCGATAGTTGTCGAAATATGAGCCGAGCTGATCAGGAGGCTCCTCATGTCCCGCGTCCAACTCGCCCTGCGCGTCGCCGACCTCCAATCCTCGATCGCCTTCTACGCCAAGCTGTTCGGTGCCGAGCCCGCCAAGTGCCGCCCCGGCTACGCGAACTTCGCCATCGCCGAGCCGCCGCTCAGGCTCGTCCTCATCGAGGGCGAGCCCGACCAGGACACCCGCCTGGACCACCTCGGCGTTGAGGTCGAGCGCACCGAGCAGGTCATCGCCGCCACCGAGCGCCTGCGCCGGGCGGGGCTCACCGCCGTCGAGGAGAAGGACGCCCGGTGCTGCTACGCGCTCCAGGACAAGACCTGGGTGACCGGCCCCGGCAAGGAGCCCTGGGAGGTCTATGTCGTCAAGGCCGACGCCGACACCTTCGGCAAGAGCGCCGACGCCGCGCCGCAGGACTGCTGCACCTGACCGACGGGGTCTTCCGCTGTTCGGTTGTCGCTGAAATCATCCCTACCGACAGGTAACTGCCCGTCCCACAGCGACCGATGACCCCGCAGTCGACCCCACCCCTGGAGGACTCGTGTCCCCGCTCTCCCGCCGCGCCCTGCTCGGCTCCGCCGTCGCGTCCGGCGCCGGCGCCGCCCTCGGCCTGGGCGCCCTGCCCGTGACCGTGCAGCAGGCGTTGGCCGCGCCGACCGTGCCCGGCACGTTGGACGACATCGAGCACGTCGTGGTGCTGATGCAGGAGAACCGCTCATTCGACCACTACTTCGGCACCTTGAACGGGGTTCGCGGGTACGGCGACACCTCGCGGGTGCGGTTCCCGAACGGCTCCGACGTGCTGCGGCAGCGGATGCTGGGCACGGTCGGCGGGACCAGCCTGCTGCCCTGGCACCTCGACACCTCGACCAGCGACGCGCAGCGGATCTTCGACCTGGACCATTCCTGGAACGGCACCCACAGTGCCTGGGCCAACGGGCAGTGGAACAACTGGATTCCCACCAAGACCTGGTGGACCATGGGCTACTACCGCCGCCAGGACATCCCGTTCCAGTACGCACTGGCGGACGCCTTCACCCTCTGCGACCAGTACTTCTGCTCCACCATGGCGTCCACCGACCCCAACCGGCTCTACCTCTGGTCGGGCACGGTCGACCCCTCCGGCAAGAACGGCGGTCCGGTCACCGACAACAGCAAGAGCGGCTTCACCTGGACCGCTTACCCTGAGCGCCTGGAGGCGGCGGGCATCTCCTGGAAGGTCTACCAGCAACAGGACAACTTCGACGACAACGCGCTGGCCTGGTTCAAGGCCTTCCGGGAGGCCAAGCCCGGCTCTCCGCTCCACGACAAGGGCATGGCCCGGCGCGGCGCCGACGACTTCGCCAACGATGTGGCCAACGGCACGCTGCCCGCCGTGAGTTGGGTAGTCGCCCCGACCGACCAGTCGGAGCACCCCAACCACCCGCCGGCCCAGGGCGCGGACTTCACCTCCTCGGTCGTACTGCAGGCGTTGGCCGCCCACCCGGAGGTCTGGGCGAAGACCGTGGTCCTCCTCAACTACGACGAGAACGACGGGTTCTTCGACCACGTGGTGCCGCCGGTCGCGCCGGACGGTACGCCGGACGAGTTCATCAACGGTGCGCCGATCGGGCTCGGCCCCCGGGTGCCGATGATCGTCATCTCACCGTGGAGCCGGGGCGGCAAGGTCAACTCCGAGGTGTTCGACCACACGTCGGTGCTGCGGTTCCTGGAGAACTGGACCGGCGTCAAGGAGACCAACATATCCGCCTGGCGCCGCACGGTCTGCGGTGACCTGATGTCCGCCTTCGACTTCAGCACCTGCAACCGCACCTTCCCCGCACTGCCGGACACCAAGAAACTGCTGGCCGATCTCGCCGAGCAGGACGAGAAGTTGCTGCCGCCGATCTTCCCGCCGCTCGTGCAGCAGGAGCCGCAGATCGAACCGGGGGACCGGCCGTCGCTGCCGATCGGCTACCGGTTCGGCTCCTCCTCCCGGACCGACACCGCCACCGGCCAACTCTGGATCACGGTCGACAACCTGGGCACGTTGGGGGCGGGCCTGTCGATGTACACGGTGAACCACCGCCAGTTCGGTGCCTGGCGCTACACCGTACCGGCCGGTGGCAGCGTCTGCGACTTCTTCAGCGCGCTCGGCGTCAGCGGCGGCCCGTACGACATCGACGCACACGGCCCGGACGGCTTCCTGCGCGGCTACAAGGGCGACGTGCGCACCTGGAGCGACGCGTCGAAGGGACATCCGGAGGTGTCCGCAGTGGAGTCGCCGACCGGAGTGCGCATCACCTTGAGCAACCAGGGCGGCCAGCCGGTGGACTTCACCATCGGCGCCAACTCGGCCTCCGGTGCGTCCGGTTCGGCCACGCAGACGGTGAGCGTGGCGCCCGGCGGCAGCACGGAGCGCCTGCTCGCTCCGACTGCCGCCGGCCGCTACGACTACACGGTCACCGCGAACACCGGGGACGGCTTCGAGCGCCGGTTCGCCGGGCGGGTGCAGCCGGAGCGGTAGTCAGTGCTGACGGATCGGCAGATTGGCGTGGCGGCGCGCGGTTTCACCGATCCCCGCCGCCACGTCTCGATCGGCGTCCCCGTGGGCGATGCCCTCCAGCAGGGTGTCACGCAGCAGACTGCCCAGCGGGAGCGGAACGTTGGCCTCGGCAGCCGTCTCCAGTGCCAGGTTGACGTCCTTGAGGCCCAACGTCAGCTTGAACGCCGCCGGTTCGTAGCGGCCGGTCGCGATCATCGAACCGTATCCCGAGTAGACCGGTCCGGGGAAGATGCTGCTGGTGAGCACCTCCAGCAGGTCCGCCGGGGCTAGACCGCTGGCCTCGGCCAGCGCGGCGGCCTCGGCGAACGCCTCCACCGCCGAGAAGAGCATGAAGTTGGCGCTCACCTTGGCGACATTGGCCAGCTGCGGTTGCTCGCCCAGCCGGTGGGTGAGGCGGCCCATCGCCTCGAACAGCGGAGTCGCCCGGTCGAGCAGTGCCTCCGGGCCCGCTGCGAGGATGGTGAGGTTGCCGGCGGCCGCAGCCTCGGGGCGGCCCAGCACCGGCGCGGCGACGTAACCGATGCCGTGCCGGTCGTGGAGCCGGGCCGCCCGCCTGGCCAGCGCGGGGGAGACGGTGGCCATGTTGACGTGCAGCTGGGTGGTGGCCGCGGCAAGCACGTCCTCGTCCAGGAGCAGCGACTCCACTGCCGCGTCATTGGCGAGCATCGAGACGACCACGTCGCAGCGCAGCACCTCGGCGATCCCGTCGGCCGGCAGGGCGCCCTGCTTGGCCAGCTCGGCCACCGGTTCCGGCGAGCGGTTCCAGACGTGCACCTGATGGCCGGCGGCGACCAACTGGGCCGCCATCGCGCTTCCCATCGCGCCCAGTCCGATGAATCCGACGTGCATGGTTGGCTCCCTGCTCGGTGATGGACCTTTGCTTCGGCTGCTGCCGGCCTCGTGCCGACCCGTGCCGGCCCCGTGCCGACCCGTGCCGGCCTGTGTTGCTGACCCAGAGCCGATCGGGGGCCGATCGGGGCCGGTCTGCTCCTACGTCTGCTCGTTGAACTGCTTTCGCTCTGCCGCGTTCAGGTGGGGCTCATCTGCTGCTGATCCTAGGCAGCGCTCGGCGTTGGGCCAGGAAGGCTCACGCTAATTGTGCAAGCCTGATACATGCAAAGGCGTGTTACCTCCTACTGGCGTATTCTGGACATCTGGAGTAGGGAGTCGGGACACCGGGAATATGGACGACTCCCGGCCGGGACGACATGTGAGGAGCCAGTGGGATGACTGCCACCGATCCGGCGCTGACCTCCCTCGCTCAGGGGTGGTTCGCGCTCTCCCGGCTGCACGACCGGATCGAGTCCCGGTTGGAGCAGGCCCTGCAGACCGGACATGACCTCAGCGTGCGGGAGTACTCGCTGCTGGCCGTGCTCAGCCGGCAGCACCGCGGTGTCGGTGGCCACCTGCGGATGGCCCAGGTGGCCGACGCCGTGGTGCTCAGCCAGAGCGCGACCACCCGGCTGGTCTCCCGCCTGGAGGACCGCGCGCTACTCACCCGCTACCTGTGCGACACCGACCGTCGCGGCATCTACACCGATGTGACCCCGGCCGGTCTGGAGCTCCTGGAGACCGCCCGTCCGACCCACGACAGCGCCCTGCGCGATGCCCTCCAGGAAGCCGCCAAGGACCCTGAACTCGCCGACTTGGCCCGGGTGGTGGCGGACCCGCAGGCCGCACCGGCCATCCCGTTGTGAGCTCCGCCGCGGCGGTAACCCGAGTGGTGACCTCCGCCGCGGCGGTAACCCGAGTGGTGAGCTCCGCCGCGGCGGTAACCCGAGTGGTGACCTCCGCCGCGGCGGCCAACTCAGTGGTGACCTCGGTTGCGGCTACTGCGGCCGGCCGGACACCACGACCACCTCCAGGCGGCGCGGCCCGTGCACCCCCTCCACGCGTTCCAGTTCGATGTCACTGGTCGCCGACGGCCCCGAGATCCAGGTCTGCGGACGGGTCGGGTCCAGGCGGGGCAGGGCCTGCGGCAGGGAGGCGGCCACCTGATCGGCGCGGATCACGCAGATGTGGTGGTCCGGAACCAGGGTGAGCATCCGCCGACCCTGCGCCGGCCCGGCGTCCAGCACGATGGTGCCCGTCTCGGCGATCGCCAAGGCGCATCCGGTCAACGCGCTGTCCACACCGTTCAGTTGCTCGGCAGTCAGGTCAGGACTGTCGATCAGCCGCGTCATGTCGTGGGTTGCCGCCAGCCACTCTGGCGGGAGGTCGGCCGGCACGGCGACCGAGCGCGAACCATGCGCACGCAGTATCTCGGCCAGCAGTTCCGGAAGTCGGGCGCTCGTCGTCTGGTGCACCACGGCCCGGTAGTCGGCCAGGTTCTCCGCCAGCAGGGCGAGCAGCGCGGGGCCGGTCGCCTCGGTGTGGGCGGTGCGGTAGGCACGGGTCGCCGGCGGGTCGGCGTCGGGTGGGCCGGGCGGCACGTCGGCCAGCGCGGCGCGGACCTTGGCGAGGATGCGGTCACGGGCACTGGTCATCGGGCCGCGTCGTCCTTTCCGGTGTGGCCGTGGTTCCGGTCGTCTCGTCTGTTCCACCAGTCGCGGAACGGGCGTTCGGGCAGCACGGGCAGGTCGCGGCTGTCGCTCCAGGCCTTGGCCGGGCCAGGCAGTGGCAGCCGGCGCGGCTGCAGGCCGCGGGCCTTGCCGGCGGTGCGCAGGGCGGCGGAGTACACGGCCGGGTGGTCCAGCAGCCAGCCGGCCGACTTCATCGCGGCGCGTTCCAACCGGTGCCCCGGAGCCTGCTCGACCACCCGCTCGCGCAGCTGGACCAGCACCTCCGGAATGTCGATGGCCACCGGGCAGACCTCGTAGCAGGCACCGCACAGCGACGAGGCGTACGGCAGCGAGGCGTCCACCTCGTTCTGCAGGCCGCGCAGTTGCGGGGTGAGGATGGCGCCGATCGGCCCCGGGTAGGGGGAACCGTAAGCGTGGCCGCCGGCCCGCTCGTACACCGGGCAGACGTTCAGGCAGGCCGAGCAGCGGATGCACCGCAGCGCCTGGCGGCCCACCTGGTCGGCCAGGGTGTCGCTGCGCCCGTTGTCGAGCAGCACCAGATGGAAGTTTGACGGACCGTCACTAGGCGTGGTCCCGGTCCACAGCGAGGTGTACGGGTTCATCCGCTCGGCGGTGGAGGAGCGGGGCAGCAGTTGGAGGAACACCTCCAAGTCCTGCCAGCTGGGCACCAGTTTCTCGATGCCGACCACCGAGATCAGGGTCTCCGGCAGGGTCAGGCACATCCGGCCGTTGCCCTCGGACTCGACCACCACCAGGGTGCCGGTCTCCGCCACGATGAAGTTGGCGCCCGACACCGCCACCTTGGCACGCAGGAACTTCTCCCGCAGGTGCAGCCTGGCCGCCTCGGCGAGCTCGGCCGGGTTGTCGGTCAGTCCCTCGGGCGCGGGGCGACCCCAACGTGCCATCGAACCACGGAAGATGTCGCGGATCTCGCCTCGGTTGCGGTGGATCGCCGGGACCAGGATGTGGGACGGCAGGTCGTCGGCGAGCTGCACGATCAGCTCGGCGAGGTCGGTCTCGTAGGCCGTGATTCCCTCGGCCGCCAGAGCCTCGTTGAGCCCGATCTCCTGGGTGGCCATCGACTTGACCTTGACCACCTCGCTCTCGCCGGTGGCCCGGACCAGATCGGCGACGATCCGGTTCGCCTCGGCGGCATCGGCGGCCCAGTGCACCGTGCCGCCCGCCGCGGTGACCGCCTGCTCGGCCTGGAGCAGGTAATGGTCCAGGTGGCGCAGCGTGCGGTCCTTGATCTCCCGGCCGGACTGGCGCAGTTCGGCCCAGTCGTCGAGTTCGGCCACCGCACGGGCCCGCTTGTCGCGGATGGTGTGGGTGGCGCGGGTGAGGTTGGCGCGCAGCCGGGCGTTCCGCGTGGAGACAGCGGCCGCCTTGGGGAACGGCGGCATGCCGAGGAAGGTGCGGCTCATGCGGGCATCACCGTTTCGGTCCGCTCGTGCTCGGTGGCGGCCAGGATCTCGGCGATGTGCAGCGGGCGCACCGGTCGGTCCTGCCGACGCAGCAGTCCGCCCAGGTGCATCAGGCAGGAGTTGTCGGCGCCGCAGAGCACCTCGGCGCCGGTCGACAGGGCGTTGCGGATCTTGTCGAGGCCCATGGCGGTGGAGACGGCCGGGTTCTTCACGGCGAAGGTGCCACCGAAGCCGCAGCACTCCTCGGCGCCCGGCAGTTCGATGAGCGTCAGCCCGCGCACCGCGCGAAGCAGCCGCAGCGGACGGTCCCCGAGCCCGAGCAGCCGCAGCCCGTGGCAGGACGGGTGGTACGTGACGGTGTGCGGGAAGTAGGCGCCGACATCGGTGACGCCGAGCACGTCGACCAGGAACTCGGTGAGTTCGACCGTGCGGGGGGCCAACTCCTCGGCGGCCCGGCCGAGCTCGGTGCCGCTCGCCTCGGCGCGGGCCCTGGCACCGAGCCGCGGGTAGTTGTCGCGCACCATCGCGGCGCACGACCCGGACGGGGTGACCACGTATTCGTAGCCCGCGAAAACCTCGGCCATCCGGCGTGCCAGTGGCTCCGTCTCGCGCCGGTAGCCGGTGTTGTACTGCGGCTGTCCGCAGCAGGTCTGCCCGGCGGGGAAGTCGACGTCCACGCCGAGCCGTTCCAAAAGGGTGACGACGGCGCGGCCGGTGTCCGGATAGAGGGCGTCGTTGACGCAGGTGAGGAAGAGTGCGACACGCATGGAGGTCCTCGTGCGGTCTCGGGTGGTCAGTGACTCGTAAGCACCGGGTCGGCAGCTGGCACCGGGGTGGAACCGGGCCGGCACCGGGGCAGGCGTCGGGTCATCCATTCTTCATCGGGTCATCCGTTCTTTGGTCAGACCATATACCCGAGAATGGGTAGCGCGGCAGGTGCGGGGCACGGGTGGCGCTAGGAGTCGGCGTCCGTCGGTAGCGCCGGCAGTGCGACTTCATGGTGGAACCGGCGGATGTGCGACTCCACCAGGTCGCCGGCCTCCTGCGCGTCACCGTCGGCGATGGCCTGGTAGATCGCGTGGTGCTCGGCACGCAGGTCGGCGGCGACCGCCGACCAGTCGTCGAGGCGGCGGAAGGTCGCGAGCAGCGGATGCCGGACGGCGTTGCGCACCGCCACGGTCAGGTCCGCCATCAGCCGGTTGCCGCCCGCCTCGGCGATGGTGACGTGGAAGGCAGTGTCATGCTCGTTGAACTCCTCGCGGGACAACGCCGGGTCGTCCATCAGCGCGAGCAACTCGCGGAGCCGGCCGAGTTGTTGCTCGCTGGCCTGGCCGGCGGCGGATCGGGCGCTGGCCCGCTCCAGGGCGGCCCGGGTGTCGACCACGTCGGGCAGCGGGAAGTTGGCGAGCGCGATGTGGAACCGCAGCAACTGGGTCAGGCCGGCGCTCGGCAGGGCGGTGATCACGTTGCCGGAGTCGCGCCCGGTGCCGACCTTGGCCCGCACCACGCCCTGCGCCTCCAGCACGCGCAGCGCCTCGCGGATCGCGGCCCGGCTGACCCCGAGCAGCTCCACCAGCTCGCGTTCCGGCGGCAACCGGTCGCCGACCCGCAGCTTCCCGGCCAGGATCTGCTCTTCGATCCGGTCCAGGACCAGCTCGAAGGTGCGCGAGCGGGGTACCGGTTCCCACCCAGTCGGCTCCGCCATGAGGCCCTTCCGCTCCGCTCCATTCACGCCCGGGGAACCGCGGGTGAGCGGCCTGCCCGTGGTCCGATCATAGGTCACACCAATGTGCTCCTGACCGGACCGGGAACCGGTGGGGCGTCCGCCCGCGGGGCCGCCTGGTGTGCGTGGTGGACACGGTTAGGCGGGCGGGCGCGGTCGCGTGTGGGGCGGCCCCGCCGTCGCGGGTGGGCGGGATCGGTCACCGTGGGACGACTCCCTGGCGTGGGACCGGTTGCCGTGCGGCGACTCGGTGGTGGGCGGGCGAGCTCGGTCACCAGGGGGCGACTCGCTCGCGCGTGGGCGAGCTCGGTCACGCCAAGGTGGACGGCTTGCGGGCGAGGAGGAAGGCCTGCGGGACGGATTCCACTCCGTCGGCGACGGCGCCGCGGACCAGGTGGGTGTGGACCGGGAGACCAGCGGCGGCCAGTGCGTCGCTCACGGTTTCCGGGGTGCGGCGGAAGAACTCCAGAGAGACCTGATGCCCGAGCAGTTCTTCGCGGCGATGCGGCTGGTCTCCGACCTGGAACGCCACCAGTGCCGCACCGCCGGGAACCAGGATGCGGTGGAACTCGGCCAGTGCCAGCGGGAGTTGGTCCGGGGGCAAGTGAATGATGGAGTACCAGGAGAGGATGCCGGTGACGCTGTCGTCCGGGAGGTCCAGCGCGGTGATCGAGCCCACCTCGAAGCGGAGACCGGGATGGGTCGTGCGGGCGATCTCGATCATTTGAGGGGAGAGGTCGATCCCGAAGGGCTGCTCCAGGCCCAACTCGAGCAGCATCGCGGTCAATCGGCCGGGACCGCAGCCCAGGTCGGCCACCGGGCCCCGACCGCGTTCGCGGACGAGCTCCGCGAACGCGGCCAGCATCGCGTGGTCCAGGGGCTTGATGTCCGGGCGGCCGCGGAAACGCTCGCTGTAGGTGGCCGCGATGGCGTCGTAGGAAGTGCGGGTGTCACACAAGAAGTCGGGGTCGGTCACGCCGTGGCCTCCGGCGCGGCTGCCGTTGCCCGGGTGGCAGCCGATGCTGCGGGGGCGGGGGCGGGGGCGGGGGCGGTGGCCGGGGTGAGTGCTGAGGTCGGGGTGGGGGCCGGTGCCGGAGCGTTCGCGGGAAGGACGGCGAGCGCGTCGACCTCGACCAGGAACTCCGGCCGGATCAGCCCGGCCACCACCACGGCGCTGCTGGCGGGCGGGTTCACGGTGTCGATCACGGCATCGCGGGCGGCGCGGAGTGCGGGGAGGTAGGCGACATCGGTGGTGAAGAAGGTCAGCTTGATCACGTCGGCGAAGTCGGCGCCGGCGGCGGCGAGGGCCCGGCGGATGTTCTCGAAAACCTGGCGGGCCTGGGCGTCGGGGTCACCCGGGCCGACCAGGGTGCCATGCTCGTCCAACGCGAGCTGGCCGGAGACCGCGACGACGCGGCCGGTGCCCCAGGACACGTGGCTGTAGCCGTTGCCGGGGGCGAGTCCGGCGGGGGCCACCAGGTGCCCGCTCGGCGACGCGGGCGTCTCGGGCGCGGTGGGAGTCTCGAAGCTGTCGGACAAGATGATCCCCTGTTCAGTAATGTCCATGGAGCCAGTCGTTCATGACTGGCGATCAACACAAGATCACACGCTAGGGGAGTGGGGGCGGGCGTGCCCATCCTGAACGTTAATAATGTCCAGCATTAACGCCCGTTGGGGGGTGGCGGGCGATGGTGCTGGGCGCTTTAATGCTGGCCATTATTAACGTCGCTGGCTACGGGTCGGGTGCGCGCTGTCGGCGGCGGCGAGCCCGGTCGCGGTGCTCCGGGGTGGGGTGGCTCAGTGTCCTGGACGGTGATGGCGCGGTCCCGGTCCAAGAAGCTGTGGCGGTCATGACGGCACCGGGTGCCTTCAAGCGACGGCGCTAATAATGCCCATTATTAGCGTCCTCGCCTGAGCGCCGCATCGGCGGTGGCCGGCTCGTTTAGGGCGCCAGCCCGGCATCACCTGTTCACTGAATGGCGTCCGCCCAGAAGCAACAGGGCGCTGAGCCTCCTCGACAGTAATAATGCCCAGCATTACCATCCTCGCCATGGCACGAACCACCGGACGAAGCGATACCCGCGAGAAACTGCTGCACGCAGCCGAGCAACTCTTCGCCACCCAGGGCGTGGACGGCGCCCAAACTCGGGACATCGTCCGATTGGCGGGGCAGGCCAATCCCTCGGCCGTGCAGTACCACTTCGGTTCCCGGGCAGGGCTGCTCGATGAAATCATGAAGGCCCGTCAGGACCGCACGGAAGGCGCGCTGGCACCGCGGTTGCCCGAGCTGCCCGGCCTCGACCTGCCCGAGCTGGTCCGCGCCCTGATCGAAGCCGAGGCGACCGAGCTGCGCACCGCCCACGGTCGCCACGCGCTGCGGATCTCCGCTCAACTCGCGCACCGGGGCGGTGCCTCATCCGAGTTCCCTGACGGGTCCTCGGCTCGCCAGGGCCAGCAGCGCTTCGTCGACCGTCTCACCGAGCGGCTGGCCGTGCCCCCGGGCGTCGCCGGCCTGCCCGAGCCGGTCCGCCGCCAGCGGCTCGACCTGGCGCTCACCCTGATCCGCACCGCCCTAGCGGACCGGGCACGTCAGTACACCGATGGCGAACAGCCGCTCACCGACGAAGCGTTCTTCCTCGCCGACCTGGCAAGCATGGCAGCCGCCCTGCTCCAGGCACCTCTGCCGGCGCCCTGACCGCGCTCCCCGGGCCGGCCCGCCGGCCCACTGCGGTCGCACCCCGGGCGGGCCACGTTCGCGGCCGGCCCTGGTGGCGAGGGCGAGCACGCAGGGTGCCCGCCGGCGCCGCGCGCCGCCGGCGCCCGGCCGAGCCCAGGCGTCCGAGTCCGCTCCGCTGTGTCGGCCTTGTGCGGCCGGGGCGAACCGGCCCCGTTGGGCCCCCGCGTGGGTGGTTGGCCCCGTGTGCAGCGTTGAGCCGGCGCCGCGCGCCGCTGCCCGAGGTGGACGGGTTCCCGCCGGGTGGGCCTTGTGCGCGGCGGCCCCGGATGGACCCCCTTTTGCTGATCAGGCAGATGGACGCGGCTCGATGCCGCCATGAACGCGATCGCGCCGGTACTTCCCGATCTTGTGGCCCGCCTCCGCCCGTCACCTGCCGCCTGCCGGCCGTCTCCTCCCGCCGCTTGCCCCGCTTGCCGCCCGCCGGCCGTCGCCTACCGCCTACCGCCTGCCGGCCGTCGCCTGCCGCCTGTCGGCCGTCTCCATCCGCCGCCTGCTGCCCGTCGCCCGTCGCCCGTCACCTGCCGCCCGCCGCCTGCTGCCCGCCGGCTGTCGCCTGCCTCCTGCCGCCCGCCGCTTGCCGTCCGTTACCCGCCGCCCGCCGCCCGCCGCCTGCCCCGCCGCTTCCCGTCCGCCGTCCGTCGCCCGCAGTGCAGCAGGTCGCCGGGCGCGAGGCGTGCTGCCTTGTCCGGCTGCTTCCTCCGCTCCCCCCAAAGGAGCCGCAACCCGCAACACCCACGCGAGGCGAATAACCCGAGAGTTGTCGGTCCACCGTGCGAGGGTGGGAGAACAGGGCTGTGGAGCCGCCAGAATCCTTGTTCCCAGGAGGGCCGATGTCGAGGTTTGCCCCACCCGCGCCGGATGAGCGCTCCGCGTTGCTCGGGTTTCTCCAACAGCAGCGCGCGGCGCTGCGGTTCGCCGTGTTCGGGCTCACCGATGAGCAGGCCTGGTCGGTGCCGAGCACCAGCGAGCTGTCGCTCGCCGGGCTGCTCAAGCACGCCGCCGTCACCGAGCGGCGCTGGGTGCTCGCCGCCTTGGCCGGGCGGGAGCTGCCCGGCCTGTGGCCGATCACTGACCCGGGTGCCGAGTTCCAGCGGGCTGAGGGGGACACCGTCGACGCCCTGCTGGCGAACTGGGAGAAGGCCGCCGCCGAAACGGAGGAGGTGGTGGCGGCCCTGCCCTCGCTGGATGTGCCGTGTGCCAACGCGCAGGCCGCCCAGTGGTCGGCGCGGTGGGTGTTGCTGCACCTGATCGAGGAGACTGCCCGGCACGCCGGTCATGCCGACGTGATCCGCCAGTCGATCGACGGCGCCCACTCATGGGAGCTGATGGCCAAGGCGGAGGGTGACGGCTAGCAGGGGGTGTGAAAGGGCGCGAAGCTCGAACAATGGTGCGCGGCGATGCAAGTGCGCAGACCAGAATGGTGCAACGATCCCCGCGAGCGTGGGGGCGCAGGGACGCGAGGCCCGAAGAAGCAAGGACCAGAAGGACCAGAAGGCGCGAGGGCAGTACGACCTACTCGTAGCGGTACCGCAGCGCGTCCCGCTCGTCCTGCTGGATCATCTCCATCGTCAGCCCGCCCATCGAGGTGGACAGGTGGGAGAGGGTGACCTCGGCGGTGCTGGGGACGGCGTCCTTGGGGAGCCACTTCTCGGGCTGCCAGAGGGAGCCGCGCAGCACCGACTTGGGGCAGTGCCCGTAGACCTCCTCGACGCGGACCACGATGGCACTGCGCGGTGGCTTGCCGACGGCGGTGAGCTGGGCAAGCAGCTGCGGGTCGGTGGAGATGCACGCCCGCCCGTTGACGCGCAGGATGTTCGTGCGGCCGGGGAACAGGAAGAGCAGTCCGGCCTGGCCGGTGGCCACGATGTTCTGCAGGGTGTCCAGCCGCTTGTTGCCGGTGGCGTCGGGTATCGCGAGGGTGTGTTCGTCGAGGACGGAGACGAATCCGGCCGGCCCGCCGCGCGGTGACACGTCGCAGCTGCCGTCCGCGCCGGTGCTGGCCACCAGGACGAAGGACGAGCTGGCGATCAAGCGCTTGGTCACCTCATGGATGCGGTCCACCTGCTTGTGCTGGGCCGCCTCGCCCGGCATCTCGTAGACCTCGCGCAGGGTGGCGGCGTCGGTGACGGCGCCGGCCCGCAGCGCATCGAACAGGCTGACGGGCTGTGGGCCTTCGGCCGGTGAACTGCCGTACCGCGGAGCGTCGGCCGTTGAGCTGATCATCGAGCTGTTCCTGGTCATGTGGCGCAATCTAGCGGACCGGCTCACACGGCTGGAGATAACGTTGGTCACATGACGCCTGGTGAGCTGCCCGTCGCCGTTTCCGAGCTCAGGGCTGCCCTCGGTCCGACGGGCGTGCTGGCGCCGGGCGATCCGGCGGCCGGCTTCGTCCGGGACGAGCGCGGCCTGCTGCCGGCCCGGCCGGCTGCGGTGCTGCGGCCGCGCAGCACCGCCGAGGTGGCCGCGGCGATCACGATCTGCGCACGGCACCGGGTCCCCGTGGTGCCGTTCGCGGGCGGCACGGGACTGGTCGGCGGCGCGATCCCGCTCGGCGAGGAGAGCCAACTGGTCCTGAGTGTAAGGGGCTTGGACCGGATCCGTAACGTCGACCCGGCCGACTTCGCACTCACCGCCGAAAGTGGCTGCGTGTTGGCGGACGTTCAGCGGGCTGCGGAGGACGTCGGCTTGCTCTTTCCGCTGCGGCTGGCATCCGAGGGCAGTGCCCGGCTCGGCGGTGCGATCGGCACCAACGCAGGCGGCAGCAATGTGCTGCGGTACGGAATGCTCCGCGACCTGGTGCTCGGCCTGGAGGCGGTGCTTCCGGACGGCCGGATCTGGCACGGCCTGCGCAGCCTGCGCAAGGACAACAGCGGGTATGACCTCAAGCAACTGCTGATCGGCTCCGAGGGCACCCTGGGCGTGGTCACCGCCGCCACCGTGCGCTTGGTGCCGCGCCCCCGGCATCAAGCGGTCGCACTGCTCGCCCTTCCCCAATCGACCGTTCTCACAGCGCTGTTCGCACTGGCCCGCGAGTGCTTCGAGGACCGGCTCACCGCCCTGGAGCTGATCGGTCGGACCGGGATGGACCTGCTGATCACCCAACTGCCCGACATGAAGGACCCGTTCGCCCGGCCGCACCCGTGGTACCTGCTCGTCGAGGCCACGACCACCAGGGACGGCGCCGGGCTGGCCGCCCAGTTGGAGTCCTTCCTTGCGGAGGCCATCCGCCTGGAGCTGGCCGCCGATGCCGTGCCGGCGCTGGACCGCCCGCAGGCGAGGGCGTTGTGGGGGTTGCGCGAGGCGCTGCCGGAGGCGGAGAAGAGGGCCGGCGGCGCGGTCAAGCATGACGTCAGCGTGCCGCTCGGTGCGATCGCCGCCTTCATTGCGGACGTCGAACGGGAGTTGGCAGCGGCCTTCCCAGGCGTCCGGGTCAACGCCTTCGGACATGTGGGCGACGGCAACGTCCACGTCAATGTGCTGACCGGGTTCGAACGTGCCCATACCGTATCAGCGTTGGTGTTCCGGGTGGTCGCCGGGTACGGCGGCTCGATCAGCGCGGAGCACGGCATCGGCGTCCTCAAGCGCGACTCCCTGACGGTGACCCGGGAGCCGCTCGAACTGGAACTGCTGCGCACCGTGAAGACCGCCCTTGACCCCCTGGGCATCATGAACCCCGGCAAGCTCCTTGCCGTCAGTGCCAGCAGTGCGGAGTAGCGTCGAGTAGTGCCGAGTAGCGCTGAGTAGCGCCGAGTAGTGCCGAGTGGCGCTGGGCGACGCCCCGGGGCCGCGCCGCCTGCACCGCGCCGGTGGGCGGCCCCGAAGCGATGCGTCAACTGATCGCGAAGTCGTCGCCGTAGACGTCGCCTTGGCTGTACCAGCCGTGCACGTACACGGTTACGACGCCGGAGGCGTCGGTGGTGAACGGGACGGCCAGCTTGGTCCAGCCGCTGCCGGAGGCCCAGTTGGACCCGCTGGCGCCGCCGCTGACCCCGATATAGGCGTAGTTGCCCTGCACCCAACCAGTCAGCGTGTAGGCGTGGTTGGGCTGCAAGGCCAGGGTCTGGTCGCACTCGCCGGTCTGGCTCGCGGTGGGCGTGAGCCGCAGGGCGTGGCTGCCGGAGTGCACCGGGCTGTTGACCACCGCGCCGCCGCCCTGGCAGGTCCACGGACTGAGGCTGCCGGTCTCGAAGCCGCCGTTCACCAGGGCCCCGCCACCGCCACCGCTGCTGGTGACGGTGAGCGTGTACGTGCTGCTGTGGCTGCCGGAGGCGGCGGTGCCGGTGATGCTGAGCGGGTAACTACCGGGCGCCGCACCGGAATCGACGGACAAGCTGAGCGTGGCGGTGCCGCCTGCGGTGACGCTGTTGGGGCTGATCGCGGCGGTGACGCCGGCGGGCGCGCCGGAGACGGAGAGGGCGATGCTCTGCGCCGAGCCGGAGGTGACCGACGTGCTCACCGTGGCCGTGGTGCTGGAGCCCGCCTGGACGGAGCCGGACGCCGGCGAGTCGCTGAGCGCGAAGTCGTTGCCCGTGCTGCCACCGGAGGAGGTGAAGGGCTCCAGGGCGTGGCTGAAGTCCCAGGTGTTCTGGGCTATTCCGGAGCAGGTGTCGGAGCCGGCGGTGCCCACCGCACAGCTGCCGTTGTCACGCTGCAACGCCCAGAAGGCAAGCGTGTTGACGCCCTTCGAGGTGGCCCAGGCCTGCACGTTCCGCGCGTCGGCGACGGTGGTGGTCTCGGCGGCGCCGTAGTCGTCCACGCCCGGCATCAGGGTGATGCCGATCGAATCCCACAGCTGCGCGGCCGACTTGCCCGGATAGAGCTGGGCCAGCTGGTTGTAGAGGCCGCCGGCCGCGTGCTCCGCGTCGGTGGCCATCTGGTGGGTGGCGCCGTCGTAGTAGTCGAAGGTCATGATGTTGACGACGTCGATGCGGGCGTTGTTGCCGACCGCATTCTTCAGCACGCTGAGGCCGCTGTCGGCCAGGCCGCCGGTGGTGGTCGGCAAGGTGTAGGAGAACTGGACGTTGCGTCCGTTCGCCGCCGCCCAGTCCTCGACCAGCTTGACCGCCTTGTTGCGGCGGTCGATCCCGGCGGTGTTGGTCAGCGAGTTGTCCTCGGTGTCCAGGTCGATCCGGCTGACGTTGTAGGTGGTGATCACCGACTCGTAGGCGGCCGCGATCTGGTTGACGTCGGTGCAGCTGTCGGCGATCTCGGTGCCGCCGTTGTCGGCTGCGTAGCCGCCGAAGGACGGGATCACATTGCCGCCGGACGCCTGGAGCCCGGCGATGTCGCTGCCGAACGAGGACGCGGCGATCGGGGTCGAGGTGTCGCCGTCCCAGTAGACGGAGCAGGAGCCCTTGGTGGCGGCCTGGACGAAGGCCATGCTCAGGTACTTGTTGCCGGACTGGCCGGCCTGGCCGGAGAGGCTCCCGGGTGTGTAGGCCTCGTAGTAGGGGGCGAAGACATGCGCGGGCAGCGGGGTGCCGGTGGTGACGGCGGTGGGGGTGCCGGTGGGGCTGGCGGTGGCAATGGGGACGGCGGGAGCGGTGGTTGGGGCGGTGGCGGCCGTGGCGGCCTGGGCGGCGGCGGGGGCGCCGACCAGCAGGCCGGCCGACGCCGCCAGCGCGGCTCCGACGGTCAGCGCCGCCTGGAACGGTCTCTGAAGTGGCATCAGTGCTCCAGCTTGTGGGGGGAGGGAGAAGTGGCGCACGTATTGGGCACCGCGCACGGGGACGACCGGCGCCGAAACGTCGGTCGGGCGGTGCGCGGCAGGGCCGGTCAGGGAGCGGGTCCAATCGTTGGACTAGACCAGTTATCTGTCAAGAGTCCTAACAGTTCCGACCTTGCCGGGCGATCCGACGAACGCGTGCGGAACGCCGGGCGGAGCGGGTTGGCGCTGGCACGGAATTCGGTGGCACTGGCGGGCGGAACGTGCCGGTGCAAGCACGGAGCGCAGGCGGAAGCGTGGCCGGACCGTGCTGGCGCAAGTACGGAACGTAGGCGAATCGCTGCCTGGCTGGTGAGCATGCCCACAGGCGTTCCAGGCCTACGACGACGGGTCGTAGGCAGCTGCGCCACGGCTGAGCGGCCGGATAGGCAGGCCGCAGCGTTCCTCCTACCGGCCGTCGTAAGAGCGCTCCTTGCTGCCCGGCGGCGGGCCACGTTAAACCTGGACGAGTCGCCAAGCGCGCCGCCCGCACCGGGCTGAACGGTTCAGCCCCATCAGGTGCCGAGTTTTCAGAGGTGGAGCGCTCCGTTCGGACACTGACCGACTCCGGGGTGTCCCACGGTCACCGACGCGCCTTCGCAGCATGCGTGCGGCCTCGTGCCGCGATGCTGCCGTGCGCCCGGGACCACGCAACGCCGAAGAGGTACCAGAAGTATGCGCAGCGCCCTTATGACCACCGTGCGGCAGCGATCCTCCGTGGTTCTCGCCTCGGCCGGCCTGACCGCCGCCGTCGCCGCCTCCGCCGTGGCCTTCGCGCTCCCCTCCGACGCCGCCACCCCGGCGCCGTCCGCCACCCCGCACGCCACCGCCGACGTGCAGCACGGTCAGACCCTGGCCTTCTCCACCAAGGACCTGCCCGCCGGTGTGACTCCGGTGGCCGCCGCCGGTGACACCGGCAAGCTGCAGAACGCCCCCTACCTGCAGTCGCACGGTGCCCAGCACCACGACACCCTGACCACTGCGCCCTACCAGGCCCCGGCGAAGGCCCAGCCCGCCGCCCCGGCCGCCGCGCCGCAGCCGGCCCAGGAGCAGGCCCCGGCTCCGCAGCCGGCCGCCCCCGAGCAGCCCGCGCCCCAGCCGGCCCCGCAGCCCGCGCCGCAGCCCGCCCCCCAGCCGGCCCCGCAGCCTGCTCCCCAGCCGGCCCCGAAGCCCGCGCCCCAGCCCGCCCCGGTGGTCGCCACCGACACCAGCCCGAGCGGCCTGCGCGCGCTGGCCCAGACCATGGTCCCGGCCGACCAGTGGGCCTCCTTCAACCAGGTGGTCAGCCACGAGAGCAGCTGGAACTACCTGGCGGTCAACCCGTCCTCCGGCTCGTACGGCCTCGGCCAGGCGCTGCCCGCCACCAAGATGGCGTCCGCCGGTGCCGACTGGCGCACCAACCCGGTGACCCAGATCAAGTGGACCCTGAACTACATGAACGAGCGCTACGGCAGCCCGAACGGCGCCTGGACCTGGTGGCAGGCCCACCACTGGTACTAAGCCGACAGCCGGCAGCACGCACGGCACTGCCCCGGACGGAAGCCGGCGGATTCTCGCCAGCCCCTCCGCCCGGGGCAGTGCCGTGTCCGTGGGCGCCCGCCCAGGAAGCGTCTGCGGGCGTCAGCCCAGCCCGTTGCTCTTCACCCAGTCCTTGGCCACCGCCGACGGGTCGTCCTTGTCCACCGACACCCGCTTCATCAGGGCGGTGAGCCCGGCCGTGTCCAGCTTGGCCGAGACCGCGTTGAGCACCCCGGTCTCGGTGTCGTTCACCTTGCTCTTGTTGACCAGCGGGGTCACGTTCTGGGCGCCGAAGACGTTCTTCGGGTCGTCCAGCGAGACCAGCCCGAGCGAGACGATCCGCGGATCGGTGGTGAAGACGTCGCCGACCTGCAGCGTGCCGTCCTTGATCGCGTTGGCGGTGGTGTCCGCGGTCGGCTTCCACTCCTTGAAGTCCAGCCCGTAGACGTCCTTGAACTGCTGCTCACGCCGGGACTTGAACTCCGGCTGGCCGCCTATGGTGAACTGCCCGGCGAACGGGGCGAGATCGGCGATGCTCTTCAAGTCGTCCTTGTCGGCGATCGCCTTGCTGACCGTCAGCGAGTCCTTGTCCTCGGCGGGAGCGGAGTTGAGGATCTCCAGCGAACCCGGCAGTTCCTTGGCCAGTGCCGCGTTGACGTCGTCGCTGGTCGCGGCGGTCGACTTGGGGTCCAGATAGGCGAGCAGCGCGCCGTTGTACTCGGGCAGTATCGCCAGGCTCCCGTCCTTGATCTGGCCGTAGAGCACCTCGCGGCTGCCGATGTTGAACTTCTCGTCCACCTTGATGCCCTTGGCCTGCAAGGCCTGTGAGTAGATCGAGGCGAGCAGCACGTTCTCCGGGAAGTTGGCGGAGCCGATGGTCACTCTGCCGGAGCCACCGGAACCACCGGAACCTCCGAGCGGGTTGTTCGACGAACTGGAGCAGGCGGTCAGCGCCATGGCGGCGGCAGCGGCAACGGCGGCGACGGTGAGTGCGCGAGACATCGGAGGGAAGGTCCTTTCACCGAGCAACGAACGGGCGAACAAGCGAACGGGTGAACAAGCGAGCAGGCAACGAGCGAGCGAACGAACGAGCAGCAGGCAAGCCACAAGCGAGTAGACGAGTAGACGAGCGGGCGGACAAGCGAGCGGACGAGCGGACAAGCGAGCAGACGAACGGGTGACCTGACGAGCGGACGGGCGAACAGGCGGGCGAACGGGCAGAACGAGCAACGGTCAGTCGCGCGCCCGCCGCAGCCCGGCGGGCAGCGCGTAGCGGATCAGCAGCGCGAACAGCAACTGGGTGGCGACGGCCAGCAGCACCACCAGCAGCGCACCGCCGATGGTCTGCGCGAAGTCGCGGGTGGCCAGCCCGCCGACCACGTAGCTGCCCAGCCCGCCGAGCCCGACGTACGACGCGACGGTGGCGGTGGCGATCACCTGCACGGCGGCGGTGCGCAGGCCGGCCAACAGCGCGGGCAGCGCCCAGGGGATGCAGACCTGCCACAGCACCTGGCGGTGGGTCAGCCCGATGCCTCGCGCCGCGTCCCGCAGGTCGGGGTCGGTGGAGCGGACGCCCTCGCATGCCGCCACCAGCAGCACCGGAGCGGCCAGCGCCACCAGCGGCACCAGCACGGCGGTGTCACCGACCCCGGCGAGCAGCACCGCGAGGGTGACCAGGCCCAGGGTCGGCAGCGCCCGGGCGGCCCCGCTCAGCGCCGTCACCAGCCCGGCGGCCTTGCCGGTGTAGCCGAGCAGCAGGCCCAGCGGCACGGCCAGCAGCAGTGCCCAGCCCAGCGCCTCCCCGGAGAACAGCAGGTGCTCGCCGACCCGGTGGACGATGGAGTCGGGGCCGTGCCGCCGGTCCGGATCGCCGAAGAACTGGGAGAGCCAGGAGTAGAGGTTCACCGTCCCACCACCGATTCCCGCCGCGCCCATGGCGCGAGCAGTCGCCGGGCCAGCAGCAGCACCGCGTCGGTGACCAGTGCCAGCGCCGTGACCAGCACGATCCCGGCCACGATCGGGGTCGGGAAGGTGCGCTGGAAGCCGTCCATGAAGAGGTAGCCGAGCCCGCCGCGCCCGACCAGGGCGCCGACGCTGGCCAGCGAGATGCTGGAGACGGCCGCCACTCGCAGCCCGGCCACCAGGTACGGCACGGCCGTCGGCAGCTCCACCGCGGCCAGCCGCCGCCACGGCCCGTACCCGAGCGCGGTGGCCGCCTGGCGCACCGGCTCGGGTACCGAGCGCAGCCCGTCCACCGTGGTGGGCAGCAGCACCGCGAGCGCGTAGCAGGTCAGCGGGGTCATCACGGTCGCCTGGGTGGCCAGCCCGGTGTAGGGGATCAGCACCACGAAGACGGCCAGTGCGGGCAGTGCGTAGATCACGTTGAAGACCGCGGCCAGTGGTTGGTAGAGCCGTGGGAACCGGACGCAGAGCAGGCCGAGCGGCAGCGCCATCAGCAACCCGAACAGCACCGGGAGCAGCGAGATCACCGCATGGTCGAGCAGCAGGTCGCGCAGGTAGCCGAGGTGGGTGCCGATCCAGTGCCAGCGGACCAGTGGCTCATCGCCCATCGGCCACCCCCGTGGCCGTTATCCCGGCGGCGGTGTCCGGGCCGGCCGCGTCCAGGGCGTCCAGCACGGCGGCGCGCGGCGCCAGCCCGATCACCCGCCCTGCGTGGTCGACGGCGACGGCGACCCGGGCGGGGGAGAGCACGGCGCTGTCCAGCGCGGTGCGCAGGGTGTCCAGGCCGGGCCGGAAGACGGCGACCTGACGGATCGTTTCGGCCGACCGCTGCCAGCCGGTCGGCCGTCCCTCCTGGTCCACCGCCAGGGTCCAGCCGTCCAAGGGCGTGTTCGCCGCCAGCAGGACGATCCCCTCGGCCGGGCGCAGTGCCAGCCCGCGCAGCCCCCGGTCGCGGCCGAGGAAGGCCGCCACCTGCTCGTCGGCGGGTGCGGCGAGCAGCGTGGCCGGGTCGGCCACCTGGGCGATCCGGCCGTGCTCGCGCAGCACCACGATCTGGTCGCCGAGCCGCACCGCCTCCTCGATGTCGTGCGTCACGAAGAGCACCGTCTTGTTCAACTCGGCCTGGAGTCGCAGCAGCTCATCCTGCAGGCCGGAGCGCACCACCGGGTCGACGGCGCTGAACGGCTCGTCCATCAGCAGCAGCGGCGGGTCGGCGGCCAGGGCCCGGGCCACGCCGACCCGCTGCTGCTGGCCGCCGGAGAGTTGGAACGGGTAGCGGCGGGCGGTCTCCGGGGGCAGGCCGACCAGCTCCAGCAGTTCCGACGCCCGGGTCCGGGCCCGCTTGCGGTCCCAGCCCAGCAGGTAGGGAACGGTGGCGACGTTGTCGATCACCCGCCGGTGCGGGAACAGCCCGGCCTGCTGGATCACATAGCCGATGCCGCGGCGCAGCTTGGCCGCGTCCAATTGGGCGACGTCGGTCCCGTCCAGCAGCACCCGGCCCGCGGTCGGCTCCACCATCCGGTTGACCATCCGCAGGATGGTGGTCTTGCCGCAGCCGGACGGGCCCACCAGCACGGTGGTCCGGCCGGCGGGCACGGTGAGGTCGAGCCCCTCGACAGCGAGGGTGCCGTCCGGGTGGCGTTTGGCAGCGCCGTCGAATCTGATCACGTGACAGTTCCTGGCCGGGGTGCCGGGGGCACCGGTGTGCGTACTGCGTGCTGTTGCGCTGTCAGGGCGGACATCAGTGCTGCCTGCCCGTGTCAGCACCAAGGGAAACCCTCGACGGCGATCGGTGACGCATCTGACACGCCGAGGGGCCTGCGGGATCGTCAGATTCCGAGTGATCCGGGCCCGGGTTCGGTGGGTAGACCGGCCGCCGCCCAAGCCTGGAACCCGCCGTCCAGGTCGGTCGCCCGGTGCAGCCCGAGTTCCCGCAGCGTGGCCGCCGCCAGGCTGGACGCCCAGCCCTCGGAGCAGACCAGCACCACCTCGACGTCATAACCGGTGGCCTGCTCGATCCGGTGGCTGCCGGCCGGATCCAGCCGCCACTCCAGCACATTGCGCTCGATCACCAGCGCACCGGGGATCTGGCCCTCCTGGGCCCGCTGCTGCACCGGGCGGATGTCCACCAGCAGCGCGCCGGCCTGCTGCGCCGCGTGCGCCTGACGCGGACCGGGGCGGTGCACGCCCGCGCGGGCCCGGGTCACCAGGTCTTCGACGGTCGTCACCACTGCTCCGGTCCTTCCACGGCGGTCGTGTGCAGGCCGTCGGCCCGCAGCTCGTAGCGGGTCATGCCGGTCAGCGGCGGCGAGTAGGCGTGCAGGGTGACCGCCGGGCCGTTGGCGGTGTTGCGCACGTCGTGCAGGTAGTCGGGGCCGAACGCGCGGACCGCGCCGGCCGGCAGCCGCCGGACGCGCAGGGCGCCGTCCGGGGCGCCGAGCGACAGCTCCTCCAGCTCACCCAGCGCCACGGTGAACGCGCCGCGCGCCCCGCCGTGGTCGTGGAAGCCGGTGGATTGGCCGGGCAGCCAGCTGATCAGCCAGACCTCGTGATCCTGGGTCAGCGCCAGTCGCCGGTACCAGCGTTCGTCGGTGGCGAGCCGGACCAGGTGGATCCACTCCTCCGGGCGGTCGGCGAGGTCGGTGACGAGGGCGCGCAGGGCGGCGGGGGAGAGGGGCGTGGTGAGCTCGGTGGTCATGGGGATCCTCGGCGGGACGGGGCCGGGCGGTGGGTGAGCATGCGGTGGGCACGCGCGAACGGTGCCCGGGACCAGGGGGCGGCATCAGGGGGGGTGGCAGCGCTAGGAGTTCAGTGCTGCGGCGACACCGGGCGGCGGCCGACGGCCGGCGGGCGGTGTGCGGGGAGGCAGACCCAGCTGCTCAGCGGGCACACATGTCGCTCGCCTGGCGTCGCAGATCGACGTGCAGGCGGCAGACGAGGGCGGTGCCGTGCTCCATGCCCGAGATAGTGGTTGATCGTGGACGGGGTCGTCAAGCCGAACATGCCGCTCCGCTGATCGGCATCCCGTCCGACGGCGTGGCGGGCCCGTTCACATCCAGCAGTCCGCGAACCGGCCGCCACCCTCGTCGAGCACGGCGCGCAGGACCCGGAGCCGGCCGCAGGGCTCGGATCCGCGATGGAGCTTCGACGCCCCGACGGGAACCGTGACGCCCGGTCAGTAACACGAAACAGCTCCCTGGGCCGGGGAGGGACCAGGGAGCTGACGTGCCGTCATCTGTCGTAGCTCTGTGCGGCATCCGAATCGGCGGCCGCAGCCGCGCTCTCGGCCGCGTCCACCTTCTGTTGCATACTGCTCAGTTGGGGGTCGCCGGATGGTGAGACGCTCGGCGGTGCGCCGGCGCCGCCGGACGATCCGCCGCAGGCGCTCAGGGTCAGCGCGGCCACCAGGGCGACCGCGGCCGCGGCGAGGGACCGCCTCACTTGGTGTCGCCCAGGCCCTGGCCGCTGCACCAAGTGGCCACCGCCTTCAGGTCGTTCTGGCGGGTGGTCAGCGTCGACAGCAGACCCTTGCGGTACGTCAGACGGTCGTTGAGGTAGGTGTAGACGGCGGTGTGGCCGGCCTTCTGGGCGTCGTCGACCCGCTGCTCCAGGCGCGCGATCGAGCCGTTCTCGGTCGCCGGGCCCTGCAGGCGGTTCAGGGCGCGCTCGATCCGCTGCTCGGTCTGCGGCAGCCGCTTGCAGATGCCCTTGGCGCCGTCGTTTTTCGGGCCGGCGGTGGTGGTCGCGGCCTGGGGCGGGGCGGTGGTGGTGGTCGCGGCCTGGGCCGGGACGGCGGCGGCGAGCAACGTGCCGCCGAGGGTGAGGGCACCGATGGCGGCGCCGGCCTTGCGGTAGGAGAGCATGGCAGAACCTCCGGACTAGGGGTGCTCGGGCGGTGGTCCGCCCGACTGACCCGCACGGTAGGGACCCACTTTGTGGATTCCTTGTGAGCCGCCAGGCCCCCAGTCGCCCCGGCCCGCAGGCACGCCCCACGCCCCGGCTCCCGGCAGTCCCACGCCCAGGCCCCCGGCGGTCCCACGCCCCGGCCGCGGCCCCGCCCCAGTCGCCCCGGCCGCGGCCCCGCCCCGGCCGCGGTCCCGCCCCCGCCTCCGGGGACGCCCGCCGGAACCACCCTTCCCGCGTCACCCGGAGGCGCTGATCCACTCCCGGCGGGCCGGCAGCGGCAGCGTCGGCGCCTCGGGCCGCACCAGCGGCAGCCGCACCTCGAACCGGCAGCCGCGCCCGCCGGGCGGGGTGTCCACCGTGACCGTGCCGCGGTGCAGCGCCACCTGCTGCGCCACCAGGGTCAGGCCGAGCCCCGAACCCGGGCTGTCCGCCCGGCGGTGGAACCGGTCGAAGACGGCGGCCCGCTCGGCCGTCGGCACCCCGGGCCCGTCGTCGTCGACGGTCAGCACCACCTGCTCGCCCTCCCGGCGCAGCCCGACCGCGACCCGGGCGGGCTCGCCGGGCCGCCGGCCGTGCACCACGGCGTTGGCCAGCAGGTTGTCGCAGACGATCCGCAGCCCCGCCTCCCAACCGAAGACCCGGAACTCGCCGTCCAGCAGCGCGCTGACCGCCACCTCAGGGTGCCGCCGCCGCAGCTCGGCCACCGCGGCGGTCAGCGGTTCCGCCAACTCGACGGCGCCGAACGCCTCTTCCTCGACCAGGTCGCCACGGGCCAGGGTGCGCAGGGCGGTCAGCAGGTCGAGCAGTCGCCGGTGGTCATCGCGCAGGTCGGCCAGGATCTCGGCCCGTTCCGCGGCGGGCAGGTCGGGGTGGCCGGTCAGCACGTCCAGGTTGGTCTGCAATCCCATCAGCGGGGTGCGCAGCTCGTGCGAGGCGGCGGCCGAGAAGGACCGGGCGGTCTCCAGGGCCTGGGCGGTGCGCGCGGCCTGCTGGTCGTAGCGGGCCAGCGCGCTCTCCAGGGCGGCGGCCAGCTCGTCCACCTCGCCGATCCCGCTGTGCCGGTGCGTGAAGCCGGCCGCGCCGGCTGCCGGGTCCAGGGCGGCGGCCTGCCGGCCCAGCCGGCTGAGCGGCGCGGTGGCGCGGCGGGCCAGGCCGAAGGCGAGCAGGCCGGAGAGCGGCGCGGCCAGCACCGCGACCAGGATGATCCGCCCGCGCAGCGCGTTCACCTGTCCGTCCGCCGCCGAGGCCGGTGCCGCCACCCAGAGCGTGCCCGAGTTGGCCCCGGCCAGCGGCCGGGCCAACACCCGCCAGCTGCGCCCGTCGGAGCGCACCGTCACGGGCGTGTCGGCGGTGTCGGCGGCGGGCAGTGCGGTCGGCATCGGTCCGCCGCTGGAGACGGCCTCGCCCTCGGCGTTCTCCACCCGGACGCCGACGTCCAGGGCGGCCTCCAGCAGCAGCCGGTGCTGGTTCTGCATCGCCTGGCTGCGGCCCTGGCGGTCGGCGGTGAGCAGCGCCCGGGCGTTCGGCAGCACGGCCTGGGCCCGCTCGCGGAGCTTGGTGTCCTGTTCGGCCCGCAGGTCGTGGGTGACCAGGCCGAGCAGCAGCGCGCCCGCACCGAGCACGAGCACCGGCAGCAGCAGCGCGGACCGCAGCGCGATCCGGGTGGCGAGCCTCATCGGGCACCGCCCGCGGGTATCCGCAGCACGAACCCCACCCCGCGCACCGTGTGGATCAGCCGGTCGCGGCCGCCCTGCTCCAGCTTGCGCCGCAGGTAGCTGACGAAGGTGTCGACCGCGTCGGTGCGCACGTCGAAGTCGTACCCCCAGACCCGGTCGAGGAGTTGGTCGCGGGTGAGCACCAGGCCGGCGTTGCGGGCGAGTTGCTCCAGCAGCTCGAACTCGCGCCGGGTCAGGTGCACTGGGGCACCGTCCAGGCGCACTTCGCGCGTGCCCGGGTCGAGGGTCAGCGGTCCGACCCGCACCGACCCGTCGCCGGTCGGCGGTCGGCGGCGTAGCAGCGCGTGCAGGCGCAGCACCAACTCCTCCAGGGCGAACGGCTTTACCAGGTAGTCGTCGGCGCCGGCCTGCAACCCGGCCACCCGGTCGGCCAGTTCGTCCAGCGCGGAGAGCATCAGCACCGGCAGGTCGCAGTCCTGCTCCCGCAGCAGCCGGCAGACCTCGGTGCCGCTCAGGTCGGGCATCGACACGTCCAGTACCAGCACGTCGGGCGGTGCGGCGGCGATCGACTCCAGCGCGGCCCGACCGCCCGCCGCCGAGCGCACCGCGAAACCGCTGAGCCGCAGCCCGCGTTCCAGCGAGCGGCGGATGGTGGCGTCGTCGTCCACCACCAGCACCGATCCGGCCATGAGTCCCTCCGTTGGTTTGCGGGACCACACGGTGACATGCCCGGATGAGAGTTGTCTCAGCAACGCCGAAGGGGGGCCGCGGCAAGGCGCCGCGGCCCCCTCGAACGCGCTGTGGATCAGGAGGCGTTGAGTGCGGTGTCGTCGATCACGAAGCTGGTCTGCAGCGAGGAGTCCTCGGTGCCGGTGAACTTCAGGGTCACGGTCTGACCGATGAAGGAGGAGAGGTTGAAGGTCTTCTGCACGTAGCCGGAGTTGGCGTTGACGTTGGAGTAGGTGGCCAGGTTGGTGGAGTTGGCCTGGACCGTCAGCTTGTCGTAGGCGGTGCTGCCGCTCTCGGCGGTGTCGATGTGCAGCCAGAAGCTGAAGCTGGCGCTCTTGCAGCTCGCGGGGATGGTGACGGTCTGCGACAGGGTGTCGGTGTGGGTGGTGCCGTAGCCGTCCAGCCAGGCCTTCCAGGAGCCGCTGTGGGCCGGCTCGCCGCTGGAGTTGTCGATCACGCCGGCGGTGGCGGTCCACGGCGACGCGCTACCGGTCTCGAAGCCCGGGTTGCCGATCAGCTGACCGGCGGTGCAGCCGCCGCCCGAGCCGGTGACGGTCCAGGTGAACGAGGCGCTGCCGCTGGCGCCGGTGGCGTCCTTGGCGGTGACCGTGACGTTGTAGGTGCCGGCGGTGGTGGCGGTGCCGCTGATCAGGCCGGAGGAGCTGATGGACAGCCCGGTGGGCAGGCCGCTGGCCGAGTAGGTCAGGGTCTGGCCGGAGGCCGAGTCGGTGGCCTTGACCTGCAGGCTGGCCGCGCCGCCGACGGCGGTGGACTGGCTGCCCGGGTTGGTCACGGTGACGGTGTTGCCGCCGGTGCTGCCGCCGGCGGTGAAGGCCGCGGTGCCGTTCGGGGTGCCGAGGCCGGTCGGGCCGTCGTAGCCGGGACCGGCGGTGCACAGGTAGGAGGGCGAGCAGCTGCCGTTGCTGCCGCTGGTCACGTCGTTGAGCGCGCTGGTGTGCGAGTACGGGTACTTGGCGGGGTAGTCGCCGGTGCCCGGGGTGCCCGCGTCGGCGTAGACCGAGGCGATGATCGGGGAGGAGGCGCTGGTGCCGCCGTAGACGTTCCAGCCGGAGCCGCCGTAGGTCTGGTAGACGGCGACGCCGGTGGCCGGGTCGGCGACCGCGGAGACGTCGGAGATGGTGCGCTTGGCGCAGCCGCTGTCGGTCTGCCAGCTCGGCTTGGGGTCGTAGGCCGAGCAGCCGGAGCCGGTGCCCTCGGAGCTGCTGGTGGACCAGACCGACTCGCTCCAGCCGCGGGCGCTGGAGTCGCGGGTGAGCGCGGTGCCGCCGACCGAGGTGACGTACTGGGAGGCGGCCGGGTACTCCGCGCCGTACGCCGAGTCGCCGGCCGAGACGGTGATCGCCACGCCCGGGTGGTTGAAGTACTGGCTGTCCGAGGCGGTGTCGGTCGAGTCCTCGGAGCCGCCGTAACTGTTGGAGACGAACTTGGCGCCCTGGGCGACGGCCTGGTTGACCGCGGTGCCGAGGTCGCTCATGTCCGCCGAGGTGGCCTCGACCAGCAGGATGTGGGCGCCGGGGGCGACGGCGGAGACCATGTCGAGGTCGAGCGAGATCTCGCCGGCCCAGCCGGAGTCGGCGGTCGGGTAGTTGGTGCCGCCGTTCTGGTCGATCTTCTTGAAGCAGCCGTTGGCGGTGGTGCAGGCGGGCAGGCCGTACTGCGAGCGGTAGGCGGCCAGGTCGGACTCGGCGTTCGGGTCGTCCTGGGCGTCGACGATCGCGACGGTCTGGCCGGCGCCGCCGTTGCTCGGCAGCTTGTAGGCGCTCTGCAGGTCGCTGGGGCCGTAGCCGGACGGGGTGGCGTTGGGCGCCAGGGTGTGCGGCTGGACCAGGTCGGTCCTGGCCAGGGCCAGGCAGGCCATCTGTCCCGGGTGGGTCGGGGCGGCACAGGCCCGCTTGACGGCGACGTGACTGTTCGCCGTGGCGGTGGCGGCCTGGGCGGTGGGGGCGAGCAGGCCGAAGACGCTGAGCGCGGTGGCCGGCAGCAACGCGGTCAGGGCCCGCAGGCCTGCCCGGTTGGGGGCGTGGGTGCGCAAGGTGAACCCTCCGTGGGGGTCGTCGAGCGGTTCGAAGGCCGCGCACGAGGTGCAGAGCGTCGTGCGGGCACGGGGGAGTGCGCGCTGGTCCGTGGGGGCGGGGCCCGGCCGCTTCCCGGTGGGGACGTGTCATGAACGCGACAGGAAGCGACCGACAAAAGGGCCCCGCATCGGCCCGGAGGGGGTGGGCCGGTGCGGCTCGAGGTTAGGGTGCCCGAAGTTGCGGCGGCAAGGCGCGGGTGGGATCCGTTACCTGCCCGAGTCCTCAACTTGGCTGACCAGTGGGCCTTTTCACGGGCCGTCGGTGATCGCCGCAGGGGGTGTGCTGCGTGTGGTTCAGTGCTGCTGGCGGGCCGTCGGGCCCGCCTCGGGCACATTCGTCACTCGATCGGCTCTGGCGTCATCCGCCGGGGTCACTCCCATGGGCGCTGGACAACTCCACGCACTGCGCGTCCCCTTGACGAGGCATCAGGCCATTTCTACCGTTTGCTTCTGCTCGGTTCCGTTTGTTCAGCCCCCTCACTCGCGCACAACCCACCATGGGAGGCCTGCGCCTGATGCGAACCGCTCCCCGCGCCCTGCTCGCCCTGCTGGCGCTCTGCCTGGCGCTGCTCACCGCGCCCACTGCGGCCACGGCCGCGCCCGCCATCCACGGCACCGCCATCACCGTCGACGGCACCTCCCCCGGCCGCACCTTCGACGGAGTCGGCGCGATCAGCGGCGGCGGTGGCAACTCCCGGCTGCTGTTCGACTACCCCGAGCCGCAGCGCAGCCGGATCCTCGACTACCTCTTCAAGCCGGGCTACGGCGCCGCACTGCAGATCCTCAAGGTCGAGGTCGGCGGCGACACCAACTCCACCGACGGCGCCGAGGCCTCCATCGAGCACACCCGGGGCAGCATCGACTGCGGGTCCGGCTACGAGTGGTGGCTGATGGCGCAGGCCAAGGCCCGCAACCCCGGCATCAAGCTCTACGGCCTCTCCTGGGGCGCGCCGGGCTGGATCGGCAACGGCAACTTCTGGTCCCAGGACATGGTCGACTACCTGATGAGCTGGCTGGGCTGCGCCAAGCAGCACGGCCTCACCATCGACTACCTGGGCGGCTGGAACGAGCGCGGCTACAACGCCGCCTGGTACGAGAACCTGCACGCCACCCTGGCCGCCCGCGGCTTCACCCGCACCAAGGTGGTCGGCGCCGACTCGTTCGGCTGGGACGTGGCCACCGCGATGCAGGTCGATCCCGCGCTCAAGTCGGCCATCGACATCGTCGGCTCCCACTACCCGTGCGGCTACCTGTCCGCGATGAGCAACTGCTCCAGCACCCCCGACGCCCTCGCCACCGGCAAACGGTTGTGGGCCAGCGAGAACGGTTCCGAGGACGCCGACACCGGCGCCGGCCCGATCGCCCGCGCCATCAACCGCGGCTACCTGGACGGCAGGATGACCGCCTTCATCAACTGGCCGGTGGTCGCCGCCCTCTACCCCAACCTCGGCTTCAACTCGATGGGCCTGGTGACGGCCAACCAGCCGTGGTCCGGCGCCTACACGGTCGGCCGGTCCACCTGGGCGATCGCCCAGACCACCCAGTTCACCGCCCCCGGCTGGCAGTACCTGGACACCGCCTCCGGCTACCTGGCCGGCGACCGCACCGACGGCAGCTACCTCAGCTACGCGTCCCCCGACCGCTCCGCCTGGAGCACCGTCCTGGAGACCCTGGACGCCGGCGCCGCCCAGACCGTCACCCTGAGGACGGCCGGCGGACTGCCCGGCGGCACCCTGCACGTCTGGTCCACCGACTTCTCCGATCCGGCCGCCGCCACCCACCTGGTCCGCGACCCGGACCTCACCGCGGTCGACGGCAGCTACCGACTCACCCTGCAGCCCGGCCACCTGTACACCGTGACCACCACCACCGGCCAGGGCGCCGGCACCGCGACCGGCCCGCAGCGCACCCCGCTGGCGCTGCCCTACGGCGACAGCCTGGCCGGCACCGGGACCGGCCAGGAGGCCAGGTACTTCAGCGCGATGAACGGCGCCTTCCAGACCGCCCCCTGCGCCGGCGGCCGGTCCGGCCGGTGCCTGCGCCAGCAGGCCCCGACCACCCCGATCCGCTGGACCGACGAGTCGGCCGACCAGCCGTACACCCTCATGGGCGACGTCGGCTGGAGCGACTACACGGTCGGCGTGGACGCGCTGCTCGAACAGTCCGGCAGCGTGGACCTGCTCGGCCGGGTCGGCACCCAGGGCCGCAACAACAACGGCCTCGACGCCTACCACCTGCGGGTCGCCGACGACGGCGCCTGGAGCATCTCGAAGACCGACACCAGCTGGAACTCCGTCACCCTGGCCAGTGGCACCGCCCAGGCGCCCGGCCTGGACACCTGGCACCACCTGGCGCTGGACTTCCAGGGCGACACCATCACCGCCCGCCTGGACGGCACCACCCTGGCCACCGTCAGCGACGGCGACCACGGCGCCGGGCTGATCGGCCTTGGCACCGGCGGCTACTACCCGGCCCAGTTCAGCCACCTCACCATCACGGCGCACCCCACCGCCCCGCTGGACGGCGTCTACCAACTGGTCAACGCCAACAGCGGCCAGCTGCTGGACGCCGCCGACCGGGGCACCGGCGACGGCACCCCGATCATCCAGTGGGCCGACAACGGAGGCGCCAACCAGGAGTGGCGGCTGACCGGCACCGGCGACGGCTACTACACGCTGACCGGCGTGGCCAGCGGCAAGGCGCTGACCGTGCCCGACGGCACCACCATGCCGGCCACCCAACTCCAGCTGTGGACGCCCGACGGCGGGACCGACCAGCAGTGGCAGGTGGTGCCGGGCGACTCGGGCCACTACACCCTGCAGGCACGCTCGGACGGCGACCTGGTGGACGTCGAGGGCGCCTCGCTCACCCTCGGCGCGCACGCCATCCAGTGGCCCGCCGACGGCGGCGCCAACCAGAGCTGGCAGCTGGTGAGGGTGGAGTGACCCGCCGGCCCTGACCGGCTGCCGGCTCCGCGTCGGCCCGCAGCGCGGCCGCGGTACGGGTGTTCCGTACCGCGGCCGCGCCGCGTGCTGCCCGCGGCGCGTTCGACCGTCACCCGTCCGGCGTGAATCGGCGGTCCGGTGGCGGCTCGTCGGGCCGAAGCGGGCCGCGAGGTCCATCGTGGAGGAGTGGGCGTGATCAGCTGCTCACGGGCCGGACCCAGGGCCGGCCGACCGGTCGCCGCACGCCGCGGCACGGACGGCGCGGGCCGTGCCGCCCGTGCGCCGGGCAGGGGCACCTCGCCTGGGACCAGTGCGTTCTTCTAGGCTCGCTTCGGCTTCCCCGGCCACGGTGACAAACCGGCGCCGCCGCCTGGAGGCGCTGCCCACGGGGTCCCGGTCGCGCCGGGACCACCGGATCGAGCGAGGAGGACTCGATGTCGACCAGCCGTTCCACCGCACCACGCACAGTGCTGCCGCGTACCGGTTCGCCGAGTACCCGCGGCTGTCGCGGAGGTGCCCGGTGAGCGCCAACACCGCCAGCCAGCTGCCCGGCCCGCAGGCGCTGACCGGGGACACCCCGGCGACGCCCGCCGCGCCCGCTGAGCCGGGCGGTGACCCACTCCCCAGGGCCGAGGCACTGCCCGGCCTGCCGGGCACCCTCACCGCGAGGGCCCGCACCCTGACCGGCGCGGTCCGCCGCCGCCTCACCACGCTGGCCGAGATCGAGTCACCGAGCGGGGATGCCGAGCGACTCAACCAGCTGGCCGAGGAGCTCGCGACCGGGTACCGGGCGACCGGCGCCACCGTCCGCCGCGAGCCGGGGCCGGCCGGCGACCACCTGCTGCTGGAGTGGCCCGGCCGGCACGAGGACCTGCCGCACCTGCTGTTCGTCGGCCACCACGACACCGTCTGGCCGGTCGGCACCCTGGCCGACTGGCCGGTGCTGGAGCACGACGGGGTGCTGAGCGGCCCCGGCGTGCTCGACATGAAGGCCGGACTGGCCCTGCTGGAAGGGGCCTTCGCCCTGCTCGGTGACCTCGGGATGCGTCCGCACCGCTCGGTGCGGATGGTGATCACCGCGGACGAGGAGGTCGGCAGCCCGGACGGCCGCCGGGTGGTGGAGCGGCAGCTGCGGGGCGCCGCCGCCGTGCTGGGCCTGGAGCCGCCGCACGAGGACGGCAGCCTGAAAACCGCTCGCCGCGGCTCCACCCGGGTGCGGCTGATGGTCACCGGGCACGAGGCGCACGCCGGCAACCACGCCGAGGACGGCACCTCGGCGGTCGACGAGCTGGTCGACCAGCTCGTCGAGATCCGCGACCAGCTGGGCCACCAGCCGGGCACCGAACTCAACACCGGCCGGATCCGTGGGGGGACCCGGGCGAACGTGGTGGCCGGCCAGGCGGAGGCCGAGCTCGGCCTGCGCTTCTCCACGCCGGAGGCGCAGGCCAGCACCCTGGACACGCTGGCCCACCTGACGGCGCACCGCAGTGGCGCCCTGGTGACCACCGAGGTGCTGTCCAGCCGGCCGGCCTGGCCCGAGCGGCACGAGGACAACCAGCTGCTGCAGCACGTGCGGCTGCTGGCCGCGACCTTCGGTCAGCAGCTGGACGGCGCCCCGGCGGGCGGGGCCGGCGACACCAACCTGGCCGGCGCCCGCGGTCTGCCCACCCTGGACGGCCTCGGCGCGGTCGGCGCCGGTGCGCACGCCAGGGACGAGCGGATCAAGCTCGACCAGCTGGCCCCGCGGCTCGCACTGCTGGCGGGCCTGCTCGCGGCGCCGCTGCCCGGCCTGCTGGGCCGGCGCAGATAGCTCATGGGTACCAGCTGAGTAGGTACCAGCCGAAAGAGGGCGGGCGTCGAGCCCGCCCTCTTTGCTCTCCGTTCCACCCTCCCTTTTGGTTGCCGAGTTGTCCTTGTCATCGGTGCGTGGTTCGCTACAGAATGGAACCGACCGAATGGTCAGTCGGGAGGAGTGGTGATGGTACCGGTGCAGACGGAAGCGCCCGCCGAGGCGCCTGAGCTGGCCGAGCGCTTCGAGGCGGTGGTCGCCGCGGAGCAGCGGATCGAGCCGCGCGACTGGATGCCCGAGGCCTACCGGGCCACCCTGGTCCGGCAGATCGCCCAGCACGCGCACTCCGAGATCATCGGCATGCAGCCCGAGGGCAACTGGCTCACCCGGGCCCCCTCGCTGCGCCGAAAGGCGATCCTGCTCGCCAAGGCCCAGGACGAGGCCGGCCACGGGCTCTACCTCTACGCCGCCGCGGAGACGCTGGGCGTGGACCGGGCGGACCTGACCGAGCGCCTGATCAGCGGCCGCCAGAAGTACTCTTCGATCTTCAACTACCCGACGTTGAACTACGCCGACGTCGGCGTGATCGGCTGGCTGGTGGACGGCGCCGCGATCTGCAACCAGGTCCCGCTCTGCCGCTGCAGCTACGGGCCGTACGCCCGGGCCATGGTGCGGATCTGCAAGGAGGAGTCCTTCCACCAGCGCCAGGGCTACGAACTGCTGATGACCCTGATGCGCGGCACCGAGGCCCAGCGCCGGATGGTGCAGGACGCGGTGGACCGCTGGTGGTGGCCGTCGCTGATGATGTTCGGCCCCTCCGACGGCGACTCGCCCAACACCGCCCGGTCGATGGCCTGGCGGATCAAGCGGCACACCAACGACGAGCTGCGCCAGCGGTTCGTCGACATGACCGTGCCGCAGGCCGAGCACCTGGGCGTCACCCTGCCCGACCCCGAGCTGCGCTGGAACGAGGAGCGCGGCAGCTGGGACTTCGGCGAGCCCGACTGGACCGAGCTCCAGCAGGTGATCAAGGGCAACGGGCCCTGCAACACCCAGCGCATCTCGGTCCGCAAGGCCGCCCACGAGAACGGCGCCTGGGTCCGCGAGGCCGCCGCCGAGTACGCGCGCAAGCAGAAGGAACGGGAGCACGATGTCTGACACGTCCTGGCCGCTCTACGAGGTGTTCGTGCGCCCCCGGCGCGGCCTCAACCACGTGCACGTCGGCTCGCTGCACGCGCCCGACGACCGCAAGGCGCTGCTCGCCGCCCGCGACCTCTACACCCGGCGCAACGAGGGCGTCAGCCTCTGGGTGGTGCCCTCCAGCGCCATCACCGCCTCCACCCCGGACGAGCGCGACCCGTTCTTCGAGCCCAGCGGTGACAAGGTCTACCGCCACCCGACCTTCTACGACATCCCCGAGGATGTCCCGCACATCTGACGGGGACTGCCATGACGGACGATCACGTCTACCTGACCCTCGCCCAGGGCGACCACGAAGCCGAGGCCCGCTGGGCGTACGGCACCGGCTTCGCCGACCCGCTGCTCGGCGTCGACACCGCCCTGGCACCGGACGTCGACGGAGCCGACCTCTCGCGCTACTGCCTGATGCTCGGCGACGACGCCCTGGTGCTGGCCCAGCGGCTGATCGAGTGGTGCACCCACGCCCCCGAGCTGGAGGAGGAGGTGGCCCTGGCCAACCTCGGCCTCGACCTGCTCGGCCAGGCCAGGATGCTGCTCACCCGGGCCGGCCAGGCCGACGGCAGCGGTCGCACCGAGGACGACTTCGCCTACTGGCGCGGCGAGCACGAGTTCCACAACGTCCGGCTGGTGGAGGTGGAGAACGGCGACTTCGCCCACTCCATCGCCCGCCTGCTGCTCTTCGCCACCGCCCGGCTGGCCCTCTACACCGAGGTCGCCGAGCGGGCCCCCGACCAGGTGCTGCGCGCCGTCGCCGCCCGCGGCGCCAAGGAGCTGGCCTACCACCAGGAGTACGCCGCCGGCTGGCTGCTGCGGCTCGGCGACGGCACGGCGTACTCGGCGGAGCGGATGCAGGCCGGGCTGGACGCCGTCTGGCCGCTGCTCGACGAGCTGTTCACGGCGCACGAGGCGGAGCTGCGGCTCGGACTCGACCCGGCCGAGCTGCGCGAGCCGGTGCTGACCGAGCTGACCGCGCTGATCGAGCGGGCCACCCTGACCGTGCCGCAGCTGCCGCCGCTGGCCCGGGTCGGCGGGCGGGCCGGCCGCGAGGGCGTGCACACCGAGGCGCTGGGCCGGCTGCTGGCCGAGCTGCAGGCCGTGGCCCGCGAACACCCGGGGGCGACATGGTGAGCACGCTGCCCGTCCGGGACGCCGCCGAGATCGCCGGTGCGGTGCCCGACCCCGAGCTGCCGATGCTCACCCTGGCCGAGCTGGGCGTGCTCGCCGGGGTCGAGCAGCAGGGCGCCGCGGTGACCGTCTGGCTGACCCCGACCTACTCCGGTTGTCCGGCGATCGCCGAGATGGCCGCCGACGTGGCGCACCGGCTGCGCGACGCCGGGTTCACCGGGGCCGACGTCCGGCTGCGCTTGGACCCGCCCTGGAGCACCGGCCTGATCACCGAGGCCGGCCGCGCCAAACTGGCCGCGGCCGGGATCGCGCCGCCCGGCGCGACGGGGTCGGCCGGGCCGCGCGGGCTGCTCCAGCTGGGGCCCACCCGCCGCCTGGTGCACTGCCCGCACTGCGACTCGTCCGACACCGAGGAGCTGTCCCGGTTCGGTTCCACCGCCTGCAAGGCGCTCTGGCGCTGCCGGGCCTGCCGGGAACCGTTCGAACGTATGAAGGAGATCTGATGGCGACCCGCCGCGCGCAGTTCCACCCCCTGCGGATCGCCGCCCTGGAGCGCCTCTGCGACGACGCGGTGGCCGTCACCTTCGAGGTGCCCGAGGAGCTGGCCGAGGACTACGCCTTCCTGGCCGGCCAGTCGCTCACCCTGCGCCGGCTGGTCGACGGGGTGGACGAGCGGCGCTCGTACTCCATCTGCTCGCCGGTCGGCGGACCGCTGCGGATCGGCGTGCGCGAGGTGCCGGGCGGGCTCTTCTCCGGGCAGCTGGTGCGCGAGGCGGCCGTCGGCGACGTGCTCGAAGTGCTGCCCCCCAGCGGGCTGTTCACCGCGGACCTGGCGAAGCCGGCCCACCACGTGCTGATCGCGGCCGGCTCCGGCATCACCCCGATGCTCTCCATCGCCGGTACCGTGCTCGCCGCCGACCCCGAGTCGACCGTCACCCTGCTCTACGGCAACCGGCGCAGCGACACGGTGATGTTCGCCGACGAGCTCGCCGACCTCAAGGACCGCTACCTCGGCCGGTTCGAGGTGCTCCACGTGCTCTCCCGGGAGGCGCGGGACGCCGAACTGCTCAGCGGGCGGCTGGACACCGAGCGGGTGCGGGCGCTGCTCACCGCACTGGTCCCCGTCGAGGCGGTCGGGCACTGGTGGCTCTGCGGCCCCTTCGGCATGGTCACCGAGACCCGCGCGCTGCTCACCGAACTCGGCGTGCCCACCTCGGCGGTGCACCAGGAGCTGTTCCACGCGGAGGACGAGCCGATCGCCGCGCGGCCCCTCGAAGAGGCGGTGGCGGAGGGCGACACCAGTGAGGTCACCGTGGTGCTGGACGGCCGGCGCAGCGTGCTGCGGCTGCCGCGCGACCGCTCCGTGCTGGACGGCGCCCAGCACTCCCGGCCCGACCTGCCGTTCGCCTGCAAGGGCGGGGTCTGCGGCACCTGCCGGGCCCTGGTCACCGGCGGCGAGGTGGAGATGCGGCGCAACTTCGCCCTGGAGGAGAAGGAGCTGGCGGCCGGCTACGTGCTGACCTGCCAGGCGCGCCCGGTCTCGGACCAGGTGACGGTGGACTACGACGCCTGAGCACCACGGGAGCCGGGCCGCTGCGGCTGACCGAGGCGGGGGCGTGCGGTCGGCGACGGTCGACCGCACGCCCCCAACGCCATGGCCCGGGTCAGGTCCGCCGTCAGGGAGGCAGGGCCGACTCGGGGACCCCAGGGCTCAGGAGACCGGACTGACGACCACCGCCGTGCCGTAGGCGCAGATCTCGGTGCCGAGGTCGGCGGCCTCCGTGACGTCGAACCGCATCGCCAGCACGGCGTTCCCGCCGCGCACCCGCGCCTGCTCCACCAGTCGCTCCATGGCCTGGTTGCGGCTGTCCACCAGGGTCTTGGTCAGGCCCTTCAGCTCCCCGCCCAGCATCGACTTGAACGAGGCCCCGATCTGGGTCCCCAGGTGTCGGCTGCGCACGGTGAGCCCGAACACCTCCCCGATCACCCGGTCCACCCGGTAGCCCGGCACGTCGTTCGTGGTCACCACCAGCACGTCCGGGTTGGCCGGAGTGCCGCCGCCGAAGTCCTCGATGTCAGTCATGCCGTCATCCTCGGCCGTGATCCGGTCGAAGCCCGGCAAGCGCGCCGGGAGGCCCCGCCGCCGTCCGGCACCCGGCGCCCGCTCCGGGGAGCGCCACGCCCTGCCGCGGCCGCCGGTCCGGGCCGCCGCGAGGCGCGGCGGTCCAAGTCGCCGACCGCGCTCGACCAGGCGTGCAAATGCCCAGGTAAGACGCTTGATCCCGGACACACCCGGATCCAAGGGGCCAGGTTCGGCTGAGCCGATGGACACGGCTGCCACTTCTTGTCAACCTTGTCGCATGGGCGAGCGTAGTGATCATCCGCAGGGGCCGGGCGCGACGGACAATCCGGGTGCGTTGGAGATCGAGGCGACCGTGGTGCTCGGGATCCGGGTGACCGACTGGCCGGCACTGCGGGCCGCGGCGGTGGCGGCGGTGGAGGAACTGGACTTCACCGGGCTCGATGCCGCGACCCAGCGCATGGAGCTGCTGCGCGAGGTGCAGGAGGATCCGCATGCCGCATTGGGCGCGCTGCTCCACCCGGACCGGTTGATCGGCGCGCTGCCCGGCATCGAGGCGCTCGGCGGCACCCTGGAGTTGAGCACCACCGAGGACTTCGCCCCCGACTTCGCCGAGCTCTTCCCCCTGGAGGGCGAGGACGACGAGGCCGGCGACTGGACCCTGACCCCGCGTACCGCCTGCCTGTTGCACACCCAGCTGCTGGCACTGGGCGATGCCGCCTACGACGACCTCGACGAGCACGGCGACGAGCCGGTGATCGAGGGCGAGGAGCAGGACTGGGCGGTGTTCGCCCGGTTGCCGCAGGCGAGTTGGCGGATGCACCCGTCCTGGCGGCGGGCGATGGCCCGGGCCTTCGACGACCTGGCCGACGACCTCGGGCTCGGCGAGTGGCCGCTGCCCCGCTGCCCCGGTGAGGAGCTGGCGCTGCGGCTCGCCCTGGCCGACGCGCGCGGCCTGCTCTCCTCCCAGCCGCAGGCGGTGGCCGACCTGATGGGCGTGCTGCCCGCCGACCTGTACGACTACGACTGGGAGGGGTGCATCGACGAGCTGCTCGGTGTCTACGACATGGCAGGCCAGGACCCGGACGAGGACAGCGCCGCCCGCCTGGAGCGCCTGCTGGCGGCGACCCATCCGGAGGGCTGGTTCCTCACCTATGACGAGGCCGAGGAGCGCGAACCGGGCCGTGGCTATCGACGGTGAACGCAGACCACCCCGGCGCCGACGGTGAACGGACGGCCGGCTGGTCGGCAGCCGGCCGACGGTAGTCTGTCCGGGTGACCTCCCCCTTCGCCTCCGACCCGAACGACCGCGATGCCAAGCAGCAGTTCGTCCTGCCGCTGGTGGTCCACCTGGAGAAGACGGCACCGCCGGCCCGAACCGACGCGCTGCAGACCTCGGCCCGCGCCGTGCTCACGCTGCTCGCCGACCCGCGGTCCGGCGGCGACGGCGAATGGGCCGAGGCGGTGCACGCCTGGGAGGACGCCCGGATCCGCAAGGTCGTCCGGCGGGCCCGTGGCGGCGAGTGGCGCAGGACGGCCGAGTTGCCGGGCATCACGGTGACGGGTGAGACGGCCGAGGTGCGGGTCTTCCCGCCGGTCCCGCTGGACGGCTGGCCCAAGGAACTGGCCAAGCTCCAGGTGTCGGGCACCGAGCTGAGCGATCCCGAGGCGTTCGTCCCCGCGCCCCCGGCACCGGAGCTGCCGGTGCTCTGGCTCAACCCGGAGCTGGCGATGAGCGCCGGCAAGACCATGGCGCAGACCGGCCACGCCGCCCAGCTCGCCTGGTGGCGGTTGGACGACGGGCAGCGCAAGGAGTGGCAGGAGGCCGGCTTCGCGCTCGCCGTCCGGACCGCCGCCCCCGCCCGCTGGGCCGAGCTGACGGCCAGTGGGCTGCCGGTGGTCCGGGACGCCGGGTTCACGGAGATCGCTCCCGGGCTAACTGTTGCACTCGAAGGCGGCACGCGCTACTGCCCCGTCGGGCGCCTAGGACGCCTGTAACGCACCACGTTGGCCCCAGCATGGCAACGTAGCAGGTGAGTCGCGTCCGTTCGCCGCAGCCGCGCGTCCTCCGGCAGGTCCTCTCTGGAGGGGCCCGAGTGGGCGCCCGAGCGGTATGCCGGCATTCGGCAGCACTTGGAGGGCAGCGCGCCCGCTGCCGCTGCCGACGAGTATGGGCACGAGACCACAGATCGCGGCTCACAGGTGTGGTGTCGTGCGCGCGGACCGACCGGCGCACGCGCACAGCACCTCAGTGGCTGAGAAGAAGATTGGCGAGCCCGCCTCGGCCAGCCCGGAGGATGACCGCCACCAAGATCAAGCGATGGGCTGGCACGGAGCAGTCCACGGCTCCGTAGCAACCTTACGAGTCGGTCCGCGATTGAAGTGGGGGCGTGTTGGCCTGGCGGGTCGGCTGGTGGTTGATCAGCAGGCGGCCTGCCGGGCGAGCACCAGTTCGGTGCTCGGCTTGCGGCGAGTCGCCCGGCGGGCGGAGCGGTCCGAGACCAGCGAGGCGATCGCGCGGTGGGTCTCGGCGTAGTCCTCGCGTCGGCCGGTGTAGCGCTGGAGCGGGCGCCACTGCCGCAATTCGGCGTTGGCGTGCTCGACGCAGATCCGCTCCGAGGACTGCCGTCGGCGCATCTCCCGCCAGGCGTACTGCTCGCCGAGCGGCGCGTCGCCCTTCGGCTCCTTCGGAGGGGCGCTGATCTGGTCAGGGAACTCGTTGGCCAGCCCCCGGTAGCCCTCGTCGACCTCGGCCGTCACCTTCGGGTGGAGCCGGAACTGCTCGGCGGTACCCTCGGTGCGCATCGCGGTCTGGTCGTGCATGCGGCCCGGGCGGTCCGCACCCGACCACAGCAGACGGCCCTGGCCGTCGCTGATGGTGGTGGTCTTGATGGTGTTCTGCTTCTTCTTGCCGGAGACGAAGGCCCGCCGTCCGGGCCTGCCTGCCTTCGGGCGGCGAACCTGGGTCTCGGCGCCGTCGATCCGCAACCGGATCCCCGCGGCCTCGGCGTAGGCGAACACGTCCGCCAGGGTCCGAAGTCGCACGCCGGGGTGGTCGGGGACTGTGAAGCCGCGCATGGCCAGCAACGGGCGGATCTCCCCGATGGCGCGGGAGATCGTGGAGCGGGCGATGCCGTACAACTCGGCAGCGCGGCGTGCGGGAGCCCGGTGCGTAGGTGGACCAGGGTGACGAGCAGGCGGTCGGTGAAGACCAGGTCGTGCTTCGGGCCGGCACGGGCCTCCCGCTGCCGCTCGGCACCACGCCGCTCCCGAAGCTCCGACTCGCACCGGGCGAGCCACAGATCGGCCAACTCTTCGATCAAATCGCCGAGATGTGCACGCGAGACGCCGCAGAAGACAGGATTGGTCAAGGCCGCACGGGCCCACTTCTTGGTCACACTCGAAGAACTCGTGCGGCCACTGCCACGTCACGGCTGCCCGCCGATGATCAATGGGTGTGGCCCTTCTGCGGGCACTGTCCGAGCTGGGAACTTCCCTGCAGAAGAGCAAACGCAGCCGGCGAAGCACCGGCCCGAGCATCAGGGCCTCAGCAGTCCGCCCACCCACCAGTCGTGCGGCTTGCCATCGTTGGCGATGCCACGATTGCGCAGTGTCCCTTCGACGGTGAAGCCGAGTTTCTCGGCGACGGCACGCGAGCCGGTGTTCCCGGCCATGGCCCACCACTCGATGCGGTGGACGTCGAGGGTGGTCCAGCCCCAGTCGCACAGGGCCCGAGCGGCCTCCACCGAGTACCCGCGTCCGCGCTGTTCCTTGACCGCCCAGTAACCGAGCTCCCAGACGCCGCGGCTGATGAGGGTCAGGCAGTACGAGCCGACCAGGGCGCCGGTGTCCTTGCGGAACGCGCCGAGGGTGTAGTCCCTGTCCTCGGCCCACTGAGCGGGCAGCTTCTCGCCGACGAGCTTCTCCGCGTCCGCACGCCGGTACGGCACCGGCACCGGGGTGTAGAACTGGATGTCCTCGTCCTGGCAGGCTTCGTACACCGCATCCACGTCGGCAGGTGTGAAGGCCCGAAGCACCAGCCGGTCGGTCTCAAGCGTCACTGGATCCATCGCGGCAGTATGACCACCATCAACGAGCGACGACCAGCGAATATCCCGACCGAGCACCGCCCATCACAACACCCCGGGCTGGTCAACGGCCGTCGCAACTCAGCTGCCCCCGAGACGGAGCTACACCCACCATCAATCGCGGACCGAGCCGTTAGTCCAGCCGTGATCGGTCCTGGCGCCGTATAGCATCCTTTTCCTCTCAGCTGATGGATCGTTGGAGTTGCGATCACGAACGATCGTGGCTGACGATCCCCTCCAACCCCCGGCTTCACCAAGCTGCCGACGTAGCGGTCAGTGCTCTGACCGTCCAGGCCGCCACAATCGGCGACGGGGTGGGCTGTCCGTCGTGCGGCACAACTCGGCCCGGGTGAAGAGCGGTTACCTGCGGCGGCTTGACGAGAGTGCGGCGAGTGTTCGTCGAGTCGTATTCGAGCCGCAGGTCAGACGGTGCCAGTGCCGCGAACAGGTGTGTCCGCCGTCCACCTTCGTCGAAGAGGCGATGGGGCGAAGTTCTCCGCGCGCATAAACCTCAATCTGAGCGCAGGCAAATCATCTGCATAGTTCCGACGAGCGTCATGATTTAGAAATATCGGACATGTATTACATACTGGACATCATTACTTCTGTGTTTGTGTGGAGAGCGCTATGGGTAGATCGCAGTCTGGTCGACTAGGGGAGGTGAAACAGTTATGACCAGTGCAGTTGCTACCGCTGAGATCGTCGAGCAGGACATCGAGCTGATCGACCTGAGCGGCCTTGTCGAGGAGCTTTACGCCGAGGACCAGGTCGAGCGTCCCGGGATCCTCTGTGAGATCGCCTGACGATCCGCATAGATGAGCTCGGTATTCTCCAGCCCTCAGGCCCGACTGCAGGGCCCGTGGACGGGCCTGAGGGCTGCACCACCTGGCAGAACTGGGATTCGTGAAATGGCGAGGAGTGAAATGGCTTCCGAAGAACCGGTAGTTCTCCCCAGCGGTGATGGCCAGCGAGCCACGCTCTATGATCCGAATCGGATGTCGTTCACCAGTCTGCCGCCCCACATTGCGGAGCGCGCAAGGCGTTTCGCGGAGGCCGGGCACGGTGGTGCAGAGCTGACGGATGAAGAGCGCCGCGAATGGCAAGAGTTGACTCGTGTGATCACCACGCCCTCGTTCCCGGTGCCCGCTGACAACGCAAGTACTCAGATCAGCCAGCTCGTAATAGCCAACACCTACCACTGCAACATGGGCTGCACGTACTGCTACAACGAGCTGGACACCAAGGAAATGAAGGGCTCCGAGGTCCCCGGGGGGATGTCCTGGGAGACCGCGAAGACCAGTATCGATCAGGTCCTCGACCAGGCGGATCCGACGCGGCCAGTGCGGATCTTCTTCGTCGGTGGGGAGCCACTGCTTGAGCGAGAAATCCTGGAACGCAGCGTCGAGTATGCCGAGGCTAACGCGGCTGCCCGCGGCTTGAAAGTGCAATTCAACGTATATACTAACGGCACGCTGCTCACGGCTCGAACGCTGCAGTGGTGCGAGGCGCACGCGATCTCCCTGGTCGTCAGCCTCGACGGCCCACCGGCGCTGAATTCGGATCGAGTGCTCCTTTCCGGGCGTCCTACCAGCAGAATCGTTCTCCGGAACATCCGGCGGATGATTGAAACTCGCACATCTCCAATGAGGCGAGTTCGCGCGGTGAGCCAGCCGGGGACGCCGTTGCTGGCCCTTCACAAGTATCTGGTAGCCCTGGGATTCAATGAAGTCCATGTGCAGCCGATGTACAACAATGAGGGAATCAGCTCAAGCAGTGAATCCGAGATGATAGATCTCCTCGAATGGTGGACTGATAACCTCGAAAACGGCATGGTGCTGGATATCATGCCATTCGGGTCGTTCTTTCAGAAGATCTTGCATCAAGGCCGTGCGGTGAGTTCTTGGTACCCTTGCCAGGCGGCTAGGAATGCGGTTACCGTTGGACCGGATGGCCGAGTTTACTCGTGCCACCATGCCATCGAGGAACCGACATTCGAAATGGGGAACATCACCCGGGGGCTGCCAATTGTCGAGGTGCGCAGTCGGCACTTCAAGCGGGTCGACGAGCGGGAACCGTGCCGAAGCTGCTGGGCGCGGCATATCTGCGGCGGGGAGTGCTACCACCGCTCATTCTCGGCCGGCGCAGGCGAGTTCGGAACCCTGCCAAACACCTGCCGTGAGCGCAAGGCGTTGATCGGGTTCACTCTGGACGCCTTCGCGCGCGTCGCCAAGCGCAATCCCCAGGCGTTGAAGCGCCTGGCCCTTGGGCAGCTGTCCCTGCCCATGCCGCAGGATCTCGCGTATCAGGCGAGCGATCTGCGCGATTTCGTCTGAGGAAACCAAGTTGACCACATCCATGTCTTCACCAGAGGCCCTCGATCGGCTTGTTCCGGCCGCGGAGACCGTGCTGACTGACACGGCACCGCACTGCGATAAGGAGCTCTATGCCGTCAGCGGTCGGCATCTGCCGCTGACGGACACCATCGAGACCGTCTGGGAGCTACGCGCCGCAGCCGGGGTCTCCCGTGTCGCGGACGTCACCGGTCTCGACCGGCTGGGTCTGCCGGTCTTCAACACCTATCGGACCACGGCCGCACCCGGAAACCTCAGCGTCACCTGCGGCAAGGGACGCTCCCGGGAGGCCGCACTGGCGTCGGCGCTGATGGAAGCCTACGAGCGGTACTGCGGTGAGCAGCACGGCCGGCACGGCCCGTTCCTGACGTTGAAGCAGGCCGAGGAGAGTCTTCCGGAGGTCCTGGACCCCCGGGAACTCGTCCTGGACACTCGTACCACTTGGGATCCAGACTCCGCCTTGGAATGGATCCCCACCCGGGATCTAGTGAGCCATGCAGTCGTGTGGATCCCCGCCGATGCGGTGTTCTCACCGTATGCCGCACACGGGGCCCGGCTATTCGCCAGCCACTCGGACGGTCTCGCCTCTGGCAATTGCCTCAGCGAGGCGACCCTTCACGCGCTCTACGAATTGATCGAGCGGGACGGCCGTGCCTTCGGCGAGGTTCTTCGGCTGGGCTCCCAGGTGCGCCTAGAGACGCTGCCGCCCGAGCTTCAGCGGCTCGCGCGGGGGTTCGACGACAACGGGATCTCCATGTCGCTCTTCGCGTTCCGTTCCTCTCTTGAGGTCACCAGCTTTTTTGCGCTCGGGGACGACCGGCTGGCCGAGAACCCGATGCTGGTCAATGCCGGCGCGGGCTGCCATCTGGATCCGGTGATCGGCGTCTCCCGGGCGCTCACTGAACTGGCGCAGTCTCGGCTGAGCGTGATCTCCGGCGCTCGGGAGGACTTCAGCTCGCGCTACGGTGACCGCCGGACTGAAACTTATGACGCGGCCCATGAACGCGCGGCCCGCTGGGCTCTGGGCTGGCAGGCAGTCGACTTCGACCAGATTCCGAACGGCTCGGCAAACGATCTGGAGGCCGATCTCGCGACAGTGTGCCGGTCGTTGGTCGCAGCGGGACTTCGGCGTGTCCTGGTGGCCGATCTGACGCTGCCTGATGCCCGTGATACCGAGCAGGTGCCGCCTCGGGTGGTCAAGGTCGTCGTGCCCGGCCTGGAGTTCGCGGCCAATGAGCCGTCTCGGATCGGCAGCCGCTTCTACAAGCAGGCCAAGGGGGGACGTTGATCACGGCAGGTGCGCCCGCGGTCGATGACCCGTCCGTCTACGAGGCGCTGCGACGGATCGACAAGAGCCAGCTTGTCGTGTTCGCCGGCCCGAGCCTGGTGGACTCCCCGCTGTTCGAGTATGCCGCCCACCTCCTGCTGCCTCCGGTCAAGGACGGTGACCTGATCGCCGCGCTTGACGCCGGGGGGTCGCCGGCCGTGATACTGCTCATAGACGGCTACTTCGGTGCAGGACAAGCGGTCAGTCTCACCGAGATACAGGAAGTCCTGCACAGGGGAGTACGGCTCTACGGCTGCGCCAGCATGGGCGCCCTGCGCGCGGTGGAGGCCCGGCCGTGGGGGATGACAGGCCTGGGCGAGATCTTCACCGCGTACCTGACCGGGTCGCGGACCGCCGATGAGAACGTGGCGCTGTTGCACGACGACACCTACCGGGGCCTGACCGCGCCCACCGTCAACGTGGACCTGCTCTGTGAGTTGCTGGTAGCCGAAGGCCTCCCACAGGAGCAGTGCCATGAGTTCGGGCGCCGTTCCCGCCAACTCTATTTTGGTGACCGCAGCTACTCGGCGCTGCGCCATCTGGCGCGCGAGTGCTTCGATCGCCGAGGGGGCGAGACCAGCGCGCTGGAGATGACACTCGCTTACCTGGCCCCTGCCCAGCACCACCGGTGGGACGCCAAGCGACGCGATGCCGAATCCGCCCTTCGCGATGTGGTGCTGGGTCTGGCCCCCCGCACCAACTCCGGCGAGGTCGTACCCGTGCCCGCGTCCTTGGCCGCATTGTTGCCGAAAGGCTCGGCCCTGTGATCCGAACCTACGGTCCGTCCTTCGAGAAGCTGTACGCCGCGGCCATCGGCACCCGGCTGGGCGATGCCGCCCGCACATCGGCCCTCGCTGTCCTAGCTGCCGAGTTGACCGGCAGCCCCGCTGTCCTCTCGCTGGTCTCCGCCATGTCCTTCGCCCCCTGGCTTCTCTTCGGCATACCAGCTGGGGCCCTGATCGACCGCTGGGACAAACGCCGTGCGTTCCTTACCGCGGACAGCATCCGCTGCGCGCTTGCCGCGCTGATGACCGGTCTCGCCCTAGCCGGGTGGCTGTCGGTCGGCACGCTGATCGTGTTCGCGTTCCTGCTCACGAGCCTGCAAACGGTCTCGGACGGCTGCTTCAACAGTCTGCTGCCGTCGACGGTCGCCAAGGAGGACCTGGGCCAGGCCAACGCTCGGCTCAGTGCCTCCCAATCCACCGCCGGCATCGCCGCAGCACCGCTCGGTAGCTGGCTCGCCTCCCTTTCGTCGGCGCTGCCGTTCCTGTTGAATGTCGTGACCTTCGGCGCAGCTGCCAGCTGGGTCCGAGCGTTGCCCGCGGACGCCGATCGGCGATCTGCGGGCCAGCAGGCCCGCAAGAAGTCTCGCTCCCTGGTCGGCGACATCAGGGAGGGGCTGGCGAGTGTACGCAAGCAGGGACTGCTTCAGCTCCTTCTCGTCTGCGTCAGCGTCAACAACTTCTGCAACGGTCTGAGCAGCGCGGTCCTCCCGATTCTGGCGATCCGTGAACTGGGAATGCGGCCGGCAGCGTTCGGAATCCTGACCGGTGCCACCGCAGCCTGCATGGTGATCGGCAATCTCGTCGCAGGGCGCCTGGCAGCCCGGAAGGTTCCGCACGCACGGGTGTCCGGGGTCGCGATCGGCCTCAAGCTCCCCGGATTCCTGCTCATCTGCACAGCCCAGTCGCCGGCGTTCCTCGTGGCCGGAGCGGCGCTCCTGGGCCTGGCTGCCGGCCTGTGGAACGTGCCCTCGTCGACGCTCCTCATGACTTCCGCACCGCAGGAGGTCATCGGACGCACCATGGCACTCTTCCGGACCCTCTCGGTGGCCGGCATGCCGCTGGGCGCCGTCGCCAGTGGCCTGCTGGCCACCGCAGCCGGGGTCCGCAGCAGCTCTCTTGCAGCCGCAGCGCTGAGCGGCGCGGTACTGGCCGGCTTCCTCTGGCAGGTCCGCAAGCTCGGCAAGGCCGCCGAACCCGCCGACGACTCCACTCCCGACACTGTCCCGGCAAGGACGTGACGCGATGTCTATGCTCTCCCCCGCCGTGCTGGGGCACATCTCGCAGTGCTGGAACGAGCGTCACTGGATCGGGTCAGGTGGCCTGCCACCCGAGCGGCTCGATGCCGAGTGGCTGCTACGGCTGGCCGGCGCCTCCGGCATGCACTGGCCTTACCTCACCCTGGTCAAGTCCAGCCTCCAGCCCGCGGTCAAGGACTTCAGTACCGACATCCCTGGCTACCGGCAGCGTGGAATCGACACCGAGCGTGTTGCGCAGCTGGTAGCTGACGGCTACACGATGAAGTACCAGCGTCTTGAGGACTTCGACGACGCCATCCGGGCCGAAGTCCACGAGCTGCAGGCCCACTTCGGGTTGGTAACGACCGCCTACGGCTTCATCACACCTGCCGAGTCGCGTGGGCTGAGCTTCCACCGGGACGCCTCCCATGTCGTGGTCATCCAGCTCGAAGGGCACAAGGCATGGAATATCGTCCGTCCCTCCGGCGCGGCCGATCCCAACGCAGGTCTCGAATCCGATCCGCAGGGGGAGCACATCGACTTCGTCCTGTCCCCCGGGGATCTGCTCTACCTACCGCACGGGTGGCCGCACTGTGCCCGCACCGCATCGGGCCGTTCCGTCCATCTCACCTTCACCATCGCCAGACCGCATCCGTCCGCCCTCGCCGCCGAACTCCTCGTCGGTGAGCAAACGGACCCGGAGGCCGTGCTGGCCCAAGCCGTCCACCGACTGGGGATCTGACCATGGCGATTGCGACGAACACTTCGTTCGACACCGTCGTCCACCGGCTGCTGAGTGTGCCCCACCCGGAAGGCACGTTCCGCGTCCGCCAGGACGAGCTCGATGTGACGGATGAATTCTCCGAGTTGCGGTTCAAGGACCCTCGCCTCGGCGGCTACCTGGACCGCAGCCGGATCGAGGAATGCCTGTCGCAGATGCCCCTGACCATCTGGCTGCGGGAATCCTGGAACACGGAAGACCTTCTCTCGGACAGTCCTCTCCCCGTGGGAGCCGTGGAGCGCAACCGCTGGACCCTGATCGTCCCGCCCCGCGCATCGTCGCGGCTGGTGAGCCCGCGCAGGTCCTTCGCCATGGTGAAGGCAGTAATCGGCCACTTGGCCGAGGGCGCCCCGTTCCTTTCCAGCGATCGACTCGTGGTCGGACGAACCATCACATTAACCGCAGGCGGCGACGGCCTGATCGCCCGCCTCGACTGGCTGCACGAATCCGCCGAGATCAACCTGGCCCGCGCCACCGGCCGCGACCTCGGCCCAGTAGAGCAGGACTGGCAGTGCGCACCCCTGCCGGAGCTGCTCGACCGCATCAACGGTCAGATCGGCCGCTGAGCACGCAGCAGCGCACCCGAGCCACCCTCGAAGGACACCCCCTGCAACACAGGGGCGCGCCGCACCTCGACGAATCCGAGGGCGGTGTGCAGGTCGAGGGACGCGCGGTTCCGAGCGGATACGAAACACCACACCGATGGATCCCGCGCCCACACCCAGGCCATTCGCCACCGGGTGAGGGCCCGTCCAACCCCTTGCCGCCGCCACCGAGGCGACACCGTCACTCCGGAGAGGTAGTACCCATCCGGCGCCCCGTCACCCGGATGCTCGGGTAGGAAGGTCACGTTGGCGTACCCGGTGATCTCCCCGTCCACCCGTGCGACCACCACAACGCTCCGCTCGGCGCCGACCGCCCGGCCGATCCGCTCGGCCCACTGTGCAACCCCTCCTCCCCGCACCTCCGTCTGAAGGGCAGCCAGCTGATCGATATCACCGGCGGATGCTTCGGACAGCTCCGCCACGACAGGAGGTAAGTGGGAAACCGGCGCAGGCTGGTAGGCCGCGTACGGGACTTCAGCATCTGGCATGTGCAGTCGCACCCACCTCACGTCTTGGCGTATGTCGGAACCCGAAGATACCTCCGGCGAGGACGCCGCCGTCGACTGAGTTATCGCCGCGGAATGGCGGCACTGCCATCGGAGGACACCAAGGTGGTGGCGCGGCCGGTGTGCCGGCGCGAACGGCCGGGTCGCTTTCACCTGTGTCAATGCTCTCGCAGAACTGGTTCTGACTCACTTTCAGTGCCGGAGCCACGGAGCGTGTCCGGAACCGCGATCATGAATGGTTGTGGCTGACGATCTCCTCCAAACCTCTGGCTCCACCATGCCGCCGGCGTCGCGGTCAACGCCCTCACCGTCCACCCGCTCCGCGTGACCGTCCATGCCGCCATCACCAGCGGGTTCATACGGCGTGGAGGACGCGCAGGCGGAGGAGGTCGAAGTCGGCGCGGCCGAACTGCTGGCACGCGCGATTCGGTCCAGGGACAGCTCAGCCCGGGTCGTCCAGGCACCGCGTCCACGGCTTGAAGATGCGCCAGAGGTAGTTGCCAACGGGGCAGACGCTCGTGAGGTCCTTGGTCTCTCGTGCGACCAACTCGGCCTGGAGGATCGCGGCCGGTGCGGCTTGGGTGCAGAACCCGGGCGCACCGAGATCGCTCCCGGCTCGTGCACGGTGGTGGCGGACCACCCGGCGCTGCGCTGACGGCGCGCTCCACGGACAGCAGGGGCTTCGCGGGCGGGACGAGCCTTGCCGGCCGGGCGTCGCTTCGCCGACCGGAACGGCTTCGCCGGCCCGTACGACGGGCTGCGCCGCCGGCCTGGCGTTCCTCGATGGCAGCGGGTCGACAAGGCGTCAGACGTGCGGTCCCACCCGCCGCACGATGCCGCGCCGACCGCGGTGGCTGCCGCCGGCATTTCCAGGTGCGGGGATTCGATCTCCACGCTCCTGCGCGGGGCGGTGGGCGCGGCGCTAGCTGGGGTGGCCGCGGCGGAGTTCGGCGTTGATGCGCAGGGCCTCTTCGAGCTGGTCTTCGAGGATGATGATGCGGCATGCCGCGTCGAGGGGGGTGCCCTGGTCGACGATCTCGCGGGCGCGGGCGGCGATGCGCAGCTGGTAGCGCGAGTAGCGGCGGTGGCCGCCGGCGGAGCGCTGCGGGGTGATGAGCTTCGCCTCGTCGAGGCTGCGGAGGAAGCCCGGCGTCGTGCCCAGGATCTCCGCGGCCCGGCCCATGGTGTAGGCGGGGTAGTCGTCGTCGTCGAACTTGCTCTCTGCGCTCACGGGGTCCGCCTTCTTCGGGTCTGTGGCGTGGGTGGCCTGTTCCACCGGCACCGTCCTTCCTGCGAAACGGGTCGAGGGCCCCGGCGCGATGTGCGCCGGGGCCCAGGGGTGTACGGATTCACTTTCACCATCTACTGCACTACCGCTGTCGACCGTCGGGCCGAGCTGTAGTGTCCGCACCGCCCGGGGGAGGGGCGGGATGCGGGGATCGCGTATGCGTGACCGAGAACCACCTCTTCCATGACGTTCCATGACGATGGGTACTGCGGTGACCGCCTGGCGGTGGATGCGCGCCAGGGCGGGCGATCCGGCTGGGTGAACCCTTCCCTTCTCCTCTGTTGTGCATACTGCCGGTACTGCCGGTACTGCCGGTACTGCTGGTGTTGCGAACTGCTGGCGACACCCGTCCTGCTGGTACTGCGTGGTGCGAACTGCTGGTACTGCTGGGTGTTCGACTTCCCGGGTGCTGCCGGTACTGCGTTCCTGCACGTGCCTGACCGCCACCGCCTCGGACCCCACGCACTGCCGGGCCCGACGCGCCTGGCAGGTCACCGCCCCCGCCGGACCCCTTTTGCACGACCGGGCCCCGCGGACTGACGACCTGCACGCCTCATACGTCACTGCTGTACTGCTCGGGCAGTTCATGTCTGCCCGTCCTGCTGTCCTGCTGTTCCAACATCAGGAACATTACACAGGCTGCCGGGCAATGTCTACTCTCGCCGGAGTAGGTTTTCGCATGGCGGCGCGGCACTGATGTTCCCGGGCGTCCGGACCGGCGGTGTGCGGATGCGGCGACAGGGCGTCACCTGGCGCTGATGCGCTGATGCGCTGATGCGCCCGCGCGGCAAGCAGTGCGCCGAAGAAGCCACCGCTCACGCGTCGAGGACCGTTCCCGCCCCCGTCGCTCCGGTGGGAGGCGGCCATGCCCGCCGCCACATATCTCTCTCGGCCGTCTCACATTTTCCCACTCCCCGGATCACCGCTGAGGAGTCGGCGCGGCCCGCCGGAGTCGGCGGACCACCAGCCGCAGCCGGAGTCGTTCGAGGGCGGTCGTGCGCGCGGGCCACGGCCCGAACTATCCTCTGGGGGCATGTCGAACCCTGATGCGCTGCTCGTCGAGATCGCCGCGATGGTGGAGTCCGAGCACAGCAACCAGATGCCCCTGACCGTGGTCGTTCCGGGCGCGGTCATCACCGGACGCCTGGCGCCGCAGAGCCTGTGGCACGAGCGGGTCGCCGAAGTCCTTTCGGCCTCCGAGCACCTGAAGCCCTTCGCCGCACTGTTCTCGAACCCCGCCGGTCACGGCGCCGGCCAGACCGGCGATGACACCTCGCACCCCGCCCGGCCGACGCACCTGCACCTGCACGTCGCCCGCATCCTGCAAGGCAGCTACGGGCTGCCGCACACCGGAGGCATGTACCGCATCGCCATCGCCGAAGTCAGCAGCTGGACGGTGGGAGACCTCAGCTACACCGACCAGTGACGCATCGCCCGGGGCGGAGCGCGAACCCCGCCCCGGGCAACGGGCGGCACCCGTGGCAGGCCGCTGTGCGAGCGGGCTGGTCCGACCGCTCGCACAGCACCACAGCGGTCGGTCGCGAGCTGCGGCTCCGCGCCCCCACTCCTCAGTGGCGACAGCGGGTGCACCGTCCGCCGAGCGCCGACGGACGCCGGCGTACTCCTCGGCCGCTCACTCGGACGTGGCAGCCGGTTCGGCCTCCACCCGGGCCGTCAGACGTCCGGTCCCACCCGCCGCACGACGGCCGCGCCGACCGCGGTGGCCGCCGCCAGCACTCCCCAGAGCACACCGGGCCCGACGGCGAGCAGTGCGGTGAGCGAGGCGGGTGCGGCGGCCCGCCCCAGGCCGTTGGAGAGCTCCCAGCGGGCCAGCGCCCGCCCCAGCCGCTCCGGCGGCGCGGCGGCCACCACCAGGGCGGTGCCGGCACCGGTGTAGACGATCTCACCGAACGTGTAGACCACCGCCACCAGGCAGATCGCCCCCGCACCCGTCGCCCCGCCGAGCCCGCCGGCCAGCCAGAACCCCAGGTAGGACACGGCGAGCAGGCCCCCGCCCAGGGCCAGCACCGAGCGGCGCGAGCGCTTGGCCAGCCAGAGCACCACCGCCAGCTGGGTGGTGATCACCAGTACCGTGTTGCCCACGAAGATCCCGGACGACCAGGCCGGCGAGACCCGCAGCCGGGTCACCAACAGCGCGGGCAGCGCCACTTCCAGCACGTCGAAGCAGAACGCGAAGGGCACGTTGGCCAGGCTCAGCACGGTGCTCAACCCGCCGACCGGGCCCCGCACCCGCTGCTGCCGCTCCCGCCGCTCCCGCCGCTCCCGCCGCTCCCGCTGCTCCCGCTCCTGCCGCTCCCGCTCGGCGCGCACCGCCGACGGCGCCGTCACCCGCAGCGACCAGACCAGCGCCGCAGCCACCACGCAGGCCGCCGCCGTCACGATCGCCAGCCCGCGCAGGGCACCCGTGCCGCCGCTGGTCGCCACCGTGGCGACCAGTGCCCCGACGCCCAGCCCGGCGTTGCGCAGCGACCTTCCGGCGGCCAGCGCCGCGTCCCGCAGCCGTCCCTCGACCAGGGTGGTGACGGTGGCCGCGTGCACCGTCGGCCAGCACTGCGTACCCACTCCGAGCAGCACCGCGGCCAGCGTGAAGCCGAGCGGGCCACCGGTCAGCAGCAGGACCAGCACACCGACCGCGCGCACCAGCAGGGTGGTCGCCACCGGCAGGCTCCGCGCCCCGCGGTCGACCCACCGCCCGACCAGGGGCAGCACCACCAGGCCGGCCAGCAGGCCGAGCGAGAGGGCCAGCCCGGCCCGGCCGGCGCTCAGCCCCAGCACGCTCACCCCGTAGAGCAGTTGGAACGGGCGGAGCAGCCCGGCTCCGATGGCGTCCACCACCAGTGCGGCCGCGTACCGGCGGCCGCCCGCGACCCGCAGCAACCGGACCGTGCTCCGCGGCCGCTCCGGTCGGCTGACGGTCCCGGCCGGTCGTGCCTTCTCCTGCGTCAATGTCATGCCCCGACGCTGCGCCCCACCGCGCCCGGCGGGCACGTCGATTGACGAGTCCCGTCAATCCGGGCCGGGAGCCCGACGCTGAGCTGGCAGAATCCCGGTCCGTGAGCCTGACCATCGACATCACCGGCCTGCCCGAGGACCGCCTGGCCTTCTCCCCGTCGCCGCTGGCGGAGTTGGTGGCGATGCTGCACCTGCTGGCGGAGCCGGGGCACCACCCGACCCTGCACGGCTGGGTGACCGCGACGTCGGGCATGCTCAAGCCGGAGCTGGCCGACCGGCTGATCGAGGCGGACTTCCTCTGGCGGCACTCGCGCGCCGACTTCCTGCTCCCGGCCCGCCCGGCCGCGACGCTCGCGGAGGAACTGGACGCCGTCGACCGGCTGGACGACGAACGCTACGTGGCCGCGGCCCTGTTGACCAGCTGCGGCTCGGCGCGGTTGAGCTACCGCCCGGCCGCTTCGCCGCTGACCGACCAGGGTGCCCGGGACCGGGCCCGGGAGCTGGCGGCGGCGCGCGGACCGCGGCAGGCGGCGTTCACCGAGCGGCTGCTCACCGATCCGGCGACCGTGCGGGCGCTGGTCCGGCGGCTCCTGGAGGACTGCGACCGGGCCTTCTTCGCGCAGGCCTGGCGGCAGTTGGTGCCGGGGCTGGCCGCCGACGCCCGGCGCAAGGCCGACCTGCCGGCCCGGCTCGGGCCGGGTGAGGCACTGGCGGCGGTCTCCTCGGCGGTCACCCTGGAGGAGGACGGGTCGGGGCAGCGGCGGATCGTGGTGGACAAGCTCCAGGACAACTCGGTGAGCGCCGCCGAGGCGGGCGGGGCCACCTTCATCCCGACCGTGTTCGGGCGGCCCCACCTGGTGGTGGTGCACGCCCGCGGCTGGCAGCCGGTGCTGCAGTACCCGGTGGCGGAGGCGGGGCTCGCCGAGCCGGTCTCGCTGGCACTGGTCCAGCAACGGCTGGAGGCGCTCGCGCACCCCGTGCGGCTGCGGCTGGCCCGGTCCATCGCGCGCGGCCCGCAGACCACCGGGGAGCTGGCGGCGGGCTGGAACCTCACCGCGCCCGAGGTCTCCCGGCACCTGGCGGTGCTGCGCAAGGCGGGCCTGCTGACCGTCCGCCGGCGCGGCCGCTACGTGCTCTACTCGCTCGACCTCGCCGGCAGCGCCCGGCTCGGCGCGGACCTGGTCGAGGCGGTGCTGCGATGACGGCCGGCGGCTCCTACGACGGCCGCGGCGTTCACTGAAAGTCGAGCAGGTGGTGTTGAGCGAACCTGCCGGGTGGGGCAAACCGAACCCCGGAACGCGGGTGCTGGCACCATCGTTCCGCTGACGGTTCGTCGGCAGACTGGATGCATGACGATTCGCAAGGTCCTCCTCGCCGCCGCCCTGTCCGCCGCGCTGGTCGGCACGGTCGCCGCCACGCCCGCCCTCGCCGCCCCGGCCCCCGGGACCACCGGCCCCGCGGCCGCCGCCCGGTCCGGCCCCGCGCGGCTCACCCAGCCGGCTCCGACCGGCCGCTACCAGCTCGGTACGGTCTCGCTGCACCTGACCGACACCTCGCGGGCCGATCCGTGGGTGAGCAGTCCGGCGCACCGGGAGTTGATGATCAGCGTGGTCTATCCGGCGGTGCGCGCCGACCGCTATCCGCTCGCCCCGCAGTTCACGCCGGGCGAGGCCGCCGCCTTCGACCGCTACTACAGCGGTGCGCTGGACGGTGCCCTGCCGGTGGGCGCGGTGGACTGGGCCGGCACCCTGACGCACGCCCACCAGGGCGCGCCGGCCGACACCGGGCACGGCAGGTTCCCGGTGGTGCTCTACTCGCCGGGCGCCGGAGACCCGCGCAACTGGGACAGCACCCTGGTGGACGACCTGGCAAGCCACGGCTACGTGGTGGTGACCATCGACCACACCTACGAGGCGCCGGGTGTGCAGTTCCCCGACGGCTCGGTGCGCACCAGTGCGCTGACGCCCCAGCTGATCCAGCAGGCGGAGCAGGACGGCACCATCCAGGCGCTGATGCAGAAGGTGATGGACACCCGGGTCGCCGACACCCGGTTCGTGATGGACCAGCTGACCACCCCCGGCACCCTGCCGCCCGCGCTGGCGCAGACCGCGGACACGACCACCATCGGGATGTTCGGGCACTCCGCCGGTGGCTACACGGCGGCCGAGACCATGCACGACGACCCGCGGCTGCTGGCCGGCGTCAACATGGACGGCCCGCTGGGCAACAACCAGCTGGAGAGCGGCACCAACCTCGCCCCGGTCGCGGCCGACGGCCTGGACCGACCCCTGCTGCTGATCGGCACCCAGCAGTTCACCCATCACACCGTCGCCGCCTGGGACGCCTTCTGGCAGCACACCCGGGGCTGGAGCCGGGACCTCAACCTGCCCACCGCCAGGCATGCCTCGCTCACCGACGCGGAGGCCTACCTGCCGCAGCTGGCCCGACAGGGAGTGCTGCCCGCCGCCACCGTCACCAACGAGCTGGGCACGGCAGATGTCGAGCGCACCTTGTGCGTGGAGCGGACGTACCTGGCCGACTTCTTCGACCAGTGGCTGAAACACCGTCCGGTCACCGCATTCGACCGGCCCGCACTGCCCCCGGAGTCCTTCATCCAGTGACCGGGGCGTCGGTGAGCGACGACGCGACGTAGAACAACTGATCAGCGGGCCAAGCCGATCGTTCACTGGCATCGGCCGTCCGGGGTTCTCCAGAATCAGAGGTCGGTCCGCTTTCTCCCAAGCGGCCCCACCATTGCGACTTCCGGAGGATCCATGACCGACCCGCGGTTGCCCGCCACGCCCGAAACCATCGCCGTCTACGCCGACCTCAACTGCGCGTTCGCCCATGTGGGGGTGTACCGGCTGCACGAGACCAGGCGGCGGCTCGGCTTGGAGGGGAAGATCTGGTTCGACCTCCGCTGCTTCCCACTGGAGTTGTTCAACAAGCGGGTCAACTACCGCCCCGGAGTGGACTCGGAGAACGCCGTGCTCAGCGGGGTGGAGCCGGACGCCGGCTGGCGGCTGTGGCAGGGGCCGGACTGGACCTACCCGGTCACCATGCTGCCCGCCCTGGAGGCGGTGCAGGCGGCCAAGTCGCAGAGCTGGCACGCCAGTGAGCAGTTGGACCGGGCGCTGCGGCTGGCCTTCTGGGCACAGGGGCGGTGCATATCGCTGCGCCACGTGATCCTGGAAGTCGCGGAGGAAACGGGTGCGGTGGACGTGGACCGGCTGGCGGCCGCCCTGGACACCGGCTTCGCGCGGTCCCTGGTGATGGAGCAGTTCCACAGCGCCGAGAACGGGCGGGTCATCTGCAGCCCGCACCTCTTCCTCGCCGACGGCAGCAACCTGGCCAACCCCGGCATCGCGCTGCACTGGGTCAACGGTGGTTTCGGCACCGGCGCACCGGTGATCGACAAGGACGACCCCACCGTCTACGAGGAGTTCCTCGGTCGGGCCGCCGCGCTGCTGAAGTCCTGATCGCCCGCCGTTCCGGGGACGGCGCACCCGCCGCCCACCTGCACGCCCGCCGTTGCGGGGACGGCGCACCCGCCGCCCGCCTGCACCGCCCTCCGCCAGCCGGCCGGGAATCGATCGCCCCGGAGCCGGGGTTGATCAAGGAAGGCCGGAGCGGCGCAGGAGAGGGGAGCTGGTCGTCATGTCGACAAGGGCGCTGGTGCTGGGTGGTGGCGGGATCGCCGGTATCGCTTGGCTGAACGGGATCGTCACCGGCTTGGCCGACCGGGGGCTGGACGTTCGCCAGGCCGACCAGGTGATCGGCACCTCGGCAGGCTCGACGGTCGGTGCCCAACTGCTGAGCGGGCTCTCCTACGCCGAGCTGTTCCACCGCCAGGTCCGGCCGGACCAGCAGAGCCGGGAGCTCGCCCCGGTCGGCATGACCACCGCCGAGCTGTTCGCGTTCTGGGAGACACTCCTGACCGAGGTGTCCGATCCGGCGGAAATCCGCCGCCGGGCCGGCGAGTTGGCCCGCACCGCCAGGACGGTCGCACCGGCCGAGCGGCTGGCGGTGATCGAGAGCCGGCTGCCGGTGCACGACTGGCCGCAGCAGCCGTTCACCGTGGTGGCGGTGGACGCGGTGACCGGCGACTACCGGCTCCTCGACCGGACCAGCGGAGTGCCGCTGGTGACGGCGGTCGCCGCGAGCTGCGCCGTCCCGGGGATCTGGCCGACCGTGGAGATCGACGGCGTGCCGCACCTGGACGGCGGGGTGCCGTCGATCAGCAACGCGCGCCTGGCCGCCGGGTTCGACCGGGTGCTGGTGCTGGCGCCGATGCTCGACGCCTTCTACGAGCAGGAGGTCGCCCGGCTGACCGGGGCCGGCGCCCGGGTCGAGGTGGTCACGCCCGGTGAGGCCGCCCTCGCCGCCTTCGGTGGGGATCCGCTGGACCCCGCCACCCGGACTCCCGCCGCCGAGGCCGGCCGGGCCGAAGGGCGTGAACTGGCCGACGGGCTGCGCAGTTTCTGGACCTGATCGACAGGCAGTCGGCTACGCCGGGTAGGCGCGGGTCTGGGTGGCCTTGACGGTGGCCCAGACGGTACGACCCAGGGCCAGGTCGAGTTCGTGCACGGCAGCGGGTGTGAGGTCGGCCGCCAGCTCCAGCGGGCCGGACAGCTCGACGCGCACCCGGTCGCCGTGCAGGTCCAGCCCGTGGACGGTCAACTCCCAGCAGTTGCGGGCGCTGCTGTGCGGGCGGCCGGGGTGCAGGGTCACGGCGGCGGGCGGGAAGGCCGCGAACGCGGGGCCGGACAGCTCGTCCGCCGTGACCAGCTCCACGCCGCCCGGCAGCGTCAGCCGGTGCCCGGCGGCCACGCCCTGGTAGAGGTTCAGTCCGACCAGCCGTGCGATGTAGTCGGTGCGCGGCTGCCGGGCCACCTGTTCCGGAGTGCCGGACTGCACCTCGCGTCCGTCCTCGATCACCACCAGCCGGTCCGCCAGCACCATGGCGTCCAGCGGATCGTGCGTCACCAGGACCGCCACCGCCTCGAACGCGGCCAGGTGGCGCCGCAGTTGTGCACGGACCTCCAGCCGGGTGCGTGCGTCCAATGCGGCCAGTGGTTCGTCGAGCAGCAGCAGTCCGGGGCGCACCGCCAGTGCCCGGCCGAGCGCGACCCGCTGCGCCTGGCCGCCGGAGAGGTGCCGGGGCTTGGCACCGGCGTGGTCCGCGAGGCCCAGCCGGTCCAGCCACTCGGCGGCCTCGGCCCGCGCGGCGGCCTTCGGGCGGCCCTGGCAGCGCAGCCCGAAGGCGACGTTGTCCAGGGCGCTGAGGTGCGGAAAGAGCAGGTAGTCCTGGAAGACCACGCCCACCGGCCGTCGTTCGGCGGGCACGTGGAGCTCGGCGGCCGGGTCGGCGAGCACCGTGCCGTCCAGCGCCAGCCGGCCGCCGTCCAGGGGGAGCAGGCCGGCCAGTGCGCGCAGCGCGGTCGACTTGCCGGCGCCGTTCGGTCCGAGCAGCGCGATGACCTCGCCGGGGGCGGCCTGCAGCGTCAAGTCCAGTGCGAAGCCGGGCCGTTCGACGCGCAGACGGGCGTCCAGGGCGATCTCACCGGTCATGCCTGGCCTCCTGGGCTCAGCCAGCGGCCGCGCAGCCCGGCCAGTACCGCGACGGAGACGGCGAGCAGCACGAGACTCAGCGCGATCGCCGCCTGCGGATCGTTCTCCATCGCCAGGTAGACGGCCAGGGGCATGGTCTGGGTGCGGCCGGGGAAGTTGCCGGCGAAGGTGATGGTCGCGCCGAACTCGCCCAGGGCGCGCGCCCAGGCCAGCACCGCACCGGCGGCCACCCCGGGAGCGATCAGCGGCAGGGTCACCCGGCGGAACGCGGTCAGCGGGGAGGCGCCCAGCGTGGCGGCGGCCTCCTCGTAGCGGGGATCGGCCGCCCGCAGCGCCCCCTCGACGCTGATCACCAGGAACGGCATCGCCACGAAGGCCTCCGCCACCACCACGCCCGGCGTGGTGAACGGCAGGGTCAGGCCGAAGGCGCTGTCCAGCCAGCGTCCGACGACGCCGTTGCGGCCCAGGACCAGCAGCAGCGCGACGCCGCCGACCACGGGCGGTAGCACCAGGGGCAGCGTCACCAGTGCCCGGACCAGCCGTCGACCCGGAAACTCGGTGCGCGCCAGCAGCCAGGCCAGCGGCACTCCGAGCACCAGGGCGACGGCGGTGGCGCTGGTGGCACAGCTCAGTGAGAGCCTGAGCGCCTCCCAGACCTCGGCACTGGCCAGCTGCTGGGGCAGCGCCCGCCAGGGTGCGCGGATCAGCAGCCCGACCAGCGGCAGCACCAGGAAGGCCAGCCCGAGCAGTGCCGGCAGCAGCAGCGCGACCGGCACCCGGTTCCGGGAGGCTCGCGGGCTCACGGAGCAGTGGCGCTGGTCGACGGTGCGGTGGACGCGCCGGCCGAGGCACCGGCCGCCGGGGCGGTGGAACCGCCGGTGGCCGCCGGCTGCTGGAATCCGGCGGCGGTCAGCACCTGCTGCCCCTGCGCGGACTCGACGAAGTCCACGAACGCCTTGGCGGCGGCCGGGTTCGGCGCCTTGGCCAGGTCGGCGATCGGGTAGTCGTTCACGGCCTTGGCCGCCTCGGGGAAGTCCACACCGTCGACCTTGCCCGCGTCGGCCTTCACGTCGGTCTGGTATACGACCGACGCGTCCACCTCGCCGAGCTCGACCTTGGTCAGCGCGCTCTTGACGTCCTGTTCCTGGGTGACCGGGGTCAGGCTGACGTCGCCCGCCTTGAGAGCGGTCAGCGCGGCCGCGCCGCACGGCACCTGCGGCGCGCAGAGGGCGACCTTGACTCCGGGAGCGGCCAGGTCCTTCAGTGAGGCGAGGTGCTTGGGGTTACCCTTGGGGACGGCGATCTCCAGGGTGTTGCGGACGAACACCTTGGGCTCGGAGGCGGTGTCCTTGGCGTCGCTGACGGTCTTCATGGTGGCCGGCGAGGCGGCCGCGAAGACGTCCGCCGGGGCCCCGTTGACGATGCTCTGGGCCAGGGTCGAGCTGCCGTTGAAGTTGAACGTCACCTTGGTCCCGGGGTGGGCGGCCTCGAACTTCTTGCCGAGGTCGGTGAAGGTGCCCTGCAGTGAGGCGGCGGCGAACACCGTGACCGTGCCGGACAGGGCGGGCGAGGCGCCGCCAGTCGATGGGGCACTGCCGCCGGCGCTGCTGCCGGAGCCGCTGCTGGAGCAGGCGGCCAGGGTGAGGGCGGCGAGCGCGGCCGCGGCGGCGGCTGCGGAGCGGGTCCGGCTGGTGGTCACGTTGGTTCCCCTCCCACCGGGCCCGGGCAGGGCACGGTTGTCACATCGAATGATTGCAGGTGCGGCCATTAGGGCGATCATAGTGCCGCAGATGCGAGCCTCCTGTCGCCTGTTCCGTCGCACACGCGAGGCCGGCCCGAGCCCGGACCGTCTCTGGCAACCTCCGTCAGGCGCGGGCGGCCGGGGCGGCTCGGCCTGGCAGCGGTCAGCCGGGTCGGCTCGGCCCGATGGTGGTCTGTCGGGTCGGCTCGGCTCGATGGTGTCCGTCGGGGCGGCTCGGCCCGACGGTCGTCGCCGGGCGCCGCCGATGCACCGCGCGCAGCAGGCGCCGCACGGTCGGTTGCCGCACGGCCGGTCGCCGCACGGTCGGTACTCGGCGGCCGCCGAACGCCAGCAGCGGGTGGACCCGCCACTCCTGCTGCCATCCCTGTCAGGCCCGTTCGGCGCGGTTGCCGAGGCACTGCGGCCCGTTGCGTCGAAGGTTCACTGAGCGTCCCGCTGATCGCCGGCACCGGCCACCCCGGCGGGCGACCGGACGGCCCCGGCTCGGCAGGTCCGATCGGCGTCCACCGGGCCGGGTACCGCCGCTGCCGACCTCATGGCGTGTCAGGCCTGCCGCGTGACCCGGGGCCTGTCGGCTCGTTGGTGAGGACGGCGGGCGGTTGCCGGTCGAGCATGAGATAAGGTTAGGCTTACCTAACCTTGGAGGTGCCGTGCCCCTCACTGCCGCGCCCGCAGCCGAGCCCGCTCCGCCGGCGGAGGCGATCCTGCGGCGCCAACGGGTCCGTGAGTCCGCTGCCCGTACCTATGCCCGTTCGTTCCCGATCGTTCCGGTGCGCGCCCACGGGATGACGGTGGAGGGCGCCGACGGCCGGCGGTACCTGGACTGCCTGGCCGGTGCCGGCACCCTGGCGCTCGGGCACAACCACCCCGCCGTGTTGGCCGCGATCCGCCGCACCCTGGACAGCGGCGCCCCGCTGCACCTCCTCGACCTGGCCACGGCGGAGAAGGACGACTTCACCACCGCGCTGCTGGAGAGCCTGCCCGCCGAGTTCGCCACGGGAGCCCGGGTGCACTTCTGCGGTCCGGCCGGCACCGACGCCGTGGAGGCGGCACTCAAGCTGATGCAGACCGCCACCGGTCGGCGCGGCGCCCTGGCCTTCACCGGCGGCTACCACGGCATGACCGCCGGGGCGCTGGCGGTCAGCGGCAACGTGGCCGTCAAGGAACCGCTGCCGAGCGGCGGCGACGTCACCCGCCTGCCGTTCCCGTTCCGCTACCGCTGCCCGTTCGGGCTGGGCGGTGAGGCGGGTGAGCGGGTCTCCGCGCAGTACGTCGAACGGCTGCTTGACGATCCGTCGGGCGGTGTCGTCCGACCCGCCGCGATGATCGTGGAGGTGGTGCAGGGCGAGGGCGGCGCGGTGCCGGCACCGGACCACTGGCTGCGCGAGATGCGCCGGATCACCGCGGAGCGCGGCATCCCACTGATCGTGGACGAGGTGCAGACCGGCGTCGGCCGGACCGGCGCGATGTGGGCGGTCGAGCACAGCGGGATCACGCCGGACGCGATGGTGCTCTCCAAGGCGATCGGCGGCAGCCTGCCGCTCGCGGTGGTCGTCTACCGCGAGGAGTACGACGGCTGGCGGCCCGGTGCGCACACCGGCACCTTCCGCGGCAACACCCTGGCCATGGCCGCGGGTGCCGCGACGCTGCGCCACGTGGCGGCCAACGGCCTGGCCCGGCGGGCGGCGGCGGTCGGCCGGTACCTGATGACCGAACTCGCCGGCCTGCAACGGCAACTGCCGGTGATCGGCGACGTCCGGGGCCGCGGCTTGATGATCGGCGTCGAACTGGTCGACCCCGGTGCGGAGCCGGACGTCTGCGGTGCGTACCCGGCCGACCCGGCGCTCGCCCGGCGGGTGCGCGAGGCCTGCCTGGCCCGCGGCCTGATCGTGGAACTCGGCGGCCGGCACGATGCCGTGCTGCGCCTGCTGCCGCCGCTGACCATCACCGACGAGCAGGCCCACGCCGTGCTCGACCGGCTGTCCGACGCGATCGCCGCGGCGGCCCCCCGATGATGGGCGGTGTTCGGACGACGCCCCCAGGGGCCACCTCGCTTGACGGGCCGTCGGGGCTCGCTGCCCTGGCCGGCGGCATGGCCGGCCCCGCCGCACTGCGCCCACTGCTGGACACCGTACTGACCGCGCTGGCCACCGGTGCGTCCGAGCGTGGCGGACCGCTGCCGGCCGGCCTGCCGGGGGAGTTGGCGGAGCGGGTCACCACGACGCTCAAGTCAGACGCGCCGTCAGCCGATGCGCTGGCCGAGCTCACCCGCCTGCTCGCCCATGGTGCCGCCGACCCGGCCGACCCGGCCTGCGCCGCCCACCTGCACTGTCCGCCCCTCGCGGTGGCGGTGGCGGCCGACTTGGCGGTCAGCGCGCTCAATCCCTCCTTGGACTCCTGGGACCAGGCGCCGGCCGCCACCGTGCTGGAGACCGAACTACTCGCCGAACTGACCGAGTTGGTCGGTTACCAGGCGCAGCAGGCAGCCGGGGTGCTCACCTCGGGCGGTACCGAGTCCAATCTGATGGCGCTGATGCTGGCCCGGGACACCGTGCTGGCCGGTGCGGGGTGCCGGCCGGAGCTCGACGGTGTCGATCCGGCCCGGCAACCGCGGCTGTTCGCCTCGCGGGCCGCCCACTTCTCGGTGCAGCGCGCCGCGGCCGTGCTGGGCCTGGGGGAGCGCGCCGTGGTGGGCGTCCCGGTCGACCGGGCGCAGCGCCTGGACCCCGGAGCGCTGGCCGAGGCCCTCGCCGCGAGCAGACGGGCGGGTGAGACGCCGGTCGCCGTGGTCGCCACGGCCGGCACCACCGACACCGGCGCCATCGACCCGCTGCCCGCCTGCGCGGAGCTGGCCGCCGAGTACGGCGCCTGGCTGCACGTGGACGCGGCCTACGGCGGCGGCGCCCTGCTCTCCGATCGGCTGGCTCCGCTGCTGCACGGCATCGACCGGGCCGACTCCGTCTCGCTGGACTGGCACAAGCTCGGCTGGCAGCCGGTCGCCGCCGGAGTCTTCCTGGTCCGCCGCGCCGAGAACTACGCCTCGCTGGCCCGCCGCGCCGCCTACCTCAACCCGGCGGACGACGAGGCGGCCGGCTATCCGAGCCTGCTCGGCCGTTCGTTGCGCACCACCCGCCGGGCCGACGCGTTCAAGATCGCGGTCACCCTGCGCACCCTGGGTCGGGCCGGGCTCGGCCGCCTGGTGGACCGATGCCACCAGCTGGCCTGGTACGCCGCGGCGCGGATCGGAGCCGCAGCCGAGTTCGAGCTCCACGGGGAGCCGACCCTGACCACGGTGGTCTTCCGGGTCCGGGACGTGGGCCGGCGCCGGGACGGGAGCCAGGACCAGGGACGGGGTGGCGACCGGGAGCGGGCACGGGTTCATGACTGGGAACAGGACTGGGGCAATGCCGAGTTGCGGCGCCGGCTGCTGGCCACCGGCCGCGCCGTGCTGGGCCGGGCCGAACTGCCCGTCCCGGGTGCGGAGTCGACGGCCCCCGCGGTCTGGCTGAAGCTGACCCTGCTCAATCCGCACACCACGGAGGCCGACTTGGACCGGCTGCTGGGCGAAGTGCTGCGCACGGCCCGCGAGTTGGACTGATCACCCTGCTGCGTCGGTTGTTTCAGCCGTTCAGCCGCATGCCTCAGTCGCTCAATCCCAGCAGGATCGCCCGGGTCCGCTCCCAGGTGTGCGGGTCGCAGGCGACGAGTAGGCCGTCGACGCCGCCGGGCGGATCGGCGCGGTAGGGCGAGCCGTCCAGGCGGGCCGAGACACCGCCGGTCTCCCGGATCAGCAGGGAGCCGGGGGCGTGGTCCCAGGGCAGGGTGTGCCAGTACAGCAGGAACTCCAACTCGCCGTCGGCGACCAACGGGTACTCCATGCCGGCCGAGCGGCGGCCGGTGGTGAGCCGACCGAAGGCCGGTATCCGGGTGTCGAGGCCGGGGAAGAGGCCGGGGCGGCGCAGATAGTGCTTGACCGAGCCGCGCCACATCCCCGGGGTGTCCCCGGCGGGCGGCCGGACCAGCCGGTGCCCGTCCCGCCACGCCCCGGCGCCCAGCTCGGCGGCGTAGCAGGTGCGGCTCATCGGCTGCCAGATCCAGGCGGCCACTGCCTCGCCGTCCCGGATCAGCGAGGCCATCACGGCGAAGTCGGGGCGGCCCGCGACGAAGTTGGCGGTGCCGTCGACCGGGTCGACCAGCCAGCAGGCGGGTTCGTTGTGCAGGGCCCGGGCCAGCGCGGGGTCGGCGGCCACCGCCTCCTCGCCGACCACCGGCACCGGCAGCAGCTCGCGCAGCCGGCGTGCGATGATCAGCTCGGCCTCACGGTCGGCGACGGTCACCACGTCGCCCGGTGCCTTCTCCATCACCTCGCCGGCCGCCAGGGCGCGGAACCGCGGCTCGACGGCCTCGGCGGATGCCTCGGTGAGGATCTCCGCCACCTTCTCCATGAGCACGCGCCTATGCTCCCTTCGCTCGCTACCACTCTCCCACGGCCGCCCGATCGCGACCTGCGGCGGCCGCCGGGCGGCGACGTCCGACCGTGGCCCGTGACCGCCTGCCTACTCAGCGCCGCCGTGCGTCGAGGTCCAAGGCCGCACGGGGTCGGTCGGCCCAGCCGCGCGGTCGCCCACCTGTACAGCGCCCCCACCCGCCGTGAGCCGGGCCACCTGGCGCCGCCCCAGCTCGGTGGTCCGGCGCATGTGGCGGATCAGCAGCTCCAGCTCGGCCTCGCTGTCCTGGTCGAAGAGCGCGTCCCAATCGACGGCCAACTCCCGCCACAGTGCCCCGAACCGCGCCATCGCCTCGGGGACGGCCCGGACCAGCACCCGGCGCCGGTCCTCCGGGTCGCGCTCGCGGGCCACGTAGCCGGCCTTGGTCAGCCGGTCCACCAGCCGGGTGGCCGAGCCACTGGTGAGGCCGGTCAGCTCGGCGATGCGGCCGGTGGTGACCGGGCCGCCCTCCAGGGAGAGCAGGTTGAGGCACTGGACATCGGTCGGGTGCAGTCCGAAGTGGTCGGCGACGGCCTGGTTGAACAGCACATAGGAGGCGACATAGCGGCGGGACTCGTCACGCAGCTCCTCCAGCAGTGCTTCACGGTTCATGGGAGGCCTCCAGGGCAGGTAATTAGTTGCGTCGCGCAGATAACTGTCGCTAGCGTTATCTGCATGACGCAGGAATTCTACGACCAGACACTCCCCGTTGCCGTGTCCGGCGCCACCGGCACCCAGGGCGGGGCCGCCGTCCGCGCCCTGCTGCGCGCCGGCCGCCCCGTCCGGGCCGTCACCCGGGACGTCTCCTCCCCGGCCGCCACCGCACTGCGCGAGCTCGGCGCGGAAGTCGTGCGGGCCGACTTCGACGAACCCGACTCGCTGCTCGCCGCCCTGCGCGGCGCCGGTGGGCTGTTCGCGATGTCCACGCCCTTCCGCACCGACCTGGAGACGGAGGTCCGCCAGGGCACCGCCCTGCTGGACGCGGCTCGGACCGCCGGCACCGTAGCGCACATCGTCTTCACGTCGGCCACCAATGCCGATCTGGGCACCGGCATCCCGCACTTCGACAGCAAGTGGCGGATCGAGCAGCACCTCGTGGGCCTCGGCGTGCCGTGGACGGTGCTCGGCCCCGGCGCCTTCATGGAGAACTACGCCAACAGCTGGACCCTGCAGTCGCTGCGGGAGGGCTACTTCTCGATCCCGATGCCGGTGGACCGCCCGCTCCCGGTGGTCGCCGCCGCCGACATCGGCGCCTTCGCCGCCCTCGCCCTGAGCGATCCCGCGCGGTTCGCCGGCCGCCGGATCGACCTGGCCTCCCAGTGGCGCACCCCCAGCCAGATTGCCGCCGCCATCTCCGCGGCCTGCGGCCGCGAGATCACCGCCCGCGAGGTACCGCTGGCCGTCGCCGAGAGCTACTCGACCGACCTGGCGGCGATGTTCCGCTACTTCCAGGAGGTCGGCCTGACGGTGGACATCGACGCGCTGCACCGTGATCACCCGCAGGTCGAGTGGCACACCTTCGAGCGGTGGGCGGCGGGGCGTCCTTGGCGCCTCGACCCGGCCGACGGTCGGCTCTGACGTCTTGACCCGGCCGACGGTCGGCTCTGGAGCCTGGCCCGGCCGATGAGCAGCCTTGGCGCCTTGACCCGTCGATGGTCGGCTCCGGCGCCTTGACCCGGCCGACGTCAGCCCTGGCGCCGCCGCAGCACCTCGTCGTACTCCGCGTGCACCCGGCGGTCCATCGCCAGCCCGAACTGCGCATCGGCGACCGTGCGCGCCAGTGGCCGGATCCGCAGCAGCTGCTCCGTCAGGTGCGCCGCCTCGCCAGGCGGCAGGGGCTCGTCTCCGGTGAGCGCCCCGAGCAGCTGATCGCGGATCAGGCCCACGAAGACCTCCGCCATCGCGTCCGCGTACTCCTGCGCCTTGCGGCTGACGTCCAGCACGGCGGCGAGCGGGATGCCCTCCTGGACCAGGGCCACCGTCGTGTCCATCAGCCGGCGGCTGATGTGGGTGATGCCGTCCTCGGTGACGGTGATGTAGCCCTGCGCCATGGACTCGCTGGTGTTGGCCTCGGTCAGCTGGTCGCCGAAGGCCTCCGCCAGTTCGGCCCAGGTCATCGCCACCGGCGTCTCGTTGGACCAGGGGGAGATGATGGCGTCGGCCAGGCCGATCAGCTCGGCGACGTCCTGCCCGCTCTCGCCGGCGCCGATCAGTTCGGCGATGCCGCCCAGGGTGTGGCCGCGCTCCAGCAGCTCGGTGATCATGCGCAGCCGGGACAGGTGGGCCTCGCCGTACCAGGCGATCCGCCCCTCCTTGCGCGGCGGCGGCAGCAGTTTGCGCTCGCGGTAGAAGCGCAGCGTGCGGGTGGTGATGCCGGCGGCCGCGGCCAGTTCCTCCACCCGGTACTCCCGTGCGGGCTGCTCCGCGGGCTGCTCGTCGATCTCCGCCACACGGCTCAGCATAGGGCGCGGGCCCCGGAATTCGGTCATGCCGGACCCCTTACGAGATTCAGTGTCAACAGCTACCCTCCAATCGTGCCAGTGATTACTGGCACGATCACTGCCGTTCCCGTTCCGCCCGGCCACCGGCCCTGGGGCGGGACGTAAGCTCACCCACGAACTCCGAGGTCCGAGCCCCCACCCCGCGTGTGCACCAGAGAGGACCCGCATGGCCGCCCGAACCCCCGAACCGCGCACCGCCCGACCCACCGACCCGCCGCACGTACGAGTCGTCGTGATCGGCTCCGGCTTCGGCGGCATCGGCGCCGGGGTGCGCCTGCGCCGTGCCGGGATCACCGACTTCGTGATCCTGGAGCGGGCCGACTCGGTCGGCGGCACCTGGCGCGACAACAGCTACCCGGGGTGCGCCTGCGACGTCCCGTCCCACCTCTACTCGTTCTCCTTCGCGCTCAATCCCGAGTGGCCGCGCAGCTTCTCCGGCCAGCCGGACATCCGCGCCTACCTGGAGCAGGTCACCGACACCTACGGGCTCCGGCCTCACCTGCGGTTCAACCACGAGGTCGTCGAGGCCCGTTGGGAGCCAGACCAGGCCCGCTGGCGGGTCACCACCGGTCAGGGGCAGTGGACCGCCGACGCGATCGTCTCCGCCACCGGCCCGCTCTCCAACCCGCAGATCCCGGAACTGCCCGGTCTGGCCGACTTCCCCGGCAAGGTCTTCCACTCCTCGCAGTGGGACCACGACTACGACCTGACCGGCAAGCGGGTCGCGGTGGTCGGCACCGGCGCCTCGGCGATCCAGATCGTCCCGTCGATCCAGCCCAAGGTGGGCAGGCTGACGGTCTTCCAGCGCACCCCTGCCTGGGTGCTGCCGAAGGTGGACCGGGAGATCAGCGCACTGGAGAAGGCCGTCCACCGGGCCGTGCCCGCCACCACCGCGCTGCGCCGGGCGGCGCTCTTCGCGGCCCGCGAGCTCCAGGTGGACGCGTTCGTGCGGCGACCCGCACTGCTCAAGCTGGTCCAGCGGATGGCCGAACGCCAGATCGCCCAGCAGATCAAGGACCCGGTGCTGCGCGCCAAGTTGACGCCCGACTACCGGATCGGCTGCAAGCGGATCCTGCTCAGCCAGAGCTACTACCCGGCGCTGGCCGCCCCCAACGCCGACGTGGTCACCAGCGCGCTCCGCGAAGTGCGCGGCAGCACCCTGGTGGCCGCCGACGGCACCGAGACCGAGGCCGACGTGCTGATCTTCGGCACCGGCTTCCACGTCACCGACATGCCCGTCGCCTCCCGGGTCTTCGGCGACCGCGGTCAGAGCCTGGCCGAGGAGTGGAAGGACAGCGGAATGGAGGCGCTGCGCGGCACCACCGTGCACGGCTTCCCCAACCTGTTCTTCGTGATCGGGCCCAACACCGGCCTCGGCAACAGCTCGATGATCCTGATGATCGAGTCCTCGCTGACCTACACGGTCGAGGCGCTGACCACCCTCCAGTCGCTCGGCGCCACCGCCCTGCACCCCACCGAGCGGGCGCAGCGCGTCTGGAACCAGCGCCTGCAGCACAAGATGGCGCGCACCGTCTGGACCACCGGCGGCTGCCGCAGCTGGTACCTCACCGAGGACGGCAAGAACACCACCCTCTGGCCCGGTTCGACCAGCTCCTTCCGCCGCGCCACCCGGCGCATCGACCTCGCCGAATACGAACTGATCAAGCGTCAGACCCCGTCTCGCACGCAGGTGATGGCATGAGCGGCTACCGGCTGCCCGTGCCGGCCGAGCGCCGCCGGATCCGCTCCGCCGACGGTCACTGGATCAACGTCGAGTCGTTCGGCCCCGCCGACGCCCCGCTGGTGGTGCTGGCGCACGGCTGGGCCTGTGCCATCGCCTTCTGGGCGCCGGTGATCAACCGGTTGGCCGCCGACCACCGGGTGGTCGCCTACGACCAGCGCGGCCACGGCCGCAGCGACATCCCGCCCACCCGGGGCGGCTACTCCACCGACGCGCTGGCCGACGACCTGGAGGCCGTGGTCACCGCCGTGGTCCCGGCCGGAGGGCGCGCGGTGCTCGCCGGACACAGCATGGGCGGGATGACCATCATGGCGGCCGGCGACCGGGCCGCGGTCGCCGAACGCACGGCCGCCGTGCTGCTCTGCAGCACCGGCCCGGCCGACCTGGTCGGCCGGGCCCGGCTGGCACCGCGCCGGTGGCCCGCTTGGCTGCGCCGCCTCTTCCACCGTCAACTGCTCAACTCACGGCTGCCGTTGGGCCCGGTCACCGCGCCCGGCGCGGCGGTGCTGAAGTTCGGCGTCATGGGACCGGACAGCAGCCCGGACGCGGTGCGGGCGTGCGCCGAGGTGGTGCACGCCTGCCCGAGCGCGGTCCGGGCCAACTGGGGGCGCGTGCTCTGCGAGTTGGACGTCCGAGCGGGCCTGGCGCGGCTCGCCGCGCCCACCGCCGTCGTGGTCGGCAGCCGCGACAAGCTCACCCCACCGCCGCACACCGAGGCGATGCTCGCCGCCCTGTCCGAGCCCGACGGCCGACTCCTGCTGCCGGGCGTCGGCCACATGTCCCCGGTCGAGCGCCCCGACGAGGTCGCCGCCGAGCTCCGCCGCCTGGTCACCACCCACCTGCCCACCGAGAGGACCGAAGTCGCATGACCGTTCCGCCACTGCACTCCCAGGTGATCGTGGTCACCGGAGCCGCCCGCGGTCTGGGCGCGCTGATGTCCCGCAAGCTCGCCGACCGCGGAGCCAAGGTCGCGCTGGTCGGCCTGGAGCCCGAGGAGCTCAAGGCCGCGGCCGCGCTCTGCGGGCCGGACGCCGGCTACTGGGAGGCCGACGTGACCGACCTGGAGGGGCTGACCCTGGTCGCCCAGGCGATCAAGGAGAAGTACGGCAGGATCGACACCGTGGTGGCCAACGCGGGCATCGCGATCGGCGGCCCGATGCTGGACAGCGATCCGGCGGCCTACAACCGGGTGATCGAGGTCAACCTGCTCGGCAGCGTCAGCACCGCCCGGGCGTTCCTGCCCGCGCTCGCCGAGTCGCACGGCTACCTGCTGCAGATCGCCTCGCTGGCCGCGCTCACCCCCGCGCCGCTGATGAGCGCCTACTGCGCCAGCAAGGCGGGGGTGGAGGCCTTCGCCCACTCGCTGCGCGCCGAGGTCGCCCATCAGGGGGTCAAGGTCGGTGTCGGCTACCTGAGCTGGACCGACACCGACATGGTGCGCGGCGCCGACCAGGACGAGCTGATGCGCGAGATGCGCGCCAAGCTGCCGTGGCCGGCCAACCGCACCTACCCGATCGGTCCGGCCGTGGACCGCCTGGTGGCGGGCATCGCCCGCCGCTCCCCGCACGTCTACGCGCAGGCCTGGCTGCGCGGCATGCAGCCGATGCGCTGGGTGCTGCCGAGTCTGGTGGCCGTGGTCGGTTCCCGCGAGGTGGCCCGGATGGCACCCCGCCTGGCGCTCACCGCGGTGAACCGGATGCACGCCGTCGGCGCCGGCGGCGCGGCCGACGAGGCGGCGCGGCGGCTCCGGCGGCCCTGATCCCCCCGTCACCCGGGGAGCCGCGCCCTGGTGGTCCGGATAGCCGCGGCCCTGGTGGTCCGGGGGAGCCGCGGCCCGGTGGCCTTGGGCGACCACCCCGATCGGGCGGTAGGATCGCGCCTGCACCCCTGGCCGGTCACCCAAGGTGACCGGCCACCGGCCAGGTCGCACCGCCCGATCGTCTCCGGCCGGGTCGCGCCGCCCCTGATCGAAAGGCCCGTCCCGCCGATGGCCCCCCGCCTCTCCGTCGTCGTCCCGGTCTACAACGTCGAGCGCTACCTCGAAGAGTGCCTCGACTCGATCGCGGCCCAGACCTTCGAGGACTTCGAGTGCGTGATGGTGGACGACGGTTCCACCGACTCCAGCGCCGCCATCGCCGAGGCCTACGCCGCCAAGGACGCGCGCTTCCGGCTGGTCCGCCAGCAGAACAAGGGCCTGGGCGCGGCCCGCAACACCGGCTGGCGCAACCTCGCCGCCGGCACCGAGTACCTGGCCTTCGTGGACAGCGACGACACCCTGCCGCCGCACGCCTACCAGCTGATGATCAGCACGCTGGACGAGACCGGCTCCGACTTCGCGTGCGGCAACGTGCTGCGGTTCCGCTCGGTCGGGTACTACCAGTCCGGCGCCCATGTGAAGCCGTTCCGCCAGACCCGGCTGAAGACCCATGTCACCGAGCTCCCGGCGCTGGTCACCGACCGCACCGCCTGGAACAAGGTCTACCGCCGCAGCTTCTTCGACGGCGCCGGCATCCTCTACCCCGAGGGCATCCTCTACGAGGACGCGCCGGTCAGCGTGCCGCACCACTACCTGGCCGAGAGCGTGGACGTGCTGAGCGACCACATCTACCACTGGCGGGAGCGCGAGGCCGGCGAGGTCTCGATCACCCAGATGCACACCAACCCCAAGGGCCTGGTGGACCGGGTCCGTTCCATGGAGCTGGTCCGCGAGTGGCTGTCGGCCCGCCCCGAGCCGAAGTTCCGCGAGTACCTGGACTCCTACGACCACAACTGCCTGGTCGAGGAGATCCCGATGTTCTTCTGGTGGCTGCCGGAGGGCGACAAGGCCTACCGCAAGCTCTACCAGGAGCACGTCAGCCGGCTGCTCCGGGCGATCGGCGTCGAGCGGGTCGCCGAGTTCCGCAGCGGTCCGGCGAAGCTGAAGTACCAGCTGACCCTGGCGGACCGGATGGACGAGATGATCGCGCTGCAGCGGGTGCACCGGCTCTACCGGCGGGCCCGCAAGGCCGCCGCCCGGCAGTCGGCCCAGCCGCCGGCGCCGACCCCGGAGGCCGTGCGCGGCTAACTGGGTCCTGCCCGGCAAACGATCACCTGGCTGTTGCCGCGGAGTCAGCGGCTCAGGGCTCCAGCAGCCTCGCCCGGGCGCCGTCCGCCCCCAGCGGGCGGACCGCTCGTGAACGGGTTGCCACGGCCCGCCCCGCTCCGGCAGCTCGCGCCGCGGAGCCCCCGAGCTGCCGGAGCTGCTCGCCGAGCAGGCACGCGTCCTGGCACCGGGCGGCCTGTTCCTGGTCTCCTTCTTCGGGACTGACGGACCGGAGCCGGTCCGATTCGACCACAAGGTGACGCCTGCCTACAGCTGGCCGGTGGACCGCCTCGCCGACATGCTGGCCGATGCCGGGCTCGCTCCCTTCGCCCGGCTGCTCCACGACCCGGCCTCCGAACGTGGCTTCCTCGACGCCCACCTGCGGGCCCGCCGTTCGTAGTACGGCGGGGGCGGGTTTCGCCGCTGCGGGGCTCCAGCTCCCGGGCCGGGGCCACACTGCCGTCGTCCGTGCCAGTCAGTCCCATCGCCGTCGTCCACCGCCCGAGTAACGGCGGCGGTTGCGCCGTGCCAAGCGGTCCCATCGCCGTCGTCCACGGCTGCCGTCAGGCCCCGTGCCGTCGTCCACCGCCCGAGTAGCGGCGGAGGTTGCGCCGTGCCAGCGTTGAAAGCGGGAGGCCTCCGACCGAGTCGCTGGACCAGCGACAGTTCGCTCCTAGGGAGACCGAAAATGGGCGGTTATGTCAGTGTGACGGAGAGTGGCGCCGAGACGTACCGGAAGCCATTCGCGACCGGCTGGACGCTGTTCGCCGGGTGCCTGATGATCTTCGGTGGCCTGATGGCGGTGTTCGAGGGTATCGCCGCGATCGTCAACCACAGCCGGTACGTGATCGTCGGCGACTACGTCTACAAGTTCAACGTCAACGGCTGGGGCTGGCTGCACCTGGCCCTGGGCATCGTGATCGTGCTGGCGGGCTTCGCGATCTTCACGGGCGCGATGTGGGCCCGGGTGATCGGTGTGGTCGTCGTCGGGTTCAACATGATCGTCAACTTCCTGTGGCTGCCCTACTACCCGTTCTGGGCCATCGTCCTCATCGCCATCGACGTGTTCATCATCTGGGCACTGACGGCGGGCACGCACCGGGTGCACCCGGCCAGGGAAGTGCCTCCGGCGCCGGCCACGCCGACGACGCCGCCGCCGGCACCGCCCGGCGCCTCGTCGCCCAACCCCCCATCTCCCAACGTGTGAGACACCGTTCACCACCGCGGACCTCTCCACCGAGGCCGGGATCAGCGCGGTCGAGGACCGGCTGCGCGACGGCGAGCGGCCGGTGGGAATCCTGATCAACAACGCCGGCTTCGGCAACCGCGGCACCTTCCTCCAGGTCCCGCTGGCGGCTGAGTTGGACATGCTCAAGGTGCACGTGGAGGCCGTGTTGCGGCTGACCGCTGCCGCGTTGCCGGGAATGCGCGAGCGCGGCTTCGGGGGAGTGGTGAACGTCGCCTCGGTGGCCGCCTTCGTGCCGCGCGGCACCTACGGGGCCACCAAGGCCTGGGTGGTGAGCTTCACCCAGGGCGTGGCCCGCGACGTGGCGGGCAGCGGGGTGCGGCTGATGGCCCTCTGCCCGGGATTCGTGCACACCGAGTTCCACCAGCGGGCCGGGATGGGCACCAAGAACATCCCGGCCTGGGGTTGGCTGTCCGCGGACCGGGTGGTGGACGAGGCGATGCGCGACCTGGCCCACGGCCGGGCCGTCTCGGTGCCCAGCAAGCGCTACAAGCTGGTCGTGGCGCTGGCCAGGGCGCTGCCGATCGGGCGGCTCGGGAAGATGTCCAGCATGGCCGGCCGGAAGTACTGAGCGCAGCCACCGCGCAGGCGCCGGGCAGGCTCCCTGCGCAACGCCGGCGGGGTCAGGCTCCCTGCGGAACGCCGGGCGGGGCGGGCGCCGCGGAGATGCCGGGCGGGGGTGCTGCGGAGGCGCCGGGCGGAACCCCTGCGGAACGCCGTGCGGCGGCGCCCCGGCGCGCCGACGGTGCCATCGCAGAGTGCTGCGCCGGGTCATCCCGGTTGGAGCGGAATATTCGGTGACAGTAGCTCATTATTAGTTACGCTAACAATGAGCTATGCTCGCCAAGATGGCCGCGCCCAGCGCCGGCCGACCCGTCCGCGTCCCGCCTGGAGGTGTCGTGAGGCCCGACCGCATCAACTGGACGCCGCCTGCGCGCGCCGAGGGCGAGCCGCGGCCGCCCGCTCAACTGCGACGGATCCTGCGCCTGTTCAAGCCCTACCGCGCCCGCCTGGCGGTGGTCGGGCTGCTGGTGGCCGCCTCCGCGGTGGTCTCGGTGGTCACCCCGTTCCTGCTGCGCGCCGTGCTGGACACCGCGATCCCGCACGGCCGCACCGGTCTGCTCAGCCTGCTGGTGCTCGGCATGATCGCCGCGGCCGTGGTGAACAGCGTCTTCAACGTGCTGCAGACGCTGCTCTCCACCACCGTCGGCCAGCGGGTGATGCACGACCTGCGCACCGCCGTCTACGCCCATCTGCAGCGGATGTCACTGGCCTTCTTCACCCGCACCCGCACCGGCGAGGTGCAGTCCCGGATCGCCAACGACATCGGCGGCATGCAGTCCACCGTCACCTCCACCGCCACCTCGCTGGTCTCCAACCTGACCAGCGTGGTGGCCACGGTGGTTGCCATGGTCGCACTGGACTGGCGGCTCACCGTGGTGTCGCTGGTGCTGCTGCCGCTCTTCGTCTGGATCAGCCGCCGGGTCGGCCGGGAACGCAAGCGGATCACCTCCGAGCGGCAGAAGCAGCTCGCCGTGCTCTCCTCCGCCGTCCAGGAGTCGCTGTCGGTCAGCGGCATCCTGCTCGGCCGCACCATGGGCCGCTCCGAGTCGCTCTCCCAGGCGTTCGCCGAGCAGTCCGACCAGCTCGCCGACCTTGAGGTGCGCTCCAGCATGGCCGGGCGCTGGCGGATGAACATCATCCAGATCGTGATGGCCGCCATGCCCGCGATGATCTACTGGGCGGCCGGCCTGACCGCCGAGCACGGCGCCCCGCTGATCTCCATCGGTACCCTGGTGGCCTTCGTCTCGCTGCAGCAGGCGCTGTTCCGCCCGGCGGTCTCGCTGCTCTCGACCGGCGTCGACGTGCAGACCTCGCTGGCGCTCTTCCAGCGGATCTTCGAGTACCTGGACCTGCCGGTGGAGATCGCCGAACCCGCCGAGCCGGTGCGGCTGTCCGAGGTGCGCGGTGAAGTGCGGCTGGAACGGGTCGACTTCGGCTACGACTCCGAGCGCCCGGCCGGCACCCTGGCCGGCATCGACCTCACCGTCCCGGCCGGCGGCTCGCTGGCCCTGGTCGGCGAGACCGGCTCCGGCAAGACCTCGCTCAGCTACCTGGTGCCGCGCCTCTACGACGTCACCGGTGGGCGGGTCACCATCGACGGCGTCGACGTGCGCGACCTCGCCTTCGACACGCTGGCGGCCGCCGTCGGCGTGGTCTCCCAGGAGACCTACCTGTTCCACGCCTCGATCGCCGACAACCTGCGGTTCGCCAAGCCCGACGCCACCGACGAGGAGCTGGTGGCCGCCGCCCGGGCCGCGCAGATACACGACCACATCGCGGGCCTGCCGGACGGTTACGACACCGTGGTCGGGGAACGCGGCTACCGGTTCTCCGGTGGCGAGAAGCAGCGGCTGGCGATCGCCCGGACAGTGCTGCGCAATCCGCCGGTGCTGATCCTGGACGAGGCCACCAGCGCGCTGGACAACCGGACCGAACGGGCGGTGCAGCAGGCACTGGACGCGCTGTCGGCCGGCCGCACCACGATCACCATCGCGCACCGGCTGTCCACGATCCGCCAGGCCGACCAGATCGCCGTGCTCGACCAGGGCCGGGTGGTCGAGCTGGGGACCCATCAGGAACTGCTGGAGCTGGGAGGCCGCTATGCCGCGCTGCTGCGCCGGGAGGGCGGCGGGCAAGCTGGGCCGGAGCCGGAGCCGGAGCCGGAGCCGGAGCCGGAGCCGACGGGGCTGCTGGCGGCTCAGGCGGCCTTGGGCACCTCGTTGTAGACCTCGGCCAGCTCCTGGCCGGAGAGCGCCTGGATGGCCGCCATCACCTCGTCGGTGACCTGGCGGCGCACCCGGGCGTTGCGCTCCTGGCCGTGCAGGTGGGAGAAGTCCAGCGGTTCGCCGAACCTGACCGTCACCTTGCGGATCCGGGGGCGGCGGGTGCCGACCGGCTGGATCTCGTCGGTGCCCTCCAGTGCCACCGGGACCACCGGCACCCCCGCCTTCAGGGCCAGCCAGGCCACTCCGGTCTTGCCGCGGTAGAGCCGCTTGTCCAGCGAGCGGGTGCCCTCCGGGTAGATGCCGAACGCCTTGCCGCCCTCCAGCACCGCGAGGGCGGAGTCCAGCGCCGCCTGGGCGAGGTGGATCTCACCGCGCTGCACCGGGACGGCCTCGATGGCGTCGAAGAAGCCCCGCATCACCCGGCCCTTGAAGCCCTTGCCCTGCCAGTACTCTGCCTTGGCGAGGAAGCTGATCGGGCGCGGAGCGGTCAGCGGGATCACCACGCTGTCGATGAACGACAGGTGGTTGCTGGCCAGGATCACCCCGCCCTTGCGCGGCACGTTCTCCAAGCCCTCGATGGTGGGTCGGTAGACCGCCCTGGAGAACGGCTTGAGCAGCACCTTGGTGATGATCTTGATCATGTTTCCCTCCCGGGCACCGGACCTGTCCGGATCGGCGTTACCGGCCGGTTACTTTTCCGAAGGCCCTTTCATATCATCTGTGCCGGGCCCTTGGCTCCCGGTGACCGCGGACCGGCCAACCGCAACGCGTCGGCCGGTCAACTGCGGCGGAGCGCCGGTCATCCACGATGTGTCGGCCGGCCAACCGCGGCGCGCAGCACCGGTCAACCGCGGCGCAGGAGTCGGCCGGCCCGGCGCAGTTCGTCGTACCCGCGCCGGCTGCCCCGCGCCGCGAGCCGGTACTGAACGCCCGTCACCCCGCCGGGGAACCGGTAGCCCTCCGGGCGGTGGGCGGCGAAGTGGGCGCTGATCCGGCCGAAGAACTCACCGCGCAGCTCGGACGGGACCAGGCCGGGGGAGTCGTAGACCGTCAGTGCCTGCTTGACGGTCCGTTCGAACGCCAGGGTGCGCAGGTCGTCGAGCTCCGGGTGGCGGTCGAGGAAGGCGAAGATCGCGTCGTACTGGGCGAAGGCGTCGGCGTGCTTGGGGGAGGAGGTGGCGGTGATCGCCCCCGGCCGACCGCGGCGGTAGTTGTAGCAGGGCAGGTCCAGGTAGCGCAGCCGGGTGGCGGCCATCAGCGCCGGATAGGTGACCGAGATGTCCTCGTAGTAGCCGCGACCGAAGACGACGCCCAGCTCCTCCAGGTACGTCCGCCGGAACACCTTGTTCCACACCGACAGCACCGTGCGCAGCAGTGCCGGATGGGCCCGCAGGGTGCCGCCCTCGGGGCCCTCCAGCGGCGACCCGGCCAGCAGGTGGCGCCACGGGTTGGGCTCGGTGCTGTCGTCCGGGTACACGTGGTTGAAGCCGGTGATCAGCACGTCCAGCGGCACTTCGGCGGCGCGCTCGGCGTGCAGCTCGGCCAGCACCGCGTCCAGCGCTCCGTCCGGCAGCCAGTCGTCGCTGTCCACGAACCACAGGTACTCGCCGGTCACCTCGGGCAGCGCGGCGATCCGGGCGCCGCCCAGGCCCTGGTTCTCGGTGAGGTGCAGCACCCGCAGCCGGGGGTCCCGGGCGGCGTACTCGTCCAGGATCGCGCCGCAGCCGTCCGGGGAGAGGTCGTCGACCGCGATGACCTCGAAGTCCTGGGCCTGCTGCCCGGCCAGGATGGAGTCCAGGCAGCGGGGCAGGAAGCGCTCCACGCCGTGGACCGGGACGACGATGCTGAGGAGGGCTGGCACGCTCTTCCTGTTCTCCGGAACTGGGGCGGTCCGCCCCGGACCGGGGCGCCTGACCTGGTCACTCTACAGACGCAACGGCGACCGCCGGTGCCGCACCAGCGGGAGGCGCACGGCACCGGCAGTCGGTTGTGGCGGCCCGGCCGACCCTCAACGACCGGCCGCCGATCCCCCACCGCCTGAAGCCGGGCCGCCGCAGCGTCGAGACGGCCGGACATTGGTTCCAGGAAGTGGCGGAAGTTGTCACACAATGTGTTCGAATTCGAACGCGCAGTGCAGCTCTCGCGGGCGCGCATCTTGAAACAGATACTCCTTGGAAGAAAGGCCTACGTCAATCCCCCGTTTGCGTTCAGTATCTGAATATTGGGCGTCGGGGTGAGACGGCGAGCCAAGGAGGTCCCAAGGGGGTGCGCAAAGGGGAGCGCAAGGGTGGCACAACGACGGCGCGAGCCCGCACGCGGGGGTGAATGTCGGCTGGTCGCCCAATCGGCCGCCCGTTGGCGGAAGGTTGCACGATTGCTTGCATGACGGATCGTCAGCAAGCCGTGCGGACACATCGATGCGCAGTCGTGACCGAGGCCGGGGTACCGGATGCCACGTGACTCCTCATCACACGATACGGTGGCAAGAACACCAGGACGGTTGCGTGAGGACCGTCGCGCACGGATAGTCTTCGCCTCACGGCCCTGGCGCCTCGTAGGGGTGGGAATTACTGATGGAACACATGCAAGTGCGGACCAGGCCCCGCGTGCCGGCCATTCAGTGCGGCGCGGGTGCGGCAGGTCGGCGGATCGACCGCCACCTGTCGGTGCTCGGCGCGCCCGCGCTCTCCACGGTCGACACCGCGGAAGCACTCGGTTTGATAAGGGAGCTGACGCCCCGTGGCGTGAGCACCCAGGCGGCCCCGCGCCGCAGCACCACCCGCGTTCGGCTCCTCGCGCCGCTGCGGCGGCTCAAGCGCAGCCTGTTCGGCAGCCGGGGCTGACCCTGGCGGGGTGGCCTCCGTGGGGCCCCTGCGCCCCGGCCCGATGGGACCGGACGCGGGGTCGGTCGACCCGATGGGCAATGTCCGCCCATCGGGTCGCAGACATGCCCGGGTATGGCGAGAAGTTGTCCCGGAGCGTCGGCAGAGCGCAGGATGGGCGCCATGGCCGAGAGTTTCCAGTCCAGGATCTTCGAGATCATCACCGGCGATCGTGAGATCGCGCTCGACATCACCGAGCACTGCGCGACGTACCTCGAGGAGGTGGCGGTCGAGCGGGACGGGCTGCTCAACGTCTTCGTGCCGCACGCCACGGCCGGGGTCGCGGTGCTGGAGACCGGTGCGGGCAGTGACGACGACCTGCTGGCCGTGCTGCGCGATCTGCTGCCCCCCGACGACCGCTGGCGCCACCGCCACGGCAGCCCCGGTCACGGCCGCGACCACGTCGTGCCCGGCCTGGTCGCCCCGCACGCCACGCTGCCGGTGATCGGCGGCCGGCTGGCCCTGGGCACCTGGCAGTCGGTGGTGCTGATCGACACCAACGGCGACAACCCGCGGCGCACCGTCCGGCTCTCGTTCCTGGGGTGACCGCGGGGTGCCCGAGGACAGCCGCTACTGCGGGCCGCGGGGCACCGATGACCCGCTCCGCGCCCTGGACCTGGCCCGCCACAGCCCGGCCGCCGGTCAGGGCGAGGACAGGGGTGACGGCCCGGCCGACGGCCGGGGTGATGACCGGGGTGACGGCCCCCGCGCCGCCTGCGCGCTGTGCGGCGAACCCACCGAGTACCCAGCGGACGTGGTGGGCAGCCCACTCTGCCCGCGCTGCGCCTGGCAGCAGGCCCAGCGCGCCGCCTGCTCGGGCTGACGGCGCGCCCGCTGACTCGGGGGCTTCTGCGCCTGCCCGGCACAGGAGAGCGTCCGCAGCCGCCGGCCGGGGGCGTCCGTGGCCGGCAGGGGTTCGGAGGGCGTCCGGCGCGGGGGCGGGCAGCGGGTCCGATCGGAAGGTTCAGGGGGAGTCCGCCGTCGTGGGGCGCAGCGTCGAGCCCCGGCGGGTCTTGTGCACCAGCAGCTGGGACGGGATCCGCTGGCGCAGATCGGCGACATGGCTGACGATGCCCACCGCACGGTCCCGCTCGCGAAGCCCGTCGAGCACGTCCATGACCTCCTCCAGGGCCTGCTCGTCCAGCGTGCCGAAACCCTCGTCGATGAACAGGGTGTCCAGCGGCATGCCGCCCGCCTCGTCGGTCACCACGTCCGCCAGGCCCAGCGCGAGGGCCAGCGAGGCGAAGAAGCTCTCACCGCCGGAGAGCGTCGCGGTGTCCCGCTCGGTGCCCGTCCAGGAGTCGACCACCAGCAGCGAGAGGCCGGACCGCTTGCCGCCCGCACTGCGCTCGTCGCTGTGCACCAGGGTGTAGCGGCCGCCCGACATCCGGACCAGCCGGGCACTCGCCGCCGCGGCCACCTGCTCGAGGCGGGCCGCCAGCACGTAGGACTCCAACCGCATCTTCAGCCGGTTCTCGCCGCTGGTGCCGCCCGCCAGCTGGGCGAGCCGGCTGATCTCGCCGAACTCCGCGAGCCGGGGTGCCGCCTCCCGCGCCAACCCGGCCAGCGCCTGGCCGAGCTCGCGCAGCGCCTCGACCCGCTGGCGGGCCGCGTGCTCCGCCGCCGCGGCGGTACGCAGCGCTGCCGTCGCGGCGGCCAGGGCCGCCTGGGCCACGGCGGGCTCGGCCGGTGGCGCGGTGGCGGCCGCGGCCAACTCGGGGCGGGCCAGCGCCTGGTCGACGCCGCGCCGCTCGGCGGCCCGCTGCTCCAGGCGGTGCCGCAGGGCGGTCAGGTCGGCGGGCGGCAGCGCGGCTCCGGCGGCCTGCCGCGGTGAGGCGAAACCGGCCGCGGCGGCCGTGCGGGACAACTCCTGCTCGGCGTCCCGCAGATGCGCTGCGGCCTGCTCGGTGGCCCGGGCGGCCTGGACGGCGGCGGCCAGGGCCTGTGCCAGGCCGGTCAGCCCGGCGGCCCGGGCGGCGACCGACGGGGCGTCACCCCGGGCCGCGGCGATCCGGGAAGCCAACTCCGCCTGCTCGGCAGCCCGCTGCTCCAGGCCGGTGCTGTGGGCGACCACCCGCTCCCGGGCCTGCCGCAGCTGCTCGGTGTAGTGCTGGTGCTGCTGCTCCAAGCGCTCCCGCTGCTGGAGCAGCACGGTCAGCTCCTCGCCCGCCCGAAGCGCGGCGCGGTGCTGCTCGGTGAGCTCGCTGAGGTGCGCTGCGAGTTCGTCCACCGACTGCTCGCCGGCAGTCGCTGTCGCGGCGGCCTCGCGCAGCCGCAGCTCGGTCAGCGCCTGCTCGGCCGCGGCACGGGCCTCCTCGGCGGCCTGCTGGGCGGCGGCCGCCGCCTCCTCGTCGGCCGCGCTGACCGGCGCGGCGGGCGCGAGCGCGGGTGCCGGGTGCTCGGCGGAGCCGCAGACCGGACAGGCATGGTCCGGCCCCAGGCGGCCGGCCAGCTCGGCGGCCATGCCGTCGAGCCGGCGTTGACGCAGGTCGAGGGCGTGTTCGCGGGCCGCCAGGGCGGCCTGCTGGATCGGCAGCAGAGCGCGCTCGTCGTGGGCGATCCGGGCCCGCCACTCATCTCGCCGGCGGGCGGCCTGAGCCCGCTGCTCGGCCTCGGTCCGCTGCGCGGTGAGCTGCTCGGTGCGCAGGGCGGTCGCGCGGGCGGTCTCTTCCAGCCGCTGACGGGCCTCGGCGGTGTCCTGCTGCTCGGCCAGCCAGCGCTCCGCTTCCTCGGCCAGCTCCTCGGCCCGCCGGCGCTCGGCCGCCTCCCGCTGCTGCTCGCGGGCGAGCACGGCGGCCCGGCGCTCGTCGGCCGCGACGGCGTCGAGCCTGCCCAGCTCGGCCCGGGTGCCGGCCTCCACCTCCGCGAGGCGGTCGGCGGAGGCCTGCGGGAGGGAAGCGGCGAGCCTGGTGGGCGTGTCGCCGTGATCGGTGGAGGCGCGGGTGGCCCCGGGGGGCGCGGGCGCCTGTGCTGCCTCGCTGTGGGCGGGCTGCCCGAGGCGGGCGCTCTCCGGGACCACCGTGCCGCCGGTGCGGCAGTCGGCCGGGACCTCCGACGACGCACGCGAGTGGCACACCGTCGCCTGGCCGGCCGCGTTCCCGGCCGCCGGCCAGGCACGAGGGCCGGGCACCGTTGCCGTACCGACCGGCGACCCGTGGTGGTTCTGCTCCCAGACGCGAGCCAGGCGGGCGCGGGCCTGTGCCTCGGCAGTGCGGGCGCGCTCGTGGGCGGCGGCGGCCTGAGCGTGCTGGCGGAGCGCCGACTCCACGGTCAGCGCCGCCTGAGCCAGCGCCAGCCGCTCGCGCTCGGCAGCCTCCTGGTCGGCCGTGGCGGCCAGCCGCTCGGCGCGCCGGACCGCCTCGGCGTGCTCCGCCTGGCACCGGGCCAGCTCCTGCTGCTCCGCCAGCACACGCTGCGCGAGCTCGTGCCGACGCTCCGCTGCGGCCAGCCCCGTCGTGCGGACCGCCAACGCCTCGGCGGCCGACTCCCGCAGCACGGCGGCCCAACCGAGCGCCTCCTCCGGCGCCGCCTCAGCCGGCCAGGCCTCGCCGGCCGCCTGCTCGGTGCGGCTGATCAGCTCGCGCAACCGGTGCCGGTCGGCCTGCACGGCGGCCTCGTGCTCCCGCCGCCGCTCACCCAGCCAGGCCTCCAACTGCCGGAACCGCTCGGTGTCGAAGAGCCGGCCGAGCAGCTCCGCGCGCTGGCCCGCGTCGGCCCGGAGGAACCGCGCGAAGTCGCCCTGGGGCAGCAGCACCACCTGGCAGAACTGCTCCCGGCTCATCCCGATCAGGCGCAGCAGCTCCTCGCCGGCCTCCTGGTGCGAGCGGCTGGCCGCCCGCCAGCCGGGGGTGCCGTCGCCGGCGTCCGCCACCCACTCGCGCAGTAGGGTCTGCGCCTTCTCGACGGTGAATCCGGTGCCGCGCTTCTTCGGCCGCGGCTGCTCGGGAATCCGGGTGATCTCCAACCGGCGCCCGCCCAGGGTGAGTTCCAGCCGCACCTCGGTGAGCACCGCCGGGTCGGCGTGGTCACTGCGCATCCGGTTGGCGCGCCGGGTGCCCGGCAGCTCGCCGTAGAGCGCGTAGCAGACGGCGTCCAGCAGGCTGCTCTTCCCGGCGCCGGTCGCACCGCGCAGCAGGAAGAGGCCGCCGGCGGTGAGCGCGTCGAAGTCCACCCGCTCGCGGCCGGCGAACGGGCCGAAGGCGGTGACGGTCAGCTGATGGAGCCTCATCGGGCCAGCTCCGCCCGCTGCTGCTGGTCCGTGCGGACCTGCTCCAGACCCTCGCGCAGCCAGCCCCGCTCCCGCCCGGCCAGCTCGACGCCGGGGCGGACGTGCCGCACGAAGCTCTCGGCCACCTCCAGGTCCGTACGCCCGCGCACCCGCGAGGCGTAGGAGACCGCCCCGCCGCCGGGCTCCTCGGCCGGCTCGAAGAGCAGCTGCAGGGTGTGCGGGAAGCGCCGGCGCAACTGCTCCATCGGCTCGGCGGGGCGGCTCGGATCGGTCAGCGTCGCCTGGACCCAGCAGTCCTCGAACTCGCCGTACTCCGGTTCGGCCAGCAGTTCCGCCAGCGTGCCGCGCAGGCAGGCCAGCCGGCGGGGCACCGGGCAGTCGATCCGCTCGGCGGTCACCGAGCCGTCGGCCGCCAAGTCCACCAGCCACATGGTCTTGCGCTGCCGGGCCTCGGAGAAGGAGTACGCCAGCGGTGAGCCGCTGTACCGCAGGTGCGGGGCCAGGGTCTGGGCACCGTGCAGGTGGCCGAGCGCCACGTAGTCGATCCCGTCGAACAGCTCGGCTGGCACGCCGGCCACACCGCCGACGGCGATGTCGCGCTCGCTGTCGCTCGGTGCGCCGCCGGTGACGAAGGCGTGCGCCAGCACCACCGACCGGGTGCCCGCCGGGCGGCCGGCCAGGTCGGCCCGCACCTGCTCCAGCGCGGCGGCGAGCACGGCAGCGTGCCCGCCGCGCTCCAGTCCGTAGCGCTCCCGGACCAGCACCGGCTCCAGGTACGGCAGCCCGTAGATCGCGACCTCGCCGTGCGCGTCCGCCAGCAGGACCGGGCTGGCGACCGCCCCGGGATCGGTCCGCAGGTGGATGCCCGCCCGCCGGATCAGACCGGAACCGACGCCGAGCCTGCGGGCCGAGTCGTGGTTGCCGCTGATGAAGACGGTCGGCACGCCGAGGTCGGCGAGGCGGTGCAGCACCTCGTCGAAGAGCGCGACCGCGTCCAGGCCGGGCAGCGCCCGGTCGTACACGTCGCCCGCGACCAGCACGGCGTCCACGCGCTCGGCCTCGACCACTCGCACCAGGTGGTCGAGGAAGGCGTGTTGGGCCTCGTGGAGGCTCTCCCGGTGGAAGGAGCGCCCCAGGTGCCAGTCGGAGGTATGCAGCAGTCGCATGCGTCGACCCTAGCGGGCACCTCCGACAGAACACCGGCCTCGACCGCCTCAGCCGCCCCTGGCGACGGGTCCGCGGGGTGACGGAGGGTCGATTGTCAGTGGCAGTGAGTAGGTTCGATGGCGAAGTGACGACGACTCGACCAGTTCTCGGAGAGGACGTGGTGATCATGGAGCGGACGGTGTCCCTGGCGGTTCCGGCGCCGCTGCCGGTGGCCGGCGGCGCGGCGGTGGCGGTCGCCCTGGTGGCGGACGCGACGGACTACGGCCGGCTGCGTGCGGTCGGCCTGCCCGGCCCGGCCGACTTCGGGCGGTACCTGCGCGAGGCGGAGCGCCAGCTGCGCGGGATCGACGGTCACGGGGTGGCGGTCCATCTGCGGGTGCTGGAGCCGGTGGACTACCTGGACTACTGCAGGGTCCGCGGGCTGCGACCCGGCGCGCCGGCCGCGCGGGTGGCGTACGCGGCCGACCCGCAGCTGGCCGGCGAGCCGTTCGTCTACGCCGGTCAGCGAATGGCGCAGCTGCTGCCCGCGCTGGTCGACGACCACCTGGCCCGGGCGCGACTGACCGTGGCGCTGGCGGAGCTGGCCGAGCTGCCCGGTGCGAGGGCGGCGGTCGGGGCGGCGGAGCGCCTGGATGACGAGCTGCTGGACGGGCTCGGTGAGGGGTGCCACCGGCTGCTGCTGCGCTGGGTGCGGGCCGAGCGGCGGCAGGCCGCCGAGCAGGAGGTCCGGGTGGCCGGTGGCCGGCGGGCCGGGGGAGGGCGGCAGGCCGAGGCGTTCCGCGCGCTGCTGGCCGCGGGGCTGGCGAGCGGTGCGCGCGGCGAGCTGCTGACCGTCAGTACCGGGCCGGCCCGGAGCCGGGCGGCGCCGCGCCACACGGTGCGGGGGTGGCGGCTGGCGTGCGGTGGCCTGGCGCCGCTGGCGGCCGAGGAGCTGCGGGTGCTGCTGGCGCGGTTGCCGGACCAGCGGGCGGGGCTGGTGCGCGCGGGGTGCGGGCCGGTGCGGGTCCGCGCGGGATTCCCGTTGCGGCGGGGATCGGAGGTGCCCCACGGGACGGGAGAGTGAGGTGACGGTCCGGAGGAGGAGATGAGTACCGGTTGCGTTCGACACGTGCTGCAGTCGTGCCGCGGTTGTGCCCCATGCGGGCGCGAGGGCTGTTCATCGTCCGCCTGTTCGGGGAAGATCAACAGGTCGGAACCCGCGCAGCCCCGATCCGCCGTGCGGCCGATGACCGAACCAGCACAGCCGGATCGACCGGCCCGAGACCGGAGGGGGCCTCATGCAGCGGATCGAGTACAGCGCGGAGGTCGCTGAGCTGCTCGGCCGGGTCCGGCGGCGCCCGGCGGCCGGCTGGCCGTGGCGGCCGACGGAACCGGTGCCGCCCTGGCTCCCCGTGAAGCAGTCCTGGGGCTGGCTCTTCGCGCCGGACGGGCGGGTGCTCACGCTGATCAACCCCAGGGACGGGGTGGTCAGTCTCCCCGGGGGCTCGCTGGAGGCGGAGGACACCGGGGACCCGGGAGCGGCGCTGGCGCGGGAGGCCGGCGAGGAGGCGCAGGCGGTGATCGGTCCGGCGCACTACCTGGGCTACCTCTACGACCGGGTCGGCTCCGCCAACAACGGGCACGAGTGCGCGCGGGTGCGGATGGCCGCCGAGCTGCGTGCGGTCGGCCCGAGCAGGCCCGACCCCGCCTCCGGGCGGCACTACCGGCGGCTGCTGGTTGCGCCGGGCCTGGCGGTCGAGCTGCTGGGCTGGGGTGCGTCGGGCCTGCGCCAGGCGCGGGCCGCGGTGCGGGTCGCAGTGGCGGAGTTCGGGGTGCCGGCGGCGGCGAACGAGGAGATCGAGGAGCTGCCGGTGGCGGGGTGCGAGCTCTTCCCCGCGGAATGAGGGGGAACCGGCCCGAGGCGCGCCGCAGGGCGAACGGGCGCGTGCGGCGTACGTCCGCGCCCGGGTGCGCGGGTCGCCGCGGTCGGCCGGGATCATGTTCGGTTCTACGGGTCGACGCCGCCGGGGTCGGCTAGGGTCGGGTGCGACCGGCGGGGGCGAGCGAGCTGACGACCGAGGGGAGCCAGATGTCCGGGCCGCGCAGGGGTTTCATCCACCACGTCGAGCTCTGGGTGGACGACCTGGTGCTGGCCGAGGAGCAGTGGGCTCCCGTGCTGCTCGCCCTGGGATGCCTGCCGTTCCAGAGCTGGGACGCGGGGCGCAGCTGGCGCCTCGGCGACAGCTACCTGGTGCTGGAGCAGTCGCCGGCGTTGCGCCCCGGTGGTCATGACCGGTTGCGGGCCGGGCTCAACCACCTTGCGGTGCACGGCTCACGGGCCGCGGTGAGCGCCGCCCTGGCGGCGCGTTGGACGCTGCGGGTGGACACCGGTGGCGCAGTGCACCTCGTGGACGGCCAGGGCTTCGAGCTCGAGATCGTTTGTGACGATTAGTCACCGTTGCCACCATTCCAAGCGGCCGGCCCGCTACATCGCGGCCAACTCCACGCTCTGACAGGAGAATTCGCACCAATACCTTTGGCATGAGCACTTCCCGGGGGCGGGCGTCACTGGTACCACTGAGTAACCCCCATCACTCTCCCGTGGAGGCTCAATGCGTCTCGCTCGTGTTGTTGCTGGTGCGATCGCGGCCGCTGCCCTCGTCGCCGCCACCGTCTCCCTCGCCGCCCCCGCCAACGCGGCCACCGTCAACTACGTTGCGCTGGGCGACTCCTACTCGGCCGGCGTCGGTGCCGGCAACTACGACAGCAGCAGCGGCAGCTGCTCGCGGAGCTACAGCTCCTTCCCCTACCTCTGGGCCGCCCAGATCGGGGCCAACTTCACGGACGTGGCGTGCTCCGGCGCCAAGACCGGCGACGTCCTGAGCAGCCAGCTCTCGGCGCTCAGCTCCTCGACCACCGAGGTCAGCATCACCATCGGCGGCAACGACGCCGGCTTCGCCAACACCATGGAGACCTGTGTGCTGGCCGGCACCAGCTCGTGTCTGAGCGCGGTGTCGAGCGCCGAGTCGTACGCCCAGAACACCCTCCCCGGCCTGCTGGCCAACACCTACGCGCAGATCCACTCCCACGCCCCCAACGCCCACGTGGTGGTCCTCAGCTACCCGCACCTCTACCAGGTCCCGGGTAGCTGCCTGTTCGGCATCAGCGACACCTCCCGGACCGCGATCAACGGCGCCGCCGACATCCTGGACGGTGTGATCAACAAAGCCGCCGCCAACGCCGGATTCACCTTCGCCGACGTGAGAAGCAGCTTCGACCAGGGGCACGAGATCTGCGGCAACTCGGACCAGTGGCTGAACAGCACCACCTGGCCGATCAGCGACAGCTACCACCCGACCGCGGACGGCCAGCAGTACGGCTACCTGCCGGAGTTCTCGGCCCACGCCTGATCGCCGCCGGCCGACTGATCGGCTGACTCATCAGTCGGACGCGGCGCCGCCGGTCCCACCCGAGCACGGCCATGCGCAACGGCCATGCGGGCCACCTGTCCCGCATGGCCGTTGTGCTGCCGTGCTGTCGCCGCCACCGGTGCCGCGATGACGGCCGCCGATGGGACGTCTGCTCCATTCGGGTCAACACAGAGGGCCGCTGAGGCAATTCGTAGCGCCACATTCGGTTCGGGTGCTTCCAGGTGACGCGTCTCACTGGTACTACTCAGTAACTCTCGTAGCACCCCATGGAGGACCAATGCGTGCTGTCCGTGCTGCCACCGGTGCGCTGATGGCGAGCTCGCTTGCCGCCGGCACCCTGTTCCTCGCCGTCCCGGCCGATGCGGTCACGGTCGACTACGTTGCCCTGGGCGACTCCTACTCGGCCGGGTTGGGGGCCGGCAACTACGTCGGCAGCAGCGGCAGTTGCGATCGCAGTTACAACTCCTACCCCTACCTCTGGGCCGCTCGGCACGCATCCGGGTTCACGGACGTGGCCTGTTCCGGCGCCACCATCAGCGACGTCCTGAGCAGCCAGGTCTCGGCGCTCAGCCCCTCGACCACCGAGGTCAGCATCACCATCGGCGGCAACGACGCCGGGTTCACCGACACCCTGGAGACCTGCGTGCTGAAGGGCACCGACGAGTGCCTGAGCGCGGTGTCCGGTGCGGAGTCGTTCGCCAAGAACACGCTGCCCGGCCGACTGGCGCAGACGTACGCGGCGATCCACGCCAAGGCGCCGAACGCCCATGTGGTGGTGCTCGACTACCCGCACCTCTACCAAGTCCCGGGCGACTGCCTGTTCGGCATCAGCAACGCCTCCCGGTCCGCGATCGACGGTGCCGCGGACACCCTGGACGGTGTGATCGGCAACGCCGCCGCCAGGGCCGGCTTCAGGTTCGCCGATGTGAGAGCCGCCTTCGATGCCGGCCATGAGATCTGCGGCAGCTCCACGCCGTGGTTGCACAGCACCACACTGCCGGTCAACGAGAGTTACCACCCGACCGCGGCGGGCCAGGAGTACGGCTACCTGCCGGAGTTCGCCGCGAGCGCCTGACCCGTCGGCCACCTCGGGTGGTCACGGCCGACGACCGTGCGGGCTTCGGGGCCCGCCCGGCCGTCGTGCTGCCGGTGCGACGGACGCCCGGGTCGTGGAGCAGGGTGCGGAGCAGGCGTCGTCGGTCGATCGTTTGTGACGATTGCTTGATGAACGTCACTCAGGCGGGCCGGTCCGCCACGTCCCGTACCCAACTCCCGGGGATGCCAAGAGAATTCAACAGGGCGAATTTGGCATGAGCACTTCCAGGTGGGGCGTCCCGCTGGTACTACTCAGTTCTGCTGGGTACTACCCGGTAACTCCCGTCACTCTCCCCTCCATGGAGGACCCATGCGCTCCGCGCGTGTTCTCACCGGTGCGGTCATGGCGAGCGCCCTCGCCGCCGGCACCCTGCTCCTCGCTTCCCCCGCCAACGCTGCCCCGGTCAACTACGTGGCGCTGGGCGACTCCTACTCGGCCGGGGTGGGAGCCGGCAACTACGTCGGCAGCAGCGGCAGCTGCGAGCGCAGCTACAACTCGTATCCCTACCTCTGGGCTTCGCAGAACGCGTCCGGCTTCACGGACGTGGCCTGTTCCGGCGCCACCACCAGCGACGTCCTGAACAGCCAGATCTCGGCGCTCGACGCCTCGACCACCGAGGTCAGCATCACCATCGGCGGCAATGACGCCGGCTTCGCCGACACCATGACGACCTGTGTGCTGAGCGGCACCAGCGCCTGCCTGAGCGCGGTCGACACCGCCGAGTCGTTCGCCCGGAGCACCCTGCCGGGGCTGCTGGCGAACACCTTCTCGGCGATCGGCAACGCCGCGCCGAACGCCCATGTGGTGGTCCTCGACTACCCGCACCTCTACCAGGTCCCGGGCACCTGCCTGTTCGGCATCAGCAACACCTCGCGCAGCGCGATCGACGGCGCCGCCGACGTCATCGACGCAGTGATCAGCAGTGCCGCCGCCGACGCCGGCTTCACCTTCGCCGACGTGAGGGGCGACTTCGACGCCGGCCACGAGATCTGCGGCTCCTCCGACCAGTGGCTGCACAGCACCACGATCCCGACCAGCGAGAGCTACCATCCGACCGCGGCCGGTCAGGCCGACGCCTACCTGCCGGAGTTCTCGGCCAACGCCTGATGTCTGGCTGACCCCTCATCAGCCAGCCAGCGCCGCCGACACCGGTGGCACAGGCCGCACCACGGCCGTGCGGGCCCCCAACCCGCCCGGCCGTCGTGCAGCACCTCGGCAGCGCCGCTCAGCACGGGCCGTCGTCGGTCCAGGGCCCGTACGGCCCGCTGGAACTCGGCACTTCGTTCTGCGTCCACCACTTGGCGGTGTAGTCGTGGCCGTTGTACGACACCTTGGCGCCCGCGGTGTAGACGGCGGTGGGATTCCACGGCGGTGCGGTGCACCCGCCCGGGCCGGCAGTCGTCGGCGGCGCGGTCGTCGGCGGCGTGGTGACCGGGGTGGCACCGGCGAACTTCACCGTGTACCTGGTGAAGTCCCAGTCGTTCTGCGTCACGCCGGAACAGGAGCCCGACAGGCCCGGGTCGACCACCGGCGTGCACTGGCGGTCCCGGTTGACCGACCAGAAGGTGTAACGCGCCATCCCGTGCGAGGTGGCGTAGTCCAGCACAGTCTGGAAGTCCGCCTGGCTGAAGTACTCCGCGGCGTCGGTGCGCCCGTTCATCATGGAGACGCCCTCGTGGGCGTAGGCGGTGGCCGCGTTCCAGCCGAAGGTGGTCTGCAGGATCGAATTGAACCGGGTGAGCGCGGCGGTCTGCGCCGCGGCGCCGTTGAACCCGCCGTCGAACGGCATGATCGAGTAGTTGTCGGGCGTGAAGCCCTGGGACTTGGCCTCGTTGAGCATCTGCTGCCCGAACCAGCCGGTGCCCGCGGTGGTGCCCGCCGTGGTGATCGAGACGTACAGGCCGGGGTTGTTCGCCTGCAGGATCCTGGCGGCGCCGATCTCGTTGCGGATGGCCGTGCCGTTCTCGTACTCCGGCTCCTCCAGGTCGAAGTCGACCGCGTGCAGGCCGTACTTGGTGATCACCTTCTGGTAGCCGGCGGCGGTGGCCTCCGGGGTGCCGCAGGTCTGGCCGAGCTTGGTGCCGCCGTAACCGCCGAACGAGACCGAGACGTCCCCGCCCTTGGCACGGATCTGCGCGATGACGGCTGGCATGGTGGTGTCGGTGTCGATCGAGGAGGTGCCGCCCCAGGCCGGCGAGCAGCCGCCGCCGTCCAGGACGAACGCCAGCTGGAAGGCCTTCTGACCGGTGGCGTCCATCACCGCGCCGACGTCCGGCGGCGAGTTGTCCTCCGGCATCAGGTACGGCGCGGAGGCGTACCAGTTGCTGCTCAGCGCGGCGCCGGCCGCGGCGTTGACGGCCGCCTGGGCGGACTGTCCGCCGCCGAAGGCGGCGAGGGTGCCGGCGGCCAGACCGAGGGCGGCCGCCGCGGTCAGCGCGGTGGTGCGCCGCCGCCGGTGCCGGCCCGGCGGTGGGTGCTCTGCGGTGGGGGACTTCTGGGCGCGTTCCATGACGGGACCTCTCCGGTGGGGGAAGGCGTGCGGGCCGTTCCGCGACGGCGAAAGCAGGGGTGTGCGGAACGGATGACATGCGGGCTGCCCGGGACCGCGGGCCCGAGCGGTCGACCTCGATGGACCCGCGTGCTGAATAAAATGGACTAGACCACCCGTCAGGTCAAGGGGGTGCGCCGGGAGTTGAGGCCGCCTCGGGAACAGTGCGGGCAGGCCCGGCTCACGGCGTGTAGAGCGCCTCGATGTCGGCCGCGAAGCGCTCCTCGATGACCTTGCGGCGCAGCTTCAGCGAGGGGGTGAGCAGCCCCAGCTCCACCGTGAAGTCGCCCGGCAGCAGCCGGAACGCCCGGATCGACTCCGCTCGGGAGACCGAGGTGTTGGCGGCGGCCACCGCTCGCTGGATCTCCAGGTGCAGCTCGTCGTCGGTGAGCAACGCCCACTCGTCCATCGCCGCCCGGCGGTGCATCTGCTGCCAGTGCGACAGCGCCCGCGGGTCGAGTGTGATCAGCGCCGCGATGTAGGGCCGGTTGTCGCCGACCACCAGGCAGTGGGAGACCAGCGGATGGGCCCGCACCCGCTCCTCCAGCGCGGCCGGTGCCATGTTCTTGCCGCTGCTGGTGACGATCACCTCCTTCTTGCGCCCGACGATGGTCAGGTAGCCGTCCTCGTCCAGCCGGCCGAGGTCACCGGTGGCCAGCCAGCCGTCGTGCAGCGCCTCCGCCGTGCAGCGCGGGTGGTTGAGGTAGCCGGCGAAGACACCGCCGCCGCGCACCCAGACCTCGCCGTCGTCCGCGATCACCAGCCCGGCCCCTGGGATGGGGCGGCCGACGGTGCCGAACTTGGGGCTGTCGCCGGGGTTGGCGACGATGGCCGCGGTGGTCTCGGTCAGGCCGTAGCCCTCGTAGACGGTCATCCCGGCACCGGCGAAGAACAGGCCGAGTTCGCGGCTGAGCGTCGAACCCCCGCACATCACGTGCCGCACCCGGCCGCCGAACGCCGCCCGGATCCGCTGGTAGACCAGCCGGTCGTAGGCCAGGTGACGCATCCGCAGCGTCGCACCGGGCCCGGAGCCGCGGCCCAGGGCACGGCGCTCGTTGCCGGTGGCCCAGTCGACCGCGACCGCCATGGCCTGCTCGAACAGCTCGCCGCGACCGGCCCGTTCGGCGGCGATCCGGGCGGCGCCGTACAGGCGCTCGAAGACGTACGGGACGGCGAACAGCACGGTGGGCCGGTAGGAGGCGAGCGCGGGGAGCAGCGCTTCGGCGCGCAGCTCGGCCAGATGGGCGAGCCGGACCCCGCCGCGGAGCGCGGCCACCTGCACCATCCGTGCGTACACGTGGGCCAGCGGCAGGAAGAGCAGGGTGGCGGGCTGGCCCTCGGCCTCGAACAGCACGTTCTTCCAGCCGGCCAGCACGTTGTCGGCCTGGGCGGCGAAGTTGCCGTGGCTGAGCAGGCAGCCCTTGGGATGCCCGGTGGTGCCGGAGGTGTAGATGACGGTGGCAACGGTCTCGGGGGTGACGGCGAAGCGCTGACGGTGCACCAGGCTCTCCGGGATCCCGGCGCCCTCCGCGGTCAGCGTCCGCACGCAGTCGTGGTCCAGCTGCCAGATCCCGGTCAGTTCGGGCAGCGCGTCGCAGACCGCGCCGACCGTCATCGCGTGGTCCTCCTCCTCCACCACGCACGCCACCGCCCCGGTCTCGGCGAGGATCCACCGCACCTGCTCGGCGGCCGCGGTGGGGTAGATCGGCACCGGGATGGCGCCGATCGACCAGAGTGCGTAGTCGAACAGGGTCCACTCGTACCTGGTCCTGGACATCAGTGCGACCCGGTCGCCGAACCGCACGCCGCGGGCCAGCAGGCCCTTGGCCAGACCCAGCACCTCGTCCCGGAACCGTGCCGCGGTGACCGGCCGCCAGCGCTCGCCCTCGTTCGAGCCGCGGGCTAAGCGGACCAGCCCGGGGGTGAGTTCGGCGGTGTCGTAGACCGTGTCGGCGAGCCCGCCCGACGGGGGCTCGGCCAACGGCGGGGTGTTCTGCTCGCGCACGGTGTCCGGCCTCCCGCCCGGCGGGCCGTACACGATCCGTGGTTCGTCCGCCGATCCACCGTGACCCCGTCGCGGCCCCGGAAGCGACGGTAGCGGATCGCCGTGGCGCTGCCCAGAGAAGTGTGAATTCCCCATGGAACGGACACGATTGACGTCTAAGTATGCCAACGGTCATGCGCATGCCCACAACTGTTCAAGAATGATCCCCCAGTAGCGTCGAACGTCACACAATCCAGTAGTAAGCTCGCGCAGATCCATCGACCCGGCGTCCCGGCCCGGTCGGTTGCGGGCACACCTGACCGAGGACTCCATGCGTCTGCGCAGCAGCTCGATCCGCGCGAAGATCATCGCGCTGCTCCTGGTGCCCATCGTGGCCCTGGTCGCCCTGTGGGCCTACGCCACTCTGGTCACCACCAGTGACTTCCGGCAGCAGTTGAACGCGGCCGCCGGCTACCGCGCCTTCGGCACCCCGGTCGACGCGGTGGCCCGGGACCTGCAGGTGGAACGCCGGGCGGCGGTGATCCGGCTGGCCCGGCCCGGCGCCTCGGACGTGCAGGACGACTTCCTGAAGGCCCAGCAGACCACCGACCAGGACGTGGCCTCACTGCAGCGGGCCTTCAACGGATCGTCCGGCAACCAGCTCGGCAGGACCGAGCGAGGCCGGCTGCAGGACTTCCTCAAGTCCCTCGGCGACCTGCCCGGCCTGCGCGGCCAGATCAGTCAGGACGGCTTCTCCTGGGAGTACGCGATCGGCCGCTACTCCGACCTGGTCAAGCCCGCCTTCGAGTTCCGCACCGCGTTCCTCAGCCGGCAGTCCGGCCAACTGCCCCGCCAGGGCATGGTGCTGGTGGAGCTGAGCCGGGCCCGCGAGATGCTCGCCCAGGAGGACGCGGCGATGGAGGGCCTGCTCAGCACCGACACGCCCGGTGCGCTGGACTACCAGGCCGTCATCGACCCGATGCACGACCAGCAGGCGCTCTTCGAGATCTACATCGACGAGCTGGACCAGCCCGACCTGGGCTCCTACCAGAGCCTGCGCAGCGGCGACAACTGGCTGGCCCTCGACCTCTACGAGCGCGAGTTCCAGAGTGCCTCCCCGAGTGCGGCCGCGCACTTCATCACCGAGGCCCGCTGGAGCGCGGCCGTGACCCCGCTGCTCTCCGACCTCTCCACCGAGAACACCAAGCTGGCCACCGGCCTCGGCGAGCAGGCCCGTGCGTACGCCATGGGCCTGCTCTGGCGGGGCGTCATCGCCGGCATCGCCGGCCTGCTGGCCATCGTGGTCACGCTGCTGATCTCGCTGCGGATCGGTCGCGGGCTGGTCCGCGAGCTGATCGGCCTGCGCAACTCCGCGGACGAGCTGGCCGACGTGCGACTGCCCGCGGTGATGCGGCGGCTGCGGGACGGCGAGGTGGTGGACATCGCCGCCGAAGTGCCCGAGCTGGTGTTCGGGCCTGCCGAGATCGGGCAAGTCGGCCGGGCCATCAACGCGGTGCGGCGGGCCGCCGTCCAGGCCGCCGTCGAACAGGCCGAGCTGCGCCGCGGCGTCTCCGCCGTCTTCGTCAACCTGGCCCGGCGCAGCCAGGTGCTGCTGCACCGCCAGCTGACCCTGCTGGACACCATGGAGCGGCGCACCGAGGACCCGGGCGACCTCGAGGACCTGTTCAAGATCGACCACCTGACCACCCGCATGCGCCGGCACGCCGAGGGCCTGATCATCCTCTCCGGCGGCTCGCCCGGCCGGGCCTGGCGCAAGCCGGTCCGGATGGTCGACGTGGTGCGCGCCGCCGTCGGCGAGGTCGAGGACTACGCCCGGGTGATCGTCCGACCGTTCCCCGGTACCGGGCTGGTCGGCAGCGCGGTCGCCGACGTCACCCACCTGGTCGCCGAACTGGTGGAGAACGCCGCGGTGTTCTCGCCGCCGCAGACCCAGGTCACGGTGCAGGGCGAGGTGGTCGCACACGGCTTCGCGCTGGAGATCGACGACCGCGGCCTGGGTCTGAGTGAGCAGGCGCTCGCCGAGATCAACCAGCGGCTGGAGGTCGAGCAGCCGTTCAACCTGGCCGACACCGACCGGCTGGGTCTGTTCGTGGTCAGTCGGCTGGCCCGGCGGCACGGCATCCGGGTCAGCCTGCGGGCCTCGCCCTACGGCGGCACCACCGCCGTGGTGCTGATCCCGCGTGAACTGCTGGCCGACGTGCCCGGTCAGGGGCCGACCCCGCCGCCCGCCGCCCCCGGTGCCGAACCGCACAAGGACCGCGAGCTGGTGGCGGTGGCCGGCGGGGCGAGCGGCCCCGCGCGCCGGGTCCGGTCGCGCGGCCACGGCCGGCAGGTCACCGGACCGCAGCCGGCCGGGAGCGAGCCGGCCCGCACGCCGGGCGGACTGCCGCGGCGCCGGGCAGCCGGCGGTCCGGCGCTGGTGCCCGCACCGGGCGGCACCGGGCGGCACCGCCGCGCCGACACCTCGCCCGACACCTCGACCGAGACGGCGCCCGAGGCAGCTCCCGAGACGGCGCCCGAGAGTGCCTCCCAGGCAGCTCGGCCAGTCCGGGCGGCCCCCGAGGCCCCGGGAGCCGGTGAGCGCCCTGCCGGCGGTCTGCTGCCCCGCCGGGTCAAGCAGGCCAACCTGGCGCCGCAGTTGAAGGGCGAACGGGACCTCGGGCCGCAGTCCGCCCCGGCCCCCGCCCGCTCGCCCGAGGAGGCCCGAGCCGCCTTCAGCTCCTTCCAGCGCGGCTTCAGCCGGGGCCGCGCCGAACCCCAACGCCCGGCCCCGCGGCCGCCGACCCCGGTCGTCCGGACCGTGCCGGCGCCCGCACCGGAACCGCGACGAGCCCTGGCCTCGTCACCGATCCCGCCGGCGCTGCCGGCCACCCCTCAACCAGTACCACCCGCACCAGCGGAAGGACCTGATCGATGACCGCAATGATCCAGCCGGCCGGCGAGCTCAACTGGCTCCTGGACGACCTGGTGGGGCGGGTCGCGTCGCTGCGGCACGCGGTGATCCTCTCCAGCGACGGTCTGGCCACCGGCGCCTCGCAGGGCCTCGGCCGGGAGGACGCCGAACACCTGGCGGCCGTGGCCGCCGGCTTCCACAGCCTGGCCAAGGGTGCGGGTCGGCACTTCGACGCGGGCGGGGTGCGCCAGACCATGGTCGAGCTCGACGAGGCATTCCTGTTCATCACCGCGGCCGGCGACGGCAGTTGCCTGGCGGTGCTGGCCGATGCCGACTCCGACATCGGGCAGATCGCCTATGAGATGGCGCTGCTGGTCAAGCGGGTCGGGGAGCACCTGGCCGCCGAGCCGCGGCATCCCGCCTGATGAGCAGAACCCCGCAGGAGCCGGGCCCGCCCGCGGAACCGGACCACTGGTTCGACGACGAGGCGGGCCCGGTGGTCCGGTTGTTCTCGATGACCCGGGGGCGCACCAGACCAGCCGGCGACGAGTTCTTCGACCTGATCTCGATGATCTCGGCCCGGCCCGTCGCCGACCGGGAGGTTACCGAGCCGGCCCCGGAATTCGACCCGGAGCACCAAGCGCTGCTCCAACTGAGTGCCGACGGGCCGATATCGGTCGCCGAGCTGGGCTCCTACACCGATCTGCCGGTCAGCGTGGTGCGGGTGCTGCTCGGCGACCTGCACGCCGCGGGTCTGATCGACGTCACCCGTCCCGTTCCGCTCGCCGAACTGCCGGACGAGCGCCTGCTCCGAGATGTGATCAATGGTCTACGCGCACTCTGACCGGTCGTCGGTCGCGCCCCGCGGTCTGGCCGGGGCGCCGGCGACGGCCCTGAAGATCCTGGTCGCCGGCGGCCTCGGGGTCGGCAAGACCACGCTGGTCGGCGCGGTCAGCGAGATCCGGCCGCTGCGCACCGAGGAACGGTTGAGCGAGCTCGGCCGGCCGCTGGACGACACCTCCCAGGTCGGGGGCAAACGGACCACCACGGTGGCGATGGACTTCGGACGGATCGACATCCGCCCGGGCGTGGCGCTCTACCTCTTCGGCACCCCCGGTCAGGACCGGTTCTGGTTCGTCTGGGACGAGTTGGCGCAGGGCGCGCTGGGCGCGGTGGTGCTCGCCGACACCAGGCGGTTGGCCGACTGCTTTCCGTCGGTGGACTTCTTCGAGCAGCGTGGCATCCCCTTCCTGGTCGCGGTCAACTGCTTCGACGGTGCAGAGGTGTTCGCAGCCGAGGACGTCCGGGCCGCGCTCGACCTGCCGGCCGGTGTGCCGGTGCTGCTCTGCGACGCACGGCGCCGCGAGGACGGCAAGGAGCTGCTGGCCCGGCTGGTGGAGCACGCGATCGAGCGGCGTTGAGGCACCGTCAACCCGGTGGTCGGCGGGCTGTTCACCCGTCGGCATGGATCGCGCTGCGCTGATCTGCTTCAATGGGGTCATGCACACCACCGTGGACAGCAGCCGAGGCCGTCAGGACCTCGAGCCGTTCTGGCCGTCCCGGCAGCCGCATCTCTTCGACCAGACCTGTCCGGGTTCGCCTCGCGCGTCCCGGCTCGCCCACCGCTGATCCTCAAGTCCCGGAATCCCGACGTCCTGGGACGGTCACTCGGTGCGGACCACTGAGTCCCCGACGCGCAGACGACGACCACCCCTCGTTCTCGCGCGAAAGAGCTGTCATGCCTTCTTCTACGGCCACCCTGACCCCGCCCGCCACCCCGCAGCTGCGGGCGTTGCGAGCGGTCACCAACCAGCCCACCGCCACCCCCCGCCGGCAGTCGTCGGCAGCGGAACTGCCGCCTCCGGCACCGGAGTTGATCGGCGCCCTGCCGGTCGGCGCCACCGTGGTCGCGACGGTTCCGCAGTCCGCCCTACCGCCCGGCCTGCTCGCCCAGTACGGAGCCCAGGCGGACCAGCCGGGCGGGGTTCGCCCGCTGGTCGGCTACCTGGTGCTGGTGCCCGCCGAATCGGCGCCGGGCGCCGTCTCCGCTCCGGCCGCCGTTCCAGCGCCGGGCGCCGTCTCCGCTCCGGTGCCGGCCGCCGTCTCCGCGATGGCACCGGTTGCCGCGGTGCCGGCCCCGCGCCCTGCCGTCCCGTCCGCCCGCGGCATCAGCGTCGACCCCGACCGGCGGACCGCCTACGTCGACGGCCAGTCCCTCGAACTCACCTATCTGGAATTCGAGTTGCTCGCCCATCTGACCCGCCATCCGCACCGCGTGCACACCCGGGACCACCTGGTCACCGCCGTCTGGGGCTACGGTCACGTCGGCGACGGCCGCACCGTTGACGTCCATGTCGCCCGGCTGCGCCGCAAGTTGGGCGCCGCCTACCGTGGCAGTATCGTCACGGTGCGCAGGGTCGGTTACAAGTATGCCCCGAACGTGCGCAGCTGAGATATCGTCAGTCCCCCGGTGTCCGGCCCCTGAGCAGCAGGGGCCGGACACCGGGCCTCCCCGCCGCGCCCGTTGGCAGGCCGGCGCGGCGTCAGGCGCTCAGCCGGTCGATCTCGGCCAGCTCCTGGTCGGTCAGCGGCCCGGCCGCCAGCGCGTTGAGGTTCTGGTCGAGCTGGGCCACACTGCTGGCCCCGATGATCACCGACACCACCCGGGGGTCCCGCAGCACCCACGCCAGCGCCAACTGGGCGAGGGTCTGCCCGCGTTGCCCGGCCACCTCGTTCAACGCCCGCAGCTGCTCCAACTTGGCCGGGGTGAGCGCCTCCCGCCGCAGGAAGTGCCCCACCGACATCCGGGAGCCGGCCGGCACCTCGCCCGTGAGGTAGCGATCCGTCAGCAGGCCCTGTGCGAGCGGGGAGTAGGCGATCAGGCTGGTCTGGGTGTCACCCACCGCCGCCAGCACGCCCTCCCGTTCGGGGCGCCGGTCCAGGATCGAGTAGGCGCTCTGGTTGAGCAGTACCGGCGCGCCCAGCTCGCGCAGGATCGCCACCGCCTCCCGGTGCTGCTCCGCCGGGTAGTTGGAGATCGCCGCGTACAGTGCCTTGCCCTGCTGTACCGCACTGGCCAGCGCGCCCATGGTCTCCTCCAGAGGCGTGTCCGGGTCGTGGCGGTGCGAGTAGAAGACGTCGACGTAGTCCAAGCCCATCCGGACCAGCGACTGGTCCAGGCTGGCCAACAGGTACTTGCGGCTGCCGCCGACGCCGTACGGGCCCGGCCACATGTCGTAGCCGGCCTTGCTGGCGATGAACAGCTCGTCGCGGTACGGGCGGAAGTCCTGGGCGAACAGGTAGCCGAAGTTGCGCTCCGCGGAGCCGTACGGCGGGCCGTAGTTGTTGGCCAGGTCGAAGTGGGTGACGCCGCGGTCGAAGGCCCGGCGCAGCACCGCGCGCTGGACCTCCAGGGGCTGCGCGTCGCCGAAGTTGTGCCACAGGCCGAGCGACACGGCGGGCAGCTGGACGCCGCTGCGCCCGGCGCGGCGGTAGGTCATCGAGGCGTAGCGGGAGTCGGCCGCGAGATAGGTCATGGCGGTCATCCTGCCAGCTCGGCACCGCCGTGACGGGCGGCCAGCAGCTCCGGGAGCCCCCGCATGTCGTCGAAGAGCACCGTGCCGGGGCCGGCCAGCCGCTCGGCCGGCATCACCCCGCCGGTGTAGCCGAACGAAGGCATCCCGGCCGCCCGGGCCGCCGCCAGGCCGTGCGGGCTGTCCTCCACCACCACGCAGGCGGCCGGATCGGCGCCCAGGGTGCGGGCCGCGTGCAGGAAGAGGTCGGGGGCGGGCTTGCCGCGCGCCACGTCCTCGGCGCCGCTGAAGATCCGCCCCGCGAACCGCTCGTAGAGCCCGGTCAGGCCCAGTCCGGTGCGCAGCCAGTGGTGGCTGCTGTTGGAGGCCACGCAGCTGGGCAGGTCGATGGCGGCGAGCGCCTCGGTGACGCCGGCCACCGGGGCCAGCCGCTCCTCGGCCAGCTTGCGGTGCAGCGGTCGGTACGGCTCCCACCAGTCGGCGGGCAGCGAGCGGCCGAGCAGCCCCTCCAGCACCGCCGTCTTCGTGCCGTGCGAATGCCCGACGAAGCTGTCGATGATCTCCTGTTCCGTCATCGGCAGCCCGAGGTCGGCCAGTGCCACCTTGTCGACGGCGACGCCCAGCGGCTCGCTGTCGATCAGCACACCATCGCAGTCGAAGATCACCAGTTCGATCATCCCTGCACC
>NZ_JAJJPA010000023.1 GCF_020907985.1 Kitasatospora humi | reverse complement strand
ACGGGACGTCAGCGGACTCGATGCCGGTACGGACTCGACGTCGGTACGGAACGGATGTGGTGACGGGCGTCCGGCCGGCGGATCGGACGCGGCACCAGGCGGTCAGTCGAAAACGGATCGGACGCGGTGTCAGGCGGACAGTCGAAACCGGAACGGACGCGGCGTCAGGCAGTCAGTGGAGAGTGAGGACGGACGCGGTGTCAGACAGCCGGGCACGGGCGGATGTAGAGGCGCTCGCCGGTCCGGGCGGCGTCCTCCACCAGTCGCCGGACGGTCTCGGCATCGGCGATCTGCCGGTCGACGGCCGAGCCCTGCTGGTCGTCCAGGCGGAGAATCTCGAAACGCATGGGCCTCTCCTCTCGTCGGCCTCGGGGTGGTCCGAGGCGCTGGGGGTCCCTCCCCGCCGAAGGCTGGGGGCGGATGGTGCTCCCTCGTTCATCAATGGGTGACAGTGTGATCAATCGCGCCGGAGCGATCTTTCATTCCCGGTCTGAATCAAATATTACCGGAGCTAATGAATTTTTCCTCGGAAGCGGCTCAACTGCGGGTCAGCGTTGGCGGGATCCGCCCGGGAACTGACGGCAGGTCCAAGCCGGCTTCGCGCCACGGCGGACCGGGTTGCGTCGCGTCGGTCCGACTTGCGGCATGTCAGGTCGGCGGGTGTCGGGCAGTCGAACCGACTTGCCGTCGAACCGACTTTCGTCAGCTCAGCGATCCCCAGAACTCCGCCAGTAGCGCCGCCGTCTCGGTCGGGCGCTCGGCGTTGGGGGAGTGGTCGGCGCCGTCGACCATCCGGTACGTCGCACCCAGCCGCTCGGCGGTTGCGGCCTGCTCGGTCACCGGCCACGCGTAGTCGGTGGCTCCGGAGACCGCCAGCTTGGGCAGCGCGACCGCGGCCAGCTCTGCCGTCCGGTCCGGCTCGCCGAGCAGCCGCTCGCCCATCGCCTGCAGCGCCTGCGGCACATTGGCCAGCCAGCGGCGGTGCAGGAATTCGGCGACCTCCGGCTGGTGCTGCGGCGCGGCCGGGCCGTCCAGCTGCCGCATCAGCTGCCAGATGGTCTCCAGGTCGAGGCTGTCCAGCGCGTCCAGCAGCATCTTGGTGCGGGCCGCCTCGGCCGGATCGATCGGGCCCGGACCGGTCGAGAGCAGGGTGAGCGAGGCCCAGGGCAGCGGGCCGGCGGCCGACAGGATGGCCTCGCGGGCCACGAAACCGCCGAAGGAGTGGGCCAGCAGGTGCAGCGGGCCGGCGGGCGCCAGCGTCTCGGTCACGGCGGTCAGGTCGCGGCCCAGCTCGGGCAGGGCGTAGGCGTCGCGATCGGCGGGGCCGCCGGTCTCGTACTGCCCGCGCTGGTCCAGGGCCACGGTGCGGAACCCGGCGGCGGCCAGCGGTTCCAGGAGGGCGATGAAGTCCTCCTTGCTGCCGGTGAACCCCGGCACCAGCAGCGCCGTGCCGCGCACCGCCCCGCTCGGCTCGCCGCGCAGCACCGCGAACTCCCCGCGCGCAGTCGCCAGCCGACCGGCACTCGCGCACGCCGGAAGGGTGAGGAAGGGCGGGGTGCTCATGGGTGTGGCTCCTACTGACGTGCGCGGATCGACTAGGTGCTGAGCCTAGGCGGTGGGGCCGGACGGCGGCCAGGCAGGTGGGGACGACGCCGCGGGGCGGGGGACCGGTTGGTCCACCCGCCCCGCGACGGCTCGGCCGACGTCCCGTCAGGCGGTCGCCTCGGCTTCCGCCGCCTTCTGGGCGGCGGTCTTGCGCGGCCGGGTGACCTTCTTGGCGGGGGCTTCCTCGGTGGCGGCCGTCTTCTTGACCGTGCGCTTGGCGGTGGTCTTCTTGGCGGGCGCTTCCTCGGCGGTCGGTGCCTCGGTGGCGGCGGTCTTCTTGGCCGTGCGCTTGGCGGTGGTCTTCTTGACCGGCGCTTCTTCCGCGGTCGGCTCCGCCGCCGCGCTCTTGCGAGTGCGAGTGGTCGCCTTCTTGGCGGGGGCTTCCTCGGTGGCGGCCGTCTTCTTGACCGTGCGCTTGGCGGTGGTCTTCTTGGCGGGCGCTTCCTCGGCGGCCGGTGCCTCGGTGGCGGCGGTCTTCTTGACCGTGCGCTTGGCGGTGGTCTTCTTGACCGGCGCCGCCTCGACGACCGGTGCTTCCTCGGCGGCCGGTGCCTCGGTGGCGGCGGTCTTCTTGACCGTGCGCTTGGCGGCGGTCTTCTTGACCGGCGCTTCCTCCGCGGTCGGCTCCGCCGCCGCGCTCTTGCGAGTGCGGGTGGTGGCCTTCTTCGGCGCGGCGACGGCGCTCTCCTGAACGGGTGCGCTCGCCTGCTCAGGCAGCGTCGCCACCGGCGCGGCCTCAGCCAGGGCCACCGGCTCCGCCTTCACCGCGACCGGCTCGACCGCGGCAGCCACCGGCTCGGCCGGGGTCGCTGCCGGCTCCACCGCAGCCGCCTGCGTGCTGCGCACGGCACCCGCGGCACCTGCGGCCTCCGCCGCCGCGCCACCGCGCGAGCGGCGACGCCGGCGACGCGACGCGCCGCCGCCCTCGCCGTCCCGGTTCGCGGGCGCGGGCACGGTGGCGGTCGCCGGCGTCTGGGCCTCGCCCTGCGGCGTCGCCACGGCCTCCGCGCCACCCGCGGCGGCGAGCTCGGCACCGCGACGGGTGCGCCGCCGCTTGCGCGGGGCGCGGGCCGCCCGCTCCTCGGTCGCCTGCTCGGTGCCGGGCGCCGGCCGGGCGCCGTCACGCTCGCCACGGCCGCGACCGCGCTCGCCGCGGGCCGGACGGCCGCCGCGGCCGCCGGTCTCGCCGAGGTCCTCCATCTGCTCGGCGGCCAGGCCGGCGCGGGTGCGCTCGGAGCGCGGCAGCACACCCTTGGTGCCCGGCGCGATCTTCAGCAGTTCGTACAGGTGCGGGGAGGTGGAGTAGGTCTCCTCCGGGTCGTTGAACGTCAACTCCAGCGCCTTGTTGATCAGCTGCCAGCGCGGGATGTCGTCCCAGTCGACCAGGGTGACCGCGGTGCCCGAGGCGCCGGCCCGGCCGGTGCGGCCGATCCGGTGCAGGTAGGTCTTCTCGTCCTCGGGGCACTGGTAGTTGACGACGTGGGTGACGCCCTCGACGTCGATGCCGCGGGCCGCGACGTCGGTGCAGACCAGCACGTCGACCTTGCCGTTGCGGAAGGCCCGCAGCGCCTGCTCGCGGGCGCCCTGGCCGAGGTCGCCGTGGACCGCGCCGGACGCGAAACCGCGCCGGGTCAGCTGGTCGGCCACGTCGGCGGCGGTGCGCTTGGTGCGGCAGAAGATCATGGCCAGCCCACGGCCCTCGGCCTGCAGGATCCGCGCCACCATCTCGACCTTGTCCAGCGAGTGGGCGCGGAAGACGTGCTGCTCGACCGAGGCGACGGTGTGGCCGCTGTCGTCGGGCGCGGCGGCCCGGATGTGGGTCGGCTGGCTCATGTAGCGACGGGCCAGGCTGATCACCTGTCCCGGCATGGTGGCGGAGAAGAGCAGCGTCTGGCGCTTCGCCGGCAACATGGTGAGGATCTTCTCGACGTCGGGCAGGAAGCCCAGGTCGAGCATCTCGTCGGCCTCGTCCAGGACCAGCGCGCGGACCCCGGAGAGGTTGAGCTTGCGCTGGCCGGCCAGGTCGAGCAGGCGGCCCGGGGTGCCGACCACGATGTCGACGCCCTTCTGCAGCGCCTCCACCTGCGGCTCGTAGGCCCGGCCGCCGTAGACCGCGAGGACGCGCACGTTGCGGACCTTGCCGGCGGTCTGCAGGTCGTTGGTGACCTGGGTGCACAGCTCGCGGGTGGGGACCACGATCAGTGCCTGCGGGTTGTCGGAGAGCTGGTCCTCGGTGGCCCGGCCGGCGTCCACGTCGGCGCGGACCACCACCCGCTCGATCAGCGGCAGGCCGAAGCCCAGGGTCTTGCCGGTGCCGGTCTTGGCCTGGCCGATGACGTCGTGGCCGGTCAGCGCGACCGGCAGGGTCATCTCCTGGATCGGGAACGGGTGGATGATGCCGACCGCCTCCAGGGCCTCGGCGGTCTCCGGGAGGATGCCGAGCTGGCGGAAGGTGGTCTTCGTCGGTTCAGTCGTGGTGGACAGGGTGCTGCCTCTTCCGTGTGGCGGGCCGAGAGCGAGTGGGGGGCGGTGCAGTCACGCCGCTGCTGTCAGGGGCCGGTCAGGGCCCTGCTCGCAAGCCGCGAGATCGTGCACAACCGCGCCGGTCCCTGCTGCGCGCGGGCGCCGGCCCTGGCTGGGCCGCGGCGTCCCGTGGCATGGGGGAGATGTCCCTTGAGGAATCCGGCGCGGGACCGGCGCTCCGCAGCGCGGTCCGCGGCGGCCCTCGCTCGGCCACTGATGCGGTGCCTGGCTTGAGGTCCAAGCCAAGGTCGGAGCCGATCGGGTCTCCGACCGGGCATCCGCGTACGTGGGGACGGTGCGCCGCGCCGGAACGGTCCGGATGCAGCGAACCCGCGCGATCCATGACCGTGCGGGTATACGAGTCCCGCTACCACTGTACCGAACGCGGCCGACTCGAACACGTGATGTCCCTGACATGCCCGCTGAGCACGGCTGGAACGCCGCGCCGAGCGGTCTAGAGTGACGGTCCATGGAGACTCAAGGCGGGGCCGGCCAGGACGGCTCGATCGGAGACTGGGCCACCTGCGCGGCCGACCCCGGCTACCGGGCGGCGGTGCTCGACCTGCTGGGCGCGCTGGCCTACGGCGAACTGAGCGCCTTCGAGCGGCTGGCCGACGACGCCAAGCTGGCCCCCGGCCTGGCCGACAAGGCGGCGCTGGCCCGGATGGCGTCCGCCGAGTTCCAGCACTACCAGCTGCTGCACGACCGGCTGACCGAGATCGGCGCCGACCCGACCGAGGCGATGACCCCGTTCGTCGAGCCGCTGGAGTCCTTCCACCGGGTGACCCGCCCGTCGGACTGGCTGGAGGGCCTGGTCAAGGCCTATGTGGGTGACTCCATCGCGACCGACTTCTACCGGGAGGTGGCCGTCCGGCTCGACGACGACACCCGGGAGCTGGTGCTGCGGGTGATGGACGACACCGGGCACGCCCAGTTCGCCGTCGACAAGGTGCGCCAGGCGATCGAGCAGGACCCGCGGGTCGGCGGTCGGCTGGCGCTCTGGGGCCGGCGCCTGATGGGCGAGGCGCTCAGCCAGGCCCAGCACGTGGTGGCGGAGCGGGACGCGCTCTCCAACCTGCTGGTCGGCGGTGCCGAGGTGCGCGGTTTCGACCTGGTCGAGGTCGGCAAGATGTTCAACCGCATCACCGAGGCGCACACCAAGCGGATGAGCGCGCTGGGGCTGTCCTCCTGACCGTTCCCCGGCTTCGGCTGAGCCGGGGTCAGGCCGCGTGCCGCCGGCGGCGGTGGGTGCCGCGGCGCGCGGCCAGGTCGGGGCGGGCGGGCACCGAGGTGAGCAGCGCGGTGGCGATCACGGTCAGCAGCAGGGTCGCGGACGGGTCGCCGCCCGCCAGTGCGTAGCGGATCACCAGGCCGCTGAGCAGCGCCGAGACCAGCCCGGTGGCGAGCACCAGGCCGCGGGTCCGTGCGAAGTACTCCGGTCGCAGCAGCAGTGCGGCGGTCCCGGCCAGTACGCCGATCACGGCGAACAGCACGGCTTCGACAGGCAGCGGCACGGCGGCCTCCCGGGGCTGGAGGGGACCCCCGGCCGGAGGCTGGGGGAGGGTCGACCGCGGCGGCGGGACGCGGTGCGCGACCCCTACCCGGCCCGCCCGGGTTCTACGCCTGCCGAACCCAGTGCGGCCCGCCACCTGGTGGGGTGGCGGGCCGCACTGGACGAGCGGTCTCTCAGATGGTGCCGAAGCCGACCTTGCGGGCGGCCTGCTCGCCGATCTCGATGTAGGCCAGGCGGTCGGCCGGAACCAGGATGCGACGGCCGTGCTCGTCGGTCAGCGACAAGAGCTTCGAGGTGCCTTCCAGCGCCTTGGCCACCGCGTTCTCGACCTCTTCAGCGGTCTGCGAGCTCTCGATGACGATCTCTCGCGGCGCGTTCTGCACGCCGATCTTGACCTCCACGGCTTTCGTCCCTCCGGGGTTGCAGCCACCATGCGCGGCAGTCCCCACCCGATCGGGGTGGCGGCCGACCGCGCCGTACGGCTTCACCTTAGAGCAACCGGGTGGCGACGGGGTGGATCACTCGGAGGCCGGGGCCGCCTGCTGCTGCTCCCCGGGGTGCATCGGGAAGCCCTTGAGACCGCGCCAGGCCAGCGAGGCGACCAGTCGAACGGCCTCCTCGCGCGGGATCTCGGCGCCCTGGGAGAGCCAGTAGCGCGCGGTGATCTGGGCGAGCCCGCAGACTCCGGCGGCCAGCAGCTTGGCCTCCGCCTCCGGCAGGTCGGTGTCCTCCGCGATCACCTTGCTGACCAGGGTGGCGCTCAGGTCGGCGACCCGTTCCACCCGCTCGCGGACCGCGGGTTCGTTGGTGAGGTCGGACTCGAAGACCAACCGGAACGAGCCGGACTCGGCCGCCACGTAGTCGAAGTAGGCCTGCATGGTCGCGGCCACCCGCTGCTTGTTGTCCGTGGTCGCGTCCAACGCCTGGCGGGTGGCCTCCACCAGGGCGTCGCAGTGCTTGTCCAGCAGTGCGAGGTAGAGCTCCAGCTTGCCGGGGAAGTGCTGGTACAGCACCGGCTTGCTGACTCCCGCGCGCTCGGCGATGTCGTCCATCGCCGCGGCGTGGTAGCCCTGGGCGACGAACACCTCCTGCGCGGCTCCGAGCAACTGCTCCCGTCGGGCGCTACGCGGCAGCCGGGCGCCGCGCGGGCGGTCCTGAGCCTCCTGGATGGCCGTCACGGCGCTCCTCACTTCACGGTCGTTTCGTTTGCTGGGCGGCTGAATTCTACTTTTCGGTAACCCCTCACGCGCTTCGGTGAATGTGGAAAAGCGCAGCTCTGAGGTTGTCGGGTGCCCACAATACGGCGCGGGCCCCCCTGGGGCGCCAGAGTCTCACTACCATCTTCTCCCATGAACACCCGGCAGTTTCTCCGATGAGCACCGGGCCGCAGGACCGGGCCCGAAGCGCGCCCGACCAGGGCGTCGGCGGCCTGCGGCCGCCCGGGCTCTGGGGCACCCGGGTGGTCCGGGTGCCCGGTGCGGCGCTCTCGGTGATCGGCCCGACCGCCGAAGCCTCGGCCGGCCTGCCGGAGGTGCTCTTCGTGCACGGCCTGGGCGGCTCGGCGGACAACTGGACCGAGCTGATGGCGGAGCTCGACGGAACGGTCCGGGGCGAGGCGCTGGACCTGCCCGGCTTCGGCTGGTCGGCCCCGCCCGCGGACGGCAACCTGTCGGTGAACGGCCACGTCCGGGCGGTGATCGGCTACCTGGAGGAGACCGGGCGGGGCCCGGTCCACCTGGTCGGCAACTCGCTGGGCGGCTCGGTGGCCGTCCGGCTCGCGGCGCTGCGGCCCGACCTGGTGCGCAGCCTGGTGCTGATCTCGCCGGCGCTGCCCGAGCTGCCGCCGCAGCGCACCGCGCTGCCCACCGGGATGCTCGCGCTGCCCGGGATGCTGCGGCTGCTGCGCCGGCTGCCGGGCGACGCCCGCGGGGTGGAGCAGGCCACCGACGGGCTGCTCGACCTGGTCTACGGCAACGCCCGGGCGGTCCCGCCGGAGAAGCGCGCACTGGTGGCGGCCGAGTACCGCCGCCGGCTCGAGCTGCCCTACGCGATGCAGGTGATGGTCGACTCGGCGCGCGGCATCGTCTCGGCCTACACCGAGCGCGGCGACCAGGCGCTGTGGCGGCAGGCCGCGCGCGTCCGGGTGCCGGTGCTGCTGGTCTACGGGCTGCGCGACAAGCTGGTCTCGTACCGTTCGGCGGTTCGGGCCTGCGCGGTGTTCCGGGACTCCCGGCTGCTGGTGCTGCCGGCCTCCGGGCACGTGGCGATGATGGAGCACCCGGTGCAGGTGGCGCGCGCGGTGCGGGAGTTCCTGGCCGAGGTGGCGGGGCGCGCCGGCAGGGGGTGACGGGGCGTCAGTGCGGCGGCAACGCCGTGGGCCGTCCGGCGTTACGCGAGTTCACTCGTTCAGGTGGCAGCCTGCCGCTCCGGGGTTGTTCGGCCGTCATCCGTTCTACCGTCGTGGTGTCGGACCGAACAGATGTGGGGGCGTGGCCGCCTGGCGGCGCCCGACAGGGGTGTGAGGGCGAGGGGCGGACCACTGCGGCGTGGGTCGTCCGGTGGGTGTGAGCGGTCCGAGATGGCGACCGGGGCTGTCGAGTCCCCGGTGCCGTCGAGCCCGTGGGGCGATCCGGTTTCGGGATCGCCGGTGCGAATCCTCCGTCCGTGTGGTGCCCGCTGTGCCGTTCCGGTGCTCCGGCTCGGCGTTCTGTTCCCGTCCTGCGTCCCGTCCTGGAGGTCGTCGTGCGCATCGCCCTGCTGACCGAACGTGCCCGCGCGGTGCCCCACCGCGCCGGAGGCTGGTGCGACCGGCTGGTCGCCGGGCTGGCGGAGCACCAGTTCGAGCGGTACGTGTTGGTGGCCGGTCCGCCCGGAGCCGAGCCCGCCGGTCCGCCCGGCCCCGGGGTGCGGGCGCTCGCGCTGCGTGGGCCGCGACCGCCCGGGCGGTCGCCCGGGCCGGTGCGTCGCCGGCTGTACGCCGCCGCCTACGAGCAGCTGATCCGGGCCCTGGTGCTGCCCGGCGAGCGCGCGGGGTTCGCCGCCGCGCTGCACCGGTTGGCCGAACTGGCCCGGCAGGACGGCGCGTTGCCCGCCTTCCTGACCTCCGGGCGGGCCCACCAGCTGCTGGAGCAGGTGTGGCGCTCGCCCGGCGCCGACACCGCCGCCGGCCAGCCGCTGGTCCATGACGTGCTGGTCGCGGGCGACCTGTTGGAGCAGTGCCTGCGCCCGCTCGCCGCCGACTGGTACGGCGACGACGGCGGCGGGCTGGGCGCCGCCGACCTGTGCCACGTGGTCGGCGGCGGGCCGGCGGTGCTGCCCGCGCTGGTGGCCAAGGAGCTCCACGGGGTGCCCTTCGTGCTCACCGAGCACGGCCTGCACCTGCGCGAGCAGTACCTCGGCTACCGGCAGGCGCCCTACCGCTGGCCGGTCCGGGCGCTGCTGTTCGGCTTCTTCCGGCAGCTCACCGCGGAGAGCTACCGGCAGGCCGCCCTGCTCACCCCGGGCAGCGGCTACGACCGCGAGTGGCAGCTGCGCTGCGGCGCCGATCCGGCGCGGATCCGGGTGGTCCACCGGGACGTGCCGGCGGCCGCCCGCCCGGCCGCCGGTGCCGAGCCCGAGCGACCGACCCTGGTCTGGGCGGGGCGGCTGGCCCCCGCCGCAGGCCCGGAGTCGATGCTGCACGCCTTCGCCCGGGTGCGGGGCGAGGTCCCCGGCGCTCGGCTGCTGCTGCACGGACCGGAGGGGCAGCCCGGTTACCGGGCGCACTGCGCGCAGCTGGCCGACCGGCTGGGGCTGGCGGTGGGCCCCGGGCGGGAGGTCCGCTTCGACGACGCCGACCTCTCGGCCGCGCCCTGGGAGCGCGGCACGGTCGCGGTCTTCTCGCACCGCTCGCTGCCCGCGCCGCGCCCGTTGGTGGAGGCGATGCTCAGTGGGCGCGCGGTGGTCGCCACCGATGTGGGGGTGGCCCGTGAGGTGCTCGGCCCGGCCGGGTTGCTGGTGCCGCCCGGGGAGCCGGCCGCGCTGGCGGCGGCCTGCCGGGCGCTGCTCGCGGACCGGGAGCGCCGGGAGCGGCTGGGCCGGGCCGGGCGGCAGCGCGCCGCGGAGCGGTTCGCGGTGGAGCCCTCGGTGGCCGCGTTCCGCGAGGTCTACCTCGAACTGGTCTCCCGCTGGCCGGCGTTCGCGGCGGCCGAGCGGGCGTCGGGCGTGCTGCCCAGGCCGTTCGCGCGTCCCGCCGAGTACTGGGTCACGGGTGCGGCGGGCGCGTTGGTGAAGGCGGGTTGACGGCGTGGGTCGGATGACGGCGCGGTGCGGCGGCGACGAGCCGGCGGACCGTCGGGCGAGGCCCCCGGACGATCCCGGCGCGCGGGGATCGGCGGACCCGGTGCGGGAGTTGATGGCGGCGCACCGGGGGCTGTGCGAGCGGGCGGTGGACTCACTGGAGATCGCGGCGGGGCTGGAGGAGGCCGGGATCGGGGCGGCCCTGGTGGGCCGCTACCGGCACGCCGACGTCTTCGCGCTCGCCGACGAGCTGTTCGCCCGGGTGCCGCGCCGCCCGGTGGAGCCGGTGCCCGTCGCCCCCGGTCCCCGACCAGTTGGCTGGCGGCACCGGTTCGGCGTGCTGGCCGGGCTGTTGGGCGCGCTGCTGCTGCCACTGGCCACCGCGCCGCCGGGGGCGCTGGGCACGGCGCTGACCCTGGCGGTGGCCGGCTGGCCCGCGGCCGGCGCCGCCGACCGGGCCGCCCGCTGGCTGCGGCGCACCGGGCGCGGTCAGGTGCGCAGCGCGGCGACCGCGGCGGAGTTCCGGGCCCGGATGCGCCCGGTGCTGCCGGTCGCCCTGGGCTTGCAACTGGCGGTGCTCGCGCTGACCAGCTTCATCGCGCTGGCCGTACTGACCGCGCTGGTGCCGCCGCCCGGTCCGGTGAGCCATGCCGGGCTGCTGCCGGCCGTGGTCCAGCGGGCCGGAGCGGTCCAGTGGTACGGCCAGGCGGTGCTCGGTCTGCTGGTGGGCACGGCCGCCGTGCTGCGCCGGTTGGGGCGCGCGGGTCTGGCACTGGCCGGGCTGCTGGTCGCCGACGGCGCGGGGCTGCTGCTGGTGGCGCTGCGCGAGGGCGGCCTGCTGGGTGGCTGGGCCGACGTCCCCGGTGCGCTGGCGGCGCTGGCTGCCGGCGTCGCCGCGGCGGTCCTGCTGCCCGCGGCCTGGGCCGCCACCGGGCGACCGGGGGCGTTCGGCTGACGTCCCGTCGGTCATGCCCGTCCATACTGTTTCGACATCACGTGGGAGGACACCCCATGCGGGTGCTGTTGTTGGGGGCCGGTGGCTTCATCGGCCGCCGGGTCGCCGACCGGTTGTTCTTGGACGCCGATCTGCAGGTCACCGTGCTGGGTCGGCGGGATGCCGCCGACATCAGGTTCGATCTGGCGTCCGGGAGCCCGGGGGCGCTGGCCCGGTTCCTGGACGCGGTGGCGCCCCAGGTGGTGGTCAACTGCGCCGGGGCGAGCCAGGGCGCACCGCGCACCCTGGTGCGGGCCAACTCGCTCGCGGTGGCGACCGTTTGCGAGGCGATCAGGCGCAGCCGGGAGCCGGCCAGGCTGGTGCACCTCGGCTCGGCCGCCGAGTACGGGCCGGTGCCGGTGGGCTCGATCACCTCCGAGTCCGCCGAGCCGCGGCCGGTCGGCCCGTACGGGGTGTCCAAACTGGCCGGCACCGAACTGGTGCTCTCCTCCGGGCTGGACGCCCTGGTGCTGCGGGTCTTCGACGTGGTGGGCCCGGGCGCGCCGGCCGCCTCGCTGTTCGCCCGGCTGGCCGAGGGGCTGCGCCGGGCACTGGAGCTGGGCGAGCCGCGGGTGCGGGTGCCGGACCTGTCCGCATTCCGAGACTTCGTGGACGTCCGGGATGTCGCGGAGGCGGTCCGGGCGGCGGTGGACTCGGCGGCGACCGGAGTGGTCAACATCGGCTCGGGGCGGGCCGTGCGGGTCCGGGAGGCGGCCGATCTGCTGGTGCGGGCCTCTGGTTTCGACGGGCTGCTGAGCGAGGAGACCAGGGCCGCGCCATTGCCCGCCCAACCGTGCGGATCCGTCCGGGCGGCGAGCGAGTCGTCGTCGGCGCACCCCGCGGCGGCGCACCCGGCGGCGGCCGAGCACCGGGCTGCCCCGGAGCCGGTGCTCTGGCGCCAGGCCGATGTGCGGACCGCCCGGGAGCGGCTCGGCTGGCGGGCGCAGACTCCGCTGGAGGAGTCGCTGGGCGACGTCTGGCTGGAGACCGCCTGCCGGGTCTGAGGCGCCGGCGGTGCGGCGGGCGGGCGCGGGCCGACGGGCACCGGTCCCATCATCCGGCGAAGCCGTCTCGCCAGTTGGACGAGCTGTCTCGGAATACCGGTCGGGCGTGAGACTGTTTCACAGGAACAACTGATCTGACGACCATCGGAGTCCCCGTGTCGCTGCCACCCCTGGTCGAGCCCGCCGCCGAGCTCACCGTAGACGAGGTCCGCCGGTACTCCCGCCACCTGATCATCCCGGATGTCGGGATGGACGGACAGAAGCGGTTGAAGAACGCCAAGGTGCTCTGCGTGGGCGCCGGCGGTCTCGGTTCCCCTGCCCTGATGTACCTGGCCGCGGCCGGCGTCGGCACCCTCGGCATCGTCGAGTTCGACACCGTCGACGAGTCCAACCTGCAGCGCCAGATCATCCACGGGCAGTCGGACATCGGGCGCTCCAAGGGCGAGTCGGCGCGGGACTCGGTCAAGGAGATCAACCCGTACGTCAACGTGGTCCTCCATGACGAGCGGCTCGACAACGACAACGTCATGGAGATCTTCTCCGGCTACGACCTGATCGTGGACGGCACCGACAACTTCGCCACCCGCTACCTGGTGAACGATGCGGCGGTGCTGCTCGGCAAGCCCTACGTCTGGGGCTCGATCTACCGCTTCGACGGCCAGGCGAGCGTCTTCTGGGCCGAGCACGGCCCGTGCTACCGCTGCCTCTACCCGGAGGCCCCGCCGCCGGGCATGGTGCCGTCCTGCGCCGAGGGCGGCGTGCTCGGGGTGCTCTGCGCCTCGATCGGCGCGATCCAGGTGACCGAGGCGATCAAGCTGCTGGCCGGCGTCGGTGAGCCGCTGGTCGGCCGCCTGATGATCTACGACGCCCTGGAGATGAACTACCGGCAGGTCAAGGTCCGCAAGGACCCGGACTGCGCGCTCTGCGGCGAGAACCCGACCGTCACCGAGCTGATCGACTACGAGTCGTTCTGCGGCGTGATCTCGGAGGAGGCGCAGGAGGCGGCGCTGGGGTCGACCATCACCCCCAAGCAGCTCAAGGAGATGCAGGACAACGGCGAGGACGTCCTGCTGATCGACGTCCGGGAGCAGAACGAGTACGAGATCGTCAACATCCCGGGCGCGGTGCTGATCCCCAAGAACGAGTTCCTGATGGGGAACGCGCTGGAGAAGATGCCGCAGGACCGCAAGATCGTCGTGCACTGCAAGACCGGTGTCCGCTCGGCCGAGGTGCTGGCGGTGCTGAAGGCGGCCGGGTTCGCCAACTCGGTCCACCTCGGTGGCGGCGTGATCAGCTGGGTCAACCAGATCGAGCCGGAGAAGCCGGTCTACTGATCGCACCACGCCGTGGGGCCGGCCTGCGCACCGAGTCGGAGCGCAGGCCGATCCGTCGTCAGAGCGCGCCCTTGCGCTGCAGATAGCTGTAGGCGATCCAGCCGGGCAGCACCGGCAGCCAGAAGGTGAGAGCCCGGTAGAGGAAGACCGCGGAGGTCGCCGTGGCAGCCGGCATGCCCAGGCTCAGCGCGACGATCAGCGCACCCTCGATGGCGCCGATCCCGCCCGGGGTCGGCACCGCCGAGCCGGCGGCGTTGGCGGTGAGGAAGACCACCGCGACCGTGGCGTAGTCCATCGAACCGCCGAACGCCTTCACCGACGCGTCCAGGCAGGCGGTGAAGGTCAGCGTCAGCAGCACGATGCCGCCGAGGCCGGTGACCAGCTTGCTGGGCGTCTGCATAAGGTCGAGCATCCGCGGCACCACGCCGAAGAACAGCGAGCGCAGCCGGGTCAGCACGAACCGCCGCAGCGGCGCGACCGCGGCCACCACCAGAGCCAGCACCGCCGCCGTCAGCACCCCGATGATCACCGCGCGTTCGCTGCCCGCGTTGCCGTTGCTGGCGCTGCCGGTGATCAGGCCGAAGCAGAACAGCAGTACCAGGTGGCCGCCCAACCCGGCCAGCTGGGAGGCGCCCACACTGGCCACCGCCTGCCCGGGCCGCACGCCGGCCTTCTGCAGGTAGCGGGTGTTCAGCGCGATCCCGCCGATCGCGGCCGGTGCCACCAGCTTCACGAACGAACTGGCCAGCTGTGCGGCCACGGTCCGGCCGAACGGCAGCTTCTCCGGCACGAAGCCGGTCAGGCTCATCGCCGCCGCGATGTAGGTGACCCCGGCGCACGCCAGCGCCACCAGGGCCCACGGCAGGTCCAGCTGGGAGAGCTTCAGCTCGCCCGGCTGGATGGTGGTGACCGCCAGATAGGCGGCGAAGGCCAGACCCACCACGGTGATCAGCGTCTTCGGCCGCAGCCGCTCCAGCTTGGCGGGCGCCTCCGGGGCCTCCGGGGCGATCTCCAGGATCTGCTGCCGGATCCGGCTGAGCAGGTCCTCGGAGGCCGCCGCGATGTCCTCCTCGGCCTGCTCCCGGGTCCGCTCGCCGGCCGCCACCTGCTCCAGCGCCAGCGCCTGGGCGGCGGCCCGGCGCTCCTTGGCCTGCTTCGCCAGGTCGGCCCGGGTCTGCCGGCTCATCCCGACCGGTTGCAGCAGCGGCAGCGCGGCGGCCACCCGGTCCCGGCCGAGCTCCTTCCGGGCGACCGCGACCGCCCGCTCCGGGCCGATCCGCAGGGCGAAGGTGGTGAGCAGCTGGGCGACGTCGATCCGCAGCGTCAGGTCGCCGGCCGCGATGTCGCCACCGGACAGGTTGACCAGCACGCCCCGCCGCTCGTCAACCACCAGCAGCGACTCGCCGGTCAGCCGGCGGTGGGCGATCCGGCGGTCGTGCAGGGCGCCGACCGACCTCCAGAACGAGGCCATCAGGTCGTCGCTGATCTCGTCGTCGGCCAGCTCGTCGAGGGTGCGGCCCGACACCTGCTCGTAGACCAGGACCGCCGCGTCCGGTCCCAGCTCGGAGGTGGCCACCAGCTGCGGGGCGTCCGCGCCGGCCGCGGCCGCGGCGTAGGCGATGAGCGCCTCCTGCTCCAGCGCCTGCCGCAGCGACTGCGGGCTGCGCCGCACCGCGACGGTGCGCAGCCGCAGCCGCCGCCAGGCCCGGTAGAAGAAGCCGGAGGCCTGCTGCTCGCGGTCGATGATGTGGACGTCCAGGGCCGGGCCGTCCTGCTGGTTCACCACGTAGCGGCGGGTGCCGCCGGGCGCGTCGGGCGCGCGGTGGGCGTACCGCGGGCTGAAGCCCACCCGCCGCAGCCCCAGCATCAAATGCTGCCCGGTCGGCCGGATGTTGGGGGAGCCGATCGTGTAGAGCGTGCCGTAGGCGACCGACCAGCCGAGCAGCAGGGTGAGCAGCAGCGAGAGCGGGGTGGTGGACCCGCTGATCAGCTCGGTGACGCCACTGATCAACACCACCGTCCACAGCGCCACCCGCCAGCGGGGTCGGCTGGCCAGCCCGACCGCGGTCATGAAGGCGATCACCGGTGCCAGATAGCCGTGCACCGGCTCGGTGAGCGGCCCGCCGCCCTCCGGGGCCTTGGTGAACGCGGTGCGGATCGCCGCCGAGGCGCCCTCGGCCACCCACCAGTCCACGGCCAGTGAGATGCCGTAGGCCAGCACCGCGGCGAGCACGCCGTCGGCGACCCTCAGGCCGTCGCGTTTGATCAGCCGTTCGACGGCGAAGGCCACCGGCACGGCCAGCACCGCGACGCCGGAGAGCAGGTTGCCGAAGGTGGTCAGCCAGGGGGCGACGTGCTTGATGTTGGCGTGGATGTCGGTCGAGATGCCGCTGGTGGTCTGGATCGCGATGTTGGCGATCACGAACAGCGCGATGATGCCCAGCACGCCGACCGCGAAGCGGATCAGGTCGGACGGCCGGTGGGCACGGGCCGCGAGCAGCGGCTCGTCCACCGCCAGGTGGTCGCCGTCCTGGTCACCGGCCCCGTTGGGCGGCACCGGAGCGCCGCCGCTGCCCCCGGCCCCGCCCGGAGGCGGCACGGGCCCCTCGCCCCCGCCCTTGCGGCGCGGCGGGCGGCCCGCTCCCGGCGCGGTTCGCTTGACCAGCGAGACCTTCGGCTGCTCGGCGGGCGCGCCAGCGGAGGTGGGCTCGGCAGAGCCCTGTTCCACATCCACGTCAGCCGTCCCGGTCATCTGGTCTTGTCCTCGTATCACCACTCACCGCCTGGATGAAGATGGTGGCATGCCGAACTCCCCGCCGCCGGACAGGGGCGGGCCCGGACGGGGTGAATACCCCGCGGGGGGCCGCGCCCTGCGCCGCATGGGCAACAATGCCCGAATGACGGACAACAGCGCGGACCCGCCCGCCCCGCCCGCCTTCGGCGAGGAGGGGCCCGGCCCCAGCACCGACCTGCCCCCGTTCGCGGAGATGGTGCTCGACGTGATCGACCGTATCCCTCCCGGCCGCGTGATGACGTATGGCGACGTGGCCGAATATCTCGGCGAGGGCGGACCGCGCCAGGTGGGCCGGGTGCTGGCGCTCTACGGGGGCGCGGTGCCCTGGTGGCGGGTGGTGCGGGCGGACGGCACGTTGCTGCCCGGCCACGAGCACCGGGCGCTGGCCGCCTACCGCACCGAGGGCACCCCGCTGCGCGAGGGGGTCGAGCAGTACCGGGTGGACATGCGCCGGGCGCGGTGGGACGGCCGGTAGAGCGTAGGCTCTACTCTTCCGTTCCCGATCCCTGGACGACCGTGGCCTCCCCCTACCGACTGGTGCGCAGCCCGCTCGCGACGCCCGCCCCGCCGGAGCTGGACCCCTTCCAGCAGGCGGTGGCCGAGCACGCGGGCGGCCCGCTGCTGGTGCTCGCGGGCCCGGGGACCGGCAAGACCACCACCCTGGTGGAGGCGGTGGCCCGCCGGGTCGAGCGGGGCACCGACCCGGAGCGGATCCTGGTGCTGACCTTCAGCCGCAAGGCCGCCATGGAGCTGCGCGACCGGATGGCGGTGCGGCTCGCCGCGGCGCCGCAGGCCACCACCTTCCACTCGTTCTGCTACGCCCTGCTCCGCTCCCAGCAGGAACCCGAGCGGTTCGCCGAGCCGCTGCGCCTGCTCTCCGGCCCCGAGCAGGACGTGATGGTCCGCGAGCTGCTGGCCGGCGGGGCGCAGGACGCGGCGGCGGGCACCGGGAGCATCCACTGGCCGCTGGACCTGCGGGCCTGCCTGACCACCCGGGGCTTCGCCGACGAGGTGCGCGCGGTGCTGGCCCGCAGCCGCGAGCTGGGGCTCGGCGAGGCGGAGCTGGCCCGGTTCGCGGCCGGGGTGGAGCGCCCGGACTGGGCGGCGGCCGCGCACTTCCTGGCCGACTACCTGGACGTGCTGGACCTGCGCGGGGTGCTGGACTACGCCGAGCTGGTGCACCGCGCGGTCCTGCTGGCCGAGCGTCCCGAGCTGGACCTGGCCGCCCGCTACGACGCGGTCTTCGTGGACGAGTACCAGGACACCGACCCGGCCCAGGTGCGACTGCTGCAGCGGTTGGCGGGCGGTGGCCGGGACCTGGTCGCGGTCGGCGACCCGGACCAGTCGATCTACGCCTTCCGGGGCGCCGACATCAACGGCATCCTGGACTTCCCGCAGCAGTTCCGGCAGCGCGACGGCCGCCCGGCCGAGGTGAAGGTGCTGCGGGTGTCGCGACGGGCGGCGCCGGTGCTGCTGGCCGCCTCCCGGCAGCTGGCGGCCCGGATGCCGATGGGCCGGCTGCCGGCCGACAAGCTGGCCGAGCACCGGGCGCTGCTGCCCGGGCCGCACGCCACCGCCGGCAGCGTCGAGGTCTACACCTACCCGAGCCCGGGGGCGGAGCTGGAGAGCATCGCCGACCTGCTGCGCCGCGCGCACCTGGAGGACGGGGTGCCGTGGGGCGAGATGGCGGTGCTGGTGCGGGCCGGGGCCCGGGCGATACCGGGGGTGCGGCGGGCGTTGAGCGTGGCCGGGGTGCCGCTGGAGATCGACGGTGACGACCTGCCGCTGCGCGAGGAGCCGGCGGTGGTGCCGATCCTGCTGGCGCTGCGGGTCTGTGCGGAGGGGGCGGCGGCCGAACGGGCCGTCGACCTGATCCCCGCGCAGCGAAAGTCGTCCGAGCCGACTTCTCACGTTCAACCTGCGAGCGATGCTCACCCTGCGAGCCACGCTCAACCGGCGAACCACGCCCGCCCCGCGGCCACCGAGCCGCTGACCGCCGAGATCGCACACACCCTGCTCACCGGCCCGTTGGGGGGGCTCGACGGCGCCGACCTGCGCCGGTTGGGCCGCGAGCTGCGCGAGGAGGAGCGCGCGGCCCTTCGAGAGGCGGACGAGACGGACGAGGGGCGCCCGCAGCCGATCGTGCGCTCCGCCGAAGAGCTGGTCCGGGAGGCACTGGCGGAACCCGAGCGCCTGGTGGTCTTCGACTCGGCCCCGGCCCGCCGGGCCCGCGAACTGGGCACGCTGCTGCGCAAGGTCCGGGACCTGCTGCGCGGTGGCGGCACCGCCGAGGAGGCGCTCTGGCAGCTCTGGGACGGCAGCCCGCGCTGGCGCGAACGGCTCGAGCGGGCCGCGCTGCGCGGTGGTGCCGCCGGCCGCAACGCCGACCGCGACCTGGACGCGCTCTGCGCCCTGTTCGAAACCGCCGCCCGCGCCGAGGAGCGGGTCACCGGCCACCGCGGCGCCCTCGACCTGCTGGAGGAGCTGGCCGCCCAGGACATCGCCGCCGACACCCTCACCGTCCGCACCGCCCGCCCCGAGGCGGTCCGGCTGATGACCGCGCACCGCGCCAAGGGCCTGGAATGGCGGCTGGTCGTGGTGGCCGGTGTGCAGGAGGGCCTCTGGCCCGACCTGCGCCGCCGCGGCTCGCTGCTGGAGGCCGACCGGATCGGCCGGGACGGCCTGGCCGAGCCGCTCTCCCCGGGCGCCCTGCTGGCCGAGGAGCGCCGCCTCTTCTACGTGGCCGCCACCCGGGCCAAGGAGCGCCTGATCGTCACCGCCGTCAAGGCGCCCGCCGAGGACGGCGACGAACCCTCCCGGCTGCTCCGCGAGCTCTACCGCGAGGAGCTCGACCCCCGCACCGGCAAGGTGCTGCGCCGCACCCCCGCCGTGACCGTGGAGGACGTCACCCACCGCCCGCGCCGCCCGCTCTCGGTCGCCGCCCTGGTGGCGGAGCTGCGCGCGGTCACCGTCGACCCCGACCGCTCGCCCGAGCTGCGCCGGGCCGCCGCCGAACGCCTGGCCCGGCTGGCCACCGCCGCCGACGACACCGGTGCCCCGCTGGTCCCGGCCGCCCACCCCGACCGCTGGTGGGGCCTGGCCGACCCGACCAGCAACCCGGTCCCGCTGCGCGAGCCGGACCGCCCGGTGCAGCTCTCCGGCAGCGGCCTGGAGCAGCTGGACAGCTGCTCGCTGCAGTGGTTCCTGACCAAGGAGGTGCGGGCCCAGACCGGCAGCTCCGGCGCCCAGGGCTTCGGCAACGTGCTGCACGCGCTGGCCGACGAGGTGGGCTCCGGGCGCACCCCCGCCGACCTCGCGGTGCTGCTGGAGCGGCTGGACACGGTCTGGGACGCGCTGGCCTTCGACGCGCCGTGGAAGTCGGCGCAGGAGAAGGCGAACGCCCGGGCCGCGCTGGAGCGGTTCCTGCACTGGCACGTGCTGGAGCGCGGCCGGGCCGTCCTGGCCACCGAGCACGGCTTCGACCTGACCCTGCCGGTCGGCGACGTCGCGGTGCGGATCCGCGGCGTGCTGGACCGGGTGGAGCGGGACACCGTCGGCCGGGCCTACGTGGTGGACTTCAAGACCGGCAAGCAGGCCCCCAGCGACAAGTCGCTGCCCGAGCACAAGCAGCTGGCGGTCTACCAGCTGGCGGTCCGCGAGGGCGCGCTGGACCCGCTGCTGAACGAGCGCCCCCCGCTCGGCGGCGCCGAGCTGGTGCAGCTGCGGCTGGAGGACAAGAAGGCGCCCGAGGCGCCCAAGGTGCAGCACCAGCCGCCGCCGGACGGCGAGCCGTGGATCGAGAACCTGCTCGCCGACGCGGCCGGCCGGGTGCTGGCCGAGCGGTTCGTGCCGACCGCGGGTGACGCCTGCGGCCACTGCGCCTTCAAGCGCAGCTGCTCGGCCCAGCGGGACGGCCGGCAGCTGATCGACTAGACCCGCTGTCGGGGCGGCCGGTTACCGTTGACCCCATGCTCAGCCACCCCGACCAGCTCAAGGAGCTGCTCGGCATCCCGTTCAACCGGGAGCAGCTGGCGGCGATCGGTGCGCCGCCGGCACCGGCGGTGATCGTGGCGGGGGCCGGTTCGGGCAAGACCACGGTGATGGCGGCCCGGGTGGTCTGGCTGGTCGGCTCCGGCACGGTCCGGGCCGACCAGGTGCTGGGCCTGACCTTCACCAACAAGGCGGCCGCGGAGCTCGCCGAGCGGGTGCGCACCGCGCTGGCCCGGGCCGGGCTGCGGGACGGCGCCGAGGTCGAGGGCGATCCGGAGATATCCACCTACCACGCCTTCGCCGGCCGCCTGCTCAAGGAGCACGGCCTGCGGATCGGCATCGAGCCGGACGTGCGCCTGCTGGCCGACGCCACCCGGTTCCAGCTGGCCGCCCGGGTGCTGCGCTCCGCGCCCGGTCCGTTCCCGCACCTCAAGGACCGCTTCGCGACCCTGGTCGCCGAGCTGACCGCCCTCGACGCCGAGCTGGCCGAGCACCTGGTGGCGCCCGCGGCCCTGCGCGAGTTCGACACCGCGCTGCTGGACGAGCTGGCCACCGTCAAGCTGACCAACCAGGACCTGCGGGACGTGCCCGAGGCGGCCCGGGGCCGGTTGGAGCTGCTCACCCTGGTCGAGGAGTACCGGCGCCGCAAGCAGGCCGCGGGCCTGATGGACTTCGGCGACCAGATCGCCGCCTCCGCCCGGCTGGCCATCGAGCGCCCCGAGGTCGGCCGGCTGCTGCGCGAGCAGTACCGGGTGGTGCTGCTGGACGAGTACCAGGACACCTCGGTGGCCCAGCGGCTGCTGCTGGCCGGCCTGTTCGGCGGCGCGGCGAGCGGTGGCCACCCGGTCACCGCGGTCGGCGACCCGTGCCAGGCGATCTACGGCTGGCGCGGTGCCTCGGTGGCCAACCTGGACGACTTCCCGGCCCACTTCCCGGCCGCCGACGGCACCCCGGCGGCCCGTTACGCCCTGAGTGAGAACCGGCGCAGCGGCGGTCGGCTGCTGGCCTTCGCCAACGAGCTGGCGGCACCGCTGCGCGAGTTGCACGAGGGCGTGGCGGCGCTGCGCCCGGCGCCCGGCGCGGAGCAGGAGGGCTTCGCCCGGGTGGCGCTGCTGCCCACCCACGCCGAGGAGATCGACTGGCTGGCCGACTCGATCGCGCACCTGGTGCGCACCGGCACCCCGCCCGGCTCGGTGGCGGTGCTCTGCCGGTCCGCCACCACCTTCCCCGACATCCACGCGGCCCTGGTGGCCCGTCAGGTGCCGGTGGAGGTGGTGGGCCTGGGCGGGCTGCTGCAGCTGCCCGAGGTGGCCGACCTGGTCGCGGTCTGCGAGGTGCTGCAGGATCCGACGGCCAATGCCGCGCTGGTGCGGCTGCTGATCGGTCCGCGCTGGCGGATCGGCCCGCGCGACCTGGCGCTGCTCGGCCGCCGGGCCGCCGAACTGGTCCGCACCGCGGATCCGGCCGGTGGCGACGCGCTGGCCAAGGCGGTGGCCGAGACCGACCCGACCGAGGTGGTCTCGCTGGCCGACGCGCTGGAGACCTTCCTGGAGCCGGACCAGCACGGGGGCACGCCCCCGGCCGGAGGCCGGGGGCGGCCGGGAGGGACCCCCACCCGGCCTCAGGCCGGGGGAGAGCTGCCGTTCTCGCCCGAGGCCCGGGTGCGGTTCGCCCATCTGGCCCGGGAGCTCCGGGAGCTGCGCCGGGCGCTCGCCGAGCCGCTGATGGACGTGCTGCACCGGGTGCTCGCGGTCACCGGCCTGGAGGTCGAGCTGGCCGCCTCCCCGCAGGCGCTGGCGGCCCGCCGCCGGGAGACCCTGCACGCCTTCCTCGACGTCGCGGCCGGATTCGCCGATCTGGACGGCGACCCGGGGCTGGCGGCCTTCCTGGCCTTCCTGCGGGCCGCCGAGGAGTACGACCGGGGGCTGGACGCCGGCCTGCCGGGCGGTGAGGACACCGTGAAGGTGCTCACCGTGCACAAGTCCAAGGGCCTGGAGTGGGACGTGGTGGCGCTGCCCGGACTGGTGAAGGGCGCCTTCCCGAGCAACCGCAGCCGGGAGAAGTGGACCAGTCGCCGCCAGGTGCTGCCGTATCCGCTGCGCGGCGACGCGGCCACCCTGCCCGCCGTACCGGCCTGGCACGCCAAGGGCATGACGGCGTTCAAGAGCGGTCTCAAGGAGCAGACCGGCACCGAGGAACTGCGACTCGGCTACGTCGCGGTCACCCGGCCGCGTTCGCTGCTGCTGGCGTCCGGGCACTGGTGGGGGCCTACCCAGCGGACCGTGCGCGGTCCGTCCGAGTACCTGGAGAGGCTGCGCGAGCACGCCGAACGACCGGGCGCGGGCGAGGTGGAGCACTGGGCCGATCCGCCGGTGGACGGCGCCGACAACCCGGCGCTGCGACAGCTCGGCGACACGCCCTGGCCGCTGCCGCTGGATCCGGCTGCCCAGCTGGCCCGCCGCCGGGTGGCCGAGGTGGTGGCCCGCCGGGTGGCCGGCCACCCGGCACCGCCGCCGGAGGCGCTGGCCCCGGAGGAGCAGCGCCTGGTGGACTCCTGGGACCGTGATCTGGACGCGCTGCTCGGCGAGTTGCGCCGGTCCCGGCAGTCGGTGCGTCAGGTGCCGTTGCCCGCGGCGCTCTCCGCCTCCCAACTGATGCGGCTGGCGGCCGACCCGGACGGTTTCGCCCATGAGCTGGCCCGCCCGCTGCCCCGGCCGCCGCAGACCGCGGCCCGCCGGGGCACCAGGTTCCACGCCTGGATCCAGGCCCGGTTCGCCCCGCTGCCGCTGCTCGACCCGGACGCGCTGCCCGGCCTGGACGACGACGACATCGCCGACGAGCACGACCTCGAGCAGCTCAAGGAGGCGTTCCTGCGCGGGCCGTACGCCGACCGGCGCCCGCACCGGGTGGAGGTGCCGGTGCAGGTGGTGCTCGGCGGCCGGGTGGTGCGCGGCCGGATCGACGCGGTGTACCGGGAGCGTGACGCTGACGGTGCGTCACGGTTCGAGATCGTCGACTGGAAGACCGGTCACGAGGAGAACGCCGACCCCCTGCAGCTGGCGGTCTACCGACTGGCCTGGGCGGAGCAGCACGGCCTGGATCCGGAGCAGGTCACCGCGGCGTTCTGCCACATCCGCAGCGGTCGGGTCGAAAGACCGTCAGGACTTCCTGGACGGAAGGCGTTGGAAACGCTTCTGATCGGGAACAGTGACTATTAGGTCACAGAGAGCATCCAACTCGTCACACAGTCGCGTGAAACCGCTGCGCGATGCACGTTTCGCGCCTATTGTGGGGTCGGTAACCGGTCACCCGCGCTTGCTCGGCCACCGGCCAGGCCCCATTTCCTCACCCTCAGTCATCGCCGCAGGTGCCGATGCACCGGGCGCCTCTTGCTGGAGACACCGAAGTTGAGCGCGACCGGATGGTTCAGAGAGTTGCTGGCCGGTCCGACCCGGGGCCCGGCGACCGTCCGAACGACGGGCACCTGGCCTCGGACGGCCCTGGCCCTGCCGTTCATCGGAATGGCCCTGGTGGTGGGCCTCGACTACCTCAGCACCCTGCAAGTCACCGTCGAGCCGGCCCTGACCGCGGTGCCGGCGCTCGCCGCCATCGTCAGCCGGCGGGTCTGGTACCCGATCCTGATGGGCCTGCTGTCCGAGGGCGTGGCCTTCACCATGGCGGCCTACGACAGCGTGCTCGGCCAGTCGGTGCACAGCGCCACGGTCTTCGCCATCGCCCTGGTCACCGCGATCAGCTGGGTCAGCGCCACCTTGCGGGTGCGTCAGGAGCAGGCGCTGGCCGACGCCCAGCTGGTGGCCGAGATCGCCCGCCGGGTGCTGCTGCGCGCGGTGCCGGACCGGGTGGGCAGCGTGCGGGCCGCCGTGCACTACGCCGCGGCCGCCGCGCACGCGCGGATCGGCGGCGACCTCTACGAGGTGGTCGACACCCGGCACGGAGTGCGCGCGGTCGTCGGCGACGTGCGCGGCAAGGGCCTCGGCGCGGTGGAGACCGCCGCCGCGGTGCTCGGTGCCTTCCGGGAGGCGGCGCACCAGGAGCCGGCCCTGGGGAAGGTGGCCGGCTGGCTGGCCGTCAGCCTGGACCGGGCGCTGCACGAGCACGACCACCCCGGGGTGGACGAGGAGTTCGTCACCCTGGTGCTGATCGGGGTCGGCCCGGACGGCACCGCGGAGATCGTCAACTGCGGGCACCCGGCGCCGCTGCTGCTGACCGGCGACGGCACCGTGCGGCCCCTGGAGCTGCCCGAGACCGTGCCGCCGCTGGGCGTGCTCGACCCGGCCGACGTGTCGCCGCCGGTGCACCGGGTGCCGTTCGCCCCCGGCGACCGGGTGCTCCTCTTCACCGACGGGGTGATCGAGGCCCGTGACCGGGCGGGCCGCTTCTACCCGCTGGCCGACCGGTTCCCGCGCTGCGCGCAGGGCGGCCCGGTGGACGTGCTGGACCGCCTGCACGCCGATGTGGTCCGCCATGTCGGCCGGCCGCTCGGTGACGACGCGGCGATGCTGCTGCTGCAGTACGAGCCCGTCGCGCACGGCAGCCGGCAGCTGCCGCACCAGAACGGCCGGCTGACCCGGCAGTAGCTATGCGGCCGGCGCGTTGCGACCGCCCCGGCTGGTTCCGCTCGGGCCGGCGGGCTGCCCGGGGCCGCCCGGATCGTTGGTGACGTCGGAGCCGATCGCCAGGGAGTTCATGTCGAGGGACTGGGAGGCGTTCTGGTCGACGGCCGACGCCCGGGCCAGCACCTCGGCGAGCTGGGCGGCCAGCGCGGACTGGGCCACGGCCTGGCTAGACGCACCGCCCGGCGGCTGGGGCGCCTGCGGGTTCGGCGCCACGCTGCCGTCGTCGTGGATCACCAGGCCGTTCTGCCCGGCCCAGGCGATCAGCTGCCGCAGCTCCTGCTGGAGCTGGAGGAACTGCCGGCCGGTGGCGGACAGCAGGTCGCCGTTCTGCATGAGCAGCGACGACGCGCTGGTCAGCCGGTTCGTCGTGGTGTCGAGCGAGGCCTCGGCCGCGCCGGCCGCCTGGCCGGTCCATGCCTTCTTGGCGGCCGAGCAGACCTGGCTGCCCCAGTCGGCGGCGGCCTGGCCGAACTTCTGCGCCATCGCCGTGTACTCATCGGCGGCCTTGAACAGGGCGCCCGGTTGCATGTCGCGCAGGGTGGTGAAGTCCATCGGTCCTCCGTCAACCGGTCTGGATCGCCCGCAGGCTGCCGGCGACCGTGCTCTCGGTGCCGGACTGCCGCTGGCTGCACGTGACCAGGTTCATGCCCTGCTGGTCCATGGTGGCGGCGAGCTTGCCGATCGCCTGGCTCCAGGCTCCGCCGTTGCTCTGGACCGAGCTCGCGGTGGCGGTCTTGGGCACGCCGCCGGCCGCTTCGCCGGCGGCTTGGGCCAGCTGGGGCTGGTACCCCGAGACCTGGTTGGAGAGTCCTTCCGCCGCCGTGCCCGCGGCCTGCACCGCAGCCGGGTCCATGGTGGTATCGGCCACTGATCCCTTCCCCCGTGATAGCCGTCGTTCCGTCACCCTCGTGCGGTTGAGAGTCAATCAGGTCGCGGACAGGGCTGCCAGTTCGGTCACAACCCTGTCACCGGACCCATTCACAACTCCACCTCCACCAGCAGCGGCCGGTGGTCGGAGACCGCGACCCGGGGGGCCGTGACGGTGCCGACGGCCGTGTGCGGCAGGCCGACCGCCAGCACGTGGTCGAACTGCACGGCCGGCCGGTGCGAGGGGTACGTGGGGGTGCGGGCCAGGTCGTGCCAGCCCGGCAGGCGGGTGCCCGGCTCGCGACCGAGCCGGCGGCGGGGCAGCGGGGCGCCGCCGGCGCGGCGGGCGGCGCGCAGCTCGCGCAGGCGCTGCCGGGAGGCCGGCGCCCGGTCCAGTGCGGTGGCTCCGCCGAGCACGGTGCGCGGGACGGGGCCGACCAGGTTGAAGTCGCCGAGCACCAGGTAGGGCCGCGGCAGGTCGGCGATCCAGCGCCGGATCCCGGTCAGCTGCGCCATGTTCCAGCCGGGCACGAAGGACAGGTGGGTCGCCACCACGGTGAACGGCCCGCGCTCGCCCTCCAGCACCGCGGCCAGCGCGGCCCGCGGCTCGTCCGGCACCGGGGTCAGCCCGCGCCGCCCGGCCACCCGCAGCGGCAGCCCGAACGGCGCGGGCGCGAACCGCCGGGCCCGCCAGTGGCGCACCGGCAGCCGGGTGAGCAGGGCGGTGCCGTAGGAGGGGCGGTCGGTGGCGCGCTCCTCGTCCTCGGGCCCGTAGACGGTGAGGCCGCGCGGTTCGGGATCGGGCAGCCAGCCGGCGACCGGGGCCGGGGTGCCGTGCAGGGCGGCGGCGAACCGCCAGTCGGCGGCGCCCATCGCCTTGGCGGCCACGGCGGTCTGGTCGGCCAGTCCGGAGCGCTGCTGGTAGCGGTCCACTTCCTGGAGCGCCAGCACATCGGCGTCCAGCGCGGCGATCGCCTCGTGCAGCGGCTCGGCCGGCTGGGCGGGGAAGGGGAGCGGGCTGCCGTCGGCGGCCAGCGGCCGGCCGTGCAGCACGTTGAAGGTCGCGATTCGCAGAGGGCTCACCCGGTGACGGTACGCCCTACGGGGGGCCGGCGGCGGCACGTCGGGACACGTCCGGCACCGTGCATACCGGGTATACACGGTGCCGGATTCCGGGTATACATACTCGGTATGTCCATCAAACACGGCCTGCTCGCCCTGCTCGACCAGGGCCCCAGCTACGGCTACCAGCTGCGCACCGAGTTCGAGGCCAGGACGGGAGCCACCTGGCCGCTCAACGTCGGTCAGGTGTACACGACCTTGAGCCGCCTGGAGCGGGACGGCCTGGTCGTCCCGGACGGTGAGGACGAGGAGGGCCACCAGGTCTACGCCGTCACCGAGAAGGGCCGCGCCGAACTGCGGACCTGGTTCGACACCCCGGTGGCGCGCACCAACCCGCCGCGCGACGAGCTGGCGATCAAGCTCGCGATGGCCGTGACCGTCCCCGGCGTCGATGTGCACGCCGTGGTCCAGGGCCAGCGCCGACACAGCGTCAAGGCGCTGCAGGACTACACCCGGCTCAAGGCCAGGGCGCTCACCGCGGTCGGCGACGAGGACTCCGCCGGCACCGACCTCGCCTGGCTGCTGGTGCTGGACCAGCTGATCTTCCAGACCGAGGCCGAGGTCCGCTGGCTGGACCACTGCGAGACCCGGCTGGCCAACCGCAAGCCGCCGATCCGGCAGGCCGCCGCACCGGCCAGGCGGGTCGCCAGGACCCACGGGGAGGAACGATGACCGACCGCCAGCCGGTGCTCCAGCTGGAGCGGGTGAGCCGGGTGCACGGCCGCGGCGCCGCCGAGGTGCACGCACTGCGCGCCGTCGACCTGGCCGTGGCGCCGGGGGAGTTCGTGGCCGTGATGGGCCCGTCCGGCTCCGGCAAGTCGACCCTGCTCACCCTGGCCGGTGGGCTGGATACGCCGACCGAGGGCCGGGTGCTGGTCGAGGGCCGGCCGCTCGCCGGTCTCTCCCGCAAGAAGCTGGCCGAGGTCCGCCGCCGCTCCATCGGCTACGTCTTCCAGGACTACAACCTGATTCCGGCGCTGACCGCCGCCGAGAACATCGCCCTGCCCAGGGAACTCGACGGGGTGTCGGCCCGCACCGCGCGCCGCGAGGCGCTGGCCGCCCTGGAGGAGCTGCACATCGCCGAGCTGGCCGACCGGTTCCCCGACGACATGTCCGGAGGCCAGCAGCAGCGGGTGGCGATCGCCCGCTCGCTGATCGGCGAGCGCCGCCTGGTGCTGGCCGACGAGCCCACCGGGGCGCTGGACTCCGGCACCGGCGAGGAGGTGCTCGCGGTGCTGCGGGCCCGCTGCGACGCCGGTGCGGCGGCCATGATGGTCACCCACGAGGCCCGGCACGCGGCCTGGGCCGACCGGGTGGTCTTCCTGCGGGACGGCCTGCTGGTCGACGAGACCGGGCGGCAGCAGCCGGAGAGCCTGCTGGTGACCGGGGCCGGCGAGGCGGGTGCCCGATGAGGCTCGGCTCCTGGAGGGTGGCGCTGCGGATCGCCCGGCGGGACGCACTGCGGGCCAAGGGCCGCAGCGCCCTGGTGCTCGCCATGATCGCGCTGCCGGTGCTCGGCGTCGCCGGTGTCGACGTGGTGTACCACAGCTCCGAACTCACGCCCGCCCAGCGGGCCACCCGGGAACTGGGCACCGCCGACGTGTTGCTGGAGTTCGACGAGCCCGGCGCCCGGATCATTCAGGCACCGTTGGCCTCCGACGGGCAGGACGTGGTGCCGCTGCTGGACGGCCAGGCCGGCACCCCCGAGCAGCAGCGCAGCCGGAACACCGATCCGGCGGTGCTGGCCGCCCGGCTGCTGCCGCCCGGGTCGGCGCTGGTACCGATCCCGGCCGACCGGGCGGAACTGGCCACCAGCGCCACCGGCCGGCTGCGGGCCACGGTGGCCGCCGCCGACCTGGCCGACCCGGTCTGGCGCGGCCGGATCGACCTGGTGTCCGGCCGGGCGCCGGCCGGTGACCGCGAACTCGCGGCCACCCGCACCTTCCTGGACCGCTCCGGCCTCAAGGTCGGTAGCACCACCAGTCTGGGTGACCGGTCGTTCACCATCACCGGAGTCGCGGAGTACCCGGACGACCTCAAGACGACCGCGCTGGTGAGCCGGCCGAGCGCGGTCGCCGCGGTGGCCGCCGCCGACACCGCGGGGTCCGGCGGCAGCGACCCGCAGGCGGCGGACAGCGTGCACGAATGGCTGGTGAAGCTGCCGGCCGGCACGGCCGTCGACTGGCCGAAGGTGCTGGAGCTCAACAAGTACGGGTTCTCCGCCACCTCGCGCAGCGTGGTGCTGCACCCGCCGGCCCGCTCCCAGGTGCCGTACTACGGCAGGCCGGACCAGGACCCCTCGCTCACCGCCGGCCTCGACCGGGCCGACCAGGTGACCCTGATCACTGTGGTGGGAATGGCGCTGCTGGAGATCGTGCTGCTCGCCGGCCCCGCCTTCGCGGTCGGCGCCCGGCGCTCCCGGCGGCAGTTGGGCCTGCTGGCCGCGGCCGGCGGCGACCGGGCGCAGGTGCGTGCGGTGGTGCTCGGGGGCGGCGTGGTACTGGGCCTGGCGGGTGCCGTGGTCGGGACCGGACTGGCCGTGCTGCTGGTGGTGCTCGCCCGCAACCAGTTGGAGCTGCTGTCAGGCAAGCGGTTCGGCGCGCTGGCCCTGGTGCCCGGCGACCTGCTCGGAGTCGCGGCGATCGGCCTGGTCACCGGATTGCTGGCGGCCGTGGTGCCGGCCGTGCAGGCGGCCCGGCAGGACGTGGTGGCGGCGCTCACCGGGCGCGGCACCGTCAGGCCGCCGGCCAAGCGGCTGCTGGCGCTGGGCGTGCTGATGGTGGGTGGTGGGACGGCGATGGCGCTGCTCGGCCCCACCGCGTTGGACCGTGGTCACAGCAGCATCGCGGTGCTCGGTGGCTCGGTGATCGCCGAGCTCGGCATGGTCGCCTGCACCCCCACGCTGGTGGGCCTGTTCGGCCGGCTCGGCCGGGTCCTGCCGCTGGCGCCCCGGCTGGCGCTGCGCGACTCGGTCCGGCACCGCGGGCGCACCGCACCGGCGGTGGCCGCCGTGATGGCCGCGGTGGCCGGCTCGGTGGCGGTCGGTGTCTACGCCGCCAGCAACGACGCCGAGCAGCGAGCGGCCTACGTGCCGTCGGCTCCCGACAAGGCCGTCACACTGTTCCTCACCGACAGCGGGCACGGCCAGGGCACGGCGGCTGCCCAGCGCACCGCCGTCGAGCGGGCGATGCCGGACCTCGGCCCGGGTGCGACAGTGCTCGCGCTGCGGTACGGCGACTGCGGCACCGGGGGCCGCTGCGGCGACGTGACGGCCGAACCGCCGCCCGCCGCCCGCTGCCCCGCCGACGACCTGTCGGCGAAGAACCAGCCGGTGCCGATGGGGCTCTACCAGGACCCGCGCTGCCAGCGCACCGGACCGGCCGGGCTGGGCAGCGTGGTCAGCGGTGATCCGGGGGTGCTGCACAATCTGTTCGGGCTGCCGGGCCAGGCCGCCGAGCAGGCCGCGGCGGCGGGCAAGGCGGTGGTCTTCGAACCGTCGATGCTCCAGGACGGCAAGGCCATCGTCCGGCTGCAGGAGCCGTTCGGCCTCGCCGGCAGCCCCCCGCCGCCCTACCGTGACGTGCTGGTGGACGCGGTGCTGGCACCGGTGCCGCACCCGGCGGCCCGCATGTACCTGGCTCCGGACACCGCCGCCCGGCTGGGCATGGGCACCCGTGACAGCGCCGTTGTCTGGCTGCCGGCCGCGATGCCCTCGGACGCCGCCGTCCAGCGGGCCACCGGGGCGCTGAGCGAGCTGGAGCCGAACGGCGGCGACGTGCTCAGGGTGGAGCGTGGGTTCCGGCCCCGCAGACCCACGCTGGTGCTCGGCCTCACCGCGTTCGCCGGTCTGGTGGCGCTCGGCGCGGCCGGCATCGCCACCGGGCTGGCGGCCGCCGACTCCCAGCAGGACCTGGCCACCCTGGCGGCGGTGGGCGCCGCCCCGGGGATCCGACGGCGGCTCTCCGGTTTCCAGTGCGGGACTATCGCGGCGATGGGCGCCCTCCTCGGTGCCGTGTGCGGGATCGTTCCGGCGGTGGCGTTGCGCCGGGTCATGGACGCCGCGCCGCCCGGCAGCACGGTCCCCGGCAGGCACACGGTGATCGCGTTGCCCTGGTCGACCCTGGGGCTCACCCTGCTGGTGCTGCCGCTGCTCGCCACCGGACTGGCCGCGCTGCTCACCCGCTCCCGGGTCACCCTGGTGCGCCGAGCCGCCTGACCGCCCGGGGTGACGGATCGCACAGTGCCGCCGCGGCCCGGCTGCCGGACCGCGGCGGCACGTACGCGGCCTCGCCAACTAAAGTCGTCCGTATGACGAAAACCCCGGACAGCGCCGTCCGCTCCTTCATCGACCAGCACGAGGCCGCCTTCCTGGAGGACCTCGGCGCCTGGTTGCGCATCCCCTCCGTGTCGGCCGATCCGGAGCGGGCCGGCGACGTCCGCCGCTCCGCCGAGTGGCTGGCGGCGAAGCTGCGCGAGACCGGGTTCCCGGTCGTCGAGGTCTGGGAGACGGACGGGCTGCCGGCGGTCTTCGCCGAGTGGCCGGCCGAGTCGGCCGGCGCCCCGACCGCGCTGGTCTACGGGCACCACGACGTGCAGCCGGCGGCCAAGGCGGACGGCTGGGACACCGAGCCGTTCGAGCCGACCCGGGTCGGCGCCCGGCTGTACGCGCGGGGTGCGGCCGACGACAAGGGGCAGGTGTTCTTCCACACCCTGGGCCTGCGCGCGCACCTGGCGGCCACCGGGCGGACCGCGCCGGCGGTCAACCTCAAGCTGCTGATCGAGGGCGAGGAGGAGTCCGGCTCGCCCAACTTCGGCGCGCTGATCCGCCGGGAGCGCGAGCGGCTGGCCGCCGACCTGGTGCTCGTCTCCGACACCGGCATGTGGGACGCGGCCACCCCGACCGTCTGCACCGGGATGCGCGGCAAGCTGGACTGCCAGATCGACCTGTCCGGCCCGGACAGCGACATCCACTCCGGCTCCTTCGGCGGCGCGGTGCCCAACCCGGCGACCAGCGCGGCCGAACTGGCCGCCGCGCTGCACGACGCGGACCGCAGGGTCGCGGTGCCCGGCTTCTACGACGGCGTGGTCGAGCTGACCGAGCGGGAGCGCGAGCTCTTCGCCAAGCTGCCGTTCGACGAGCAGCGCTGGCTGGCCACCGCCAAGTCGCACGGCGCCCAGGGCGAGGCCGGCTACACCACCCTGGAGCGGATCTGGGCCCGGCCGACCGCCGAGGTCAACGGCGTCTGGGGTGGCTACACCGGCCCGGGCAGCAAGACCATCGTGCCGGCCGAGGCGCACCTCAAGCTCTCGTTCCGGCTGGTCGCCGGACAGGACCCGGAGCGGATCGAGCGGGCCATCGAGGCCTGGGTGGCGGACCGGCTGCCCGCCGGCATCCGGCACGCCATCAGGTTCGGCAGCGTCACGCGCCCGTGCCTGACCCCGCTGGACCACCCGGCGCTGCAGTCCGTGGTCCGGGCCATGGGCCGGGCCTTCGAGCAGGAGATCCTGTTCACCCGCGAGGGCGGTTCGGGACCGGCCGCCGACCTGCAGGACGTGCTGGGCGCCCCGGTGCTGTTCCTGGGCATCTCGGTGCCGTCCGACGGCTGGCACTCGATCAACGAGAAGGTCGAGCTCGACCTGCTGCGCAAGGGCGTGGAGACCTCCGCGCACCTCTGGGCCGACCTCGCCGAGACCTACCGGCCGCATGCGGACTGACCGACGCCGGATGCGGGCCGACCGACGCCGACTGCCACTGACGATGACGCTGATGACACTGTGGACGGGGACGGAACACCATGAGCACCATGCCTGAGATCCAGCGGTTCGGCGATCTGCCGCTGGCCCGTGCCGGGGTGGACCGGGCCGCCCATCACCGGCTGGACGAGCCCTGGCTGGCCGCCGCCTGGAGCCACCCGACCACCAAGGTGCTGCCGATCTCCGGCGGCGAGGCCTTCGTGGTGGACACCCCGACCGGCACCGAGCTGGTCCTGCTGCCCTCGTTCGAAGCACCGCAGGAGGGCGACCGCTACTTCCTGGGCACCGACGACGCCGGCGTCTCCTACTTCGCGTTGGCCGGCGAGACGCTGCCGGGCCGGCTGGACGGCGACGCCCGCCCGGCCGGGCTGCGCGAGGTCGGCGGCGCCCTGTCGGACCGCGACGCCGGGCTGCTGGTGCACGCGGTGGCCCTGGAGCACTGGCACCGGCTGCACAGCTTCTGCTCGCGCTGCGGACACCCGACCGAGAAGGCCGGGGCCGGGCACCTGCGGCGCTGCACCTCCTGTGCGGCGGAGCACTACCCGCGCACCGACCCGGCGGTGATCATGCTGATCACCGACGAGCAGGACCGCTGCCTGCTGGGTCGCTCGGCACTCTGGCCGGAGGGCCGCTGGTCCACGCTGGCCGGCTTCGTCGAGCCCGGCGAGTCGATCGAGCAGGCGGTGGTCCGCGAGGTCTTCGAGGAGGCCGGGGTGCGGGTCGGCGAGGTCAGCTACCGGGCCAGTCAGCCCTGGCCGTTCCCGGCCAGTCTGATGCTGGGCTTCGTGGGGAAGGCGGCGCCGGGCGGCGCCGAGCTCTCCGTGGACGGGGAGGAGCTGGCCGAGGCGCGCTGGTTCTCCCGCGAGGACCTGCGGGCCGGCTGGGAGTCCGGCGAGATCGTGCCGCCCAGCGGAATCTCGATCGCCCGTCACCTGATCGAGCAGTGGTACGGCGCACCGCTGCCGAGCAGTGAGCGCTGGTAAAGGAAATGAGCAGTGGGGGGCGTGTGCCATTCGTGCACGCCCCCCATTTGCCTTGGTTGCTCTGGTGCGCGCGGATCGCCGGGACGGCATTCGAGGTGGCGGCATCCGCGCAGGCCAGCGCGGTTCCGTCGGCCGGCCGCCGGGCCGGTCGGCGCGGAATCATGGCCAATTATGGTCGGTTTAGCTGAAAGCGGGTCAGATCGCTCGCTACATTTCCAGCGTGACCATCTCCAGTGGCAGCATGCCGTCCCCCAAGTACCAGCGGCTGGCCGCCGATCTGCGCCGCCGGATCTCGGCGGGCGAATGGCCGGGCGGCACCGCGCTGCCGGTGGAGGCAGAGCTGGAGCAGCAGTACAGCGTGGCCCGCAACACCGTGCGGCTCGCCGTCGACGTGCTGGTCAACGAGGGCCTGCTGGTCCGGCTGCAGGGAAAGGGCACCTTCCTGCGCGAGCACCCGGTGCTCGACCACCGGGCCTTCGGGCCGCTGCTGCCCAGTCAGCGGGACGGGCTCGCCGGGCCCAGCGAGGTCTACACGGCGGAGGCGGAGCAGGCCGGGCGGCAACTGAGCGCCGAGTTCGAGATGCTGATCGTGCGGGCCCGGGTGGACGTGGCCGAACGGCTGGGGGTGCGGCCCGGCGAGGCGGTGGTGGTCCGGCGCCAGCTGCGGCTGTTGGACCGGGAGCCCTACTCCATCGAGGAGAGCCACTACCGGGCCGGGGTGGCGGCCGGCACCGCGCTGATGGAGCCCGACCCGGTTCCCGGTGGCGACGAGGCGGTGCTGGCCGCGTTGGGCCGGGTGGAGATCGGGGCGGTGGACCAGTTGGTCGCCCGGATGCCCGGGCCCGAGGAGGCGCAGTGGTTCCAGGGCGGCCCCGGCGTGCCGCTGCTGGTGCAGACCCGGGTCACCTACGACCGCCGGGGCCCGGTCCGGGTGATCGAGACCAGGTACTCCGCCGACCGCTGCCGCCTGGTCTACGGTCTCGGGCAGCTGGGCGCCCGGGCCGGGCGCTGAGGTTGACGGCTCGTCGGATCCGCGCCCTAGGGTGGCAACCCGGTTCAGGAGGGGAGCCCCGGATGCGCAGTGCCATGTTCTTCAGTCACCGGCGCACCGAGGACGCCGTGCTGGTACCCCGCACGGTCGCGATCGCCGACGCCTACCACGCGGCACTGGCCGCCAACAACGCGCGGTTCGCCGAGTTCGAGGGGCGCGGGCTGATCCGTCGGGCCGCCGAGCTGCTGATCGAGCACGCCTTCGGGCCGCTCGGGCTGCGCCGGGTCGGCCTGCGCACGGTGGTGGACAACGTGCGCAGCCGGGCGCTGGCCGAGCGGCTCGGGTTCGTCCGGGAGTCGGTGCTGCCGCAGGGCGCGGTGCTCGCCGACGGGCCGCGCGACCTGGTGGTCTACGGACTGTCGCCCGAGGCCTGGGCGGCGCGCCGCGCCTGATCCCGGGGGACACCGCGCCTGACCCGGGGCGGGGCGGACGCGGTGCGACGGGCCGTCAGGCGGCGAGGGCCTTCTTCACCTGGGCGAGCGACGGGTTGGTCATGACCGCCTGCTCACCGCTCGCGCCGACCACCACGACGGTCGGGACGACCTGGTTGCCGTTGTTGACCGACTCGACGAACTGGGCGGAGGCCGGGTCCTGCTCGATGTTGATCTCGTCGTAGCCGATGCCCTCACGGGTCAGCTGGCCCTTCAGACGAGTGCAGTAGCCGCACCAGGTGGTGCTGTACATCGTGACGCTGCCGGACATCGAGGAGGCTCCTTCGTGAGCGGGACGGGGCGTTGCCGTCTGGTCAACGCACGTGACCGCCGGTCGATTCCCCGGGTCCGGCGCCGGCGTCCGGTTCGGTTGTGAGCTGGTCCGATGATCGGCCCGGGCCTGTGGACAACCGGCCGCACGGTGTCGGTCCGGCCTGCCAGGATGGGAGAGCCGGGCTGCCGGCGGAAGGGTCCGGTCCGGCCGGTCCGGCCCGGTCGAGCCGGCGGGCTGAGAGGATGGAGCCCATGCAGGAAGAGCTGATGATCGACGGCGGCTTCGGTGGGTACGGCGCCCGCCCGGGTGATCCGGACGCCGTGCTGGCCGGGCTCGACCCCGAGCAGCGGGCGGTCGCCACCGCGCTGCACGGTCCGGTCTGCGTGCTGGCCGGTGCCGGCACCGGCAAGACCCGGGCGATCACCCACCGGATCGCCTACGGGGTGCGCACCGGTGTCTTCCAGCCCCAGCAGGTGCTGGCCGTCACCTTCACCGCGCGGGCCGCCGGCGAGATGCGCGGCCGGCTGCGCCAGCTCGGCGCCGACGGCGTGCAGGCCCGCACCTTCCATGCGGCCGCGCTGCGGCAGCTGCAGTACTTCTGGCCGCGTGCGGTCGGCGGCGAGGTGCCCCGGCTGCTGGAGCGCAAGGTGCAGCTGGTCGCCGAGGCGGCCGGCCGCAGCGGGCTGCGCGTGCAGCGCACCGAGCTGCGCGACCTGACGAGCGAGATCGAGTGGGCCAAGGTCACCCAGATCGTGCCGGACGACTATCCGGTGGCCGTGCTCAAGGCCGGCCGCGAGGCCCCGCGCGACCCGGCCGAGATCGCCCGGGTCTACGCGACCTACGAGCAGACCAAGCGCGACCGCAACGTGATCGACTTCGAGGACGTGCTGCTGCTCACCGCCGCCATCCTGGAGGACCGCCCGGAGATCGCCGAGCAGGTCCGGGCGCAGTACCGGCACTTCACGGTGGACGAGTACCAGGACGTTTCGCCGCTGCAGCAGCGGCTGCTGGACCAGTGGACGGGCGCCGCCGTCGGCGCCGGGGCCGGACTGTGCGTGGTCGGCGACGCCAGCCAGACCATCTACTCCTTCACCGGCGCCACCCCCGACTACCTGCTGAACTTCCGCACCAGGCACCCGGACGCGACGGTGGTCAAGCTGGTCCGCGACTACCGCTCCACCCCGCAGGTGGTGCACCTGGCCAACGGACTGCTCGCCCAGGCCCGGGGCGCGGCGGCCCGGCACCGGCTGGAGCTGGTCTCGCAGCGCCCGGCCGGCCCCGAGCCGGTCTACACCGAGTACCCCGACGAGCCCGCCGAGGCCGAGGGCACCGCCCGCCGGATCGGCGAGCTGCTCGCGGAGGGAGTGCGGGCCAGTGAGATCGCGGTGCTGTTCCGCACCAACGGCCAGTCCGAGGTCTACGAGCAGGCACTGGCCGATCTCGGCATCTCCTACCAGCTCAAGGGCGCCGAGCGGTTCTTCGAGCGGCCCGAGATCCGCGAGGCCGGGCTGCTGCTGCGGGGCGCCGCCCGGGCCGTCGGCGATCCGCTGACCGCCGACGCGCCCGACTTGGCCGCCCAGGTCCGGGCGGTGCTGGCCACCCGGGGCTTCACCCCGGTGCCGCCGGCCGGCTCCGGGGCGGTGCGCGAGCGCTGGGAGTCGCTGGCCGCGCTGGTCCGGCTGGCCGAGGAGTTCGAGGCCGGGCGGCGCGCCGCCGGTGAGCCGGCCGACCTCGCCGCCTACGTCGCGGAGTTGGACGCCAGGGCCGCCGCCCAGCACGCCCCCGCGGTCGAGGGGGTGACGCTGGCCTCGCTGCACGCGGCCAAGGGCCTGGAGTGGGACGCGGTCTTCCTGGTCGGCCTGACCGAGGGCACCCTGCCGATCATCTACGCCAAGACCGACGAGCAGCTGGAGGAGGAGCGCCGACTGCTCTACGTCGGAGTCACCCGGGCGAGGGAGCACCTCGGTCTCTCCTGGGCGCTGGCCCGCTCACCGGGCGGCCGGGCCGGCCGCAAGCCCAGCCGGTTCCTGGACGGGCTGCGCCCCGGGTCCGCCGCCGGCGCCGGGCGGACCGGCGGGCGCGGGGGCGCGGAGGGCGGGGCGGAGCGGTCCGCCGGTCGGCGCGCGGCGCGCGGGCCGGTCAAGTGCCGGGTCTGCGGCCGCACGCTGACCGAGGCGGTGGAGCGCAAGCTGCGCCGCTGCGAGGACTGTCCGTCGACCATGGACGAGGGCCTCTACGAGCGTCTGCGTGAGTGGCGGTCCCGCCGTGCCAAGGAGCAGGCGGTGCCGGCCTATGTGATCTTCACCGACGCCACCCTGATGGCGATCGCCGAGGACGCACCGTCAAATGTCGCGGAACTGTCCCGGATCTCCGGAGTCGGCGCACTCAAGCTGGACAAGTACGGTGCGGACGTGCTGTCGTTGTGCTCGGGGGAAGACCCCGAGGTGGAACGGGCCGCTGAGCCGGACGACCCCTCGGCGGAGGTCGTTGCGGACCTCACTGAGGACGAGTCCTGAAACTCGCCGGAAAAATAGTTTGCGCGCTGTGCGTGAAGCGCAATAGCCTGCCGGAGCGGTCAAGGGGACGCGACCGCGAAGCCACTCGGGACCTGTCCTGACCAGGCTTTCCCCTGCTGCACCACAGCACCATCCCGCACCATCCCCGCCGTGGCGGGGCAGCTGGACCGACAGACATCCGAACACCGGAGCCCGGGGGACTGGGCACCGCGAGACGCCGAGAGGAGGCGAGCACAGTGGGAACGAACCAGATGATCACCAAACTGACTGGCCAGACCATTGTCGCCGCTTCCCTGCGTCCCTCCACCACCGCTCTTGTCGCGGGTGGAGTCTCGCTGGTTGCCGGTTCCTTCGGTCTGAGTGTCGGTACCGGTCTGTCCCTCGGCTGGGCCGCGGGCTCCGTCGACTGCTCGCGCGGCATGCGTGGCGGACGACCGACCGAGGCACCGAAGGCGGTGGATGCGGCGGCCAAGCATGGCGCCTATCTGCAGGTCATCGGTGCCGCAGCCGAGCAGCAGGACGAGCAGCTGATCAACCAGGCCAAGGTCGCCTTCATCGGCGCCGAAGCCGCCCGGATCCGGGCCTTCCGCGGGCCTGAACCCTGGAGAGAGCGAACCTGAGCACCCTCAGGTCGGCACTTTTCCAGGGCCGCGGAACCCGTCAACCGGGATCCGCGGCCCTTCTGTTTGTCCGGTACGACCGACCACCAGGCCCCTCGGGGCCTCCGGCCCAGCCCGACCAGTCAGCTGGACCGGAACCGAATCAAGACGAGGAAGACGCCACCAGTGTCCACGGTCATCACACCGCCCACCCCGTCCGTACCGCCGACAACGCCGACCACGGCTCCGCTCGTACCTCCCCCTCCTCCGGAAGGCTCTCTCATGCAGCTCACCTCGATCGACGAAGCCGACGCCCTCGGTGCCACCATCCCCTGCCGCTCCTTCGACCCCGAGGTCTTCTTCGCCGAGACCCCGGCCGACGTGGAGTACGCCAAGTCCCTCTGCGGCACCTGCCCGGTCAAGGAGGCCTGTCTGGCCGGCGCCCTCGACCGGCGTGAGCCCTGGGGCGTCTGGGGCGGCGAGCTCTTCGTCCAGGGCGTCGTGGTGGCCCGCAAGCGGCCCCGTGGCCGCCCGCGCAAGAGCGAGGTCATGGCGTGAACCCCAGGCTCGGAGCAGCGGTAGTCCACCGGGAATGCCCCCCGGCGGACGGCGCACTGCGCCTCTCCGTGCGCACGGCCCTTGCCCAGGCCGATGCCGCGACCCAGACCACCTACCCGACGACGCACCACGAGCAGGACCACGACATGGCGATCACCGCAGGGCCCAGCGCCCGCGCCGAGCAGACCAACGAACTCTCCTTCAAGAACAGGACCCTTGAGATGCATCTACTGCAGGAAAACCTGGCCCGTGCCCATATGCAAGAACGCCTCCACGAGGCCGAGGACCAACGTCTGGCGCTGACGGCGCTGCGGGTGGCACGGCTGCGCCGCAAGGCGGAGCGCGCCACGCTGCGGGCCCGCAAGGCACTGGCCAACGCGGTGCTCTGAGCGCCCGTCAGTGTCGGCCCCGGACGTGCCGATGCCCCGACCACCCCGCCGCAGGGGGTGGCCGGGGCATCGGCACGTCCGGGCACGCGGGCGGCCGGCGGGCGCCGTCCGGAAGGGCTCAGCCGCTCGGCGACCGGGCCCTCCGGGACCAGCTGCCGAGCGGCGCCGCTCAGTCCTGTTCGGCGAAGCCCGGCAGCCAGTCCAACATTTCGGCCCGGAACGGCGCCTGGGCGCCGAGCTGGCAGAGCACCCCGATGGTGCTCAGCGTGACCCGGTGGATCAGCAGGTAGTCCGGCGGCAGGTTGAGCTGCTTGCCGAGGTTGTAGGCGGGGGAGCGGGGATCGGCGATCCGGGCTGCCTGGGCGCGCATCCAGGCCCGGGTGAAGTGGAAGTCCTCCACCGCGGCCGGCTCGATGATCGGCCGGAGGTAGTCGAGCACCGCGTCCGGGTCCAGCTCGATGGTGGGCTTGACGAAGCCCTCGGCGCGCAGCATCTCCAGCACCCCCACCGCGTCACCGGCCAGCGCCATCCGCAGCGAGTCGCCGATCGGCCGGGGCAGTCCGCCGGGCAGCCGGTCGACCGTGCCGAAGTCCAGCACCCCGAGCCGCCAGTTCTCGGCGGGCCCGTCGGTCTTCAGCAGCCGGAAGTTGCCGGGGTGCGGATCGGCGTGCAGCAGCCCGGTGCGGGCCGGACCGGCGAACAGGAAGCGGGCCAGCAGTTGCCCGGCCCGGTCGCGCTCGGTCTGGCCGCCGCCCGAGATCACCTCGGCCAGCGGGGTGCCGTCAAGCCACTCGGTCACCAGCACCTGGTCGGCCTGGGCCACCACGGCGGGCACCACGATGTCCGGGTCGGTGGCGAACTCGTCGGCGTGCACCTGCTGGGCCTCGGCCTCCAGGGCGTAGTCCAGCTCCTCGGTGACCCGCTCCCGCAGCTCGCCGATCAGGGGCTTGATGTCCAGCCCCGGGATCAGCGGCCCGACCAGCCAGGCCACCCGGCTGAGCTGAGCCAGGTCGGAGAGCAGTGCCTCACCGGCGCCCGGATACTGCACCTTGACCGCGACCGTGCGACCGTCCTGCCAGACCGCCTTGTGCACCTGGCCGATCGAGGCCGCGGCGGCCGGGCGGTCGTCGAAACTGCGGAAGCTGGCCCGCCAGTCCTTGCCCATCCGCTCGGCCAGGGCGGCGTGCACCCGGGCCGCGGGCATGGGGGGTGCGGCGTCCTGAAGCTTCGTCAGGGCGGCGCGATAGGGACCCGCGATCTCCTCCGGCAGGGCGGCCTCGAAGACCGACAGCACCTGCCCGAACTTCATCGCCCCGCCCTTGAGCTCCCCCAGGACCTTGAAGAGCTGGTCGGCGGTGGCCTGCTGGAGCTCGGCGGTGACGGCCTCCGCGGAGCGTCCGCCGATCCGCTTGCCCAGGCCCAGGGTGGCCCGCCCCGCGATCCCCAAGGGCAGGGCGGCGAGCCGTGCGGTGCGGGTCATAGCCTTGCGCGGAAGATCGCTCACCCGGGCCTCCCAATCCTGCCACCCTCTGCGGGCCTGCCGTTGGCGGCTCCTCGCGGGGCCGCTGATGACCGGGGACGGCGGTCACTAGGCCCATTGTGCCCGTTCTTCCTGGCGGCTCGGCCAGTGCCCGGCCCAGCGCCGACCGCACCGGCCGCGGCCGCCGGCCGGCGGGGCCCGGCCGGTCAGGGCCAGAAGCAGCCGCACTCCAGATGCGGGGAGAGCCGCAGTCGGCGGGCCATGCCGTCGGCCGCCGAGATCTCGCACCAGCCGTCGATACTCGGCGGCCGCTCCCCGTCGAGCAGCAGCAGCGCGTGCAGCGCGGCGAGCCCGGCCACTGCGGTGGCCAACGCGCCGTCACAGGCCGGCTCCCTGGGCCGCCCGGGCCCCTCGGCGGCGAGCTGGGCGAGCAGCCGGGGCCAGCCGGAGTCCTGATCGGTGCGGCTGAGCACCAGGCAGCCGCCGCAGGCGGAGGCGCCGGGGAGCACCAGGGGACCGACCACCCCGAGGTGCTCCACCACCCCGACGTACAGGTGCGGCGTGCCGGCCCGCATCAGCTCCCGGGCGGCGGCCGCGCTGCCGGCCAACGCCCCGCTGCCGTCCCGGGGCGCGAACACCACCAGATCGGGCGCCGGCGGGACGGCTCCGCCGGCCTCGGGCGCGCCCTCGGGCGCCGGCGCCCGACCGGCGGCGAGCCGGACCGCCTCGCGCGCGGCGGTGGCCCGCGGCCGACCGATCTCACGGGCCGTCAATCCACCGGGGGCGCAGTCGCCGGCGACCACCCGGCCGTGGTCCAGCACCTCGACCGAGCCGATGCCGGCCGCCGCCAGGGTGGTCGCCAGCGCGGCCCCGACCCGCCCGGCGCCACGCACCTCCACCCGCCACCCGGACCGCCGCCCCAGCACCCCGGCGCCCTGCCCCGGCCCGGGATGGAGCAGCGAGAGCGAGGCCAGATCGGGCGCGAGCTGGTCCCGCCGGCTCGGCGGCAGGCCCGCCAGGGCCTGATCGACCGCGCCCGCGTCGTCGAGCAGGCCGGTATCGGCCAGCGAATGCAGGGTCTGTTCGACTGCGGAGGGTTCCAAGCCGAGATCCTGCGCGGCGGCGGTGACGGCGGCGGCATCGCGCTCGCCGTCGAGCAGGGCGAGGAAGGCACAGAACCGCTCATCGGCGCGGGAGACCAGCTGGGCCCGGTCGGGAAGGGTGCCGAACTGCAAGGTCTCCTGGTCGCGCCAGGTGCGGGAGAGCGCGGGCTTGAGCACGGGACGCATGGGAAACTCCGCTCCGGAATCGGCCGAATCCACTCGGTGAGGAAATCCTGCTCCGGTGCCGCCGGTTCACCAAATGCGTTATCCACAGACTGGGGATGATGATCTGACCGGCGGCGGGGACCAAGGCGGTGCTTTCCGGTCGATTGGGTCGAAGAATTCGGCCGGGGCACCGGACTTCTGTCAGGGACAGCCGGTAACGTCGTGTGCCATGGCAGCCGAACGGGACCCCAAGCCCTCGGCGTCGCCTCGGCGTGCCCGAGCAGCTGCCGGGTCACCGGTCGCGACGCCCGGTTCGCGCGGGCGGCCGGCGCCCCCGACGACGGGAGAGGAGCTGCCCACCGCCCAGGCTCCGCCGCCGCAGTCCCCCGGCCACCACGGCCCGGTCGAGGTCCGCCGCAGCGCCCGCCGCAGCCGCACCGTCTCCGCCTACCGCGAGGGCGACCGCACGATCGTGCTCATCCCGGCCCGGATGTCGGTGGCCGAGGAGCAGCGCTGGGTGGCCCAGATGCTCGACCGGCTCGCCGCCCAGGAGAGCCGCCGGGCCCTCGGCGACGACGCCCTGGCCGAGCGGGCCCAGCGGCTGTCCGTCGACTACCTCGGCGGCCGTGCCCGTCCCGACCAGGTCCGCTGGGTCACCAACCAGAACTCCCGCTGGGGCTCCTGCACCCCCAGCGAACGCTCCATCCGACTCTCCCACCGGCTCCAGGGCATGCCGGGATACGTGCTGGACTACGTGCTGCTGCACGAGCTGGCCCATCTGCTGGTGCCGGACCACGGACCGGAGTTCTGGTCCCTGCTGGAGGCCTATCCGCGCACCGAGCGGGCCCGCGGCTACCTGGAGGGGGTGGCCTCCGCCGCCCGGCTGCCGCACATCCCGGGGGCCCGTGGCACGGGCGAGCCCGAGGTGTGCGGCTGACCCCGGCCGTCAGCGGAGCCGACCAGCGGTCCGCCGGTGCGAAGGGGTTCAGCCGACCGGTCCGACCAGCCGTCCGCCGGTGCGAAGGGGTTCAGCCGACCAGCCCGCGGGCCAGCCCGACCAGCCGCCGCACCGAGTCATCGGTCAGCTCCGGCAGCTCGTCCCAGCCGAACCAGCGCAGGTCCAGCGACTCCTCACTGATCAGTTCCCGGGCCCCGGCGGGGGCCAGCGCCAGGTACTGCACGTCCAGGTGGGTGTTGGCCGGGCGGTCCTTGCCGGTGCAGTGCACCTCGTGCCGGTCCAGCTGCACCGGCGCCGGCCGGCCACCGGCCGTGCCGTCGGCGGCGAGCAGCACCAGCCCCGCGATCCCGGACTCCTCGGTGGCCTCGCGCAGCGCGGCGGCTCCCAGGGTGGCGTCGGCCGGCTCGCAGTGCCCGCCCATCTGCAGCCAGAGCCCGACCTTCGGATGGAGGGTCAGCAGCACCCGGCCGGCCGACGGGTCCACCACCAGCGCGCTGGCGGTGACGTGCGCGGGCAGGCAGGACTTGTACAGCCCGTCCTGATGGGCCGCCAGGTGCGCCAGGTAGTCCCGGCGGAGCCCCTCTTGCGCGGCATCGGCGGGCGTCCAGGCGTCGAGCACCTGGACGGCGTCGGCGTGCGTCATGCCTCGGGGCCGTCCTTCTTCTCGCCCTGGTCCTTGCCGGTCTCGCCCGACTCGTCCTGGTCCTTGCCGGTCTCGCCCCGGTCCGTGCCGGTCTCGCCCCGGTCCGTGCCGCCCGAGGCCTTCCGCTCCCCGTCACCCGGCTCGCCGGCACCACCCGCGGCCTCGCCCAGCAGCCGCTCGATCGCGCCGAAGTCCAGGCCGTCCTCGGTGGACTCGGTGTCGCCCCGGTGCACGAAGCCGTCCGGGTCGTCCAGGTCGGCGGCGGTCGGCAGCATGTCCGGGTGCTGCCAGAGGGCGTCCCGGCCCTCGACGCCGCGGGCGTCGGCCAACGAGGCCCACAACCGGGAGGCGTCGCGCAGCCGGCGCGGGCGCAGCTCCAGGCCGACCAGGGTGGCGAAGGTCTGCTCGGCCGGGCCACCGCTGGCCCGGCGGCGGCGCAGCGTCTCGCGCAGCGCCGAGGACTGCGGCAGGTGCGGCTCGGCGGCGGCGTGCACCACCGCGTCCACCCAGCCCTCGACCAGGGCCAGCGCCGTCTCCAGGCGGGCCAGCGCGGCCTTCTGCTGGGGAGTGTCCTCGGGCTGGAGCATGCCGCCGGAGAGCGCCTCCTGGAGCGCCTCCGGGTTCTCCAGGTCGAGGCGGCCCATCATCTCCTCCATCCGGGAGGTGTCCACCTTGATGCCCTGGGCGTACGCGTGGACGGCGCCGAACAGGTGGGCGCGCAGCCACGGCACGTGGGTGAAGAGCCGCTGGTGGGCGGCCTCGCGCAGGGCCAGGTAGAGCCGCACCTCGTCGGCGGGGACGCTCAGCCCCTCGCCGAACTCGGCGATGTTCTGCGGCAGCAGCGCCGCCTTGCCGGCCGGGGCCAGCGGCAGGCCGATGTCGGTGGAGCCGAGCACCTCGGCGGCCAGCGCGCCGAGCGCCTGGCCGATCTGGGTGCCGAACATGGCGCCGCCCATCGAGCGCATCACGCCCATCAGCGGGCCGGCCACGGCCTGCATCTCCTCGGGCAGCACGCCGCCCATGGCGTTGCCGACCCGCTCGGCGACCGGGTCGACCAGCTCCTGCCAGACCGGCAGGGTGGCCTCGATCCACTCGGCCCGGCTCCACGCCACCGCGCCGGCCGACGAGGTCGGGAACTCGGTGGCGGAGTCCAGCCAGAGCTCGGCCAGCCGGACCGCCTCCTCGACCGCGGCGCGCTCGGCGGTGCCGACCGAGCGGTCCTTGCTGCGGCCCTCGGGCTGCTCGGCCACCACGGACTGCCGGGCGATGTCCTTGGCCAGCTGCCAGTTCACCGGGCCGCCCTCGAACGACAGCATCTGGCCGAGCTGCTGGAAGGCGGCGCCCAGGTCGCCCGGGTTGAGGCCGCCCATCATGGCCGCGAACGGGTTGTCACCGGATCCGCCCTGGCCGCCGGGGCCGCCGGCGCCGAACAACGCGCCGAACGGGTTGGCCCCGCCGAAGCCGAAGGGCTCCTGCGGCTGGTTCGCGCCGGACCCGCCGGTCGGCTCGCCGGGCTTGTCGTTCTTCTCGCCGCCCTTGTCCTTGCCCTCCTCGGGCTCCTCGGGCGGGACACCGAATCCGAAGGGGAGGTCGCTCACTGGGTCCTCGATCTGGTCGGCCGTCACGCGCGGGTGCTGTGGCGGGAATGCAGCTAGCAGGTGGGAGCGGGCACGCCCGCGCCGGGTGCGTAGCCGGGCCCGCTCCTCGGGCAGGATGGACGGTACGTGACACTCGTACGTACGCACATAAGCTAACCGTGGAGGATGGCCGGTGAGTTCCCCGTCTTCGGACGTTCGCTCTGGGCTGACCGGAGACGAGGAAGCCCAGGTGGTGCCCGGGTCCGCGCCCCCAGCCTACGGCGGCAGACCGCTCACCGTCGCCGTCACCGGCGCGGCCGGGGTGCTGGGCGGCCGGGTGGCGGCCCGGCTGGTGGCCTCGCCGGGGGTGCGCAAGGTCCTGGCGATCGACGACCGCCGGGGCGAGACCGCCGGCGTGCAGTGGCGGGTGCTGGACGTGCGCGATCCGGCGGTGGCCGAGCGGCTGCGCGGGGTGGACGTGGTGGTCCACCTGGCGATGGACCTCGGCATGGAGTCCGACCCGCGGGTCCGCAGCGCCTACAACGTGCGCGGCGCCCAGACCGTGGTGACGGCCGCGGCGGCCGCCGGCGTGCAGCGGGTGGTGCTCTGCACCTCCGCGATGGTCTACGGCGCGCTGCCGGACAACGAGGTGCCGCTCGCCGAGGACTCGGAGCTGCGGGCCACCGAGGAGGCCAGCCTGGTCGGCGACCTGCTGGAGATCGAGCGGCTGGCCCGGCGGGCGCCGCGCGCCCACCCGGGCCTGCAGGTGACGGTGCTGCGGCCGGCCGTGGTGGTCGGGCCGGGCATCGACACCGTGCTGACCAGGCACTTCGAGGCACCCCGGCTGCTGGTGGTGGCCGGCTCCCGGCCGTGTTGGCAGTTCTGCCACGTGGACGACCTGGCGGCCGCCCTGGAGTACGCGGCGCTCGGCCTGGTCGAGGGCGAGGTGACGGTCGGTTGCGACGGCTGGCTGGAGCAGGAGGAGGTGGAGGCGCTCTCCGGGATCCGGCGGATGGAGCTGCCCGCCTCGCTGGCCCTGGGCACCGCCGCCCGGCTGCACCGCCTGGGCCTGACCCCGGCGCCGGCCGGGGACCTGGCGTACACCATGTACCCGTGGGTGGTCTCCGGGAGCCGGCTGCACGAGGCCGGCTGGCGGCCGCGGTACGGCAACGAGGAGGTGCTGGCCGAGCTGCTGGCCCAGGTCGCGGGCCGGCACGCGGTGGCCGGGCGGCGGCTCGGCGGCAAGGAGGCCGCCACCAGCCTGGGCGCGGCCGGCGCCACGGTGGCCCTGGTCGGCACCGCCGCGCTGGTGCGCCGGGCGCGCAAGCGGCGCCGCTACTGAGGCCCGGTGGTTCGTGCGGTCCGACAGTTGCCCGGTCGGGCCGCCGGTGGACCATGATGGGGCCATGTCCGAGAATCACGACCCCATCCGCCTGCTCGCGATCCGGGAGACTCCGCTCTCCCTCGACGAGGTCTACGCGGCGGTCGGCGACGACGCGGCCGGTGGCACCACGGTGTTCGTCGGGACCGTCCGCGACCACGACGGCGGCAAGTCGGTGGCCGCGCTGGAGTACAGCTGCCACCCGACCGCCGAGCGCGAGATGCGCCGGATCGCCGAGAAGGTGGCGGCCGACTACCCGGTGCGGGCGCTGGCGGCGGTGCACCGGACCGGGCGGCTGGAGATCAACGACGCCGCGGTGATCGTCGCGGTCTCCTGCCCGCACCGCGGCGAGGCCTTCGCCGCGGCCCGCAAGCTGATCGACGACCTCAAGCACGAGGTGCCGATCTGGAAGCACCAGGTCTTCACGGACGGTCAGGAGGAGTGGGTCGGCGCGGGCTCCTGCTGAGGGCGCGCGTTGCCGCTGAGGGCGCATTGTCCTGCCGACGCGCCCGACCATGCTGACCGGGCGCCCGGTCCCGTCGGATCACCCGATCGGTGGCAGCCGGGTAGATCAATCATTCCCCCGGGTGGCCGCAAAGGGACCGCCGTAACCCGGATGGCGTCAGCGCCGTTCTCCGTCCGGCCGGTTAATGTGCTGATAGGCAGGACGGAGCAGGGAGGACGGACATGGGAGCGCTGGCCTGGTTGGGGATCCCCGTCGGCGCGGGGGTGCTGGCCCTGCTCTGGGCGGCCTGGGCCGCGCGTCCGCCGCGGGCCACGGGTGACGGCGCCTCACTCGCCGAGCACCAGCGGTTCCTGGCAGCGATGGAGCGCAGCACCGGCAGCGACAAGGTCCCGGACCGCCAGGGGAGCTGATCCCGGGGGCCCGCTGACCCGGCGGGCGCACGGCGGCCCCGGTCCCGTACTGTCGTGGCATGCCACGCCGCTCTGCGACGATGCTCGCCGCCACCTTGATGCTCATAGTGCTGCTCTGCGTCTCGGTCGTGTTCCACGTCCCGTACACCCAGCTGAGCCCGGGGCCGACCTACAACACGCTCGGTGCGCAGGACAAGTCCGGCACCCCGGTGATCTCCATCTCGGGCCACCGGACGTATCCGACCACCGGTCACCTCAACATGACGACGGTGCAGGTCACCGGGGCCGACTACCAGCCCAGCCTGGTCTCGGTGGTGGTCGGCTGGCTGAGCAGCGACCAGCTGGTGGTGCCGCACGGCACCGTCTACCCGGCGGGCCAGACCGAGCAGCAGTCGCAGCAGCAGAACGCCGAGGACTTCGTCAACTCGCAGGACAGCGCCAAGACCGCCGCGCTGACCCAGCTCGGCATCCCGGTCGGCACCGAGGTGATGATCTCCTCGGTGGTGGCCGGCGGCCCCAGTGAGGGCAAGCTGCACGCCGGTGACCGGATCATGGCGGTGGACGGCACCCCGGTCACCGACGACAGCCAGGTGGCCAAACTGGTCTCCGCGCACAAGCCGGGCGAGACCGTGGTCTTCACCGTCGTGCCGCACGACAAGGACAGTCCGAACCCGACCCAGGCCGACGAGAACCAGGTTCCGATCACCACCACCAAGGCCCCGGACGCCGACCGGGCGATGGTCGGGATCGTGCCGACCAACGGGCACAGCTACCCGTTCAAGATCGACATCGGGCTGCAGGACGTCGGCGGCCCGAGCGCCGGGCTGATGTTCGCGCTCGGCATCGTGGACAAGCTCACCCCCGACGACCTGACCGGCGGCCGGTTCGTGGCCGGCACCGGGACGATCGACGACAGCGGCAAGGTGGGGCCGATCGGCGGCATCTCGATGAAGGTGATCGCCGCCCGCAACGCCGGAGCGCGCTACTTCTTCACCCCCAGCGACAACTGCGCCGAGGCGAGCCGCAACACCCCCGCAGGGCTGCGGCTGATCAAGGTGGACACCCTGGACGGCGCGCTGAAGGCGCTGGCCCAGCTGCGGGCTGGCCAGGACGCGGCGCTGCCGTCCTGCCCGGCCCACTGACCGCGGGAGACGAGCTCAGGCGAAGGTCGCCAGCAGCGCGTCGGTCAGCCCCGGCACCAGGTCGGGGCCGGTCAGCACCTCGCGCGGCAGGTCCTTCTCGCGCAGCCGCAGTGCGGTCTCCTTGCTGCCGTCGCGCAGCACGGCGGCGGTGATCCGCACCTCCTGGCGGTCCGGGTGGTTCGCCACCCAGTCGTTGAGCTGGGCCTCGCCGGCACCGGCCGGCCTGGTGCGCTCGGCGTTCGGCGGCAGCATCAGCCGCTCCACCACCAGCGCGCAGCCGGCCACACCGGGCGGCCAGGCGATGGTGCCGAGGAACTTGTCCAGCGCCATCCCGGCGGGCAGCTCGTCCTGCTCGACCGGGGTGAGCGAACCGTCGTTCGACGCGTCCAGCCCAAGCTGGCGGGCGACCGCCGGGTTGCTGCGGCGCAGCTCGGCGCTGTCGACCAGGGCGAACAGGCGGGCGGGCAGGTCCCACCCGAGCGAGCCGACGTACTCGTCGATCTCCAGGGCGGCACGGGTGAGCGGGGTGGCGGCCGGCAGCAGGCCGGAACCGTCGGGGGTGAAGCTGGCATCGGACATGACTCAATCCTCACATGCCGCCCGGGTCGCCGGGGCGCGACGCCGGGACGCACCGGGCGCGGGGCAGCGGGGTGCGGCCCGGGAACTCGGGAGAAGCCTGGTTAAGTTGCGTAACGGTGGGGCGCCGGGCTCGGTGGGCCCCCGGACGAACCACTCCCGACAGCAGAGGTGCCACCTTGGTCTTCCAGATGCCCGACCGCGGCGGACCGGCGTCCCGGGCCCGGGGCGGCCCGCCGTCCCGGCGCGCCAAGGTCCTGCTGCTGACGGCGGCCGCGCTGGTCGTGGTCTTCCTGGCGTTCATGGTGTTCGCCGGCGTCTGGACGGACTGGCTCTGGTTCCGGTCCGTGCACTACTCCTCGGTCTTCCGCACCCGGCTGGTCGTCGAGTCGGGGCTCTTCGGCGGGTTCGGGCTGGTGATGGCCGTGGCCTGCGCGGTCAACATGTGGCTGGCGTACCGGCTGCGGCCGCCGCTCTCGGCGATGTCGCCGGAGCAGCACAGCCTGGACCGCTACCGGACGGGCATCGGACCCCACCGCCGCCGGCTGCTGCTGGGCGTCTCGCTGCTGATGGGCCTGGTGGCGGGCGGCGCGGCGGCCGGGCACTGGCGGCTGTGGCTGCTGTGGACCGACGGCACGCCGTTCGGGGTGCGGGACGCGCAGTTCCACCTGGACGTGGCGTTCTACGCCTTCGACCTGCCGTGGTACCAGTTCCTGCTCGCCTTCGCGTTCAGCGTGGTGGTGGTCTCGGTGCTGGGCGCGCTGTTGGTGCACTACCTGTACGGGGGCCTGCGGCTGCAGGGGCCCGGGCGGCGGGCCAGCGTCGGGGCGCAGGGGCAGCTGGCGGTGCTGCTGGGGCTGTTCGTGCTGCTGAAGGCGGTCGGCTACTGGCTGGACCGGTACGCCCTGGCGGTGAAGACCGGCGCCTACAAGGGTGTCGCCGGCTACACCGGGCTGCGCTACGTGGACGCCAACGCCTACCTGCCGGCCAAGACCATCCTGTGCTGCGTGGCGCTGATCTGTGCCGTGCTGTTCTTCCTCACGCCGGTGCGGCGCACCTGGGCGCCGGCGCTGCTGGGGTTCGGTCTGATGGTGCTCTCCGCCGTGCTGATCGGCGGCCTCTACCCCGCGATCGTGCAGCAGTTCCAGGTCAAGCCAGATGAGCAGGCCAAGGAGACGCCCTACCTGCGGCAGAACATCGACGCCACCCGGCAGGCGTACGGCATCTCCGACGTGCGGACCAGCCGGCCCGTCCCGGCCGAGTCGGCCGGCGCCGGCGCGCCGGCCCCGGACGCGCACACCATCGCCGACATCCGGCTGCTCGACCCCAACATCGTCTCGCCCACCTTCCAGCAGCTGGAGCAGCAGCGCTCCTACTACGGTTTCCCGAGCACCCTGGACGTGGACCGCTACCCGACGGCCGACGGCGGCGTGCAGGACACCGTGATCGGGGTGCGCGAGCTGGACCTGAGCGGGGTGCAGCAGCGCAACTGGATCAACGACCACTTCAAGTACACCCACGGCTACGGCGTGGTGGCCGCCAAGGCCAACCAGGTGGACGACCGCGGCCAGCCGGTCTTCACCGAGTCCGGCCTGCCGGCCACCGGCGCGCTGGGCGGCTTCGAGCAGCGGATCTACTACGGCGAGAAGACCACCGACTACGCCATCGTCGGCGGCACCAACCGCGAGATCGACTACACCTCCGACAACGGCCAGCAGACCTACCGCTACCAGGGCGACAGCGGGGTGTCGCTGGACGATCCGATCACCCGGGCCGCCTACGCGGTGGAGTTCGGCGAGCCGCAGCTGCTCTACTCGGGGGCGATCGGCGGCGGCGCCCGGGTGCTCTACGACCGCACCCCGGAGCAGCGGGTGGCCAAGGTCGCCCCCTGGCTGACCGTCGACGCGGACCCGTACCCCGTGGTGCAGAACGGCCGGCTGCTCTGGGTGCTGGACGGCTACACCACCTCGGACGGCTACCCGTTCTCGTCCAGGACCACGCTGGGCTCGGCCACCGAGGACTCGCTGAGCGGCAGCCGCGGCACCGCGATCGGCGCCGACCGGGTCAACTACATCCGCGACTCGGTGAAGGCCACGGTGGACGCCTACACCGGCGAGGTGACGCTGTACCAGTGGGACGCCCAGGACCCGGTGCTGAAGACCTGGATGAAGGCCTTCCCCGGCACGGTCGAGCCGCGCTCCGCGATCCCGGCCGGGCTGCTGCCGCACCTGCGGTACCCGCAGGACCTGTTCAAGGTGCAGCGCGACATGCTGGGCATGTACCACATGACCGACCCGAGCTCCTTCTTCAGCGGGACGGACATCTGGCAGGTGCCGGCGGACCCGACCAGCGACCGCGGCCAGGCCCAGCCGCCGTACTACCTGACCGTGCGGATGCCCGGCGCCCAGAGCGCCGCCTTCTCGCTGACCAGCACCTTCGTGCCCAGCAAACGGGAGAACCTGGCGGCCTTCATGGCGGTGGACTCCGATCCGGGGCCGGACTACGGGACGATCCGGATCCTCCAGGTGCCGAGCGACTCCGGCACCCCGGGGCCCGGCCAGGTGCAGGCGAAGTTCAACTCCGACGGCAGCGCGGCCGTCTGGCTCAGCCAGGTGAAGAACGGCGGCGACTCCCAGGTGGAGTACGGCAATCTGCTGACGCTGCCGGTGGGAGGCGGGTTCCTCAATGTGGAGCCGGTGTACGTCAAGGCGCGAGGAGCCAGGTACCCGGTGCTGCAGAAGGTGCTGGCGGTCTACGGCACGGACACGGTGGTGTTCGACGACACCCTGCACGACGCGCTGGCCGCGTTGTTCGACGGCGGCGGCGGGGCGGGCGGGGTGGCACCGCCTGGCGGGGCCGGGGGGTCGGCGGGTTCCGGTGGTGCGTCGGCCGCGCCGCCGGCGGTGTCCGGGGACGTCGACTCCGCGCTGCGGAAGGCGCTGGAGGACGCCCGGAAGGCGGACACGGACGCCCAGAACGCCCTCAGGGCGGGTGACTGGGCGGCGTACGGCGCGGCCGAGAAGGCGCTGCAGGAGGCGTTGAACGAGGGGGCCGTCACCGGGCCGCAGGCCTCGCTCCCGGCTTCGCCGTCGGCCCCATCCCCGGCCTCGCCGTCGGCCTCACCCCCCGCCTCGCCGGCCTCACCGGCCTCGCCGTCGTCGGCAAGCCCCGGTGGACCGAGCCGGGGCGGCCCCGGTGGCGCCGGGGGACCGAGCGGTACCGGTGGCTCCGGTGGCCCCGCGCCGGCGGCCGCGCCGCCGCCCTCGACCGGCCCCGGTCCGTCGGCCAGCCCCTCGCCGTAGCCGCTGAGCTGTGCCTCCGCGCTCCCGCCGGGACGGGCGGTGTGCGCGGGGGCCGCCGCGACCGTGCTATGGTTGTCCCACAACGACGCGGGGTGGAGCAGCTCGGTAGCTCGCTGGGCTCATAACCCAGAGGTCGCAGGTTCAAATCCTGTCCCCGCTACTCAGGCCGAAGGCCCGGAGGTTCGCCTCCGGGCCTTCGGTGTTTCCGCTCCCCACGCGAGTCCGCCCCCACCCAGTCCGCCCCGCCAGCGGGCTCGTCGTGCGTTCGTCGCGATCCGGACAAGGATGGCCGGACCCCGTTGACGCCACCTTTGGTCTAGTCCACCGTGTGCTCCGACCCGGCAGCGGCCGCCCCGGGTCGGAGGGGAGGACGGCATGGACTCGGCGCGCGCGGCCGGGCCGCTCCGCTACGAGCTGCTGGGGCCGCTGGTGGTGCGGCGGGCCGGACGGGAGGTGGACCCGGGGCCGCCGATGCAGCGGGCGGTGCTGGCCGTGCTGCTGCTCGGGGCGGGCGAACCGGTGCCCCGGGAGCAGATCGTGCGGGCGGTCTGGGGCGCGCGGGCCGGTGCCACCGCGCCGGGGTTGGTGGCCACCTACGTCTCCCGGCTGCGCCAGGTGCTGGAGCCGGACCGGCCCCGGCGCACCGTGGACGGGCTGCTCGCCACTCGGGGAGCCGGCTACCGGCTCGCGGTCGGCCCGGGCGAGCTCGATCTGCACGACTTCGAGGCGGCCCGGCGGCGGGCCGGGGAGTGCCGGGCGGCCGGAGCCCCCGAGCAGGCGCTGGCGGTGCTCGACCAGGCGCTGGCGCTCTGGCGCGGCAGCGGGCTGGACGGGCTGCCCGGGCCGTTCGCCGCGCTGCACCGGGGGCGGCTGGCCGAACTGCGGTTGTCCGCGGTGGAGGAGCGGTTCGAGCTGGCGCTGCTGCTCGGCCACCACCACGAGGCGGTGGCCGAGTTGGGCCTGCTGGCCGTCGCCCATCCGGCCCGCCAGCGGCTGCGCGCGTTGCTGATGCTGGCGCTGCACCGGGCCGGTCGGCCGGGCGAGGCGCTGGCGGTCTACGGGCAGACCAGGCAGTTCCTGATCGAGCACCAAGGCTTGGAACCGGTACGGGAGTTGACCAGGCTCCAGCAGCGGATCCTGCGCTCGGACCCGGCACTGGAGCAGCCCGTCGCGCCGCGGCCCGGGCCTGCGGTGCTCTGCCCGCCCGCTCAACTTCCGTCCGACGTGCCGGGCTTCACCGGGAGGGCCGGGGAGCTGCGGGTTGTCACCCGGAGTCTGGTTGCGGGGCGGCGCTCGGGGCCGGTGCCGCTGGTGGTGGTCAGCGGGCCGCCGGGGGTGGGCAAGACCGCGCTCGCCGTGCACGCCGCGCACCGAGTGCGTGAGCGGTTCCCGGACGGGCAGTTGTATGCCGCGTTGCACGAGCCGGACGGCACGCCGGGCGATGTCGGGGTGCTGCTCGGCCGGCTGCTGGCGGATCTCGGGGTCGAACGGCGGGCACAGCCCGTCGAGCCGGAACGGCGCGCCGCGCTGCTGCGGTCGCTCTGCTCCGGGCGACGGCTGCTGCTGGTGCTGGACGACGTGGCGGACGCCGGACAGTTGGCCGCGCTGCTGCCGGGGTCGCCGAGCTGCGCGGTGCTGGCCACCAGTCGCGGACGGCTGACCGGGCTGCCGGGGGCCCGCGGTGTGCCCCTGGACGTGCTGCCCGCCGCGCAGGCCGTCCGGCTCTGGCGCCGACTGCTGGGGGCGCCGGAACTCCCGGACGAGGAGCGGGTGGTGGCCGCCTGCGCCGGACTACCGCTGGCCCTGCGGGCGGCCGCCGCGCGAGCCGCCGCGCGGCCGGGGCGCGGGCTCGGCCCGTTGGCCGCCCGGCTGGCGGACGAGAGCCGGCGACTGGCCGAACTCGGGCTGGGCGGACGGGGAGTGGCGCAGGCACTCGGCTCGGCCGAGTGGCGCCTCGACCGGGCGGTGGGCGGGCCTGCCGCTCTGGCGGCCTTCCGACGGCTCTGCCGGTGTGCGCCGGGGGAGTTGGCGGGGAGGCTGGCCGCGCTGCCGGAGGAGCACGCGGAGCTGCTGGTGGAGTACGGGCTGCTGCTGGCCTCCCCGGACGGGCGACCGCGGCTGCACCCGCTGACCGCTCTCTACGGGCGTGCGGCGGATGGACGGCGGATGGAATCCCGGTGCCATCGGGCCCCGCAGTCCCCTTGACCGCCCATTTGGTCTAGTCCATTCTGAGTCCGGCCCCGGCCCCGGCCCCCGGCCCCCCGCCCCCGCGTGCGAACGGGCCGGAGGTGCTCTCGGCCTGCTTCGCACTCCCACCCCCACGCCCGCATCCGCCATCAAGGAGTTGCCCCGTGCACCGAGCGACCAGACAGATCCACGGCCATGAGCCGCCCGGCAGACCCGTGCTCGCAACCGCGTTGGCGGGCGTGGCGGCCTTCGCCGTCGTGGTGAGCGGCGCCGTGTTGCTCACCACCGGCAGCGCCGCCGGCGCCGACGCCGCCGACCTGCTGCAGAACCCCGGTTTCGAATCCGGCACCCTGGCCGGTTGGAGCTGTACCGCGAACTCCGGCGCCGCGGTCACCAGCCCGGTGCACAGCGGGAGTTACGCCCTGCAGGCGACCCCGGCGGGCAGCGACGACGCGCAGTGCACCCAGCAGGTCGCGGTGCTGCCCGACTCGACGTACACGCTGAGCGGCTGGGTGCGGGGCAACTACGTCTACCTGGGCGACAGCGGTACCGGCGGCACCGACACCTCCACCTGGAGCAGCAATTCCGCCTGGAACCAGCTGAAGACCACCTTCACCACCGGCGCCGGCACCACCAGTGTCACCGTCTACCTGCACGGCTGGTACGGCACCGGCGCCTACGGAGCGGACGACCTGGTGCTCTCCGGGCCGGGCGGCACCGGCTCGCCGACCCCCACGACGGCACCGCCGACCTCCCAGCCGCCGACCACGGCGCCGCCGACCTCCCAGCCGCCCACCACGCCGCCGCCGACCTCCCAGCCCCCGGGCGGCAGCAAGCACCTGCTGACCGGCTACTGGCAGGACTTCGACAACGGCGCCACCGACCAGCGGATCAGCGACGTCAACCCCGCCTACGACATCATCGCGGTGGCCTTCGCCAACGCCACCGGCACGCCGGGTGCGATCGGCTTCAGCCTGGATCCGACCCTCGCCGGCAAGCTGGGCGGCTACACCGACGCCCAGTTCAAGGCGGACATCGCGGCCAAGCGCGCGGCCGGCAAGAAGGTGGTGCTGTCGGTCGGCGGTCAGAACGGCACCGTCTCGGTGAGCGACTCCGCCTCCGCCGCCGCGTTCGCCGACAGTGCCTACGCCTTGATCCAGACCTACGGCTTCGACGGTGTCGACATCGACCTGGAGAACGGCGTCAACTCCACCTATCTGAGCCAGGCGCTGCACTCGCTGGCGAGCCGGGTGGGCAGCGGCTTCGTGCTCACCATGGCGCCGCAGACCATCGACATGCAGTCCACCGGCATGGAGTACTTCAAGCTGGCGCTGGCCGCGAAGGACATCCTGACCATCGTCAACACCCAGTACTACAACTCGGGTTCGATGAACGGCTGCGACGGCAAGGTGTACGCCCAGGGCAGCGAGGACTTCCTCACCGCGCTGGCCTGCATCCAGCTCCAGGGCGGCCTGGCGCCCAGTCAGGTGGGGATCGGCGTGCCGGCCTCCACCAGTGCGGCGGGCAGCGGCTACGTCCCGCCGAGCGTGGTGGACAACGCGCTGGACTGCCTGGCGAGCGGCACCGGCTGCGGCTCCTTCAAGCCGCCCACCAGCTGGCCGGGCATCGGCGGCGCGATGACCTGGTCCACCAACTGGGATGCGGGCAACGGCAATTCCATCGCCAACTCGGTCGGTGGCCACCTCCACAGCATGCCCTGACCTCGGCACGGGGCCCCACACCCCGTCATCTCTCCCCCCACGAAGAGAGAAGGAAGAGAACCGAATGCGCAGAAGCAGTCGCACGGCCTGGGCGGTGACCTCCGCGGCCGGACTCCTGCTGGGCGGTGCCCTCTCGGTGCTGGGCACGGCGCACGCCCAGGCCACCGCGAGCGCCCCGGCGGCCGTGCCCGGCAACACCACCGGGGCGCCGGCCACCTCGGGCGGCATGAACGTCGCCTACTACGACCAGTGGTCGGTCTACCAGAACGCGTTCTACCCGAAGAACCTGGACACCACCGGTGAGGCCGGCAAACTCACCTACCTGATCTACGACTTCGAGAACATCGACCCCGTCAACCTGACCTGCTTCGAGGCCGACTCGGCCGCCTCGCAGGACGAGAACAACCCCAACGCGGGTGACGGTGCCGGGGATTCGTACGCCGACTACGGCAAGACCTTCGCCAACGGCACCTCGGTGGACGGCTCGACCGATACCTGGAACCAGCCGCTGGCCGGCAACTTCCACCAACTGCAGGAGCTGAAGGCCAAGCACCCCAATCTCAAGGTGCTGCTGAGCATCGGCGGTTGGACCTACTCCAAGTACTTCTCGGACGCGGCAGCCACCGACGCCTCGCGCAAGAAGCTGGTCTCCTCCTGCATCGACATGTTCATCAAGGGGAACCTGCCGGTGCGCAACGGCTACGGCGGCACCGGCACGGCGGCCGGCATCTTCGACGGCTTCGACATCGACTGGGAGTACCCGGGCGGTGGCGGTCACGTCGGCAACCACTCCTCGCCGAGCGACAAGCAGAACCTCACCGCGCTGCTTGCCGAGTTCCGCAGCGAGCTGAACGCCCAGGGCGCCACCGACGGCAGGACCTACGCGCTCTCCGCGGCGCTGCCGGCCGGCCAGGACAAGATCTCCAACGTCGAGACCGGCAAGATCGGCCAGTATCTGACGTTCGGCGACCCGATGACCTATGACATGCACGGCGGTTGGGAGCCCACCGGGCCGACCAACCACCAGACCCCGCTCTACGACGACCCCGCCGACCCGTCCAACCCGATCGCCCCCGGCAGCTCCAAGTACTCCATCGACGAGGCGATCAAGGCGTACACGGTCGGCGATCCGCAGTACGGCATCCCGGGCGGGTTCCCCGCCGGCAAGCTCAACATGGGTGTGCCGTTCTACTACCGGGGCTGGACGGGCGTGCCGGCCGGCAGCAGCCACGGGCTGTTCCAGACGGCCACCGGACCCGCGCCGGGCGCACCGGACTCCGGCGGCGTGGCCGGGATCCGGATGTACAAGGAACTGTCCGGCGTGGTGGACAACGCAGCCGACACCTTCTGGGATCCGGCCGCGCAGGCCGCCTACTTCTACGACGGCACCGACTTCTGGTCCGGCGAGGACCCGCAGTCGCTCCAGGCCAAGGCCGACTACCTGCACTGCAACGGCATGGGCGGCACGTTCATGTTCTCGCTCTACGACCTGGACCCGAACGCCACCCTGTTCAACGACGCGGTGAACGACACCAAGGGCTCGGCGGCCAACTGCCCGGCACCTCCCACCACCGCCCCGCCCACCACGGCACCCCCCACCACGGCACCCCCGACCACCGCCCCGCCGACCACCGCACCCCCCACCACCACCCCGCCCCCGCCACCCGGCGGCCCGGTGGTCAACGGCGGCTTCGAGACCGGCACGCTCACCCCGTGGACCTGCGGCGGCAACCTGGGGACGGTGGTGAGCAGCCCGGTGCACTCCGGCTCCTACGCCCTGGCGGGCGCCGCCAGTGCGACGGATGACGCCCAGTGCTCGCAGACCGTCACCGTCAAGCCGAACACCACCTACACGCTCTCCGGCTGGGTGCGCGGCAACTACACCTACCTCGGGGTGACCGGTTCCGGTGCGGACACCTCGACCTGGACGAGTGGCCCCGACTGGAGCCAGTTGTCCACCAGGTTCACCACCGGCGCCGCGGTCACCTCGGTGACGGTCTGGGTGCACGGCTGGTACGGACAGGGCACCTACTACGCGGATGACGTCACTGTGAGCTGACGGCCCGTTGACTGACCGTGCGCCAGGGAGCTGCGCCACCGATAAGCGGTGGCGCAGCTTCCGGTACTATGGGCACACGCTCGCACTATCACGCTTGCACAACGGGGGTTTGTGGGACGCAAGTGTCGGGAAGTCGACAAAGCGCTGAAGCAATTCCCGCCGGCTTCGGCCTAGCCCGGCAAAATCGCGCGGGCAGGTGTACGCGGGTGTTCAGGTGATGCGACGATGGACCACATGGGGGACGGGGCACGGCTGTTGACTGGCCGTGAGTCGACGTGCGCCCCCGGCCGAAGCCCAGGCATTCGGGGGGAGTGGGAGTCGGCATGAAGCTGATCGGCAGGAACCAGCCCGACGCTGCCCCCCGCCCGGCCGGCTGCGACGGCACCACCGAGCCGCTCGCCGCGCCCGCCGAGACCGCCCCGGTGCCGGCCCAGCGCGGCCTGGCCCGCACCGGCTTCGGCCCGGAGAGCCTGGAACCGGTCCCGCTGCCCCAGGTCGGCGGACGCTACCCGGCCCCGGCCGGCATCGCCGTGCCGGACCCGGCCGAGCCGAGCGCCCCGGCCCTGCTGGACCCCACCGACCCGCAGAGCTTCGAGAACGAGCTCGCCGCCCAGGAGTCGGCCGCCCTGGAACAGCGCCACCGGGCCGCCGCCGAGGCCGGCGACCCCGGCGCGGCCAGCCAGCTGGGCGTGCTGCTGCTCCGCCGCGGCGACCTCGACGAGGCCGAGCCCTACCTGCGCAGTGCGGCCGCCGCCGGCCTGCGGGCCGCCGCCAACAACCTCGGCGTGCTGCTGCACCAGCGCGGCCACCGGGCCGAGGCAGGCCAGTGGTGGCGCCAGGCCGCGGTGGCCGGCAGCGCCCCGGCCGCCCACGCCCTCGGCCTCTACCTGCGCGACCAGGGCGACGAGGAGGCCGCCGAGTACTGGCTGCACTTCGCCGCCGACCAGGGGCACTCGCTCGGCGCCTACGCGCTGGGCGACCTGATGGAGCACCGGCGCGACGTGCGGGCCGAGCGCTGGTTCAAGCTGGCCGCCGACGCCGGCCACCGGGAGGCCGCCTACCGGCTGGCCCGGATGCGCGAGGCGGCCGGCGACAAGGAGAGCGCCGAGACCTGGTACCGCACGGCCGCGGTGCGCAGTCACGCCCGGGCGGCGCTGCGGCTCGGCGTGCTGATCGAGCAGCGCGCCGACGGTGACCAGGCGCTGCGCGAGGAGGCGGCGCGCTGGTACCGGCAGGCGGCGCAGAACGGCGAGCCGCGCGCCGCCTGCGCGCTGGGCTTCCTGCTGCGGGACGCCGGCGACCTGCCGTCGGCCGCCGAGTGGTGGCAGGAGGCGGCCGAGGCCGGGGACGGCAACGCGGCCAACGCGCTGGGCGCGCTGCACGCCGGGCGTGGCGAGGACGGCGCCGCCGAGCGCTGGTACCGGGCCGCGCTGGACGCCGGCGACCACAACGGCGCCTTCAACCTGGGCCTGCTCTGCGCCGGTGCCGGGCGGGACGCGCAGGCCGAGCAGTGGTACCGCCGGGCCGCCTACGCCGGGCACCGGGAGGCCTGCAACGCGCTGGCCGTGGTGCTGCTGCAGCGCGGCGACGAGGCGGGCGCCGAGCCCTGGTTCTCCAAGGCGGCCGAGGCCGGCAGCGTGGACGGCGCCTTCAACCTGGGAGTGCTGCACGCCGGGCGCGGCGAGCAGCAGCAGGCCCACGAGTGGTACGCCCGGGCCGCGGCCGGCGGGCACGGCGAGGCGGCCCTGCAGCTGGCGGTGGCCAAGGAGCAGCGCGGCGACCTGCCCGCGGCCATGGAGCGCTACCGGCAGGCGGCCGAGGGCGGCTCCGCCGAGGGCGCGTTCCGACTGGCCTCGCTGCTCGACCGGCGCGGCGACGCCGGCGAGGAGGCCGAGCACTGGTACGCGGTGGCGGCCGACGCCGGGCACAGCCGGGCCCAGGTGCGCATCGGCGTGCGGGCCGCCGAGCGCGGCGCGCTGGAGATCGCCGAGAGCTGGTACCGGCGGGCCGCCGAGTCCGGCAGCCGCAGCGCCGCCTTCAACCTGGGCCTGTTGCTGGCCCGTCAGGACCGCGAGCCGGAGGCGATGATCTGGTACACCCGGGCCGCCGACGCCGGGCACGGCCGGGCCGCGCTGCGGCTCGCCCTGCTGGCGCTGCGGCGGGGCGAGCCGGTGCAGGCGGAGAGCTGGTGCCGGCGGGCGGCCGACTACGGCCCGGCCGAGGTCGCCGAGCGGGCCGCCCGCCTCCTGGACGCACTCCATCCGGAGATGACGGCCTGACCGGCCTCACACGCTCAGCCGGCGCAGCGCCTCCTGGTGCAGCAGGCCGTTGGAGGCCACCGCGTCGGCGCCGTTCGGTCCGTCGATGCCGTCCAGCCCGGTGAACCGGCCGCCGGCCTCCTGCACCACGACGCAGGGGGCCGCCATGTCCCACAGGCTCAGCTCCGGCTCGGCGGCGATGTCCACCGCGCCCTCGGCCAGCATCATGTACGACCAGAAGTCGCCGTACGCCCGGGTCCGCCAGCAGGCCCGGGTGAGGTCCAGGAACGGGTCCAGCCGGCCGCGCTCCTCCCAGCCGCTGAGCGAGGAGTAGGAGAGCGAGGCGTCCTCGATCCGGGAGACCCGGGAGACCTGGATCCGCTCGGCCCTGGCCAGGCTGCGCCCGGCGTACGCGCCCAGCCCCTTGGCGGCCCACCAGCGCCGCTGCAGCGCGGGCGCCGACACTATGCCGACCACCGGCTGCTGCTCGCCGTCCGGTCCGTCCTCCAGCAGCGCGATCAGGGTGGCCCAGACCGGCACGCCGCGGATGTAGTTCTTGGTCCCGTCGATCGGGTCGATCACCCAGCGCCGCGGCCCCGAGCCGACCAGTCCGAACTCCTCGCCGAGCACCGCGTCCCGCGGCCGGGCCCGCTGCAGCACCGAGCGGACCAGCTCCTCGGTGGCCTTGTCGGCGTCGCTCACCGGCGTCAGGTCGGGCTTGGTCTCGATCTTCAGGTCCAGCGCCCGGAAACGCTCCAGGGTGACCGAGTCGGCCGAGTCGGCGAGTACGTGGGCGAGGCGGAGGTCATCGTGGTAGTCGGCCATGGGTCGAACAGTACCCAGCCGTGTGCGGAACTGGACAGTTCGGCTCGCGTGCCGGACGGTCAGCAGCCGTCGGCGGACCGGTAGGCGGGGAAGGCACTGGTGTCGATGCTGAAGCGGAAGGGCTCGGGCAGCGCGATGGCACGGCCGAACTCGATGGTCACCGCGTTGCCGTAGCGGCCGTGTTCGAGGAAGCAGTGCAGCGTGGACTCCCGCTTGAACGGATCGACGACCAGGTAGAACGGGATGCCGAAGCGGGCGTAGAGCTCGACCTTGTCGACCAGGTCGATGCCCCTGGTGCTGCGGGAGAGGACCTCGGCCACCAGGGTCATCCGCTCCGCGGGGTAGCTGCCCTCCAGGTCCACCGGGGCGCTCGCGGGCATGGCGAAGAAGTCGGGCTGGGGCTCGTCGGTGTAGTCGGGGTGTCTGATGGTCTGATCAGTGCCGACCTCCCAGTCCGATTGCAGAAAGAACTGGCGGAACAGATCTCGCTGGATCTTCCAGTGCAGCGGTTTCCGCGAGGGTGACACGATGACGTTCCCGTTGATGAGTTCCACCCGGAAGCCCTCGGGAACCTCGATGCCTTCGAGGATGCTGTGCGCGCTTTCATCGACCACGGTCATCACGACCTCCTGAGAGCTGACGCGCCCCATGGTGGGCATACCGCACGGTGGGCCGAAGGTCAATGACCGGTACCGATCCTCAATGACCGCTTCCGCTCAGTTGGAGGCCGACGACTCCGGCGATGACCAGGGTGATGGAGACCAGCTTGAGGGTGGCGGTGGACTCGTTCAGCCAGACCATCCCGTAGACCGCGGTGCCGGCCGCGCCGATGCCGGTCCACACGGCGTAGGCGCTGCCCACCGGGAGGTGCTTGAGGGAGGCGGTGAGCAGCCCGAAGCTGGCGAGCGCGAAGAGGGCGAAGGCGATGGTAGGGGCCGGCCGGGTGAAGCCGTGGCTGAGCTTGAGGTTGACCGCGAACCCGGTCTCCAGCAAGCCGGCGAGGACCACCATGAGCCAGGCCACAGGGTCGCCTCCTCGACGCCTCGGGACGATCGGCAGTACGCCCTACTGTCACTCGAAAGGCCCGGGACCGCCGCCCGGCACACCGTCAGTCCCCCTCCCGGGCCTCCCGGGAGGCGAGCAGCCGGCGCAGCGAGTAGAGCCGGGCGGGCTCGGCGTGGCCGTCGGTCACCCAGGCGTCCAGGGCGCAGTCCGGCTCGTCGTGGCTGCAGGCGCGTGGGCAGTCGACGGTGCCGGGCTCCAGGTCGGGGAAGGCGTGGATCACCCGGGACGGGTCGATGTGGGAGAGGCCGAAGGACCGGAACCCGGGTGTGTCGATCACCCAGCCCGAGTTCAGGGCAGCCTTGGAGCCCTCCTTCACCCCCGGTGGCGGGGGCAGCCGCAGCGCCAGCGCCGAGACGGTGGTGTGCCGGCCCCGGCCGGTGACGGCGTTGACCTGCCCGGTGGTCCGCTGCCGCTCGGGCACCAGCGCGTTCACCAGGGTGGTCTTGCCCACCCCGGAGTGGCCGATGAATACCGTGGCGCGGCCGCGCAGGTGTTCGCGGACCGCCTCGGCGCCGGCGTCGGCCAGCTCGTCCCGGCGGGTCACCACATGGGCGATGCCCAGCGGGGCGTAGGCCTCCAGCAGGGGTTCGGCGGATGCCAGGTCGGACTTGGTGAGCACCAGCAGCGGCTCCATCCCGGCGTCGTAGGCCGCCACCAGGCAGCGGTCGATCAGCCGGGGCCGCGGCTCCGGGTTGGCCAGCGCGGTGACGATGGCCAGCTGGTCGGCGTTGGCCACCACGATCCGCTCGTACGGGTCGTCGTCGTCCGCGGTGCGGCGCAGCACCGAGGTGCGCTCGCCGACCCGGACGATCCGGGCCAGCGTGTCGGGCTCGCCCGACAGGTCGCCGACCAGGCTGACGCTGTCGCCCACCACGACGCCCTTGCGGCCCAGTTCGCGGGCCTTCATGGCGGTGACCGCCCGCTCCCGCTTGGTGCCCGGCTCGACCAGGCAGGTCAGCCGGCCGCGGTCGACGGTGAGCACCATCGCCTCGGCGGCGTCCTCGTGCTTGGGCCGGATCCTGGTCCGCGGCCGGGAGCCCCGGCGGCCCGGGCGGTTGCGGATGTCGTCCTCGTCGGCGTCCTTGCCGTAGCGGCGCATGGTGTCGAATCCCCGCTCAGCCGGCCGCCTGGCCGAGCAACTCGGTCCACATCGCCGGGAAGTCCGGCAGGGTCTTGGCCGTGGTGGCCACGTTCTCCACCAGCACGCCGGGGACGGCCAGGCCGAGCACCGCGGCGGCGGTGGCCAGCCGGTGGTCCTCGTAGGTGTGGAACACCCCGCCGTGCAGCCGGCGCGGGCGGATCCGCAGGCCGTCAGCGGTCTCGGTGACGTCGCCGCCCAACTCGTTGATCTCCTTGGCCAGCGCGGCCAGCCGGTCGGTCTCGTGCAGGCGCAGGTGGGCGATGCCGGAGAGCACCGACTCGGAGTCGGCGAGCGCCGCCACGGCGGCGATCACCGGGGTCAGCTCGCCGACGTCGTGCAGGTCGGCCTCGATGCCGTGGATCCGGCCCGAGCCGGTGAACTCCAGGCCCTCGTCGACGCTGTGCTTGTTCACGAACCGGCAGCTGCCGCCCATCCGGGTGAAGAGGTCGCGCAGCTGGTCGCCGGGCTGGGTGGTGTGCTTCGGCCAGTCCCGCACGGTGACCCGGCCGCCGGTGACCAGCGCGGCGGCGAAGAACGGCGCGGCGTTGGACAGGTCGGGCTCGACCACCAGGTCGCGGCCGAGCAGCGCACCCGGGGTGACCCGCCAGACGTCCGGCTCGCCGCCGTCCTCCGGCGCGTCCACCTGGACGCCGGCCAGCCGCAGCATGTCCACGGTCATCCGGATGTGCGGCAGCGAGGGGACCGGGCCGCCGGTGTTGCGGACCTCGACGCCCTGGTTGTAGCGCGCGCCGGAGAGCAGCAGGGCGCTGACGAACTGCGAGGAGGCCGAGGCGTCCAGCTCGACCACACCGCCGTCCAGCGAGCCGGTGCCGTGCACGGTCAGCGGGAAGCCGCCGCGACCGCCGTCCTCGATCCGGGCGCCCAGCGCGCGCAGCGAGTCGATCACGCCGTGCTGCGGGCGCTCGTGCGAGCGGGGGTCGCCGTCGAAGTGCACCGGGCCGTCGGCCAGCACGGCCAGCGGGGGCAGGAAGCGCATCACGGTGCCGGCGTTGCCCACGTCGATCCGGGCCGGGCCGGTGAACGTGCCGGCCGGGATGATCCGCCAGGCCTCGCCGCCGCCGATGCCGCCGCAGTCGTTGTTCACCTGCTCCTCGATGCCCACCCCGAGGGCCCGCAGGCCGTCCGCCATCAGCTGCGAGTCACGGCTGCGCAGCGGCCGCCGCACCCAGCCGGGCTCGCCGGCCAGCGCCGCCAGCACCAGCGCCCGGTTGGTGACGGACTTCGAACCGGGGATGGTGATCGTCGCGTCGACGGCGGTGGTCGCGACGGGGGCGGGCCACAGGGTCTCGGTCATGCGGTTCAGTCTAGGTGGGTGAGCTCGGCGAACGGCTCACCCGACCGCAGCGTGGACGCGGTGAACCGTTTCGGCGGCGGATCGGGCCGTCCCGTGGACCGGTTTCAGCGGCCGAGCAGCTGGCTGCCGCCGGCCAGCAGGCAGCTGAGCGCCGTCACCAGGAACAGGGCCACCCAGAGCAGCCCGCTCACACCGGTGAGCCGGGCCAGCTGGTCGGCGTCCGAGTCGCGGGCCCCGCCGCGCCGGCGCTTGCCCTGCAGCTCCAGCACCGGGCGTATCCCGGCCAGCAGCAGGAACCACACGCCGAGGTAGGCGAAGCAGGCCTGCAGCTGCTCGCCGCCCCACCAGGAGACCGCGAAGAACGCGCCGCCGGTGACCAGCACGGTGAGCAGCCCGAAGGCGTTGCGCAGCCGGGGCAGCATCGCCGCCAGCAGCGCGGTGCAGAGCCAGAGCAGCGCCGTGATGTGCCCGAACGCGAGCAGGGTGGCCCCGCCCAGGCCGAGCAGCGGGGGCGCGGTGTAGCCGGCCGCGGCGGTCAGCACCATGCCGGGGCCGGTCGGCCGCCCGGAGGAGACGGTCAGCCCGGAGGTGTCCGAGTGCAGCCGGATGCCGTGCAGCCGGCGCCCGGTGAGCAGCGCCGCCAGCCCGTGGCCGCCCTCGTGCGCGATGGTCACCACGTTGCGGCTGACCCGCCACACCGGGTGCGGCAGCGTGGCCAGCAGCGCACCGCCCGCGCAGGCCAGCACCAGCCAGTGCGCCGGGGCCTGCTGGGTGCCCAGCACCCGCTGCCAGACATCGCTGATGCCGTGGTTCATGTTCCGATCCCTGGGGTCGCGGCTGCCGGAGGTGAGAACGCAGCCTCGCACGACAGGACGGCGCGGTGGTAGCCGCCGGTTGCACGGGGGCGCGGTGGTAGCCGCGGGTTGCACGGGGGCGGGGCGGTACCCGCGGAAGCACGGGGGCGCGGCGGTGTCGGCCGGTTGCATAGGCTGACGGGCATGTGCGGTCGATTCGCTGCCAGTACCCGGCCCGAGGACATCGTCGAGCTGTTCGACGTGCGCCAGTGGGACCCGGCCGAGACCATCGAGCCCAGTTGGAACGTGGCCCCCACCGACCCGGTGCTGGCCGTGCTGGAACGGGTGCCCAAGGGCGGGCGGGAGCCGGTGCGCCAGCTGCGGCGGCTGCGCTGGGGGCTGGTCCCGGCCTGGTCGAAGTCGCCGGAGACGGCGGTGAAGATGATCAACGCCCGGGCCGACACCGTGCACGAGAAGCCCTCCTACCGCCAGGCCTTCGCCTCCCGGCGCTGCCTGCTCCCGGTGGACGGCTACTACGAATGGCAGACCGTCCAGCCCGAGTCGGGCAAGGGCAAGCCGCGCAAGGTGCCGTACTTCGTGCACCGGGCGGACGGCGCTCCGCTGGCGCTGGCCGGGCTCTACGAGTTCTGGCGGGACCGGTCCCGGCCGGCCGACGAGGCGGGCGGCTGGCTGGTCACCTGCAGCATCGTGACCACCGAGGCCGAGCCGCTGCTGGCCCCGATCCACGAGCGGATGCCGCTCTTCCTGCAGCCGGAGGGCTTCGACGCCTGGCTGGACCCGGCGCTGGACGACTCCGACGAGGCCCGCTCGCTGCTGGTCGCGCCGGAGCCGGGGCTGCTGCTGGCCCGCCGGATCGGTTCGGCGGTGGGCAGCATCCGCAACAACCACCCGGGACTGGTCGAGCCGGCCACCCCCGAGGCCGAGGGAGCGCTGTTCTGATGGCCGACCGCGAGATCGTGGCGACCGGGGCGGGCGACGCCGCCGTCACCTGGCACCGCGCGGCGGGCCGGGCCCGGCTGGTGCTGGGCCTGGGCCACGGCGCCGGCGGCGGGATCGAGGCGCCCGACCTGGTGGCGCTGGCCGCCGCGCTGCCCGCCCGGGGGGTGACGGTGGCGCTGGTGGAGCAGCCCTGGCGGGTGGCCGGCCGCAAGGTCGCCCCGGCCCCGGGGACGCTGGACGCCGGCTGGCTGCCGGTGGCGGAGCGGCTGGCCGCCGAGGGCCCGCCGCTGGTGGTCGGCGGGCGCAGCGCCGGCGCCCGGGTGGCCTGCCGCACCGGCGCGGCGAGCGGGGCGGCCGCGGTGCTGGCACTGGCCTTTCCGCTGCACCCGCCCGGCAGGCCGGAGAAGTCCCGGGCCGGGGAACTGCTCGGCACCGGTCTGCCCACCCTGGTGGTGCAGGGGGAGAAGGACGCCTTCGGCACGCCGGCGGAGTTCCCCGGGCTGCCGGCCGGGCACCGGCTGGCCGGGGTGCCGTTCGCCGGGCACGGTTTCGCGGTGCCCAGGAAGGCGCCGCTGGGCCAGGAGGAGGCGCTGGCCCTGGTGGTGCGCTCGGTGGCCGACTGGCTGGTCGACCTGCCATTGTGACGGCGCGGTCGAACCGGCGGCGCCAACCGCTGGGCCGTTCGGGTGGTGCGCCGGAGGTATCGGTGATCCGCCGGGAATGCCCGGGCCGGGTGCCGGGTTTACCCCATCGTCAGCAGGTGGTCAGGCGGAAAGGCAGCGCACATGGGTTCGATCGTGTGCCCCGAGCGGCCCGAGGAGCGGAGCGCCGAGAGTGCGTTCCTCCCGTGGTCCGAGTGGGTTGTCGCGGGCGAGAAGTCGGTGAGCCCGATATCCTCGCTTCCGGGCGGGCTCACGGTGGGTCGTGCCCGCAGCACCGAGGAGGTGGGTCCGGTCGTCGCGACCGAGGACGAGCCGCACGTGGGTCCCGACGGGGTCGACTTCCCGGCCGGGTCGGAGCCGTCGGGCGGCGAGCCCCTGACTGGAGACGAGCTTGCCGAGGCGATCGGCGAGGACACCTTCCGGGTGTCCTCCGACGAGACCGAGGAGGCCCGGCGCGCCCGCTTCGAGCGCGATGCGCTCGGGTACCTGGACCAGATGTACTCGGCCGCGCTGCGGATGACCCGCAACCCGGCCGACGCCGAGGACCTGCTCCAGGAGGCCTTCGCCAAGGCCTACGCCTCCTTCCACCAGTTCCGCGAGGGCACCAACCTCAAGGCCTGGCTGTACCGCATCCTGACCAACACCTTCATCAACTCGTACCGCAAGAAGCAGCGGGAGCCCCAGCGCACCGCGGCCGAGGAGATCGAGGACTGGCAGCTGGCCCGCGCCGAGTCGCACATGTCGACCGGTCTGCGCTCGGCCGAGACCCAGGCCCTGGAGCACCTGCCGGACAGCGATGTGAAGGACGCCCTGCAGGCGATCCCGGAGGAGTTCCGCATCGCGGTCTACCTCGCGGACGTCGAGGGCTTTGCATACAAGGAGATCGCCGACATCATGGGGACCCCCATCGGTACGGTGATGTCCCGGCTGCACCGTGGCCGCCGCCAGCTGCGCGGCATGCTGGAGGACTACGCCCGTGAGCGCGGGCTGGTCCCGGCCGGCAGCGGGGCTGGGCGCGAGGCGAAAGGCGCGGGCTCATGAGCTGCGGGAACCCGCACGAGACTGACTGCGGCGAGGTGCTCGACCACCTCTACGAGTTCCTCGACAACGAGATGCCCGAGGGCGACTGCGCCAAGCTGCGCGAGCATTTCGACGAGTGCTCGCCCTGCCTGGAGAAGTACGGCCTGGAGCAGGCGATCAAGGCCCTGATCAAGCGGTCCTGCGGGTGCGACGCCACTCCGGCGGACCTGCGGGCCAAGGTGCTGGCGCGGATCGACACCATCCGGGCCGCCCAGCGCGGTGGCGAGCCGGTGGCCGAGGTCGATCCGGAGGCGCCGGCCCACGGCGAGTCGGGCCTGCTGACGGCCGGCCAGGCGACGACTCCCACCGAGTGAACCGACGGCCGTGAACTGACGGCCGATCGGTCGGGGAACGGCGCCTCGAACGGGGGTCCGGGAGCACGCGCTCCGGGGCCCCCGTTCCTTCGTCTGCCGCCCACGCCGATGCCCTGACAGCCCGTCAGTTGGCCTGATAGCCCGCCAGTTCGCTTGTGTCACTCGATCGGGTGAGTGTCGGTGGCAGCACGCCGGGTATCGCGCCATGCCGGGCCTCGGTGCCCCGGTCGCGTCCTATTCTCCGAGGACGAGTCCGGACCGTCCGAGGGCGGGGCCGGTGAGGTGGGGAGGCTGAGATCGCTGACGATCGCGGGGGCCGCGCGCTCCCAGCGCGAACACCGGCGCCGCTGACCGCGCCCGCCCGCGGATACGTGCTGCTGGTGCTGGCCGGGGCCGGGGCCGTGCTGCTGCCCACCCCGGTCAGCTGGACCGGGCCGGTGGACTGGCCCAAGGTCGCCCTGCTGGCCGGGTTGCACGCCTGCTGGGAGTCGATCGCCCAGGGCGTGCCCTCGCCGTTCCTGCGCGGCGTCCAGCGGCTCCGCGCCCGGCTGCGCGGCACCGCGCCGCTGAGCGGGCCCGAGCCGTCCCCGGCCCCGGGCAGCTTCCTGCCGGTGCTCTTCGCCGGAGTGCTGATGCTGCCGCCGGGCGCCGCGGCGCTGGTCGCGCTGCCCGCCATGGCCACCGGGGCCGAACCGGAGCGGCTGCGCCGCGCGTTCAACGCCGCCCAGCTGGCCGTGGCAGCCTGGACCGCCGCCGTGCTCTTCGACCGGCTCGGCGGCCCCCGGCTGCTCCTCGGCGCCCGCTACCCGGCCGAGCTGCTCCCTGCGCTGGCCGCAGTGGTGGCCTTCTGCCTGGTCAACGGCGCCCTGGTGACCGGGGTCAGGCTGCTGGCCGAGCGCCGGACCGACCGGTGCGGCCGCACGCCGATCGCGCTGCCCGGCCCGGCGGCGCTGTTGCACGCCCTCGGCGGCCTGCTGATGGCGGTGCTCTGGCAAGGGCCGTACGGCGGCTTCGCCGCGGTGCTGGCGCTGCTGCCGCTCTCGGTCTCGGCCTGGGTGCTGGCGCAGGGGCAGCGGGAATGGTCCGCCCACCGGGCCACCGTGGAGGCGCTGGTGCAGGCCGTGGAGATCAAGGACGCCTACACCCGCGGGCACAGCGAACGGGTCGGCCGGGCCTCGGTGCTCATCGCCAGCCAACTCGGCATGGCCGGCGAGCGGCTGCGCACCCTGCACTTCGCCGGCACCCTGCACGACGTCGGCAAGCTCGGGGTGGCCACCGAACTGCTGCGCCGGAACGGTCCGTTGAGCGAGGCGGAGCGCAGGGCCGTGGAGGTGCACCCGGAGTACGGGCACGAGCTGGTGCGCGGCATCGACTTCCTCGGCGAGGCGCACGCCGCGATCCTGCACCACCACGAGCGGATGGACGGCCGCGGCTACCCGCACGGCCTGGCCGGGGACCGGATCCCCGAGTTCGCCCGGATCATCGCGGTCGCCGACGCCTTCGACTCGATGACCTCCACCCGTTCCTACCGGCGCGGCCGCCCGGTCGCGGAGGCGGTCGCCGAGCTGCGCCGGTGCGCCGGCAGCCAGTTCGACCCGGTGATGGTGGACGCCCTGGTCGCCGCCGTGGAGCGGCACGGCTGGCAGCCGGTGCTCCCGGCCACCGACCAGGCGGACGCCGACGTGCCGGACATCCCGCTCGGGGTGCCGGAGCCGGCGCCCCGGGTGAGCGCCGGCGGCGGCCGGTGAACCGCCCGCCGGCCGACTCGGCCCGCCCACCGGTGAGCCGGCCGCCGACCGGGTCGCCCCGACCGCTGCCGCCCCGATCGCTGACCGGGCCGGCCCGCCCGGTGGTGACGGGGGCCTCGCTGGTGCGCGCGGCCGCGCTGCTGCTGCTCGCGGGGGCCGTGGCCAAGCTGGTCGCCCGCGGCCTGGCCGAGCCGCAGGTGGCGTACAGCTTCGCCGCGCTGGTGACCGTCGGTGAGGCGGTGCGGGCCGGCGGCCCCGGCGAGCACGGGCAGGCGCCGCTGGGCGCCGCCGCCGGCCTGGCCTATGCGCTGCTCGGCCCGCTGCACGGGCTGCCGACCGGCCACGGGGTGCTGCAGGTGGTGGCGGTGACCGGCGTCGGCGCGCTGGCCGGCGCCTTGCTGCGGGCGGCCGGCCGGGCCGCCCGGCACCGCGGCCGCGGCGAGCGGCGGGCCACCGTGCCCAAGCCCCGCACCCCCGCCCGCCCGCACACCGCGAGCCGCCCGCAGGCCGGTGGCCGCCACCGGCACCGGCGCGCGGCCGTCAGCGGTGCGCTGCGCTGCCGCGTCCCGGCAGCGGTCGGCTGGGCCGACGGCGCGGCCCGCCGGCTGCTCGCGGTGGGCTTCGCCGCCACCCTCTTCCAGCCGCTCTACCTCAGCGGCGCGCTGGACCGGTGGCCGCTGGCCGGCCCGGCCTACGGCGCGTTCCTGGTGCTGGTGGCCGCCCTGGCGGGCCTGGCCGACGCGGTGCTGGCGGCCTTGCAGCAGCCGGGCGGCCGGTTCGGCGCCGTCCTGGAGGACCAGGTGCGGGCGCTGTGCGGGATCGGCTCGGCGATCGCCGCGACCGGCATGCTGGTCAGCCTGGCGGCCGGCGAGGTGGGCCTGTGGGCGCTGCCGGTGTTCTGCCTGCCGCTGCTGCTCGCCCAGGCCTCGTTCCGCCGGGCCGCGGCGGTCCGGGCCACCTACGGCCAGACCATCGCCACCCTGGCCCGGGCCACCGAGGTGGCCGGCTACACCGCGCCGGGCCATGCCCGCCGGGTGGCCGACACCGCCTGCGCGCTCGGCCGCGAGCTGGGCCTGGGCAGCCGGCAGCTCGCCCTGCTGGAGTACGCCGCGCTGATGCACGACATCGGTCAGCTGTCACTGGTCGAGCCGGTGCGGGGCGGGGCGACGGCCGCCCTGCCGGAGCCCGACCAGCAGCGGATCGCCCGGCTCGGCAGCGAGGTGATCCGCTGCACCGGGGTGCCGACCCCGGTGGCCGAGCAGGTGGCGCGCTCGGCCGACCCGCTGACCGGCCCGGACGGCCGGACCGACCATTCGCTGCCGCTGGCCGCGCGGATCATCCGGGTGGCCAACGCGCACGAGGACCTGGTCGGCCCGGCGGCGGACGACGCGGCGGCGCTGGCCGAACTGCGCGAGGGCGCCGGGCGGACCTACGACCCGGTGGTGGTGGCCGCCCTGGAGCGGCTGCGCGCGGCGGGTGCGGGCCGGTGCACGGTGGCGCGTACCGAGAGCGGGTGAACCGCCGGTACGCTCGCCCGCGCCGAGCGGGAACCTCGTGCAGTGAGCGCACCCCACCGCTGCCGTGGTTGGATGCGGTCATAGCGTGGAACTACCGGACCGGGGGCCCGCCGGCTCTCGGCTCCGGCCGACAGCGCAGCTCACCGGACAGACCAGGAATCAGTAGGAATCAGCGGGACCGAGCGAACGGGCGGCAGGGCAACGTGAAGATCTTCCACCGGGCACGGCATCGGCCGTCCGCCACCTGGCGGCAGACGACCGACCGGGCCTTCACGCTGATCGGCGACGGGCGGTACGAGGACGCCGGTGCCCTCCTGGTGATGGCGGCCGACCTGGAGCCCTGGCTCTCCGACTCCTGGTTCAACCTGGCCCTGCTGCACAAGTTCCGCCGGGACTGGGAGCAGGCCCGGGTCGCCGGCCTGCGCGCGGTCGCGCTGCTCGACCGCGACCAGGGCGCCCCCGACTGGTGGAACCTGGGCATCACCGCCACGGCCCTGCAGGACTGGCCGCTGGCCCGTCGGGCCTGGCAGGCCTACGGGCTGAAGCTGCCGGGTGGCCCGGCCGCCGAGGGGCCGGTCCGCCTCGACCTGGGCACCACTCCGGTGCGGCTCTCGCCGGAGGGCGAGTCCGAGGTGGTCTGGGGCCGCAGACTGGATCCGGCCAGGGTCGAGGTGCTCTCCATCCCGCTGCCCTCCTCCGGCCGCCGCTGGGGCGAGGTGGTGCTGCACGACGGCGCCCCGCACGGCGAGCGGGTGGCGGGCGGGGCCGCGTTCCCGGTCTTCGACGAGATCGAACTGTGGGCGCCCTCCCCGGTGCCGACCTACGTGGTGCTGCTGCAGGCCGCCACCGAGGCCGACCGGGACGCCCTGGAGCGGCTGGTGGCCGAGGCGGGCTACGCGGCCGAGGACTGGACCTCCTCGGTGCGGCTGCTGTGCCGGGCCTGCTCGGAGAGCCGGATGGCCACCGACGACGGCTACACCGAGCACCACGATCCGCATGACGACGGCGACGCCGCGCACCCCGGCCACCTCAGCCACCTGAGCCACGGCAGCGGGGCCGGCGGCTGGCTGACCGAGCGGGAGTGCGGCATCGCCGCGCCGGCCGGCCTGGTGCGGCTGCTGCTGGACCGCTGGGTGGCGGCCTCCCCGACCACCCGGGCCTACCGGGACGTGGAAGAGGTCTGCTGACCGGGCCCGTAGGCTTGGACCCTCCTTCAGGTTTGAGCACAGCACCGAGCACGCGTTACAGGAGCGGACCGATGGCCGAGCAGCACGACGAGCACACCCACGAGCACCAGGAGCCGGCCGCCCCGGCCCGGGTGATCGGCGAGGAGCCCGACCTGACCAAGGGCACCGCCCGCCCGATCACCGTGGTCGGCAACCCGGTGCTGCACCGCGAGTGCAAGACCGTCACCGAGTTCGACGCCGACCTGGCCGCGCTGATCGACGACATGTTCGTCTCGATGTACGCGGCCGAGGGCGTCGGCCTGGCGGCCAACCAGATCGGCGTGGACGCCAAGGTGTTCGTCTACGACTGCCCGGACGACGACAACGTGCGGCACATCGGCCACGTCGTCAACCCGGTCATCGAGGAGCTCCCGGTGGGCCGGCGCGCGCTGGACGACGGCAACGAGGGCTGCCTGTCGGTGCCCACCGCCTACGCCGAACTGGCCCGCCCCGCCTACGCGGCGGTGACCGGCCAGGACAAGGACGGCAACCCGGTCCGGGTGGAGGGCACCGGCTTCTTCGCCCGCTGCCTGCAGCACGAGACCGACCACCTGAACGGCTACCTCTACATCGACCGGCTCTCCAAGCGGGCCCGCAAGGACGCGCTGCGGCAGATGGCCGAGGGCACGCCCCGGTACGCCACCGTCCCCAACGAGTGAGCTGAGCCGGTGCGGCACGGGGCCGCCGCCTTCCGGACGGAAGACGGCGGCCCCTTCGTTCGACGCGCTGCCGGCGGCCCGTCAGAAGTCGTCGTCGAAGGAGACCGAACCCTCGACGGCGACCTGGTAGGCGGAGACCCGGCGCTCGAAGAAGTTGGTCAGCTCCTGGACGTTCTGCAGCTCCATGAAGCCGAACGGGTTGGTCGAGCCGTAGCGGATCGGCAGGCCCAGGCGGGCCAGGCGCTGGTCGGCGACGGCCTCCAGGTACTGCCGCATCGACTCGGTGTTCATCCCCGGCAGGCCGTCACCGCAGAGGTCGCGGGCGAACTGCAGCTCGGCCTCGACGGCCTCCTCCAGCATCTCGGTGACCTGCTGGGCCATCTTGTCGTCGAAGAGGTCGGGCTCCTCCTCGCGGACCGTGTCCACCACCGACATGGCGAAGTCCATGTGCATGGACTCGTCGCGGAACACCCAGTTGGTGCCGGTCGCCAGGCCGTGCAGCAGGCCGCGCGACCGGAACCAGTAGACGTAGGCGAAGGCGCCGTAGAAGAACAGGCCCTCCACGCAGGCCGCGAAGCAGATCAGGTTGAGCAGGAAGGCCCGGCGGTCGTCCTTGCTCCGCAGCGACTCGAGGTGGTCGACCGCGTTCATGTACGTGAAGCAGAACTGCGCCTTCTGGTGGATGGAGGGGATGTTCTCCACCGCCGCGAAGGCCGCCGCGCGGTCGTCCGGGTCGGGCAGGTAGGTGTCCAGCAGGGTCAGGTAGAACTGGACGTGCACCGCCTCCTCGAACAGCTGCCGGGAGAGGTAGAGCCGCGCCTCGGGGGAGTTGATGTGCTTGTAGAGGCTCAGCACCACGTTGTTGGCGACGATCGAGTCACCGGTGGCGAAGAAGGCGACCAGCCGGCCGATCAGGTGCCGCTCGCCCTCGCTCAGCTTGGCGAGGTCGGCGACGTCGGAGTGCAGGTCCACCTCCTCCACGGTCCAGGTGTTCTTGATCGCGTCCCGGTACCGGTCGTAGAACGACGGGTAGCGCATCGGACGCAGCGTCAGCTCGAAGCCGGGGTCGAGCAGCATCTTGCGGTCGTCGGACATCACTGGCAGGCCTCGCAGGACTCGGGGTTCTCCAGCGAGCAGGCGATGGCGTCCTGCTCGGCCTGGGTGAGGGCGGGGGCGCCCGCGGCGGAGCCGCTGACGGGCAGGGCGGGGGCGGCGGTGCGGGCCGAGCCGGAGGCGGCCTGGGCGATCCGGGTGGCCGGGCGGGACCGCAGGTAGTAGGTGGTCTTCAGACCGACCTTCCAGGCGTAGGCGTACATCGAGCTCAGCTTGCCGATGGTCGGGGCGGCCATGAACAGGTTCAGCGACTGGCTCTGGTCGATGTACGGCTGCCGGGCGGCGGCCAGGTCGATCAGGGCGCGCTGCGGCAGCTCCCAGGCGGTGCGGTACAGCGAACGCACCTCCTCGGGCAGCCAACCCAGCTCCTGCACCGAGCCGTTGGCGTCGCGCAGCGCGTCCCGGGTCTGCTGGTCCCAGACGCCCAGCTCCTTGAGGTCCTTCACCAGGTACGGGTTGACCTGCAGGAACTCGCCGGACAGGGTCTCGCGCTTGAACAGGTTGGAGACCTGCGGCTCGATGCACTCGTAGACGCCGGCGATCGAGGCGATGGTCGCGGTCGGGGCGATGGCCAGCAGCAGCGAGTTGCGCAGACCGGTCGCGGCGATCCGGGTCCGCAGCTCGGCCCAGCGGTCGGCCCACTGCGGCGCCGCGGCCTCGAAGTGGTCGATGTGCAGTTGGCCGCGGGCCGCGCGGGTCTCGCCGTACGCCTCGTGCCGGCCGAACTGCTCGGCCAGCTCGCTGGAGCGCTGGTAGGCGGCCAGCATGATCCGCTCGGCGATCAGCGTGGACAGCTGCTTGGCCTCGGCGGAGTCGAAGCCCAGGCGCAGCTTGAAGAAGACGTCCTGGAGGCCCATCAGGCCCAGGCCCACCGGCCGCCAGCGGGAGTTGGAGGTGCCGGCTTCCTTGGTCGGGTAGAAGTTGATGTCGACGACCCGGTCCAGGAAGGTCACCGCGGTGTGCACGGTGGCGTCCAGCCGCTCCCAGTCCATGGCGTTCAGCAGGTCGTCGGCCGACGCGCCGTCAGCGAGGTGGGCGCCCAGGTTGATCGAGCCCAGGTTGCAGACCGCGGTCTCGGAGTCGTCGGTGACCTCCAGGATCTCGGTGCACAGGTTGGAGGAGTGCACCGTGCGGCCCGGCAGCGCGGTCTGGTTGGCGGCCCGGTTGGAGGCGTCCTTGAAGGTCATCCAGCCGTTGCCGGTCTGCGCCAGGGTGCGCATCATCCGGGCGTACAGGGTCTGCGCCGGGATGGTGCGCACCGCCTTGCCGGCCAACTCGGCCTTGCGGTAGGCCTCGTCGAACTCCGCGCCCCACAGGTCGACCAGCTCCGGCACGTCGGCCGGCGAGAAGAGCGACCAGTCCTGGTCGGCGTTCACCCGGCGCATGAACTCGTCCGGGATCCAGTGCGCCAGGTTGAGGTTGTGGGTCCGGCGGGCCTCCTCGCCGGTGTTGTCGCGCAGTTCGAGGAACTCCTCGATGTCCGCGTGCCAGGTCTCCAGGTAGACGCAGGCCGCGCCCTTGCGCCGGCCGCCCTGGTTGACCGCGGCCACCGAGGAGTCCAGGGTGCGCAGGAACGGCACGATGCCGTTGGACTTGCCGTTGGTGCCGCGGATCAGGCTGCCGCGGGAGCGGATCCGGCTGTAGGACAGGCCGATGCCGCCGGCGTGCTTGGAGAGGCGGGCGATCTGGGCGTAGCGCTCGTAGATGGAGTCCAGGTTGTCCAGCGGCGAGTCCAGCAGGTAGCAGCTGGACATCTGCGGGTGGCGGGTACCGGAGTTGAACAGCGTGGGGGAGCTGGTCAGGTACTCCAGACGGCTCATCAGGCGGTAGAGCTCGGCGACCTCGGCCACCGACTGCTCGCTGTCGCCCACGGCCAGGCCGGCGGCCACCCGGAGCAGGAAGTACTGCGGGGTCTCGACCACCTTGCGGGTGATCGGGTGGCGCAGCAGGTAGCGGGACTGCACGGTGCGCAGTCCGAAGTACTCGAAGCGGTCGTCGCCCTCCGGGTCGACCAGCGCGTCGAAGGCGGCGGCGTGCTTGGCCACCAGGTCGGCGGTGGCGTCGCCGATCAGCCCCTCGGCGTGGCCGACGGCGATCGAGGTGGCGAACGAGACGGCGCCCTGGGAGGCGGCCTCGTCGATGATCTCCTGGGCCAGCAGCCGGGCGGCCAGCTTCGAGTACTGCGGGTCCTCGGCGATCATCGAAGCGGCGGCGTCCACGGCCAGCCCGCGCAGCTCGGCGAAGTCCGAGCCGGCGTGGCGGCCGCGCAGCGCGGCGGCGGCGACGTGGCCGGGGTCCACCTGGGGGAGGTCGGCGCTCCGGCTGGTGAGGAGCCGCAGCAGCTCCGCACCGGGGTCGGATTGGGCAGCGTCGGCGAGCCCCTGTGAGGGCAGGGAAACTGAGGCGGCGACGGTCAAGGCGCACTCTCTCCTGTGGCGGCGGCGGACTGGGGCGTCCGGGCTCACGGAGGCAGGGCAGGCCGACGCGCCGGATCGGCAGGCGCGCATCGCCCCCCTGGCCCACCCGCGAGGCCCGGACGGTGGAACAGTGCTGCAAGGCCTTGGCGGGAAGGCCGGGTGGCACACCGTCGGCAGGCCCTCGGACTCGCGGGCAGGCGCCCGCACACCGCTGCGGGGCAGTCCCGGACTCGCACCGGGTTCCCCTGCGTCGACAGCGGAAGTGAGCATACATCTAGTGGTGCGTTCGAAGCTGACCCCCAGATGTAGTATGGCGCGTCGTGTCGGACCGGTGACGGAGCCAAGCTTTTCGAGCGCTGCCGGGGCACGGATTGATTACCGGCCGACTGCGGCAGCGGCCCATGGCCTACGATTTCGGCTCATGAGCGAGGGGAACCAGACGCCGGCCGGCTGGCCGCACCAGCCCGCCCAGCCAGGGCTCGGGGGACCGGGGCCGGAGCCGACCGCCCCGGGCGGTGGGTTCGGTCCGCCACCCGCCTCCTACGGTCCGCCGCAGCCGCCGTCGACACCCGGCCCGACGCCGGGTCAACCGCCCTTCCCCCAGCAGGCGCAGCCGACCGGTCCCTGGCCCGCCGCGGCCCACCAGCAGCCGGTCCCGAACGCCGGTCCGGGAGCCGAGCCGGTCCAGCCCGACTGGGAGGCGATGGCCGACCGCCACGAGGCGGAGTCCCGGCGGCGCCGCTGGATCTGGGCCGGTGCGGGCGTCCTCGCCCTCGTGCTGGTCGGCGGCGGCGTGACGGCCTTCCTGATGAACGATCACGGCAAGAAGCAGGCCGACGACCATCCGACGCCGACGGCGACCGCCCCGGCCCCGGCCCCGGCCACCCCGGACGCCGAGAAGTTCATCTCCAGCTCGGCCACGGACAAGGCGCCGATCGATGCCGCCACCCTGTTCGCCGACCAGACCCGCACGGCCGACGGCAAGACCTGGACCCGCAAGGCGACCGGCATCACCCAGCCGTGCTCGAAGGCCACCACCGGCGGGCTGGGGCTCGCCCTGGGCGACACCGCCTGCCACGAACTGGTGCGGGCCACCTACGTCTCGGGCGACGCCGCGGTGACGGTCGGCGTGGCCGTCTTCGACACCAAGGACGTGGCCGACCAGGCGATGGCCAAGCGGACCGGCCAGATCCAGGGCCTGTCCGGCCAGGGGGTCCCGCAGTTCTGCATCGCCTCCGGCTGCACCGAGACGCACGCCTCGGTCGGCCGTTATGCGTACTTCACGGTGTCCGGCAGCATCAAGCAGGGCGGTGCGATGACCGACCCGGACGCCACCGCCGCAGGACCGTCCTTCGCCGACTACGCGCGGCAGCAGCTGCTGGCCCGGGCCACGGCCAAGAACGGCAACTGACCCGGCGTCCGGCTGTCGGGGGGTCGGATAGGATTCCCGGCTTTGGGAGGCTTCGTCAGCCCTGGGTGCACCGTGGCCGAGCGGCGGCGAGACGAGCGAGTCAGGAGAGAGGTCCGCGGTGAGCGTTGCCACCAGTACCGGCCGTAGGCGCCGGGGTGGCGGGGGGACGCGGCGACGCGGTGGATCGGCCCTGCCGGAGCCCACGCCGAGCCGACTGCTGCCGGAACCCCCCACCAACCGGGAGAAGTACAGCTACACCATCCGTCACCAGTGGGTGCTCACGCTCTGTTCGGTGATCAGCTTCGGCTGCCTGGTGGTCAGTCAGGTGGAACTCTTCCAGGCTTCGGTCTGGTTCTGGCTCTGCCTGCCCTTCCTGCTGTTCACCGTCGTCTACTACCTGGTGTCGCTGCGGGTGAACAGCTTCACGCCCAACTTCGACGTCAAGGAGCACCGCCGGCTGGTCCGCTCCTGGAAGCCGGAGCGGTACCCCACCGTCGACGTCTTCCTGCCGGTCTGCGGTGAGCCGCTGGAGACCCTGCACAACACCTGGATCCACGTCCGCAAGCTCCGCGAGCAGTACCCGGGCCTGGTGACGCCGTACGTCCTGGACGACGCGGCGAGCCCCGAAGTCGAGGCGATGGCCGCCGACTTCGGCTTCCAGTACGGCACCCGCGAGAACCGCGGCTGGTTCAAGAAGGCCGGCAACCTGCACTACGGCTTCGGCCGCAGCGACGGCACCTACATCCTGATCCTGGACGCCGACTTCGCACCCCGCCACGACCTGCTGGAAGAGCTGCTGCCCTACTTCGAGCGCGACCCGGGCCTCGGCATCGTGCAGTCGCCCCAGTACTTCCGGGTGCTGGACTCGCAGAACTGGATCGAGCGCGGCGCGGGCGCCATCCAGGAGCTCTTCTACCGGACCGTCCAGGTGGCCCGGCAGCGCAACGACGGTGCCATCTGCGTCGGCAGCTGCGCGGTCTACCGGCGGGCCGCGCTGGAGGAGAACGGCGGCACCACGCTGATCGCCCACTCCGAGGACGTGCACACCGGCTTCGACCTGCGCGCCCTGGGCTGGGACCTGCAGTACGTGCCGGTCGCGCTGTCCACCGGTGTCTGCCCGGACAGCCTGGGGGCCTTCCAGAACCAGCAGTACCGCTGGTGCATGGGCTCGATGAGCCTGCTGACCAGCCACAAGTTCTGGCACACCAAGCTGAGCCTCACCACCCGGCTGTGCTACGTCTCCGGCTTCCTCTACTACATCCACACGGCGCTGCTGACCTTCGCGATGCCGCTGCTGCCGATCATGCTGCTGCTCTGCCGGCCCGACCTGCTGCAGGTCAAGCACCTGCTGCTGGTGATCCCCAGCCTGGTGTACGCGACGCTGATCTTCCCGCTGTGGCACCGCGCGCCGTACCGCCTGGAGGCCTGGGCGACCCGGATGATGTTCGGCTGGGCGCACTTCTTCGCGATCTGGGACCTGCTCCGGCGCCGGCCGCAGGGCTGGCGGCCGACCGGCTCCAGCGGGGCCCGCAAGAACCGCCAACTGCGGTTCTGGATCGGGCTGATCGGCTGGGGCGGGACCACCGCGCTGGTCTGGGTGGTCGCCGCGGTCTACCGGATGTTCACCCTGCACCCGCCGGACTTCGCGCTGGTGCTCTCCTCCGGCCTCTTCTACGCGGTCACGGTCGGACGGATCCTGATCCAGCCGCGCTCCCAGGAGGTGACCGGGTGAACCGCCCGACCGTGCACCGGATCGCTCGTACGCTGGCGGCCCTCGGTCTGGCGCTCGGCCTGACCGGCTGCGCGTCGCTGATCGGCGAGAAGCAGGTCGGCCCGGGCCCGGACCCGAGCAGCCCGGGTGCGGCCCCGTCCGCCGCCCCGGCGTCCGCGTCCGCCGGACCGGCCGCGCTGCCCTACGACGTGCGGCCGCTGCTCAAGCCCGCGCACAAGTACCTCGGCGTCTCCGCCGACGGCGCTCCCACCTCGATGGACTCGATCACCGCTTTCGCGCAGCAGGTGGGCAAGCAGCCCAACCTGATCGAGTCGTACTCCGGTTGGGGCGACAACTTCGATGCCAAGGGCGCCAAGAACGCCTGGGACGCCGGCGCCGTGTCGTACATCGCCTGGGAGCCGTTCACCGTCAGCCTGGCCGACATCGCGGCGGGCAAGTCCGACGACTACATCAGGGGTTACGCGGCGGCGATCCGCAACCTCGACGTGCCGGTCGCGTTGAGCTTCGCCCACGAGATGAACGGCGGCTGGTACGCCTGGGGCACCAAGCACGCCACCCCCGACCAGTTCGTCGCCGCCTACCGCCACGTGCACGACGTCTTCGCCCAACTCGGTGCGGGCAACGTGATCTGGGTCTGGAGCCCCAACAGCATCAACCCGATGCCCAACGTGCAGCTGCAGCCGTACTACCCGGGTGACACCTACGTGGACTGGGTGGGGATCGTGGCGTACTACACGCACCTGGAGGCCGGCACCTTCCAGCAGCTCTACATCCCCACCCTCACCGAGGTACGGCAGTTCACCGACAAGCCGTTCCTGATCTCCGAGACGGCTTCCGAGCCCGGGGCCCGCAAGCCGGCCGACATCGCCAACCTGGCCGCCGGAGTGATCGCGCATCCGGACTGCCTGGGCTTCATCTGGTTCGACTACAACAAGGAAGTTGACTGGAAGGTCGACAGCGACCCCCAGGCCCTGGCCGCCTTCAAGCGCGCGGTGTCCGACGGACGCTACGGCTTCGACGTGAGAAACCCCTGATGACCTCCTCCACCGAGCACCTCGACGAGTTCCCGGTGCACCAGGAAGACGGGCCGCTGCGACGGCCCGATTCCGGCGGCTCCTGGTTCACCGCCAAGCGGCAGGCCGCACCCGGGGGGCACGACCACGCGGTCGACTCGCCGACGATGCGACTCGACATGTCCTCAGCCAGGAGGACGGGCGGCGGTGCCCCGCCGGTTCAGCCCGGGCGGGACACGGCCGACGACCCGGTGGCCGACGAACCGCGCCGCGGTGACGACGGCCCCGGCTACACGCTCGCCCCCATCCCCGAGGCCAGCTGGGCGATCGACCCGGGCCGCCGGCGGACCTGGGTCAGCCGGCTGCTGCTGCTGGCGATCCTGCTCCTGCAGACCGCGCTCTCGGTGCGCCTGTCCAACACGGCGTTCCAGGACGAGGCGCTGTACATGTACGCCGGGCACATGGAGCTGGACCACTTCCTCCACGGCCTGGCGCTGCCCAAGGACTACAACACCTACTTCTCCGGCTCCCCGGTGCTCTACCCGATCGCCGCGGCGGTGATCGAGAACCACTTCGGGATGCTCGGAGTGCGCCTGTTCAGCCTGCTCTGCATGCTCGGCGCCACCTCCCTGCTGTACGCGTTCAGCCGGCGCATGTTCAACGAGCGGGTCGCGCTCGGCGCCGCCGCGCTCTTCGCCGTCACCCAGTCCACCGTGGTGCTCGGCTTCTTCGCCACCTACGACGCGCCGGCGGTGCTGCTACTGGCCCTCGCGGCCTGGATCGTGATCCGCACGGACCGGGCGCCGGCCGCCCTGGTGCTGTTCGCCGCCCCGGTCGCGGTGCTCGCGGTCGGACTGAAGTACGCCTCGGCGCTCTACCTGCCGACGCTGGCGGTGCTGGCGCTGCTCACCGGGCACCGCAACAAGATCCGCCAGCCGCTGCTCCGCGGGGCGCTGCTGGCGGCCGGAATGGCGGTGCTGCTCTGGCTCGGACTCCGGTTCACCAATGTGCTCTCCGGCGTCCAGGCCACCACCACCAACCGCGCCCACGGCAACGAGAAGACCATGGACCTGGTCCGGCAGTGCGTGGAGTACGGCGGGCTGATGTTCGCCACCGCCTGCGCGGGCATGGTCGCCTACGCGGTCCGCGGCCGGATGAACGAGTCACCGCTGGTGCGCAACGCCACCGGCCCCGGGCCGCGGCGCCGCTGGCTGCTCGGCCTGCTCCTGGTGGGCACGGCACTGCTGGCCCCCGCCTACCAGATCCACCTGCACACCTCCGTGGCGCTCTACAAGCACCTCGGGTTCGGCCTGCTCTTCGCCGCGCCGATGGCCGGGATCGGGCTCTCCCGGCTGGTCGGGTCGCACTTCCGGCATCCCCAACTCGGCATCCTGCTCTGGGTGATCACCCTCTCGCTGGGCCTGTCGCAGTCCGTCTGGCGCTTCGAGACCTGGCCGAACTCCACCCAGATGATCGCGGTGCTGAAGCAGCACGTGAACAGCCACGGCCGCTACCTGGCCTCGGCCGACAACGTGCCCGTCTACTACCTGCGGGCACAGACCCGGCAGGACCAGTGGACCTCGACCTACGGCATCGGCTACGTCGACAGGGCGGGCAAGCTGCACTCCGGTGACGACGGCTACCGCGCCGCGATCGCCGACGGCTGGTTCGACCTGATCGTGCTCGACGGTGTGGCCACGCCGGACGAGGACAAGGTCGTGGTCCAGGCGATCAGTCAGAGCCCGCACTACCGTCTGCTCGGCCGGGTGCCCTTCCACACGACGGGCGGCACCGGCTACTACCGGATCTGGGTGAAGCAGTAACGATGGCGATTCGCATGGAGGCGTCCGACCGCACCGCTCCGGAGCAGCACTGGTCCGCCGGTCGCCGGGGGCGCGACCGGCGGACCGGTGCGGCCGAGTCGCCCGCCTGGCGGTCCGCCCTCGCCACCGCCGCCGGGCCGGCGGTACTGGCGCTGGTGCTCTGCTGCTACGGCATAGGGGACCGCCAGCTGTGGCGGGACGAGCACGCGAGCTGGTGGGCGGCCCAGCTGACCTGGAGCCAGCTGGGTGACCTGATATCGCACATGGACCTGGTGCTGGCGCCCTACTACGCGTTGCTGCACCTGTGGACGGGTGTGTTCGGCGACTCCGAGGCCGCGCTGCGACTGCCCTCGGCCTTCGCCGTCACCGGCGCCGCCGCCGGGGTCGCGCTGCTCGGCCGGCGGCTCTTCAACCCCCGCCTGGGGGTGCTGGCGGGTCTGCTCTTCGCCGTCTGCCCGGCGATCACCTGGTACGGCCAGGACGCCCGTCCCTACGCCTTCGCGGTCCTCGCCGCGGTGCTCAGCACGCTGACCCTGGTGCGGATGGTGCAGAGTCCGCTGGTCGACCCCGCCTCGCTGCCGGTCCGGCCGGGGCGGCCCACCTGGTGGCACGGGCCCACGGTGCGCTCCTGGACCGGCTACACCCTCTCGGTGGTCGGGATGGGCCTGACCCACCTGGTGACCCTGTCGTTGCTGGCCGGGCACCTGACGCTGGTGCTCTCCACGGCCAACCGCGGCCGGCAGCGCCGGCTGCGCTGGGTGCTACCGCGCCGCTGGGCGGTGGCGACCGGGGCGGCGCTGCTGCTGCTGAGCCCAGGAGTGATCCTCGGAGCGCGGCAGAGCGGCCAGATCGCCTGGAACACCAAGGACTGGCACGACCTGGGCGAACTGCCGGGCAAGCTGGCCGGCTCCGGAACGCTCGGCTGGTCGATGCTGGTCGTCGGGCTGCTCGGCCTGGTCGGACTGCTGGCGCTGCGTCAGCCGGTCGGGCTGCTGGCCTGCTGGGTGCTGCTGCCGGTGGCCGCCACCGCGGCGACGGCCTCCTGGTTGCACCTCTTCCTGGACCGCTACCTGCTCTTCACGGTGCCCGGCTGGGCGCTGCTCTGCGCGGCCGCGGTGGGCCGGGTGCCGGGTCTGGTCTCGCCGCTGACCGCCTCGCGGACGCCGCCGCGGATCCTCAGCGGAGTGCTGCCCCTGGTGCTGGTGTTCCTCGCGGCGGCGGCGGTCTCCTGGCCGGCCCAGTCCACCGTCCGCAACGACCTGGGGTGGGAGCAGGACACCCGGGGGGCGGCCGGGGTGATCAGCGCGGGGCTGCGGCCGGGCGACGGGATGATCTTCGAGCCGGGCACCTCGACCCGGCGTGCCATCGCCTACGAGCTCCGCGGCAAGCCCGCGCCGAAGGACATCCTGATGCAGAGGACGCCGCAGCAGGCCAAGGGCTTCGGCGCGATCGAGTGCTACGACCCGACGCCCTGCATGGCGGGGGTCCAGCGGATCTGGGTGCTGGTCGGCAGCAACGACGGCCGGCCGTGGGGCGCCATCACGGACAAGGTGCAGAAGGAGCTCAGGCAGTTCCACACCGTCAGCACCACCAGGCTGCCCAACCTGCGGGTCATCCTGGTCCAGCGGAACGCCGCGCCGGCCAAGCCCCCGGCCAAGGGCGGCCCGGCGAAGGGCGGCCCGGTCAAGGGCGGCCCGGCGAAGGCCGAACAGCCGGCCGAGCACTGACCGGCGGCCCGTCAGAAGCTCATCGTGTACACCCACAGGTCGACCTCCGGCACCGGCCGCCAGTCGCGCTCGGGGGTGCGGCGGAAGCCGACGCGCTCGTAGACGCGGTGGGCGGCGGTCATCCGGGGCTGGGTGGAGAACGCCATGCCGGTCAGGCCGAGCTCCCGGCTGCGGGCCACGGTGGTGCGCACCAGGGCCTCGCCGACCCCGCGGCCGCGGGCGGCGGCCGCGGTGGCGAGCATCCGGATCTCGCCCTCGCCCGGGGTGGCGATGTCGGCCCACTCCGTGCCGCCGACCGCGAAGGTGACGCAGCCCAGCACCTGGTCGGCGGCGTCGACGGCGACCAGCAGCTCGGCCTCGGCGGCGCGGCGGGCGGCATCGCGCAGCAGGGCCGCGTAGCGGCCGTCGGGGTCGACGTGGCCGTCGCCGACGAACGCCTCGACGGTCACCTCACCCGCCGGACGCAGATCGGCTTCGGTCGCGCGGCGGATCCGGAAGTCCATCGGACAAGTGTGCCAAAGTCCAGCTCGGAGGCGGCGGGGAGGGTTCCGCGCAGCCGATCGGGGTTGGGCGGGGCCGCCGGAGCCGGGTGCGGGCGGTCGGACCGGGCCGGGGCGGCCGGAGGGCCGTCCGGGCGGTGGACGTCGTCGCGGCCGGGCCGGGTGGTGCGGTCCACGTCGCCCGCGACCAGGTAGCCGAGCAGCCCGGTTCCGGTGGCCAGGCCGAGTACGGCGAGTGCGCTCGCCAGCGTGGAAGAGGTCATGCCGCCACTCTTCCGTTCGCCGGGGAGCCCCACGAGTGGCAGGAACGCCATGGTCCGTCGAATTGCTGCCAGTGGCGCGCTAGGCTGGCGGGCATGTTGCGGGACGTCGTCGCGGTCGTGCTGGAGGAGGTCCACCCCTTCGAACTCGGGGTGGCCTGCGAGGTCTTCGGGCTGGACCGGAGCGAAGAGGGGCTGCCGGTCTACGACTTCGCGCTCGCCTCCGAGCGGCCCGGCCCGCTGCGCACCCACGCCGGCTTCAGCGTCGACGTGCCACACGGCGTGGAGCGGCTGGCCACCGCCGACCTGGTGGTGGTGACGGCCGCCGGGATCCGGGCCGAGTACCCGTCCGAGCTGTGCGGGGCGCTGCGTGAGGCGGTGGAGCGCGGCGCCCGGGTGCTCTCCATCTGCAGCGGCGCCTTCCTGCTCGGCGCGGCCGGGTTGCTGGACGGGCGGCGCAGCACCACCCACTGGCGCTACACCGACCACCTCGCCGAGCGGTTCCCGCTGACCACGGTGGAGCCGGACGTGCTCTACGTCGACGAGGACCCGGTGATCACCTCGGCGGGCACGGCGGCCGGCATCGACGCCTGCCTCCACCTGGTCCGCAAGCTCCAGGGCGCCGAAGTGGCCCGAGGCATCGCCCGCCGCATGGTGGTGGCGGCGCACCGGGACGGCGGCCAGGCCCAGTACATCAGCCGCCCGCTCCCGGACCGGCCGTCCACCACCTCGTTCGGCACGGTCCTCGACTGGATGCGCGAGGAGCTCGACCGCGACTGGACCGTCGACCAGTTGGCCGCCCGCGCCCACATGGCTCCCCGCACCTTCGCCCGCCGCTTCCAGCAGGAGACCGGCACCACTCCGCTGCGCTGGCTCATCGGCCAACGCGTCCTCTACGCCCAGCGCCTCCTGGAGGAGACCGACCACCCCGTGGAGGCCGTCGCCACCCGAGTCGGCTTCGGCAACGCGGCCACCCTGCGCCACCACTTCGGCCGCTGGGTGGGAACGACGCCGCTGGCCTACCGCCGGGCGTTCGGCTGCGACCTGGCGCGGGGCGCGGGCTGACTCCCGGGCACCGGCCGGCCGCGGGCGTGGACACCCGCGGCCGGCGTTCGGGGCGTGGCGCGTCAGACCGGAAGCGACCAGGCCTGGTTCGCCTGGTGATCACCGCAGGGCCAGGCGTCCAGGCGGGTGGTGTCGGCGGTGCCGCCGCCGTAGACGTCGAGGCAGAGGCCGGAGCCGGCGTTGACCAAGGTGCCGTCCGGCTGGGCGGTCCAGGTCTGGGCGCCGGCACCGGCGCAGGTGCTCAGGGTGACCCAGGAGCCGGCTGAAGTGCCGGACGCGGTGAGGCACTTGCCCAGCGTCCGGATGGTGCCGTCCGACTGGCGGGTCCACTGCTGGTTGGGGTTGCCGGTGCAGGTGTAGAGGATCACCGGGTTGCCGTCCGCCGTGGAACTGCCGGAATCGTCAACGCACTTGGCGCCATTGCCGGTCAACTGGCCGGTGGGCGCGGGGGCGGCGCAGCCGTGCGGGGTGAGGCGCCAGACGGCGGTGCCGTGAGCGGGCACGGTGGCGGTGAGCGAGCCGGAGGCGGTCGAACTCGCCCCGGTCCACAGGTCCTTGGCGCTCACCGTGCAGCCGGGCAGGCCCACCGAGGCAAGGGGCGCCGACACCGACTGCGCGCTGCCGGTCCGGTTGAGCACCGCGACCGCCCGGTCCCCGTCGGCGAGTGGCCTGGCCAGTACGTCGGTCGAGCCGTTGGTGGCGACCACCCCGGCCTGCTCGCCCAGGCTGTCCTGGTCGAGGGCGATCAGGTCGGGGTTGCCGAGCGCGGCGAGCCCGGCGGGGGAGAGGTGGGCGACGTCCGAGGAGAGGATCATCGGCGCGGCCATCATCGACCAGAGGGCGACCTGGCTGCGGGCCTCGTCGTCGGTCAGCCCCGGGTCGCCGGCGATCAGGAAGTCGGGGTCGTTCCAGTTGCCGGGCTTGGCGTAGCGGCCGATCCAGCGGTTGTAGCCGTAGTTGCCCAGCACCGAGCTCCACCGCGAGGTGCCCGGACTGCTCGCGTCATAGGTGGCGATGTCCCAGCCCTCGCGCCAGAGTTGGCCGTCGCCGCCGACCCAGCCCAGCACCGAGAACCAGCTCGGGTTGCCCCACTCGCCGGTCTGGAAGTAGGCGGGCGCCGACTCCGAGAAGGTGATCGCCCGTCCGCTGCCGGCCAGCGCGGCGGCCTCGGCGTCGTAGGCCTGGTGGTAGGCCTGCTCCTGGGTCTGGCCGGGAGCGGTGTAGAGGTTGCAGCCGTCCAGCTTCAGGTAGTCCACACCCCAGGAGGCGAAGTCGGCGGCGTCCTCGGCGAAGTGGTCGGCGCCGCCGCCCTGCGGCCGTCCGCTGCCGGGGTAGCCGCCGCAGGTGCTGGAGCCGGCGTCCTCGTAGATGCCGAACTTCAGGCCGCGGCTGTGCAGGTAGCTGCCCAACCAGGCCATGCCGTGCGGGAATTTGACCGGGTCGGCGACCAGGTGGCCGCCGGCGTCGCGGCTGCTCGCCATCCAGCAGTCGTCGACGGTGACGGTGGTGTAGCCCTTGGCGGCCAGGCCGCTGCTGACCAGGGCGTCCGCGTTGCCGGTGATGGTCTGCTCGGTGATGCCGCACTGGTAGTGGGCCCAGTCGTTCCAGCCCATCGGCGGGGTGGCGGCCAGTGCGGGGGTGCGGGCGGGCGGTGCGGGGGCGTGGCCGGCGGCGGCCGCCGAGGCCGGGCGGCTCACCAGCAGTGGCGCGGCGACCAGGCAGGCGGAGGTCAGCAGAACGCGGAGTGTGCGGCGGACTGAGGGCACGCCGGGCTCCTTCCGTGGGGGGACGGTGTTCGGTGCGCGACCAGTGCACCGTCGCTGCGCGTTAGCGTCAATAGCGCGGTACTGGCGAGCATGAACGAGCAAAGATCATCAGGCTTGCCAAAACTACTTTCGCACTGCAAAAGTAGATGCCCGGCTGATGAGCCATCAGCACGAGCCGCAACAAGGGGGATACCGATGTCAGTCTCCGACGACCCGTCAGCCGCTGCCGCCGCGCTCGGCGTCTACCGCCAGGCCCGCGCCGCCGCCGTCGCGCCCCGCCCGACGCCGGCCTGGTACCCACCGGCCCGCGGCATCCTGGGCGCCACCTGCTACATCGCGGCGCCCTTCCAACTCGCCGCCGACCATCCGGCGGTCTGGCTGTCGGCCCTGGTCATCGTCGTCGCGGTGGCGTTCGTCGCCGTGCACGCGGCGGCGGCCCGGCCCGGCGGGGTCCTGGTGCTGCCCAAGGAGCACCCGTACCGGAAGGAGCGGCTGCGCGGCCATCTGGTCAGCATGCTGCTCTGGGGGGCGAGTTGGCTGGTCGCCATCCCGTTCGGCTGGCAGCTCGGTGCCGTCGTCTCGGGGTTGGTGCTCGGCGGCTACCTGTGGTTCCACAGCGCTCGTGAGCGGGCACGGGCGGCCCGGGCATGAGCGGGGTCGACGAGGTCATCCACCACCCCACCCGGCTCGCCCTGGTCGGTTTCCTCTCCGGCTGCCACGAAGCCGAGTTCGGTGCGGTCCGGGACTACTGCGGGATCTCCGACGCCAGCGTCAGCCGGATCGTCTCGGCGCTGGAGGAGGCCGGCTACGTCAAGGTGCGCAAGGGGTACGTCGGCAAGCGCCCGCGCACCTGGCTGGCGCTCACCCAGGCCGGCCGCACCGCCTTGGCCGACCACCTGGCGGCGCTCCGGTCCATCGTGGACAACGCCGCCCGGGCGGCCGGCCGGCCACCGCAGCCCTGACCGCGGAACGCGGTGACGGCAGCTCCCCCGCGGCTGCCGTCACCCGCACCGGGATTCAGTCGTTGCGCGCGGCCTCGGGCCCGGTGATCCGCCGCAGCAGCGGCAGGGTGGACGTGATCACCCCGAGCGACGCCGCCAGCCCGCCGACCACCATCACGCAGTACATCGCACCGGGCGAGCGCACCGAGTAGCCCAACTGCGCCTTCAGGAACAGCTCGGCCGCCAGGAACCCCATGCCGATGGCCACCCCCGACACCACCAGCAGCGGCATCGCGCTCTCCAGCAGCACCGTCCGGCGCAGCACCCCCAACTGCACACCCGTCAGTCGCAGCAGGCTGAACGGCCGCCTGCGCTCGCTGAGTCCGCCGGCCACACCGACGGCCAGGCTGCACCCGGCGACCACCAGGCTGGCCAGGGTGACCGTGTTGGCGAGCCGCTGGAACGAGCTCAACTGGCCCTGCGCCTGCGTGCGGTACTCGCTCAGCGTCCACGGGGCCATGGCACGGTCGGGGTAGGTGCCCTCCAGCAGCGTCCGGACCCGCTCGACGGTGGCGGCGGAGCCCGTCGTTCCCACCACCACGTCGAGCACCGGCAGGCCGTCCAGCTGTGCGGCCGGCACGCTGGAAGTCGGCCACTGCCGCGGCCAGTTGCTCCCGATGTCCACCCCGAAACCGTCGAAATCGGCCGCCGTGGTGGCGGTCTGGGCTCCCGCTGCGCAGGTGTGGAACAGCGGGGTGCCGGCCAGCTGTTCACAGGAGGCCAGTCCGCCCTGGCGTGCCGCGCCGACGGGCCCCTGGTGTTCCGTGGGGTCGGGGGTGCCGAGCGGATCGGCGTGGATCACGGTCACCCCGGCTACCCCGGGAATCGCCCGCAACTGCGTCGTCACCGACGCCGGCAGCGGCTTCTCCGCACCGGTCGGCCTTCCATCGTCCCCCCACCCGGTCAGGTAGGAGCCGAGCACGGTGTGGTCGACGGCCGCGCCGGCGCCGGCGGTGTAGATCTCGGGCAGCCCGCGTTCGGCGGTGATCGCGGTGATGATGGCAACCGATCCGGTGGTGACGCAGAGCGCCAGCACCAGCCCGCCGACCGAGCGGAAGCCGGCCTTGGGGTCGTCGGCCAGCCGGCGTCCGGCGATCAGCACGGCCGGGTCGTTGCTGCGTCCCACCATCAGCCGTGCGCCCACCATGGTCAGCCACGGTCCGGCGTACACCAGCCCGCCCAGGATCAGTACCATGCCGGGTGTGAACGCCATCGACTGGCCGGCCGAGGTGTTCGGCCGTCGGCCGATGAAGAACGCCAGTTCCGCGACGCCCAGCAGCATCGGCAGCAGCCGCCAGGCCCTGGGTGGCGGGGGCGTGACGCGCCGGGCCACCCCGAGCGGCGAGACCCGCACCCGGGCCAGCGCGATCCCGGCTGCGACGGCGGCCGCGACCGGCACCCCGAGGACGACCAGCAGCACGTCCCAGAGGTTGAGCGACAGGTCACTGAGGAAGAACGGCGTACCGGTGAAGTCCATCCGTACCAGTGCCAGCCGGATCGGCGGGAAGACCGCGAAGCCGATCGCGACGCCGGCCGCGGCGGCGAGCGCGGCCTCCGCGGTGGCGATCACGGAGACCTGCCGCGGGGTGGCGCCGACCAGCCGCATCGCCGCGAACCGGTACTCCCGGCGGGCAGCGGACAGCCGGGTCGCCATGCCGACCAGGATCAGCACCGGGAAGACCAGGGCCCCGGCGGTCACCGAGAGGATCAGGATCACGGAGCTGCCCTTGGGGCCGACCGGGCAGTCGTCGCAGTCGGTCGACGGGGTGGTCGTGATCGAGGTGATCTCATGAGAACCGTCCGCGGCCTTGACCTCCGCTGGCGTGCGGCCGACCACGATGACCAGCGAGTCGGGGCCCGGCAGGGCGGTCGAACCGATGGTGCCCACGAGGTGGCCGGGGTAGCGGTCGGCCAGCTGGTCGGCCGGCAGGTCGGCCAGCAGCCTGGCGAGTGCGGGCGAGGCGTAGTACTCGCCGGGCGCGGGCAGCCTCGGAATCCCGGGTGGAACCGGTGAGTTGGTGCCGGTGGCGGCCACGTCGACCCGGCCGATCCGCTCGCCCTGGTAGGCGTCGCCGCTGAGCCGCCACCAGAGCGGGTCCACCCCGCTGCGCGGGGTGTCGGTGGAGTGCGCGCTGTTGAGCCAGGAGTAGCGGTTGTCCTGGCTGTGCACGCCGTTGATCGCGGCCAGCATGCCGAGCAGCAGGCCGACCCCGGCCGCCACGGCGCAGGCGATGACGACCAGCCGGGCCAGCGCCTCCCGACCGCCGGCCAGGGCCAACCGGATGCCCAGGCTGATCACGAAGCCATCCGTTCCATGAAGGCGGTGGTCACCCTGCCGTCCCGGACGGTGACTTCACGGTCCGCGCAGGCCGCCACCCGGGGCTCGTGGGTGACCACCACGACCGTGGTGCCGTGCTCGCGGGCGGTGGAGACCAGCAGGTCCATCACCTGCTCGCCGGTGAGCGAGTCCAGCGCGCCGGTCGGCTCGTCGGCGAAGATGACGTCCGGCCGGGTGACCATGGCCCGTGCCAGCGCGACGCGTTGGGCCTGGCCACCGGACAACTCGCCGGAACGGCGGGCCTCCAGGCCGTCCAGCCCGAGCCGCCCGAACCAGCTGCGGGCCTCGGCGAGCGCGGCGGCGCGCTTGCGGCCGCCCAGCAGCAGCGGCAGCGCCACGTTCTCCTCAGCGGTCAGCTCGGGCACCAACTGGCCGAACTGGAAGACGAATCCGAAGCGGTCCCGGCGCAGCTCGCTGCGCTGTGCCTCTTTCATCGTGTCCAGCCGCCGGCCGGCGAATTCGATCTCCCCGGCGTCGGGGGTGAGGATGCCGGCCAGGCAGTGCAGCAGGGTCGACTTGCCGGAGCCGCTGGGGCCCATGATGGCCAGGATCTCGCCGGCCTCGACGGCGAGGTCGGCGCCCCGCAGGGCGGGCGTCGGCCCGAAGGACAGCTCCAGCCCGCGGGCCTCCAGCACGATGCCGGTCATCGCAGCACCTCCTCGGCGAGCTGGCCGAGCCGGGCGGCGGTCTGGTCGATCCAGCGCAGGTCGGCTTCCAGGTGGAAGAGGCCGTGGTCGGCGAGCAGGCGGTCCACCAGGGCGCCGCCGCGCCGCACTTCGGTGAGCTCGCGCATCCGGCGCAGATGGGACGCGCGCTGGGCGTCGAGGTAGCCGGCGGCATCGCGTTCCAGCAGCAGCGCCAGCACCACCTTGGTGAACAACACGGTCTGCAGGTGCGGTTCGGGGTCGGCGGGCTCGGCGAGCCAGGAGTGCAGCTCGACCGCGCCGGTGTCGGTGATGACGTAGCGCTTGCGGTCGGGGCCGGTGCCGGGACCGACCTCGTCCATCACCACCTTGCCGTCCCGGGCCAGCCGCCCGAGGGTCGAGTACACCTGGCCGGGCGGCAGCGGTTTGTCGCGCCCGAACAGGTTGTCGTAGTCGCGCTTGAGGTCGTAGCCGTGGCTGGGCGCCCGTTCCAGCAGCCCGAGTAAGGCGAGGGGAACTGTCATAACCCAGTATCTACACTCAGTATCTACTCGGCGTCAATGGTCCTCGGCCCGGGCGGAGGTGACGATGCCTCAGCAGGGGGAGGGGATTTTCCGGCGAACTTCGGGTTTTCCCGGGGGAGCTGCGCTCCGGGCCGCTACGTTGACTGCTGTGGTGTCATGCGCAGGAGGGGCAGAGCCCGCGGTAGGTGACCTCGACCTCCGAGACGGTGAAGCCGAACCGCTGGTCCGCCGGGAGGTCCGCCAGCGGGTCGCCGAGCGGGCGCACGTCGCGGATGGTGCCGCAGCCGGAGCAGACCAGGTGCTGGTGCGGCTGGTGCGCGTTGGGGTCGTAGCGCTTGGCGCGGCCGTCGGTGGAGACCTCGATGACCTCGCCGAGGGAGACCAGCTCGCCGAGGGTGTTGTAGACGGTCGCGCGGGAGATCTCGGGCAGCCGCTGGGTCGCCCGGGCGTGCACCTCGTCGGCGGTGAGGTGCACGTGGTCGCCGTCGAGGACCTCGGCGACGACGCGCCGCTGGGAAGTCAGCCGCCAGCCACGCCCACGCAGTCGCTCCAGCAGGTCGCTCATATGGGTTTCACCTATTCGGTTCGGGGGACGCCCGAAGTTTACCAATGGGTGTCCGGGGTCTGATCGGATCCGAAGGTGTGTCGGATCTTGACTTAGACTCTGTCCATCGTAGGATCGGTTCTGAAGATAGCCAAGAGACACACCGGTCAAGAGACGCAGCACTTTCAAGACATACCCGCATCCGCCTGGTCCGGAAGGATTCCGATGTCTGAGAACCACGACGCCGTAGCGAAGGCTGAGGGCACGGGTGGCTGCCCGGTCGTGCACGGGCGCGCCCCGCACCCCACGCAAGGTGGCGGCAACCGCCAGTGGTGGCCCGAACAGCTCAACCTGAAGATCCTCGCCAAGAACCCGGCCGAGGCGAACCCGCTGGGTGCGGAGTTCGACTACGCCGAGGCGTTCAAGGCCCTCGACCTGCCCGCGGTGAAGCGGGACATCGCCGAGGTCCTCACCACCTCCCGGGACTTCTGGCCGGCCGACTACGGCAACTACGGCCCGCTGATCATCCGGATGGCCTGGCACAGCGCGGGCACCTACCGGATCAGCGACGGCCGCGGCGGCGCCGGTGCCGGTCAGCAGCGGTTCGCCCCGCTCAACAGCTGGCCGGACAACGCCAGCCTCGACAAGGCCCGCCGGGTGCTCTGGCCGATCAAGAAGAAGTACGGCCGCAGCCTCTCCTGGGCCGACCTGATGGTCCTCGCCGGCAACGTGGCCCTGGAGGAGATGGGCTTCACGACGTTCGGCTACGGCGGCGGCCGCGAGGACGTCTGGGAGCCGGAGGAGGACGTCTACTGGGGCCCCGAGACCACCTGGCTCGGCGACGAGCGCTACACCGGCGACCGCGAGCTGGAGAACCCGCTCGGTGCCGTCCAGATGGGCCTGATCTACGTCAACCCGGAGGGCCCCAACGGCAACCCGGACCCGCTGGCCGCGGCCCGCGACATCCGTGAGACCTTCCGCCGGATGGCGATGAACGACGAGGAGACCGTCGCGCTGATCGCCGGCGGCCACACCTTCGGCAAGACCCACGGCGCCGGCCCCGCCGACCTGGTCGGCGCACCCCCCGAGGGCGCGCCGCTGGAGCAGCAGGGCCTCGGCTGGAAGAGCGGCTTCGGCACCGGCAAGGGCGGCGACGCCATCACCAGCGGCCTCGAGGGAGCCTGGACCCCGACTCCGACCGCCTGGGACAACAGCTTCTTCGAGACCCTGTTCGGCTACGAGTGGGAGCTCACCAAGAGCCCCGCCGGCGCCTTCCAGTGGAAGCCGAAGAACGGCGCGGCCTCGGACGCCGTCCCCGACGCCCACGACCCGGCGAAGCGCCACGCGCCGATGATGCTCACCACCGACCTGTCGCTGCGCCTGGACCCGGTCTACGAGCCGATCTCGCGCCGCTTCCTGGAGAACCCCGACCAGTTCGCGGACGCCTTCGCCCGCGCCTGGTTCAAGCTGACCCACCGCGACATGGGCCCGGTCACCCGCTACCTCGGCCCCGAGGTCCCCAGCGAGACGCTGATCTGGCAGGACCCGGTCCCGGCCGTCGACCACGAGCTGGTCGGCGATGCGGAGGTCGCCGCCCTCAAGGAGCGGATCCTCGCCTCCGGCCTGACGGTCGCCGAGCTGGTCGCCACCGCCTGGGCCTCCGCCTCCACCTTCCGCGGCAGCGACAAGCGCGGCGGCGCCAACGGTGCCCGGATCCGCCTGGAGCCGCAGCGCGGCTGGGAGGTCAACGAGCCCGACCGCCTCGCCACCGTGCTGCGCACCCTGGAGGGCATCCAGAGCGCGTTCAACGCGGAGCAGAGCGGCAAGCGGATCTCGCTCGCCGACCTGATCGTGCTCGCCGGCGGTGCCGGCGTCGAGAAGGCGGCCAAGGACGCCGGCTTCGACGTCCGGGTGCCGTTCCACCCGGGCCGCACGGACGCCACCCAGGAGCTGACCGACGTCGAGTCGTTCGCCGCCCTGGAGCCCACCTACGACGGCTTCCGCAACTACGTGGGCAAGGGCAACCGCCTCCCCGCCGAGTACCTGCTGCTGGACAAGGCCAACCTGCTGACGCTGACCGCCCCCGAGATGACCGTCCTGGTCGGTGGCCTGCGCGTGCTCGGCGCCAACCACCAGCAGTCCGCCCACGGCGTCTTCACCGCCAACCCGGGGACGCTGACCAATGACTTCTTCGTCAACCTGCTCGACCTGGGCACGGAGTGGTCGGCGACCTCCGAGGACGCCACCACCTTCGAGGGCCGGGACTCGGTGACCGGCGAGGTCAAGTGGACGGGCACCCGTACCGACCTGGTCTTCGGCTCCAACTCCGAGCTCCGCGCCGTCGCCGAGGTCTACGCGAGCGACGACGCCAAGGCGAAGTTCGTCAACGACTTCGTCGCGGCCTGGGCCAAGGTGATGGACCTGGACCGGTTCGACCTGGACTGAGCCCGGTGACCCGAGGGCGCCCCGGCCGGCCACGGCCGCCCGGGGCGCCCTCGGCGGTGACGGCTACTCGGTGTCCTTCGGGTGACGAGGGGATGCATACACCATGATCACGGTCGACGTCTCCCAGCTGACCAGGTAGCGGACACGGCCACCGCTGGTGATCTCGTACTCCCACTGCTCAAGTGCGGAGCCCTTCCAGTCGCGGGTGGCATGCCTTCCGCGAAGCTGGTGCTGACGGCTCCAGTTGGACCGGGACGCCGGGTCCTCACGGAGCGCGTCCAGGCACCGGTGGGCGTTGGGCAGGGCCACCCTGCACAACTCCTCCCAGCCGGTGACGGCCTCCGTCGTCCCGAAGATGACGTTCCAACCGCTCAGTGGTGGAACGCTGACCCGGTCACCCTTCTTCGGGCTCATTCGTGCACCTCGACCGGCCCCAGGTTGCCGTCATCGAGCGGGCGCCGCGCGTCCCTGAGTTGCTCGGGGTCGGCGTTGATGCGAGCGGTCGCGCGCCAGGAGACGATCGCACGGTGGACCGCGTCCCTCGCGCCCAGCTCGGCGGCGTCGGACAACGCCTCCAGGAGTTCCACGGTGAACTCGCGGACCTCCTCGTCATCGAGGTGCCGCGCCCACGGAAACACCTCGGGGAGGGCGAGCAGCAGCGACCGGGCGCCGTCGTCCTGTTTCATCAAGGCCAGAAAGAGCCGGGACGCGGTCGTCAGGTTTTCTTCCGTGCGCTCCGCCCGAGTCGCCGTGGTGAGCACCATGTCCGGCGAATCCCGGTGCGTGACACGCAAGCTCCCCAGTGCTGCGGCTCTGGCAGCGACAGCCTTGGGGTTCCGGGAGAGGTCGGTGAAGGAGACGGCCTCCGACTCGGAAGCCAAGTGTGCGATGCTCATACGCAGACTGTACTCAGACCGTAGTCTGATTGCCATCCTTCATCCCTGCGAGGCCCGGATCACGGATCGTCAATCAGGACGACCCTTTCGACCCGCCTGCCGCCAGGTGCCCCACGTCGTTCCACAGCTCGCCGCGCAGCCGCCCCTGCCCGGCCCGCCACAGGCTGGCGGAGCAGTTCCGCACCGGCTCCAGCGCCACCAGCTGCGCCTCGGTCAACTGCTCCAGCACGTAGCGCAGCATCAGCACCACGTTGTCGTGCGCGACCAGCAGCACCGGGCGGCCGCACTCCGCCGCGCAGACGTCCCGCAGGCAGTCGCGCACCCGCAGGGCGACGTCCGACCAGCTCTCGCCGCCGGGCGGGCGGTAGTAGAGCTCGCCCATCTTGCGGCGGCGGGCGGCCTCCTCGGGGTGGTGCTTGGAGATGGCGGCCTGGGTGAGCATCTCCAGGACGCCGAGCTCGCGGTCGCGCAGCCGTTCGTCGTACCGGACCGGGAGGCCGACCGGCACCGAGCCCAGGCCGGCCGCCTGCGCGACGGCGATCCGGGCGGTCTCGACGGCCCGCACGTAGGGCGAGCACCAGACGACGCGCGGGCGGTCGGCGGGCGGCAGTTCGGCCCACCAGCGGCCGAGCGCCTGGGCCTGGGCCTGGCCGAGCATGGAGAGCGGGATGTCGGCGTCCCGGCAGCTGATCGGCACGCTGAGCGCGCCGGTGGTGTCGGCGAGCTGGAACTCCACGTTGGCCGTGGACTGGCCGTGCCGGGTGGCGATCAGCACGGACGGCAGCGGGACGGCCGCCCGGTCCTGGCACGGGTGGCCGTTGAGGATGGTGCTCAGCTCGGGCATGGGCGGTGCTCCCCGTCGGGTTCGGCGACGTCGCCGCGACGGACGCCGACGACGTCATGTTCAGAATGCGCAGAAAACCGGACGACGTACAGACGGCTGTCGGGCTCGGACTGGTCACAAAGCCGGACGGCGTACATATGATCGCGCCGCCACCTCCTCAGTGTTGAGGGCGGTGGCGGCGCGATCACAGGGCGCGCGTCGGGGCGCTTAGTGCGCCGCGGCCGGTTGGGGCGCGTCCGCGAGCTCGGGGTCGCCCGCCTCCGCGCTGTAGTCCGCCGGGTCGGTCTCGTCCGTGCCGTCCGGGGTGCCGACCGCCTTGAGCACCAGCGTGAGCACCACGGCGATCGCCAGGTTGAGCACGAAGGCGGTCAGGCCGATGTAGCCGATCTCGCCGATCACCGGGATCCTGGCGGTGCTGCCGCCGAAGTGGTGGGTGGCGGCGGAGGAGATGCCGTAGGCCTTCCAGGTGCCGTAGAGCATGCCGACCGCCCAGCCGGCCAGCAGCGCCCAGCGGTGGAACCAGCGGGTGAAGAGTCCGGCGACGACGGAGACGCAGGTCTGCAGGATCCAGATGCCGCCGAGCAGCTGCATGTTGATCGCCAGCTGCTTGTCCATGCCCAGCACGAAGACCAGCGCACCCACCTTGACCAGCAGCGAGACGTACTTGGCGACCTTCGTCTCCTGTTCGGGGGTGGCGGCGGGGCGGATGAACTCCTTGTAGATGTTGCGGGTGAACAGGTTGGCCGCGGCGATCGACATGATGGCGGCCGGCACCAGCGCGCCGATCCCGATCGCGGCGAACGCGACGCCGGTGAACCAGCTCGGGAACAGCTTGGCGAACAGCTCCGGCACGGCCAGCTGCGGGTTGGACTTGCCCACGCCGGCCGCGATGGCGAGGAAGCCGAGCAGTGCCAGCAGGCCCAGCATCAGCGAGTAGGCGGGCAGGATCGCCATGTTGCGGCGCACCGTGTTGCGCGATTTGGCGGCCAGCACGCCGGTGACGGTGTGCGGGTACATGAACAGCGCCAGCGAGGAGCCGAGCGCCAGGGTGGCGTACGACCACTGCGCCTTGGGCCCGGTCACCAGGGCGCCGATCGGCTGCCCGTGCTTCTTGGTGCTGAACTTCTGCGCGGCCGCGTCGAAGATGTGGCCGTAGCCGCCCAGTCGCATCGGCAGGTAGATCACCGCGACGATGATCACGATGTAGACCAGGGTGTCCTTGACGAACGCGATCAGCGCCGGCGCCCGCAGGCCCGAGGAGTAGGTGTAGGCGGCCAGCACGGCGAAGGCGACGAAGAGCGGCAGGTCCTTGACGAACCAGTTGGAGTGCGCCCCGCCGCCCACGCCCAGGGTGTCCAGCACCGCCTGGATGCCGACCAGTTGGAGCGCGATGTACGGCATGGTGGCGAGGATGCCGGTGAGGGCCACGGCGAGCGCCAGCCCGCGCGAACCGTACCGCCCGCGCACGAAGTCGGCGGGGGTGACGTAGCCGCGCGCCCGCGCCACCGACCAGAGCCGGGGCAGGAAGAGGAAGACCAGCGGGTAGGCGATGATCGTGTACGGCACGGCGAAGAAGCCGCTCGCACCGGTGCCGTAGACCGAGGCGGGCACCGCGATGAAGGTGTACGCGGTGTAGAGGTCGCCGCCGAGCAGGAACCAGGTGATCCAGGTGCCGAAGCTGCGCCCGCCCAGGCCCCATTCGTGCAGGTCGAGGGCGTTCTCGGCGCGCCGCCACCGGGCGGAGAGGAAGCCCACCGCGGTGACCAGCAGGAAGAAGAGCACGAACACCACCAGGGCGACCGTGTTCACGCCGTGCGTCATCGTGGCTCACCGCCCCCGCGAACGGCGGCGGCCTTGCGCTGCTTGGCGTCGTGGTTGAGCAGCAGGTAGGCGGAGCCGGTGAAGAGCGCGGAGACCGGGATCCAGAGGATCTGGTACCAGTAGAAGAACGGCACCCCGCCGAGCGCGGGCGTCATCCGGCTGTACGAGGAGACCCAGAGCAGGGCGACGACCGGCACGGCCAGGGCGATCCCGGCGAGCACGCGGGCCGGCGTGACCACGGGCAGCGCGCCCGGGGGTGCTGATGGAACGTCAGGATCGGTGGACATTCGCGACTCCGGCGGATGGCAGGGGATCCCAGCAGCGCCGCAGCGCTCAACGCGCCCGCCGAGCAGCACCGTTGGTGATCGACTGTGGACTGCACGGGAATGTATGGCACTCCATGCCCCGGTGTCACGGGAGAAAACAAGGAATCTCGCGGAGCGAGCCGCATCCGGGCGGCTGCGTCGAGTCGGCAGGGTGGCGTTCCGATCAGGGGATTGACGAATGGTCAAGAAACGTTGACCATTGTGGCTCATGACTGACGACGATCCCTCCGCGGTTCCCGGCGAGGGCACCCTCCACCTCTCCACCGACGAGCAACTGCGTGCCATCAACAACGTGGTGCGCCACCGGATCCTCGGTGTGCTGCGGGACGGGCCCGCGACCATCACCCAGCTGGCCGAGAAGCTGGGACTGGCCAAGGGCAGCTCCAGCTACCACGTGCGGCTGCTGGAGAGGGCGGGGCTGGTCGAGGTGGTGAACACCCGCAAGGTGCGCGGGGTCACCGAGCGGTACTACGCCCGCACCTCGCGCGGCCTCTCACTGCCCGACCCCGCGCCGGGCGAACCGGACATCGTGATGCGGCACGGCCTCGCCGACCTGGAGGCCGCTCCGCCCGGGCCGCGCACCGCGCGACTGCAGCACGTACGGGTCAGCGAGGCGGTCTTCGAGGAGTTCTGCCGCCGACTCGACGCCCTCAGCGCCGAATTGAGCGCAGCCGCCGACCCCGGTGAGCCCGCTGCCGAACTGATGGTCGCCTTCTTCCGCCCTGAGGACCACAAGTGACTGACATCCAACTCACACCTGACGTCGTCGCCACGCCCGGCGTTCCCGCCGCCCGGCCGAAGCTGCCCGCCGCCTTCCACCGCCTGTGGGCCGCCAGCGCCGTCTCCTCCCTCGGCGACGGCGTCTACCTGGCCGCCCTGCCGCTGCTCGCCGCCACCCTGACCCACGACCCGATGGCCCTCGGCCTGGTCAGCTCGGCCGCACTGCTGCCCTGGCTCTTCTTCGGGCTGATCGGCGGTGCGCTGGTGGACCGCTGGGACCGGCGCCGCACCATGTGGGTCACCGACCTGCTGCGCGCGGTGCTGCTCGCGATACCCGCGCTGGCCGCCGTGCTGCACCTGCTCAGCATCCAGCTGCTGGTGGGGATCGCCTTGCTGCTGGGGGTCGGGCAGATCTTCTTCGACTCGGCCGGCTCCGCGTACCTGCCGCAACTGCTCGGTCGTGACCTCGAGTTGCTGGAGCAGGCGAACAGCCGCCAGATGGGCGCCCGCACCGTGGCCGCCGACTTCGCCGGTCCGCCGGCCGGCAGTGCGCTGTTCGCGCTGGCCGGCTCGCTGCCGTTCGGGCTGGACGCGCTGTCCTTCCTGGCCAGCTCGCTGCTGATCCGCACCCTGCCCGTCCAGCCGCCGGCGGAGCGGAAGCCCCAGGGGCCGTCGCTCTGGGCGGAAGCCAAGGCGGGCGCGGTGTTCCTGTTCAAGGACAAGGTGCTGCTGGGCCTGGCGTTGCGGCCGGCCATCGGCAACGTGGCCTTCGTGGGGGCGGACGCCGTGCTGGTGCTCTTCGCCCGCCAGATGCTGCACCTGGGCGACTTCGCCTACGGCGTGCTGCTGGCCGCCCAGGCGGTCGGCGGCCTGGCCGGTGCCGCGCTGGCCGGCCGTCTCGGCAGGCTGCTCGGCACCGGGGGCGCGCTGACCGCCACCGCCCTGCTGGAAGCCGTCGCGCTGGGCGGGGTGGGGCTGAGCGGCGACCCGTACCTGGCGGGCCTCGCACTGGCCCTCCTCGGCGCGGCTATGGCGGCCACCATGGTGCTGGCGCCCTCCGTCTCGCAGGCCCTGATCCCGCTCGAGCTGGCCGGCCGGGTCGGCGCCAGCCGCCGCCTGCTCGCCATCGGCGCCGCCCCGATCGGTGCCCTGATCGGCGGTGGGCTGGCGAACGGGTTCGGCCTCCGTGCGCCGTTCCTGGTGGGCGGGCTGCTGCTGGCCTCCACGGCGCTGTTCTCGGTCACCCTCACCAGCAACAAGCGCATCGAGGCGGCGCTGGCTGCGGCGGCGGGGGAGTAGCGGGCGGTCGGGGGCCCGGCGGGTCACTGCGCGAACGCATGGTTCCGTCACCTCGGCGCACGTCGCGGTCCACCCGGTCGGCCGGCGCGCGGGCCCGTCAACGCGCCGATGGAGCTTGGTGGTTCGCCATCCAGGTGGCCGGCCTCGGGGCGGGTGTGGTTCGGCGTCAGTAGACCGGAAAGTCGGCGGTGTCGACTTCCCACTTGCCGACCTGGACGGTCTCCCCGAAGGCGAACTCCCGCCGGGTGCTGTAGCGGCGGCCTTCCGGGGTCTGGTGGGGGGCGGAGAGGAGGAGTCCGGTGCCGGTGCGCGGGTCGACGATCAGGTAGTAGGGCACTTCCATCGTCGGGTAGTCCCGCATCTTGCCCTCGTAGTCGTTCTCCGGGTTCGACTTGGAGACGACCTCCACCACCGCCACCACCTCGCGGGGATGCACCGCCTCGCCCGACTCGAGGGCCCTCTCGGGAAAGACCATGACGTCGGGGCGGCGCTTGACGCCGGATTCCGGGTCCTCGATGTCCGCCCCTCCGTGGGCGATGAGGCCGGTGCCCGAGCGCTCCAGCTGGCGGTCCAGGCGCTTGGCGAGGCGGTAGACGATGAGCTCGTGGAGATTGGCGGGGCTCATCATCATGATGATCTCGTCACCGCTGATCTCGGTCGCCCAGACGTCTTCCGGCGCATGAGCCATGAGCTCGTCCGCGATCGCTCGCATCCGGGCGTAGTCCACTTACGACCTCCTGTCAGCCGTCGAGCGCTGCCCGTCCAGGCTATCGGTCCGGCTCGGCCGCTTGTGACCTTGCTGATGTGGTCGGGACGGGAAGTGGCCGGGAGGCGCGAAGCCGCCGATGCGCGGCGGTCGGGGCGGAGCGACGCCGTCCCGGGGGCCCGGGCGCGGGGGACACGCGGATCGCCCGGGGCCGGGTTGCCTCGCCCCGGTGACCGGCGGAGGCTGGAGGTAGGCCGTGATCTCCCCGAGGGAGGCCCCATGTACAGCAAGGCCACTGTGGCGGGCCATCCGGTCCACCCCATGCTCGTCGCCTATCCGGTGGCCGCCTACACCGGCACCCTGGTGGGCTTCGCCGTGTACGCCTCGAACGGACAGCAGTTCTGGCTCAACTTCGCGATCGCCATGAACATCGCCGGGGTCGGCGGCGCGCTGCTGGCCGCGCTGCCGGGCTTCGCCGACCTGTTCCTGGGCGTCCCGCGCTCGTCGAGCGCCATGGCCGTCGGGCGGGTCCACGCGGGCGTCAACGTCCTGGCCCTGGTGCTGTTCGCGATCAGCCTCGGCCTGTACGCCAACCACTGGAGCGGCCCGCCGCGCAGCGCCACGCCGGGTCTCGCGCTCAGCTCCGCCGGCGTGCTGTGCACGGTCGCTGCCGGCTTCCTGGGCTGGACCCTGGTGCAGGACTACCACATCGGCGTCCGGCTCACCCGTGACCAGGTGCGCGACGAGGACACGGTCCAGCACCTGCGGCCGCTGCGCATCCACCACGACAAGGCCGCCTGAGCCCACGTCACCGGATCCCCTGAGTCCACGTCACGGATCCCCGGAGTCCGCGGACTCCGGGGATCCGTGACGTCGGCTCAGTTCGGCCGCTGCAGCCGGGTGATGAACTTGTAGCGGTCGCCGCGGTAGATCGAGCGGACCCACTCCACCGGCGCGCCCTCGGCGTCGAAGGAATGCCGGGAGAGCTGCAGCATCGGCAGGCCGACGTCCGAGCCGAGCAGGCCGGCCTCCCGCGGACTCGCCAGCGTGGTCTCGATGGTCTCCTCGGCCTCGGCCACCACCACGCCGTACACCTCGCGCAGCGCGGCGTACAGCGAGTCGTGCTTGACCAGGTTGCGCCGCAGCGCCGGGAACCGCTTGGCCGACAGGTGCGCGACCTCGATCGCCATCGGGTCGCCGTTGGCCAGTCGCAGCCGCTCGATCCGCAGCACCCGGCCGCCGGGGCGGATGTCCAGCAGCGGCGCCAACCGGTCGTCCGCGGTGATGTAGCCGACCTCGATCAGCCGGGAGGTCGGCTCCAGGCCCTGGGCCCGCATGTCCTCGGTGTAGGAGGTCAGCTGGAGCGCCTGGGCCACCTTCGGCTTGGCCACGAAGGTGCCCTTGCCCTGGATCCGCTCCAGCCGGCCCTCGACCACCAGCTCCTGCAACGCCTGCCGCACGGTGGTGCGGGAGGTGTCGAACTGCGCGGCCAGCGCCCGCTCCGGCGGCACCGGCGTGCCGGCCGGCTGGGTCTCGGTGAGCTGGAGCAGGTGGCGCTTCAGCCCGTAGTACTTGGGCACGCGCGCTGCCGCGGGCTCGCCCCCGTTGCCGGCCTGCGCGGGCAAACCCCCCGCCTCGGGGAGCTGGGCCGTGGTGCCCCCGTCGCTGCTCATGAGCCGCTTCTCCGCTTCTCGCGGGGTCCGTTCCGACCCCACTACCTCGTTAACGGCACACATCGTTGCACGTATGCCAGGGCGGCGGGGACCTCATCGCACGATGAACGGTGCGCGGTGTCGGCTTGGTAACGGCTCGTCCGGAATGCTCGTGCAGCCGTTGACACGTCCAATTGGTCTAGGCCAAGCTCCAGGCATCTGGTCTACACCACTGCAGGCCGGCTCATGAATCCCTGCCCATCACACGGGTGCGCGACGCCGCTTTCGACTGGTTCGGGGGGCTATGTCGTCGGCCGCCGATGGGGGCAACCGGGCATCCCTCAGGAGGATGGCGTGAAGCGTCAGCTCATCGCGGCGGTCGGCGTCGCGGCAATGGTCGTCGGTGTGGCGGCTTGCGGTTCCTCGGCCGGGACGGACAGCACCGCGGGCGGCTCGGGCGACTACAAGGGCAAGACCCTGACGGTCTGGCTGATGGACGGTTCGGCGCCGCAGGCCTGGCAGGACGGCATCAAGGCCGACTTCGAGTCCCAGTACCCGGGCGCCAAGCTCGACATCCAGATCCAGAAGTGGGACGGCATCGGCCAGAAGGTCACCACCGCGCTCTCCGAGGGCTCGGTGGACGTCCTGGAGATCGGCAACACCCAGACCGCGGGTTATGCGGCCACCGGCGGGCTGGCCGACCTGACCCCGTTCAAGGCGGACCTGGGCGGCAACGACTGGCCGGCCAACCTGAACGCCTCGGCGGTGCAGGACGGCAAGCAGTACGCCGCCCCCTGGTACTTCGCCAACCGGGTGGTCATCTACAACAAGGCGCTCTGGACGAAGGCCGGCATCAGCGGCACCCCGAAGACCCTGGACGAGTACTACGCGGACCTCGACAAGCTGAAGGCCGCCGGCGTGCAGGACCCGGTCTACCTGCCCGGCGAGGAGTGGTACACCTACTTCGGCCTGGTGGCCGGCAACGGCGGCGGGCTCGCCAAGCAGGACGGCTCCAAGTGGGTCGGCAACCTGGAGTCACCGGAGGCCAAGGACGCCTTCGCCACCTTCCGGAAGCTGCAGGGCTACTCCACCGCCCCCAAGGACAAGGACGAGGCGACCCCGCAGCAGTCCACCCTCTTCCCCAAGGGCACCATCGGCTCGATGATCGGCCTCGGCTGGGAGGCGCCGGCGCCCAAGGACATGCCGGCCGACCAGGTGGGCTTCTTCCCGCTGCCCGGCAAGACCGCCGACAAGCCGTCCAGCGTCTTCCTCGGCGGCTCCAACCTGGCGATCGCCCAGGCGAGCAAGAAGCAGGCCCTGGCCAGGGACTTCCTGAAGATCGCGCTCTCCGACAAGTACGAGGGCCAGATGGCCGCCGCCGGCGACGTCCCCAACAAGACCTCGCTGGACTCGCTGGCCTCCACCGACGTGGCCAAGGCCGTGGTCCAGGCCTCCGCCAACGGCGCCACCACGCCGAACATCGCGAGCTGGGCCAACGTCGAGAACGACCCGAACCCCATCAAGGGCTTCCTGGCGGCCGTCCTGCAGGGCGCGGACTACGACAGCACCGCCAAGAAGTACGACGACGAGATCACCAAGCGTCTCGGCCAGAGCCAGTAAGACCCCGGCGGCGTGCGCCCACCGGCCCGCGAGGCGGCCGGTGGCACCGCCGCCCTGTGCGCGGCCGCCCCCAGGGCCCGGCGCGAGGAAGAGAGAACCGATGGCTGTTCAGTCGGAACCGGCGCGGGTCACGGCCCCGGGGCCGGGGACCGGCGGTGACGCCCCCGAGGGGCCGGCACCGGTCGCCGGCCGCGGCCCGCTCAGCCGCACCGCTCCTTACCTGCTGCTGCTCCCGGCGGTCGCGGCGACGCTGGTGCTGCTCGTCTGGCCGTTGACCGAGACGTTGCTGCTGTCGTTCCAGAACCTGAACAAGCGCCAGCTGATCCTGCACCTGACCGAGTGGAACGGCCTGGACAACTACCGGGCCCAGCTGACCAGCGGCGAGTTCTGGCACACCGCCGGCCGGTCGGTGGCCTTCACCGCGGTCAACGTGGTGCTGATCATGGCCGGGGGCACCCTGGTCGGCCTGCTGCTGAACCGGCTGGGCGGCACGATGCGGCTGCTGCTCTCGATCGGCCTGATCCTGGCCTGGGCGATGCCGTTCGTGGCCAGCACCACGGTCTACACCTGGCTCTTCGACTCCCGCTACGGCGTGGTCGACTGGTTCCTGGACCAGCTCGGATGGCACGGCATGGCCACCTACGACTGGTACGGCTCCCAGCTCTCGACCTTCTTCGTGATCGTGCTGCTGATCGTCTGGGGCTCGATCCCGTTCGTGGCCTTCAACACCTACGCCGGCCTGACGACCATTCCGAAGGAGCTGTACGAGGCGGCCCGGATGGACGGCGCGGGAGCGACCAAGGTCTTCACCCAGGTGATCTTCCCGAGCCTGCGGCCGTTCTTCCTCGCCACGACCTTCCTGGAGGTCATCTGGGTGTTCAAGTGCTTCACCCAGGTCTTCGCGATCAATGCCGGCGGCCCCGAGCGGCTCACCGAGACGCTCCCGGTCTACGCCTTCGTCGAGGGCATCGGCAACCAGCACTACGGCACCGGCGCGGCGATCGCCGTGCTCACCATCGTGATGCTGGGCGGGCTGATGACGTACTACTTCCGGATCGTCCTCAGGCAGGAGGAGGAGTTGTGAGGCGCTCCGTCCTGGGCCGCGGCTGGCCCAACGCCGTCGCGGTCGTCCTCTTCGTGTTCTTCGCGTTCCCGGTCTACTGGATGGTCACCACGGCCTTCAAGCAGGACCGCGACATCATCAGCAGGACCCCCGTCTTCCTGCCGCTGCACGGCACCCTGGAGCACTTCTCCCGGGCCACCGGCGCCGACCGGTTCTGGACCATGGTGGGCAACAGCCTCACCGTGACGCTGGCCGCCGTGGCGGGCTCGCTGCTGATCGCCACCCTGGCCGCGTTCGCGGTCACCCGGATGAGGTTCAGGGGACGCAAGGCCTTCGTCCTGGTGATCATGATGGCCCAGATGGCGCCCTGGGAGGTCATGACGATCTCGATCTACATGATCGTCCGCGACGACGGCATGCTGAACAGCCTGGTGCCGCTGACCGCCTTCTACCTGATGATGGTGCTGCCCTTCACCATCTGGACGCTGCGCGGCTTCATGGCCGCGGTGCCGAAGGAACTGGAGGAGTCCGCCATGGTGGACGGCTGCACCCGCCCGCAGGCCTTCGTGCGGATCATCTTCCCGCTGCTCGCCCCCGGCCTGATGTCCACCTCGCTCTTCGGCTTCATCACCGCGTGGAACGAACTCCCCCTGGTCCTGGTGCTGAACAAGGCCACCGGTCCGGGCACCGCGCAGACCCTGCCGCTCTGGCTCACCTCGTTCCAGACCACCTTCGGCGACGACTGGGGCGCCACCATGGCGGCCGCCACGCTCTTCGCCGTCCCGGTCCTGATCATCTTCCTGATCTTCCAGCGCAAGGCCGTCGGCGGTCTCACCGACGGCGCAGTGAAGGGCTGACCGTTGAGCATCCTCATCCCGAGCGTCCCGGACAGCGACCAGTTGCACCGCGACGCGCTCACCGTCCTGCAGCCCGGGTTCGAGGGCCGCACCGCGCCCGCCTGGGTGCACCGGCACATCGCCGCCGGCCTGGGCTCGGTCGCCCTGTTCGGGCGCAACGTCACCGACCACGCGCAGCTGGCCGCGCTCACCGCCGGGTTGCGACGGGAGAACCCGGAGCTGCTGATCGCGATCGACGAGGAGGGCGGCGACGTCACCCGGTTGGAGGTCGGCTCCGGCTCCTCCTGGCCGGGCAACCTGGCGCTCGGCGCGGTCGACGACCCGGCGCTGACCCGGGAGGTGGCGCACGAGCTGGGCCGGGCCCTGGCCGAATGCGGCATCAACTTCAACTGGGCGCCGACCGCCGACGTCAACTCCAATCCGGGCAACCCGGTCATCGGGGTGCGCTCGTTCGGCGCCGATCCGCAGCTGTGCGCCCGGCACACCGCCGCCTGGGTGGCCGGGCTGCAGTCGGCGGGGGTCGCCGCCTGCGCCAAGCACTTCCCCGGCCACGGCGACACCAACGTGGACTCGCACCGCGGGCTGCCGCTGATCGACGTGGCCGAGGAGCTGCTGCGCTCCCGCGACCTGCCGCCGTTCCGGGCGGCGGTGGAGGCCGGCGTCAAGGCGCTGATGACCGCGCACATCATGGTCCCTGCGCTCGACCCGGACCACCCGGCCACCCTGAGCAAGGCGGTGCTCGGCGGGCTGCTGCGGGCCCCGGAGAGCGAGGGCGGGCTCGGTTACCGGGGGCTGATCGTCACGGACGCGGTCGAGATGGGCGCCATCGCCGACCGGTACGGCGTCGTGGAGGGCGCGGTGCTGGCGCTGGTGGCGGGCGCCGACGCGATCTGCGTCGGCGGCGGGCTGTGCGACGAGGAGACCGTGCTGCGACTGCGCGACGCCGTCGTGGCGGCGGTCCGGGAGGGCCGGCTGTCCCGGGAGCGGCTGGCCGACGCGGCCGGCCGGGTGCGGGCGCTGGGCGACTGGGCGCGGCGGAGCCGTTCGGAGTCGGCGGCCCGGGCCGCCCTGGTCGAGCCGGACCTGTCGATCGGGCTGCGGGCGGCCCGCCGGGCCCTCAAGGTGACCGCCGATCCCGCACGGCCCTTCGAGCCGGTGACCGACCGCCCGTTCGTCGCCTCGTTCTCGCCGGAGTCCAATATTGCGGTCGGCGACGACACGCCGTGGGGCGTGGCCGGGATGCTGGCCGAGCGGTTCCCCGGCACCCGCACCCGCGCCGTCGGCCCGGAGCAGGCGGGCGCGGACCGGCTGGACGCGCTGGTGGCCGAGCTGCTGGCCGGGGCGGCGGGCCGGCGGCTGGTGCTCGTGGTCCGCGACGTGCACCGGCACGACTGGATGTCAGCGGCACTGCGCCTGCTGCTGAACGCCCGGCCGGACGCGCTGGTGGTGGAGATGGGGGTGCCGCAGGCCGAACCGGTCGGGGCGCTGCACATCGCCACCCACGGCGCGGCCCGCGCCTGCGGACTGGCCGCCGTGGAGGTGCTCACCGGCCGGCCGTCGGTCCGTCGCTGAACCCCTGCGGGCCCCGGACCGGGGGCCGCAGGGGCCGGGCAGCACTACCGGAACTGGTCTGGAACCAACTGCCGTGACCTCGGCCGCGCCCGGGTTTGGCTACCCTCGGCGGTGTGCCCTCGCTGAACGAACTCGTCCGCCGCCACACCACCCTCACCGGTGCCGATGTGGAGTGGCTCCACCTGCTGGTGTCGGAGTGGCAGCTGCTTTCCGACCTCTCCTTCGCCGACCTGGTGCTCTGGATCCCCACCTGGGACGGCATCCGCTACGTCTCGGTGGCCCAGATGCGGCCCAACACCGGTCCCACCTCCTACCAGGACGACATGGTCGGCCACTTGGTCCCGCGCGGCCGCCGCCCGCTGCTGGACGCCGCCTTCGACGAGGGGCGGATCGTCCGGGAGGGCGACCCGGAGTGGCGCGAGGAGGTGCCGGTCCGCGTGGAGTCGATCCCGGTCCGCCGGGAGGGCAGGGTGCTCGGAGTGATCGCCCGCAACACCAACCTGCTCACCGTGCGCACCCCGAGCCGACTGGAACTCACCTATCTGCAGAGCGCCTCCGACCTGGCACAGATGATCGCCGCCGGCAGCTTCCCGTACCCCGGCGAGCAGGTGGACATGGACGCCGCCCCGCGGGTCGGGGACGGGCTGATCCGGCTGGACGCGGACGGCATCGTCACCTACGCCAGCCCCAATGCGCTCTCCGCCTACCACCGCCTGGGCCTGACCACCGATCTGGTGGGCGGTCACCTGGGCCGCACCACGGCCGAGTTGGCGCCGCCCTCGCGGGGCGCGGTGCACGAGGCACTGGTCAAGCTGGCCAGCGGCTGGGCGCCCCGGCAGGCCGAGGTGGAGGCCCAGGGCGGCGTGGTGACGCTGCGGGCGATCCCGCTGAAGCCCAAGGGAACGCACACCGGTTCGCTTGTGCTCTGCCGCGACGTCACCGAACTGCGGCGCCGCGACCGGGAGCTGATGACCAAGGACGCCACCATCCGGGAGATCCACCACCGGGTGAAGAACAACCTGCAGACGGTCGCCGCGCTGCTGCGCCTGCAGTCCCGTCGGCTCGGCGACGACTCGGCCCGGGCCGCGCTGGACGAGGCGGTGCGCCGGGTCGGCTCGATCGCCATCGTGCACGAGACGCTCTCGCAGAACCTGGACGAGCAGGTCGCCTTCGACGAGATCGCCGACCGGGTGCTGGCCATGGTGATGGAGCTGTCCCAGGACGGCCAGGTCACCGCCAAGCGCACCGGCAGCTTCGGCATCCTCTCCGCCGAGGTGGCCACGCCGCTGGCGATGGTGCTGACCGAGCTGCTGCAGAACGCCCTGGAGCACGCGTTCGGCGGCCGGGCCGGCGGCACGGTCTCGGTGAGCGCGCTGCGCGGGCGGGCGCCGGCCGGTGGCAAGGGCCGGTCGGACGGCTGGACCCAGGGGGCCAGGCCGGACGAGTACTTGATGATCACCGTGCAGGACGACGGCCGCGGCGTGCCGGAGGGCTTCGATCCGCAGCAGGCGGGCAACCTGGGCCTGCAGATCGTGCGGACCCTGGCCACCGGGGAGCTGGGCGGCACCTTCGACATGGTGGCCGCGCCGGGCGGCGGCACCCGGGTGGTGCTGGAGATCCCGGTCCGCTAGCCCTGGAGCGGCAGACCCCTCGGCACGGCGGGTGGGAGACGGAGAAACGAGGCCCCGCCGACCGGGGGGGAGGGTCGGCGGGGCCTCTCAACCCGTTCCGGCCGTCGGGGGGAGTCGGCCGGAACGGGGGCTCTTTGGGTGTGACGCCCAGCTCTATCGCTTACGGTGAGCGTCGCAGGTCCACACTATTGCTCTGCGTGAGCAGTGGCAAGTAGCCGGACCGGGGTGAGTCGCAGTCGGGGCGGTCCGCACCGGCAGTGCTGCCAGGGCGCGGTTGCTCCTGCGGAAGGCTTCGACGAAGTCGCGGCCGAAGCCTGTGATCATGTGTTGATCGGTACTGCCGAACTGCTGGTCCTCACGGAGCGATCGACTGTGTCGCGATCGCTCAGGCGGTGCGGGCGCGGTTGCGGGCGGCGCGGCGCTTCATCGCACGACGCTCGTCCTCGCTCATGCCGCCCCAGACGCCGGCGTCCTGGCCGGTCTCGAGCGCCCACTGCAGGCACTGCTCCATGACGGGGCAGCGGCGGCAGACGGCCTTGGCTTCCTCGATCTGCAGCAGAGCAGGACCGGTGTTCCCGATCGGGAAGAACAGCTCCGGGTCCTCTTCGCGGCAGACAGCGCGGTGGCGCCAGTCCATGGTCGTCCAACTCCTCCTGCCGGTGGACGGGGGCCCACCAGCACTATCGAAACGTCTTGTGAATGTGAACGCTTTCACGAATCCCGCAACGGCAATAGGGCCCTACGGCCTCTACGGCCTGGCGTCTGTGCTGAGGGGGTTCGGGCGAATCCCGCGATCACGAGCCGGAAGCCGAGTCGGATCAGCGGGGGGTCGCTTCGCAGTCCCGCTGCGTCGCGTCCCGATCGCCATGTAGAGGTTCGCAAACCTCAGGCTCGGATACAACCCCCTTCGAGGAGGAATTTTTGATTCTTCGGTGTCGCCTACCTCACAGGCGGTACTTCTATGGGGTGAAGGGGGCTCGAACGTTCGAGAACAAGGGTAGGGGACCCTTCTGGTCACACAATCACACGCAGTGCCCGTCGTACGCCTGTGAAACTGACGCGGCTCCTGTCTCCAAGGTGGTCCCCATCGACCTGAAACGGGACCGGTTCCTGTGAAACCAAGGTGAAGTGCCGGACGTCGTGGTAGGAGACGACGTGTTTCCCGGTCGGCCCCGGCGGCCTGCCCGACTGTTCCGAAGGTGTGTGCGGGCGCAGAATCTGACGGATCGTCCGAGCGGTTCCGAACGCTGTCATTCGAGTGATGCCGAAGACGTCAAGGTCGGTTTCGAAGGAGGCGGAAGGCGAGGGCAGCACCGGGCGGTTGCCGAGGAACGTCCACGGCGAGGTGTTCGAGACTATCGACATCACCAGTCCGGATTGCGGTGCCCGGCCCGGGATTTCCAGCGTGACCGGGCCGTTTTTGCGATGTTCGCGCTCGGTCACGTAGTGCCGGAGCGCTTCGCGCACGTACAGCGCGTGCGTGGACCGGCGACCCGACCGGCGCTGCTCCTCCACCCGGCCGACCACGCCCGCGTCGAAGCCCAGCCCGGCGGTGAAGGTGAACCAGCGGTCCGGCAGCCCGTCGGTCATCGCCTTGCCCAACGAGATCGCCCGCTGCCGGCCGTTGTCCAGCGCGTCCAGCAGCACGCCGGTGGCGTCCACCGGGTCGTTGGGCAGCCCGAGCGCCCGGGCGAAGACGTTGGTGCTGCCGCCCGGCACCACCGCCAGCCGCGGCAGCTTCTCGCTCGGGCCGTGCGCCAGCAGCCCGTTGACCACCTCGTTGACCGTGCCGTCACCGCCGAGCGCCACCACCAGGTCCACCGTGCCGTTCGCGGCGGCGGACCGGGCCAGGTCCCGGGCGTGGCCGCGGTAGCCGGTGACCGCGACCTCCAGCTTGAGCTCGCTGCGCAGCGCATGGGTGAGGACATCCCTGGTTCGGCCACTGGTGGTGGTGGCCTTCGGGTTCACGACCAGGAGCGCTCGCATGGGCATCAGCCTACGGCTCGGTCGGAGCGGCCCGGCGGTTACCCTGCTTCAGTGACCGCAGAAACCACCGCTCCCGCCGCGTCCCCCGCGCGCCCCGCCTCGCTGCTGGCCGGGGTGGCTCTGACCGTCGCCGAGGGCGCCGCACTGGTGCTCTCGGGCGCCTACATCATCGTTGCCGCGCTGGTCGAGACCACCCGCAACCAGGGGCTCGCCGAGTACGGCGGGGTGGTGATCCTGCTGCTCGGCGTGCTGCCGCTGCTGGCGGGGCGGGCGCTGCTGCGGCTGCGCCGCTGGGGCCGCTCCCCGGCGGTGCTGATCCACACCCTCTGCCTGCCGGTGGCCTGGTTCATGTGGGGGGCCGGCGGCGTGATGGCGGCGATCGGGGTGGTGGTCGGCCTGGCCGGCCTGGCCGGGCTGGTGCTGCTGCTCAACCCCAAGGTCACCGCGGCGCTGTACCGGACGGCGGGCGCGGAGAGCTGATTGAACGTCAGCGGTTGACGCACAACCGGGGCGCG
>NZ_JAJJPA010000022.1 GCF_020907985.1 Kitasatospora humi | reverse complement strand
AGGATCTCGGAAAACGGCTCTGACCGGATCTGCGTGAATGATCTTGGAGTCGCTTGACCCGGTGCAACCTGCCCAAAGCCGCCTGGTTGGATAACCGCATGACGGACTGGTCGACGCTCACCGACGCGTGCGGTTCTGCGGAACACGTGCCTGGCCTCCTGGACCGGTTCGAAGCCGATCCGAGCGGTGTGTGGTCCGAGCTGATGGACCACCTGTGTCCGCAGCTGGACACCGCCTTCACCGCAAGCTTCGCAGCACTTCCGCGCTTGGCCGAGATCGCGACCGCGGCCGGCCCGGAGACCCTGGGCTTGGTGCTGCTGGCGGCGGGGGCAATCGCTTCATGTTCTCCCGGGCTGTCCGATCCCGACAGCCCCCTGACGGTCTTTTCGGCTCCGATTGCGGTCCTGCACGAGCTCACCGATCGGCGCCTGAGCCAGACGGCCGAGGCCGAGGAATACGTGAACCTGCTGCAGGCCCTGCTCTCCTTTGAGGGTGCCGAGATCTGGGACCGCTCCCTGGACGGCCTGCAGACCGGGGAATACGAGGTTGACTGCCCCTACTGCGGCGTCAACATGTTCGTGGTGATCGGGCAGGACGACTCCTTCTGCTGCACCGACGACTATGCGCTGCAGGAAGTGGAGAAGTCGCCCCTCCAACCGGCGCGAGTGCAGGAGCTGGCAGAGCTGCCGCAGAGACTGTTCACGCGGGCAATGGCGGACGGCCAGGAGGGGCCGGCTCATGGCATCCGTTGCCTGTTCGGGCGAGCCGCCTGCCCGGACTGCGGGAGTGACTTCTCGGTGGCCGAGCGGGTGGTGGCCGGCTGGATTCCGTGACCGGTCCTGGAGCAGCACGGACTCGTGCAGTTCGCCGATGACCAGCGTGCGCAGCTTGCCGCGCAGGAGGAGCGGGCGCTGGATGAGGTCGCGGCCGGCCCGCCGAAGGAGCGGGACGGCGGGTGGTGGCCCCGGCTGGGCTGACGCGACCGGCTCAGTGGCTGGCAGGCCGTGCGGGTGGTGGAAGCCCTACGCGTACCAGTGCGCCGGCAACGACCGCTGCGGGAGGCGGCGGACGAAGTCCAGGAGCAGGGCGCAGAACGCCTCGGGCTGTTCCAGCGGTGCGAGATGTCCGGCGTCGGGGATGACGGTGGTCCGACCCGCATCGAGGACGCGGACCAGACCCTCGCCGCCCTCGTGGAAGTCGGGCATGTCGTACTCGCCGACGCCGACCAGAGCGGGCACGTCCCTGAGCGTGCGCAGCGCCGCCGGGCCCGCGCCGAGGGGATCAGCCGCTTGCGGCGGTTCGCCGTGGGTGAGCCTTTCGGTCAACTGGCGGTGGAGCACGCGGGTGGCGTGGGTGTGTACCTTTTCGGTGGCTCCGGCCCAGGTCCATGCCTGGACGCCGGCCTTCACCGCAGCGTCCAGGTCGCCGGCGGCCAGCGCCGTCCGTTCGGCCTCCCAGGCGGCGTCCAGACGTGAGGAGGCGGGCTGGTCGTGGGGCCGGTACCCAACCAGTACCAGGCCCTCGACCCGCTCGGGTGCCGTGATGGCGGCCTGGAGTGCCACCAGAGCGCCCAGTGAGTTCCCGGCGAGCACGAAGCGGTCGGCCCCGAGGTGGTCGAGCGTGTCGAGCACGTCGGACCAGGGAGCCACCTCGCGGCGGTCGGGCACGGTCGCGTCGCCGTGGCCCGGCAGGTCCAGGGCGATGGCCCGCAGGCCCGCCTCGGCGAGCAGCGGAAGGTGGGCGTCCCACATGGTGCGGTCGGTGGGGCGGGCGTGCAGCAGGACGACGGGCCGTCCTCGACCTGCCTCGGTGGAGGGAAGCAGCATGGCTTGAAGTGCCTTCTTCGGTGAGTGGGTGAGGGCCGGGCCGGCCGGTGCAGAGGACGACGGCCGGTCCCGCGGGGGTACGGTCATACGGCGTCGGTGAGTTCGCCGGTTCGGTGTCGGTCAGGCGCAGCGTCGCCGCGGCCTGGTTGTCCTGCAGGTACGGGACCTTGGAGGTGCCGGGGATGGGCAGCACGAGCTCGGAGCGGGCGAGCCGCCAGGCCAGCCCCTCCTGGGCAGCCGGGCGCCATGGGCGGTCGTGATCCGGACGGCCGCCTCGGCGAGGCGGGCGGGCTTGGTCGCGGCCACCGACACCCAGGAGATGAAGCCGATGCCGTGGCGGGTGTGGTGGTCCAGGATGGCGGCGGAGCTGTGGTCGGTCAGGTGTCCTGAACCGTGGGGGCCGATCCCTGCTCGGCCAGTCGGCGGACCAGGGCCAAGGCGTCGGCACTCGCGCTGCCGGGTTCCGCGCTGTAGACGGACAGGTGCTGACCCGGGGCGCTGGTGACGGCCAGTGCCTCGAAGTGCAGCCGCACCTCGCCCACGCGGGGGTGCCGGAAATGTTTGTCCTCCTGCGTGCGGGGGCGAACCTCGTACCGCGCCCACAGGCCGGTGAAAGCCGGGCTGCGCACGCTCAGCTCGCCGACGATCCGCTCGATCCGCTCGTCCTCGGGGAACTGCGAGGACGACGCCCGCAGGTTGCCCACCGCGGTGTGCGCCGCCTTGTCCCAGTCGACGTAGAACTCCCGCGCGAACGGGTCGAGGAAGATCATTCGCAGCAGGTTGTCATACCGAGCGAACCCGCGGTACAGCTCGCGCGCCATCGCGTTGGCGGCCAGCACGTCCTGCGCCGCGCCGATCACGAAGGCCGGCACGTCGCGCATGCCGTGCATCAGCCGCACCAACTCCGGGGCGACGGTAGGTACCGCAGCCGCCGCGGCGAAAACGGGCAAGCCGACCCGGAACAGGTGACCCGCCGCAGCGCCGTCCAGCCGCAGCGCCGCAGCGATCGCCCGGAGCACCTGCTCGGACGGGTTGCGCTCACGACCCTGCTCCAGACGGATGTAGTAGTCCGTGCTCACCCCGGCCAGCAGCGCCACCTCGTCCCGCCGCAGTCCTGGCACCCGCCGGTCCCCACCGTCGAGCAACCCGACGTCCCGCGGCGTGACAATCGCGCGGCGAGCCCGCAGATACTCACCGAGCTCGTTGTTGCTTTCCATTGGTAGTTGGAGGCGCGGTGCCCTGTCGGGCCCGGTTCCTCCGTCCCCTTTCAATCCGTGCGTGCGGTTTTCCCGCACACGGCTTACCGATGATCTTCTTGACATGGTTACGCGGTCTTCGGATAGCGGATGGTGCCCCGCAGGCGGTGCAGGCCGTGCCCGTTGAACCACTCTTCCGTCCACACTGCGGCCTGCCCTGCACGCAGGTTGCGACCCCGCTTCTTCACCATGAGGCTGCGAAGCCGCCACACCACGTAGGCATCGACCTGTCTGAACTTCCGGGCGGCGTTCCCGGTTCGGAAGTAGGCGCCCCAGCCGCGCAGGATCGGATTCAACTCCGCGATCACGTCACGGATATCCCATCCCGACCGGCGGCGGTCGGTCCTGTCGTGGACCTTCTCCCGGAGTCGCTTCATCGCCGCCTGTGACGGCCAGCGATGCAGGTAGAAGCGCCGCTTGCGGTACTTCTCCCACATCCGGCCCGAGAAGCGGGCTCTGAAGTGGCAGCCGAGGAAGTCGAGTCCTTCCCGGCCCTCTCTGAGGTCGACCACCTTCGTCTTGTCCGGATGAAGCTCCAGCCCCAGCGAGCCGAGGATCTCCCCGACCGCCGCCAAGGCCACCTGGGCATTGGCCACCGACCGACACAGAACGACACCGTCGTCCGCGTACCGGACCAGCTCACCGACACCTCGCCGAGCAAGCTCGGCGTCCAGGACGTGCAGGTAGATGTTGGCCAGCAGAGGTGAGATCACCCCGCCCTGAGGAGTCCCGGCGACCGTCCGCCGAACCTCCCCGTCCACCATCACACCCGCCTGAAGCCACAACCGCAGCAGCTTGAGCACCCTGCGGTCCGACACCCGCCGACCGACTTCCGCGAGGAGGCGACCGTGGTCGATCTCGCCGAAGAAGTTGCGGATGTCGAACTCCACGACGACACAGCGGCCCTCGATGAAGCCCGTCCGAAGACGCTCCATCGCCTGCAACGCCGACCGCCTGGGCCGGTACCCGTACGAGGACGGCAGGAAATCCGCCTCGAACACCGGCTCCAGGACGATCTTCGCCGCCTGCTGGGCCACCCTGTCGCGCACCGTGGGAATGCCCAGCGGCCGCTTGCCACCCTGTGGTTTCGGGATGTCCACGCGCCTGGCCGGCGCGGGACGATACGTGCCTGAGCGGAGAGCCTGCTGGAGTTCGCCGAGCATCCGGCGAACCCCGTACTGGTTCTCCACGAACTCCAGGGTGACCCGATCCACCCCGGCGCTCCCTCTGTTGGCCCGGACCCGCTCCCATGCCTCCCACAGGACGTCACCCCTGTGGACACGGTCGTACAGGGCGTGGAAGCGCCGCTCCGGCGACTGCTTGGCCGCAGTCCATAGCGCGCGTTGAAGTTGTCGCACTTTCAGGACGGACGCACGTCCGTCCACTACGACGGGGCTCGCCCCGCCGGGGTAGTTGACCGGACTCTCTCCGGCCCGCGTTCGACATAATTCGCCTCTCCTGGAGGCGTGAAGTGCCCGCTGACCTGCAGACTCTCCGCTTGCGGCCCGAATCGCCCGCTTCTCTAGGCATAGAGAAACGGGCAGGTCAGCGGCCTGGCCGATCGAGCCAATGGGCCAACAATGGGCCGAAGAACGGTAGAGACAAACCCCTCTGAACCGGGGCAAGTTGGCGATCGCGGGGCGAGGTCCGTGATCGACGCTCTATCGTCGATCATGCGGCGGCTGCGAGACGGCCTTCGGCCGGGTCCTCGAAGACCGCACCGGAGAGCCTCGCCACCTGCGGAAACGCGAGCGCCTAGAGAAACGACCTGCGGCAGCCGAGAAGGTGAAGCCGCAGGCCAGCGGGCATGCCGTTGCTCCAGAGGCTTCGAATTACGTCGAACCCGGGTCCGGCCATGCCCTCGCGCTTACCTCCGCCACGAGCGTGATCAAAGTTGGGGCCCTTCCCTCCTGGCGCGTTGTGTTGCACACCGATCAGCGGTACTACGACCCCATCGGACTCCCGCTGCCCTCCGGACGACTTCACCATCGGCTTATACGTCCGGTCTCTTGCCCGACGAAAGGCGTGGTCAGACGGGTCTCTCCTGTTCCGGCCCAGACTGTGCACACGTGCCGCCCTCCGTACCCCGGGAGAACCCCAAGGGCTGACCCCGGAACAGGGCCCCTGGGACGTGGCCTTCGCCCCGGCATGACGGGCTCGGCTTCTCCGCTGTACGTGGGACGAGGCTGCAAGGTTCGCTTGACGCTACGGCCCGCGTGCTTGCTCCCTCCGAAGAGGCTCTTGACATCCCGCTCAGCCCGCCGCGTCTCCACGACGAACCGGGACCTGCTACCGGGCACTCCGGTGTCTACCCGGACGGGACTCCCACCCGCGAGCCTGGACCAGCTTTCAGGACGCAACATGCTCGCCACGCTAGACCCACCTCATGGGTTGGGGCGTGGGTGTGGTGCACCCACCCGGAACTGCGGCTGCACGTCCTTCCTGCAACGACCATGTGGACGCACTCGTCGAAGGTCCTCACAAAGGCGTTGGGACGTGCCGGTGCGTGACCAGGCAGGTGACGAGAAGGAATATCTCACTACCGTGCACCCCGAACAGGACATGCTGGTGACGCGAACGATGCGTTCGCCGACGAAATCCGCGACCCCCGCAAAGAGCTCGACAACATCATCGACACCGAGAGCGCCGGTGGATCGGCGTGGTCGGGATGCCGGAGGCCGGGCTGCCCGCCTTGGTGAGGGCCGGCGCCGATCCGGACCGGATCCTGCTCGTCGATTATCCGGGCGAGCGGTGGGCCGACGTCGTCGCCGCCCTCGCTGGAGCGCTGGACCTGTTGGTGGTCCGGCCACCCGTGCGGGTCATTCGCGATCACCCTGCCCGGGTCCGTCGCCGATCTGGCCCTGAAGCAAGTCTCAGCTCGTTGCAGCCACGCGGCCCTCGCCCAGACCGACTCTCCTTGGCTCTTCCCTGGCGGCCAGCCCGGCCGCCCGATCAGCGCCTGGGCGATGGGCGAACGACTCCGCAAGCTCGGCATCCGGCTCGCCGAGACCCGCTGCACCGCCCTGTTCCAGCTCGCCACCGAGCTGCCCTCCGCGATCCTCGCCCGTACCCTCGGCATCCACATCAGCGTCGCCGTCAAGTGGCAGCGAGCCGCCGCCGGAGACTGGGGTGCCTGCGCCGCAGATGTCAGCCGGCGGACGCGGTCGTCGTGACGGTCGCGGAGGGCCAGTCGAGGACGGTCAACTCCGGCCACTGCTCGCGCCATCGCGCCGCCTTTGCCTCATAGACCGACTGCGGCGCGAGCAGCGGGTTGGGACGGACAACGAGGTTGAAAGCGTCCGAGAGCCCGTGCGGCGCATACACGCGCCACCGACCGTCGGCCTCCAGACGCACGCCCAGGCAGCACGTCGTCGCAGCGAAGCTGTCGATCGCCGCCTCGGTGCAGTCATACGGCGGGCACACGACACCGAACTTGTCCTGATACCAGAGGTGGACTCGCGCCTCGTTGCGGATCTCCACTTCCGCAGGAAGGCCAGCGAAGACCTCACGCCCGGCTTTGATCACCGCATCCTCGGCTTCCCAGGACAGATCGTCACTGTCGAAGTAGAAGACGTCGTAATCCTTAATGCCATTGGTCGGCGGCCTGCCCGTGACCACGTTCCACACAGTCTGGAACAGGCACCCCGCCGTCACATACCACCCAGGCAAATCCAACGTCGTCGCCCGCTGGAGCACCTCCGTCAACACGTCGTTGCGGGACAGCACCGCACGCAGGGATTCCAGTTGCTGATCCAGGGGAAGTCGGCTGATCATCCGACCTGCCTACCACAGCCTCCCAGGAACGGGCGGGATCGACCTCAGCAGACTACTCGCCACGGGAGGCATTCGGACAGTTCCATACCCGACTCCACCATCACGGGTCACCGAGAAGCGCACCCGGGCCGCGGTCGACAAGCTCGTCTCGCATCAGTTCGGCCGGCACGGCAACAGGATCTGGACCCAGACCCGCCAGCCCCTGGAGCACGAACACGCCCGCCTGCGGATCGGCCAGGTCTCCGTCCCCTACGGCATCTGCGTCGAACCGAGCAACGTCAAGGCCGGCGGCCACGGCTGCCCGTTCGGTTCCGCTGCGTCGGCTGCGATCACTTCCGCACCGACCCGTCCTACCTGCCCGAGCTGCGGACCTACCTCGAAAACCTCTCCGGGATCGCGAACCTCTCGCCGCAGCAACCGACTTGGAAACGTGGGCACGCTCCGAGGCGACCCCGTCCGAGGAGGAGATCAAGCGCATCCGCACAATGATCCGCCGAGTGGAGCCCGACCTCGCCGGGCTCACCGACGACGAACGCGAGCAGATCAAGGACGCAACCCGCAGCGTCTCCCTGGGCATGCCCGGGATCCGGCCGCCGGAGCAGGACCTGCGGCTGGAGCGTGACGCGTGAGCACATCACCGGACCACCTGACCCGAGCGCGGTCCGCGGACTCCGACCGTCGCCGAAACCGGGTGTTCAAAGCCCTCGACCAACTGGCCGCTGCCGGGGAGGAGATCAGCGTCTCGTCGGTCGCCCGCGCCGCCGGCGTCCACCGCAGCCTGATTCACCGGCACGGGGACCTGGACGCGGCCATCGTCGCCCGCGCGGGCCAGCCCCCGCCCGCAACGACCGCCGGGACGCAGGTCAGCCGCAAGTCGCTGCTGGCCGACGTTGCGAACCTCACCGCCCGCAACGGGCGACTGTCCGCGCAAATCACCCGGCTCGAACGACGCCTGTCCCAAGCGCTCGGCCAGGCCGCCTGGGAAGCATCCGGCCTGAGCACCCCCGCCGACGTCGAAACGCTCACCCGCCGGATCGGCGAACTGGAGCAGCAGACCCTCGACCTCCGGTCCGAAGTCGCCGAGCGCGACGAAGGCCTCGCCGCCGCACGTGCCGCGAACCGGGAGTTGATGGCTCAGTTGAACCGCTGACCGAGTCGTCGCCGTCTCGCCCCATGTCGGTGAAAGCTGGACATAAGTGAGGTGCAGAGCGAGAAGATCTACGGGTACAACGGACCCATGACGGTCTTCTACTGCTCCAAGTGCGGTACGACGCTCACCCCGGACCTGACGGCCTTGCCCGCCGTCCCTGCAGTTCCAGAGCTCGAAGACGCCCGGCCTAAGGGAGCACGGCAGGCCCCGCCGACCGTTCCGCAGGGCTGCTACGCGATCGAAGCAGAGCCCTGGGGAGCCCCCTTCGTCGTGCAGGAAGACCAGGAAAACCCGGCTCCATCGCAGCCTCGCGGGACTCTCATGGCCACCGAGGAGGGCTTCATCGCCTCGGCCGGGGTCCGCAACACGGCCGTGATCCACCCCGATGACGCGCCCGCGTTGCAGCCCCTCCCGAACTGGGAGAACAGCACCGGATGTTGTGGACCGAACGGAACCGAAGGCCTCAACCGGGCTTGCCCCTGCGGAGCCCGGGTCGCCACACTTACCGCGGACTGCTTCGGGCCCTACGAACTACACCTCGACCCGGTCCGCACCTACGCGTTCACACCGGAGAGCGCGGAGGGCTGAGAAGCCGTTGTCGTACCGGTCTTGATCGGTGGGTTTCCGCAGTTCAGGCATGATGCCGGCACGGCGAGGCATGCTCGGGCCGTCGGGTTGTCTCGTTGGTGGAGGTGCCGGGATGGCGTCGGTGGTGGGTCTCCTGGAGGAGCGGTTGCTGGCCGCTCGTGAGCGCGTGGAGGACCTTCGGGAGGTGGCGGACCGGGTACTCGCTGAGCTCGCCGAAGCGGAGGCGGCCCGGCACGAGTGGCTGATCGCCCGGCAGCGCATTGGCGAGTGTCCTGTCCGGACCGCGGCCCGGACAGGCAGGTGAAGCCGGCCCGGGGGCCGGTGATTCTTCCGGGCCGGAGCCCGCGACGAACGCGCCCGTCAAGGTTCCCCTGCCGAGGGCCGCGCGACCGGGCTCGATCGTCCCGGTGTGGCGTCCCGCGCTTTCCATGGACACGCTCGCCCCCCACTACCAGCGCATCCTCGCTACGCTCGCCGAACAAGCATCCAACGGGAAGCCAGTGATGTCCTGTCAGGAGATCACTGCCGTACTCGGACTGGAGCCGGTTCCGGCAAGTGTGGAAGGAGTTCGGTCGAAGATGAAGCGGCTGGCCGACCGGGGCCGGGCCGACGAGCCCACCCCGGGACGGTTCACGCTCGCCGCCGGGCCGGCCGGCGGCTCATGACCACCGTCATCGACCACAGCGCCATCTGCTCATGCACGGCGGGGCAGCGAATCGTCCTGTCCTCGCGTGATCGCCAACGAAAGAACAACCGATGCAACCGATTGTCCTATTCGACCTGGACGGCCTTTTGATCGACTCCGAGCCGATCTGGGACGCGGCAAAGCGTGAAGTGTTCGGTCCTCTTGGCCTGCACCTCACAACGGAGATGCAGGCGGCGACGCGCGGGCTGCGGCAAAGAGACATGGTGGCCTACTGGTTCGATCGGGCCACCATTCAAGCCGACCCCGACGACGTCGAGGAGCAGATCGTGGCCGCCGTGTGCCGTCGGCTGGACGGAGCGGCGCTGAAACCCGGCGCCGAACACGCCGTCGCGGCGTGCGCGCGAGCATCGAGGGCGATGGCCGTCGTGTCATCTTCGCCGGAGTCGGTGATCCGGGCTGCGCTCGCGAGCACCGGCCTTGACCGATCTTTCGACGCCGTGTTTTCGGCCGAAGACGACGAACACGGCAAACCCCACCCGGGCGCCTACCTCCGCGCAGCCGCCGCCCTCGGCGCGTCACCCGGCGAATGCATTGTGCTCGAGGACTCGCTCAACGGCGTCCTCGCCGGCGTGTCAGCCCAGATGACGGTCGTCGCCGTTCCCGAGGCCGCTGATCGCTGCGATCCTCGCTTTGCGATTGCCACTCTGGTCCTGGACTCCCTAAAGGATCTCGATACCTCTGTATTCGGCGCGTATGTGTCCAGGGGGAGCCGGGACGCCACGCGGGCATCGCGTGCTGCGGATCCTCAACCGTTCCGCGAACCAGATCGTGCTGTATGACGCCCTCGATCGTGGGTTCGGGCCTTCACGGGTGAAGGCCCGAACCCACCTCGGGGCGGTTCACGCTCGCGACCGGGCCAGCCGGCGGCTCATGAGCGTCAGCCAGCTCAGCGTGCGTTCCACCACCCAGCGTCTGGGCAGCACCACGAACCCCGAAGCGTCGTCGCTGCGCTTGACGATCTCCAGAGCGAACCCCAGTCGCTGCTTCGCCCTGACGGACGCGGAATGGGCCCTTGTACGCGACTTTCAAATGGAGGTGGACGAGGACGGCTGGCCGCCAGCGAGCGTCGAGAGCCTGTGGGTAGTGGACCTAGGCGACGGAACGGTGCGTCAACTTCGGCTGCGGCTACGGATTCGCTTTCGTCAGCCCTGATCGCCGCGAAGGACGCTTCTTCTGGGAATGCTCATAGTCGCCGAGCCAGCTCGGCTGCGTACTCGTTGCTGTTGGCTCCTGCCGACCAGAACTGACGGCTGGCGATGCTGATCCCCAGGAGCCGATGGAGGACGGCGGGAGGCATCTGAGCAGAGCGATCAAGGAGGGCTGCCTTCCGACCGACCCAGGGGGAAGGCCGATCGTTCGAAGCCGGGCACCGAGGCGGCGAGCGGTCAACGGTCGTGCCGGGCCGCTGGCTCCGTCTGGGCGAGTGTGCTGAACTGCCTGATGCGCATCACGCTGCCCGCCAGGCCGGCTCCGCGGGTGCTGGGCATCGACGAGTTCGCCCTGCGCAGGGGCCACCGCTGCGCCACGATACTGATCGACGCCACCACCGGCCAAGGCCGGCCCACCGCTTCGGGAGGGCACCCGCGCCGCGACGACCCTCGGGCGGTGGCAACAGGTCCACCAACTCCTCGATGCCGGCGTCGGCCTGCTGGAATGCTCCCGCCGTCTGCGCCTGGCCTTGAACACCGTCAAGCGCTACGCCCGCCACACCAAGCCCGAGCGCATGGTGAGAGCACCGCTGTACCGGCCCACGCTCGTCGACCCCTACCGCGACCACCTGCGCCGACGCCGGACAGAGGATCCCGCAGTGCCCGTCACCCACCTCCTGCGCGAGACCAAGGAACTGGGCTACACCGGCAGCGCGAACCTCCTAGTGCTGTGACCGGGAAGGTTCACCGGTTCTTGCAGGCGGAGGGCCCGGCTACTGTTCCTCGTGCAGCGATATCGTTGATCAGGGAGGGCTGATGGCCGTCGATGAGGCGCCGGTGGCTCGTCTGCGGGTCCACAACAGCGGCGAGGAGCTGCTGGAGCTGGTCTTGGAGCCGTATGGAAGTGATCACTGGCTGGCGCCTGGCGAGACGTTCGTGGTCTGGACGTTCGGGGCCGCGGATGGTCGTCCCTGGTCCGGGACGACATATGGCAACGAGCCCTTCGAGGTAGACCATCGGCCAGGCTCGGTGACGGTGCACTTCAACGGGCACCACGGCTACGTCTCGGACGTCGAAGGCAACGAGATCGATTGCGGGCACCGACGGCCGGCCGACGGCGCGAACGTTTAGCGCGACGCGCCGCTGGTCAGGCGGCCTTCAGCAGCCGTCCTCCCCAGCGGAGTCCTTTCTCGCTGCGGATGCGGGCGCGCTCGCGGCGTTGGGCCACCAGGACTTCGGGGTGGCGGGCGTTGGCGTTGCGCCAGCGCAGGTAGGCGTGCAACGCGCGGGTCTGGACCGTGTGGTTGGGGTGGTTGGAGTTCGCCAGGGTGAACTGCCGCAGCGGTCCGAAGTGCGCCTCGATCGGGTTGGCCCAGGAGGCGTTGGTCGGTGTGAAGCAGAGGTGGACGTTGTTGTTCTTCGCCCAGCGCAGGATCTTCTTGCCGTTGTGGGCGGACAGGTTGTCGAGGATCACGTAGACCGGGGCGCCGTCCGGGCGGGCGGCCCGGATCGACCTGAGTGCGGCCAGGGTGTTCGCGGTGCCCTTGCGGCGGCGGTTGACGCCCCAGAGGGTGTCGTCGCCGATCGAGTAGCAGCCGTGGAAGTAGGTGACACCGTGGGTGCGCGTGTAGGTCGCCGGTAGCCGGTTCGGTTTGCCCAGTTCGTCCCAGCAACTACCGGTGGTGGGCCGGATGCCGAGTGGGCCGAACTCGTCGAACGCGAAGGTGCGGTCCGGGAAGTGTTCGAGGACGTGCTCGATCCGGTCGAGCTTGGCGTCGTAGTCGGGGTCGGTGGACTCCTTCCACGTCTTGGTGCGTTGGAAGGTGACGCCGCGTCGGGCGAGCAGGCAGCGCAAGGTCTCGCGGCCGATGCGGATCACCCGGCCGTGGACCTTGCGGAGGTAAGTGAGCAGTTTGCGGATCGACCAGCGTGTGAAGGGCTGGCCGAGCTTGGTGGGTCGGGTGATGGCCGTCTTGATGACGAAGTCCTCGTCGTCAGGGCTGAGTAGGCGGGGACGGCCTCCCGCCCACTGAGGGTTTAGGCAGGCCAGGCCGATCTCGTTGAACCGGTGGATCACATCCCGCACGGTGTCCTCGTCCGCCTGGACCAGCTGGGCGATCACCGGGACCCGGTTACCGCCGGCCGAGGCTAGCAGCATCATCGCCCGCCGGTAGCGCACCGTGCTCGTGCTGCCCCGACGCACGATCCGCTGTAACTGCTGGCCCTCCTGATCGGTCAGTCTCCTGACCATGACCGGATCCGCCACCACGCCTCCCCGCACCGGTTCGATGTCGCCAACATCCAACCGCTACCTGCCTCGCAAGCGCCAACCCGGTGAACCTTCTCGGTCAGAGCACTAGTCCGCTACATCAACCAGGCCGGGTCGAGGCCGACCACGCCAACCTCTCCCCGCGCAAGGCCGCCCGCCTCCTGCTCGCCGACCCCGCCCACCTGCGCGAGGACGCTTTTTACGGACCCTTCAGCGGAACGGGCGCGTGTGGCGTGAGCGACGTGCTCGCTCGCCCCGGCCCACAGCGGCCTGCGGGCGGCGATGGCGGTGCGTGAGGGAAGGAGCGGTGGCGGTCAGGATGGCCACCAGTGCGAGCGGTACCAGTAGCAGGACCATGGCTGCGGTCATGGATGCCTCCCGGATGTCGGAGCAGGTGCTTCGCCGTCTGCCCCGACCGGCTGAAGCCATGTCAGCCGAGTCCTCGCCGTTTCCGTCGAGTTCGGAGTTGACGGGTGTGGCGATGCGAGCGTGGATCCGCTGAATGGGGTTACTCGTAAGCCATGAAGACATCCGGCGAATCCGTTAGGGCACGAGGGATCAGCGTGCGTGGGCCCCGGGGCCCGGTGTTCGAGAATGTCGACGTGGACGTACCCGCCGGCGGTCTGCTGGTCGCGCACGGCCCGGCCGGGTCGGGCCGCACGGTCCTGCTGCTGGCCCTGGCCGGACGGATGCGGCTGACCACCGGGGCGGTGCGCGTGGGACGGGCCACTGTGCCGGGGCGGGGCGCGCACCGGATCCGCCAGTTGGTCGGCATCGCCCGGGCGGACTCGGCGGTCGAACTGGAGAGGCGCTTGCGGGTCGCCGAGTCGATCGCCGAGCGCCGCTGGACCGACCGGGCTGTCACCGTGCGCGGTGTGGTGACGGCGGCCCACCTGCTCGGGGTGCGGCTGCGCGGCTCGACTCTGGTCGAGGACCTGACCCCACTGGATGCCTTGCTCTTCGCGACCGCCCTCGCCCTGGCCGCCCGCCCTGCCGTCCTGGTGGTCGACAACGTGGGCCGGGGCTGTCCCGACCTCCAGCGCGAGCGTGCCTGGCAGGCGCTGCAAGCGGTGCGCGCCACCGGGTGCACGGTCCTCGCCTCGGCGACCCAGCCGCCCCCGGACCCCGCTCCGGGCACCGTCCTGCTGGAATTGCCCCGGCGCAGTGCGGCGCGGCTGCCCGGTCCCGGCCCGGCCGGCTCCGCCTGCGACCTGGTGGCGCACCCGTGACCGCTGTCCTGCTGGCCTTCCTGGAATTGCGCCGCTTCCGGGGGCCGCTGCGCCGCCTGGTACCGCTGACGCTCTGCCTGGTCCCGTTGCTGTACGGCGCGATGTACCTGTGGGCCAACTGGGACCCGTACGGTCACACCGACCGGATCCCGGTGGCGGTGGTCGACCTGGACCGCCCCGCGGTTACTTCCCAGGGCCGGACGGTGGACGCGGGCAACCAACTGGTGCAGCAGCTCAAGGCGTCCGGCACGTTCGCCTGGCGCTTCGTCGACCAGCCCACCGCCGCGTCCGGGCTGCGCTCGGGCCGGTATGCGTTCACCATCGAGATCCCAGCGGACTTCAGTACCCGGCTGGCCAGCGCTGGCGACCCCCTGCCCGAGCAGGCCGGCCTGCGGATGGAACTCAACGACGCCAACAACTACATCGCCGGTGTGATGACCGAGACCGTCCAGTCCAAGCTGGAGGCGCAGATCGACGCGGCCACCCACGAGGCCTACGTCCGCAGCCTCTACGGCGAACTGTCCGGCGTCCGCCAGCAGCTGACCACCGCCTCGCAGGCCGCTCACCAACTGGTCAGCGCCACGACAACCGCCCAGCAGGGCAGTGCCGCCCTCGCTGCCGCCGGCAGCGCCACCAGCACCGGGGCGGACCAGGTGGCCACCGGCAGCAGGCAGATCAGCCAGGCCATCGGACAGGTCGACACCGCGGCCGACGCGCTGAACAGCGCCGTCACCGGCCGCCTGCCCACCGCCGCCGCCTCCCTGGTGGCCGCCGCGCAACTCGCCGAACAGGGCACCAGCGCGGTGCACACCGGAACCAGTCGGATCCGCCGCACGACCGCCCAAGCCGTCACCGACCTGCAGCAGTTCGCCGCCGCCCATCCCGAACTCGCGCAGGACGCGGCCTTCCAGAGGATTCTCAACGGCGTCCAACAGGCCGACACCGCCGCCGGCCAGGTGGACGGCCAGGCCGCGACCGCGGCCGCCGCCGCACCGCAGGCGGTGACGGACGCCCAGCAGCTCCAAGGCCAGGTCACCCCCCTCCAACAACGCGTCGCCGCACTCGACACCCCGCTGCACTTGATCGACTCCGGCAGCCAGAGCGTGGCCGCCGGTGCCGCCACCCTCACTACCGGCCTGAAGAGCGCACAACAGGCGGCCGACGCGGCCAAGAGCGCCGCCGACCAGGCCAACGGCGGCGCCACCCAGCTCTCGCAGACCGTCGACTCCGGGCTCGCCGCCATCCCCGATCTCAACGACCAGCAGGTCTCCGCCGCATCTCAAGTCCTCGGCGCCCCCGTCCACATCGACCGTGAGAACCTGCACCCCGCCGGGGTCTACGGGCGCGGCATGGCACCGTTCTTCTTCGGGATCGCCCTGTGGGTGTTCGGCCTCTTCGCCTACCTGCTGCTGCGCCCGACCAACCGCCGGGCGCTGGCCGGACCGGCCCCGGCTCGCAGCATCGCGGTGGCGGGCTGGCTGCCCGCCGCCGCCCTGGGCGCGGTGGCCGCGGTCGTCCTGTACGGAGTGGTCGACCTCGTGCTCGGCCTCCATCCGCTGCACCCGCTGGCCACGATCATCCTGCTGGTCCTCGCGGTCGGCTCGTTCGTGACCGTGGACCACTTCCTGCGCACCGCCCTGGGCGTCGCCGGTGACGTCCTCTCCCTGGTCCTGCTCATCCTCCAGCTCACCGCCTCCGGCGGCCTCTACCCCGTGGCCACCACACCCGCCTTCTTCCAGGCGCTGCACCCGCTGCTGCCGATGACCTACCTGATCGACGGACTGCGGGTGACCATCTCCGGCGGCCTGGCATCCCGCCTGCTGCGTGACGCCCTCGTCCTGACGGGTTGTGCCTTCGTGTTCCTCGCCTTCACCACCCTGGTGACCCGACGTCAGCGCCTGTGGACCATGGCCCGCCTCCACCCGGACATCGAGCTGTGACCGGGACCGGCCGCGCAGCTTCAAGGCGCGAGTCGAGACACGGGCGCGTGCAGGGACGGGCGGCCGACCTGGCACGACCGGACGACGACCGCGCTCTCGGGTGCCGGGCCGCCGCCGGCACAGCGTCGCCGCCTGAACCGGCGGCTTCGGCGGGACGGCATAAACCCGCGGAACGAGGGCAGCCGATCACAGAACAGCCCGCCCGACGTGCCCGGTCCGACCGATGGAGGGAAACCCATGGCAATCGCGCCCGCCCCGTCCCTGCGCACCCTGCCCGAGCGGCCACCGACAGCGATTGAACCGCCCGAGCCGCCGGCGGTACCCGATCCTCCCGCCCCGCCCGGCACGCCGGTACCGCCCCCGGAACCGCCGCTGCCCACCCCGGCTCCACCGCAACCCGAGCCACCCACACCGGAACCGGGCGAGCCCCGGGCACCGGAGCCGCCGGACTGAACCGCCAAGCTGCGCGGTCCGGCGCACGCCCCGGGCCCCCTCCGGCTGCCTCCGCCGGCTGAGGTCGGGGCCCGCGGGCCGGCGCGGCTGCGGGGGCCGGAGGGACGGTGCGATGGCAAGCGGCTGCCCGGCGCCGGCCATCGGCCGTCCCGCCCACCGCCCCGGGCGCCATGGAGCAGCCGCGACCGGCGGGGCGTCTGATGCGGCTGGGACCAAGAAGCGATCCCTGGGTCGTCCTCCCCCTCGGTCCCGTGCTCCTCCGTGACCGGGCGGGACCCGGCCCAGCAGCGCGCCACCGTAGATGGTGTAGCCGACCCCGACGAGCCAGGACACACCACCAGGACGGTGCCGATCGTGCCGTAGGACAACGCGTTGGCCACCAGCGCCGCGCCAGCACCAGGTTGGCGAAGAACCACAGCCCCACCAGCGCCACCACCGTGGCCACCGCGCCCGGTACCAGCAGCCACCCGACGCGGGAGGCGAGCAGCAGGTGCCGTAGCCACCAGAACACCACGACGCCCCCCGCCCAGGGTGCCCGCGATCCGCAGTCCCGGCTGCAGCACCGCGTGCTTGGTCTGCAGCAGGTCCACACCCGCCGGCACCGCCAGGGCGAGCATCGGACCGGCCGCACACCACCACCACGGTGACACCACGACGGCCGCCGCCGAAGCGGCGACCGCCCCACACATCAGCCAGGCGATCCAGAGGAATCTCAACATCACCACCGGCCAACCCGGATGGCGCGGTCAAGCGTCCCGGAACGCAACCGGCCGGCGGGACGGGCCAACCGACGCGGCGCGATGACGTGCGCACCGGTTCGCGTCCGCCGGTCCCGTGGTCCCGTCCGTCAGGACGTGCCGACCACGGGTTGGGGCGACTTCGTGCACCTCGCCGCTCGGCTGGCTCATGGCTGCTCGTAGTAGCGCCGTTCCTCCACGACTTCGTCGGCTCCCGCCCGGCCGGTGTACCGCCGGCGTTTGAAGATGCTCACGTACGTGATCAGGCCGAGCAGGCTGGCGGCCATCAGGATCCAGCCCACCGTATGGATGTTGACTCCTGACACGTGCCAGTTGACGCCGAAGGCGAGGACCGCACCGAGGGCGAACAACAGGACGCAGCCTCCGATACCCATAACTCCACTCCTTGCGGTAGGGAACGGAGTCCGGCTACCCCCGAACCGGCGGATGACACCCCGCCGCCCGGCCTCGGATCGACGTCTTCCGGCCTTGCCCTCCTGCGTCGGCCCTGGACACCGGGGGTCGACCGTCCTGGAACACCACACCCCCGAGCAACCCCTTCCGCACCACCGGTTGCGGAGGCACGGCGGGCTCTTCGGGCCGGTAGACGGTCAGCCCGGCGGGGACCTTGGCCAGGCGCAGTCGGGGGACGGCCCGGATGGTTTCGCCGTCGACGGCGAGGTGCCGGGCATCGCGGAGGTCCGTGAGGTCGAGGGCCGTCAGGCGGGCCTCGCGATAGACCGGGGTGCGGGCGAGGGTGCCGGTGAGGAAGGCGAAGAGAAGCCGAGTGCGGGCGAAGGGATGGCTGCCGTCGACGGCGCGGACGTCGAGCAGGCCGTCGTCCAGTGAGGTCCGGTGGACGGGGGCGAAGCCGGGCGGGTCGTAGGTGCCGTTGCCGGCGAAGAGCATCCACACGGTCCTCGGGACGCCGGAGACGGTCAGGCGCACCGGTTCGGCGGTGGCCAGGACGCGGACCAGGGCGACGCCGAGGGCCGGCCACTTGCCGATCCGCTTCTCCAGCCTCTCGCGGACCCGGACCAGCTCGGGGTAGATGCCGACGCTGAAGGTGTTGAGGAACGGTCGGTCGGCCCCCTCCCCGGTGACCAGACCGAGGTCGACCGCGCAGGCGCGGCCCTGTTTGACGGCTTCGGCGGTGGCCCGCACGGTGTGGGTACCCAGGTCGAGGGCGAAGTGGTTGAGGGTGCCACCCGGGAACACGGCAAGGGGCAGTCCCTCCCGTGCGGCGACGGTCGCTGCCAGGTTGACGCTGCCGTCGCCGCCGCAGATGCCCAGCGCCCCGTGGGTCCTGACGGCCAGTGCCGCGGCCCGCTCCACCAGCGCGGCGAGGTCGTCGCCGTCGCCGCACATCAGGATGTGGGCGTCGGGCAGTTCGGTGCGCAGTTCCTCGACGAGTCGTTCCCGGTCGCCGGTGCCAGGGAGGGTGCCGGAACCCGAGGCACCGTTGACCACCAGGTGGAGCCCGGCGCCGGTGGGCAGCGCGGGCACGTCGATCCCGGGCGGGGCCGTCTGGGCGGGGTGCTCGCCGCGGCGGGGCCACCAGCGCAGGGTGAGCGCGGCCGCCCCCGCCCCCAGGGCCGCTCCCGCCAGGACGTCACCGGGGTAGTGGACGCCGACGTAGACGCGCGAGGCCATCACCCCGAGGGCGACGGGCGCGGCGATGGCACCGAGGAGCGGCGACTCGATGGCCAGCCCGGTGGCGAACGCCGCCGCCGAGGCGGAGTGCCCCGACGGGAAGGAGCTGGTCACGGGCTGTCTGAGCAGACGCCGGACCAAGGGCACCGGTTCGAGAGCGGGACGGGAGCGACGTGTGAGGCTCTTCGCGGCGATGTTGGCCACGGCGGATGCGAGCAGGAGGGAGCCGGTGGCCCGCAGGGCGGCCCGGCGCGCGGTCCGATTGCCGGTCGCGCCTGCCACTGCGGCGCCGGCCAGCCACAGTTTTCCGTGGTCGGCGGCGCGCGTCAGGCGGGACAGCCACGGGTCGGCGCCGCGCAGGCGGCGGGAGGCGACCTGGACGAACAGCCTGGCGTCGAGGTCGTTCAGGGTGTTCCTCATGCGAAGCGGTCCTCTCACCGGTGACGGGTGAGCGATGGGCGTGATGCGGCGGCCGCGCAGGCGAATTCGGGCGACCCGGGCCAGGCGTGGGACGTCCCCGCACCGGTGACCCGGGCCAGGCGTGGGACGGCCCCGCACCGGTGACCCGGAGTGCGCGGCTCACCGCCCGGCGGGCGGCGGCGGGTCGGCGGCGGCGGGGCTGCCGGTGGCGGGTGGGTGAAAGTCGACGCTGACTTCCTCGCAGGCCTTGTAGGCGGCGGCGGTGGCGTAGGAGGTGTAGGCCCGGCGGTCCGCGCGCGTCAGCGGGGCTTCGTCGGTGAACGGGGCCGCGACGCTGCGCGGCCACAGGTGGCGGGTGCGCACCGCCGCGCTTTCCGCGCAGACGACAAGGGTGAGCGCGCCGAGGTAGATCCACGCCATCAGGCCGAGCACGATGCCGAACAGACCGTACGTGGCCGTCGCCCCGTGCAGCTCGTGCCCGACGTAGTAGGTGCCGGCCGTCAGCAGGCCCTGCCAGACCAGCGATGCCCCCAGGGCCTCCGGCCACAGAAGGCGTACTCGCAGGTGCCGGGTGGTCAGGAGCTTGAAGCTGGTCACCAGCAGGACCGTGTCGACGGCCAGCGAGAGCGGGAGGGCCGCGGCCCTGGCACCCCAGTCGACCCAGGTCGGCCAGTGGTGCGCGGTGCCGGTGAGGGCGGCCAGCGCACTGGACACCAGGAGGGCCGTGGCGAGGAGGCCCAGCAGGGCGAGTCCGCGCAGGCGGGCGGCCAGCGCGTTCGGGCGGCTGTGCTGAGGAACGGCCCACACGGTGTTGAAGGCGTTCTGAAGCGCCTGTGCGACTCCCAGGGCGCCGTAGAGACTCCCCGCGATGCCGACGGCGAGCGCGAAGTCGCTGCCGTGGAAGGAGTGGATGTTGCGCTCGATCTGATCGCCGATCACCGGGAACTGGCTGAGGGCGGAGTGCAGGACCTGCTGCTGGAGCTCGGCGTCGCCGTGCAGTGCGAAACCGAGCACGGTGACCAGGAGCAGCAGCATCGGGAAGAGGGAGAGGAAGCCGTAGTAGGTGATCAGGGCAGCCATGTAGGTGCCCTGATCGTCGATGAACTTGTAGATGACGGCGAGTGTGAGCGCCACCGAGCGGCGCTGCCGCTGGTAGGCGTCGAGTCTGCCAAGCACGTTCATGGGCCCGCGCATCCTGGGAGTTGAGTGACCGACCGTTGAGGAACGTGGTGCGCGGGCACCGCGGCGGTCACGCGCGGCGGCGCCGGCGCCGGCTCCGGAGGTCAGCTGCGTCGCCGCCGCCACAGGATGACCGCGATGACGCCTCCCGTCACTGCCGCCACGCCGGCGGCGCGCGAGCGCCGGCCCGTCCCGAGTCGTGCCGCGGCGGTGAACACGGTGCCCTGGCCGGCGTCGGTACCGCGGCGAACCGAGTCGGCCACCGAGTGGGCGCCCCGCACCGATCCGGCCAGTTGCCCCCGAGCGAACGCCACCGTCCGGGCGGTCGTGCGTCGGCCGAATCCGACGGCCGCCGTCGCCCAGGAGCGGGCTCGTCCGAGCGCCTGGTCCGCGTGCACGTCGTCCAGTTGCGCACTGATGGCCTGCGCGGCCTTGCGCAAGCCGGCCGCGGCGTCGAGGGTGGGGATCCCGATTGCCTCGTGGGACCGGGCCCGATCGGCTCCGGCGGAAGCGGATGCCCCGGTGAGGCGGTCGAGGAGAGTCATGGCGGCCTGCCTTCCGTACGTCGATGACTGCGCACCTCGCCTTACCGCTGCGCTGCCGGTCAAACCGCCCTTCGGCGACGGTCGGCCTGCGGTCGCGCAGCCGGAGGCGTCCGTGGCGGGGTCACGAGAAGCCTGATCACGCGTGGTTGCGAAAGCGGCGGGCGAGTCGGCGAATTGAGCACCTTCGTGCTCCTCCAGGAGCTGGCGCGGCACCACTGCTCGGGCTACCGGTGTGGGCCTGCGGTGGCACCGGCCCGTACACCGCGGCGGCGGCCGTGGCCGGTGCGGCGGACGGCGTGCTGCTGGACACCCAATTGGCGCTGCTCGCCGAGTCCGCTGCGCCCGAGGAGGCGGTGGCCGCCCTGCGCGGCGTGGACGGATCGGAGACCGTCCTGACCGACGGGGTGCGCACGCTGCGGCGTGGCCGTGTCGAGTTGATGGCCGGTCAGGAAAGGCTCGGCACGCACCGGGTGGCATGCCCGGGGGCGGTCCGCAGCAGCTCGGTGCCGCGCGCCTCGCAGACCTGGCGCTGGAACGCGGGTCGCACCGCCCCGCGTGCCACCGCCTCCTCGGTGAGGAGGTACGCGGTGCCCATCAACAGCCCGGCGCCACTCCTCGTTCGGCCAGCGGCGCGGCGGCCACCGGTGTCCAAGATCACCTCCAGTCTTCGCTACACCGCACCTCCCGGTCGCCCGCGCACTGCGGGCACTCCAACCGGTCCGGCCCGGCCTTCTCGGGCAGCTCCAGCTGCGAGCCCGCCTTGGCGTGCCGGGCGAGGCTGGCGGTGTTCTCCGGGAAGATGCCGGACTTCACGGTCCAGATCCCGGCGCCGGTCGAAGCCAGCAGCGCATCCAGCAGCGCCAGTCCGACACCGAGGCCCCGGACGTCGGGGTGGACGTAGGCGGAGTGCGACCACCCCGGCGTACGCGCGCCGATCGGAGATCGGAGGTGGGCCTACGGCGAGCCGGGGTGGGGTATCACGCTCCCCCATCTGGGGCGGTGGTGGGGTGGTGGGGTCAGCGGCTGGTGCCGCCGAGGAGGGCGGTGCCGTGCCAGCCGTTGCTATCGGCCCAGTCGTTGACCAGGTAGCCATTGGGGTCGACGAACGCGACGAGGTTGCCGGGGCCGTCGGTGGTGATGCCCGAGCCTGCACGGGCCTGTCCGCCGAGAAGGGCGGTACCGTGCCAACCGTTGCTGTCCGCCCAGTCGTTGACCACATAGCCATTCGGGTCGACGAAGTAGACGTGGTCACCGTTGGCGTTGAACGCGAGCGGCGAATCGGAACGAGCCTGGCCACCCATCAAGGCCGGCCCGTGCCAACCGTTACCGTCCGCCCAGTCGTCGACGACATTACCGCTCGGATCGACGAACGCGACCAGACCACCACCGGCGGTGGTGGTGATGCCCGAGCCCGCACGGGCCTGTCCACCGAGCATCGCAGTGCCGTGCCAACCGTTGCTGTCCGCCCAGTCGTTGACCACATAGCCGTTCGGGTCGACGAAGTAGACGTGGTCACCGTTGGCGTTGAACGCGAGCGGCGAATCGGAACGAGCCTGGCCACCCATCAAGGCCGGCCCGTGCCAGCCATTACCATCCGCCCAATCGTCGACGACATTACCGCTCGGATCGATGAACACGACCAAGTTGCCCGCCGCGTTCGTGACGACGGGGGAACCCGCCCGGGCTTGTCCGCCGAGCATCGCCGTGCCGTGCCAGCCGTTGCTGTCCGTCCAGTCGTTGACCACGTAGCCGTTCTGATCGATGAAGTACGCGTGGTCGACCTTGGCATCGAGCACCACAGGCGAATCGGCACGCGCCTGACCACCCAACAACGCCGGCCCGTGCCAGCCGTTACCGTCCGCCCAATCGTTCTCCACGTACCCGTTCTGGTCGACGAACGCCACGTAGTTGCCGGCAGCAGCCATCGACACCGGCGAGGTCCGGGTCTGGGCGATGTTGTTGTAGCGCAGGGCCTCGAAGGAGGAGATCGAGTAGCCCTCCAGCGTGCTGGAGTAAATGCTGCCCGTCCGCTCGTCGGCGACCTGGCCGTAGTCGTGTTCGGCGTCGTAGTTGAAGGTCCCCGCCGACTGGTTGGCCCACGAGTCGAACAGCACGACGTGGTCGGCCGTGTAGTCCAGCGCGTCGCCCGGCTGCAGGTTCGTGTCGCCGCTGATGTTCCCGGCCGTGACGGTGGAGACGTTTGGGAGAGTCTGGGTGGTCAGGCTGTCCGTCAGGCCCCAGGCCATGGAAATGAAGCCGGAGCAGTCCTCCCGGTACGGACCGCCGACGGCACTGTCCTGCCAGGCGGCGGACTGGCTGTACGGCACGGCATTGTTGATCCAGTCGTGCGCCCTGGCGATCATCTGCTGCTGCGTTATCGCGGCGCCCGGCGCGGACGGACCGAGGCTTCCGGTCGATCCGGGCGAGCCAAGGCCGACGGTGCCGGCGAAGGCGGCACCACTCGGCACCAGCGCGACCACCGCGCCGAGCAGCGACCCGGCTGCGAGCAGGGCGACGCCCTGCGATTTCCTGCGCATCGATGACATGGTTCTCCCTTGTTGTGTTGGCTGGTCGATCGGCGTTTGGATCAGCGCGTACCGGCCTGGCCGGCCGGCAGGTTCGTGAGCAGCGACAGCACGTTCGAGTCCTGATGCACGTCGTACGGAACAGCCGCGGAACCGCTGGCCAGTTCGTCGAAGTGCAGGACCAGCAGGCTCGTGCCGTGCGCGGCGAGGTAGAGGTGATTGGTCTGCTTGCCGGGGGCGGAGACGCCCTCGACTCCGGTCCAGGTGCGTTCGAACGCCGCGGCGCCCGGGGCGTCGGCGGTCTGCTGTGAGACCGCGTCGGCGGTGATGTGGTGCGTGCTCTGCAGGGCCCTGGACGTGGCCTGGCAGGAGCTCATACCGGAGCGGACTCTGTCGTATGCGGTGTTGGCCGCCGCCGGACCGGCGAACGTGTAGATCTCCAGCACCGCGGGGTCGCCGCCGCTGCTCAGGTAGGGCTGCTGCTGCCAGGTCGTGGCGCCGTGAACGCTCGCGCACTCGTTCAGGGCGATGTCATGGCCGCTCACGTCGCGCACCGGACCCGCGCTCTGCGCGGTCCACGACTCGGCGGTGTACGAGGCGAGGCTGGAGCGGACCGTGCTGGTGGTCGTCGGGTTGAGGGCGGGCGCCGTTGCGGTGCCGCCTGGTACCGCAACGGCGCTGGGCGCATTCGGTTGCGTCGGTGCACCGGTCGTGTTCGGCGTCGCGGACGCTGACGGTGCGGACGCCAAAGATGCGCCCGCATTCGGTTGCGTCGGTGTACCGGTCGTGTTCGGCGTCGCGGACGCTGACGGTGCGGACGCCAAAGATGCGCCCGCATTCGGCACTGCTGAGGCCGAAACCGAGGTGGTGGCAGGCGGAGTCCGCGCCTGCGGCCGGCCGGCCGAGGCGGTGCCGCAGCCGGCCAGCCCGAGTGCGGCGCACGCCAGGCAGAGGGCGAGCTGGGTCGATCGGCGGCGGCCGCTTCGGCGCGGACCGGCCGGATCGGCAGCTGTGGTGCCACGCCGTCGTATCAGCATTCGAGGTTTCACATCCGTTCGATTCATCGCCAAGCGCGACGCGGTGAGGAAGGAAGAACCGCTGATGTCAGCGGTGGAGCCGCAGCCGTTCGGCCCTCGCTCCCCCGTGCCAGACCTCGCCTCGTCACGGTCGCCTCGGGTGCTGCCGGTTGCGGCGACTGGTCATCACCTTGGTGTTTTGGCTGCTCAGCGCACCACGCCATGGACCGGCCAGATATGGCAGACAGTCCTGAGCAGGAATCACACCCATCAGTACGATGATCACCGGCCGTAGAAGGAAGATCGTTTGACGGGGGCGAGTGCATCAGGTGAGCAGTCAGTTCGGTTCCCTGCTTCGAGGTTTGCGCTCAGAAGCTGGGCTGACGCAGGAGCAGCTGGCCCAGCAGGCCCGGCTGGGGGTGCGTACCGTCCACCGGCTGGAGACCGGCAAGCCGATCGACGCCCGGATGGGAACGGTGAGGCAGATCGCCCACGCCCTGGCCGACGCCCTGGGACGCGAGCGCGACGACGTCTGGCAGAGCCTGCTGGCCGCGCAACGCGACACAGGTGACGCCGCAGTGTCGACCTCGGCGCCGGTCGAGGACGCTCCCGGGATCCGCGTGCCGTCGCCCGGCGCGGTGCCCGATCCGGCCGAGCCCGGGCCCCAGCCGGCAAGAGGTGCCGGGCCGTCGGCGCGAGGTGCGCTGGCCGAGGTCGCCGACGCGTTGGCACGCGATGTGCACAGCCGCTGGATACGCGAGGAGGAGCAGCGCCGGATTCGCGACCCGTTCCCGTTGCCGGTGCGGTGGCGGCAGGTGCCCGAGGGGCTGTTGGACCACTGGGACAACATCTGCGGCGCTGCTCCCGGAGCCACCGCCGGTCCGCTTTCCTTGGACGGCGACCTGTCCGGTATCGCGGACGCGTATCGGAGTGTCCCGTCCGGGCGGCTGGTGGTGCTCGGCCGGGCCGGTTCCGGCAAGACCGTGCTGATGATGCGGTTCGTTCTGGACTACCTGGGGGCGCGCTCGAGCGGCGATCCCGTTCCGGTCGTCTTCAGCGTCGGCTCCTGGGACCCGACCGTGACGGGCCTACGCGACTGGCTCATCGACCGGCTGCTGCGCGACCACCCGAATCTCGCCGCACGTGCTTCTGGCCGCTCGAACCTGGCAGCCGCCTTGGTCGACGCCGGCTGGATCTTGCCGGTGCTCGATGGTTTCGACGAGATCGCCGTGGGACTTCACGGGGCCGCCCTCAGTGAACTCAACGCGATATCCCTGCCGCTGCTCGTGACCAGTCGCACCGAGCAGTTCGCCGATGCGGCCGCGACCGAGGTGCTCAGGAAGGCCGCCGGCATCGAACTGACCGACCTGACCGCGGAGGACTTGGTCCACTATCTGCCGCGCACCGCACGGCCGACCGGGCAGAGCGGGAAGAGCGGGAAGAGCGGGAAGAGCGGGAAGAGCGGGCACGCTGGACGAGCCGCGACCGTGTGGGACCCGATCCTGGACGAGCTGCGCAGCCGACCGGACACCCGCTCGGCCGCCAACCTCGCCAGCGTGCTCAGTACCCCGCTGATGGTCCTGCTCGCCCGGACCCTCTACAGCGACACGCCAGGCCAGGACCCCGCGGACCTCCTGGACACGGTCCGCTTCCCGACACCGGAAGCAATTGAAGAGCACCTGCTGGCCGGCTTCGTGCCCACCGTCTACACCCAACGGCCCCCGGTGCGGACCGACACCGATGGGCCGCGTCGGCGCCACGGGTGGGACCCGCAGCGCGCCCGGCACTACCTGGGCCACCTCGCCAGGCACCTCGACAAGCCCGAGCAGCACAACCGACTGGACGTTGCCTGGTGGCAGCTGTCCAGCGTCCTGAGCCTGCCCTCCCGCATCCTCGCGATCGTCCTGGCCGGCACCGCGGTCGCGACCGCGGTCGAGATGCTCGTATCCAGCGCCGTGGACCTGGTCATCAGCGACCGCCCGTTCATGCTGGGCGCCACTCTCCTCACTGGACTCGTGCTCGGCCTGACCATCAGCCTGGCTTTGGGGCTCGTCTACGGGATCGCCGTCGTGTTCGGAAAGAAAAGGTTCAAGCCGTCCCGCGTGCGGCTGCAACTACCGATCCGAGGCAGACGGAAGGCCGGTACGCGCGCCCGCAGACTCCCGACCGCGTTCGGCGCCGGACTGCTGGTCGGGATCGCCGCGGGCTTGTCATACGGACCCACTCACTACGCGCTGCTGGTCCCAGGGCTGGTTCCCGGGGCACCGCTCGGCATCCAGGAGCCAGTCGACACCGTGCTGGTCCAGTCGCTCCTGTACGCGGTCGTCTACGGAACAGCGGGAACCCTGGCGCTGGGGCTCATGGCTGCCCTGGAGACACCGCTCGATGTCGGATCCGCCGCGACGCCGGCGGACCTGCTGTGCAGCAACCGCAATACCGTCATCCGGCAGACCCTGCTCGTCGCGCCGGCGATCACCATCACCGTCGCGGGTACCTACCGGCTAGTGGATGGCTTCGCCCCTGGCTTGTTGGGCCCACCGGACTTGCCTTGGGGATGGCTGGCAAGCGGGGTCGAGTGCGGGCTCATCGGCACCGCCTCCTACGTCCTCGCGTTCACCGCCTGGGGCCAGTGGGTACTCTTCACCCGAATCGCCCTCCCCCTGACGGGACGGCTCCCCTGGGCGACCATGTCGTTCCTCGACGACGCCTACCACCGAGGGGTCCTGCGCCAGGTCGGAGCCGTCTACCAGTTCCGCCACGCCCGGCTCCAGAGCCATCTCAGCTCCGCTCCCCGTACCTCGGAAAACGGTTGACCATGTGCTCACGCGATCTGGAGGCCCAGGCACGGTGGCTGACCGATGGGTCGCGCTGCTCCCAGCATCGCTCCGCCCACTGCTGACGCGACCCACTGCTCCGGGCTCGGGCCGTACCGGGCACGAGCCCGGCGACCAGCGCCCGGCCCATGACGAACGAGTCTCGGGTGACGCAGGCAAGCGCTCCGCCCGCGGCAGGCGCCTCTCCGCCCGCGGCAGGCGCCTCACCACTGCCGAAGCACTGGCACGCCGCGGCGCGGCCGGCCGTGGCCAGGGTCCTCGTGCCCGGCCTGGGCGCCGTCACCCGCCGTCTTGCCGCCCAGAGCAGCGCGACCATGCGCGCCGGTGGCGGTGAGAGGCGGGCGGGTCGCACAGGACGCGCTGCTCGGCGTGCGGGCTGCCGACCGGCTCATGGAGAAGCCGCACGGGCGAGCGCGTGGTGCCAGGCTGGGGCCATGGCCGACCATAGCGATGCCGACGACCAGGTGCTGGACGACCTGTTCAGACTGGTGCCGGGTGAGTTCGTCCCGGCACGCGATCGGGCCGTGCGCGCAGCGCGGGCCGAGGGCCGGCGAGAGGAGGCCGCGGCGCTTGCCGCTCTGCGCCGCCCCACCCAGGCCGCGTGGGCCGTCAACCAGCTCGCCCGCAACCACACCCCCGATCTGGCCAAGCTGCTGGAGACCGGGGCGCGGATGCGTGCCGCGCAGGCCCGCCCCGACCCGGAAGCGCTGCGGGAACTGCTCGGCCAACGGCGCCGGCTGCTCGCAGAGCTCGTGGACGCGGCGGTCCGGGACGCGGCCGGCGCCGGTGAGCGCTTGGGCGACGCCGCGATGCAGGCGGTGGAGCAGACGCTGGCTGCCGCGATGGCCGACCCGGATGCTGCCGGCCGAGTCGCGGCGGGTCGGCTCGTGGCCGCGCTCAGCGTGCCGACCGCATTGCCCGACCTCGGCCCGCTCCTCGCCGCCGTCCCCGACCCGCCCACCCCCTCAAGGGCCGGCGGAAGGCAGCGCACCACCACAGCCAGCCGGACCCGACGGCAACCGGAACACGACACCGCCGAGAACCACCGGCGGCTTGTGGCCGAGTTGGAACAGCGGCGGGACCGGCTGCGTGGCCAGGCCCAGGCGGCGCAGCGGGCCTCGGTCAAGGGCGAACGGGACCTGGCTGGTGCGCAGGAACAGGCTGAGCGCGCCCAGGGCCGGGTGGAAGAGGCTCAGGCTGCGGTGGAGAGGGCGCGGTTCGCCGCCCGGCGGGCCGACGAGGCCCGACAGGAGGCCGCTGACCGGCTGGAGGAGCTGCGCGGGCGGGCCGCCGAGCTTCAGGCGGCGGCCGAGCGCGCGGATGAGGAGCTCCAGGCCCGCCGGAGGGAGCAGCCATAGCCTGCGCCTCGGAAGCGGGCATGGCCGGTGGGGCGTTCGACCCAGCAGCATGCTCCGGGAAGGGTGCGGCGCCGCATAGTGGGAGGTGGGAGGGGGTTGCGCCCGGAGGCGGTCGTCGTGGCCGGGCCCATCTGGACCGGAAGCCTCGGCTTCGGGCTCTGTGTTGGCGGCTCGTGGGTGTCGCAGGCGAGCACCCCGCCGTCGGGTGTGGCGGCACTGTCTCCCGTGAAGGGCCGCCTCGTTGTTCCTCTGCCCCACCTCGCGCCACCTGCTGGCCATCGCGCTGAGTCCGAGTCAGCCGGTTCGCCCCTCGACCGGGCCGGTGTCCGCGACGGTATGCCGTTCATCCTCGCCGTGGACGGGAGCTACGAGGTCCGGCACTTCAGTACCCTCGCAGCCGGACTCGAGATGGCGCCGGCGACGGTGGAGTCAGCGGTGCTGCCATCCTGTTCGCGACCGGCATGGCCTGACTCACACCCGGGCCACCGATGTCGGCCGCGCCTGGTGGCAGTTCCAGACGTTGGTTCAGAGAAGCGGCAAGCTGATCGACATGCTCGCCACCGGCTGGAACTGCGAAGCGTGGCCCGACGCCTATGCCGGGCAGGTCCGCGATCTCGTCGGAGGGCGCCGGCGGGCGGGAGCCTCACCCGGCCGTCAGCCGCCGGTGGGTGACCCGGGCGATCTCATGCCAGAACGGCACGGCCGACAGGTAGCCGCCGAGTGCGGCGAGCACGCCGAACGAGACGTCGACGCTCACCCGGCCCTGCTTCGCCCAATAGACGTCCTGCAGGTCAAGCAGCAGCGCGAACTCATCGGTGATCAGAGCCGCGCCCGCACCGTAGACGGCTGCCACCGCCGGGTGGCCGACCGCCTGCTCGTCGCCGCGGACGGCCACCAAACCGACCCCGGCCAGTGCCGCGATGCCGATGTTGTAGTGGTGCAGATGCTTCCCGCCGGCCGACACGTTGCCCCAGGGCAGCCAGCCGCCCCTGATCCCGTGCGTGATGAACCGCACCGTGCCGAACGTGGTGCCGAAGGCCGCCCACATCACCACCAGCGACAGCTTGGTCGGCGTGAGATGCCGGTCCGCCACCCGCCGCCACTCGTCCACCAATCGCCTGGATGTCACTGTTGCCATGCCACCGTCCTCCGACCGTCGTCCGGGCCCCACGGTCGACGCTAACCGAAGTGCCGCCGGCCCACCCGGCGGGCGTCGAAGGGTCCCGAGGTGCCAGGAGCCCCTCAGAACCCCCCGCCGGCCCACCCGGCGGGCGTCGAAGGGTCCCGAGGTGCCAGGAGCTCCTCAGAACCTTCCCCCGCGCCCTCACCGGCGCCGCGTGTCCCCAGCCGGTGACCGGCCCGACGGCCGGTCCAGCGTGAGGCCGCGCTCGAGGAGCCCGTTGTCACAAAAGGTCGAGGCTAGCTAGTCGGACGCGACCGGTGCGGCAGCCTGCGCGGGGTCGCCGTTCGCCCGCTGGAGCGGCTGGTCCTGGTCGGGCCAGGCCGCCACCAGGTCACGGAAGCTCGCGAAGCGGGGGCCGGGAACGGTCTCCTTGGTCGTCTGACCGTTCAGCCAGCACATTTCCTTCTGGAAGGTGTCGCTCTCGGTGTCGAGCAAGCAGCACACTCCGCCGCTGGCGGCGGTGAGGCCGGTGAATACTGCTCTCATGCTCGCGGACCGCTCGAACATCAGGCTCATCCCCGTTGTGGCTGCGGTGAACTCCAGCGAGGCGTAGTGCGGGTGCATCGCGGGCGCGAACCGGACGGTGAGGTAGACGTACCCGATCGGGACCCTCCCGAGTTCGTCGAGTTCGAGGTCACGACCCTCCTCGAACTCGCGCACCGCGTCATCGACGCCGACCATGATCGAGGTGTCGAGTTCAAGCCTGCCGCTGCTGGAGCAGTCGACCGGGTCGCTCTTGAAGCCGGACGTGAACGGGAGGACGAGTCGGTCACCACTGGGCAGGGTGACCGCGAGCGGCGTATTCCGACGGTGCCGCGGCGCTAGCTCGACGAGCGCGGCCAGTGCCCTGGCGACGTTCTGAGCAGGCGTGAATACCTCATAGCTGTAGTCAAGTCCCATGCACTTCACTCCCCCTGGGCCGAACCGTATCCTTCCACGACATGCCCGTACGGACTTGGGCATTTTCCGGAGGTGTGCCGGTCCGGCGCCTCCGCTCGGTCCGGGCAGGGGGTAGCCCACTCAGGTCCGGCGACGCTGGTCGTGGGCGGCCGTGACGACTCCGAGCAGCGGCCAACTCCCGGCCGTGCGGTTCGACGAACCCGACCACCGGGACGGGCGGCGACGCAAACGGCCTTCCGCTGACCGGGCACGCCTGCCCGCCGAGCGGGTCCCTGTCGCCGGATCGTCCACCGGCTGGCGGGCGGCCCGTCAGTGGCGACACAGCTCCGTGCCGAGCGGGCTGCGCAGGTAGAGCACCGACCGCCCGTGCCGGGCCCGCGTCACCAGCCGGTTGGCCAGCAGCACCGCCAGGTGCTGGCTCACCGCGCCCGGGGTGACGCCGAGCCGCAGGGCCAGATCGGTGGTGGAGGCCGGCTCGGCCAGCAGGGCCAGCAGCCGGGCCTTGGGTGCGCCGACCAGCTGCTCCAGCACCCGCGGCCCGGCCGGCGGGTCCACCGCGCCCGCGATGGTGCCCTGGCCCCGGGCCGGGTAGTTGACCACGGGCGGGCGGTCCGCGCTGATCGAGGTGTTCACCGAGCTCACGAAGCAGGTGGGGATGAAGACCAGGCCGCGCCGGCTCACCTCGACGTCCACCGGGTCGCCGGGCCGGCCGAAGTCGCGGTCGAGCGTCAGCACGCCGTCGGACCAGGACAGCTTGGGGTCCAGGTCGGCGAGCAAGACCGCCAGGCCCTGCTGGGCCAGCGTCCGGGCCCGATGGACGATGTCGGCCTCCAGCACCGAGCGGGCGCGCGGCCACCAGTGCGGCGCCAGGCACTCCTCCCAGTACTCCTCCAGTGCCAGGCAGATCCGCTCCAGCAGGAGCTCCGGTTCGGCCAGTCCTTCGGCCAGCGGTGGCGGCAGCACCCGGTCGTGCGGCAGGAAGGCGGGCTCCAGTTCGGCGCGCAGGGTGGCCGGGTCGGTGGCCCGCAGCACGCTCAGCTCCGCTCGCAGGCTCGGGGCCGGGCCGCTCGGGCGGGGCGTCAGGAAATCGGGCACGTAGCGGTTGCTGGCGGTCAGCGAGCACAGCAGCCGGTACCCCTCCAGCTGTTCGAAGGTCGGCCGCAGCCGGCGGAACCAGGCCTGCTGCGCCGGGTAGCTCTGCGGGTGGGTCCACATCCGCAGGCTGAGCACCGCCTCGTGCAGCGGTGACCAGGTGAAGGAGAGCGCGGTGACGTCCGCGAGACCGAGGTGAAAGCGGTACATTCCAATCCTTGGATTGAGGCTGACGCTAAATCAGTGTCCGCACCGTACGCCGTCGCGCTGAGCTTGCGCCATGACGACGACCACCACGGCCGCCCCGCCCGCTCCAGCGATACGCAGACGCGGAAGCCTGCTCCCCACCGACCCGGTGCTGCGCCTGCTGACCTGGACCACCCTGGTCAACGCGCTCGGCAACGGGCTCTACTTCACCGTCAGCGCCCTCTACTTCACCCGCATCCTCGGCTACGGCGTGGCCCAGACCGGTGTGGTGCTCACCGTGGCCGGGCTGTGCGGCGTGCTGGCCAGCATCCCGGCCGGGCGGGCCGCCGACCGGTTCGGCAGCAAGCCGGTGGTCGTCGTCCTGGTCGCCGTCGAGGCGGTGCTCAGCGCCGGCTTCCCGCTGCTCCACGGCCTACCCGCCTTCCTCTTGCTGTCCTGCGCGGTCACCGCGGTGGACCGCGGGGTCTCCGCCGCCCGCAGCGCGCTCTACGCCGAAGCCCTGGCCCCCGAGCAGCGGGTGGCCGGACGGGCCTACCTGCGGGCCGTCACCAACGTCGCGATGGGCCTGGGTGGTGTCCTGGCCGGAGTGACCCTGCAAGCCGACACCCGCTTCGCCTACACCCTCACCGTGCTCGCCAACTCGGTCAGCTACGCGCTGGTGGCGCTGTGGCTGCTCCGGCTGCCGAACCGCCCGGCCGCGGCCGTCCCGCCCGCGGCCCGGACCCGGGCCGAGCGGCGCAACCCGGCACTGCGCGACCTTCCGTTCCTCACCGTGACCGTGCTGAACGCGATCCTCACCCTGCAGTTCGCGCTGCTCGAGGTCGGCGTGCCGCTGTGGATCGTCCGCGACACCCACGCGCCGCGGGCCCTGGTCGCCGCCGGCATGACCATCAACACCGTGCTGGTGGTGCTGTTCCAGGTCCGCGCCACCCGCGGCACCGAGCAGCCCGGCCAGGCGGCCCGGGTCTGCCTGCGCGGCGGGCTGCTGCTGGCCGCCGGCTGCGTGCTGCTCGGACTGGCACACGGCCTGGGCCCGCTGGCCGCGACCGTGCTGCTGGTGCTCGGCCTCGTGGTGGAGGCGCTCGGCGAGGTGCTGAGCCAGGCCGGCAGCTGGGCGCTCAGCTACGACCTGGCGGGCGACCGGGCGGCCGGCGCCTACCAGGGTGTCTACAACGCGGGCACGGCCGCGGCCGGGATGGTCGGGCCGGCGCTGATCACGGTCGGCGTGATCGGCCACGGACCGATCGGCTGGCTCGGGGCCGGAGTGCTCCTCGCCGCCGCGGGGGCGGCGATGGTGCCCGTGACCCGGTGGGCGCAGCGCGGAGCCACGGACCCGGCGGCGGTCTGAGTCGCGGCGGGCCCGGCCGGCCACGACCTCATGGCCAGGGGTGACGTGCCGGCACCAGGTCCGGTAGCGCCTGACCTAGTCGTGGTCCAGGTCACACTCGTTCTTCGCCTGCGGCCCCCGTGCGGTGGCGCCGGGCTTCGGCGCCACCGCACGAGGACTCTCGTGCTCGGCCTCGCCGAGGCCTGCGCCACCGCGTTCGGCGACGCCTACCGGCGGGCGCCGTTCACCTACAGCTGTTGCAGCTGTCCGAGCGGGACCCGGGAGACCTCCCGGGCGATCGCCGACACGGTGTCGAGCGTGGGTTCGGCGATGACCCGGCCGAGTTGAGACATGAACTCGGTCTCCGTCTGCGGCGGTAGGACTTCCCTGCAGACGCGGGCCAGCATGGTCAGCAAGGAGAGCGAGTCGCCGCCGAGCTGGTGGAAGTCGGTGCGGGCGTCGATCTGGGCCTCGTCGATACCAAGGCTGGCCGACCAGATCAGGGCGACCTTGGACTCGATCGGGTCCCGGTCGGGATGGTTGGCCGAACCGGCCGGGGCGGTTGATCCGGTGTGCGCCTGGTCGGCGAAGGGGTCGGGAAGGGCTCGCACGTCCACCTTGCCGGCCACGCTGTACGGGATCTCCTCCATCACGAGAGTGGCGGCCGGAACCATGTATGCGGGCAACCGCTGGGCGGCATGGGCCTGCAACTCCTCGGCGCTCACCTCGGCGTTCACCAGGACGTAGCCGTAGAGCGCTTTGCCGGAGCCGTCCGGACGGTTCCGGGCGACGACGACGGCGCGATCCACCCGGTGGTGCTCCTCAAGGGCGCTGGCCACCTCCGTGGGCTCGACGCGGTGGCCGCGGACCTTGACCTGGTCGTCGATGCGGCCGAGGAACTCCAAAGCGCCGTTCGGAAGCCGCCGGGCCAGGTCCCCGGTCCGGTACACCCGGGTGCCGTCGGCCAGCCTGGGGAACCGCTCGGCGTCCAGGTCGGGCCGGCCGAGGTAGCCGCGGGCCAGTTGAACCCCGGCCAGGTACATCTCGCCCACCTCGCCGTTCGGCACGAACCGGCGGTTGGGATCGAGCAGGTGGACCTGGGTGTTGTGGGCCGGGACGCCGATCGGAACCGCGGCGCGGTCGGCGTCCCGTACCGGGTCGAAGGTGTGGGCCGTGCAGCCGATGGTGGCCTCGGTCGGGCCGTACTCGTTGATGATCCGGCAGTCCGGGCCGAACATCTCCTGGGCACGCGCGGCGACCTCGACCCGCAACTGCTCGCCGACCACGACGACGCTGCGGAACCCCCGCGGCGCGATGTCCAGGCGGCCGATCAGCTCCAGATGCGAGGGGGTGAGGTTGAGCATGGTGGCGCTGGAGCCCTCCAGCAGTCGGCGCAGCGTCAGATGGGTGGGCTGGTCCTGGACCAGGACCACGGTCCCGCCGTTGATCAGCGGCAGGAAGATCGACGTGCCGGACACATCGAACGACAGCGAAGTCAGCAGCGGGAGCCGAGTGCTCGCGTCGACCCCGAACTCCTCGGTGCCCCAGTGCAGATAGTTGAGCAGAGCGGCATGTTCGACCTGGACGCCCTTGGGACGTCCGGTGGAACCCGACGTGTACAGCACATATGCCAGGTCGTCGGGCCGCGGGTCGGCGTCCGGCTCACGGGCAGGCGCGGCCGTGGACGCCGGCAGATCGTCCAGGCTGATCGGCTCGCACCCGTTCGGAGTGTGCTCCCGGGCCAGCTGCGGAGTCTCCACCAGGCAGTAGCGGGCACCCGAGTCGCGGAGCAGGTCGGCCAGCCGCGCGTCCGGGTGTTGGACGTCGAGCGGTAGGTAGGCCGCCCCGGCGCGAAGGATCCCCCAGATCCCGGCGATCGCTCCCGGCGTTCGCTCCGCCAGCAGACCGACCACGTCACCGCGACCCACGCCCCGAGCCCGCAACGCACTCGCCACCGCGTCCGCTCGCAGACTCAACTCACGGTAACTGAGCTCGCCTTGAGGACCCGTGAGGGCAATCGCGTCGGGAGTGAGCTCGACCTGGTCACGGAACAACCGCAGCAGCGAACGCGACGACACGGGTGCCCGTTCGGTGCGGTTGACGGCCTGCTCCCGATCGGCCCGCGGCGACAACGCCTCCACGACCGCGTCCAGCAAGGCGTCCATCCGCTCGACTGCTCCCGGCACATCGCGCCAGGCGAGCACGATCTCGGTGTGGCCGGAGCTCTCGACGATGTCGATGCCGGGGGGAGCCGAGGGGCCCGAACCGCCCAGGCTGTACACCGTCGAAGGCCGGAACGACTGCGCGCTGTAGTCCGCCAGATCGACCGAGCCCATGCTGGCGACGAACGCGGTGCCCATGTAGCGCTGTTTGCGGCGCGCGGTGTCCTCCATCCCGTCGCTGAAGAAGCGGATCACCGGGAGCGGCATCTTCAGCAGCCATGGGGCGGTGCGCAGCGTGAACTCCCGGCGCTCGGCCAGCCCGGTCAGCAGTTCCTGGTGCACCTGTTCCCAGCCGGTGCCTGGCTCGACGTCGAGGTTGACGGCCAGCGACAACCAGCCCGTGCTGCGCAGATCCGGCTGGTGGCGGCGCAGATCGACGGGGACGAAGAACCGTGTCATGGGCTCGCCCGGAGTCATGGCGGCGACAGCGGCGATCACCTTGGCGGTAACCGCGGCGTGGATGCCGTCGACCGTCCGTCTGCGCCAGATGTGATCGTGCCGCCCACGGGGGATCGGCGCCATCGGCGTGGTCCATTCCGCCTTGCCCAGGCCAGGCTGGATGGGCGGCAGGCCCTGCGGCATCAGGTGCTGCAAGAACTCGCCGGTGTTGAAGGTGGAGGTCGCGCCCTGCGGCTCCTCGCCGCGCAGCACCTGGAAGACGTTGGCTGCCCACACCAGCATGCCGCGCGCGTCGGTGATCGCATGGAAGCCCCGGAAGACCAACCGCAGCGGCCGGCCTCGTCCACGAGTACCGTCAGCGTCGTCCCCGGCGACTTCACCGGGGACGAACAGGACCTCGCAGGTCGCTCCGCCGTCGTTGAGCGTCGTCTGCAGCGCAGGGTGAGCCAGGAGGTCCTGTCCCGGTTCGAGGTTCACCATGCGCACGGCCGGAGCGACGCCGCTGTCCACCCAGTTCCGCTTCCTCCGGTGCAGGCGTGTCCCGGGGCAGGCGTCACCGGCTTTCTCCACGGCCGCGGCCAGAGCCTCGACGGTCAGATCCCCGTGGCCCTCGTACACGTGCTGGCAGACATTCGCGATGCCCATTCCGATGTACGTCCACTCATCCGGCCCAATACGTCGGGTATACGACGGGCTAGACGCGTTCACGGAGACCTCCAGGGCTGCGGTGCCAGCTACGAAGGCGACACTGGACGTCCTCCGCCTGCCTGGGCGCGGACTGTAGGTGGCCTGTGAAGAAAATAGTGTTGCCGGGCGGCGTTCAACTGCCCAGAACACACGGTTGAATGCCGTGGTCCCGTCAGGTCGCATATTCTGCCGCGGCACTCGTTCCGAGCCGGCCGATGATGGCCCGAGTGCCGGCTGCATTGTTTCAACAGCAACGGAATCGAGGGCCTGGCGTGCTGCGGGTCTCGGCCACCTTGCCCAAGCCTGCGGACCTGAACGCCCTGACCGCTGCAATCATCCCACCGTCTCCAGGCCGTGTCCCTCGACGTGTGGCACGCTCGCATGCCAACGGTCATGCGGTGGGCGGAAGTTCGTCGTGGGTGGGGCAGATCTGCGCCATGCGGCCCTCGGGTAGGTAGTAGGTAGCGGCGGGGGAAGGCGATGCATTCGTCGTATGTCTCTGTCCGAGGCGATCGCGCTTGCGCGTGCGACCTACGACCGGACCTGACCAGCCACGGCGCGGGAGAGGGGGAACGGGAGCATGGCGCAGGGGACGCTCTCCGCAGCGGAACACCAGGACGTTCTGAACCGGATGATCCTTCCGGCTTGGACCAGTGGGGCGGTGCCGCAGGAGAAGCCGGTGGTGCTGCTCGTGGCCGGGCCGCCCGGCAGCGGGAAGACCGTCCTCGGCGATCTGCTGCTGCCGGTCCTCAGCTTGCGCGGCGGCGCGGTGCGGATCGACGCTGACCTCTACAAGGCTGAACACCGGCGCTACGAGGCGCTGCTGGCCACGAACGTGCGGACCGCCGGTAGCGGGGTGCGGCTGGACACTCGCCGCTGGCAGACAGCGGTGGAGGAGTACGTGCGCACCCACTGTCTGGACGCGGTGGTGGAGACCGCGTTCGGCGACCCGGACGAGGCACGGGAGCAGGCGCGGGCGTATCGGGGGGCCGGGCACCGGATCGAGGTGGTCGCGGTGGCATGCCCCCTGGCTTGGAGTCAGCTGGGGTTGCTGGAACGCTATCTCGGCGACGGCGCGGGGGCCGGGCGCTACGTGTCGTGGGCCGACCATGACGAGTGCGCCCGCCAGTTAGCCCGCACCCTGGACGTGCTGGAGACCGAGCACCTGGTCGACCGGGTCACTGTGGTGCGGCGCGGCCTGGAGTTCTTGTACGCCAACGAGCTCGTCGGCGGGGTGTGGGTGCGCCCGCCGGGCGCGGCCAGGACGGTGGAGGCCGAGCGGGCCCGGTGGTGGGATGCGGTGGAGACCACTGTCTTCCGCCGGTCGCTGGCCCGCGCACAGCGCGCTCTGGTGCGGGCGCAAACCCGCCTGCCAGCCGACTGGCTGCTCGCAGTGGAACGGGATGCGGAGCGAGCCGCCGCGCTGGCCGAACCGGTACGGCGCACCGTCCAGCCGATCGCCGCCCCGCCCGGTGTCGACTACCACCGGCTGTCCGCCGATGAGCACGAGTGGATCTTCCAGAACCTGGTCGTCCCCGACCTCGGGGAGATCGTGGCGCAGGAGCGTCCCGTCGTCGTGTACGTGATGGGGGCGCCCGGGGCGGGCAAGAGGTGGGCGGCGGTGATGGTGCGCCAGGCGCTGCGGGAGCGGCGGCCGGTGTGGCTCTCCGGCGGACGGTTCAAGGCGGCCCATCCCGACTACCGGCGACTGCTGCGGGAGCACCCGCGCACCGCCTCCGCCCGGATCCGCGCGGACTACAAGGCGTGGCAGGCCCGGGCCGAGGCCCACGTGCGGGACCGGCGCGGAGACGCGGTGATCGAGATCGCCCCGGGCAGCGAGGCCGCCTTCCTCGACGACGTCGCCGCGTGGCGCCGGGCCGAGCACCGCGTCGAGCTGCTGGTGCTGGACGTACGCGCGCCCGACAGCCGCCAGGGCACCGCGCTGCGCTACGCCGAGGTCAGCCGGAGCGGCACCCGGCCGGGCCGGTTCACCACCGCCGCCGGACACGACCGGTGCCTCACGGCGGTGCTGGAGTGCGTCCAGGCCGTCGAGGAGCAACGCCTGGTGGACCACCTCACCGTGATCCGGCGCGATGGCACCGCCGTCTTCCACAACACGCTCGGTGCCGACGGCCACTGGACCGGGCCGACCGGTGCCGCGCTCCTCGCCCGGGCGGGGCAGGTGCGGCCCTACACCGACCAGGAGGCCCGCCGGTTCCTCGCCGGGCAGCGCGAACTGCGCGCGGCCCTGCCGCAGTACCGGCGCGAAGTCGACGCGATCACCCGCCTCGCGTGGCCGCTGCTACCCCCAGAGGTCCAGCCCGGCCGACTCGCCTTCACCGCGCCCACAGCACTCCCGACACCGCGCTCCTGCGCCCCGGCGATTCCGCCATGCCTGGCGTCGTAGAGGGCCTCGATCCGCTCCAACTCCGCCTCGGAGGCCTCCGGCAGATCGCGTAGCGCCTTGGTGCCGGCGGTACGCTCGGCCGACAACTGCTTGACACGGGCGGGGCCGGGTCCCGGGTGCCGGCGTTCGGCGGGACCTGACTCGGGGTACCCGACCGCGCTCTCCTCGATCTTCTCCGCGACCTGGCCCAGAGCGCCGGCGTCTGCCGCGCCCTCCGGCGCGCCGGGGCCGGCGTCGGTCGGTACGTGGGCGGGTAGGTCACACCATCTTCCCGACCCGCCGCCGTCGGCCCGGCAGCGGCTGCCAGGCCGGCGGGTCCAGTTGCGGCTGCCGTACACCAGGTGCTGTGCGCTGCGGTGCTCTCCTCCAGGCCAGGGAGGCCATCAACTCGTGGTGCGCCTGGTGGGCCTTGTACTGCCCGTGTTGCCGGACGGCCTGACACCTGTCGTCGTAGGCGGCGCGGCTGTCGGGTTCACCAGCGCCTCGGTGAGGGAGTGCCGGCCCGGGCGGCCGAACCGCAGGCACACCAGCCCGAGCGGCCCGAGCTCTGCCAGGAGCTCCAAGGCCAATCGGCAACCCACGTACGGGGGCAGCGCCCCTTTCTTCGGCGAGCCTCATCACCCGGGCGGGCTCACGGGCGCCATCGTGGTCGGAGCACCGGCAGGGCATCCGATGAACGGCACCGTTCCTGGCGGTGGATCAGATGGGCGAGGCGGTCGGCGGGTGCGGAAACCGGGTACCGGCGCGGCGATGAGTTTTCCGGCCCCGGCAGGTCTACATCTCGACAGGGACGACCAACTCATCGGGAGTACAGACATGGGCCTCATCCACATCGAGCTGTTCGCGACCCTCGACCTGGTCGGGCAGGCGCCCGGCGGACCCGACGAGGACCCGGTGGGGTTCCCGTTCGGCGGCTGGCAGGTGCCCCTGCTGAGCGAGGTCACCGGGGCGCAAATCGGTGCCGCGTACGAGGGCACGGACGCCCTGCTGCTCGGCCGGCGGACGTACGACATCTTCGCCGCCTACTGGCCGCACCAGAAGGACGGCGAGTTCGCCGAGCTCTTCAACCGCGTCCCGAAGTACGTGGCCTCCCGCGCCACGCCCGACCTCCGGTGGGCCGGGTCCACGCAGCTCGGCCCGGACCTGGCCGGCGCGGTGCGCGAGATCCGTGACCGGCACCGGCACGTGAAGGTCGTCGGGAGCCTGAACCTGGTGCAGACCCTCCTGCGGGAGAAGCTCTTCGACCGGCTCGACCTATGGGTGCACCCGATCGTGCTCGGCGTCGGGAAGAAGGTGTTCGACGGTGGCGCGGTGCCCACGAACCTCGCACTGCTCGAACCACCGGTGGCCGGTCCGCAGGGCACCGTGTACCTGCGCTACGGGCTCGGCGACGGCACGCCAAGGACGGGCGACATGAACGCACCCGACCGCGGTCTCGGGAACGACGACTTCCGGTGATCCGATGACCACTGTCAACGCCGATGGGATCGTCGACCTACGCGCGACCACGACGCCCTGGCACGCTCCACCGCTTCACCCTGTCGACCGCCGAGCAGTTCCACCAGCGGCACGGCGGAACCGCCGGCATCGAGCAGTGGCGAGGCCTCCGAGTGTGCGGCTCTTGGAAACAGACTGCTGACATGCTGTTGGGTATCGAGATGGACGGTCGTTGCCTTCGGATCCGTGACCTTGAACCGCCGGACGAGCAGGGTGTGTTCAGCTTGTTCGAGGCATGCGAGGACTGGTTCTGCCATGCCCTCGGTCAGCCCGCTATGCCCGGCGATGTCCAGAGCCTCTACTACAGCCTGCCGGAGGGCGCGGAGTTCGAGAACAAGGCCATCTTGGTGATCGAGGCCGAAGGCCGGATCAGCGGGCTCATCGACGCCGTGCGGGAGCATCCCCATCCAGGAGCGTGTTCAGTGGGGTTGTTCCTGATGCACCCCGATTGCCGTCGATTCGGTCTGGGGCGGGCCGTGGCTTCAGCTCTCATCGGGTCGCTGGCGGCGGGTGGTTGCACCGAGGTCCTCGCCTCCGTTGCGGAGGGCTGGCGGCCGGGCCTGAAGTTCCTCGACGCACTCGGCTTCGTGGCGGAGGCTCCGCATGAGGCCGGCCCCGCCAACCGGAATCCCGGGCCCGGTGAGCGCCCCACGGTTCGCGCGCGCCTGCGGATCTCGGCCATTTCATGTCCTGAGCCGTGATTCCCGGCTCGAGGTGCTCGGAAGGGCCTGCTTGTCGGCGGCCTGTCCGGGGTACAGGTGCTGGTCGGGCGAAGACACGGCTCGCATCTGCGATTCCGGGACCCGTGCTCCGTCGACGTCGAGACGCCCCACCCGGTCGACCTGAGCTTTCCCCACTGTGCGGGAGGTGCTGGCGAGTTGGTCAGGGCGGGTTCGGTGGTTCAACGGCCACTGGCGCCGGGCTCGCCGATGCAGACCGGCCACGTGGACACCCGGATCCTGTTGATGGGCAACGCGGTCACCGAGCCGGGGCGCCAGGGGACGAAGTCCCCGGCGGACCTTCGGCAGCCGCCGGCGAACGCGCTGACGGGCTACGCCGCCGACACGCAGTGGTCACCGACGCGGGCCGGAACGACGCGGAGCCCGAGAGAAGTTGGGCGGATCGCAGTGGCGTCCACCGGGGCTTTCCCAGTCAAACGTGGCAGCTGTGCTGCATGGAATCGGCGACGATCCAGCAGGGTACGCGACACCGCGTCAGGGCCAGGCGGCACCACTCGCGGCCTACCTGTTGGCCAATGTCCGGCCCGATCAAGCGACTTCGCCGGACCGACCGGCCAAGAACAGCCCTACATTCCAGGCGCTCGGTGTGTACGAACTCGCTGCAGGCCCACTCCATCAAGGCACACGGCCAGGAGGCGCCCTGTCACGCGAGCGAGCAAGGAGACGTCACAGACGCCATCGTGTCCAGCCCCGCTCTCGACTCATGGCTCCGCAACGGCCGATTGGCGCAGGACAGCGCTGTTCATCGGCCCCTGACTCCGACCCCGCAGGTTCGACCTGGGTAGAGTCTGGACTCGCCAGTCCGAAATCTCATGGGGGAATTCTTTGCGTACCAACGCCCTGCTGCGTCTCGCCCTGCCGACCGCCGCGTGCGCCCTGCTGCTGACCGCCTGCGGCCCCGACGACAACTCCGGTGGCACCAGCGCCAACTCCGCAGCGCCTTCGGTCGCCACCAGCGCCACTCCGAGCATGGGTGCCAGCACCGGGAGCGCCACCACCCCGTCAGCTGCGGCCGGCGCGGCCACGCCGACCGACAACGGCAGCGGCGGCGCAGGCACCTACCAGAGTCCGCTCGGCCCGACCGCCACCGGCCACTCGAAGGGTGCTCACAAGCTGGCCATCACACCCGTCTCGGTGGTCAAGGCAACCGCCGCCGATGTCGCGCCCCTCCACTTCCAGGACTCCGAACTGGCCGGCAAGACGCCGTACTTCGTCACGGTCCAGTTCACCAATGAAAGCGGCGCCACGGTCCCGGACTTCGGCGACAACGACATGCGGATCTGGGTGCACACGACGGCCGATGACAGCGGCATCATCAACAGCAGCCCGGTCGTCTACCACATCCCGCAGTGCCAGACGCCGAATCCGGCCCCGGCCGACAACGGCAAGGGCGACCGCGAGTGCGGCGTCTACCTGGTGCCGAACGGCCAAGCGCCGGAGTTCCTCTCCTACGGCGCCCCGATGGACGTGCCGATGATCTGGAAGGTCGGCTGAGAGCACACCGAATGACCTTCGCGCCGATGGGCGGGCGGTCGGGGTGGTCGGCAATCCGCCCGCCCCTCCGTCCGGCCCAAGGCCCAAGGCATTCGACTCGAGAAGCCGCCCTGTCGGCCGGCACTGACGGTGGCCTTTGATGTTTCGTGTGGCTGCGACATCGTTACGACTCCTGACAAAACGGGTAACCGATTTCGCGCTGGCACGATTACCGTCTAAGCTGATCTCGCCGACGCGGGGTGGAGCAGCTCGGTAGCTCGCTGGGCTCATAACCCAGAGGTCGCAGGTTCAAATCCTGTCCCCGCTACCACCAGGGGTGGGGTTCGCGCACGATCGCGCGGATCCCACCCCTACTTGTTGGCCGGCCTGCCGCCCAGACGCTTTGACGACATCGTGCTCTTGAAGGCGCGGCCGAACGCGCTCGTAGCGAATGCGCCGGCCGGCGGCCTGCAGATCACTGAGGGCGAGCGACGTCAACACCGCACTCTATAGCAGGAGTTGCACAGCCCCGGCGTCCTACCCGGCTCGTGCTCGGCCTTCGGGAATCCAGCGCGCGATCCAGCGCGCGGTGCTCGCCGCCACCGGGGTAGCGGGCCCGGGCACCAGGCCGTCGAGGAGCCCGCGGTGGCATGTCCCGCGAGATCGACCGTGCCGTGGCCGACGCGTAAATCTACTGACATGACGGCACGTCAATAACCTTGCTGGGATGAGGAGGCGGCCCAATCGCTGCGGTCCGCCGACGTGGCGGCCGGCCTCCGGTCCAGTGAACCGCACATGTGCTGCCGGGCCCTGGTGAACGGGCCCTCGGGGCGCGCCGAACGGCGACGGGGCCGGCCTGGGGGGACTACGGTTCCGACGGCCAACCAGGCCGGCTCGGGCGACCTTCCGCATCCCCGGGAAACCTCGGTGGCGCTGCTGCCACCGGCCCGCTCTCAGGCTGGTCGGCTGCGCATGTCAACCAGCTGTCGTCAACATGGTGTCAAGGTGTGCGCAGGAACATTGACAGGATGCTCGATTGCCGGGTTGAGCAGCAGCCCCGAAACTCTAGGCCCACAAGGATCTTGACAGGGCTTGAACCCCGGTCGCCGGGCCACTGCCCGGTGGGCTCCCCATTCGGTGCCGTCCAGCTCCACTCCGCACTCAGCACCACTCCTCAGAGGTGACGAATTGAACACAACCGCCGTGGATCGCCCGGTGAATCGCCTGTCGGCGCCCAAGCGCGTTCGCCTCATGCCGCTGGTCGCGCTGATCTTCTTCAGCGTCTCCGGCGGCGCCTACGGCATCGAGGGGCTCTTCTCGGCGTCCGGGCCGGGGATGGGGATCCTGCTGATCATCGTCACCCCGGTGATCTACAGCATCCCGCACTCGCTGGCGGTCGCCGAGCTCGGGACCGCGATCCCGGTCGAGGGCGGTTCCTACCACTGGGTCAAGCGGGGGTTGGGGAAGTTCTGGGGCTTCCAGCAGGGGCTGCTCCAGTGGATCAACAGCTTCGTCGACATGGCGCTCTACCCGGTGCTCTTCACCAGCTACTTGCAGAGCCTGGTCGCGGCGGTGGCACCGGGCCGGCACGTGCTGTTCTCCCTGGGGCACCTGAGGTTCGACCTGAACTGGTTCATCTGCCTCGCCGTGATCGTGGTGTTCACCCTGCTCAACCTGCTCGGCGCGGGCTGGGTCGGTGACTCGTCGGTGGCGTTCGCGCTCATCTGCCTGACCCCGATGCTCATCCTCACCGCGGTCGGGATCGCCCACCTCGTCGGCCACGGGATCAACCCGGTCGGCTCGATGACCTCCTCGTCGGACCAGTCGATGTGGAACGCCTTCGGTGCCGGACTGTTCATCGTGATGTGGAACTACTCGGGGTGGGACAGCGTCTCCAACGTGGCCGGTGAGATGGAGAATCCGCGCAAGCACCTGCCCAAGGCCCTCGCCATGGCCGTCGTGCTGATCATGGTGGGCTACCTGCTGCCCTCGCTCGCCTCGCTGTCCATCGGCTCCGGCGGCGACGCCGGCTGGAAGAACTGGGACGCCGGGTCGTTCTCCCAGGTGGCCAAGGCCCTGGCGGGCCCCTGGTTGCAGGTGACTGTGACCATCGGCGGGATGTTCGCGGCCGTCGCGATGTTCTCCGCGCTGCTCGCCTCCAACTCCCGCCTGCCACTGGTGCTCGCCCAGGACGGCTACTTCCCGTCCTGGGTGGCCAAGGAGAGCCGCCGCTACGGGATGCCGATCGTGTCGATCATCGGCTCCTCGGCGATCTACGCCCTGTTCTGCCTCAGCAGTTTCACCAACCTGGTGATCTTCGACGTCTTCCTCACCAACCTCGGCATCCTGCTGGAGGTGGCCGCGCTGATCGCGCTGCGGATCAAGGAGCCCGAGCTGGAGCGGCCCTACCGGATCCCGGGCGGCTGGTCCAGCATCGCGGCGATCGTGCTCCTGCTGGGCGGCGTCTGCTCCTGGGCGGCCTGGGAGCAGTACAGCCAGAGCGGAAGTCGGGCGGTGGTGTACGCGGCCGTGGTGGTCGCCGGGTCCGTGCTGCTCTACCCGCCGCTCGCCGCGAACCGGGCTCGGAAGGCCCGCCGGGCCGCCCTCGCACCGGTGACCGACCCGGCCGGGGTGTCCTCGTAGTCACCATGCGCTCCCGCTTCCGCCGGGCGCCGAAAGCAGCGCCCGGCGGCCTTACGGGGTGTCACCCGGCACGACGTCAGGTTCACACCGTGCTCACTCCCGGGTGCCTGCGCCAGTGGATAGCGTCAAGCCCATGAACAACAGCTTCGCCCTGCACATCCCCGACGCGGACCTCGAACCCGAGCCGCTCGACCCCGAGCAGGTCGTCTCCGGTACGCCGCAGGTGACCGGCCGCGTCCTGTGGCAGTCCGAGGACGGCCGCCAGTTGCGCGGCATATGGCAGATCACGCCCGGCGTGGTGACCGACACCGAGGCCGACGAACTCTTCGTGGTGGTCAGCGGCCGGGCCACCATCCAGGTGGCCGGCGGTTCCACGCTGGAGGTCGGCCCCGGCGACGCCGGTGTCCTGCACGAGGGCGACCGGACCACCTGGACCATCCACGAGACCCTCCGCAAGGCCTACGCCATCACGCTCAGCGAACCCGCCTGAGTCTGACCGGCCCGACCCTCCTCCCCCGCTCCCATCCCGCCCCCGCCACAGCAGCTAAGGAACACGCATGGATCCCGTCCGTTCCCTCCAGGACGCCAAGCCGACCCCGTTCTGGCTGGACGACCCCGGGCGGCCGCAGGCGCTCTCCGCCCTGGTCGGGGACGCAACCTGCGACCTGCTGGTGGTCGGCGGCGGCTACAGCGGCCTGTGGACCGCACTGATCGCCAAGGAGCGGGACCCCGCGCTGGACGTGGTGCTGATCGAGGGCCAGGAGATCGCCTGGGCGGCCTCCGGGCGCAACGGCGGCTTCTGCGCCGCCAGCCTCACCCACGGCCTGGGCAACGGCCACCAGCGCTGGCCCCGCGAGCTGGCCCGGCTCGAGCGGCTGGGCGCCGAGAACCTGCAGGCCATCGAGGACAGCGTCAAGCGCTACGCGATCGACTGCGAGTGGGAGCGCACCGGCGAGATCGACATCGCCACCGAGCCCTACCAGGTGGACGACCTGCACGAGATCGCCGCACTCGCGGCGGAGCTCGGCAGCGAGCTGACCTTCCTGGACCGCGACGCCGTGCGCGCCGAGGTCAATTCGCCGACCTACCTCGGCGGCCTCTGGGACAAGGACGGCGTGGGCATGGTCAACCCGGCCAAACTCGCCTGGGGCCTCAAGCGAGCCTGCCTCGAGGCGGGCGTGCGGATCTTCGAGCACACCCGGGCGACCGACCTCGCCGAGTCCGGTCCCGGCATGGCCGTGCGCACCCCGTACGGCCGGATCTTCGCGGGCAAGGTCGCGCTCGGCACCAACGTCTTCCCCTCGCTGGTCAAGCGGACCCGCGCCTACACCGTTCCGGTCTACGACCACGCGCTGATGACCGAGCCGCTCAGCGCCGAGCAGCTCGCCTCGATCGGCTGGCAGGGCCGGCAGGGCCTGGGTGACAGCGCCAACCAGTTCCACTACTACCGGCTCTCCGCCGACAACCGGATCCTCTGGGGTGGCTACGACGCCATCTACCACTACGGCGGCCGGGTTCACGCCGAGTACGACCACCGTCCGCAGACCTACCGGACTCTGGCCACCCACTTCTTCCAGACCTTCCCGCAGCTGGAGGGCCTGCGGTTCACCCACGCGTGGGGCGGCGCCATCGACACCTGCACCCGCTTCTCGGCCTTCTTCGACACCGCCTACCGCGGCAGGGTCGCGCTGGCCGCCGGATTCACCGGCCTCGGGGTGGGCGCCACGCGGTTCGGCGCCGAGGTGATGCTCGACCTGCTGGCGGGCGAGCACACCGAGCGCACCGCGCTGGAGATGGTGCGCCGCAAGCCGCTGCCGTTCCCGCCCGAGCCGGTGCGCTGGATCGGCATCGAGCTGACGAAGCGCTCACTCGACCTGGCCGACCGCAACGCGGGCCGTCGCAACCTCTGGCTGCGCACCCTGGACCGCCTGGGCCTGGGCTTCGATTCCTGAGGGTCCACGGGGTTCGCTTCGTGAGGGTCCATGGGGTTCGCTTCATGAGGGTCCATGGGGTTCGCTTCCTGAAGGCTCCAATCCTGAGTCCCGCTCACCGGGCCCCGCGGCGTCCGGGTTCGCGGCAGCCGGGGCGGCGGTCCGGAAACGTGCTCCGGACGGCCGCCCCTTGGCGGCGGCCGGGGGCGGCTCAGCGCGCCCCGGTCGGCGCCGCCACGGAGGTTAACGCGGACAGTTGTCGCCCGGGCGCCGCGCCGAGCAATGGTCTCGGGAACTGGAAGGTCTTGCTCAGCAGCTCTCGTGCTGTGCCGAAGAGCAGCAGACCGGCCCGGTGAACGGACCGGTTTCGGCGGGTGGACGCGGTCGTCGTCGTGCTGGGCCACGCCGAGCAGCCCGTCGAGGGGCCAACCGGCGCTGCGCAAGGCCGTGGACCGGGTCCTGGCTGGCCCGGCCCACCGCAGCAACGCCGCTGACCGGCTGCCGAACTCGCGGCCCCCAGCCGCTGAGGGCGATCGCCGAGCCGGTGGACTCGCTCGGCTGACCAAGGCGGCACGCCTCCGCAGGAGCGGCGGGTCAGCCGCTGTTCTCGACTCTCAGGCGGACCTGCTCTTCCAACCGGGCCAGGCTTTCGTCCAGGCCCTGCTCGACAGCCTCACGCGTCGGGGCCGAGGTCCCGCCGAAGAACGACAGGTGGATGGTCACCTGGCTCGCCCCGGCGCCCATGCCGGCCACCTGGAGCCACCCGGCGTACCGCCCGTCGTCCCGAGTGCCCCACTCCATCCGCCGCTGGTCCCGCAGCGCCCGCAGCAGTCCCCGCTCGTCCGCGCCGCTGCGGTCCTCGTGCACGGTCACCGCGGGCGGGTCATCGACCCGCACGTGCAGGTCGCGGGGCATCCACGCGTCGAGCCGCCCGGTATCGGCCGCCTCATCGAAGACCAGCTCCGGCAGGGCCGGCATGGTGCGGGTGCGTTCGTACTCCGTCATCGCCTACTCCTCAAGTCCTGTCCGCACCGCGGTCGGCGGACCGCTCCCTCGGGTCACGGAAGAATCCGCGGCCGGAGGCCGGAGGCCGGTTCTGCCGGTTCTCCCCAACCGACCGCGCGGCGCCTGGGTGTCCGCCGCCCACCCTCGGCCCCGGCCGGCGAAACCGCGACCGGAAAGCCGCCGACCGGGGAATCCATCGGCGCAGCGGCCTTGCGCCGGTACCTGGATCACCAGCGCCGGCCCCCCGGGGGAATGGCAGCGCCAGCAGGACGGCCGCCGTCCAGGGGGTGGGCGCGGTAGAGCGCGGTTGTCCTCGGCGACGGCGGCAGGCCGGCGGGGAAGCCCGGCTGCGGACGGAAGGCGTGGAGATCACCATGGCGCTGCGGGAGGAGCCGTGGGGCGAGCGGCTGTTCCAGGTGACCGATCCCGACGGCGTGGTGATCCAACTGGTCGAGTGGGTCACTCCGGCCGCGATCTGACCGGATCGAACCGGCACCTGGTCGATGGCTGACCGGGGCGGTGTGCGGCAGCTGTCCGGCTCGACACACCGACGCCCCGCCGGCTCCGCGGCGGGGTGTCGAAGGTCGATGTGGGTCGCACTTGCCTGCGGGCCGGCCCAGGAGCGGGTCCCCGGGCGAGCGGACCGTGCGGCGCGCCACATACTGGAACCATGGCGAAGTACACCGATCCGCCGCAGCGCACGTCGACCGTCACGGTGAAGGGACGGACAGTACGGTTCCGCACGATCGGGATAATTGTCCTGGCGATCCTCGCCGTCTGGTTCATCGCGGCCAACACCGGCTCGGTCTCCGTCCGGCTCTGGATCAGCACCGTGACGCTCCCGCTCTGGACGGTCCTGGCCGTGACCCTGGCCACCGGCATCCTGATCGGCTGGCTGCTCGCACGCCGCGGGGCGAGACGCTGACCGTCCCGGGAGCCCACCGCACCGTGGTCGTGGCCGCCGGGTGACCACGGCTGCGACCGTCACGGCGGTGGGCCGCACAACTGCATCGAGGGCCGGTGGGAGGTTCGCGATGTCTCGTGGCCGCCCCACATCGGTGTAGTCCGCCCGCACGCGCCTGCGATGTGCCTCAGGTGGGGGTGAACGCCGTGCAGCGGACGGCCTCGGCGGTCCGGGCACCCGTGGCGACGGCGAGGGTGCGGTTGAGCCACCGGTAGCGCTCGTCACCCGTCTCGAAGCGGCAGAAGAGCCTGAAGTAGTACTCGGCCGGATCCACCTCCTCCCCGCGGCCGGCCGCTGGAGGACCTCGGGCGGGCCGTGGCGGACGCCGGCGGCGGCGAGGTGCAGGTGCGCGTCGTCGTGCGTGCGCAGCGTGTGGCGGGCGTCGATGCCGGCCATGCCGTCGGGGTGCAGCACCTGCCAGTCCGCTCCGCCCGGCAGGATCCCTCCCGCACGGCGTGCGGGAGGAGGTTGATCCCGACGCCGAGCGGACGGATCTCCCGGGTGGCCTCGTGCACGGTGACGTCCTCGAACCCGGCCGCGTGGAGGCTCAGTGCGGTGGCGAGCCGCCGATGCCCCCGCCCGCGATGGTGATCTGCACGGCGCTCCCCTTTCAGTGATGCGGCGGGGTCGCGTGTGGTTGTTCGCTGCTGTGCAACGGCTGTCGGCGGTCAGCTGTCGAAGCCGAGGCCGAGTCGGTCGAGGCTGCGAAGCCAGAGGTTTCGTCGGCCGGCTCGCTCGTCGGCGCGGGCGAGCGACCACTGGGTGATCCCGATGCCGGCGGAGCGGATCGGCTCCGGCGGGAAGGGCAGCGGCTTGCGCCGCACCATCTCCAGGGCCGTCCGCTCGGTGCGTTCGCCCGCCAGCAGGTCGAGCAGCACCTCGGCACCGAAGCGGGTCGCTCCCACGCCCAGGCCGGTGTAGCCGGCGGCGTAGGCGACCTTGCCGCCGTGCGAGAGGTCGAAGAAGACGCTGAACCGGGTGCAGGTGTCGATGGCACCGCCCCAGGCGTGGCTGAAGCGCACGCCCGCCAGCTGGGGGAAGGTTTCGAAGAAGTGCCGGGCGAGCACCGCGAAGGTCTGCGGCCGCTGGTCGTGCTCGGCGCGCACCCGCGCGCCGTAGTGGTAGATGACGTCGTAACCGCCCCACAGGATCCGGTTGTCGTCGGACAGCCTGACGTAGTGGAAGTGGTTGGCGCTGTCGGCGAAGCCCTGCCGGTTGCGCCAGCCGATCGAGGCGAGCTGCTGGTCCGTCAGCGGCTCGGTCATCAGGGCGTAGTCGTACACCGGGACGGTGTACGGGCGGTGGCGCCGCAGCAGGGACGGGAAGGCGTTGGTGCCGAGCGCGACGCGCCCGGCGCGGACCTGCCCGTAGGGGGTGCGCACGGCGATCCCCGCGCCGGAGCGGACCAGGTCGGTGGCCCGGGTGTGCTCGTGGATGCGCACGCCCAGCTCCAGGCAGGCCTTTTTGAGGCCCCAGGCCAGGCGGGCCGGATTGACCATCGCGACGCCGTGCCTGTCCCAGACGCCGCCCAGGAACGTCGGGGAGTCGATCTCGGCCCGCACGGCGTCCGCGTCCAGGACCGTCAGCTGACTGCCGGAGCGGCCTGCGAGGGCGGCGAGCTCGTGGAGCCCCTCGACCTGGTAGGGCTCGGTCGCCACGGTCATGGACCCGGTGCGTTCCCAGCTGCAGTCGATGCCGTAGCGCTTGATCGTGTTCTCGATGGCCTGCAGGTTCCGGGCCCCGAGCTGTTCCAGTCGGGCGAGCTCGCCGGGCCAGCGCTGGTAGCCGTTGCCGAGGCCGTGCGTGAGGCTGGACTCGCAGAAGCCGCCGTTCCGGCCGGAGGCGGCCCATCCGATCTCCTGCGCCTCGATGAGCAGGACGTCGAGCGAGGGGTCGCGCTCCTTGGCGATCAGGGCGGTCCACAGCCCGGTGTAGCCGCCGCCGACCACGAGGAGGTCGCAGCGGGTGTCGGACACCAGGGTGGAGGCCGCCTGCGGGCGGCCCGGGTCGTCCAGCCAGAAGGGGAGCGGCTTGGCGTCCTGGAGCGAGCGGACGGGATCAACCATGACGAGACTCCTATGGTGCGAGGCGGGGCCGGCCTCCGGTGACGCCATCTGACCGCCGTGCACCACATAACGTCAATGGTGTTGACGTAAGCTCACGCCGAGGATCTCCTGCGTTCGGCATCCGGATCGGGCAGTCGGGCGGCGATCGCATCGAGCAGCAGGGTCAGTGCGAACGGGTAGCCGCTCAGCCGCATGTCGGCGGCCAGCAGGTCGGCGGTGGCGGCGATGTTGGGGTGGCTGCGCGGGTCCAGGAGGGCGTACCGGGACTGCCAGACCTCCAGGTCGGCCGCCTGGGAGGGAGCGGGCAGGGCCAGTTCTGCCGCGTCGAGGGCGGCGAAGGCGAGGCTCTGGTCCACCAGCGCGTGGTAGATCCGCACCGCCTGCGCGTCCGGGAAGCCGGCCGATCGCAGCACGCCGAGGATCGCCTCGACGGCCAGGATCTCGTTGTCGCGCCCGGTCGTTCGGTGGGCCGCGAGGATGGCTGCCTGAGGGTGCGCCAGGTAGGCGGCGTGAATGCGCAGTCCCACGGCACGGAGGTCGGCCCGCCAGTCGCCGGTCGGTTGCCAGCCGTGCTGGGCGCGGCCGATCAGCTCGTCGGCGATGGCGAGCAGCAGGTCGTCGGTACTGTGGAAGTACCGGTAGATCGCACTGGGGTCGGCGCCCAGGGCGGCGCCGAGGCGTCGGACGGTGAGCGCCTGCGCTCCGTGCAGCCCGACCAGCCGCAGCGCGGTGTCGACGATGACCTTCTCGGAGAGGACGGTGCCCTGCTTGGTGGGTCGTCTGCGCCGCCGCTGCGGCTCGGGAGTCACTCGGTCGGCCATGCCGGGACCTTATGACAACGGCATTGACGTGTGAAGGGGTTGCCGGTTGCATGGCCTGCCACCCGGCCCCTTCGGCCGCCACTCCCCCACACCTCCGGCCTTTTCGGCCGCCCCGACACGTAGACGGCGGTGACCCGTTGGCAGATGCGCGCAACGACTCGGACCCGGACCCGAGACCCCGGAACCCCCTGATCGTCCGGACCCCCACCACGGCCGCCGGGCCCGCGATGCGCCGGTCGCTCGGCGTCGGCGGCGCCATAGCGCTCGCCGCCTCAAGTACCGCGGCCACCAGCAGTATCGGCATCGGGCTCGGTCTGATGGCGGGTGTCGTCGGCCTGCACCTGCCGGCCATCATGCTGCTGGCCTTCCTGCCCGTGCTCGCCATCGCGGGCGGCTACGGACGGCTCAACCGGGTCGACCCCGACGCCGGCAGCAGTTACCGGTGGGTGGGCGCGGCCCTCAATCCCTGGTTGGGGTTCCTGACCGGCTGGGTCAACATCCTCGGCACCGTCGTGTTCATGGCCTACACCACGACGGTGACCGGGTCGGCGGTGATCCAGTTGCTCGGTGCGGCCACCGTGCACCGGGTCGCCGGGCTGTCCCTCAGCCCCGACTCCACGCTGCAGTGCACCGCGATCGGCATGGTCGTGCTGATCGCCTCGGCGCTGGTCGCGGTGCGCGGCCTCGACCTCGCCGCCCGGCTGCAGAAGTACCTGCTGGTGTTCGAGTACGCCGTCCTGCTCGGCTTCTGCGGGTACGGCCTGTTCGCCGGCACCCAGCCGTTCTCCCTCGACTGGTTCGACCCGTTCGCCATCCCCTCGTTCCACGCCCTCGCCCAGGGCATGGTGCTCGCGGTGTTCTGCTACTGGGGCTTCGAGTCGGTCTTCAGCGTGGGTGAGGAGGTCCACGACCCGCGGGACGCCTCGCGCGGCGGCTTCATCTCCCTCACCGTGATGATGCTGCTCTTCCTCCTGGCCGGCGCCGCCTTCCAACGCGTGCTCCCCATCGACGAGTTGGTCGGCAACGGGGCGCAGGGCCTGACCTACTTCGGCGACCGCCTCGCCCACCAGCCGCTCGCCGCGCTGCCGTTGATCGCCCTGACCTTCTCGGCCGCCGCCTCGCTGCAGGCGTCCGTCGTGCCCACCGCCCGCGGCATGTTCGCGATGGGTCGCGACGGCACCCTCGGGCCGGTCTGGACCCGTCTGCACCCGCGCCACCAGACCCCCGCCGCGGGCACCCTGCTGATCACGGCGGTCGCCGTCGCCCTGGCCCTGCTGTCGCTGGTCATCCCCACCGTCAGCTCACTGATCTCCGCCACGGTCAACGCGATCGGCATCGTGGTCGCCCTCTATTACGCCCTCACCGCCGTCGCCGCCGCCGTCTGCTTCCGGCACCTGCTGCGCACCTCACCGGTCGAGGCGCTACGGGCGGTCGTCGCCCCGGTGCTCGGCGCGCTCACCCTGCTGGCGGTCGGCGGATACCTCGCCTGGACCTTCTACGACTCGACCGACCACTTCGAACTCGCCGCGGACAACGGTTGGTTCGAGCTGCTGATACCGGTGCTGATGGTCGGCTCGGGACTGCTGGCCGCCGCCTGGGCCCGCTGGCACCGCCGCTCCCCGTACTTCGCCGCCGGGGCCGGATCCGCTGTCGGCGGCGTCCTGGCGGCCGACCTCCCGGACGGCGCCGGCAGCGGCTCGGCCGGCACCGCCTGACCGGCGCTTCGCGGTCCCGCCGCCCGCCGTACCGCCCCTTTCCCAACGCGGCTTGAAGGCCGCTGACTCTGCTTGGAGCGCATCAATGAACCAGGCCGACCTGGTATTCACCCACGGTCCCGTCCATACCGGGGACGGCGCCCGGACCCGGGCGAGCAGCCTCGCCGTGACCGGGGAGCGGATCACGGCCGTCGGTCACGACGAGGTACGGGAGTTGATCGGTCCGAGAACCGAAGTGATCGACCTGCGCGGCAAGTTGCTGCTCCCGGGCTTCCAGGACTCGCACATCCACGCCGTCTACGGCGGCGTGGAACTCGCCCAGTGCGACCTCACCGGCACCACCGGTGTCGACGAATACCTGCGGCGGATCCGGGAGTTCGCCGGCGGCCACCCCGAGCGGGCGTGGATCACCGGCGGTGGCTGGTCGTTGGAGAGCTTCGACGGTGGCCTGCCGACCCGGCAGCTGCTCGACTCCGTCGTCCCGGACCGCCCGGTCTACCTCCTCAACCGCGACCACCACGGTGCCTGGGCCAACACGCGCGCGCTCGAACTCGCCGGCCTCACCCGGCAGAGCCCCGATCCGACCGACGGCCGGATCGAGCGGGAGCCGGACGGCACCCCCAGCGGCGTCCTCCAGGAGGGCGCCACCGGCCTGGTCGCGCGGCTCGTCCCGCCGACGAGCACCGCCGAACGGCTGGCCGGGCTCCTGCGCGCCCAGGCACTGCTGCACTCGCTCGGCATCACCGGCTGGCAGGACGCCCTGCTCGGCGAGTTCAACGGCCAGCCCGATCCGTCGGACGCCTACCTCGCCGCCGCCCGGGACGGCTCGCTCACCGCCCGGGTCGCCGGCGCCCTGTGGTGGGACCGCGACCGGGGTGCGGAGCAGGTTCCGGAGCTGGTCGCCCGGCGGGCGGCCATGCGCCTCGGGCGGTTCCGGGCCGACTCGGTCAAGATCATGCAGGACGGCATCGCGGAGAACTTCACCGCGGCCCTGACCAGCCCCTACCTGGACGCCTGCGGCTGCGCCACGGCCAACTCCGGTCTCAGCTTCGTCGATCCGGTGGCCCTGCGGACCTACGTCACGGAGCTCGACGGGCTCGACTTCCAGGTGCACTTCCATGCCCTCGGCGACCGCGCGGTGCGCGAAGCGCTGGACGCCGTCGAGGCCGCTCGCACCGCCAACGGCCGCCGCGCGACCCGGCACCACCTGGCCCACCTCCAGGTGGTGCACCCCGACGACGTGCCACGCTTCGCGCAGCTCGACGCCATCGCCAACATCCAGCCGCTGTGGGCCGCCCACGAGCCGCAGATGGACGAACTGACGATCCCCTTCCTCGGTCCGGAACGCGCCGCCTGGCAGTACCCGTTCGGCTCGCTGCTGCGGGCCGGTGCCACACTCGCGGCCGGCAGTGACTGGCCCGTCAGCAGCCCCGACCCGATCGCCGGCCTGCACGTCGCGGTCAACCGGACCGAGCCCGGAGCCGCCGACGGCCGCGTCTTCCTGCCCGAGCAGCGCCTCGACCTGGCCAGCGCGGTCGCCGCCTACACGGCGGGCTCGGCCCACGTCAACGGACTCGACGACACCGGCAGTCTGCGAGCCGGTCAACTGGCAGACCTGGTGGTGCTCGACCGCGACATCTTCGCCTCGCCGACGGAGGAGATCTGCGCGGCCCGGGCCCTGCGGACCTACGTGGGTGGCACGTTGGTGCACTCGGCCGAGTAGCCGCCCAGCGATTCCCGTATCGCGCCCGCTCCCGCCGACACCGGTGGGAGCGGGCGCGGGAGGCCGGCCGGTCTTGCGGCAGCCACGGCCCAGTGTGGCTGTGCCGTCGCCCGTGGGTCCAGCTGTGCCCTCGCCCGCGCCCGGGCGGACGCCGCAACTCTTCAGCCCTGTTCGGGAGCGCAGGCCCAAGAGCACATGCCTGCGATTGCCTTTATAGCGCGTGTGCAACTATTGTCGACGCCCGTAAGCCGCACAAGCAATTGCATGGAGGGTTGCGTCATGTCTCTCGCGCTCCTCGCTCTGACCATCGGCGCATTCGGGATCGGCACCACCGAGTTCGTGATCATGGGCTTGTTGCCCGAGATCGCCGGAGACTACGGTGTCTCCATCCCCAGCGCCGGCCTGCTCGTCACCGGCTACGCACTCGGCGTCGTCATCGGCGCGCCGCTGATGACCGCGCTCGGCACGAAGGTCAGCCGCAAAAGGATGCTCATGCTGCTGATGGGCCTGTTCACCGTGGGCAACCTGCTCTCCGCACTCGCGCCGAGCTTCAGCCTGATGCTCGCCGGCCGGATCGTGGCCTCCCTGGCCCACGGCGCGTTCTTCGGCATCGGTGCGGTCGTCGCAGCCGACCTGGTCGCCCCCGCCAGGAGGGCCGGCGCCATCGCCACCATGTTCACCGGGCTCACCGTCGCCAACATCGTCGGCGTACCGCTGGGCACCTTCATCGGCCAGGCCGTCGGCTGGCGGGTCACCTTCGCCGCCGTCGCCGCACTCGGCATCGTCGGCCTGCTCGGCATCGCCAAGCTCGTGCCCGCCCTGCCCCGCCCCCAAGGCGCCCAGCTGCGACGGGAGCTGGCCGCCTTCCGCAACGCCCAGGTCGTGCTCGCCATGGCGATGACCGTGCTCGGCTTCGGCGGCGTCTTCGCCGCGATCACCTACATCGCGCCGATGATGACCGGCGTCGCCGGCTATTCGGACGGCTCCGTCACCTGGCTCCTGGTCCTCTTCGGCATCGGCATGTTCTTCGGCAACCTGATCGGCGGCAGGCTCGCCGACCGCAAGCTGATGCCCCTGCTGTACGGCGCGCTCGGCGGGCTCGCCGTCGTGCTCGCCCTGTTCACCCTCACCGCCCACAACAAGGTGCTCGCCGCCGCGACCATCCTGCTCGTCGGGGCACTCGGCTTCGCCACCGTCCCACCGCTGCAGAAGCGCGTCCTCGACCAGGCACACGGCGCCCCCACCCTCGCCTCCGCCGTCAACATCGGCGCGTTCAACCTCGGCAACGCGCTCTCCGCCTGGCTCGGCGGCTTGGTCATCGCCGCCGGCTTCGGATACACCGCCCCCAACTGGGTCGGCGCCGCCCTCGCCGCAGCCGCCCTGGCCCTCGCGCTCTGGTCCGCCGCCCTGGAACGCCGCGGCACCGCCCGGACCGACGCCCCGGCCGGCTCCCCCGTCAACGCCCCCGCGCCGCAGACCGCAGGGCACCACTGAGTCGCACACCGCTCCTGCCGACCGACCGCCCCCGGCGGTGGCGCCGCGTCCGATTGCCTTCCCCATCCGACGTTCCGTGAGCCGACGCCGGATGGGGGCGCGGCCGGCCGTGGCCCGGCAGGTCGGTGAAGCACCTGCGGTGGTGGTCGCCTCCGGGCCGTCTGCGCAACGCCACCGCTGTCGGGCGCCGGCCGGCACAGAACGGATACGGGGCTGCGGAACGTCCCCGGGCCGAGCGCCGGCCGAGCATCGAGCCAGGCCCTCGGGCCGGCAGTCGGCCGTACCTCCGATCGGGTGAGACTCGTCCGGCTTGCCACCGGGTAGAGGCAAGGAGGGCATGACCGAGGCGGACGAGGGTCACCGATCCGGAGGAGCCGAGATGGCCGAACGCACGGACGCGCAGGTCATCGTGGTGGGGGCCGGTCCCGCCGGCTCGGCGGTCGCCGCACATCTCGCGCGGGCGGGCATCGACGTGCTGGTGCTGGAGAAGAACACGTTCCCCCGGGACAAGGTCTGCGGCGACGGCCTGACTCCGCGCGGCGTGCACCAGCTGCTCCGGCTGGGCATCGACCTGAACGACCCCGGCTGGCGGCGCTCACGCGGCCTGCGGGTGCACTGCGCGGGCCGCCAGGCCGACATCGACTGGCCCGCGCACGGCGGCCTGCCCGACTTCGGTCTCACCCGCGCCCGCCATGACTTCGACCACCTGCTCGCCCGGCACGCCCAGACCGCCGGCGCCCGGCTGCACACCGGTACCAAGGTCACCGCCCCCTTGGCCGACGGCACCGGCCGGCTCACCGGCGTCACCGCGGTCACCGCCGACGGCACCACCGCCGAGTTGCGGGCACCGCTGGTCATCGCCGCCGACGGCGCGAGCGCCCGCACCGCTCTCGCCACCGGCTGGCAGCGCGACCAGCGCCGCCCCCTCGGGACCGCGATCCGCCGCTACTACCGCAGCGACGCGTTCACCGATGACTACCTGCACTTCTGGGCCGACGTGCGCTGCGCCGGCACCGGTGCCGACCTGCCCGGCTACGGCTGGATCTTCCCGCTCGCCGGCGACCGGGTGAACGTCGGCCTCGGTGGCCTGCCCCACCGCCGGCACGGTGCCACCGACCTGCGGGGCACCCTGCGCGAGTGGGTCGACCGGCTACCGCCCGGCTGGGACCTCGACGAGCCGCACGCCGACGGCCCAGCACGCAGTGCCGCCCTGCCGATGGGCCTCACCCGCCGCCCGGAGTACCGCGCCGGGCTGCTCGTGATCGGTGACAGCGCCGGCATGATCAGCCCGTGGAACGGCGAGGGCATCGCCCAGGCCCTGGAAGCCGCCGAGGTCGCTGCCGACACCATCGCCCTCGCCCTCACCCGGCCGCCCGGATCACGCCGCGAGCAGGCACTCCGGCGGTACCCGGCCGAACTCGACCACCGCTGGGGCCGCTACTACCGGCTCGGCAACGCCGTCGCCGCGCAGCTCTTCAGCCGGGTCGGCTACCGGCCACTGGTCAGTCGCCGCATCATGACCAGCCCCACGGCGATCGGCGTGCTCCTGCGACTGCTCAGCCAGACCACCACCGAGCCCGCGCAGGACGGCATCGACTCGCTGCTCAACGCCGTACTGCGCCTGGTCCCACCGCTGCGCCCCTGACGATCGCGCAGGAACGACTGACAGCGAGCCGGCTGACGTGCCGTCGTGGGTCCCTCGGCCCGACTCCCGGTGTCGGCGGCACCCCGCCCGCCTGCCCGCCCGGGCCGACGGTCCCAATTCCGGCAAACCCACCCGCAACGGAGCTTGAACAGACTCCCAACCGGCGTCGAATCCTTCGATAAGCAGGCATCTGCCCATAGGGAGGCGAAAAATGAAAGGAGCTTGGCTCGGTTGGGTGTAGAATCTTTAGTGACAGGGCGACCTGCAGGAGAGGCACCACGACGATGCCGACAGGTCACCCACACCCAAGGAGGGGGACACCACCATGACCTACCAACTCGACGCCGCACGGGCCACGATCGACGAGCGCCTGCGCGAGGCGGCCGAATACCGCGTCATCCGTGCCCTGCGACTCAAGAGCCGCGCCGAGCGCACCAGCCAGCGCGCACGCCGTGCCCTGACCAACCTGAGCGCATGACCACCCCGAGCACTGCGGGCCGCCACCGAAGCCACCGGTGACGGCCCGCTCCGCTTTTCCCGGCAGCGCGCAAGCACCCATCAGGGCAGGTCACCTGATGCTCCGACCGGCACCGACCCGAGGTCCGGCAGGCGGCAGCGCCCGCCGACCACCCGACGGCCGCACCGCGTTGCCGCACCGGCGACCACGCGCGCGGCGAGTGACGCCGCACCGGCACAGCCCCACCCGTCCCACGTCCATTGCCTAGGATCACCACCAATGACCGCAGCACCCGTTGGCAGACGGAGTGACTCAAGAGGTGGGAGAGCATGGCCGACGAGCGCGCCTACTTGCTGGACAACCGGGAACCCGAAGCGGGTCGGCGGTTCGACGCCATCGCCGAGTTGTTCGACACCTGGACCCTGCAGCACCTGGACCGCCTGGGAGTGGCCGACGGGCAGCACTGCTGGGAGGTCGGCGCGGGCGGACCGGGGATCGCACGGGCACTGGCGCAGCGGGTCGGCCCGACCGGCCGGGTGCTGGCCAGCGACCTCGACACCAGCTGGCTGACCGGGCTGCCCGGCGACACGGTCGAGGTCATCCGGCACGACATCACCCGGGACCCGCTGCCGGATGAGCGGTTCGACCTGGTCCACGCCCGCCTCGTGCTGGTCCACCTGCCCGACCGGGCCGAGGTGCTGCGCAAGCTCGCGTCGACCGTGCGGCCCGGCGGCTGGCTCGTCATCGAGGACGCCGACCCCGCCCTGCAGCCGCTGGCCTGCCCCGACGAGCACGGTCCGAACGAGGTGCTGGCCAACCGGATCCGCCGGTCGTTCCGCGCCCGCCTCGCCGAGCGGGGCGTGGACCTCGCCTTCGGCCGCACCCTGCCCCGGCTGCTGCGCGCCGCCGGACTCACCAGCGTCGCGGCCGAGTCCTACGCTCCCGTCACCTCGCGCGCCTGCCGCGAACTCGAAGCCGCGACCGTGCGCCAACTGCGTGACCAACTGGTCGGCCCCGACCTCTCGGCCGGTGACCTCGACCAGCACCTGGCGAACCTCCGCGACACCGAACTCGACGTCACCACCGCCCCGTTGATCAGCTGCTGGGGCCAGCGACCGACTCACTCCCGGTAGGCACGGCCCACGCGATCCCGGGTCGCGGGGCAGCCCGCCCGCCGGGATGGGGGCTGGAGTGGAGAGCGCCTTCGTGGCTCCCAGGGCCGCGGCGCGTCAGGGGCGCGGCCTGCTCGCCCCTGCCGACCTGGGCCGGTCCACGGGGAAGCCGCGCGGCTCCTTGATCCGCTTCATGATGATCTGCGAATTGACCTCGGTGACGCCGGCGAGCGAGGTGAGCCGTTCGATCCAGAGCCGTTCATAGGCCTCCAGGTCGGCCACCGCGATCCGGAGCAGGCAGCCCGGGCTGCCGAACAGGCGGTAGGCCTCGATCACGTCGGGGATGTCCGCCAGCGCGGCCTCGAACGCCTCGACGGCAGCCCGCTCGCGGCGGACCTCGACCGAGACCAGCACCTCGAAGCCGCGGCCCACCGCCTCCGGGTTGACCACGGCGCGGTACCCCTGGATCACCCCGTCGCGTTCGAGCTGTCGCACCCGCCGCATGCAGGGCGAGGCGGTCAGGCCCACCCGGTCGGCGAGTTCCTGGTTGCTCAGCCGTCCGTCGGCCTGCAGTTCGCGCAAGATCTGAAGATCGATGTCGTCCACGGCGCAAGAATCCGCCACCGCTGCCCAGAGGTCAAACAGCGGATTGCGTGACGGCCCGCCGACGCGGCCGTGCTGCGTTATGCCTCGCCCGGGTGCCAGGCCGGCCACTCCCACGGGTGGTCCTGCCAGGCGACCCGGCCGGGTTCGGTCAGGTCGGTCGCGGGGAACAGGCGCGCGGCTTCGGCGCGGAACTCCTGCTCGTCCACGGGCTCCCAGTTGTGACCGCGGAAGCGCACCAGGCGGTAGCGGGCGTCGGCGTCGATGCCCGCCACCTCGGCGATCGCTTCCTTGCGCATGTCGGTGTCCATGACTCAAGGCTGCTCCTTCGGGGCGGCAGCCGCATGTACGCACCCGCCGGTGGGGGGAATACCTCGCCAGCGCTATTGTTGAACTGTCAACAACACCGAAGGAGGACTACCGATGGCATCCGTACTCGACGTCCGCCGCGCCGGCGAGCGCTTCCACACCCGCACCGACTGGCTCGACTCCAAGCACTCCTTCTCGTTCTCCCGGCACTGGGACCCGGCCAACACCCACTTCGGGCTGCTGCTGGTCTCCAACGACGACGTCGTGGCGCCCGGCACCGGCTTCGACACCCACCCGCACCGCGACATGGAGATCGTCACCTGGGTGTTGGAAGGCTCGCTGGTCCACCAGGACTCCGAGGGGCACAACGGCGTGATCTACCCGGGCCTGGCGCAGCGGATGAGCGCCGGCACCGGGATCCTGCACAGCGAGAAGAACGACTCCTGGACGCTCACCGGCGAGCCCGAGCACCAGACCCCGGTCCACTTCCTGCAGATGTGGACGATCCCCGACGCCGCCGGCATCCAGCCCGGTTACGAGCAGCTCGACATCAACGACGAGCTCGCCCGTGGCGGCTGGGTCACCCTGGCCTCCGGCATGCCCGAGCACGCCGACCGGCGCGCCATCGGCATCCGGCAGAAGCACGCCGCGCTGCACGTCGCCCGGATCCGTCCCGGCGAGACCCTGGAGCTGCCCACCTCGCCGTTCGCCCACCTGTTCATCGCCCGGGGCAGCGCCGAGCTCGAAGGGGCCGGGCCGCTGGGCACCGGCGACGCCGCCCGGATCACCGGCTCCGACGGCCGGCGGATCACCGGCGGCCCCGACGGCGCCGAAGCGCTGGTGTGGGAGATGACGGCGGCCGTGACCGTCGGCTGACCCCGTTCGGCTCCGGCCGGCCCCGGCCGCGGGCCGCACTCGGAGGGCGGGTGCGGCGCCCGCCGTCGGGGCCGGGGCGTCCGACCGGCGATCAGGGGCGGAGAGGCCATGCGGTCAGGCTCGGTCCGCCTCGGTGGCGGTCGGTGCGGGCCGGCCGTCGGTGGCGCGGCGTTCCAGGAAGCGGTGCTCCGGGGGCAGGCGGGGCAGCACCAGCAAGCCCAGCACGGTGGCGGTCAGGCAGGCCGCAGCGCCGAGCGCCAGTCCGGCGCGCGGGCCGAGGCGCTCGGAGACGACGCCGAGGATCGGTCCGCCGACCGGCGTGCTGCCGAGGAAGGTGACCGACCACAGCGCCATGACCCGTCCGCGGAAGCGCGGATCGGTGACCAGTTGCAGCGTGGTGCTGCCGGTCGCCAGGAAGACGGTGCTGGTGGCGCCGACCCAGCCCAGGGCCGCGACCTCGGCCGGGACACCGGGGACGGCCGCGGCCGCCGTCAGCGCGGCACCGAGCCCGGCGGCGGCGCCGATCAGCGGGACCACTCCCGCCTCCCCGACCGCGGCGACGGCCAGGCCGCCGACCACCGCTCCCGCGCCCATCGCGGAGGTGAGGAAGCCGTACGTGCGTGCGCCGCCGTGCAGCGTGATGCGGGCCAGCAGCGGCAGCACCACCTGGAACTCGTAGGCCAACGTGCCGATCAGGGCCATCATCGCCAGCGGCGCCCACAGTCCGGTGGTGGCCCGCACGTACCGCAGCCCGGCGGCGAGTTGCCCGGGCCCGCGTTGGACGGGACGGGCCGGGATGAGCCGCTCGGTGCTCATCAGGCGCAGCGCGAGCAGGACCGCGAGGAAGCTGGCGGCGTTGGCCAGGAAGCACGCTCCCACGCCGACCGTGCCGATCAGGATGCCGGCCAGTGCGGGGCCGACCGCCCTGGCGGCGTTGACCATGACGCTGTTGAGGCTGACCGCGTTGCGCAGCAGCCGCGGTCCGACGATCTCCGGGACGAAGGTCTGCCGGGTGGGGCTGTCCACCGCGTTCACCGAGCCGAGCGCCACGGCGAGCAGCACGACCATCCACAGCCGCACGGTGTGGGTCACCGTCAGCAGTCCGAGCAGCAGGGCGAGGGTTGCCAGTGCGGCCTGGGTGGCCATGAGCAGGAGACGCTTGTCGGCCCGGTCCGCGACCAAGCCGCCGTACGGGCCGCCCAGCAGTACGGGCAGGAACTGGGCGGCGACGACCAGGCCGAGCACGGCGCCGGAGCCGGTCAGCTCCAGCACCAGCCAGGACTGCGCCACGGCCTGCATCCAGGTGCCGACCAGGCTCACCGACTGCCCGGCGAAGTACAGCCGGAAGTTCCGCACCCGCATGACGGCGAACATCCGCGCCCTGCGGTGCCGGGTCATCCGGACGTCGCGCCGGCGGGGTCGCGGATGACGACGACCGGGCAGGGGGCGTGCTGCACGAGGTGCTGGCTCACCGAGCCCAGCAGCGTTCCGGTGAGACCGCCGCGGCCCCGGTTGCCCACGACCAGCAGTTCCGCGCCCCGGGCGGCTTTCAGGAGCACGTCGGCCGGGTGGCCGTAGGCGACCAGGGGGCGGATCTCGGCCGACCGCTCGGTGCCGAGGGCTTCGTCGATCGCCTGGGTGAGGACCTGTGCCGCATTGGCCTCGAAGTCGAATCCGCCGGCCGCCAGACCCGCGCCGTAGGCCGGCGGGTACTGCCAGACCGTGACTGCTTCGACCACGCCGCCGGTCAGTGCGGCCTGCCGTGCCGCCCACCGCAGCGCGGCCGTCGACGGCGCCGAGCCGTCGACGCCGACCACGATCCGCCCGGCGGGCTCCGCTTCGTTGTCCATCGGGTGCCTCCTGGTCAGGTACTGCCGTCAACCGGGCGCGGGGCAGGCGGGTCGGCCGGCGAGTCGGTCGGCGAGTCGGTCGGCCGGTGCGGCTGCGCCGACGGGGCTACGAGTGCCCGGGGCGCCGGCAGTGACCGAACCTGGGTGTGCGCGCCGTGCGACGGCAGTGACCGCGCATGATGACGACCGGGCACGCCGTGCGGCAGCAGTGACCGCGCGCGATCACGACTGGGCACGCCCTGCGACATCAGGGACCGCGCACGATCACGACCGGGCACGGGGCATGCTGGGCGCAGTGCTGCCCGACGGAGCCCAGCAGCGCTCCGGTGAAGCCGCCGAGGCCGCGGCTGCCCACCACGAGCAGCGCCACGCCGTCGTCGGCGGCGGCCTTCAGCAGCACCTGGGCCGGAGTGCCCTCGAGCACCCGGGCCGTGACCTCCACGGCGGGCCCGGAGTCCGACACCTTCTCGATGCTCTCGACCAGGACCTTTCTGGCCTGGTCTGCGAGGGCATTCTCCTCGTCGGGCCGCACGTTGCCGCCCCAGCCGGAGAACGGCGGCTCCCAGGCGATGACGGCTTCCAGAACCGCACCGGTCAGCTCCGCCTGCCGCATCGCCCAGCGCAGTGCCCGCCGGGACTGCTCCGAGCCGTCCACTCCGGCGACGATCTTCTCGCGGGTCTGTTCGTCGGTCATCGCTCGCCCTTCCGGTCCGGGCCGGGAGGATCCTGCCGGCCGCGCACCGGCGAACTGCCCGCGCGCTCGGACCTCTCTCTCCTGGCAGCATCGAACGGATCCGCCGGGCCCGCACGCCGACTGCCCGGGGTCCGATGCCGATGGGCCGGCGGGAAGATGGGCCGAAGCCCGGCGGGAAGATGGGCCGAGGGCCGGCGGGAAGATGGGCCGACTACTCGGCGGGCCGCCGTGACGTGCGCCGGGATCGGCCCGCGCTCCCGGCGCCGGCCGCTCTTGGGTTGCCGGGCGCGCCCCGGCGGCTTCGCGCGCCGGTCGGATCAGCCGCCGTGGTAGAGCCGCTGAGGGCCCACCAGGATGACCTCGCCCCGCGCGGCCGCCCCGGTGAGCTCCGGGGTGAAGCCGGCGGCGCCGTAGCAGACGAGCTTGAGCCGGCTGACGTCCTCGCCCTGCTGCGAGAGCCGGGCGCGCACCTGGCGGAGCGTTGACAGCCGGTCGAGGTCCATCATCCGGTCCCAGTCGGCGAGGCCGACCGAGAGCAGCCTGCCCGGGGCGCCCTCCTGGCCCTCGGCCCTGACCACCACGTCGACGTCGACCGGTCCGTGCCCGGACGAACCCGCCAGTCGGCCCGGGGTCGCCGAACCGGGGACTTCGCCGAAGGTGTCGGCCGCCGCGAACCGTGCGGCCCACTCGCGGCAGATCCGGGCGAAGCACGGGGCCGCGACGGACTCCTCGAAGACCGGCCGCGCGGCCTGCCAGGTCTCCCGCAGCTGCCGCTGCTCCAAAGCGGTCCGGTTGGGCCGGATGACCGCGTGGTCGAAGGCCAGCAGCGGTTCCGCGATCTCGTAGTGGGCCACTGCGGGCCGCAGGCCGTCCGGCACGGCGGCGACCATGCCGCAGTGACCGAGCAGGTCCAGGACCCGGGGCAGTTCGGTCGCCGGGCGGGCGAGCCACTCCGCGATCGCTCCCGGGGTCGAGCGACCGGCCGCGATGGCCGCCACGGTCGAGTGGCACAGCGCCAGGGCCGACCGGTCCGCCTCGCGCTCCAGCAGGAGCAGCGCCTTCCAGTACAGCGGCTGCCGGGGGTCGAGCACGGTCCGGCAAACCCAGGCGTCGAAGTCGCCGGGGTGCGCCGGCCGGTCGTCGCCGAGCAGGTCGTAGCGGAAGGCCGGGCTCGGCCCGACAACGGCCAGGACCCGCATGGCGAGTGACGGGTCCTCGATGTCCCAGAGCCGGGCGGCGGCGCGGAAGTCGAGCGGCTCGACGTCCAGCCTGAACCCGGTGTCGTGGAAGGTGGCGCCCAGCAGCCGGCTCATCACGGGCATGGCGCTGCCGCACAGCAGCAGCCGTGTGCGGTTGGACGGTCTGTCACCGGACAGGCGCCGGCACAGGGCTTGGACGGTCGAGGGGAGGGCCGGGCTCTGTCGGACGAGTTCCGGGAATCCGTCGATGACGACCGGCAGCGGCCCGTCGTTGCCGAGTTCCGCAAGGGCTTCGAGGGCTTCGTCCCAGCTGTGCCACCCGGCGTCGGGCGGTTTTCCGCCATGGCCGGCGAACCGGGTGGCGAGCAGCCGCAGGGTCTCCGCCTCGGCCGCCTCCTGCGCCCCGAAGTAGAAACCCCCGGTTGCCCTGGTCAGCGCCTGCAGCAGGAAGGACTTGCCCTGCCGGCGGGGGCCGGTCACCAGTCCGAGCGAGGGTCCGGGACGTGGGTCGCACGCGAAGTCGACCAGCGCCCGCCATTCGGCCTCGCGGTCGAAGAGCTCGGTCGGACGGGCGATGGCAGCGGGCCCGGGTTCCACGGCCGGGGCCTCCCCTCGTTCGATGGCTTCTCTGACCCAGTAGACCGCCGTGCCGGGCGCGACGCCTCCCGCGACGCGGTGCGCCGACGCGGGCGGGCCCGCCGGGCCCCGCCTCCGGCTTCGGCCAGGCTGGAGCCGCGTCCGGATGGGCGGCGGGCATGACCGCACTCGGCCGGTCGGGTGATGGCGGTCGCCCAACCGGGGCAGCCAGGGCCGACTTGCCACCCGGCAGGCGCTGCTGCCGGTAGCCGCTCGCCGTCCAGCTCGGCCCACCTCTGCGCGCGGCGCCCGCTCAACGGGCCGGTTGGTCGAGGGTCGGCACCCGCAGCTGGTTGAACGCGTAGTAGAGGGCCAGCAGGCCCTGGACGCCCAGGGCCGCCGGGGCGGACAGGAACGCCAGCGCGACGGTGAACGGATAGACGACCAGACCCACCTCGAACCGCCACCGGGCGGCCCGGGCCGCCGCGACGTCGACGCGCTCGTCGAAGCAGTGGCCGGTGCGGGTCGCGTAATTCCAGAACACCGCGAACATCACGGCCTGACCGACCATCACCCCGCCGTACACGGCCGCGGCGACGTTCGCGGCTGAGCCGTTGCGGAGGTTCTGCGCGACGAGAGCGGTCGGGAAGGGCAGCGCGGAGACCAGCATGAGGAGCAGCAGGTTGACGAACATCAGGGTGCGGTCGACCCGGACCAGGTAGCCGAACAGGACGTGGTGGTTCACCCAGACGACGCCGATCACCAGGAAGCTGACCACATAGGCGAAGTACGAGGGCCACTGCGCGCCGAGCGCCCGCCACAGGGCCGCCGCCCCGTGGGCCTGCGGGATCCTGATGTCCAGCACCAGCAGGGTGATCGCGATCGCGAAGACCCCGTCACTGAACGCCTCGATCCTCCCCGTGTCCCTCGTTTCCACTGGCCGAGCATTGCAGGCCGGGCGCCGGTAGCCGTCGGCGCAACGCCGGTCGCGGGCCGGCCCCGGCGAGGACGCCCTCGAACTGGAAGGAGCTCGAAGCGGAGGTGGGGATTGGCCGGTTCGCAGGCACCGGCAACAACGGGGACCGCCACGGTGCCACCCGCGCCACCCCCGGCGGTCATGAGGTCTCGGTCGCGCTTTGGAGTCTCCCGAGTGCGACCATGCGGCGCATGACGGTGGCGGGGATGACGGGGTTGCGGGCAGCGTGCTCGGCGCTGTGGGCATCGAGCAGCAGCGTCACCAGGGCATCCGGTGGTATGGACGGGTTGAGCCAGGCCCGCCGGCGCACGCCCTGGTCGGTGTCGGCGGCGAGTCGTCTCAGCGATCCTGGCGAGAGGCGCTGGTCCTGGCCGGCGGCGCTGCGCACGATCGGGTCAGGGTCGTAGCCGAACTGCTCGACGAGTGCGCTCGTTGAGGCCGGGTCGTCGAGGGCGAGGGCCCGCAGGCGCGGGTTCGGGTCTGCCAGATAGCGCAGCAGGCCTTCGCGGGGGAAGTTGGGGTGGTTGTGCGGTCGGCCGGGGAAGGACAGGCTCCCGTCCCACCACCCGGCCACCTCCAGGAGCATCTCCGGTGGAGCGTCGTCGCATGACTCGGCGAGGAAGAGCCGCACGACGCGGTCCTGGTCGCGGGCGAGCGCGGCCACCACGTCCGTGGGCAGGCGTGGGGCCCTTGCGACGCTGCGGCGGATCAGCGGTTTCGGCGAGGCCGCGAGCTGACGCATGGCTTCCGCGTCCTCGTGCAGGGCGCCGATCCACCAGAGCGCAGTCGTCTGGCCGTCCGGGTCGATGTCGGGTACTTCGGCGGCCATCGCCGCGATCTCCTCCGGCGTCTTGGGCGGCGTGGCGTCGGGGTGCGGAGCACGGCCGACGCCACGGCCACCGCGGGAGGGTCGTCGGGCAGCCAGTTGTTCTTCCGCGAGCTCTGCAAAGAGTCGTCGCTGCCCCGGGCTCGGCGTGGCGGCGACGAGGCGGTCCCACTGCGCGGCTGACAGGCGGCCGGATTCCGCAGCGACAGCGCGCACCCGGCGGGCATGGTGGACCACTGCGGCGTCCATGACTGCGGTCGGCAGGTCCTCCCGCCACAGAAAGCCGGCCTCGTCGGCATCCAGCAGACTGAGGAGCACGTCGACAGGCGCCGAGCGGTTGTAACCGAGCCCGGAGAGCCAGGAAAGGGCTGCTCGCCGATCGACGTCGGTGGCTGCGATCAGCCTGCTCCAGGCCCCGTCAGGGGCGTCGTCGGCATGTGTATCGGTCATTGGCCAAAGGCTAGGGCACCGGAGCACCAACCCACCCGGGACTGACGGGGTCCGGTTGCCTCCTGGCCGGCCGGCGGGAATCTGAAAGGTCCCGTCGTGTCCGGGTGGTGGCGGGTGGCGGTGACCGGGCGGACACGGGGACGGGCCGGCCCGGGTGCGGTGAACGTGCGGGCGTGCGGAGGGTCGGTCGACAGGGGCGCGAAGGCTGGCGAGGGGGCGCTCGTCGCCGCCGGGCGCCCCCGTTCAAACACCCCGCGCTGGCGGCCGCACACCCACGTTCACATGCGGCGGCGGGCGGCGGCGGGCCGCTGCGGAACACACGCCACCGCCATGTGACCGCAACGGGAGGATACAAATCCGGTCAGCGCCGTTCGACCGTCTACGTGCAACGCCTGACACGCCTGCGCCGGGGCGGGACTCGTGTGACGTCCTCTCAGTTTTCCCGTTCGCTCCGGTCCGGGCGTCGGCGCCGGCTGCCCGAGGTGGCCCTGACCTAGCAGAACCGATCAGCCGGGCCCGGCCGGTAGCGCACGGAACGACATGATCCGAGCACTCTTCGTCATCGGATTCGGTCGCTCTCCACTCCGTCCGCGAACCGAAAGCAGATTCGGCCATTGCTCGCGGATCCGCTGGCCGACTCCCGCCCCGGCAGAGCATGCTCTCCCCCGTGACGCCACCGAGGCCCAGCGCAACGGGGTCGGCCAGGCGCTCCTGACGTTCAGTCACTTTCCTTTGGCCAGGGCTCTGCTCGGGCTGCCGCCGGCAGCTTCGCGTGGGTGCCGTCGTCGCGATCTCTGGAGGGTTGGGATGGACACCCGGTACGAGGCGCACTCGTTCGCCGACCCGCTCTTCTACGACTCCCCGGTGCGCTGGGGAGCCGCGGAGGAGTTCGCCGCGAGCACCGAGCCCGTACCGACCGGCTGGGCACGCGGCGAGCGGGGCATCTGGGTCATGCTCCACCCCGTCGGTGTGCGCGTTCCCGAGCAGGGCTGGAAGGTCCACGTCTCGGCCACCCTCGGCAATGCCGAGCAGGTGCTGGCCACGGTGCGCGACTACTGCCTGGGCGAGCGGCTGCCGTTCAAGTTCCTGCGCGGCCTGGCGGTCGTGCAGATGCAGAACGCCAAGTACGCGGCCCGTGCCGCCAGCGGCAAGTTCTGCACCCTCTACCCCGTCGACGACGAGCAGTTGGCACGCTGCCTGAGTGAGCTGGGCACGGCCCTGGACGGCGAGCCCGGCCCGTACGTCCTCAGCGATCTGCGCTGGCGCCGGGGACCGTTGTACCTGCGGTACGGCGCCTTCACGGAGCGCTGGCTGCGCGACGCCGACGGTGTCCCGCAGCTGGCGTTCACCGACCCGGAGGGCACCCTGGTCCCCGACGTGCGGGCGCCCGTCTTCGAGGTGCCCGACTGGGCGCCGGTACCGGAAGTGCTGCGCGAGGCGCTGGCCGAGCGGAAGGCGGCCCGCGGCGGCGCGGACAAGCTGCCCTACCAGGTGGAACGGGCCCTGCACTTCTCCAATGCGGGCGGCATCTACCTGGCCCGCGAGCCGGAGTCCGGTCGGCAGGTGGTGCTGAAGGAGGGCCGCCCGCACGCCGGGCTGGACCAGCGCGGCGCCGATGCGCCGACCCGGCTGCGGCACGAGGCCGAGATGCTCCGCCTGCTCGCCGGCGTGGCACAAGTGCCGGAGTTGATCGGACAGTTCACCGCCTGGGAGCACGAGTTCCTGGCCCAGGAGTACGTCGAGGGCGAGACCCTCAACGCCTGGCTGGCCCACCACTACCCGCTGATCCATCCGGACCCGAGCGAGTCGGAGGTGGCCGACTACGCCGCCGACGCGCTCGCGCTGCTGGACCGGATCGAGGCCGCGGTCGCCGCCCTGCACCGGCGCGGGGTGGTCTTCGGTGACCTGCACCCGCACAACATCATGGTCCGCCCGGACGGCGAGATCACCTTCATCGACTTCGAACTCGCCAGCCCCATAGGCGAGTTCGTGCCGCCGGCACTCGGCGCGGCGGGCTTCGCGGTGCCCGGCCTGACCGGCTTCGAGGTCGACCTGCGGGCACTGGCCGCCCTGCGGCTCTGGTTCTTCCTGCCGCTGCAGCAGTTGCTGGCCCTCGATCCGGGCAAGGCGGGCGATCTGGCCGACGCCGCCGCGAAGCGGTTCGCCCTTCCGGCCGGATTCGCCGACCGGGTGCGCCGCGAGCTGGCACCCCGCTCCGGCGCCCGGACCACGGCGGCCGCCTCGGAGGCCGAACGATCCCGGCTCGCCGCCCTGTTGTCGGCTCCGGCCGCCAACTGGCCCGCCCTGCGCGACTCGCTGGCCCGGGGCATCCTGGCCGCCGCCACTCCGGAACGGGAGGACCGGCTGTTCCCGGGTGACATCGCCCAGTTCTCGGTGGACGCCCTCGGCCTGGCCTACGGCGCGGCCGGCGTGCTGTACGCGCTGCACGCCACCGGGGCGCCGGTCGAACCCGACCACGTGCGTTGGCTGGTGGAAGCCGAACGGCGCCGCGCCCCGCGCCCGGGGCTGTGGACCGGGAGCCACGGTGTGGCCGTGGTGCTGGCTCTGCTGGGCGAGCAGCACACCGCCCGGCAGCTCATCGACCAGCTGACCGAACTGCCGCTCGAGGAACAGGGCGAGGACTTGGCGACCGGGCTGGCGGGCACCGTACTGACCCTGCTGCACTTCTCCTGGGACCGGCCCGAACTGCTCGACGTCGCCAGGCGTGCCGGCGGTCTGCTGGCCGAGCGCCAGGAGAAGGGCGAACCGAGTCCGACCGCCTCGATCGGGTTGCTGCGCGGCGGCAGTGGACAGGCCCTGGCGCTGCTGCGACTGTTCGAGCGGAGCGGGGAGGAGAAGCTGCTGGACTGCGCGGAGCGCGCCCTCGACCGCGACCTCGCACGCTGCACGACCGCCCCGGACGGCACTCTTCAAGTGCGGGACAAGTCCCGGCTGCTGCCCTACCTGGAGAAGGGCGGCACCGGAATCGGCCTGGCGCTGGAGGAGTTCCTGGTCCACCGGCCCGACTCGCCCCTGGCGGCCTCCGCCGACCCGATCCGGCGCTCCGCCGAGCCCGAGTTCGTCATCCAGCCCAACCTGTTCAACGGCCGGGCCGGGCTGATCCTCTACCTGGCGGAGCAGCGCCGCCGCCACCCCGAGCTCGCCCTGGACGGCCTGCTGGAGCGCCACCGCCGTGCACTGACCCTGCACCTTGTCCCCTACCGGTCCGAACTCGCCTTTCCCGGCGAACAGTTGCTGAGGCTGTCGACGGACCTGGCCACCGGCTCGGCGGGCGTGCTGCTGGCCCTGGGCGCCGCTCTCGCCGGCACCGACGGCCTGCCGCTCACCGGACCGCCGCGAGCGCACTGACCTCCCTCCCGGGCACGCCCGACGTGCCCCCACCGACGCCCGGCGACAGGCCGGGAGCACCACACCCATCCCCGAAAGGAGCACCACCATGGAGATCCTGGAGCTGCAGGCCCTGGAGACCCCGGCCGAGGAGACCGACGCCAACGAGATGAGCAGCACCCTGAGCGTCGTCAACTGCGGCAACAGCACCGTCAGCACGCTCCTCTGCCTCTGACCCACCTTCGGTGGCCCGGCAGCGCACCCGCGCTGCCGGGCCACCGGCATGTCCCGGGGGCGGAGCGGCGCGAACACGTCCGCCGGTCCTGGGCGCCACCGGCAGGTCCGGGCAGGCGTCACCGCATGTCGGGCAGGCGCGCTTGTTCGGGCAGGGCGCCACCGGCTTGTCCGCGCAGGGGCGCCACCGGCAGGTCCTGGCAGGGGCACCACCGGCTCGTCGCGGCGTCCGGGGCGAGGGAGCCCGGCCGGCGTTGAACCGCTCCGCGCCGCGCCGCGTACCTCCGGGCAGACGATCCAGCAGACGCCTGGCAACGACTGACCCAGCAGACGACCATCGACGTGCTGGACGAGCTGCCACCTCCCGACGCCCCACCATCCCACCCTGTCAGGAGGCATTTCCATGCCTTCCGTCCTCATCGTTCGCCGGGAGCGACCCCGCGCGCTCCCCCGCCCCCACCCACTGATCGCGCTGCCGGCCGCCCTGCTGTGCCTGGCGGTGGTGTGGATCCACGTCCAGGACCAAGGCGGCTTCCCCGGCAGCAAGAGCCCGCGCTACGTCGGCATCGGCTACTACCTGCTGGAGGTCGGCGGGGTGCTGGCCGCGGCGGTGCTCGTCGGGTACGCGGCACGCCCGCTCGCCCGGTCGGCGCTCCCCTGGCTGCTGGCGGGCGGCATCGCGGCCGGTCCGCTGATCGGCTACCTGCTCTCGCGCGGGCCCGGCCTGCCCGCCTACACCGACGACCGGGGCAACTGGACCGAGCCGCTCGGTCTGGCCGGCCTCGCCGTCGAGGCGACACTGCTCGCCGTGACGGCCGTCGCCCTGCGGCTGCACCGGCGGGCCCGCGGGCCGGGGGTCGGCGACCACGGGTGAGTGCCGGGCCACCCGTGGCCGCTCTGGCGCCGTGTCATCCGGACAGCGGTTGACACGGCGTCATACCGCGCGTCGACCGCTCATGGGGCCTGAAACACCATAGATTGGCACAGTGTTCGCCCCGCATTTCCACTCGATCCGCTACCGCGTTCTCGAGCAGATGAGCAGACTGTCTCCGCACGCCCCCGGAGAACCACAGGAGAACTGCCTGCCATGAGCACCCTCAATCGCCGTCGATTCATCCAGCTGGCGGGAGGGGCCGCCGCCTTCTCCGCGCTGTCGACCAGCATCGCGCGCGCCGCGGAGATCCCGGCCGCTCGCCGGACCGGCACCCTGAAGGACGTCGAGCACATCGTCGTGCTGATGCAGGAGAATCGTTCCTTCGATCACTATTTCGGCACCATGCGCGGGGTTCGCGGCTTCGGCGACCCGCGCCCGGTGACGCTGCCGAACGGCAAGCCGGTCTGGTACCAGTCGGACGGCAGCAAGGACGTGCTGCCGTTCCACCCGACCGCGGACAACATGGGCCTGCAGTTCCTGGAGGATCTGCCGCACGACTGGAGCAGCACCCACCAGGCCCTGAACCACGGCAAGTACGACCAGTGGGTGCCCGCGAAGTCGGCCACCTCCATGGCTTACCTGACCCGGAACGACATCCCGTTCCACTACGCGCTGGCCGACGCCTTCACCATCTGCGACGCCTACCACTGCTCGCTGCTCGGCCCCACCGACCCCAACCGCTACTACATGTGGACCGGCTACGTCGGCAACGACGGCAAGGGCGGCGGCCCGGTGATCAGCAACGCCGAGGCCGGCTACTCCTGGACCACCTACCCGGAGCGCCTGGAGCAGGCCGGCGTCTCCTGGAAGATCTACCAGGACATCGGCGACGGCCTGGACGGCGACCACGGCTGGGGCTGGATAGAGGACGCCTACCGGGGCAACTACGGCGACAACTCGCTGCTGTACTTCGACCAGTACCGCAACGCCAAGCCCGGCGACCCGCTCTACGACAAGGCCCGCACCGGCACCAACGCCAAGGCCGGCGACGGCTTCTTCGACCAGCTGAAGGCCGATGTGGTGGGTGGCGAGCTGCCACAGGTCTCCTGGATCGTGGCCCCCGAGGCCTTCACCGAGCACCCCAACTGGCCGGTCAACTACGGCGCCTGGTACATCTCCCAGGTGCTGGACGCGCTGACCGCCGACCCCGAGGTGTGGAGCCGCACCGCACTGCTGATCACCTACGACGAGAACGACGGCTTCTTCGACCACGTGCTGCCGCCCTACCCGGCGGCTTCGGCGGCCGAGGGCAGCTCCACCGTGACCACCACGGGCGAGCACTTCACCCCGGCGGCGGGCGACTCCTCGCCGGCCGGCCCGTACGGCCTCGGCCAGCGGGTGCCGATGTTCGTGGTCTCGCCGTGGAGCAAGGGCGGCGCGGTCTGCTCGCAGACCTTCGACCACACCTCGATCATCCAGTTCATCGAGCAGCGCTTCGGTGTGCACGAGCCCAACATCTCGCCGTGGCGGCGGGCGGTCTGCGGTGACCTGACCTCGGCCTTCGACTTCAGCCACAGCGACGCGAAGGTGCCGGGGCTGCCGGACACCGCCGGCTACCTGCCGCCGGACCGGGACCGCCACGCCAGCTACGTGCCGACCCCGCCGGCCGATCCCAGGCTGCCCAAGCAGGAGCCGGGGCTGCGCGTCGCCCGTCCGCTCCCCTACGACCTGGCCGCCGACGGCACGGCCGGGGCGGACGGCCGGGTGCGACTCGACTTCACCAACCACGGCACGGCCGGCGCGCACTTCCTGGTCACTTCGTCGACCGAGGGCGACGGCCCGTGGAACTACACCGTGGAAGCGGGCCGGTCGCTGTCCGGTGAATGGCGGCCGGCCGCCGGCGGCTACGCCCTCACCGTGCACGGCCCCAACGGCTTCCTGCGCGAGTTCAAGGGCACCACGGGCACGGCCGGCCCCGAGCTCACGGCCCGTCACCGCGGTCACAACGGCCAGCTCCAGCTGGTGCTGACCAACGAGGGCAGCACCCCGGTGCGCCTGACCATCACCGACGGCTACGGCAACGATCACCCGGTCTCCCACCAGCTGCGTCCGGGCGCCCAGCTGACGCACAACGTCCACCCGAACGGCAGCAACGGCTGGTACGACCTGACGGTCACCTCGGACCGGGACCCGAGCTACCTGCGCCGCCTGGCCGGCCACATCGAGACCGGCGGGCCGAGCACCAGCGACCCGGCGATCGCCACCGCCTGACCCGGGAGGCGGCCCGCTGCCACGAGCAGGCCGCCTCCCGGTCCCCGAGCGGGCCGCCCGCCCCCGGCGGTCCTCCTCAGGAGAGCGCCGACCAGGCGCTCTCCACCAGGGCTGCCACCTTGCCCGGGTCGTGCGACAGGTCGCCGGCGCCCGGGCGGATGATGACGGTGAGCCCCGGCCCGGTCCGCTGGCAGTACGTCACATGGGTCGCCTCCGGCCCGGGCGTCTGCCCGGCCGCGGTGAAGTCGTTGAAGAGCACGCAGCTCACCGGCCCGACCTTCAGCAACTGGTTGACGGGGCGCGCCTCCTGCAGCATCGCCGTGTCCTCGAACTGCACGTACGGCTCCGGGGACTCGGCCCGGACGGCGTCGAGGACCACGATGTTGCCCATGTCCGAGTCCGAGTAGCTCTGCACCACGGCCGGCGCGCCGGAGTACGCGGCGGAGAGGTTCTGACCGCTCTTGCGGTCCTGGGCCGTGAGCTGGTCGGTCTGCTGGGCGCTCGCCCCGGGCATCGCGCGCCGCACCTCGGCCATCGGCCTCAGGTCTGCGATGGCCCCGGGGGCCTGGAGGGCACTGCCGCCGCCACCGCCCCCGAAGTCCGGGCCGCCGGCGCCACCGAGCAGCGCCATCGGCACGCCGACGAGCACCGCGCCCACCAGCAGCCCGGCAACGCCGGCGACGAGCGGCCTGCGCAGCAACGGGACCGGCGCCGCCGTCGCCGGCGGGGCGGGTGGCGGTCCAGGCGGCACCGGCGAGGCGGATGGCGGTCCAGGCGGCACCGGCGGGGCGGATGGCGGCTCGGACACGAGCGGACTCCCTTGCTGTGAATACCAGTTGATCAGGACCACCACGATAGGGCGACGATCTGACTGGACATCAGTCGAGGGTCGGCGGTAGAAACCGAACCGTGACAACTCGACTGCCCCGTCACCGCCGTGTCACGGCCCCGTCAGGGGAGGCGGGACGGTTCCGGGGCGAGCCCCGCCCGGACATCGCGGGAGGCCTCCGCCGAGTAGGGGGCGGTGGCCGAACCAGGGCTGGCACCCGGGTGGGGTGCCGACCGGGCCGGTGTGGTACCCAACCCCGGTCGCCCCGTCCCGCAGTGACCTGCCACTCGCCCTCGCCGGTTCACCACGCTGCTCGAACCGGAGCTGGTCGTGCCCCCGGGAACCGCTCACCGCGGTCGCCCGGCCTCGGCCGGATCTCCAACTCGCCCCAGTGAGGCGGCAGATGTCCTTCCACTTCGCCGGCATCGCCGAACTCGCCGACTTGGCCGAGCCGCCCGGCGTCGCCGTCGTCGTCGATGTGCTGCGTGCCTTCACCGTCGCGGCCCAGGCCTTCGCACAGGGAGCCGCGCGGATCGTGCCGGCCGAGTCACTCGACAGGGCGTTGGCACTGAAGGAACGTCATCCCGGCTGGCTCGCGCTGAAGGACGGCGCGCCCGCACCCGGGTTCGACGCGGTCAACTCGCCCGGCCTGCTGCGCTCGACACCGCTCGCGGGGCGCACCGTGGTGCAGAAGACGACGGCCGGCACGGTGGGCGCGCTGGCCGTCCGCGATGCGGGCCTGGTGCTCTGCGCGAGCTTCGCGGTCGCCGATGCGACGGCCCGGCTGCTGCATGGCCGACCGTCGTCGTCGGTGACCTTCGTGATCACCGGCGACGACGGCACCGCCCCGGAGGACCGCGCCTGTGCCGAGTACATCGCCCACCGCGTGGCCGACCCCACCGCTGACCCTGCCCCCTACCTGCACCGCGCGGCCCGCTCCCCCGCCGCCGCCGAGCTCGCCGAGGGCCTGCGCCGGGGCTACCGGGGCGTCCACCCCGACGACGTCCCGCTCTGCCTCCGGGCCGACCGCTACCCGTTCGCGATGGCCGCCGCGCCGGAGGACGGGCTACTGGTGCTGCGCCCCCGGTTCGTCGGGAAGACTCCGGTCAAGGCGATTGGCGAGCCCGTACCGGGGTAGCCGCGCCGTCGCGACGAACCGCGCACGCGGTGACAGAGGGTGCGGCAGGAGTGGGTCAGGCTGACGATGCCATGGGATTGATCAATTCGGACCACCGTCGGGTCGAGCGACTTTTCGATCAGCTGAACTCCGGCCATGCCGACGTCGACGGGTGCTGGAGGAGGTCGGCCAGTTGCTGATCGGCCGGTGCCGCGGAGGGCGCGACCGGTGATGACACGGAAGGCACCACCGGCGGCGGCACGGGGGGCGCGACCGGCGGGTGCGCGTGGTCGGTCGGTCCGCGGGCTGCACGAGGAGCTGGAGCACGCGACCCGGGCCGAGCTCTACGGGGAGGCCGAGGACACCCATGTCGACGGCCGCTCCAGGATGACCGGGCACGAGCTGGTGGAGGTCCTGGAACGGGAACTGGTCTCCCACTGACCGGGCCCCTTGTCGGCCCCGGCGGCTACTGGGCGGCGCCCTCACCCCGCTCCCCGACCGGGAGGGCCGCGGCCGCCGGGCGGCGGCGGGCCCGCTGGGGCACCATGGACGGCAATGGACATGACGGAGGTGCGACGTGCCGACGATCGAAATGGCCGACATTCGCGAATGGCGTCAGCACGCCGTGGTCGACGAGACCGGGAAGCGGATCGGCACCCTGGAATCGGTCTACGTGGATACCGTCGACGACGAGCCTTTCTTCGCCACCGTCACGGTAGGTTTGCCCACCCGGCAGCGGCTGGTGTTCGTACCGCTGATCGGGGCGGTGGCGGGCCCCGGATACGTGCGGGTCACCTTCCCCAAGTCCCTGGTCAAGGACGCCCCGGCGATCGATGTCGACGGGGTGCTGGCCGCCGAGGAGGAGCCGGCGGTCTTCGCGTACTACCGACTGGAGTACGTGCCCGGCAGCCGCGGTGAGCGCCGCCTGGCCCGCCGCTGAGCCGCGAGAGGGAGTGCGTCCGATGGTGTGGGTCCTGCTGCTGGTGATCGTGGCGATCGCGCTCGGCATCGTCGGTGCCGTGGCCAAGGGGCTGCTGTACCTGCTGGCCATCGGCGTGGTGGTGTTCGTGATCGCGCTGGTGCTCGGGGCGCTCCGGTTCCGGCGCGGCGGCCGGCCACCCGTTCGGTGACCCGCGGGCCGGCCGCCGCCCGCTCGTCAGCTCTCCAGAGGGATCTCGATGTCCGCCAGTTTGTGACAGGTGTCCGCCCATTCCCCGGCCGGGGTGGAGTCGCGGGTGATGGCGGCGCCGACGTGGGTGAAGGTGTCGGTGCCGGTGCGGAACACGGTGCGCAGGGTCTGGGAGAGGGAGAGGCGGCCTGGCTGGATGCGGCCGACGAGGCCGTGGTAGGCACCCCGCGGGAAGGGTTCCAGCTCGGCTAGGAGGGAGAGGCCGGCGGGCGGGTTGCAGGGGGTGGGGAGGGCCGCGCGCAGTAGGTCGGTGAGGGTGGCGTGCTCCGGCTGCACGGTGAGGACGGTCATCAGGTGGCGCAGCCGGGCGCGTTCCAGCACGGAGGTGCCGGCGCCGACCACCGCGCCGAGGCGGCGCAGCGAGCGGCGCCAGGCACCGAGGGCCGAGGCGTGCTCGGCGAGGATCTTGCCGTCGCTGACGAAGGCGGCGGCGAGGTCGCGGTCGGTGGCGCCGGGGTGGCGGGGGTAGGTGCCGGCCAGCTTGTAGGATCGGAAGGCGGCGAGGTTGCCGTGGACCAGGAGTTCGGGGCTGTTGCCGGCCATCTCGAAACCGTCGTGCCGGACGTAGAAGAGCCGGCTGGTCTGCGTCGGCGGCGGCCCGGTGAGCAGCAGGCGGGTGAGCGGGAACCGCGTGCTGACCTCGACCCGGCGGGCGAGGGTGCAGCGGTGGTCGGCGCTGTCGCCGATCCATTCCAGGACGCGCCGGACGGCGTCCTCGTAGGCGGCACGGCCCTGCTCGCCCTTGTCCGCCAGCGGCACGGATCCGATCGGGTGGGCGAGGCGCGGGCGGAGCGTCTCCCAGCTCTGTCCGGGGCGGCCGCGCAGTACGGTCGGGCCGGTGGCGTCGACCTGGAAGAGCAGCCGGGGCAGGGTGAGCCAGCTGGCCGGGTAGTCGGCGCGGGCGAGCCGCGGTTCGAGGCCGCGCAGCAGGTCGGAGCCGAGGTGGCCGAGCACGGGGGCGCCGGCGGCTTGTTCGAGGAACTCGGTGATGGCGGGCCAGGGGTCGGTCCTGGTGCCGTCGAGCGCCAGCCGGGCGCTGCTGCCGACGCCGATCAGGTAGCTGTCCGGCCCGCCGTAGACCACCAGGTCCTCGTGCGGGTCGGCATGCTCGGCGAGGGCGTGGGCCCAGGCGCGGGCGGTGGTCACCAGGCGCGCGCGTTCGGGGATGGTGTGGAGGTCGCTCATGGGCGTGCGGACGTTCCTCTCCGGGAGGGATGGGCTGCGGTCCTGGTGCCGTACCCCGCGCTCCGGTGACCAATCGTGTACGCATTGGGCGTCGCCCGTTCGGAGTAGCTCGGAGCACCGAACCCGGGTTTGCCGCCAGGTCGGCTCGCGGACGGCCGTTCGGAGTGCCGAACCCGGAGTTGCCGTTCGTTCCCGCTCGCGGAGGAGTTCCCGCTCGTGAAGGAGTTCCCGCTCGTGAAGGACCGTGATCAGCGGCCGTCGCGCAGGGCGCGTGCGGTGGCCCGGGCGAACGCGTCCGGGTTGTCCAGCATGATGTTGTGGCCGCAGTCCGGGACGGTCACCACCGACACCCCGTGGGCGGCCAACCGGTCGGTGCCGGGCAGGGCCGGGTCGGCTGCGGGGCGCAGGTAGGTGCGCGGAATCGGCAGCTCCAGCAGCAGTTCGCGCATGGTGGGTGTGCTGCCGGCGGCGAGGTGGACGGCGGAGCGGTGCAGGGCCTCGCGACCGGCCAGCCGCATGGTGGACCACCAGTGCGGCCCGACCCGGTCGCGCACCTCCTGCCAGCCGCCGGCCAGGAACTCCTCCTCCGTGTAGGAGGCGATCCCGCTGGAGGTCGAACCGGCGCTGCGGGCCGCCGGGTTGGGGTCGAGGTTGGCGTCCACCAGCACCAACTTGGCGACCAGCCGCGGGTGGCGGGCGGCCAGCACGATCGCCACCGCGCCGCCCATGCTGTGGGCGATCACTTCGGCGGCCTCGACGTCCGCCGCTTCCAGCGCGGTTGCGACGGCGTCGGCGTGGTCCTCCAGGGTGTAGTCGAAGTCGGTGGGCCGGTCGCTGATGCCGAAGCCGAGCAGGTCGAGTAGGAGCGAGCGGTGGCCGGCAAGCTCCGGGTGGACCGCCGAGGCGGTGAAGTAGGGCCCGCTGCCGGCGCCGAGTCCGTGCAGGTAGAGCCGAGTCGGTTCGGTGCCCGGCAGCTCGATCCAGCGGATCCGGGCTCCGGACTCGGTCACCTGGGCATTGCGCATGGCTCCTCCTCAACGGTCGACCGTCAGCTGTCGGCCGGCTTCTTGTATCGCCAGGACTATACATCGATGCCGATGTATAGCGACAGTGAGGCATAATGCTGGTTGTGTTGGAGTTGGCGATCCTGGGGTTCCTGTACGAGCAGCCGCTGCACGGCTATGAGCTGAAGCGGCGGGTCGCACAGCTGACCGGGCACGTCCGGCCGATCGCCGACGGCACGCTCTATCCGGCGATCAAGCGGTTGGAGAAGGCGGGCCGGCTGACCCGGCAGACCGAGCCGGGCACGCGGGCCGCGCCGCGCCATGTGCTCACCCTCACCGCCGAGGGGCGGGTGGAACTGCTCCGACGGCTGCGCGAGGCCGACGGCGTGGAGATCACCGACGAGAACCACTGGTTCACGGTGCTCGCCTTCCTGCGCCTGCTGGGCACGCCGGCCGACCAGGCGCAGGTACTGCGACGCCGGCTCGCCTTCCTGCGGGAGCCGAGCAGCTTCTTCTACGAGGGCGACCGGCCGCTGGGCGCCGAGGACATCACGGATCCGTTCCGGCAGGGCCTGCTGCTGATCGCCCGGGCCACCAGCGAGACCGAACTGGCCTGGCTGGAGCGGACTCTGGCCACCCTGGAGGCTGGAGGAGGCTGACGGTCGCAGGGCGCCCGGACGGTCCGGCGCCGCCAACGGCCGTACGGTGCTGGGCGCGTGCCTGCGGCCGTGCGGTGGCCGGCGGTGAGCGGTGAGCGGGGAGCGGTGAGCGGGGAGGGGGGAGCGGCGGCGAGCGGTGGTCGGCCACCGCCGGTGCGCGGTCCACGGACGCTCAGTCGGCGACCGTCTCCCGCAGGTCCCGCAGCGTGGCGGCCAGCGCCCAGGCGAGCAGCACCAGCGCACCGCCGGCGGCGATGGCCGGGCGGTCGGCCTGCGGGCGGGCCAGCCCGACGGCCAGCGCCACCGACCCGGTGAGCGCGCTGGCCGCGGTCAGGCTGGCGATGCCCAGCCGCAACCGCCACACCCGGGGTGCGACCACCACCTTGACACCCAGTCCCGCGACCACCCGGCAGGCCTGCACCGCACCGACGACCAGTAGCCCCCAGTAGCCGGTCAGCATGAGCTGGTGCCGGAAGCCGCCCGCCAGCACGGCCGCATAGCGGTGCGCGGCGGCCACCATGGCGGCACCGACCACCACCGGACCGGCGAGCCGGCGCACCGCCCGGCCGAGCACCGCGGTCACCGCCGGCCGGCTGAGCCGGGGCAGCGGCGCGACCAGGCCGAGCCCGAGCAGCAGGAGCGCGGTGCACGGCCACAGCACCAAGGCGCCACCCGGCACTGCGACGAGCGGGACGCCACGAGCGGTCGCGGCCCGGGCGAGCAGCACGGCGACCATGGTGGCGGTGACGCCCAACGTGGCCACCCGCTCGCGGCGTTGGGCCCTGGAGTCGGCCGGCCAGATCGCCGGGTGCAGCCACATGTCGGCGATCCCGGCCAGCAGGCTCGGCCAGCCCTTCCAGCCGGCCGCCCGCGCATCGTCCTCCAGCCCGGGACCCCAGCGGTCCCGGAAGGCGGCCGGATAGAGCCGCACCAGGCCCCGATGGGTCGTCATGCCGGGTTCGCTCCCAGGCTGCGCAGTCCCGCACGGGCGACCTTGGCCATCGACCGCAGCTCCCGTTCCAGCGCCTCCCGCCCGGCGGGCGTCAGCCGCACCGGCCGCTGCCGGCCCTGCTCCTCGGCCGGCTCGATCAGCTGCTTGGCCTCCAGCCGGGCCAGCGCGCCGTAGAGGCTGCCCGGACCGAGCCGCTCCCCGACCAGCTCCTCGATCGCCGCGTTGATGGCGTAGCCGTGCAGCGGCCCGTCGGCCAGCACGCACAGCACCAGCGTCTGTGCGTCGTTCGCCTGCATCCGCCTCACTCCCCTGCCTCGTGTGCCCTCCAGACTACTACGCACCATGTAGTACGCGACAAGTACTACGCGCCGTGTACTATCCCGGTCATGCCGAACTCCAACGCCCCTGTGGTGCTTTCGGATCTGTCCAAGTCCTTCGGCTCGACCAGGGCGGTCAGCTCGGTCACCTGGAGCCCGAAACCCGGCCGGGTCACCGCCCTGGTGGGTCTCAACGGCGCGGGCAAGTCCACCCTGATGCGCCTGGTCACCGGTCTGATGCGGCCCGGCCAGGGCGCGGTGCGCATCGCGACCGGGTCCGACCGGCGCCCGCTCTCCGCGATGATCGAGGCTCCGGCGCTGCACACCGCGCTGACGGTGCGCCGGAACCTGCGGGTCCACGCGCTGCTGACCGGAGCGACTGCCGCCGAGACCGCCGAAGCCGCCGAACTGGCCCAGGTCACCCACGTGCTGGACCGCCGCGTGGGCACGCTCTCCCAGGGCTACCGCCAACGCACCGCCATGGCGCTGGCCCTGCTGCGCCGCCCCGAGGTGCTACTGCTCGACGAACCCACCAACGCCCTGGACCCGCAGGCGATCGCGGTGCTGCGCACCATGATCCGCGAAGTCGCCGACCAGGGCTGCGCCGTGGTGGTGTCAACCCACCAGCTGCGGGAACTCGACGGCGTGGCAGACGATCTGACACTGCTTCACAGCGGCCAGGTGCTCTACGACGGCCCGTTCGACGCGTTCGTCGGACCGGCCGGGCTGCGGATCAGGGCCGCCGATCAGGCCGCCACCACCCGGCTCGCCGCGCTCATGCGGGCGGACGGACTGGCCGCCGAGCAGGCGCCGGACGGGATCCGCACCCCGCCGAACGGCCGAGGCGCCGACGCCACCGCCCAGCACGTCTTCGCCACCGCGGCCCGCGCCGGCATCGAGCTGGTCGAGCTCAGCCACCTCACGCCCACCCTGGAAGAGGCGTTCCACTCCGTGATCTCGGGAGCCCGCTCATGATCCGCAGCTACCGCGCCGAACTGCTCCGCTCCACCAGCCGTGGCACCACCTGGTTCCTGGCGTTCTGCTTCGCCCTGATGGTCTTCTCGATGTCCAACGCCGGCCCGCAGCACCAGTCCCCGCTGTGGGGGTTCCGGCAGGCCGGGATCGTGGTGGCGACACTGCTGATGGGGCGAGCCGCCACCGCCGCGGCGGGCGACTTCAGCAGCGGCACGATCCGCGCCTGGCTCATCTCCGTACCGTCCCGCCTGCGGCTGGGGCTCGGCAAGCTCGCCGCCTCGGCCTCGATCGCCGCCGGTTTCGCCGTGCTGGCCGGTGCGGCCGGCTACGCGGTCAGCGGGCTGTTCGGCCGGATGCCGGGCGTCGGTGACATGGCCGCCGCCACCGCCGAACTGCTGGGCGCCTGCGTGATCCTGAGCGTCTTCGGACATGCGACCGGCCTGCTCACCCGCAGTGTGCCTGCCGCACTCACCGTCTCACTCGCCTGGATCCTGGCCGCCGAGCACGTGCTGGAGGGGCGGTTCGCGCACAGCACCCAGTGGCTGCCCGGCCTGGTGACCCAGCGGTTGACGCAGCACAAGCTCACGGTGGAAGCGCTGCCGGGCGCCCTCGCGCACGCGCTGCTGCCGTTCGTGCTGCTCGATGGGCTCGCCCTGCTGCTGTTCGTCCGCCGCGACGTCACCAGCTGAGCCGGTGGCCACCATGACCGAGCGCACCACCCGACTCCCGGTTGCCGCCCTGCGGTTCTCCTTCGCCCTGGCCGCGGCCTTCACCGTCTTCGCCTACGTCACCACCCAGGTGCGCGCGGTGCGGACCGGCAGTCCGTGGCAGGACGACCCGTATGACGCCGTGGTCTCCTTCACCGTCTTCCTGGTGCCCGCGCTGAGCGCCCTGACCGCACTGCGGGCGCTGCTGTGCCGGGGCGGCCGGCCGCAGCCGGCCCACCGGGTGGATCAACTCCTGCGCGCCGCCTGCCTGTCCACCGTTCTGGTGGCGGCGACCACGGCCGCCGACTGCACGGCGGCGGTGCTGCACGCGGACCACGCCTACTGGAACGGTGGAACCCCGTGGCTGATCGCCTCATTGGTCCCGCTCGCGGTGGCGGCGGCGGTCGGACTGCTGCTCCAGTGGCAGGCGTTCGGCCGGCTGCCGCGCCCGACGGGCCGGTTGCCCGAGAACGGCGACTGGCTGGCCGATCTGGCCCTGCTGGTCGAGCTGGTGACGGCGCGGCTGCCCGGCCCGCTGCGCCACCCGGCCGCCCGGCTCGCGCCCGGCACCGCCGCGCAGTTCGCCCGCCACCACATCACTGCCGTCGCCGCGACCGCCAGCCTGACCGCCGGGCTCGGACTCGCCGTCGACCAGGCAGTCGGCGAGGGCGCACCCGGTCCGCTCCTGTTCGTCATCAAGGTGGGCATCGCCTCGGGTGGCTTCTTCGCCTTCTGCACGCTCTGCAACAGCGTGCTGCGGATCGCCGTGCCGGGGAGGACCGGTGGGCGGTGGCGGCGTGCGATCCGCCGTGCCGCCGCCGCGGCGGCCCTCGCCGTACCGGTCGCCACCGGGCTGCGGGATCCACTGCGGCCGGTGATCGGTCCGGTCGACACGCTCGGCGAGCTCGCCGGGCTGCTCCTCGGCGCCGCACTGCTCGCGGGGGCGGTCACGTTCGCGGCCGCTCTGGCTCGGCAGGAGGGAGATTGACTGATCGTCAGCAGCAAAAAAGGGGCGGGGACGGCGGCCGCCGCGGCGAGCACCGGGCCCCGGGGGCGGGCGGCCTCCCGGACTGCGTCGGCGCGCAGCGGCGCGGGGCCGACGTGACCAGCCACCGCCCCTAGCCGCCGGAGCCGGCAGGCCGGCCGGCTCCGCTCCGCGCCAGCAGCCAGTACCCGGTCCCGCCGCAGACCAGCAGGCCGGTCAGCATCGTGATCAGCGAGACACCGGGCCCGGACGCCCAGTGCACCTCACCGGACCTGGTGGCGAGCAGGACTCCTGCCACCACCGCCACGCCGGGCAGCGACAGCAGCGCCGGGCGCAGCCTGGCCAGGTCGTCCTCGACCAGCCCCCCGAGCACGCCGACGCCCAGCGCGAGCGCCCAGACCCCGAGGGCCTGGGCGTCCGCACGATCGACCCGCCAGGGCAGCAGCGCGCCCCAGAAGCCGGGCAGGAGCAGCAGGCCCGCGCCGATCCCGGACCAGGAGGAGCCGAGCACGGCCAGGAACGGCTTGGCCCAGCCCGGCACCGGTACGATCCGCTCGCGCACCGGGGCGGCGGGGGTGAGGTACTGCAGCAGCAGGCAGACCAGCGCGCCGAGCGCCAGCAGGGCGAGCGTGCCGATCCAGCCGAGGCTGAACAGCACCAGCACGATCGAGCCGCCGTGGACGAGGTAGAGCCGGCCGCCGTTGACCAGGCTGACCGTCAGCAGGCCGAGCAGCACGACCGCGGTCGGCAGCATCAGGGTGCGGACCTCCTCCCAGCGCCTGGCCCGGCCGACCAGCAGCAGCCCGGGTGAGACGCCGAGCATCGCGGCGCCGACCAGGCCCGGGCCGAGCGGCCCGGCCGACACCCATGGCGTGAAGGCGTGCCCGGCCACCGCCACGGCCGCCATCAGCGCGCCGGTCAGGATGCTGACCACCGCCACCGTGCCGGCCAGGACCGGCACGCCGGGTGCCAGCCAACGGCCGCCGTCGCCGGGCGCGCTGCCGGTTCCGGTGCTTGTCCCACTGTTCATCGGTATCGGTCTCCAGCCTCAGATCCGGTTGGCAACAGGGGAGTTGCCGACCGCGGTCGAACGGGTCAGGGCCGCCCGCCGGACGACCTCGCGGCCGTAGAGGACGCGCACGGTGACCACCGCGGTGGCCCAGAAGCCGAGCAGACCACAGCCGATGGACACGCCCGCGGTGAGCGCGGTGGCCCGGTCCAGCCCGAGGTACCGTTCGAACGGCACGGCGAGGGCGACCGAGAGCGCGGGTGCCAGGGCGAGCCCGAGCAGGTGCAGCCGCCACTCCTCGCGGGCCCACGGCCGTCCGGTGCGTCCGGCGGGCCGGGCCTGCCACGCCATGACCGCCCAGGTGACCAGGTAGGGCAGCAGGTAGGACAGGAGCAGCCGGTGGCCGCCGGCGCCCCAGCCGAGGTACTGCCGGCTGATCCAGGCGAGCCCACGCCCAGCAGCTGGGCCGCGACCAGCACCGGGGTCGGCGCCCAACTACCGGTCACTCCAGGGACTTCGGTTCGCCGGTCGAGGGCCCGGGAGGCGACCAGGGCGCCGAAGACCACCACCGAGCCCAGGTGCATGACGGCGATCCGGTTGGTCTCGGTCACCGGTAGCCCGGGGAAGACCAGGGGCAGTACCACCCACTCCAGGCGGAGCAGCGGCGCGGTCATCAGGTAGCCGTAGCAGAGCAGCATCCAGCGCTGGTGCAGGTCGGGTCGGCGGGCGAGGGCGGCGATGACGCCCATGGTGGTGCTGAGCACGGTACCGACCAGGATGGTGGCGAGCACGATCCAGAAGGTCGGGCCGCTGAAGGCGTCGGCGGGTTTGGTGCGCAGCAGGTAGACGGCGGCGCCGGTCATCGAGAGGTAGACGGTGGCGGCGAACAGCACCCCCGTGGCGCGGTGCAGCCGGATCCGGCGCCGTACCGCGCTGAGCAGTTGGACCGGGCCGAGCACCATCAGCAGGCCGCCGAGCACCGAGTGGACGACCATCGCGGTCAGGCTGTGCCGGTAGGGGCCGACCCGGCCGGCGAAGGCCTCGGAGACGTACCGCTGCGGCACGGTGCGGGCGAGCAGCCACTGCCCGATCGCGGGCGCGCCCGGATGCGCGTAGGGCCACAGTTCGGTGGCGGCGATCGGCGCGTAGCCGAGGCAGAGCAGCACCACGGCGATCACGGCCACCCGCGGCCGGGCGATGGTCCGGAACCGGTTCACGACGACACCCTTCATAGTCCTTTCTGGACTATCGAGAAGGTAACGCTGGGCCAGGCCGGGGTCAACAGGTCGGTCCGGGCCGGGTGTTGGGCGATGGTCGGAGGGGGTGCTCAGGGTTCGCGGCGTTCGACCCACTGCCAGAAGTCGACCATCATCCGCTCGTAGCGGATGCCGAACTCCAGGGCCTCGCGCTGCCCCCTGGTCAGCTGGTCGCCGACGCTCCCGGCCAGGCCCTCGTACTCGGCCAGGATGGCTTGGTGCTCGACCACCTGAGTGGGTGCCAGGACCTTGGGCCGGCCGCCGAACCAGAGCTTGAGGATGCCGCGTTCGCGGGCCTCCACGGGCGCGAACTCCGGGTCGGCCAGCCACTTCGCCAGCGCCCCGCGCCCGGCGTCGGTCAGGGCCAGCACCCGTCGGTTGCGTCCGCCCTCCTGCCGCACCTGGCGGACCAGGCCCGCGGCGGTCAGCCGGTCGCACTGGGCGTACACCTGCGCGTGCGGGATCGACCAGAACGGCGCCACGGTGCGCGCCGCCTCCACCTTGACGTCGTACGGGCTGGCCTCGCCCAGGCTGTCGATGATGCCGAGCACGAGGTAGGAGGGCGTGGTCAACCGGGTCTCTGCCATGCGGCCGACCGTATCGCGAGGTCACTCGCCCTGGGACGGCAACCGTCGGAGCCGGTCGTCCGGGAACCGCCCCCGTCGCTGACCGGCGGTAGCCTCAAGGCGGCCGGCATCCGACTCGCAGGAGGCAGTTGATGGCAGTGCGACTTGAACGGCGCGGACCGGTCACCGTGATCGGCCTCGACCGGCCCGAGGTGCGAAACGCGGTCGACGCCGAGCACGCCGCGATGCTGACCGAGGCGTTCCAGGAGTTCGACGCCGATCCGCAGGCCGCCGTCGCCGTGCTGCACGGCCACGGCGGCACCTTCTGCGCCGGCGCCGACCTCAAGGCGGTGGCGCGGGGCGAAGCGGTGGTGGGTGCGCCCGGCGAGGGCCCTGCGGGGATGGGGCCGACCCGGTTGCGGCTGGGCAAGCCGGTGATCGCGGCCGTGGAGGGGCACGCGGTCGCCGGCGGGCTGGAGCTGGCGATCTGGGCGGATCTGCGGGTGGCCGCACCGGACGCGGTGTTCGGCGTCTTCTGCCGCCGCTGGGGCGTGCCGCTGATCGACGGCGGCACGGTCCGGCTGCCGCGCCTGATCGGGGAGTCCCACGCCCTCGACATGATCCTCACCGGGCGGCCGGTCGGAGCCGAGGAGGCGCTGCGGATCGGCCTGGCCAACCGGCTCAGTGCCCCCGGCGCGGCGCTGGCGGAGGCGGTCGCGCTCGCCGAGCGGCTGGCCGCCTTCCCCCAGACCTGCCTGCGCCACGACCGGTTGTCGGTCCACGAGCAGCACGGCCTGCCGCTGGAGCGGGCGCTCGCCAACGAGTGGCGGCACGGTGAGGTCTCGCTGGCCGCCGACACGGTGGCCGGCGCCACCCGTTTCGCCCGGGGCAGCGGGCGGCACGGCGCGTTCGAGTAGCCCTCGTCGGTGCTGAACCTCCCGCAGGGGGAATTCCTATGCTCCCGCCGAACGAGGAGGAGCATGATGATCGCTTTTGTCCTGGTGTCCGAGGCCCACACCGGCGGCTGGATCTGGCGCGAGACGGCGGACGCGCTGCGGGCGGCCGGCTTCGGGGCCCATCCGGTGACGCTCACCGGGCTCGGCCACCGACGCCATCTCGCCGGGCCGGACACCGATCTGGCCACCCACGTCGAGGACGTGGTGCAGCTGATCGACCACCTGACGGAGGACCAGGTCGTACTGGTCGGGCACGGCTACGGCATCCACCCGGCCGTGGGCGCCGCCGACCGGCGTCGCGAGCGGGTCGCCCGGGTCGTCCACCTGGACGCGGGCCTGCCGCGCGACGGCGCTCCCGCGCTCGCCCTGGTGCCCGATCCCACCCTGCACCAGCGGCTGCTCCACGATCCCGAGTCCGGCCCGGTGCCGGCCCCGGCGCTGGACCAGTGGGCCCGCTGGGGCAGCATCGCGGGCGTGCCGCTACCGGCCCTGGAGCGGCTGACCCGGCTGGCCGCTCCGCAGCCGGTGCGCACCCTCACCCAGCCCCTGCGGCTCGGCGCCCCGGCTGAGCGGATCCCGTCGACCACCGGCATCCTGTGCGGCGCCAACGGTTCGACCGTCGCCGCGCTGGAAGCCCGACTGGGCTTCGGCGATCCGCAGGTGCGGGCCCTGGCCGTTCCCGAGGCGACCTTCTTCGAGCTGGACACCGGCCACTGGCCGATGCTGTCCTGCCCCGAGGACCTGGCGGACACGCTGCGCCGGGCGGTCGCCGGCGAGGGCCATCGGCTGACCCTGCCCACCGAGCCCGAGCGGCCCCCGGAGTTCCTGCTGCCGCTGGCCGAGCGGCCCAGGGAGCGGACCGGCCGAGTCGATCTCTACCTGCCGGACGGAGCGTCGCAGGAGCCCCGCCCGGCGGTGGTCTTCGTCCACGGCGGGCCGTTTCCCGAGAGCCTGCGGCCCACGCCACGGGACCGGCCGACCTTCGTCGGGTACGGCACCTATGCGGCGAGCCTCGGCGTGGTCGGGGTGACCCTGGACCACCGGCTGCACGAGCCGGCTGACTTCGGGCGGGCGGCACAGGACGTCGCGGAGGCGGTGGCGCTGGTGCGGGCGGATTCCCGGGTCGATCCGGACCGGATCGCGCTCTGGGTCTTCTCCGGCGCTGGACTGCTCACCGCGGACTGGCTGGCCGCTCCCCCACCGTGGTTGCGCTGCCTGGCCGCCTCCTATCCGCTGCTCGCGCCGCCGCCGGCATGGGGTCCGGTCGAATCCCGGTTCCGTCCGGTGGAGGCGGTGGCGAACGCGGGCCGGCTGCCGCTGGTCCTCACCCGGGTGGGCCTTGAGTCACCGCCGTTCGCGGCCACCGTCGAGGAGTTCCTGGCCGCTGCCGAACAGTGCGGTGCGGACGTCGAGTTGGTGGACCTACCCAGCGCCCGTCACGGTTTCGAAACCACCGACCGCACCGAGGAGGCGCGCCAGGGCGTGCGGCGGGCGATGGCAGCGGTGCTGGACCGGTTGAGGGCGGGCTGACGCGCCCGTCACCAGGGCGGTGGGGGGTCGGCGACGTAGTTGACGGTGTTTGGTCTGCGTCCCGGTCACCGACGCGCTGCCCGCCACCGTGGTGCCGGCCTGGCCGGAGCGGAGCACCTCGCCGGCCCTGGCGGCCTCCAGCCGGGTGGCGGCACGGGTCGCGGCGCGTCGGTTGCCGAGGCCGGCGACGCTGGGTAGAGTCCGACACGTGACTGCCGGGTCGGCCTTGGGCCACACACGAGTTGGGCACCCGGCCTCCGCGTGAGCGCGAGGCGGGCAAGGGGCCCGCCACATCCAGGTCCTGTTCTGCGCTTCCAACAGCACTCCCAGACCTGGAGTTTTCCCTGATGCCTGCTCAGCAGCCGCAGTTGCCCGTCACCTCCATCCAGTTGAACCACACCGCGGTGTGCGCGTCCGACCGTCAGCGCTCCGCGGAGTTCCTCGCCGGGATCCTCGGCCTGGAGATCGGCGCGCCGTTCGGCCCCTTCCTGCCCATCGACCTCGGCAACGGCGTCACCCTGGACTTCTACGAGGTGCGCGACCAGCCGATCCAGAGCCAGCACTACGCGTTCCTGGTGCCTGACGACCAGTTCGACACGATGATCAGCCGACTGGAGGCCGCCGGGGTGACCTACTACGCGGATCCGCACCAGACCGAGCCCGGCAAGGTCAATGACTGGTTCGGTGGCCACGGGGCCTATTTCGCCGACCCCGACGGCCACAACATGGAGATCCTCACCCGGCCTTACGCCCGGCCGTAGTCCCGCTCCCGGCGGCCGTCCGGTTCAACGCAGCGTGCGGTGCAGCACCTCGGCGAACTCCGCGGGGTGCTCGACGCTGCCGAGGTGGCCGCCGGGGAACTCCACCAGCTCGGCACCGAGCAGTTCGGCGAGCCGGGCGGCGGGGCCGTGGAAAACGGGGAGTTGGCGCGAGTCCCGGCCGGCGGCGAGCGCCAGGCGGTCGGCGACCGGGTGCAGGGCCGCCAACTCGAGCTCGGCCGTGGCGAACTGATGGAGCATCCGTTCCAGGAACACCGGCATGTTGGCCGCCATCCGCGGGGCCATCTCCTGGATCTCCGGCGGCAGTTCGGTAGCCGGCCGGTCGTCCTGCCGCGCGTCGTCGGGCTGTTCGCCGCCCAGCCCGGCGCCGAGGTGGGCCATCGCGGCGGTCGGCCCGGCGGTGCGCGAGAGTCGGCCGGTCTCGGCGAACAGCGTCCGGTAGGGAGTGGGGTCGGCGAGCAGTTCCAGCAGCGGCGGCTCGTGGGCCACCACGCGCCACACCCGCTCGGGGTGGCGGGCGAGCAGGTCGAGGGCCACGATCGCGCCGGAGCTGCTGCCGAAAACGGCCGCGGGTGCGTCCGGCGAGTAGAGGTCGAGCAGCCGTCGTGCGTCGTCGCTCCACACCTCGACCCGCTGGTCGGTGAGCGGGCCGTCGAGCGGGCTGCGGGAGAGTCCGCGCGGGTCGTAGCCGACCACGGTCCAGTGCGCGGCGAGGCGTTCGGCCAGACCGGCGTAGAGACCGGCGTCGCCCGCACCGCCGGGTATCAGCAGCAGCACCGGGCCGCTGCCGCGGTGCTCGTGGTGGAGGGCGGCGCCGGGTACCTTCAGCAGGCCGGTGGTCGTCATTCCGTGCTCCCGGTGGGTTGGGCCGGCCAGTTGGAGAGCGCCACATGGAGGGCGTCGAGGGAACGTGTCCAGGACTGCCGCACGGGGCGGTTGTGCGCGAAGCCCTGGTTGAGCTCCAGCTGGATGTAGCCGTGGAAGGCGGCGCGGAGCAGCCGGCCGGCGTCGGTGAGGTCGGGCTCCTCCAGGCCGTAGGCGCGCAGCACTCCGAGGGTCAGCTCGACGCCGCGCCGGCCGCCGACCGAGTCGGCGACCTCCTCCGGGTCGAACTGCAGCTGGGTGGCGGCGTAGCGGCCCGGATGGGCGAGGGCGAACTCGCGGTAGGCGTCGGCGAAGGCGATCAGCGCGTCCTTGCCGGCCCGGCCGGCCACGGCGAGCGCGATCTCCTCACTCATCTGCTCGGCCGCCAGCACCGCGATCCGCACCCGCAGGTCGCGCAGGTTCTTGATGTGCGAGTAGAGGCTGGCGTCCTTGACGCCGAACCGACGGGCCAGGGCGGACACGGTGAGCCGGTCGAGGCCGACCTCGTCGGCCAGCTGCGCGGCCGCCTCGGTGAGCCGGGCCGCGGTGAGCCCTGCGCGTGCCATGCGGATCCTTTCCTAGGATGTCTAGGAAGAAAGCTAGCATGCCCGACCGTCGGATCGCCCACGTGCGGGAGCTCGGTGACGCCCAGTCGGGCTCGGACGCGCCACCGGAGAGCACGCCGGGCAGTCCGGTTCGCCGCACGGACGGTCCACGGCGCCGGGCGATCGGACGGCCGGTCCGCCCGAGCCGGATCGACCCGGCGGCGGGCGGGCTGCTCCCACCCGGTAACTGGTCCGAGCAGCACCGAAGCCGGGGCCGGTGGTCTCGACGGCGCGGCCGAGGAATGCAGTCGTGACGTCGGTACGTTCGCGGCCAGGGGTTTTACGCGGAGGGGGTCGGCGGAGCCGGGCCCCGCGGTGCGTCGTCACAGGGCGGGCCGACCGGCACGCGACGAAGTTGCCGGTTCGCGACGGTGCTCCGGCCATGTGCGGCCCAGGTCATCCCGAACCGCCTGGTGGCCGGGCTCGTCGGACCGACCGGCAGGCCTGCTGGAGCGGCGCCGATGCCCCGGCAGCGGTGCTGCCGGGGCATCAACGAGGCGGGCCCGGAAGGAGCCGTCCGGGAATCGGAAGGAGCCGTCCTAAAAGAAGTCGCCGTCGTCCTCGTAGTAGTTGTTGACCACGACGTCCGGCCGGTCGTCGCTGAACGCCTCGTCCAGCAGGATCCCGCCCACCACGCCGGCCACACCCGCACCGATCAACGCCCCCGTGCCGTAGCGGCGCTGCTGGTCCGGCGGCACCTGGCCCGGCTGCGGGTAGCCCTGCGGGTACCCGGCACCCTGCCGGGGGTCGGCCAGCGGGATCTGCTGCGGGTAACCGGCCTGCTGCTGCGGTGGGGTGTAGAACGGCGGCACCGTGGTCTGCACCCGCTGTGCGCAGACGGCGCACGCCTGGATCTGCCGGGGCACACCCCATTGCGGCGTCCAGATCACTGCCGTCCCGCCGGCACCGTGGGAGGGGTCGAAGAAACACGTCACGGCTGAACTCCCTGTCATTGCTTGCTCGGTGACCACCGGGGGCACGGGTGCGGGGGCCGGTCGGGCCGGCGCAGCCGGTGGAGCCTGGCGGGCCGGGGCCGCCGGGGCCGTTGTCGGCACCGCGGTGCGCACCTCGTCGGCGGGCTCGGCGGCCGGCTGCAGCGCCACCACCCCGTAGTCGGCGGCGATCCCCGCGAGCCCGCTCGCGTAGCCCTGGCCGACCGCGCGGAACTTCCAGTCACCGCTGTGCCGGTAGAGCTCGCCGAACACCATCGCGGTCTCGGTGCGGGGCTCGTCCGCCAGCTGGTAGCGGGCGATCTCCAGACCGCTGCCGGGGTCGGTGATCCGGATGTAGGCCGACCGCACCCGCGCGAAGCTCTGCCGGCGCTGCGCCGCCTCGTAGAGGGCGACCGCGAAGACGACCTTCTCGACCTCGGCCGGCACCGCGGTCAGCTCGACCTCGATCCGCTGCTGGTCCGTCGCGTCGCCGCCGGCGGCCGGGCCGCCCAGGTGCCAGACCGAGCCGTCGGGGCTGCGCAGGTTGTTGAAGAAGACGAAGTGCTGGTCGGACAGCACCCGCCCGTCGCGGTCGCAGAGCAGGGCGCTGGCGTCGAGCTCGTACGCGGGGTCGGCCGTCCATCCCAGCCCGACCAGCGCCGTAGCGAGACCCGGCGCCTGCCGACCCAGGGAGACGTTGCCGCCCTTCGTCAGCGCCACGCTCATGGACACTCCTCCCGCTCACTGACCCCACTGCCGGGTCCATGTCGCCGATAACGCGGTACGCAGAACCTTTGGTTCCCGACTCGCCGTGACGTTCGACGAACTCAGGGTTTGATCAGGGTCAGCAGGTCCTCCTCCGCCGCCACCTGCCGCGGCACCCCGTTCAGCAGGACCACGGCCAGCGTGACCAGGTCCGACCACTCCATCACCAGGCGGTCACCGCCCCGGACGTAGGCATTGCGCCCCCACACCGCACCGCGCGCCGCCAGTTCCGGGAACTCGGCGAAACCCGGCGAGAACACCCGCGACCACCCCGCGGCAGTGATCTCCGCATCCCAGAACCCCGGCCCAGCAATCATCAGACCTCCCTCACAGGGCGCACACACTACTGCCCCGGGCGGACCGGAGCGACGCAAGCCCCTGCTGGAACGACTCCCGACGGAATGCCGGAACGGCCGGCGGGCACGCGGGCGGGCACCCGGTCGTCGATCTCGCGCAGCCACGGCTCCGGCCGGCGGGCGCCCGGCCGGCGCGCGAAGGAAGAGGAGTGGGATCACCGCGCCCCGGCGAGCGGGCCGGACCAACGCTCCTCGGCCGGCCGGCGGGACCGGAGCCGCTGCCCCGGCCCCGCCTTGCCCTCAGCTCACTTGCCCTCAGCTCACTTGCTGTCGGTGGTCCGCCCGCGGCGGCCCATCAGGACGGCCGCCGCGACGCCCAGCGCGCCCACCACGATGCCGGCGATGCCGAGGACCCGCGCGGTGGAGTCGCTGTCGCCGGCCGGCGCCGCGGCCGGCTTGGCCGAGGAGACCGGCGCGGCAGCCTGGCCGGCCGGGGCTCCCGCCGCGGTGAGGTGCAGCACCGGCGCCGGGTGCTCCGGCTCGGGCTGGCCGTCCTTGGGCACGTCGATCCAGCGCACCACGCTGCCGTCGCTGTAGGTCTGCAGGGCCTTGAAGACCACCTGGTCGGTGCCGTCGGGCAGCGCGCCGAAGTCGACGGTGAAGTCCTGGTAGTGGCCGGGGGCGATCTGCCCGCCGGTCCAGACGATCTGCGAGACCACGTCGGTGATGTCGCCGTCGTCGGTGTGGATCGGGGTGGCCAGCTTGGTGGTCTGGACCTGGTCGGTCCAACCGGGCACGGGTGCGACCAGGGCGGACGGGATCGGGTGATCGGTCGGGAAGTCGACCTCCACCTTCACCGTGCTGGCCTTGTCCTGCTCGTTGGGCACGCGGAACGCGAAGGTCTGGTCGGTGGCGTTCGCCGCGACGGTGGACGGCTGCACGGTCACGTGCGCGGACGCGGGCAGCGCGGTGAGCAGCACGGCCGCGCCGGCCAGGGCGAGGGCGGCGGCGGTGCGGGCGGTACGGGTGTGACGGGTTGCGGACATGGGGGTACTCCCAATCGGCTGGTTGCGGTCGGTCGGCTGGGTCGGCTCGCCTGGGCGGGTGCCGTTCAGCGAGCCGGCCGTGCCGGTGGACCGCGCCTGACCACCACGTGTCGCAGGAGCGGTGCGCCCGGCCGACGCGGCGGCCGGGCCCCGGCCGGCGTCCCGGCCGCCACGGGAGGGCCGGTGAGGCGTGCGGCGGTGAGCAGCGCAAGCACGGTGTCCAGCGCCGCCGCCCACCGCCGGGTGGCCTCGGTGGCCGCTCGGGAGGCGGTGCCGGCCAGGCGCCAGAGCACGGCCTCGCCGCGCCGCAGCCACCAGGCGGCCGCGGCGGTCGCGAGCAGATGGCCGGTCAGCATGCCGGGGCTGATCCCGAATGCGGTGCGGCCCAATGACTCGCCGTGTGACATTCCGGGCATGTCGGGCATCGAAGGGGTGGCCGGCGCCTCGTGCACCGCCTGCGCCACCGCGAAGACCAGGTGCAGCACCAGCTGCCCGCCCGCCAAGCCGCCGGTGATCGCCCGCAGGCCGCGCTCCCTTCGCGCGCCGTGAATGGCGGCGGCCAGGGTGAGCAGCCATCCGAAGAGCACCGCCGACCAGGGAACCGCCGTGTCGGAGCCGATCAGGTGCCCGCCGGCCGCCAGCAGGACGCACACCGTCGCGAAGGGGACGGCGCGCAGCACGCGGAGGTCGAGCGCGGCGGCGCGCATCGCGGATGGCTCGGCCGCGGTCCCGGGGGCAGTCATGGCCCGGACAGCATAGCGACGCCCGCGCCTCCGGGGCGCTACGAGTCGCACAGGTCCAGCGCTACAAGTCGCACAGGTCCAGGTGTGCCGACAACCGTTCCCCAGCCGCCACCGCCCGGGTGAGCGGATGCTCGGCCCCCAGCGCGGCGGTGCCCTCGCGGGTGCAGGCGGCGGTCAGCTCGGCCGCCTGGTCCTGGTGCCCCAGCGCGGCCAGGTCGAGGGCGAGGTTGGCGCGCGCCGCGAGGACGTCGTAGTGCGAGGTTCCGAAGGCGGTGACGAGCAGGCGCGCGGCCCGCCGCCCCAGCGTGACCGCCCGCTCCGGATCCCCCCGGTCGGCCAGCGCGGTGGCCTGGTTGACCAGCGCCGGGCCCAGGTAGCAGTGCTCCGCGCCGAGGGCCCGGGTCAGTCCGGCCACCGCCGCGTCGGCCAGTGCCCGGGCCTCACCGGTACTGCCGGCGCCGCGCAGGTGCACGGCGAGGTTGGCGGCCAGTCCGAGGGCGATCGGGTGGTCGCCGCCGTAGTGGTCCTGGCCGGCCCGGTGAGCGAGCGCGGCGATCCGCACCGCCGCCGCCACGTCGTGCTGGGCGTGCCGGACGGCCGCCAGGGTGTTGGCCGCGGACAGGGTGTAGTAGCTGCTGCGCCCGATCATCTCCAGGAAGCCCTCGTGCGCCGCCTCGGCGAGCTCGGCGGCCTCGTCGTGGCGGGCGACCCGGAAGTAGACCGCGGCCAGCTGGGCACCGGCGAACAGGGCGCCGCTGTACCGCCTGCTCACCGTGCGCCGGTGGGTCTGGACGATGACTTCCAGGAGCTCCAGGGCCTCGCGCAGCCGCCCGGTCTTCTGCAGGGCCATGCCGTAGACCGTCGCGCCGAGCAGGGCTCGTGGGTCGGTGGGCCCGAACAGCCGGCGCTGGCCCAGGTAGGCGCGCCGGTAGAGTTCCAGCGCCCGCTGCCAGTTCCCGGCCAGCGCATCGGAGACGCCCAGGTTGTGCGTCATCATCACGACCCGTGGATGGGTGCGGCCGAGTGACTGCTCGCCGGCCTCCAGGCTCTCCTGGTCGAGCACCCGGGCTTCCTGGAACCGGCCCAGCATCCGCAGGTCGCTGCCCAGGTTGCTGGCGGCGATCAGGGTCTGGAGGTGCCGGGGGCCCAGCTCGCGGCGGAAGCGGTCGTGGGCGGCCCGGTCGATGGCGTAGCTCTCCTGGAACTCGCCCTGGTCGCGCAGCACATTGGCGAGTTGCACCCGCAGCATTCCGGCGTAGAGGCCGTCGGACGGCACCCGGCCGCCGTCCGGGCTGGCGTCGGACCAGCGCTCCAGGGTGCGTTCGGCCAGTTCCCTGGCCTCCTGGCCGAGGCCGGTCTTCCACAGCTGGCGCACCGCGTTGACCAGCATCTGGCGCACCTCGGCCTCGCGGGAGTCGGCGGCGCCGCTCGGCCACAGGTGCGGCAGCAGTTCGGTGAAGGCCTGCCAGGTGTCGGCCGCGTCCGGGTCCTGCGGGGCCACGGCGGCGAGCGCGAGTTGGGCGGTGCGGCGCAGCTCGCCGCGGCGCTCGTCGGGCACCTGGTCGCGGACCACGGCCTGGACCAGTCGGTGGACGGTCAGTGACTCCCGGCCCGCGTCGGCCCGGGCCAGTCCGGTGCGGTGGATGGTGCGGACGAGTTCGCCGAGTTCCAGCCGGGCGCTGAGCGGGTCGCGGCCGAGCCCGAGGCGGTGCAGCAGCGGCGGGCTGAACAGCAGCGCGGTGGGGATCGGCTCCGGGCCGAAGTGCGCGCAGACCTCCAGCAGGTCCGCGGCCCGGGCGTTGCCGCGGCGCAGCTCCTCCAGGGAGAGCAGCCAGGTGGCGGCGACCGACCGCGGGTACTCGGCCTCGGGCAGCCGGGTGCGGTCCAGGATCTCGGTGAGCGTGGCGGACAGCAGGTCGAGGTAGCCGGCCACCGGCATGCCGCTCTCCTGCAGCCAGGCGGCGGCCTGGGCGATGGCGAGCGGCAGGTCGCCGAGCTGCCCGGCGACCTGTTCGGCCGACTGTTCGCTGAGCCCCGGGTTGTACCGGCGCAGCAGGCGCAGGCTCTCGGAGCGGCGGAAGACGCCGAGTTCGAGCACGGCGGCGCGCCGGTTCCAGCCGGGGTCGCGGGAGGTGACCAGCACATGACCGCCGACCGGGCCGTCGAGCAGCCAGCGGGTGAGCTGTTCGGGCGGTCCGGCATTGTCCAGCACCAGCAGCCAGCGCCGGTAGGGCTCGCCGCGGTGCAGGGCGGCGAGCACCCGGCCGGCGGTGTCGGCGCTGTCGTCGCCGCTCTCCAGGCCCAGCCAGGGTGCCAGCGCGGCGAGTTGGGGGGCGAGGTACTCGACCTGCTGGGCCGCGATCCACCAGATCAGGTCGTAGCCGGCCCGGAAGCGGTGGGCGTACTCGGCGGCCGTCTGGGTCTTGCCGACGCCGCCGAGGCCGGTGACCACCTGGACGCTTCGGCCACCACCGGTGAAGCCCTCGCGCAGGGCCTCCAGTTCGGCGTCACGGCCGGTGAACGCGGTGTTGCGGGCGGGGACGTCGAGCGCCTCGGGCAGGGCGCCGGGGTGGCGGGCCGGTTCACCGCCGGCCGGCGACGCGGCGGTCGGGAGCCGGCCGACGGCGGTGGCGAGGCGGGCGGCGGAGTCGGCGGCGGTACTGCCGACCAGGTCACCGACCGGGTGTTCGGCGAACAGCCTGGGCAGTGGGCCGTCCAACTCCCGGACCCGCAAGGGCACCAGGGCGCTCACCCCGCGGACCACCTGGTGTCCGGACAGGGCGCGCCAGAGTTCGGCGGCGCGGGGGTGGCGCAGGTAGTCGCCGGAGAGCAGGGCGACCACCCGCCCTTGACCGGCCAGTGTCCAGGAGACCTCTGCTGACTGACCGTCAGAGTTCTTGTCGAGGCTGTGCAGTGAGCTGCGGTAGCCGAGCGCGGTGAGCTCGCCCACCGCCCATTCGGCCCACATCCGTTCGGCGGGAGCATAGCTGACGAAGAGGTGGCTCGGCGGCGCCGGAGGGTCCACCACCGGTTCGCTGGGCGGCGTCGGGGACGACTCGACGGGGAACACGCCCCGCAGCTCGCGCAGGTTGAGCCCCGGCAGGCCGGGCAGCCGGATCCGGCCCGCGGCGCGGCTGACCCGCTCGGCCAGCACCTCGATGACGCGCCGGTAGTCGGGCCCGTCGGGCTCCTCGACGAGCAGCCGGCACAGCCCCAGCTCCGCGTAGCGGTCGCCCAGCGCGGGCTCCCGGTACTGCACCTCGCCGACCGGCTCGGGCGGCCCGCCGGGCACGGGCTCCCAGAGCACCGGCAGCAGCGCGCCCGGATCCCATCCGGTCTCCTGCTGGTAGGCGGCGGTCCGGGCCCGGAAGGCGGTCCACTCCTTGCCGCAGTAGACGCTGGTGAAGTACGCCGGCGAGTACAGCGCCACCAGCGCGCGACAGCCGCCGATCGCCTGGCTCAGCTTCCGTTCCCAGTCCGCTCCGAGGAAGATCTCCTCGACGTCCCGGAACGACGGCTGCCGGGCGGCCTCCGGGTCCCGCCGGGCCAACTCGGCCCGCAGGTCCTGGTGGAACCGCGCGATCACCGTCCCGTCGTCATCCGCTCGCGCATAGCTGAGAAAGAAGTACGACTCCACCCCGCCTCCCACCGCACTGGGCCATCAAGTGTGGCTCAGTGCGGGCGACTTGCGTAGGGGTCGGACGGCGGCTGATCAGCCGGGCCGGGTGCCGGCCGGCAACGCCCGCTGGTTGACGTCCCGTTGGTCGGCCAACCAGGTCTGCATCCGGCCCCACCGTGCCCAGCCGCCGTGCTCGGCGAACGCCTCGCGGTAGACGGGGTCTGCCGCCGCCACTCGGCGGCGCGACGACCTGGCCGGCGGCGGTGGCCTACTCGATCAACACCGGCAGTTGGGAGCGCCCCTGGCGGTCGAGGCGGTAGGCATCGGCGACCGGGCGCAGCCGGTGCGGGAGGTCGGCGTCCGGTGGGTAGTCGCGGTGGGCGGCGTCGCCGGGCATGAAGTCCGGTTCCTCGCTGCCGTCGTCGGTGATGCGGTGCGACATCGGGGCGCCGTCGAATCCCCGGGGGCGCGGCGCCCGCAGGTGGGCGTGCAGGGAGGGCGGGCGTGGTGGGTGGTGGCGGGCGGTGCACCAGTGCGCCGCGCCGAAGCACCGCGCCCGCGTTGGCCATCCCACCGGCCAACTGCTCGGTGGGGTCGGCCTCGTGCTCGTCCGTCATCGCGATCCTCCGGGTACCGGCGCCGGCGCGGCCCGTCAGCGGTGGGCGTGCACCAGCAGCGCGGCGTGCGGGAGGCTCAACAGGCCGTCGGGATCGGTGAACTCCTGGCTGAACCGGTCGAAGTGCCGCCTGATCTCGACCCGGGTCTGCTCGTTCTGGGCGAGCAGCAGCTGTCCGATGAAGCCGACGCCGGCGGCGGCGCCGTTCCACCATGCTTGCGGGGTCGTCCGGTGGACCCAGTGCAGGGTGTCGGTCGCCGCCTCGCGCAGGCCTGCGGCAGTCAGCAGGGCGGCGAGGCCCTCGGGCGTGCGGGAGAAGTCGCACTCGGACGGTACCAGCGGCAGATGGGCGGGCCGGGTGACGCCGGCGGCCTCGACGGCGCGGCCCAGCAGCGCCTGCCCGGGTGCGGCGGGAACGGCCCAGATGGTGAGCGCGAGCCGACCGCCCGGCCGCAGCACCCGCCGCAGCTCGGCCACCGCGGCGAGCGGCTGCCCTACGTGGTTGAGCACGAAGTTGCCCGTCACGGCGTCGAACGTCTCGTCCTCGAAGGGCAGTTCGGGCAGCACGGCGACTTCGGCGGCGGCCGGTCCGGGAACCGCCGCTCGGACCAACTCGATCATGCTCGGCTCGGCGTCCACCGCCGTCACGACCGCGCCGCGCTCGACCGCCGCGACCGCCACCGATCCGGTCCCGGTGCCCACGTCCAGCACCCGGTCACCGGCGGTCACACGGGCCGCGTCCAGCAGCGCCGGCACGGTGTGCGCACAGAGCAGCGCGAAGCCGCCGGCGAACGCCTCGGCGCGGCCGGCCCAGGCCTGGCGCTCATAGGCGTCGAACTGAGTGGGGTGAACAGCGGGCGGCGGAAGGCTTCGCATGCACCCGAACCTAGCGGCGCGGGTGATGTCCTGTCACTCCCCCGGTCACCTGCCGCTCCCGGTCGCCCCGTCACTCCCCGCCACCTGGGCCCGCTGAGCACGGCGGGCGTACGCCCGGGCCGCCCGGACCCGATCGCCGCACCGCACCGAGCACCAGTGCCGGGCGGCGTGCGTGCGCACCAGGAACCGGTTGCAGGGGCTGGCGCTGCAGGCGGCGAGGCGCTCGCCGTCCGGGCCGGTCAGCAACTCGGCCGCGTCAGCGGCGATCGCGGCCATGGCGTGTTCGGCGACCCGGTCGGCCGGATGGGCCGGGGCGCGATGCGGCCCGTGGGCCTCGTCCCAGTGCAGCAGCGAGGCCGCGGGCGCGGTGGTCAGTGCGGTGTTGACCGCGCGCACCGCTTCGGGCGGGGGCAGCGTGCCGTCGATCCGGGCCGCGAGCAACGTCCGCAACTGGGCGCGGAGTTCGCGCAGCCGACCCGCGCAGTACTCGTAGAGCACGGCGTCATCGGGAGCCAGCTCGCGTTCGACCAGCCAGCGGGCGGCCGCGTCGGGTGTGGCGAGCAGATCGAGGCGGCCGGCGCGCAGCGCGAGCTCGCTGTTGGCGAAGTCGAGCGCGACATGCCGCTCCGCGCCCGGCGCGGGCGGCGGCGGTGCGAGGTCGGCGCTCGTGGTCCGGATCGTGGCTCCGGCGGACTCGGCGGACTCGGCGGACTCGGCGGCTGCCCTGGCTCTCATGACTCTCATGTTAAACCTTGCGCTTCTCCGTGAGGACCGGCTAGTTTCTCTCACGTCAAATCGTGAACTTTCCCGTGAGGAGAACCCTGGCCATGGCTGACATCCGCGTCTTCGGCGGCCCGACCGCGCTCATCGAGTTCGGCGGCCTGCGCTTCCTCACCGACCCGACCTTCGACCAGCCCGGCAGCTATCCGAGTGGCGATCGCGTGCTCACCAAGACCGCCCCGACCGCCGTCACCCCCGCCGAGCTCGGCCCGGTCGACGCCGTGCTGCTCTCCCACGACGAGCACCCGGACAACCTGGACACCTCCGGCCGCGCCTTCCTGGCCACCGCCCCGCTGGTGCTGGTGACCCGCAGCGGCGCGGGCCGGCTCGGCGGCAGCGCCCGCGGCCTCGCGCCCTGGGAGTCGGTGGAGCTGCCCCGGCCGGACGGCGGCACGGTCACCGTCACCGCCGTGCCCGCACAGCACGGTCCGGACGGCTGCGAGCCGGTGATCGGCGAAGTCATCGGCTTCATGCTGACCGCCGCTGACCTACCGAGCCTCTACGTCAGCGGCGACAACGCCTCGCTCGCGGTGGTCAAGGAGATCGCCGACCGGTTCGGACCGGTCGACACGGCGCTCCTGTTCGCCGGCGCCGCCCGCACCCTGATCTTCGACGGCGCACTGCTCACCCTGGACAGCGCGCAGGCCGCCGAAGCCGCCGCCGTCCTGGGCGCCCGCCGGGTGGTTCCGGCGCACTTCGACAGCTGGGGCCACTTCACCGAGGGCCGCGAGGCGCTGGAGGCGGCGTTCACGGCTGCCGGGCTCGCCGATCGCCTTCAGTTCTGCTGACGTACGGTCAGTTCACGGCTGCGGGTACCGTGCTGATCGCACGGGCCGGGTCGAGCCCGGCCGGCCGGCCGCGGTGCCCGTGCTCGCGGGCCGGGTGCGCCATGGCACCCGTGCCGCACCCGACGTCCAGCACCGACTCGGCGCCCACCACCAGCGGGAAACAGCAGGCGTCATCGGCGCGGGTGTCGGTACCAGGGGTGAGCCGGTCGTAGAGCACGGCGCCGTCGGCTTGCGAGTACGTCGGCGCAGTGTCGGGCGCCCGCGACCACTCGGCAACCGCTATCCGACGGAGGATCAACGGGCGTCGAAATCCCGGGCCTTGAGCTTCGCCATGCGCCCGTCCGCGTGGTGGAACACGACCCCCCTCGGCGCCGGATTCGGCCGCCAGGTCCAGGACCAGCCGACGCAGGGAGCCGAAGTCGCGTGCCGGGGTCGGCAGCACCTCGGCTGTCGCATGGCGCAGCAGGGTGTGCGAGTCGCACCGCTCCGGGTTGCCGTTGATCCTCGGGCCGACCGGTTCGTAGGTGCCCGGTCGCCAGTCGCCGCCGGCTGCCGGCGCCTGCGCCTGGAATGCCGCGAAGGACGACCGGGCCATCGGCTCCCAGCCCTGCGTCTTGCCGGTGACGGGGTCGGTTTCCACGGCCAGGTAGCCGGCGGGTGCGGACCTGCCGGGCCTGACCTCGCGGCGGGCCCACCAGTCGCCGTGCCCATCGAGCATCACGCAGGTGCCGTCGTACTTGCGCCTGGCCGTGCCCTCACCGGCGAGCACCCACTCGCACCCTGGATCGACCTCGGCGGTGAGGGAGCGCCGGTCCTCGGGATCGCGCGCGAAGAGCGTCGGGATCTTGCGCATCCGGGTGCCTCTCCGGACTGGTCACGGGAGGTCAGAACTGGGCCCACGGTGTCGGAGATGTGGTGTCACCGGAAGCGAATTACGGCGGTTTCGCGTCGCAACTGTCGGCGAATCGGTAGCTTCCTGTCAGGTAGTGGTGACGAGCCTTGGGGAGACGGCATGACGGCGCACCTCGACGCAATGGCCGAGCAGGCGCGGCTGGGCGGGTTCCGGAGAACGTTCCGGCCCACCCGGCGGCGCAAGTGGGCTGAGCTGACACCCGGGGCCAAAGCGGGCCAGGTGATCGCCATGGTGCTCGGGCTCGCCTTGGTGGCGTTCATCATCGTCGTGGTCTGGGTCGCGAACTCGGTGGCGGGTCTGGTCGTGCTCGCGGGCATGGTCGGTCTCTTCCTGCTGGCCCGTCGCGGGACGAAGATCGAGGCACGCAACAGCGAGGGCCGCGAACTGCGCTTCTACGAGCGGGGCGTGGCCGTGGTCGAAACCGGCGGCGCCACGATGAAGGCGTTCCGGTGGGACGACGCGTCCGTGCTGCAGAACATCACCAAGCACTACCGCAACGGCGTGTACACACACACCTCGTACCTCTACACGCTGTCCGGACCGGGGGGCGAGACGGCCCGGGTCAAAGGCGGGACGATCGGCGGCTTCGAGGCCCCCGACACCTGGGGCACGGAGATCCAGCAGCAGGTCACCGCGGTGCAGTTGCCACCGGCGCTCGCCACCATACAGGCCGGACTCACCCTCGAGTTCGGCCCCTTCGCGGTGAACGCCGAACGGCTGAGCGCGGGCGGGAAATCGGTGGCCTGGTCGGAGGTGCAAGAGATCAGGACCAACAAGGGCTATCTCTCGATCAAGCAGCAGGGGCGCTGGCTGAACATGACCACCAAGGCGGTGAGCCAGATCCCCAACTTCTTCGTCTTCCGGACCCTCGCCGACCTCCTGGTCGAGGCCGCGCGCACCCCGCGGTAGGGCACCGCGCCGCCGTCACCCCTACCCGCCCGCGTGCGCCTTCCGGAGGGCGGCGATGTCGAGCTTTCCCATGCCCATCATCGCGCGGGTGGCGCGGGCGGCCTTCTCCGGGTCGGGGTCGCCGATCATCGCCGGCAGTTCGGTCGGGACGACCTGCCAGGAAACGCCGAACTTGTCCTTCAGCCAGCCGCACGGCCCCGGCTGGCCGCCCTCCGTGAGCTTGTCCCAGTAGTGGTCGACCTCGCTCTGGTCGGCGCAGTGGATCTGGAACGAGATCGCCTCGGAGAAGGTGAACTCCGGGCCGCCGTTCAACCCGATGAACGGCTGCCCGTTGAGCTCGAACTCGATCACCATGACCGACCCGGCCGGCCCCGGCCCGGCCTCGCCGTAGCGGGTGACCTGGCCGATCCGGGAGTTGGGGAAGATCGACAGGTAGTGCTTGGCGGCCTCCTCGGCCTGCCCGTCGAACCAGAGGCAGGTGGTGAGCGGACCGGTCATCGCGGACCTCCAACGGGGTGCGGGATCGAAGGTGTGCTGCTTCCATGCGTACCGCCTCGCACTGACAACGGGGTGCCGACGCGCCGCCGGGTCAGGGACGGCCGCCCCGGATGATCGACCGGACGACGGCGGCGCGGCGGTGCGGGCCCCCGGGCGCGGCGGCACCGCTGGGCGCCGGTCCCTCGCCGTGTCCGGTCTCCGCCCCCGGGTTCTCCCGGGCACCCAAGGACGGGCGTCACGCGCCCGCGGCCGCCGCCAGCAGGGCCTCGGCAGCACCGGTGCGGGCGTACAGGACGAAGCGGCCGACCCGGTGGGCGGTGACCAGGCCGGCGGCGCGCAGAGTGGTGAGGTGCTGGGAGACGCCACCGGGGGTGATGCCGGTGCGCCGGGCGAGGTCCGTGGTGGATGCGGGGGCGTGCAACTCGGCCAGCAGGAGGGCGCGGGAACGGCCCACGACCGCGGCGAGCGCCTCCGGCGCGGGTGCCGGCGCCTGCTCCCAGAGCGTGGCGACGCCGCGCGGCGGGTACCGCAGGGTCGGCTGCCAGCGCGGACTGGTGACCGAGTGGACCTTGGAGCCGCCGAAGACCGTGGGCACCAGCAGCAGGCCGCGACCGCCGAGCCCCTTCGCCCCGGAGTGGTAGCGGTGCGGCACCTGCAACGTGTCCTGCTCCCAACTCACGCCCGGGTCAAGGCTGTCCAGCAGCCGCTGGGCACCGCCCTCGGCGAGCAGCCGGGCCCGGTGCAGCACGTCGCCGCGCAGCAGGGTGAGCAGCCGCGGCCAGTGGGGGGCGAGCACCAGCTCCCAGTAGGCCTCGACGGTCTCGGCCAGCTCGGCCAGGCCGCGCTCCGGGTCCTCGACGAGTGGGGCCAGGCGGGGTGAGCCGAGGGCGGCGACGGCCTCGCGGACCAGTTCGGGCGGGGTGGCTCGGAGCACCGTGAGCTCCAGCGCGAGGTCGGGCTCGGGCACGGACGGCGGCGGGGCGATGAACACCGGCAGCATGACCGGCGGCAGCGGTACCAGCGCGGCGAGCAGCGACCAGTCCAACCGGGCCGCCGCCAGCCGGGCCCGTGCCGGTTCCAGCCAGGGCCGGTAGAGCGCCGACCTGTCCGGCTGCCGGAGCATGCGCGCGCTCGCCATCACCTCCCAGAGCGGCGACACGGCGAACCGAGTCCTGGCAAGGTCGGCGGCGGTGAACGAGAGCGCGAGCATGCGGTCCTCGACGGGCGAACGGGGGCGGTGGATTCAGCCCACTCTAAATTCCTGGAGCAGCCGGGCCGACCGCCGCCACAGTCTGCGCCATGACCACAGCCCAGCAGACCACTCCCCCACCGGCAGCAGCCGCGTCCGCGCCGCGCAGCCTGCTCACCGAGCGCCCGTTCCGCCTCCTCTACACCGCCGCCGCGGTCAGCAAGCTCGGCACCGCGGTCAGCTCGCTGGCGATCCCACTGGTGGCTGTCGTCGCCCTGCACGCCGGTGCGGCGCAGGTCGGCCTCCTCGCCACCCTGAGCACGGTCGCCTTCCTGCTGATCGGGCTGCCCGCGGGGGCCTGGGTGGACCGCTCGCCCAAGCGGCGGGTGATGGTCGCCGCGGACCTGGTGCGGGCGGTCGCGCTCGGCTCGGTGCCCGCGGCCTGGGCGCTGGGCCGGCTGACCTTCACCCAGCTGTGCGCCGCCGTGCTGGTCAGCGGCGTGGCCACGGTCTTCTTCGACGTCGCGTCGCTGAGCAGCCTGCCGGACCTGGTCGGACGGGACCGGCTCACCGAGGCCAACGCGCACCTGGTGACCACCGACGCGCTCACCCAGATCGGCGGCCGCACCGTCGGCGGACTGCTGCTCGCGGCGGTGGCCGCACCGGCGGCGGTGCTGGTGGACGCGGTCAGCTACGTGTGGTCGGCGGCCTGCCTGCTGCGCCTCGGCTCCGGCCCGGCGCCGGTCCGACGCGGGGGCGGCCGCACCGGGATCCGCGCGGAGATCGGTGCGGGGCTGCGGTTCGTCCGGCAGGACCCGGTGCTGCGGCCGATCGCGCTGGCCGGCGGGTGCACCAATCTGTCGATCCAGCTCTGCCAGACGGTGCTGCCGCTGCTGATCACCCGTGAGTTGGGGCTGCCGTCCTGGGTGCTCGGCCTGTTCTTCGCTGCGGGCGGGCTCGGCGTGCTGCTCGGGTCGCGCTGCGCCCGGCCGCTGGCCCGGCGGTGGGGCGCCGGCCGGGTGCTGTGGCTGATGGGCGTGGTGATCGCGCCGTTCGGGCTGCTGATCGCGCTGGTCGACCGGGGTGGCTGGCTCTGGGCAGCCGCGCTCGGCTGGTTGGTGACCACCTTCAAGGTCGGCATCGACAATGTGCTGAAGGTCAGCTTCCGGCAGGCCGTCACTCCGGACCACCTGCTGGGCCGGATGAACGCGACGATGCGGTTCGTGCTGACGGGTGCGCTCTGCGTGGGTTCGGCGCTGGCCGGCCTGCTGGGAGCGACCCTGGGGGTGCGGGCCGCGCTCTGGGCGGGCGCGGCGGGCTTGGCGCTGGTCTGGGTGCCGATCAGCCGCTCCCCGATCCGCGGGGCACGCGCCCTCCCCGGTGCGCGGACGGCACCCCGGTAAATCGGTTGCGTCCCGCCGCCGGCCCGATACGATCACGGAGTTCCGCCAGTGGGACGCGGACGGCCGCCTGCCGTCCGGTCGGAGAGAGAGAGGTGCGTGAACGTGACGGCCGCCATGACGCGGCGCGCTCTGTGCTGCGCGCCAGAAGCCTCCCCCGTTTCCCTGCCCACCGGCTGACGGCTGCTGACGCGGCCTCCGGTGGGCCCCTCCCACAGGAGATCGCCGAAGTGCGTGAGCGCTTTTCCAGCAGCGAGTCGTTCGTCCGGATGCGCGGCAAGGCAGCCGGCCGCCGGCGTTCCTTCGACGAGGACGGCTACGAGTACCAGCCCTACGGCCTGCCGGAGACCGACGCGGAGCCGGCCCCGCCCCTGGACGGGCCGCCCAGCGGGGACCGCTGGTCGACCTGGGACCAGTCGACGCCCACCGAGAAGGGCCCGGAGCCGCGCCCGGATTGGGTTGTCACCGAACTGGCCGCCGTCGACACCGAGTTCGGCATCGTGAAGACCGGCAAGGAGGCCGACGTCTTCCTGCTGGAGCGCGGCGTGCCGGGCACCGACCGCCGCACCCTGCTGGCCGCCAAGCGCTACCGCGACGGCGGGCACCGGCTCTTCCACCGCGACGCGGGCTACCTGGAGGGTCGCTCGCACAAGGAGTCCCGGGTCAGCCGGGCGATGGCGCGCCGCACCGAGTTCGGCAAGCAGGTGATCGCCGGCCAGTGGGCCGCCGCCGAGTTCGCCGCGCTCTCCCGGCTGTGGAGCACGGGTGTCGCGGTGCCGTACCCGGTGCAGATCCTGGGGACCGAGATCCTGATGGAGTTCATCGGCGACGAGTCCGGCACGGCGGCTCCCCGGCTGGCCCAGCTGCGCGCCGAGGAGGCCGAGTTGGCGAGCCTGTGGGACCAACTGGAGCAGAGCCTGGTGCTGCTGGCCAGGGACGGGTACGCGCACGGCGACCTGTCCGCCTACAACATCCTGGTACACCACGGCCGGCTGGTGATCATCGACGTGCCGCAGATCGTGGACGTGGTCGCCAACCCGCGCGGCCGGTCGTTCCTGGAGCGCGACGTGCGCAACGTCGGTGCCTGGTTCGTCTCGCGCGGGCTCCCGGAGGCGGCGGTGGACGAGCTCTCCCGCCACCTGGTCCGGGAGGCCCGCTTCGACTGACCGGTGGTGTGACGCGGCTCACCGGATAGTCCGGGCGGGCCGCGTCCTCTTCCTGGCTGACGACGATCACCAGGAGGTTCAGATGCGGCCTGCCCGACCGGACGCGCCCCGCCGGCCGTTCCCCGAAGTCCCGGGTGTCACCCACCGGTTCGTCAGCGCACGCGGCGTCGCCTTCCATCTGGCCGAGGCGGGCCCGGCGGACGGCGAACCGGTGCTGCTGCTCCACGGCTTCACCCAGCACTGGTACACCTGGCACCGGGTGCTGCCCGAACTCGCCGACGACCACCGGCTGATCTGCCTCGACCTGCGCGGCTGCGGATGGTCGCAGGCGCCCGGGCGCGGCTACCACAGCGCCGGCCTGGTTCAGGACGTGCTCGCGGTGATGGATGAACTCGCCTTGGAGCGGGTGCGGTTGATCGGCCACGAGTGCGGCGGCTGGCTCGGTTTCCTGCTCTGCCTGGCCGCCCCGGAGCGGTTCGACGGCTACCTGGCGCTCAACACCTCGCACCCCTGGCGCCGGGCGAAGGGCCGACTGCCGCTGGACGCCTGGCGGTTCTGGTACACCGCGGCCTGGGAGTACCCGGGGATCGGGCGGCGGGTGCTGCGCCACTGGCCGGGCTTCACCCGCTTCCTGCTGCGCCACTGGACGGCCGACCCGTCCTGCTGGGAGCCGGCCGTCCTGGAGGAGTTCGTCCAGGCCCTGCGTGCTCCGCAGCGGGCCCGGGCCGGTGAGCAGTTGCTCTGGCAGTTCGTGCTGCACGACATCCCGGCACTGGCCACCGGGCGGTACCGCGAACAGCGGTTGGCGGTACCGACCTTGATGCTGTGCGGTGATCGCGATCCGGTGACCCGGCCCGCCCGGGAGGTGCCGGGCGTCACGGTCCGCGTGGTGCCCGGCGGGCGCCTGCTGCCCGAGGAGAACCCGCGCGCGGTCGCCGACGCCGCGCGGGAGCACTTCCGGACTGCCGGAATGCCCGGGGCGGAAAGGAGTTGAGAACAGCCGTGGAGCAGCAGACCGGGCCGGGCGGCACCTCGGCGACCGGGATCGATCCGGCGCTGGTCCGGGCCGCCCAGCAGGGCGATCCGTTGGCGCTGGCAGACCTGATGGAGCTGCTGACGCCGTACGTCGGACGGATCTGCGGACCGATCGCCCGGCAGGACGGCCCGGACGCCGCCCAGGACGCGCTGATCGTGATCCTGCGCGGCATCCGGCAGCTGCGCGAACCGGCGGCGCTCCTCGGTTGGGCCCGGACCATCGCGGTGCGCGAGGCGGTCCGGGTCGCCCAGCGGGCCGGGCGCACGGTCACGGCGCCGCTCGACGAGCTGCGGGCGGCCGGCGATCCGCAGCTGGCCACCGACGTCGAGGACGCGCTGGCCCGGCTCACCCCCGAGCACCGGGCCGTGCTGGTCCTGCGCGACCTGGAAGGGGTGGACGAGTCGACGACCAGTTCGGTGCTGGCGGTGCCGCTCGGCACGGTGCGGTCCCGGCTGGCCCGGGCCCGGCAGAGCTTTCGGAAGGTGTGGGAGTCGTGACCGACAACTGGATCGTCGCCGAGCTCGACCCGGTCCGCCGGCTCAGGGTGCTGGCCGCCGCCGTCCCGGGCGCCGTGCGGCACCGCGAGATCGTGCTGCCCGTGCCGGTCGACCGGGTCTGGGCGGTCGCCTCGGACCTCGAACGGGAGCTGCCGCGCCTGCTGACCACGGTGCGCGGCTTCCGTTTCACCGGCGGGGAGGGCGAGCGGCTGCGGGCCCATGCGGTGGGCCGGTTCGGGCAGCGGGCCGACTTCGACGTGGTGCTGCGCCCGGGCTGGTGCCTGATGCGGAGCCGCTTCGTGCTCGGCGCGATGGCCGCCGTGCCGGAGGGTGAGGGCACCCGGTTCGCCACGCTGGGCGGCTTCCGCCTCCCCGGCGCCCGGCTGCTGAGCCCGCTCACCGGGCTGCTGGGCGACGTCGCGATCCGCCGGCTCGCCGAGCACCCGGCGCTGCAGGACTGACGCCCGGCCCGCCTGGCCCGCCCGGCGCGCTCAGCCGCGTCGGCGCGGCTTGCCGCGCTTGGCCGCGGCCGCGCCGCCCCTGCTGCTGCGGGCGGCCGGCTTCGGCCCTGGCTTGCGGGCCGGCGCGGCAGCCGTCTTGCGGTCCTTCCTGACCTGCGGCTTCGCCTCCGCGGCAGCAGCGGTGCGACCCCGGGAGCTGTTGACCGTGCGGCCGCGGACGATACCGATGAACTCCTCCACCAGGTCGGTGGTCCGCTGCTCCGGCCAGGAGAGCGCGACCTGCGACTGCGGGGCGTCCACCAGCGGGCGGTAGGTGAGGTCGCGGCGGTGGTGCAACCGGGCCAGCGACTGCGGCACCACCAGCAGACCGACCCGGGCCGCGACCAGCTCGATCGCGTCGCCCGTGGTCACCGGCCGTTCGAAGCCCGGCTGACCGGGGCGGGTCTCCCAGTGGATGGTCTCGTCCTGCGGGTGCCAGATCACCTCGTCGGCCAGCTGCTCGACCAGCAGCTCCTCGTCCTCGGTGAGCTCGTGGTCCTTGGGCATCACCACCACGGTGGTCTCGGTGTAGAGCGGGATGGCGCTGAGCACCGTCCGGTCCACCGGCAGCCGCAGCAGCGCGACGTCCGCCGTCCCGGCGGTCAGGACCTGCTCCGCCCCGGCCGCCGCGACCGGCAGCAGCGTGAGCGGAACCTCGGGCAGCCGCTGCTCCCAGATGCGGATCCACTTGCTGGGAGTCACGCCCGGCACGTAGGCCAGCCGGAAGGAGGAGGTCGCCTGGTTCTCTGTCACGCGCCCAGGCTACCGTCCGTGATCGGGGTGGGCCCACACTCGACTAACCTTGGGGCCATGACATCGCTCAAGCCGAAGACGACCCAGACCATGAAGCCCGCCACGGCGGCGAAGAAGCTCGAGATCTACCTGCCCGCCACTCCCGCCGAGTTCCAGGAGGGCGTCGTCTCCCGCGATGAGCTGAACTCCCTTCAGACGGATCCGCCGCAGTGGCTGGTGGAGCTGCGCAAGAACGGCCCGCACCCGCGCTCGGTGGTGGCCGCCCGGCTCGGCGTCTCGACCTCCGGGCTGGCCCGGGCGGGCGTCACCGAGGCGCTCACCACGGCGCAGATCCAGGAGCTGCGCGACGCCGCTCCCGAGTGGCTGCAGCGCGAGCAGAGCATCCAGGCCGAGGTGCGCAAGGAAGAGCTCCGGCTCAAGGAGAAGCAGGCGCAGCGGGCCAAGCGCAGGTAGCGGCGGTGCCCGGCGGCTGGTCCGGCCAGTCCACGGCACGGCCGGGCTCGTCGGCGGTGCGCAGCCGGGCGTGCCGCAGAGTTCGCAGATGATGCCCGTGTTGCCCATGGCCCACCCGGGCACGGTTCCAGCGAGCTCCGCCCGCGGCGGTGCTCGGTGTTTGACCAGCGGACTCCGTCGGTGTCGACCGTGGCCCGGACCGGCAGGTCGGCGGCCAGGGTGTCGGCGAACACACGTCCGTCGCCGTTCTCCGCCTCGCGGCCGCCGGCCGGCGCCCGCACCCCGGCCGTACCGCAGCACCGGCCGCTGATGACCCTGAAGCCCGGGCGCAGGCGGCACGGCAGGCCGGACCGTCGTACCGTGTGCCGGCGGCGGTCGACCAGCGCGGACCACGGCGGCTCGCCGAGCGCGCGGTGCAGCTGCCGGAACGCCTGGGCGTCACCGGCCGGGCCCTGGCACCAGCCGTAGCCGTACCGCTCGATCGGCTCGAGTTGTTGCCGCGGGTCGGAGTGCGCGCCAGGACCGGATCGGGCCGGCCTCGTCGCGGGCGATCACGTCGGCGGCTCGGCTACCGAACCGGCGATCAGCGATCAGCGACCGGCGACCGGCCGATCAGCGACCGACGACCGACGACCGGCGATCGGCGATCGGCGACCGGCGACCGGCGACCGGACGTTCATCGAACGTCAAGTGGACTGCGGCAGGCTGGGCGCATGCACATCGGACTGTCCATTCCCCAGTACGGCCGCTTCGCGGACGCCGGCTTCGCCGCCCGGGCCGCCGTCGCCGCCGAGCAGATCGGCTACGACAGCCTCTGGGTCGGCGACCGGCTGCTGGTCGCGACCGCACCGCGCAGCCAGTACCCCGCGGGCGGCGGCAACGCCCCCCGGGAGCACCAGGTCTTCCTGGACCCGCTGGCCCTGCTGACCGTCGCAGCCACCGTCACCAGCCGGGTCAGGCTGGGCAGCAGCACCCTCAACGCGCTCTGGCAGCCACCGGTGCTGTTGGCCCGCTCGCTGACCACGCTGGACCACGTCAGCGCGGGGCGCCTGGACGTCGGCCTGGGCCTCGGCTGGTCCAAGGACGAGTACCAGGCGGTCGGGGTGCCGTGGGCCGGGCGCGGTACCCGGTTGGAGGAGACCCTGGACGTGCTGGAGCGGGCCTGGGCCGAGGACGCGGTGATCGAGCACCACGGTGCCCACTGGACCGTCCCCGAGGCGATCATGCGCCCCAAGCCGGTGCAGCGGCCCCGGCCGCCGGTGCTGCTGGGCGGCTTCAGCCAGGCCACCCTGGAGCGGGTCGGCCGCCGGGCCGACGGCTGGCTGGCCGGCGGACTGCCGGTGCCGGTGCTGGCTCAGATGTGGCAGGCCGTCAGGCGGCGCGCCGAGGCGGCCGGGCGTGACGCCCAGGTGCTGCGCCTGGTGCTCAGGGTCAACCCGGTGCTGACCGCCGAGCCGGTGCCCGAGGCGCAGGTGCCGCGCCACGGCACGGTCGACCAGCTGGTCGGCTATCTGAGCGGCGTGGTCGAGGCGCTCGGCGCCGAGGTGCTGCTCGACCTGCACTTCGCGGCCGGTGATCCCGAGGAGTACGTGGCGCTGGCCGCCGGCCTGCACGACGCGCTGCGCGAGCGCGCTTCCTGAGCGGCACCGCTTGCTCTGAACGGCACCGCTTGCCCTGAACGGCACCGCTTGCCCTGAGCGGCCGTCAGGTGCGATCTTGTCAGGCGTGGATCTTGGACTTTCGGGCAAGAAGGCGTTCATCACCGGTGGCACCCAGGGGATCGGGCTGGCCGTGGCACGGGCGCTGGTCCAGGAGGGCGTCCAGGTGGCGGTCTGCGGCCGGGACCCGGAGCGGTTGGCCTCGACCGGCCTGCCCGGCGTCCAGGCCGACGTGACCGACCCCGGGCAGCTGGGTCGGGCCGTCGACGACGCCGCCCGACTGCTGGGCGGGCTGGACCTGTTGGTCGCCAACGCCGGCGGCGCGTTCGGCGGCGGCCTGCTGGACTCGACGCCCGAGGAGTGGGCGCAGACCTATGCGATCAATGTGCTGCACGCCGCGCATGCGATCCGCACGGCGGTGCCGCACTTCGAACGGCGGGGCGGCGGCAGCGCGGTGGTGGTCGCCTCGATCACCGGGTGGAAGCCTGGTCCGAAGTCGTCCTACGCCTCCGCCAAGGCCGCCGAGATCCACTTGGCAGCCACGCTGGGCCAGGAGTTGGGGCCGCGCAACATCCGGGTGAACGCGCTCAGCCCCGGTTCGGTGCTGGCCGAGGGCGGCGGCTGGGAGTGGTTCAAGGAGAACCACCCGGAGCGGTTCGAGAAGTTCGAGCGGGAGGACTTCCCCCGGGGCCGGCTGGTGGAGCTGCGCGAGGTCACCGACGTGGCGTGCTTCCTGCTGTCGCCGAGGGCGAGCGGGATCAACGGCGCCAACATCCGTGTGGACGCCGCCCAGGACCACCCGAGCGCCGGTCGGTTGTTCCCCTGAGCGGCACCCCTCGGGGAGTTGTCCGGGTAAAGTGCGAAATCATGTCTGGGGAACCGCCGTTCATCGACGACGACAGCGACCATGACGTCTGCTGGTTCTGCCCGGCGCTGCGGTACCCGGCCGGGCGGTTCGACGTGTACCGGCGGCCGGCCAAGGACGCCCCGTTCGATCCGGCCACCGGTTTCCGCTACACGGCGGCCGGGATCCCGGTCTGTGTGCATCCGTACAAGGTTGGCCTGCCGGCGGCCCGTTACGCCAGCAGGCGCCTTCCGGTGCCGGACCGCGCGGCCCGCCCGCCGGCTCCCCGGCCGCCGCTGCTGCGCCCCGACGCGCCACCACCGCGGCGCACCCCCGCACCTCTGCCCGCCGAACCGGACGATGACGCCGTGATCCTGGCCGGCGACCGCCCCCTGGTACCCGAGGAGCTGCTCGTCCTGCTGCGCGACCGGCTCGGCCAGGCCGACCCGGAGCTGTTCGCCGAGGCCGTGGCCGAGGCCGAGCTGACGGCCTGCCACAGCTTCCCGGCGGAGGCCGTGGTCGCGGCGATGCGCCAGGTGCTGAGCGGTGGTTGACGTTGCGTCAGCCATGCGAGCCATCGAGCGTCGGCACTGCAGACCGGCACCACCGGTCCGTCCTTGACCATCTGAGCGTCCGTCCGACCGGCTGCGGAGTGGGTCACGTCACGGCACGCCGATCGCGCGCGCCAAGTCCCGGATCCTGCTCGGGCCGTCGGCCGCCGGTGCCCGTACCACGGGCGCGTGGCGCGGCCGGGAGCCCGGCAAGGCCGAGGTGGCCGTGGACCGTCGCGACAGCCGCCGTCCAGCAGTTCCAGTAGCTCCAGCAGCTCCGGCAAGTGGCGCAGCCGGGCGCCGGGTGGAGACCGCCGAGCACTTGGTCGGTCATACGGAAAGCCGGCCGCACCGGAGCGGACGCTCGACGTCGGAGACGGCAACCGGATCCACTGGGAGGCCGGTGGGCGGCAGGCCGCCACCGCCCACCTCGAGCACCAACGCCACAACCGCCGCATTGTCATCGCAGCTCCCGACCGGTTCACGGGCGACACGCCGGTGTTCGGAGAGGTGGACGCCTGACCATAAGATGATCCGCAAAGGGGACGGGGGAACCGCTGCGGCACAGCGCGGTGTCCTCCCGTTGGGAGGTAACGCGATCCAGGAGGGCCCGTGTCAATATCACCCAGGATTCCGCAGCCGCGCCGCCGTCTGCTCGCCTGGACGGCGGCCGGCGCCGCGAGCCTCGCGGTCGGCACGCTGGCCGGGTGCTCCGACAGCGCTCACGCGTCCGGCGGAGCGGCACCCGAGCCGTCCGACTCATTCTCCCCGGGCGCCCCGCTCAACCCGTCGGCGGCCGCCGGCCTGCCCGGCCCGATGGCCGCCTCCCCGGTCGCCGTCCGCAGCAAGCCGGTCTACAAGATCCACGACCTGCTGCCCGACGCCCCGTCCGACGCGATCGCGCTGACCATCGACGACGGCCCCAACCCGGTCTACACGCCGCAGCTGCTGGCCCTGCTGCGCAAGTACGACATCCAGGCCACCTTCAACGTGGTCGGCAGCGAGGCCCACGCCCACAAGGACCTGATCCGGCAGATCGCCGCCGACGGGCACATGGTGGCCAACCACACGATGACCCATCCGCAGCCCCTCTCCAAGCGCACCGCGGCCCAGATCGACGCCGAGATCGCCGACGCGCAGTCGGTGATCGTGGACTGCGGGGCGCCGACGCCGACGCTGTTCCGCTCGCCGGGCGGCGACTGGTCACCGGAGATCTTGGCGGCCTCCGCCAAGTACGGCATGGTCCCGATCGACTGGGACGTCGACCCCCGCGACTGGTCCCGCCCCGGGGTCGCCCACATCACCCAGAAGCTGATGGCCGCCCGCCCGGGTGACATCCTGCTCTGCCACGATGGCGGCGGCGACCGCTCGCAGACCCTGGAGTCGCTGAAGAGCGTGCTGCCCGCGCTGAAGGCCAAGGGCTTCACCTTCGTGCGGTTGTGACACCCGCCGGGCCCCGATCGGCGCGAGGAGTGCCCGCCCGGGCCCGTCGGGGCCGTGGGGCCCTCCAGCGTCCGTTCAGCGGTAGTCGTCGGAGCGGGCGGTGTCCTCCAGGTCGTCCAGGATGGCGTAGCGGATCGCCTCGCTGAGGCTCTCCGGCTCGGTGGCATCGCCCAGCTGGGAGTCCGCGTCGTCGTCGGGGTCGGTCACGTGGACGGCCGCCTCCTCGGCGCTGGCCGCTCCGCAGTTCCGGCCGACGTCCGAGGCCTGCGTGTCGTCCGGCCCGGGCACCAGGCGCCCGGCCCTGGGGCGCGGCCCGTCGCTCCAGCGGTCGTCGACCGCGTCCGGCGGCTCGTCCGGCTCCTCGGCGGCCAGCAACCGGTCGAGCGGCTCCCGCTGCTGCCCCTCGGCCGGGGTGGTGCCGTAGGCGGTGGCGCCCTGGTAGCCGCCGCTGGTGGTCAGGCCGGTGTCCAGGGGGTCGTCGTCCAGCCGGTCGGTCTCCAGCGAATCCGCGGGCTGCAGCACGCCGTCGTCCTCCACCGGGACGAAGTCCCGGTCGTCAAAGTCGGTCATGGCACACCTTCCGTCCGTTCGCGGGCGGGTCCGGTCCGCCGTGGCTGCTCCGGTCAGCGTGCGAAGCATGAGGCGTGCGACTTTTCGCCCACACGCTCATGCTTCGCAACCCGTGATCGCTCTGCAACTTCTCGGGGGAATCCAGGGGCCGCCGCGCTCAGGGGATGTACCACTCCTGGGCCTTGTCGCCCGGTACGCAGGCGTCCATGGTCACCCGCTGTCCCGCACCGTGATCGGTCATGCAGTGCCCCTGGCCGCTCTGCGAGTCCTCGATCAGGTGGGCGCCCCGGGTGCTTCCGGCGGCCACCATGAAGTACGGGCTGAAGTCGGTCGGACCGCGCAGGTCGAGCGAGTTGGAGGATCCGCTGAAGTTCGGCACGTCGTTGAGCGCGGGGCTGCTGGTGTTGCACGGGTAGAAGGCGTCGAAGCTGCCGGGCACGTAGACCCAGCCGTACTCGGTGTTCTCGTTCATCACCACGGGCGCACCGCCGGTCATGCTGCCCGAGAAGCCCAGCTTGAGGCCGTCCGAGACGTTGGTGAGGTAGCCCCAGGTGCCGCCGCCGCAGCCGGACGGTGGCGTGCCGCCGCCACCGGTGCCCGGGGTGCTGCCGCCACCGCCGGGGTTCGCGCCGCCGCCGGGGGTGCCGCCGCCCGCCGGGGTGCCGCCGCCGCCCGAGGGGCCGCCTGACGAGCCGGCCGCACCATTGGCCCCGCCGCCGGCCGCACCGTTGCCGGCCGAGCCGGCCGGTGTGCCGCCCTTGCCGCTGCCCGATGAGCCGCCGCCGTACACCCAGTACCACCTGGACATCATTTCGC
>NZ_JAJJPA010000021.1 GCF_020907985.1 Kitasatospora humi | reverse complement strand
CCGGGCACGATAACCCGTCGCGCTGACCGGCCGTCACGGCTCGGGCAGGGCCACCATCCCTGCCACTACCAGGGCAGCGGGCCATCCTCGCCGAAGAAGCCGCCGGTCGGGCCGTCCGGGCCCAGGGTGGCCAGCCGCACGATGACGGCCGCACCCTGGGCAGCCGTCCGGGTCATTGCGAACCCGGCGCTCTGCAACTCCTTGGTCAGGTCGGTGTCACACGGGCCGGGCGTCACGGCGTTGACGAGGAAGCCGTGTTGGCCCAGCTCCTTGGCGTACTGCACGGTCAAGGCGTTGAGCGCGGACTTGGAGGCCGGGTAGGCAGCGGTTGCGGGCGCCTGGGCCAGGTAGCTCTCGGGGGAGCTCTGCGTGGTTAGCGAGCCCATGCCACTGGAGACGTTGACGATGCGTGGGGCGACCGAGCGGCGAAGCAGCGGGAGCAGCGCGTTGGTGACGGTCAGCACGCCGAAGACGTTGGTCTCGAAGATCCCGCGGACCAGGTCGAGGTCGGCGGCGCTGGGCCGGTGCCCCGGGTCCTCGGCCGTGCCGGCGTTGTTGACCAGCACATCCAGCCGCCCGAACCGTTCGTCGATCCACCGGGCCGCCTGCCGCACGATCGCCGGGTCGGTGACGTCCAGCGTGACCGGGTGGGCGTCGGCCCCGGTGGCCCGGATCTCGTCGGCGGCAGCCTTTCCGCGCTCGGGGGCGCGGGCGCCCACCACCACGGTCAGCCCGCGCTCGGCCAGTTGGAGGGCGGTCTGGAAGCCGATGCCTTTGTTCGCCCCGGTCACCAGTGCCACCGCACCGGTCGGGCTCGCAGTCTCGATCATGCCGCCAGCCCATCACGCGACCCGCGCCACCGGCCAAGACCATGTCGGCATCGCAACGTCCGTCCTGGTATCGGCAGTGCTCAGCCCCGGAAGAGACCGTCCGCCGCACGGCTCCGGAGACCATCGGCACCCGGAAGAGCCTGCAGTGAGCTCTGCGCGGCTGTCCACTCGGTGCGGGACGGCTGCCCTGTGGGGGGACCACAGGGCAGCGCCACGTTCGGAGCAGATGGCCCAACAACCAGTGCGCGCTCGGGCTGGCGCAGTCGGTCGACCCTGCGCCACGCCTAGGGCCCATCCACTCGCCGCGTCCAGGAGGCCGGGTTGGTGAGAGCTGATCACCGGCAGCCGTGCCGACCAAAGCCGGCGTGTCGGCGACGGGGCGGCCAACGTCTGGTTGCAGTTCTGGTTGCATTCATCTCCGTCCAGCACCGTTCGGGCACAGCCGCCGAGCCGCTCCCCGGCAGGTCAGGACGCCTCCGACCGTTCCCGGACAGCCGGACGAACGTTTGGAAAGCGTGTTGGGGGCAACCCCTCGCGGGTTCGAACTCGTATCCTCCGCCTGCACGAAGGCCCGGACCGCTGAGCAGCCCGGGCCTTCGTCGTCGCTGGTCTCACTTGTGGTCTCGTCCGCACCTGCGTCAGGCTGCTGCTCCAGGAACTCGCGACCCGAGTCGGCAACATGCCTGGCGATCGCTCGCTTCACCTCATGATCCGCTGCTTGCTCGTGAACGCACTTGAGCTGCAAGTCCAGTGGGAAATCCGGTCTGACGCCCATGCAACCGGACTTTGACAGGCAGGTCCGATCCGACAGCCTTCCGACAGCGACCTCCGCCAGCGGCCTTCACACTGTCCACGCCTACAAGTTGCGGTAGACGTCCCGGCGGTTGGCGACAGTCAGGACCCACACGATGAGCCGGCCGTCTTCGACCGTGTACACGACCCGGTAGTCGCCCACCCGCAGACGCCAGCGTGCACTGTGCCCTTGAAGGGCCTTGATGTCGAAGGCCCCGGTATCACCATCGTCCAGCGCCCCCTGGAGTTCGGTGAGGCGATAGAGGATGCGCAGAGCATCTGGTCGCGGGATCTTGAGCACGTCCCGCTGGGCATGCGGGGTGAACCTCGTCACGTAACCCATGAGAGATCACGCGTGGTGAGCGCGGAGCAAGGCAGCCATCTCCTCCAGGGAGACCGACCCTTCCAAGCCCTCCGCCTCCGCGTCGTCGGCCAGGCGGTTCAGCCATGACTCCTCAGCAGCTTCCGCCAACCGGCTCAGACGGCGGTACTCGCGGATGTCGATCACCACGGCTTCTTCCTTGCCGCGCCGAGTGATGATCGTGGGAGTCTCATCCCGCCGTGCCCTATCGAGGACATCGGCCAGGTGACTCCGAACTTCGGCCATGGACTCAATCACCGGCTCACTCATGTTACAAATGTAGCAGATGTACATCTCATGCTCCGTGCCGCGGTGACCAGCTCCTCCCGCAGGCGAAGTGGCGCAGCGGTCCGACTGCAGTTCTGGTTGCATTCACTCCCGTTCAGCGCCCTTCAGTCCCAGGTCGAGGTGTTGCCTCGTCGCAGATCAGGACGTCTGCGACCGTCCCCGGATAGCCGGACGAACAGTTGGAAAGCGTGTTGGGGGCAACCCCTCACGGGTTCGGATCTCGTATCCTCCGCCTTTGCCCGCCAGGGCAGTTGGCGGCCCCGACCGGTCGTTCGAGATCCCCTCGGCGGTCACGCATGCGCCCGGTTCACCACATCGACGTTCATCGCCTTGGGGTGGCCCAGGTGGACGCCCCTGCGACCTGTCGGACACGCCCCAGGCAATGGGTCGGTCGACAAGTGGAGGACGTTCGTTGAGGGTCTGGATACGGTCTGCGGGCGTAGTGCCCGACCGGGCGCCCGCGGCCTCCGGTGCCCGGGCCGGCAGGTGGTGACGGGCCCGCCCACTATGATCACGCCGCCCGCAGCCGCGCGGCGCAGGCGAGGAACGATCACCAGGGGACGGGATGTCGCAGCACGACACCACTACGCCACAGGCGCCGGACGACAGCACCGGCACCCGACAGCGACGGATACGGCTGGGCGTGGCGGTCACCGGCGGGGCGACGGTGCTGGTCCTCGCAACCGGCTGGGCCCTGGCCGGCCACACCCCGGCGCATGCCGGGTCAGCGGTCGCCGTCCCGGGCGCCCCGACTACGGTCTCCGCTCCGGCGGCCAACCCCACCGCCACCGCGCCGAGCCCCTCCGCCAGTCCGGCGAGCGCGGTCCCGAGCCAGTCCGGCCCAGCGCCCACCCCCTCCCAGCCGCCGAGCCCTGCGCAAACCACACGCGCGACGCCCGTGGCGAGCCAGTCCCTCCTCGCGAGTAGCCGGCACACCACGGCACCCCCGCAACCGGCGCACACCAGCTCGCACGGCGGCGTGCTGACGCCCGCGCAGGCGGCAATGATCCCCCCTGGCAACAACGACGACCGGCCAGAGGGCAACACCCCGCAGCCCAACTGCAACTGCACCATCGTGCTGCCGCCGACCCCGCCCGGCCCCACCTGCGGCACGCCCACCAACCCGTGCCACATTCCGGCCATCCCGCCGACCACGCCGCACGCGGCGCCGCCGGTGGCACCCACACCCGGGCATAGCTGACGACAACGCCGGGGGCGGCCTGGCTCGCACAGGCCGCCCGAACCATCGGGTGGCGGGGCGGGCACGCCGCCGCCAGGCCCCACGGAGTGAAGCAGGCCCCGCACGAACTCCGGCACGACAAGCAGAGGAGGCGGGCAGAGAAGGCGGGCAGAGAAGGGGGTACGGTCGGGTCCGGAAGCGTCGCCGGGCGCCTCGCAGCCGGTGACGTGAGCACCGCCGATGCTTCCGGCCTCTCTCCAGCCGGCGCGGCCGGGTGACGCCACATCACCTACCCGAGCGACCCGCACGACGATCAACGAAGACGTCGAAAGTCGAGTGGCTCGTGGTGCCGTCTTTCAGTGCACGGCCCGGAGCCGCCCAGCCTGCTGCCCGGCCAGGCGGCTGCGAGGTTCACCGGGCTGACGTGGCCGCCGTGGCGGGACTGTGGACGTGCTGCGTGAGGAAGAGGGCTGCCCGGTCCAGCGCTCGGTCGGCCTCGTCGAGAACGCCGGCGAAGGCCTGGAACACGTGGGGTACGTCGGCGGTGATGTCGAGGATGACGTCCACTCCGGCTGCGCGGGCGCGGGCGGCCATGCGGGTGGAGTCGTCCAGGAGCACTTCGTTGGTGCCCGCCTGGAGGAGCATCGGCGGGAAGCCCGTCAGGTCGGCCAGGACGGCGGGGCTGAGCGCGGGCTGGTGCGGGTCGGCTCCCGCCAGGTACATGGCTCCGGTGTGTCCCAGGCTCTCGCGGGTGAAGAACGGGTCGATGCCCGCCTTGGTGTCCATGCTCTCGCCCGTCCGGGTGGCGTCGAGGCCGGGGGAGAAGGCCACGATGGCGGCGGGCATGGGGAGTCCGGCGTCGCGCGCGGCGAGGCAGGTGGTGATGGTGAGGCCGCCGCCGGCGGAGTCCCCGGCGAACGCGATGGTCGAAGGGTCCTCGCCGCCGTCGAGGAGGGCGCGGTAGGCGCTCAGGCTGTCTTCGATGGCGGCCGAACCCGTCCGATCGCCGGTCGTCACTGCTGGCCCTCACGGACGACGGCCTGCAGTTGGTCAACGCGGCAGAAGGAAGCTTCGCCGAGCGGTTGGCCGAGCTGATCCCGGAGGCGCTCAAGGCGTCCCCCGTCACGGCCGCCGCGCAGACCCTCTCGGAGCTGCGTTCCCACCTGGAACGCGACCAGATCGGCACGCCAACAGGTTGACGGGACTTCGCAACCCGGTCGAACGGCAACGTCATGGTCAACAGGTCAACCCCGGAGCACCAGCGGGGCCCGCCCCGGACTGACACCTCTTGCCGTCCGCAGCGGGGGCCGCGGGCCGGGACGCGCTTGTGCTGCGCCATGCTTGACCAACCCGGCATTCGGCGCCGGGACAGGACGGCTCTACCCGGCGAGGTGTTTCCCATCAGCGCGAAGAGCGGATCGACCCTGGCCACGTGGCTGCGCGGTCTCGACGCACCTGAGTTGGCACGGCTCCTGGCCGCGCGCCCGGACACGGCGTCTGCTCCCGAGCCGCGGTCCGTCGGCGAACTGGCGGACCGCCTTCAGCGTCCGGCGTCGGTGGCGCTCGCACTGCCCCAGCTCGCGCTGCCGTACCTACAGGTCGCGGAGGCCCTCGTCGCCCTGGGGCCCGCAGCACGGGACGTCCTGGGAAGCCTCCTGGACGCGGCCGACGGGGACCGCGCCGGCGCCTTGGACGCCGTTCTGGGGGCGCTGGCCGACCACGGCCTCGTGTGGCCGGACGGCAACGGGCTGCTGCGCATGGCGGCACCCCTGCGGCAGGCATGGGACGCGCCGCTGGGGTTGGACGCGCCGCTGGCGCAGCTCCTGGCGGGCACCACCTCTGACGAGCTGGGCCGCATGCTGGCGGCCCTTGGCATCAAGCCTTCCGGCAACAGCAAGCAGCAGCGGCTGGTAGCGCTGATCGAGCATCACAGCGATCCGGCTCGGGTCACCGCGCTGGTGGCCAAGGCCCCCGCAGCTGCGCGGAACCTCCTTGAGCGGCAGGCGAGTCGGGCTCCGGAGCGATCGGGCTTCATGCTGTTCGGGGCTCCGCCGTCCGACTCGGGGCCGGGCGAACGGTGGGCGCTGGCACGGGGGTTGCTGATTCGGCAACGGCACCTGTACGGTCCGGCCCGCATGCCCGCGGAAGTGGCGCTCGCGCTGCGCGGCCCCGACTGGCACGCACCGTTCACGCCCGTCCCACCCGTCCCGCGATCGGTGCCCGTCACCGCTCCGGATGTCGAACGGGAGGCAGCGGCAGCCGCGATGGCGTTCGCCGCCCACGCCGCGTCCGTCGTCAGGGCGTGCGCGGCCACTCCCCCGGCTCGCCTGAAGGCCGGCGGGATCGGTGCCCGCGAGCTGTCCCGGATCGGCAAGGCGGCGCAGTGCGACGAGATCGTGCTCCGCCTGGCGTTGGAGACGGCGGGCGAGGCCGGGCTACTGGCCCGGGACGGCGACCGGGTGGCGGCGACCTCCGCCTACGACACGTGGGCCGAGGAGGAGCCGGCTGACCAACTCGCCGTACTGCTCCGGACTTGGTGGAGACTCCCGCTGACCCCTGGTGGGAGCCGCGACGAGGACGGGAAGGCCCTGCCGGCCCTCGCCGGGACACCCCCCTGCGGCGGCTGTGTCCAGGCCCGGCACGGGCTGCTCACGGCGGCCTCCCGGCTCCCGGCGGGTGAAGGCGCGGCAGACCCGCGGGATCTGGGGCCGCTGATCGTGTGGCACCGTCCGCTCGTCGACGAACTCGCCCAGGACGCCACACCGTTCGCCACCCTGATCCGTGAGGCGGAACTGCTCGGCGTCCTCGCCCTCGGTGCCCTGTCACCGATCGGCGCCGCGCTGCTCGCCGATGACTCCCGGGCGCTGGTGGGCGCCTGCCGGCAACTGCTGCCCGCCGCCAGCGGGACCGCCCGGTTCGGCAGTGATCTCACGGCCGTGGTCACCGGGACGCCGTCGACGGCCCTGGCCACGCTGCTGGATTCCGTCGCGAACCGGGAGACCAGCGGTGCGGCGTCCGTGTGGCGGTTCAGCCCGGGATCCGTCCGCCGCGCGCTGGACGCGGGCCTCACCTCCGAGGCCATTGCGGCCGACCTGGCCGCCGTCGCCGTCGAACCGCTCCCGCAACCGCTCTCGTACTTGATCCACGACACCGCGCGCAGCCACGGCCGGGTCCGCGTCGTCTCCGCGGCGTGCGTGATCCACGGGGAGGAACCGGCCCTGCTGGCCGAACTCGCTGCCCACCGCAAGCTCACCCAGCTCGGTCTGCGGCAACTGGCCCCGACCGTCCTGATCAGCCGGACCGCGCCGGACAAGACGCTCGCGGCGCTGCGTTCCGCGGGCTACGCCCCCGTCGCCGAGAAGCCCGACGGCTCCGTCCGTGTCGAGCGGGCCGAGCGTCCCCGCGCGGCGACCCCGGTCCCGTCCCCGCGCCGACCCGGCGGCAGGTCCCGATCGCCGCAGGCGGACGTGCGCACCGCCGACGCCCGGGCGGCCGTCGACCTGAGCGCCCTCGCCGCCCGGCTGGTGGCCGGCCCGCAAGACGTCCCGGAGCCTGACCCACGGGACGGCCGCCCCTACGACAGCGACACCGAGGAGGTCATCGCCGGGTACGCCCGCAACCTGTCCTCCACCGACGTCCGCCAGCTGGCGCACGCGGTCACCGCTGGTCAGGCGATCACGATCGAGTACGTCGCCACCTCCGGCAGCGAGACCGTGCGCACCCTCAGTCGCCTCGATCTCGACCCGCCCTACCTCCGGGCCTGGTGCCATCTCCGCAACGACGAGCGCGTGTTCACCCTCTCCCGGATCCACGGGGTGATGCCCGCGTAGCCGGCGCCTTCGGCGATGCACGCCGAGTGCTTGCGCATGCCGGCCCCGCGGATCCCAGCCGCCCGCCCGGCATGATCAGCGCCTGCGGTTGGCGGTGGGCACCTCGTCCGTCAGGCTGGATGGGGGATGTGGCGGCAACCGCCGCAGGAGGCACAGCCCTGGCGGGGCTGGAGGATCGCGGGAGGAGCGATGCCCGAGAACAGTGACCGGCCGGACCGCAGGGGAGCGCGCGCCAAGATCGACGCTCAGCGCGCAGTCGAACGCCGCACGCGCCGCCGCCGGCGGGCGCTCTTCGTGCTCGGCGGCATCATCGTCGCCGCGGCGGTCGTCATCGCGATCGTGCTCAGCATCCCGAGCTCGAACTCGACCTCGTCGGCCAAGACCGGGCCGGAGGGCATCACCCTGGAGTCCGGAGACGTCCTCGCTCCTTCGAGCACCGCAGCGGGCGGGCAGACGGTCGACGGCATCTCGTGCAGCGCGACCGAGCAGGTGGCGTACCACATCCACTCCCACCTGGCCGTCTACGTCAATGGCCAATCCCGCAGCATCCCCTATGGCATCGGGATCGTCATGCCCGTCCCGACCACCACCCCGAACGGTGTCTTCGCCCAAGCCACCAACTGCTACTACTGGCTGCACACCCACGCGTCCGACGGCATCATCCACGTCGAATCGCCCACCCAGAGCCAGTACACCCTGGGCCAGTTCTTCGACATCTGGCAGCAGCCCCTCTCCGCCACCCAGGTCGGGCCCGCCACCGGCCCGGTGACCGCCTACGTCAACGGCAAGCCCTACACCGGCGATCCCCGCGACATCACCCTCCAGCCGCACGAGGACATCCAGCTGGACGTCGGCACCCCGACCGTCGCGCCCCAGCCCGTCGACTGGTCCCGTGCCCAGCTGTGACGCGAGGGTGCCGAGGCCGTGCTCGCCGGCCCGGGATGTCGAGCGTCCGCCTGCTCCGCACCGGCTTCGCAGCGCTCTGCTGAGCACTCTGCCAGCCGTCGACACCTCGACTCGGTGGCGGTCGGCGAGCAGGGCGACCGGTGCCCGCGGTGGGACGCGGGCAGCGGCCGCCGGGGATCGGCTCAGGCGGTGCCGAGCGGGTTGAGGAGGGTGAAGCGCCAGCCACCGTCGGTGTGCCGGCGGGCGATGTTGGCGGTGGTGCCGGTCGGGGCGATCCGCTCACCGCCGGGGTCGTCGACCTCCATGGTCCAGTCGGTGACCAGGAGGGCGGTGTCCGCACCGACGATGGTGTGCCGAGGGACGTTCGTCAGCTTGCCGCGGGCGGCGACGGTGCCGGCGATCTCGGCACGCAGCGCCTCGGTGCCCGTGATGTGCTCGCCGACCACCGTACGCATGCCCGCGCCCGGGGCGAACAGGGCGAGTACGCCCTCGACGTCGCCGGCGTTCAGGGCGTCCTGGAACAGGACGGGCAGCTTGGCGGGGTCGGTGACGACAGGGGACATGGGGACCTCGATTCCTTCGGGTGGTTGCCTTCAGCCGTGCGTCCACGATGCCCGCGCGACCGCCCGCCCGACGAGGTAGAGTCGCGACTCGCGATGGTCGAAAACGGACAGCGCGATGTCGTCGACATCGCCTACGACAACCCCGACCGGCTGCCCGCCGGTATCGAGGTGCTGACCTTCGGTGCCCTGAAGTCCCGCCTGCGGAGCTCAGTTGCCCGTCGGCCGAGCCGCCTCGACTTCCACCAGATCATGCTGGTGCGCGGCGGCGAGGGCGCCGCGATGGTCGATTTCGTCACCCACCCGTGCGCCCGCGGCACCCTGCTGCACCTGCGGCCCGGCCAGGTGCAGCGGCTGCCGTCCGACCCGACCGGTCGACCCGCCCAACTCGACGCCGTACTCCTGCTGTTCACCGCCGACTTCGCTCCGCCGCTGCCGGCGACCGGCGAGGTGCTCGACGGATTCGGCCCGGTCGCACGGCAGTTGCCGCCCGCTGAGTTCGCCGCCTTCGATCGCGCCGTGACCGAACTGGCCAGGGAGTACCGGACGCTGCGATGCGGCCGGACCCCCGAGCTGACCAGCGCACTGCTGTGCCAGCTCCTCGGCGCCTTGCTGGTGCGGATGGCACGCCTCGCTGATCCGGGCGGACGCCCCGCCTGCCGCGCGCCCGGCGCCGAGGCGTACCTCGCCTTCCGGCGCGAACTGGAACGCTCCTTCGCCACCACCCGCTCCGTGGCCGACTACGCCGCACGGCTCGGGTACTCGCCGCGCACCCTGACCCGCGCCTGCCTGACCGCCACCGGCCGCAGCGCCAAGCAGCTCGCCGACGCCCGCGTCGTCCTGCAGGCGCAACGGCTGCTCGCCCACACCGACTTGTCCGTGGCCGCGATCGGCCGAGCGCTCGGCTTCACCGAGGCCACCAACTTCGGCAAGTTCTTCGCCCGCGAAACCGGCCGCACCCCAGGCGACTTCCGGCTCGCTCAGCGCTGAGCCGGCCCCCGACGCGAGGCATCGACGAGCTCGCGGATCCGGTCGGCATAACCGGGCCATGCGGCACGGTGAGGAAGTGCCCGACCCCGGGCTGAAGTTGGAGTCGGGCACCGGGGATCGCGGCGGCGAGGTCGCGGCCGGCGCTGGGGCGCAGCAGCGGGTCGGCGTCGCCGTGCAGGACCAGGGTGGGTGCGGTGACCTCGGCGAGGGTGCCGCCGTGCCACTTGGCGCCGATCTGGCGGCTCTGCGCCTTGTCGTCCCGGAAGCTGGTGACTTGGTGGGCGGCCTCCCGTTCGACGAACTCGCGGACGTCGTCCTCGTCGATCTCCTGGCCGGGCGCCAGGGCCCTGGCGACGTCGAGCGCCAACGCCAGTTCGCCCTCGGGGCTTCGCGGGTGGCGCAGGCGGGTGAAGCGGGCGACGGTGCCCAGGCGTACATAGCGCAGCACGCCGAGTCCCCGCACGTCGCTGGGAACGGCCGAGGAGCTGGTCAGGGTCAGCACCCGCTCCCGGTGCCTGATGGCGATGCGCTGCGCCACCAGGCCGCCCATGGAGTGTCCGAACAGGTGGGCGCCCTTCCAGCCGAGCGCGTCGAGGACGGCCGTCGCGTCGTCGGCGAGGTCCTCGGCGCGGTAGGCCGGTGCCTCGCGCCGGAGCAGGGCCAGCAGCGGGTGGACCTGGCGCCGAGCGGGGAAGTGGGTGGACTCGCCGGCGTCGCGCTGGTCGTAGGCCACCACGTGGAAGCCCCGCCGCAGGAGTTCGTCGACCAGACCGGTCGGCCACCAGAAGCGCGAGGCGCCGAGACCCATGACGAGCAGGAGCGGATCGCCACCGGCGCCACCGAGCTCCTCGTAGGCGATCCGGACCCCACCGCTGTCGGCGTACTGCGTTGTCATCACTGCGCTCCCCGATTCGCGTACGGCGTTCGCAAATATCGCGAACACTGTATGCAAAGGGGTAGGCTGACGGCAACCAACGAGGACCAAGGAGGTGACCGTGGCCGAACCGGACGAGACGGTGATCTGGCTGCGCCCGGAACGCGCGGCAGCCGGCCGCCCGGCCGAACGCAGCCGTGCCGAGATCACCGCCGCAGCCCTGGACCTCGCCGACCGCGAAGGCCTGGACGCGGTCTCCATGCGTCGCGTCGCCGCGCTGCTCGGCACCGGCGCGGCCTCGCTCTACCGCTACATCGCGACGCGCGATGACCTGCTGGACCTGATGACCGATGCCACCGGCGCGGAGTACGACCTGCCGCGGCCGACCGGCGACTGGCGCGCCGACCTGCTCGCCGTCGCCCGCCAGACCCGGCAGATCATGCGTCGCCACCCCTGGCTGCCGCCCCTGGTCATCACCCGCCCCGCCCTCGGCCCGCACGCGGCGGACGTACTGGAACGCGTCCTGGAGCTCCTCGCCGACCATCCGGCCCCCGCCGCGCGGAAGTTGGAGGCGTTCGCCCTGCTCAACGCGATGACCGCGCTGTTCGTCCAGAACGAGCCGGCCGCCGCCACCCCCTCGGCCGCGGCCCGCCGGACCGCCTACCTGCGCCACGTGTCGGCCGCCGGCACCCACCCCCGCATCGCCGCCGCCCTCGCCGACCTGGCCGGCCCGGCCGCCGGCCCGGATGACACCGACCCGTTCGACGGCGCGATCACCCGGGTGCTGAACGGCTTGCTGGGCTGACGACGCCGGCACGCGCAGCGACCCGGACCGGCGCAGCGCTCCGGACCGGCGCAGCGCTCCGGGCCTCGCCATGGCGGGGCGGTCCAGGCCGGCGCAGCGGTCCGCCGCTGCGCATGCCGCAGCGGTCCGGGCCTCGTCGTGGCGGGGCGGTCGGGCGCTGCCATGGCGGAGCGGTCCGGGCTGGCCCTCCGTCATGGCGGGCGCACCGAATACCCCCGTGCCTACCCTGCCCCGCCTGGTCGATGAGCACCTGGACGCCGTCGAGGACTCGAGTGAGGGCGAACTCAAGCGGGTCGGCCGGGTCGGGGGCGAAGGCCCCGGCAGCGATGGCGCGGGTGAGGTGCGGAGGCCATGACCTGGTCGGAGCGGCTCCAACTGCAGGCCGCGACCATCGACGAGCGGGCCGAGGGCACCGACTTCCCGATTCCGTTCTTCGTCTTCCAGGGCGACGGCGACGTGCTGACCCCGCCGCAGCCCGCCAAGCGGTTCTTCGACGAAGTGAGCGCCCCGGTCAAGGAGTTCGCGCTGATCCGGAACGCCAGCCACTTCGCGAGCTTCCGGCGCCCCGAGCAGTTCCTCGACCTCATGCTCACCAAGGTGCGCCCGGTGATCACCGGTCAGCCGCTCGCCGTCTGATCCGGGGCTCCCCCAAGCGCCGACCGCCGTGCCCGGCACTCCCGAACGGGATTGCCGAGCACGGCGGTCGCGGTGTCCGGTCTACTGCTCGAAGAGCCTGGTCACCGAGCCGTTCTCGAAGATCTCCTTGATCGCCTGGGCGACCACCGGGGCGATGGAGAGCACCTCCACCTTGTCCAGGTCGACCGCCGCGGCGCTCGGCAGGGAATCGGTGAAGACGAACCGGCTGACCCTGGAGTTCTTCAGGCGGTCCACCGCGGGGCCGGAGAGGATGCCGTGGGTGGCCGCCACGATCACGTCCGAGGCGCCGTTCGCGTAGAGCACGTCGGCGGCCGCGCAGATGGTGCCCGCGGTGTCGACCATGTCGTCCACCAGCACGCAGACCCGCCCGGCGACCTCACCGACCACCTCGTGCGCGGTGACCTGGTGCGCGACGTCCTTGTCCCGCTTCTTGTGGACGATCGCCAGCGGCGCGCCCAGCCGGTCGCACCAGCGGTCCGCGACCCGCACCCGCCCGGCGTCCGGGGAGACCACGGTCAGCCGGGACTGGTCGGTGTGCGCGGCGATGTGGTCGGCGAGCAGCGGGAGCGCGAACAGGTGGTCCACCGGCCCGTCGAAGAAGCCCACGATCTGGTCGGTGTGCAGGTCGACGGTGATGATCCGGTCCGCCCCGGCGGCGGTCAGCAGGTCGGCGACCAGCCGGGCCGAGATCGGCTCCCGGCCCTTGTGCTTCTTGTCCTGCCGCGAGTAGCCGTAGAACGGCGCCACCACGGTGATGCTGTTGGCGGAGGCCCGCTTCAGCGCGTCGACCATGATGAGCTGTTCCATGATCCAGTCGTTGATCGGGGCGGTGTGGGACTGCACCACGAAGCAGTCCGCGCCGCGCACCGACTTCTCGAAGCGGACGTAGATCTCGCCGTTGGCGAAGTCCCGCGCCTGCGTCGGCACCAGTTCGGTGCCCAGCTCCTCGGCGATCCGCTCGCTGAGCTCCAGGTGGGCCCGGCCGGAGAACACCAGCAGGTCCCGCTCGGTGCCCCGGACCACCGCCCTCACCGGCCGAGCACCGAATAGTCGGTGTAGCCGTGCTGGTCACCGCCGTAGAAGGTCGACTGGTCCACCTCGTTGAACGGCCCGCCGGCCTTGATCCGGTCCAGCAGGTCGGGGTTGGCCAGCCAGAGCGCACCCACCGAGACGACGTCGGCCAGGTTCTCGTCCAGGACCTCCTGCGCCGTCTTCGGGGTCGCGGGGAAGGAGTCCGGGGTGGCGTGCGGGTTGACGATGAGGCTGCCCTGCCACAGCTCGCGGATCATCTTGGTCATCGGGCGGGTGACGATCTCGCAGACCTCCAGGAAGGCCAGCTCCGGCAGGGCCGGCACCAGCGCCTGGTAGAGGGCCTGGGTGTCGCCCTCGACGATGTCGTTGTAGGGGTTGGCCGGGGAGATCCGCACGCTGGTGCGGTCGTTGCCGATCGCGGCGGCGACGGCTTCGGTGACCTCGACGGCGAACCGGATCCGGTTGCCCAGCGAGCCGCCGTAGCCGTCGGTGCGGGTGTTGGTGTTCTCGGCCATGAACTGGTGCAGCAGGAAGCCGTTGCCGGCGTGCAGCTGCACCGCGTCGAAGCCGGCGTCCACCGCGTAGCGCGCCGAGGCGACGAAGTCCTGGATGGTGGCTTCGATCTCGTCGGCCGTCAGCTCGTGCGGCTCGAGGTAGTCCTGCATCCCGTCCGGGGTGAAGCACTGGCCGCCGGCGGCGATCGCGGAGGGAGCCACCGACTGGTGCGCGCTCGGGTACAGCGAGGGGTGGCCGATCCGTCCGGAGTGCATCAGCTGGGCGACGATGGTGCCGCCCTCGGCGTGCACCGCGTCGGTGACGACCCGCCAGCTGCGGGCGTGCTCGGGCGTGTGCAGGCCGGGCGAGTTGATGAAGCCCTGGCCCACCTGGGAGGGCTGGATGCCCTCGGTGATGATCAGGCCGGCGGCGGCGCGCTGGCTGTAGTACTCGGCCATCAGCTCGGTGGCGTCCCCGGACGGCAGCGCCCGGTTGCGCGACATCGGTGCCATGGCGAGCCGGTTCTTCAGGGCGAACTTGCCGACGGTGACGGGTTCGAACAGCGAAGTCATGTCTTGTTGCCTCTTCGAGCGATGGGTCAGGAGTGGTCGGACTGGTAGCGGGCGTAGGCGGCGGCCATCTGGCCACCGACCTCGGCCGTGGAGATGAGGACCGCCATGTTGGCCTGCGCGGTGCGGCCACCGGTGGCCCGATCGACCGCGTGCATCAGGTACTTGGTCAGGCCCTGGCCGGTGACGCCGTCACGTTCGGCCTGGACCAGCGCGTCGTTGATGGCCGCCTCGGCGACGGCCGGGTCGACCGCGTCCTCGTCACGCGGCGGCGTGGTGATGACCACGCCGCCGGGGTGCCCGGCGGCCCAGTGGGTGGCGACCACCTTGGCGATCAGGTCCTCGTCGTCGATCCGGTGCGGGGCGCGGATGCCGCTGGAGGCGCAGTAGAACGCCGGGAAGTCGTCCGAGCCGTGCGCGATCACCGGCACGCACTGGGTCTCCAGGTACTCCATGGTCAGTGCCAGGTCGAGGATCATCTTGGCGCCCGCGCAGACCACCGCCACCTTGGAGCGGGTGAGCTGGATCAGGTCGGAGGAGATGTCCATGGTGGTCTGGGCGCCGCGGTGCACCCCGCCGAGCCCGGCCGAGGAGAAGAACGGGATCCCGGCGAGCTCGGCGGCCACCAGGGAGGACGCCACCGTGGTCGCGCCCCGGCCGCCGCGGGCCAGCACCACCGGCAGGTCGCGGCTGGAGACCTTCGGGATGCCGCCCTCGGAGGCGAACCGCTCGATGTCCGCCGCGGTCATGCCGACCCGGATCGCGCCGTCCTCGATGCAGATCGTGGCCGGCACCGAGCCGCCCTTGCGGACGGCGGCCTCGACCTGGTGCGCGGTCTCGGCGTTGTGCGGGTAGCTGAGGCCGTGCGTGATGACGTTGGACTCCAGCGCGACCACCGGCCGGTGCTCGTGCAGGGCCTCGCGGACCTCTTCGCTGTGGACGATCGGGATGGTCGTGCTCATCTCACTCCCTCGCTCGGGCTGGTCGACGGCTCCGCCCCGGTCGCGGCGGCCGCCGGGCTGCTCTGTGCCACCGTCGCCGTGGCCTTCTTCTGGCGCGGCTGGCCGATGACCACCGCGGCGATCACCGCCACGGCGCCGACCAGCTGAACGGCGTTCAACGACTGGTGGAGGAAGACGTAGCCCAGGACGGTCGCGCACAGCGGCGAGGCGAAGGAGAGGAACGACGCCGCCAGGGCGGGCAGCCGCGACAGGCCGCGGAACCAGAGCACATAGGCGATCAGCGCCCCGATGAGGCCCAGGTAGGCGAAGCCGCCGATGTTCTTCCAGGTCAGGTGGTCGGGCAGCGTCTCGGTGCCCAGGCAGATCGGCAGCAGCAGGAGTCCGCCGACGGTGAGCTGCCAACCGGTGAAGGTCAGCAAGGAGACCCCGTCGGGACGGCCCCAGCGTTTGACCAGCACGATGCCGGAGGCCATGCAGAGCGCGCCGAGCAGACCGGCGACCACCCCGATGCCGTCCAGACCGGCCTTCGGCCCGAGCACCAGCAGCGCGATGCCCGCGGCGCCCAGCACGCACGAGGCGATGTGCTGCGGCAGGACCTTCTCGCGCAGCAGCACCGCCCCGAGCAGCAGCACGATCATCGGCTGGACGCTTCCCATCAGCGCCGCCACGCCACCGGGCAGGTGGTAGGCGGCGAGGAAGAGGAAGTAGAAGAACGCGCCGATGTTCAGCACGCCGAGCACCACGGCGCGCCACCACCAGATGCCCCTGGGCAGCTGCCGGGTGATCAGCAGCAGGATCAGGCCGGCCGGCAGCGCCCGCAGGGTGGAGGCCAGCAGCGGCTTCTCCGGGGGCAGCAGCTCGGTGGTGATCAGATAGGTCGAGCCCCAGACCATCGGCGCGAGCACCGTGATCAGGGAGGTGGCGGCGAGGCCGCCGCCACCCGTGCGTTGATTGCTCATTTCCGTGCTCCGGAGTCGGTGGTGCCGAAGAACCGGTCGCCGAAGTCCCCGATGCCGGGGATCATGAAAGCGTGCTCGTTGAGCCGCTCCTCGACGGCGCTGGTGACGATCTGCAGGCCCGGCCGCTCCCGGGCGAAGCGCTCGAGCCCCTCGGGCGACGAGAGGAAGTTGATCATGATGATCTTCTCCTCCCGGACCCCCGAGTCCAGCAGCACGTCGATGGCCGCTAGGGCCGATCCGCCGGTGGCCAACATCGGCTCCAGCAGCAGCACATGGCCTTCGGCGATGTCCGCGGGGAACTGCTTGTAGTAGAGCTCCGGCAGCTTGGTCTGCTTGTCGCGCTGGATCAGGATCTTGCCGATCGGGATGTCGGGCTGCACCTCCAGCAGCTCGACCTCCATCGCCTCACCGGCCCGGATCACCGGCACGGCGCACACCTTCTCCTCGAGCTCCATCCCGAGGTAGGTGACGCCGACCGGGGTGGTGACCTCCCGCTTGACGTACGGCAGCAGGTCGAGTGCGGTGTCCAGCAGACGGTGGATGATGCGCCGCGTGTAGAACCGGAAGTCCTCCTGCGAGCAGTCCCGGTCCCGGACGATGGTGTGCATGGCGCGGAGCTGGTCCGTCTGCGGCAACAGGTGGACGTGTTCGGTGGGCACGGCTGGGCCTCCACGGTGGTTGGGGAAAGGCGGAGTCGACGGTGCGCCGGGGAGGGGTCGGGGTAAGGCGGATCAGCCGACCTCGTCGAAGGCTCGACGGGCTTCGGCGACGAACTTGGCGACCTTGGTCCGGTCCTTGCGGCCGTCCGGGCCCTCCAGGCCGGTGTGGGCGTCGACGGCGGCCGGACGGACGGCGCGGATCGCGTCCCCGACGTTCTCCGGGTTGAGCCCGCCCGCCATCATCAGCGGCTTCGGGGAGCGGCGGACCAGTTCGGCGGAGACGTTCCAGTCGTGGGTGAGTCCGGTCGCGCCCTTGGCGCCGGTCTTCGGATCGAAGGTGTCGGTGATGTACATGTCGACGAACGGGTGGGTGTCGTCGACGAGTTGGAGCAGCTCTTCGGCGTTGTCGGCCTTGACCACCAGCGACTTCAGCACGAACAGCTCCGGACGGAGCTCCTTCAGCAGGCGGAGCTGGTCGGTCGCCACGTCCCCGTGCAGCTGGACGGCGACCACGCCGAGCTGGGTGCAGAAGTCGCTGACCTCCCGAGCGTCCGTCAAGTAGCTGATCAGCACGCCGGCGTGCGGCGGCTCGAAGCCCTTGATGATCGCGGCGGCGTCCTGCTCGGAGATGTCGTCCTTGCCGGACGGCAGGCGCAGCCCGAAGCCGATCCAGTCCGCCCCCTCGTCGATGATCATGTCGGCTTCCGCGGCATCGATGCAGCCCGCGACCTGGACCAGTTTGTTCACGGTGGTCATGGAGTTCCCCCTCACTGAGATGTGCCAACGACTGCGGGCAGGCGGAAGCCACCCCCGGTGCTTCGGAGCGCTCCAACTCCCGCAGGCCTCTGAGCCGACTCGGTCCACCGTCCCGGCGGACACGGTGGTGCCGGACACGGCCGATCGGGACCTCGGCCACGCCCCGATTCGACGGCAAACCTTCCGACATCGGCAGCCTACGGAGTCGGATCGTGGATCTCAGCCTTCTGCCGCAACCCCGCCCCGACTACGCCACGTTGGTACACCATGCACCGAACGGGAGCGCGACCGGACGGCGTGCGAACGTGCTGATGGGCCATCACCACCCGCGTGGTTGATGGCCCATCAGTTCGGTTCGGTTCTCGGGCGGTTCCGCGGCCGGCCAGGCGGCCCGCGCCGCAGGGGCTGGACACGCCGCAGGGGCTGGACGCGCCGCGCCTCCGCGTCAGCCCATGCTCTTGGCGCCGTCCAGGGCCTCACGGATGATGTCGGCGTGGCCCGCGTGTTGGGCGGTCTCGGCGGCGATGTGCAGCAGGGTGCGGCGGGCCGTCCAGGACGCGTCGGCCTCGAACCAGGGCGCCTTGGGCAGCGGCTGGGCGGCGTCCAGGCTGGGCAGCGTGGCCAGCAGTTCGTCGGTGCGACGGGCCACCTCGTCGTACTCCGCCAGCACGCCGGCCAGGGTCTCGCCGGGCAGCAGCTTGAAGTTGTCGGCGCGCTTGGCGTAGTCGGCTTCCGTCATGGCCGAGAAGTCGGGCATCGCCGACGGGCCCTCGACGATGAACGACGTCCAGAACCGCTCGGTCGACGCCACGTGCTTGACCAGGCCGCCCAGGCAGAGCTCGCTCACGGTGGTCCGCTGCCGGGCCTGGTCGTCGGTGAGGTCACGGGTGGTGAACCGCAGGAAGTGCCGCGCCTTGGTCAGCACCTCCAGCAGGTCGGCCCGCTCGCCGGACAACTGGGTGGTGGTGGTCTCGGTCATGACTGCAGCCGCCTTCGCTCTCGGTGTCCCTTGCTCGACAACCAGGCTAGGAGCCATAGCGGCCAGTTTCTGTCCTCAATGGCGGGAAGGATCTCCGGCGTGGCGAACACCAGCACTCGAACCCTGCGTCTGCTCTCTCTGCTGCAGACCCACCGCTACTGGCCCGGCACCGAACTGGCCGAACGGCTGGGCGTGTCGGTGCGCACCCTGCGCCGGGACGTCGACCGGCTGCGCGAACTCGGCTACCCCGTGGAGGCACAGCGCGGGGTGGACGGCGGCTACCAGCTCGCCGCCGGTGCGGCGCTGCCACCACTGGTGATCGACGACGACGAGGCCGTCGCGCTCGCCGTCGGGCTCCAGGCCGCCGCGGAGGGGGCGGTGGCGGGGCTGGCCGAGTCCTCGGTGCGTGTGCTGGCCAAGGTGGTGCAGGTGATGCCGGCCCGGCTGCGGCACCGGGTGGAGGCGCTGCGCACCATGACCGTGCCGGCCGGATGGGGCGCCGCGGCCGGGCAGGCGGGCGTCGATCCCGGTGCGCTCACCGTGGTCGCGCTGGCCTGCCGCGACGCCGAACAGCTCCGCTTCGGCTACAGGGCCGCCGACGGCCGACGCACCGAGCGGCAGGTGGAGCCGTACCGGCTGGTCTGCCTCGACCGCCGCTGGTACCTGGTCGCCTACGACCTCGGCCGGCACGACTGGCGCAGCTTCCGGGTCGACCGGCTCACCGGCCCGCAGGGCACCGGTGCCCGGTTCCGCCCACGCGGCCTCCCCGCTGCCGACGCCGCCGAGTTCGTCCGCGCCAGTCGGCGCTTCCACGCCCAGCCCCACCGCATCGAGGTGCTCGCCGACACCCCGGCCGCCACCGCCCACCGACTCATCGGCCACTGGTGCACCGTCGAGGAGGTGGATGCCGGGCGCTGTCGCATCCGGATGACCGCCGACAGCCTGGACTGGGCCTGCATGGCCCTCGGCGTCCTCGGCGCCGACTTCCGGGTCCTGCAGCCGCCCGCCCTGCTCCCCCACCTGCGGGACTGGGCCGACCGCTTCCACCGCGCGACGGGGGAGCCGGCGGTGGGGGAGCCCGCGGCGGGGGCGCCAGCGGCGGGGGAGCCCGCGGCGGGGGAGCGAGCGGCGGGGGCGCCGGCGGCGGGGGAGCGAGCGGCGGGGGAGCCGGCGCCGGGGCAGCGGGGCGAGTGACCTCTCAGCCGCGCTCGTCGGTGCCCGCGAGCTTGGCGGTGGTGATGGCGAGGCGGTTCCAGGTGTTGATGGCGAGGATCAGGGCGATCAGGTTGGCCAGGCGGGTGTCGTCGAAGTGCTCGGCGGCCCGGGCGTAGACGTCGTCGGGGACGCCCCCCGAGATCCGGGTGACGGCCTCGGCGAGGGCCAGGGCGGCCTGCTCGGCGGGGGTGAAGAAGTGGGTGGCGTCGCGCCAGACCGAGACCATGTGCAGGCGCTCCTCGCTCTCGCCCGCCTTGCGCGCGTCGGAGGTGTGCATGTGCAGGCAGTAGGCGCAGCCATTGAGCTGGGAGCAGCGGATCAGGACCAGTTCGACGAGGGCCGGGTCCAGCCCCTCGCGGGCCGCGGCGTCGAAGCCGATCTGGGCCTTGAAGGCCTTCGGGGCGAGCTGGGCGAAGTTGATCCGCGGGGTACCGGTCCGGCTCGTCGTGCCGACCTGGTTCGTCGTACCGCGCTGGTTCGTCGTGCAGGTCTTCGCCGTGGTCGTGGGGGTGTTCGTCTCCGTGGTGTTCGTCATGCCGACGAAATTACGGGGCTGATCGACCTCGCGTAGGGTGCAATTCCATGAGCGAATCGTGGGTCAATTCGGGGCGGCGGACCGGCAGCGACCTGCACCTCGAGCTGGCCGCGACCGGCAGCCGGCGTGCTGCGCTGACCCGGGCGCTGCGGGACGCGGTGCGGGACGGTCGGCTGGCGTCGGGCAGTCGGCTACCGCCGTACCGGTCGTTGGCGGCCGACCTCGGGCTGGCTCGCAACACCGTGGCCGAGGCCTACGCCGAGCTGGTGGCGGAGGGCTGGTTGACGGCACGCCAGGGCTCCGGCACTCGGGTCGCCCAGCGGGTCGGGGCACCGGCCGCCGCGCGGGTGCCGCGGCGGGTGACCGGTCGGGCGCCCGTGCACAACCTGGCCCAAGGGCAGCCGGACGCCGCCGCGTTCCCGCGCACCGCCTGGCTGGCGGCCGCCCGGCGAGCCGTTGGCGCTGCGCCCAACGAGGCGTTCGGGCCGGGTGATCCGCACGGCCGGACCGAGCTGCGGCGCGCGTTGGCCGACTACCTGGCCCGGGCCCGCGGTGTGCGCACCGAGCCGGAGCGGATCGTGGTGACTGCGGGGTTCGCTGCCGGGCTGCGGCTGCTGTTCAGCGGTAGTGCGCTGCAGCGTGGCCCGCTGGCGGTGGAGGCGTACGGCCTGCCGTTCCACCGGGAGCTGCTGACTGCCACCGGGGTGCCGACCCGGCCGCTACCCGTGGACGAACAGGGCGCCGACACCGCCGTGTTGGGCTCACTGGACGACGTTCGCGCGGCGCTGCTCACCCCGGCGCACCAGTTCCCCACCGGCGGACCGCTGCACCCGGAGCGCCGGGTGGCCGCAGTCGACTGGGCACGGGCCCGGGGCACTCTGGTCCTGGAGGACGACTATGACGGCGACTTCCGGTATGACCGCCAACCCTTGGGTGCGCTCCAGGGGTTGGACCCGGAGCGGGTGATCTACATGGGCTCGGTCAGCAAGAGCCTCTCCCCGGCGCTGCGGATCGGCTGGCTGGTCCTGCCGGCCCAGCTGGTGGAGCCCGTGCTGGCCGTGAAGGGCGAGCGCGAGGGATTCACCAGCGTGGTCGACCAGTTGACGCTCGCCGCGTTCCTGGACTCCGGCGCCTATGACCGCCACCTGCGCCGGATGCGGCAGCGCTACCGGCGGCGCCGCGACCAGTTGGTGGCCGCGTTGGCCGCGCAAGCACCGCACATCGGGGTCAGCGGGATCGCCGCCGGACTGCACGCCGTACTGCGACTGCCGCCCGGCACCGAGCGGGCCACCCTCAAGGCCGCCGCCTGGCAAGGGGTCGCACTCGACGGCCTGGGTCCGTTCCGCCACCCGGACGCGACCGGGCCGGCCCCCGACGGCCTGGTGGTGGGCTACGCCACCCCACCCGATCACGCCTGGCGCGCCGCCCTGGAAGCGCTCTGCCGAGTACTGCCACCGGACTTGGCAGCTGGGGACGCCTGAAAGAACCACTGCTACTGCGTCGACCCGACGTACCGGCGGGCCGTGTTGACGAAATCGCTGATCAACGTCTGGGTCAGATCACGCCGTTGGGTCACGTCGTCGCGGTCGCACGCCCGATCGATCTTGCCGATCTGCCGGAACGCCTCGGCGGCGAGGTCGGCCAGCGGTCCGTCCTCGGTGATCAACTGCACTTGGAACAAGGCGTGCTGGGTCTCGGATCGGGTCTCGAAGGAACGCCGGCGCAGCGCCACCTCGTCCTCGGCGTCGGTGTCCTCGTGCACGCAGAACCAGTGGTGCAGCATCGCCTGCCGGAAGGTCACCAGTAGCCCGGCGTACCCGCTGTAGGCGTCCAGCCGCTCGCGCCGCAACCGTTCCTGACGGGCCAGCAGTTCAGCGCGGCGCGCGGTGCGCTGCTGGAACACATGCGTGGCGGTCGATCCCAGCAATGTGCCGAGGACCGCGATCAGGCTCGTCAGAATGGCGTCCACGACCCAAGTCGATCACAGCAGGGAAGCGGCCCACCAGGGCTGTGTTTTGCTCAGCGGGCGTCGAGTGCGGTGTCGCCCCGAGCCGCCAGCAGCTTGCGCAGCAAGCCGTCGAGCTGCGCCTGCTCCTGGGGGCTGAGCGCTGCGACCAGCTCCCGCTCGTTGGCGATGTGGCCCTCCACGATCCGGTCGATCAGCTCCCGGCCGGCCGGCGTGAGCCTGATCAGCACGGCGCGCCGGTCGGTGGTGCTGGGCCGGCGCTCGACCAGGCCCTTGGCGGACAGCCGGTCCACCCGGTTGGTGATCGCACCGGACGTGACCATGGCCGACTTGAGCAGTGCCCGGGCGTTCAGCTCGTACGGCTCGCCCGACCGGCGCAGCGTGGCCAGCACGTCGAACTCGGAGAAGTCCAAGCCGTGTTGGGCGAAGTACTCGCGGAGCACCAGCTCGGCGTGGTTCTGGAACCGGTTGAGCCGTCCGACCAGCGCCATCGACGTGGTGTCCAGCTCGGGGCGCTCCTGGGCCCACTGGTCGACGATGTCATCAACGGCGTCGCGCTGCTGCTCCATGACCTGCCTCCTGAGGTGCCGTGCTCCCAGCCTCGTCCACTCGTCCGAGGGACGTGCACGGCCTTCATTATCTCAACGTTCAGAGACTTGACGAAGCACGTGGTGCGGCGTAGAACTATCTCAACGTTCAGATAGTCAACGCTGAGAGGTGGCAGGGGTCATGGGCGGGGAGCGCGTGAACGGACTGAACGGGGCGGCCGGACGGGGTGGGGGCTGGATCGGTCGGGCCGGGATCGCCGCCGCGGCGGCCGTGGCGCCGGCGTCCTGGGGCACCACCTATCTGGTGACCACTCAACTGCTGCCCGAGGGGCGCCCGATGCTGGCGGCCGCGATCCGGGTGCTCCCGGCCGGTCTGCTGCTGCTGGCCCTGGGTCGCAAGCTGCCCAAGGGGATCTGGTGGTGGCGGGCCATCGTGCTCGGGATGCTCAACATCGGATTCTTCTCCCCGCTGATCTTCATAGGCGCCTACCACCTGCCCGGTGGCGTGGCGGCGACCATCGGGGCGCTGCAACCGCTGCTGGTCACCGGCTTCTCGATCGGTCTGCTGGGCGTGCGGCCGGGACTGCGGCCGATCACGGCCGGCGTGATCGGTGCGGCGGGCGTCGCGCTGCTGGTGCTCAAGGCGGGGGCCAGGCTCGACACCACGGGCATCGCCGCCATGGTCGCCGCGACCGTGCTGATGTCGCTGGGCACGGTGCTCACCCGGCGCTGGGGGCGCCCCGAGGGGGTCGGCCTGGTCGACATGACGGCGTGGCAGCTGACCGTCGGTGGCATCTTCCTGGCTCCGCTGGCCGCCTTCACCGAGGGCATGCCGCCGTCACTAACCGGGCGCAACGTGATCGGCTTCGCCTACCTCGTCCTGATCGGCACCGCGCTGGCCTACTTCCTCTGGTTCCGCGGCATCCAGAAGCTGGGCGCCGGACCGGCCTCCTTCCTCGGTCTGATCAACCCGCTGGTGGCGACCGTGGGCGGCATCCTGGTGCTGAACCAGACCCTGACCGGCTGGCAGGTGCTCGGCCTGGTGCTCGCCCTCGGCGCGATGGTCGCCGGCCAGGGCAAGGCGGCCAAGCCCGCGGCTGCGGCGGCCGGGGCCGCGGGCGAGCCCGAGACCGCGAGCGAGACCAAGAGTGCGACCGCGAGTGCGACCGCGAGTGCGACCGCCGGCGAGTCCCCGAGTGCGAGCGCGAGCGATGCGAAGGCCGCCATGAGCGCTGCCGCTGACGGCGACGAGACGGCGTCCGCGCCCTCGAACACCCTGGCGTCCGCCGAGCTCTCGGACCCGGCGGCCACGCTCGAGCAGACCGGGGTCACCGGCCCGGTCAAGGTGGCGGCTGAGGCCTGATCGACTGGTCGCCGCCCCGCCAAGCGCCCCGGGCCCACTGACAACTCCCCTGGTCGGTGGGCCCGGGTGCACCAACGACCGCTCCCGACTCGGCCGGTCCGCTCGACAGCGGCCGGTCGGGCCGTCGGTCATCCTCGGAATGTGCGCCGGTACGCCCACGGCGAGAGGCCGATGGGCGCCCGCAGGCGCTGGAGCAACGGCGCGGCGCTCCCAAGACCCGTGCGCTCGGCGCTGCGGCTGACCGTCAGGTCGCCAGGGGCAAGACGGTGCTGGTGGCGCTGACAGTACCGACGGTGAGATGAGCCAGGGCGGAGCACGGCGGGGCCGCGAGGTGCGGGCGGCGCAGTTGCCCACGCGTGGAGAGTCCGGTGCGACGAGCTCGGACCCTGGCCGGCCTGGGCGCGGTGTCTCTCGGCTGCCTCACCCGTTGAGGTAGGCCAGCACCGCGAGGACTCTGCGGTTGTCGTCATCGGAAGGCTGCAGGGCGAGCCTGAGGAAGATGGACGCCGTGTGCTTGGCCACCGCGCGCTCGGTGATCACCAGGCGCTGTGCGATCGCCGCATTGGAGCGCCCCTCCGCCATCAATCCCAGCACCTCGCGCTCCCGTGGACTGAGCGCGGCGATCGCGCTGTTGCCCGCGTTGTGCGTCAGCAGCCGGGAGATCACCTCGGGATCCATCGCCGTGCCGCCCCCCGCCACCCGCCGCAGGGCGTCGACGAACTGCACGCCGTCCATCACCCGGTCCTTGAGCAGATAGCCGATCCCCCCGTCCGCGCCGGCCAGGAGCTCACGGGCATACAGTTGCTCGACGTACTGGGAGAGGACCAGGACCGGCAAGCCAGGAACCACCCGACGGGCCTCCAGGGCGGCTCGCAGCCCCTCGTCGGTGAAGGTGGGTGGGAGCCGCACGTCCACCAGCACGACGTCCGGCGGGTCGGCGGTGACGGCGGCCAGCAGTTCCGTTCCGGTCTCCACCGCGGCCATGACTTCCATGCCATGCGCCTGGAGCAGTCTGGTCAGGCCGTCTCTCAGTAGAAAGAGGTCTTCAGCGATGACAACTCGCATGGGATCTCCAGGGTCGCTATGGTCGGGCCACCTGACGGGCTGCTGATGGCGAGCACGCCGTCGAATGCCGCCAGCCGCCGTTCGACGCCGCGCAGCCCGGTGCCCAGAGCCGGATCCGCCCCGCCTCGGCCGTCGTCGGTCACCACGACGCGTAGCATCCCATCAGTATGGCCGACCTCGATCCAGACCTGACTCGCCGCAGCGTGTTTGGTGACGTTGGCCAATAGCTCGCTGACCGCGAAGTAGGCGGCCGACTCCAGCGCGGTCGGCGGTCGCTCCGCCAGATCACCAGTGAAGTGGATCCGTAGCGGCAGATCGAGCGCCAGCGCGTGCACCGCATCCACCAGTCCCCGGTCCGCCAGGACCGGCGGGTGGATCCCTCGCACCAGGGCACGCAGCTCGTTCAGGGCCCTGACCGAGGAGTCCTTCGCCTCGGTCAGCAGCGACCGCGCCGCCTCGGGGCTGCTCTCGAAGAGTTGCTCCGCCGCGTTCAACGTCATGCCCAGTGCGACCAGACGGGCCTGGGCGCCGTCGTGCAGGTCGCGCTCGATCCGACGCATCTCGGCTGCCCCGCTGTCGATCGTGGCGGCCCTGGTCTGGGCCAAGTGGTCGACTCGCTGCGCCAGTTCGGCCTGCTTGCTCGGCCCCAGGACCGCCGCTGTCAGCAACCCGTAGCTCCGCAGCAGGCGCCAGCCGAACCGGAACCGGGCCGCCGCGCCAACCAGGAGCGGCACGATCAGCAGCCCAGGCCGGAAATCGAGGACGTGCCACCGCGCACCGAAGGCCACCAAGCGGCTCACGGCGGCCACCAGTACCGCACCGACACCCGAGTTGAGCGCCACCCACAACACGTCCCGCCAGGTCGCCGGATCGGTCAGCAGCCACTCGGCCCGCGCCACGGCGCGCTGCCCGTGGCTGACAGCCGTGCCGGACGCGGGGGCCGGCCGGTAGGGCGAGGCTATGGGCACCCCAAGGCAAGCCCCGAACAGGCGCCTGGCACGGTCGGCGATCCAGCGCGAACCGGCGACCGTGTTGAGCAGCAGAGGCAGCGCCAACCAGACGGCGCCGTGGTCGGCCCCGGGCGGGCGCCTCTGGTAGAGCACCACCGCGGCAAGCGCCGTGGCCGGAGGGAAGGCCAAGACGGCCCCTGAGGCCCACACCCGCTGCCCGGCCACCCAGCGCAGCCCCACCACGGCACAGGGCACCAGCGAGAAGACCGTGAGTGCCCAGAGGCCCAGGTAGTCCGACCCCGGATCGCGACGGACCAACAGGTTCGCGAGCAGCAGGGCCACGGGGGCCGCCAAGGTCACCAGGCCCAGCACGGCGAGCCCCAGGAGCGCCGCCAGGCCGGCCAGAGCACGCGGGCTCTCGATCGACCACGCGTGCTGCCCTTCTGCTGGGTCGGTCCGCATGACGCTCATGGTTACGCTCCTCGGACGCCGGTCGGAAGATTCACATCAAGTCTGGCGCCCAGCACCAGCTCGGCGCAGGGGGCGTGGACCCCGAAGACCAGGTGTACCTAGGTACACCTTCAGGACACCGTCCAAGGCCATGTCGACTCACGCGGCCTTCCCCGTAGCGTTGTTGATCGAACTCATCGCAGTCGACATCGCGTCAGGTCGGCTACCTGCGAGCGCCCCCTTCGGTCGCGCCAACACACTCTTCCGCCCATCTGTCCGACGAACTGATGACCGATCAGCCGCGCGCACAACCATTCCCCCCGTCATTGGGTTTTCCGGAGGCTCCGTTGTCCACACCGATCATCCAGATCCACGAAGTGAGCAAGTCCTACGGCGAAGCCCGGCCCGCGCTCACCGGGCTGAGCCTGGACGTTCGCGCCGGTGAGGCGCTGGCGGTGCTCGGCCGCTCGGGCAGCGGCAAATCAACGCTGCTGAACCTCATGGCCGGCCTGGACAAGCCGAGCGGGGGCACGGTCCGGATCGCCGGCATGCGAATCGACCAGCTCGGCGAGACGGCCCTGGCGAAGTACCGTCGGGACCGGATCGGCATGGTCTTCCAGTTCTTCAACCTCCTGGACGACATGTCGGTTCACGACAATGTGGTGCTGCCGGCGCAGCTGGCCGGAATGCCGGCGGTGAAGGCCTCCGCCCGGGCAGCCGAGTTGCTGGAGCAGTTGGGTATGGGTCAGCACGCCAATGCCTTCCCCGGCCACCTGTCCGGAGGGCAGCGTCAGCGGGTCGCGGTGGCCAGGGCGCTGATGAACCGGCCCCCGCTGCTGCTCGCCGACGAGCCCACCGGAGCGCTCGACAGCTCCTCCGCCGCGGACGTGCGTGATCTGCTGGCCCAGCTCAACGCCAATGGCCAGACGCTGGTCCTGGTCACTCACGACACGGAGCTCGCCGCCTCCTGCGCGACCAGGACGGTCGAGCTGCTCGACGGCCGGATCGCACGTGACGTCCAGGCGGTGACCCGGTGAGCGCACTGACGAAGGTGATCCGCTCCGGGGTCGGCCGCCGCCGGCTCCAGAGCCTGGTGATGGCCATGACCACGATGATGGCGGTCACTGCCTCGCTGCTCGCGGCCGGATTGCTGACCGCTTCCCAGGCCCCGTTCGACCACGCCTTCGCCAGCCAACGCGGTGCTCACCTGACCGCCCGGTTCGACGGCACGATGGTGACTGGCGGCCAACTCTCCGCCACCGCCCACCTTTCCGGAGTGACCGCCGCCGCCGGCCCGTACCCGGCGCTGGTACTGCGCCCACGCTTCGGTGCCAACAAGTCCCAGTTGCCGGTGGGCTACCAGACTCCGCCCGCCGTGTTCGTGGGCCGCGCCGGCCCCGGGGGGCCGGTCGACGACCTGATCATCACCTCCGGCACCTGGGCGAACGGCCCGGGCCAAGTGGTGGTGAACGAGCAGATGGCGATCGCGGGTCTCGGTGACCAACTCACCCTCCCGGACGCGCCGGGCAGTCCGGTGCTGACCGTGGTGGGGCTGGCTCGCTCGGTCGGCCGCAGCGCGGACGCCTGGGTCTCCCCCGCCCAGCTGCCGGCCCTGGCCAAAGCCGGCACCGTGCCCGATCAGCAGATGCTGTACCGCTTCGCGAGCGCCGCGACCGATCAGCAACTGGCGGCCGACCGGGACGAGGTCGCTTCCTCCATGCCCAGCGGTTCGCTCACCAGCGCGGACTCCTATCTGACGATCAAGCTGGCTGCGGACAAGAGCTCGGCTACCTACGTGCCCTTCCTGGTCAGCTTCGGCATCCTCGGCCTCTGCATGTCGGTTCTGATCATTGGCGTGGTGGTCAGCGGAGCGGTGAGCTCCGCGAGCCGACGGATCGGCATCCTCAAGGCAGTGGGTTTCACGCCGGAGCAGGTCGTACGTGCCTACCTGGGGTTGGCGCTGGCCCCGTCGACGGTCGGCACCGTGCTGGGGCTGCTCCTCGGCAACCTGGCAGCCATCCCGATCCTCAACCGAGCCGACGAGGCACAGGTGGTCGGCAGCACCACGATCGCACCCTGGCTGGACGTCGTCGTCGCGCTGGTCGCACTGACCGCCGTCGCCGGCGCCGCCCTGCCGCCCGCGCTGCGCGCCGGTCGTCTGCGCACCACCCAGGCACTCACCGTCGGCCGGACCCCGAGCGGCGGGCGCGGTCGGAGGGCCCGCCAGGTGCTCGGCCGACTGCCACTCTCCCGGCCGGCGATCCTCGGCCTGGCCGGTCCGTTCGCCAAACCCGGCCGCTCCGCGGCCATGGTCGCCGCGGTGGTACTGGGCGCGACCGGAGTCACCTTCGGCGCCGGGCTGGCCGTCTCCCTCAGCGCAGTCCAGGACGGGCTGCACCGAAAGTCACCCGGCGCGGTGCAGGTCAATCCCGTCCCGCCGCCCGACACCTCCATGCCCGGCATGACACACAAGCCGGACATCGCCAATGTCCCTGCGATCGAGGCGCTGATCACCGCTCAGCCCGGCACCCGAAGGATGTTCAGCTTCGGTCAGACCAGCGTGAGCGTGGTCGGCCGGGCCGGCGAGACCAGCGTGCTCGCCTACCGGGGCGATTACTCCTGGGGCGCCTACCAGATGGTGTCCGGCCGCTGGTTCCGCGGTCCCGGCGAAGCGGTGGTCCCGTCGGGCTTCCTGACTGCCACCCGCACCCACCTCGGCGACACCCTCACCCTGGCCAACGACAACCACCGGACCCAGGTGCGGATCGTCGGCGAGGCCTTCAGCACGCAGGAGTCGGGCATGGTCATCATGACCGACGAGTCATCGCTCAACGGCCTGAGCGCCAAGCCTCTGCCCGAAAGCATCGAGATCGACATCGACCTGAATCCCGGGACGAACCGGCAGGCCTACCTGGACTCGCTGACCCAGACCCTGGCTCCCTACGGTGTCCCGGCAGTACCGGGATCCACCGGGCTGAGCGGCGTTGTCGTCTCCATGGACGCGCTGGCCCTGATGCTCACCCTGATGGTGGTCGCAGTGGCCGGGCTCGGTGTCCTCAACACCGTGTTGCTCGACACCCGCGAACGCGTGCATGACCTGGGCGTGTTCAGGGCCTTGGGCATGTCACCGCGGCAGACCGTCACCATGGTGCTCTGGTCGGTCTCCGGCCTCGGCCTGGTCGCCGGTCTGATCGGCGTACCGATAGGCATCGCCCTGCACGACTACGTGTTGCCTGCCATGGGCACCGCTGCGGGCACCCGAATACCGCATGCCGACCTCGCGGTCTACCAACCGGCCGTCCTGGTGCCGCTCCTCCTGGGCGGCCTGGCGATCGCCATCGCAGGTGCCGTGCTCCCCGCCGGATGGGCCGCCCGCACCAGCACAGCCGGAGCCCTGCGGACCGAGTAGCCGAGCCCCCACCCGATCGGCGCCCTGCCACGGCAGGCCGCGCCCGATCACCTGGAAGACCGGGCCGAACGTCCCAGCCTCGGGCCGACATCCAGCCCCTGCGAACGTCCAGTCCGGCCGGACATCCAGCACGACCCCACCGGACATCCAGCCCGACCCCAGCTCGACCCCAGCCCGGCCCGGTCAACTGGCCACGCAGGCAACCCAAGTGCCCGGTCAGGTCGCGAAGTAGCTCAGGCAGCAGGCACCCGTGGCTATCGCCGCGCAGGCTCCCAGTCGCGCGGCGGTCAGCCTCTCCCCCAGGAACCGCCACCCGATCAGCGCCGCGAACACCACGCTGGTCTCGCGCAGCGCCGAGACCGGGCCCAGCGGACTGAGCCGGTACGCCCACAACACGATGGCATAGGTGGCCAGTTGGCCAGCACCGGCCAGTGTCGCCACCCGCGCCTCGGAGGCCCTGCCCCGCACCACCAACCGCCCCCGGGCCACCAGGTAGACCACCGGCACCAATGTCCCGTACACCACGAAGATCCACGCCGTGTAGGAGATCGAGTTGCCCGTCAGACGCACACCCACCCCGTCGAGCACCGTATAGGTGGCGATGACGGCACCAGTGGCGAACGCCGGCATCAGCGCCTTGGCACCGCCGTTCTGCTGGCCGAGCACCATCGCCATGATCCCGAAGGACACCAGGCCGATCCCCAGCAGCGAGGGCAACCCCGGGCGCTCCCCGGCGAAGACGGCCGCCCCCAGACTGACCAGCAGCGGCACACTCCCCCGGATCACGGGATACACCGAGCCGAGATCGGCCACCCGGTAGCAGAGCAGCAGGAAGAGCGTGTAGATCACCTGCACCGCCGCCGAGACCAGCAGATACGGCCAGGCGGCCGACGGCGGCAAGGGCATAGCGATCGCGAATGGCAGGCCGATCACCGTCGATACGAAGCTCATCACCGTGACCAGCCACAGCCGGTCGGCCTGCGTTCGCAGCAGCGCATTCCAGGTCGCGTGCAGCATCGCTGCACAAAGCACCAGTCCTGCAACGCTAAGTGACATCGCCAACTTCCGGTCCGGAACAAGGCTGCCGGGCAGCACCGTTGACGGCTCTTTCGAGAGCCCCACCGAACTGAACCCTATGCACTCACATGCCAAACAGTCGAGAGTTGGCTAGACAACTTTTCAATTTCCGACGCGCCGTGACGAACATCCGCCCGCCAGAGCCGGATGCTTCTCCAGCCGCCCCGCCACCGTCGGCGCCATCGGCGCGATTGGCTGCACCGCCGCCATCGGCTCCGCCGGCGCCACCGCCCCCGAGGCGCGCGCCAGCGCCCCCGTGACGCGCGCCACCCCTCCGCCCCGCCCCGTGTGCGTCCCCTGCCCCCGTGCTGCTCAGACCGCGGTGCGCACGCTCCTCGGCGTCAACGACGCCCGCTTGTTCAGCTGCTCCACCTCCGCACCGGTCGCCCGGCGGTAGTCGGCCGTCACCGCACTGGGGGCACCACCGGCGCTCAGCATGGTCCGGTTGGCCTCGACCACGGCAGCGGTGGCGGCGGCCCTCTCCTGCTCGTAGGTGGTCAACGCAGCACGGACACCGTCCAGTTGTCCATCGCGAGGTTCGCCCCCACCGCCCGCCAAGTAATAGGTCAGCACCCGGGCGTCGACGATCGCCTGCGAGGCGCCGTTGGCACCGACGGGGTACATCGGGTGCGCCGCGTCGCCGAGGAGGGTGACCCGTTCGGCACCCCAAGCCGGCAGTGGGTCGCGGTCGACCATCGGGAACCGCAGGATCGGTCCGCCACTTCCGATCAGCGCGGGCAGGTCGAGCCAGTGATCCCGCCAGCCGTCGAACTGCGCCAGACGGCCCAGCAGTTCGGCCGGATCGGCGGGACTGTTCCAGTCCGCCTGGCCGGTCAGCGGCCCGGGCTCGGCCATGGGCACCTGGAAGACCCAGTTGACCAGCGCCCGCCCCCGCTCGGCCGCCCGCTGGGAGATGGGGTAGGCGAGGAAGGACAGGCCCCCGGCTCCCTGCGCGATCACCATCGAGCGGCCCGTCAGGAACGGTGCGGCCTCGGCCGTCCCCCGGTACATCCGCACCCCCGACCAGAGCATCGGCCCTTCAGCCGGATGCAGTCGGGCGCGCACCGCCGAGTGCAGTCCGTCGGCTCCCACCAGCAGGTCGGCGGTCAACTCGGAGCGTGCGCCGGAGTCCCGGTCCACCACCTGGACGCGCACCGCATCGGACTCGACGGTGAAGTCGACCACCCGGGTGCTGGTTCGCACCGCCGCCCCGCCCAGCCGCTCCCGTACCGCCGCCAACAGCAGGAGCTGCAACTCGCCCCGGTGGATCGAGTACTGCGGCCAGTGGTACCCGGCCGCCGCACCACGCGGCTCGCGGAACAAGATGCCGCCGTGCTCGTCCGTGTAGACGTGCTCAGCGGTGGCGATGCCGGTCGCGGCCAGCGCCTCGCCGAGCCCCAGCTCGATCAACTCCCTCACCGCGTGCGGCTGCAGGTTGATGCCGACGCCGAGCGGGCGGATCTCACGCACGCTCTCCAGTACGGTCACCTCGATCCCCGCCTCCGCCAGGCTGAGTGCCGCGGTAAGTCCACCGATCCCCGCTCCTGCGATCAGCACCTTCATCAGCTTCCACCCTCTCGGCTTGCTCGTTCCGGCTCTGACCACCAGCCTGCGGGGTCGCGAATCATACGTCCAAGAGCTGGTTTGTCTCATCCTCAGAAGCACCCGTTATGGCATGCCTCAAAGCCGGGCGATCACAGCCAGCCTGATGGCATGCTCTGATGTCTTGGGCGGCGGGAACGAGCGGAGCTTCGAGGAACTGGTCGCCGAGGCTGAGCAAGTGCCGTTGGAGGGCTGGGACTTCTCCTGGCTGGACGGGCGCGCCACCGAGCAGCGCCCGTCCTGGGGTCACCAGCGGCTCCTGGGCAAGCGGATGGCGCAGGTCAATGCGGCGCTGGACCTGCAGACCGGCGGCGGCGAACTGCTGGCCGGCCTACCGGAACTGGCGCCGCTCACGGTGGCCACCGAGGGCTGGCCACCAAAACGTGGCCAAGGCGACATCGCTGCTCCACCCTCCCCCGGTCCCCGGCCGGGAGCACCCCCGCGGCGCCGCCGTGGTGGTGGCCGTCGCCGAACCGCCGCTGCCGTTCGGCGAGAACGCCTTCAACCTGGTGTGCAGCCGCCATCCGGTGACGACCTGGTGGGCGGAGATCGCCCGGGTACTGCGGCCCGGCGGCAGCCTATTTCTCCCAACAGGTCGGCCCGGCCGACGTCTTCGAACCGGTCGAATACTTCCACGGCCCGCTGCCCGCCGCGGTCATGCAGGCCCGGGATCCCGAGCGAGCACGGCGCGAAGCCGAGGCAGTAGGCCTGGAGGTGGTCGACCTGCGGTTGGAGAAGCTGCGCACCGAGTTCCTGAGTTCCTGGACATCGGCGCCGTGCTCTACTTCCTGCGCAAGGTGATCTGGATGGTTCCGGGCTTCACGGCCGACCAGTAATGGGACCGCTACCCGAGTTGGACCAGCAGATCCGCCGGGACGGTCCGTTCACCGCCGCCACCACCCGCTTCCTGATCGAAGCCCGCAAGCCTGCGAGCCGCTGACGGTGGTCCGCCGCGCGGCTCAGGAGCCCTACCCGCAGGGCGGCCACGACGCGGTCGCCGACGCGATCCCGTACCTGGAGCCGAACGCCCTGCTACCAGCAATCTCAGCTTCCACTGCCGTACCTCAACGAGCCTGGGGTGGTGAGCAGTTCGCCGGTTTCCAGCCAGGTCTTCAGCCCTGAGAGGATCATCGGCCAACCGCCGTAGAGCTCGTCGTTGGCCCCCTCAAGCAGGTGGTCATGGACGACGAGCAGACGGCAGGAGTCATCGCTGACCGGTTCGATCTCCCAGGTGACCCGGGAGATGCCCTCCCGCTTCACCTCGTCGCTCCACAGCGCCTGCATGCTCTGCACGAGCCGACGCGGCGGATCGACCTCCAGGATCTCGCCCTCGCCCAGCGGCATCGGGCTGCCATCACGGGCGGTGGCGCTCATCTCATAGCGAGCGCCCGGGGTGTAGTCCGAGCTGACCCGCGCCCCGAAGTTGTACTTGGCACGGATATCGGGATCGATGATCGCCTGCCAGAGGCGCTCGGGCGTGGTGCGGATGTAGATCTCGAAGACCTTCTCCATCGGACTCTCCAGTCGATGCCCAGGTCGCTGAGCCGAGCGGCCCCCAAGGAGGGTGACCACCAGGCCGCCTCTCCCCATGGTCACATGTCAACGGACCCCATCGCCGCTCCGCACGCCCCGAACGCCCCCACCCCCACCGCCACCGCGACGCCCGCCCCAACCCCAACCCCACCCCAATCCCAACCCCAGCACCAGCACCAGCACCAGCACCAGCACGAACAGCCATCACCCGTCCTGGAATCCCGCCCCCGCCAGCCGGGCCGCCACCCCGTCCAGCAGTAGCTCCAAGCCGAGCTCGAACTGCCACAGCGCATCGTCCTTCCGCCGTTGGGTCAGCAGGCTCCGGTTGTAGAGCGGGTAGCGGCCGGTACTCATCAGGTACGTCATCTGCGGTGCCAGGCCGCTGCGCAGCTCCTCCCCGCTCCCCCAGTTCTGCTCCGCCATCAGCTCGCGGAGCAGAATCTCGTTCCCCGCCATCCCACGCGCATAGGTGGCCACCGAGCGGGTGATCGCCAGCGCGGTGTCGGCATCCAGCCCGAGCCCGTCCAGCACCGCGAGCCCCCGCTCGGTGATCGCCAGCCGGTTCGGGGTCAGGGCCAGCGCCCCCTCGCCCCCGGCGATCCGGACCAGCCACGGGTGGTCGAGCAGCAGCTCGCGATTGCGCAGCGCGAGCAGCCGCAACGCCTCGCGCCAGCCGAGCTCCACCTCGGGCAGCTCCAGCTCCCCGTGCACCAGGTCGACCATCAGGTCCAGCAACTCGCTCTTGCCGGAGACGTACCGGTAAGCCGCCATCGGGGCGACGCCCAGCTCGGCGGCGAGTCGGCGCATGGTGATCGCGTCCAACCCCTCCGCATCGGCAACGGCCACAGCCGCGACGGCGATCCGTTCCGGCGTCAGCGCCACCCGGGCAGCCGGCGCTGGTCGCGCGACCCTTTCCCAAAGCGAGACCGGCCGCTCCTCGGCACCGCCGGGACGTGCTGCTTCCTTACGCGGACTCACAACCGACCTCCTCGATCCCCTCAGTGCCCTCGACGCCACCGGCACCCGCACCGGGCTTGCTGTCCTCGCCGGCCTCACCGGCCCACCGGCTCACCGACCGGACTCACCGGCTCACCGACCTCGCCGGCTCGGCCCAATCGACCGCGGCTGCCAACGGCTCGCAGGCACTGCCGTCGCGTACAGCGTATCCGCCGTAGACAACGTACACACCACCCGTGTACGTTGTATCTCGATCGATACGACGTACACGCCATCGAGGGGGACCCATCATGAGCGCGCCCACGACCACGCCGCTGCGCATTGCGATCATCACCGGAAGCACCCGGGACGGGCGGTTCGGCCCGACCGTGGCCGAGTGGATCCGGCGCCAGGCCGCCGAGCGCCCGGAGCTGGAGCTGGACCTGATCGATCTCGTCGAGACGCCGCTGCCCACAACCTTCCCGGCGTTCGGCCAGTCCCTGCCCGACGCGGACGCCGCGCTGCTCGCCGCCGTGAAGCCCCGGATCGCCGCAGCAGACGCCTTCATCGTGGTCACGCCGGAGTACAACCACAGCTTCCCGGCGCCGCTGAAGAACGCCATCGACTGGCACAACGGCGAGTGGCACGCCAAGCCGGTGGGCTTCGTCAGCTACGGCGGCATCTCCGGCGGCCTGCGCGCCGTCGAGCAGCTGCGCCTGGTCTTCGCCGAGCTGCACGCGGTCGGCATCCGCGAGACCGTCAGCTTCGCGTCGGCCTGGGAGAAGTTCGACGCCGAGGGCGAGGCCGTCGACCCGGCCGCCGCCGGCGCGGCCAAGTCGATGCTGGACCAGCTGACCTGGTGGGCGCTGGCCCTGAAGGAGGCGAAGGCGATCCGCCCGTACGGGAGCTGACTGTTTGGCCGGCTCACGCACGAGCGGTTCGAGAAGCGACGGCCCCCAGAACACGCGCCAACCCGCGCGCGCCAGGCCACGCCTCGCAGAACGCTCTCCCGGACGCGCCTGCCCTGCCCTGCCCGCCCTACTGGGCCTGCTCCGCCTGGTCGGCGACGACGGCCTTTCGGCGGCGCTGCACCACCTGCGCGGCGATCAGCACCACCGCGGCGGCCACCAGCGAGAGGATCATCTGCACCCGGCCGTCGTGGGTGGTGAACATGTAGATCACCACGAAGGCGATCAGACCGATCGCCACCCAGGTCAGGTAGGGGAAGAGCCACATCCGCACGCTCAGCCGTTCCGGCGTCTCGCGCTCGATGATCCGCCGCATCCGCAGCTGCGAGAAGCAGATCACCAACCAGACGAAGAGGGCCACCGCGCCCGAGGAGTTCAGCAGGAACTGGAAGACGGTGTTGGGCGAGGTGTAGTTGAAGAACACTGCGATGAAGCCGAAGACCACCGACGCCAGGATCGCGGTCCGCGGCACGCCCCGGCCGGTGACCCGGGCGAAGGCGGCCGGCGCGTCCCCGCGTCGGCCGAGCGAGAAGGCCATCCGGGACGCCGTGTAGAGGCCGGAGTTGAGGCAGGAGAGCACGGCGGTCAAAACGATGACGTTCATCACCTGGGCCGCCCCGGGGATGCCGACGTGCTCCAGCACCGCCACGTAGGGACTGCTCTTGACCGAGGCGGAGTTCCACGGCAGCAGGGTGACCACGATGAAGATCGAGCCGAGGTAGAAGACGCCGATCCGCCAGATCACGCTGTTGGTGGCCTTGGTGACGGCCTTCTCCGGGTCCTCGGACTCGCCCGCCGCCAGCGTGACGATCTCGCTGCCCATGAAGGCGAAGACCACGGTGAGCATGCCGGTGAAGATCGCCCCGACGCCGTGCGGCAGGAACCCGCCGTGGCCGACCAGGTTGGCGGTGCCGACGGCGTGGGTGCCGGGCATCAGACCGAACATGGCCAGCACGCCGATCACGATGAAGGCGGCGATCGCCACCACCTTGATCCCGGCGAACCAGAACTCGAACTCACCGTAGGACGAGACGGAGAACAGGTTGGTCCCGGTGAGCACCGCCATCACCAGCAGGGCGAACGCCCACTGCGGCACGGCGGGTAGCCAGCCGTTGAGGATCTTGGCGCCGGCCGTGGCCTCCACCGCCAGCACGACCACCCAGAAGAACCAGTACAACCAGCCGATGGTGAAACCGGCCCAGCGGCCCAGTGCCCGGTCCGCGTACGCGGAGAACGAGCCGCTCTGCGGGTCGGCCGCGGCCATCTCCCCGAGCATCCGCATCACCAGGACCACCAGCACGCCGGCCAGCGCATAGGACAGCAGGATGCCCGGGCCGGTGGCGGCGATGCCGGCGCCGGAGCCCACGAACAGGCCGGCGCCGATCACCCCACCGATGGCGATCATGGACAAATGGCGGTTCTTCAGTCCGGCCTTCAGCTGCTGGCCCGGGATCCCACCGGACTCGGCCGTGGCCGCTGAGCGCTTCGGGGTGTCCGTGCTCATGGTTACTGCCTCTCCTGCGCGGCGGGCGTTCGGCCACGCAACGGCAGGAAACGTAACCCGGAAATGTCATAAACAGAAAGCCTCTGTGAGCAATCCCCCCCGTTTATTGAGGATCATCTGAGGATACTGCTAAGTAGATATCGAGATTATGACAATTCCCACACGGCGGCCTGAGATCCCTGACACTTTGATCAGCAGTCCGCTGCATCCAAGATCAGCGGTCCGCCGCATGGCTCGACCAGCCGTCCGCCGCATGGCTCGACCAGCCGTCCGCCGCATGGCTCGACCAGCCGTCCGCCGCATGGCTCGACCAGCCGTCCGCTGCGGAGCGGCCGGTCACCACGGCCACGACCGCGACGTCAGCGGCTGGCCGCCGGCTGCCGACCGCCGGCTGTGCTGCTCCTCCCACGCCGCCCGCAGCCGGTCGACGGCGACCTCCAGGGTCTCCGGAGCCTGCGCACAGCCGAGCCGCAGGCCGCCCGGATGGCGGCCGTCCGCGCAGGCCGTGGCGCCGGGGGTGGTCAGCACCCCGAACCGGGCGGCGGCCAGGTGGGCGAAGGTGGTGCTGTCGGCGACCGGTGACCAGGACCAGAGCGCCGGCCCGGCCGGTGACGGCTGCGCCCGCCAGCCGGGCAGCTGGTCAGCGAGCAGGCGCAGCAGCAGCTCCCGGCGCTCCGCCTGGGCCCGTCCAGTTCCCGGTACCAGCTCGGATCGGCGGCGGCCAGCAGTTCCCGGGCCGGCAGCTGCGCGGGCACGGACGGGGCGAGGTCGGCCGGCCCCGGCAACCGCGGCAACCGCTCGTGCCGCGGAGCGGGATCCCGCAGCCGGCCGATCCGCAGCCCGGCCCAGAACGTGGTCGACAGCGTTCCCACCGCCAGCTCCCCTCATCGAGCGCGGCCAGCGGCACCTCGCCGCCGGCGGACACCTGGGAGAGGTCCTCGACCAGCACCGCGCACCCCCGCCCACAGGCGCACCGGAAAGCACCGCCCACACGAGCCCCTCGCAACACCGGGCACCCCCACCCACAGGCCCCCCACAGCCCCCGGCGGTCCCGATCTCGCGAGGCCCAACCGACCGGCACGCCGAGTTGCCCGCCACCGACCGGCCGCCATCATGGGGGCATGGCCGTCACGCTTCGTCTCGCGCAGCAGGCTGATGCCGATGCGCTGCTCAGCCGCAGTCCGCTCGCCCTGATGATCGGGATGCTGCTGGACCAGCAGGTGCCCATGGAGCTGGCGTTCACCGGGCCGTACACGGTCGCGCAGCGGATGGGGGTGGCGGAGCCGGACGCGGCGGCGATCGCGAGCTGGGACCCGGAGGAGTTCGCGGCGCTGTTCGCCGCGAAGCCCGCCGTCCACCGGTATCCGGGCTCGATGGCGGGCCGGGTGCAGCAGCTGTGCCGGTTCCTGGTGGAGCGGTACGGCGGCCGGGCCGAGGCGGTGTGGCAGGACGCGCCGAGCGGGGCGGAGCTGCTGCGCCGGTTGAACGAGCTGCCCGGGTTCGGGGCGCAGAAGTCGCAGATCTTCCTCGCGCTGCTGGGCAAGCAGCTCGGGGTGCGGCCGCCGGGGTGGCGGGAGGCGGCCGGCCCGTACGGCGAGGAGGGCAGCCACCGCTCGGTCGCGGACATCACCGGCGCCGAGACACTGCTCCAGGTCCGGGCCCACAAGCAGCAGCTGAAGCGAGCCGCCAGGGCGAAGAAACAGGCCGGGTCCTGACACGGGGGCCAGGACCCGGCGGTTGCCGTCAGTCGCTCAGTGGCTCAGTGGCTCAGTGGCTCAGTGGCTCAGCAACTCCCAGCGCTGGGCGCCGGTGCCGTTGCAGTCCCACAGCTGCACCGTGGTGCCGCTGTCGGTGCGGCTCTGCGGGTCGTCCAGGCAGCGGCCGGACGGCGGGTTGTACAGGGAGCCGTCGGAGCGCGGCCACCACTGCTGGGCGCCGGTGCCGTTGCAGGTCCAGGCCTGCACGGCGGTGCCGGCGGCGGTGCCGGAGTGGTCGACGTCCAGGCACTTGCCGACCGCCCGCAGGGTGCCGTCGCCCGCCATGGTCCACTGCTGGGCGTCGGTCCCGTTGCAGTCCCACAGCTGGACGGCGGGGCCGGTGCTGTGGTCGACGTCCAGGCACTTGCCGTCAAGGCCGGTGATCGGTCCGCTGACCGGCTTGGCCGGTCCGACGTCGAAGGAGGGCGGGGCGTCCTTCGGGTCGTGGCCCCAGGTCGGATCCGCGGTGGTGCCCAGGTCGAAGTCGAGGGAGCCGCCCCGGTGGACCAGTTCGGCGCCCACCCACGGACGGGTGCTGGAGTGGCCGTTGACCCGCAGGCCGTGCACGTAGCGGGCGTCGGTCGAGGCGTTCTGCGCCCGGAGGTTGATGCTGGCGCCGTTGCCCCGGGTGATGGTGGTGTCCGTGAAGAGCGGACTGCCCAGCGCCAGCTCGGCCCGGCCCGGGACCATCGGGTAGAGGCCGACCATGCCCCAGACCGCCCAGGAGCTCAGCTCGCCGAGGTCGTCGTTGCCGACCTCGCCGTTGGGGGTGTCGCCGAACAGCGTGGTGACCGCGCGGCGCACCACGTCGTCGGTCCGGTCCGGACGGCCGGCGTAGTCGTAGGCCCAGGGAGCGTTGAGGCTGGGCTCGTTGCCCAGGAAGGCGTAGGGCTGTCCCGGACCGGCGCTGAGCTGCTGGAAGAAGTTGTCCAGCCGGCCGGTCACGGCTTCGTTGCCGCCCATCGCGTCGAACAGTCCGCGCTGGTTGTACGGAACCATCCAGGTGTACTGGGCGCCGTTGCCCTCCGCGAAGCCGTCGCCGGAGGCCGGGTCGAAGGTCGACCAGGTGTGGTCGGCGGTGCGCGGCTGGACGTACTTGTTGTCGGCGTTGAAGACGTTGCGCCAGTTGGCCGAGGCCCGCAGCAGGGCGTCATGGTTCTCGCGGTCGCCGAGCCGCTGGGCGAGCTGGCTGAGCGCGAAGTCGGCGGTGGCGTACTCCAGGGTGCCGGAGGCCGGTCCCCACTCGCCCGGCGTGTTGACCGGCAGGAAGCCCTCGCTGTCGTAGGCCGCGTGGCCGGGCCGCTCCCGGTCGTTGCTCCGGCCTTCCAGGGCCCGGTTCAGCAGGGCCTCGGCGTCGAAGTCGGTACCGCCGAAGGCGTGGATCTCGGCGGCGATCATCGGCAGCGGATCGCCGATCATCACACCGGTGCCGCCGTTGGCCAGCGTCCACCGGTCGAAGTAGCCGGCCTGGGCGCCCTGGTGGAGCACCGACTCGGCGATGTCGGAGGCCTCCTTGGGCGCCAGCAGCGCGAGCAGCTGGATCTGCGAGCGGTAGACGTCCCAGCCCGAGAAGTCGGAGTACTGGACCCTGCCGGCCGGGTTCTGGTGCACCTGGCCGTCCATGCCGGGGTACTGGCCGTTCACGTCGCTGAGCACGCAGGGGGCCAGCAGCGAGTGGTAGAGCGCGGTGTAGAAGGTGCGCTTCTGCTGGGCGGTGCCGCCGCTGACCGCGATCCGGCCCAGCATGTCGTTCCAGCGCGTCCGGGCGCCGTCGCGCACCCGCTCGAAGGCGGCGCCGGCCTGCTCGTGCTCCAGGTTGGCCTCGGCGCCCTCGGCGCTGGTGAAGGAGATGCCGACCCGGGCGGTCACCGTGCTGCCCGGCGCGAACGTGACCATGGCCTGGGCGGACGAGCCGGCGGCCGGTGCGTCGGGGTGGACCGGCTGCGCCGGCTGCCGCGTGCGCTGGGCCTGGGCCTGGGCCTCGGCGGTGCGGGGCGGCTGCGGGGCGATGCCCTCGCTCTCACCGGTGGCGGTGTGCCGGGAGGTGTCCAGCTGGCCGTCGCGCACGGTCCCGGCCTCGGCGAACGGCCGGTCGAAGTGCGCCGTGAAGTAGATCCGGTAGCGGTTGCCCGTGCCGCAGAAGCCGCCGCCGTCGGTGTAGCCGGAGATGGTGTCGGTGCCGACCGTCACCGAGCCGGAGGCCTTGTTGAAGCCGCGCCCGGCGTCCACCAGCAGCGAGGCGGTCTGCCCGGCCGGGTAGCTGAACCGCGCCATCCCGGAGCGCTGGGTGGCGGTCAGCTCGGTGCGCAGCCCGTTGTCGAAGGTGACGGCGTAGCTGCCGGGTGCGGCGCTCTCGCGGTCGTGCGAGAAGGTCTCGTGGGCCACCGGCGTGTCGCCCAGGAACGGCAGGAACGGGATGTTCCCGTAGTCGCCGCAGCCCGCGCCCGAGATGTGCGTCAGGCTGAAGCCGCGGATCCGCTGGTCGTCGTAGTAGTAGCCGCCGTGCTGGTAGGTCACGGTGTCGGGGCTCCACTGCATCATGCCGAGCGGGGCGGTGGCACCGGGGAAGGTGTCGCCGGCGCCGCCGCCGGTGCCGTAGTCGATGCCGCCCGGCTTGGTCCCGACGAACGGATTGACGTACTGCGCGGGGTCGCTGACGGTGGTCTGATGGCTGGCGGCTCGGTGCGCGACGGCCGGCGGGGCGGCTCCGGCGACCAGCAGAGCGGCGGCCACGGCGAGCGGGGCCCGGGCCGCGGCGAAGAACTGACGGTCTCTCATCCGTTCATCGTCAAGCCGCCGGTCTGGCGCCCGGCGCTGCGACAGGCCCCGGTCACCCGGACGTGTGAGCCCGTCTGCGCCTGCCAGGTCTAGACCAACGCCGGAGCGGGGACCGGTGGACCGGGGGTCGGGGTCGGGATCTCCGGCGGATTTCCCGGGGCCGGCGGGCACCTCCGGCACCCGCGTGGCCGAGACCACTTCCCGGGCCGCGCGTTTGCTGCACCAGTCGCGCCGGTGCGGGTAGGCTTTCCGTGTGATCTTCAAGCGCATCGGCAACGGGCGGCCGTACCCGGATCACGGCCGGACCAGCACCCGTCAGTGGGCGGACGTCGCCCCTCGTCCGGTGCGACTCGACCAGTTGGTGACCACCAAGGGCCAGTTGGACCTGGAGACCCTGCTGGCCGAGGACTCCACGTTCTACGGCGACCTGTTCGCCCACGTGGTCAAATGGCACGGCGACCTGTACCTGGAGGACGGGCTGCACCGCGCGGTGCGGGCCGCGCTGCAGCAGCGCCAGGTGCTGCACGCCCGGGTGCTGGAACTCGACTGACGGTTCCCGCACGCCGGCGCGTTCCGCCCGCAACGTTGGCGGGCCCCCGTGCGTTGTCACGTTCGTGGGCCCGGGATTCCGCTCGGGCCTGGCCGCCGAATGATCGTCAGTACACCCTTTCGAGTGCCCGGGTGCCGCCAAAGGATGATCATTTATTACCTTCATCCGAGGAACCGGACTAGGCTGCTGACCACGGTCGCCCGGTACTGCGGCCCCGGCGCCCAGCGCTGCGGCCGATCGCACGCGACGCGCCCGCCACCCATCGGCAAGGCTGCCCTTCCACCAAGGGGAGACAGACTGTGAGCATGTTGACTCCCCACGGCATGAAGGGGAAGCAGTTCCGGATCACTGGCACCAGCTACCCGCGGCTCGGACCACCGCCGCGGCGCGGGCGCAAGGTGCTGATGCTGGTGGGCTCACTGCTCGCACTCGCGCTGATCGCCCTCGGTGGAGTCCAGCTGGTGAACATCTTCACCGGCAAGGCCAAGCACGGCCTCGCCCAGGCCTGCGCCAGCGCCCACGCCTCCGGCAAGCCGCTGGCCGCCCCCGCCTCGGGCGCCTCCTCCGCCTCACCCGCCGCCTCCGCCTCGCCCGCCGCCTCCGGCTCCCCCGGCGCGCTCGGCACCCCGCTGCCGTCCGTGACCGCGGTCCCGCAGCCCCAGACCGTCACGGTCAACGTGCTCAACGCCACCGACAAGAACGGGCTGGCGGCGCGCACCGCCGACGAGCTGAAGAAGCGCGGCTTCACCGTGGGCAAGGTCGGCAACGCGCCGGGCCCGCTGCAGAACAAGGTGCCCGGCACCGCCGAGGTGGTCGGCGGCCAGTCCGGGGCCGGGGCTGCGGCGCTGCTCGGCGCCCAGGTCGCCGGGGCCGCCACGATGAACGACGGCCGCAGCGACGGCAGCGTGGACCTGGTGATCGGCGCCGGCTTCTCCCAGCTGCTCGACCAGAACGCGGCGGCCACCGCACTGGCCGCCGCCATCAAGCCGTCGCCGAGCCCCTCCCCGCGGCCGAGCAGCTGCTGAGCCGCCCCCGCGCGGGGGCGGCCGCTCAGCCGGCCGTGCCGTACAGCCGGTCGCCCGCGTCGCCCAGGCCGGGGACGATGTAGCCGTGCTCGTTCAGCCGCTGGTCGACCGCGGCGGTGACCACGGTGACCGGCTGCCCGGCCAGCTCCTCCTCCATCACGGCGACGCCCTCCGGCGCGGCCAGCAGCACCACGGCCGTCACATCGGTCGCGCCGCGGTCGATCAGCAGCCGGATCGCCGCCACCAGGGTGCCACCGGTGGCCAGCATCGGGTCCAGCACGTAGACCTGACGGCCCGACAGGTCGTCGGGCATCCGGGTGGCGTAGGTGGACGCCTCCAGGGTCTCCTCGTTGCGGACCATGCCCAGGAAGCCGACCTCGGCGGTGGGCAGCAGCCGGGTCATGCCGTCGAGCATGCCCAGACCGGCGCGCAGGATCGGCACCACGAGCGGCCGCGGGTAGCTGAGCCGGGTGCCGGTGGTCACCGCGACCGGGGTGGTGAGCTCGACCTCGTCGGTCCGCACGTCCCGGGTGGCCTCGTAGGCCAGCAGGGTGACCAGCTCGTCGGTGAGGCGACGGAAGGTCGGGGAGTCGGTGCGCTCATCGCGCAGCGTGGAGAGCTTGTGGGCCACCAGGGGGTGGTCGACGACGTGGATCCGCATACAGGGACCTTAACCGCGGTCCGGGCCCGGTCACGACCACTGGGGGCCGGGGGCCCGGTCACGACCACCGGGGGCCGGGGTTCGCCGTGGCCCCCGCCCCCGGCGCCGTCCCCTCCGATGGTGTCGATTCAGGACTTCTGGGAAAGTCGCACAGTATGGAGACGAACCCGGAGGACTCCGCCGCCGCCCCGGACGGACCAGTCGGCAACGCACCGGAGCCCGAGGCCGAACGGCGCCGACGCCGCGCCGTCTTCCTGCGCGAACTCGCCGAGGCACGCGAGCTGCGCGCCCGGGTGCAGCCGCGCAAGACCAAGGAGCGCCGAATGCGTGAAGCACTCCGCATGCGCACCTTCCGGATCTGACACGAGCAACAGCCGGTTCGCACATGATCAGAGGGCGGTCATCGGCCGTACGGCGGCGAATCCGAGCCATCTGACGCCCGTTCGCCCACCCAATCCGACACGACCTGCGAAGACGCGCTGCCGAACACTCCCCGCGAGGCCTGGCTATCTGTCACGATGCCGATGGGACGGTCCGAACAGCGGACCGCCTCTGGTGCGGGGGCGGCCAGACCGCGTTCGCCCGAGTCCGCCTACGGCCGAGACCATTTGGGAGTGTCCCTGGTGGCGTACTTCGCTGCAGTGCTTGCTCGCACCGAGGACGGGTGGGATGTGAGCGAGACCGAGTTGGACAACGTCGAGACCCTGGCCGACCTTGCCGATCTGGCACGCGAGTCGGCACAGGACGACGACACGGTGCTGGTGTTCATCGAGCAGGAGGACACATGGTTCGCCGTCGTCCGGGTGGACGGTGAGGACGACCCGCGGATCTTCGTCTCCGACGCCGCGGCGGCGGCCCGCAGCTCCTACGGGGACGTGGTCCTCACCGAGGAGCTGGTCGGCCGCGCCGGGGACAGCGAGTTCGACGACCTCGACAGTCTGGTGACCGACCTGGAGGACGGCGACGCCGAGCTCTCCGACGACGAGGAGGACGACGACGAGCGTCCGCTGACCGGCCCCGGCGGGGTGCCGGTCGGCCCGCTCGGCGACTCCGAGCTGCTCGCCGAGTTCGGCGTGCCGGCCGCGGACCTGCTGGAGCTCAGCGGCGACGGCGCCGAACCCGGCGACGCCCTGGCCGAGCTCGCCGAGGCGCTGGGCTGCGGCGAGGTGCTGGAAGCGGTGCGCTGATCGGGCCGGTGGTCGGGGTGCGGCTGCCGGTGCCCGACACTGGAGGGATGCAGCCCCACCTCGACCTCGCCCCCCTGCCCGCACCGGTCCGCCCCGATCCGGTGCGGGACCGCTGGGAGCCGTCGATGCGGCAGGCCGTCGCCGAGGCCGCACTGGCCCCCGCGACCGGCGACGTGCCGGTCGGCGCGCTGGTGCTCGGCCCCGACGGCGCCGTCATCGGCCGCGGGCACAACGTGCGCGAGGCGGTCGGCGACCCGACCGGGCACGCGGAGATCGTGGCCATCCGGCAGGCCGCGCAGGCCCTCGGGGAGTGGCGGCTGAGCGGCTGCACCCTGGTGGTCACCCTGGAGCCCTGCACCATGTGCGCGGGCGCCATCGTGCTGGCCCGCCTGGACCGCGTCGTCTACGGCGCGCTCGAACCCAAGACCGGCGCCGCCGGCTCGCTCTTCGACGCCCTGCGCGACCCGCGGCTCAACCACCGCCCCGAGGTCGTCCCCGGTGTCCTCGCCGACACCTGCGCCGCCCAGCTGCGCGCCTGGTTCGACGCCCACCGCTGATCACCGGGCCGGGAACGGATTTCGTCGCAGGCCACCCCGTCCGGTAGAGTCTCCTCTCGGTAGCGTGTCCGAGCGGCCAAAGGAGCACGCCTCGAAAGCGTGTGTGGGGGCAACTCCACCGTGGGTTCGAATCCCACCGCTACCGCCAGAACGAAGGGCACCCTCGAAGTTTCGGGGGTGCCCTTCGCCGTTGCCTGGCGGAGTAGGGAGCCCGGGTGATGAGCAGCAGGCCGCGGTGGGTCTGGTACGCGGCGTACGGGTCGAACATGGCCGTCGAGCGGCTGCGCTGCTACGTGCAGGGCGGGCGGGCGGTGGGTGGGGTGCGGACGTATCCGGGGTGCCGGGAGCGGGGGATGCCGGGGGCGGCGCGACGGGTGGAGCTGCCGGGGCGGCTGTACTTCGCGGAGCAGTCGTGGCAGTGGGGCGGCGGGATGGGGTTCTACGAGGCGGGTGCGGGGGTGGTGCCGGCCCGGGCCTACCGGGTGACGGTGGGCCAGTTCTCCGACATCGCGGCGCAGGAGATGTACCACCCGCCGGGGACCGACCTGGACCTGACCGCCGTGCTGGCCACCGGACGGGCCGAGCTCGGCCCGGGCCGCTACGAGACCCTGCTGCTGGTCGGCGAGGTCGAGGGCGAGCCGATGCTGACCTTCACCGCACCCTGGTCGCTGGCCGAGGCGCGGCTGAACGCGCCGGCTGCGGCGTACCTGCGGCAGCTGGCCACCGGGCTCGCCGAGGCGCACGGCTGGGGCACCGGGCGGATCGCCGCCTACCTGGCGAGCCGCCCGGGCGCGGCCGGCCACTGGTCGGCCGCGTCCGTGACGGAGCTCCTCAGCTGACCCACCCGCCGGGTCAGGCCGGCACCCGCTGCGGCTCGGCGGCCAGCACCCGCTCGGCCGCCAGCACCGCCGAGCGGGCGGCCGACTCGGAGTTGGGCCGCAGCGGCAGCCAGTCGCCGGCGTACTCGATGGCCTGCCGCGGGCGGCCGAGGAAGCCGGGCCGCAGCCGCAGCGCCTCGGGGGTGGCCTCGGGCAGGCCGAGCGGGTGGCGGAAGACGTGCGCCGTCTGCAGCGCGCCGGGCAGCCCGGGCAGGAAGCGGCCGGCCTCGGTGGTGGCGGCGGCGATCACCTCGGCGTCGGGCGCGTCGAGCAGTTCGGGCAGCGCGTGCCGGGAGATGAGCACCGAGACCAGGCCGCGGCCGAGCGGCGCCCGGCCGGGGGCCTTCAGGTGGTCCAGGATCACTCCGGAGACCAGCCGGCTCTCGGTCTCCGGCACGATCAGGCCGTAGCTGGGGCTGCGGGTGGGCGAGGGCAGCGGGCGGTCCAGCAGGCAGGCCACCTTGAGCATCGGGGTGTACCCGGCGGCCGTGAGGTAGGGCCGCTCGTGTTCGGGCAGGTCGGGGCGCAGTGTGCGGATCAGCGGTGCGGGCAGGGCCAGCACGGCCTGCCGGGCGGTCAGGGTGCGGCCGTCGGTGAAGGCGAGCCGGACGCCGCCGGGACCTGCGGTGGCCTCGGCCAGCGGGCTGTCCAGGGTGACGAGCAGCTGCCGGGCCAGGGCGCGGGCGAGGGTGTCCATGCCGTCCCGGTAGACCAGCCAGCGGGAGCCGATCCCGGTCGCGGCCAGCATGACGGCCATCGGGCCGAGGGCCGAACGGCTGGTGTCCCAGCCGAAGAAGCAGCCGGCCAGTGGTTGCAGCAGGGCGTCGTGCAGGTCGGGGTGGTAGCGGTCGGCGGCCTGGGCGATCGTCAGGTCGTGGAACGCGGTGGCCTCGGGGCGGTCCAGGTCGGTGTCGCGGCCGAGCGCGGCGGCGAACCGCAGCCAGTCCAGGCGGCCGCGCGGTGACATCCCCGCCCCGCCGAGCAGGCCGCGGGGGTGGCCCAGGTGGGCGTGGGGCCGGTCGTGCCGCCACAGGGCGAGCGAGTGCGGGACGGCCGGCACGTCGGCGGGGGTCAGGCCGGCGGCGCGGATCAGCTGCCAGGTGGCGGGGTAGCCGCGGGCGGCGATGGTCTCCGCGCCCTCGTCGATCCGGTAGCCGTCGTACAGGCCGGCGGCCATCCGCCCGCCGACCCGTCCGGCGGCCTCGAAGACCTGCACCGAGCGGCCGGCCCGGTTCAGGCGGTAGGCGGTGGCCAGGCCCGCGAGTCCGGCGCCGATGACGGCCACGTCGAGGTCAGGGGCGGTCACAGCGGCCTCCTGCCGGAGAGGGACGGCTCATCAGGTCCACCGCCCGCTCCCGTAGCGCGCCGCGCCCGCCAGGTAGCGGTCGTGCAGCAGGTGACGCCGCACCTTGCCGGTGCCGGTGCGGGGCAGCGCCTCCGGGCCGACCAGCACCGGATCGGTCAGCGGCGGCAGGTCGCGCACCGCGTGCTGCCAGCGGCCCGGGTCGAGCAGGCCGTCCCTGGTGACCAGCAGCGGCACCGCCGAGCGTCCGGGACCGGCGGCCAGCACCACCGCCTCCTCGACCTCCGGCAGTCGGTCGTGCAGCACGTCCTCCAGCTCCACGCAGCTGCCACCCGGCATCATGTCGACCTCGCGGTCCAGCAGCCGCACCCGGCCGGTGCGGGTGCGCAACCCGGTGTCGCCGGTGCTGAACCAGCGCCCGTCGAGCTTCGCCGCCCAGCGCTCGGGTTCGCCGACGTAGCCCTGGCAGAGTCCGGGCACCCGGGCCTGCAGCAGTCCGACCCGCCCGCGCGGCAGCGGCCGGCCGGTGACCGGGTCGACCACCCGCAGGCCCACCCAGCCGGGCACCGGCCGGCCCAGGTCGCGGGTGGTGGGGTGGCGCTCCTCGTGCCGCGCCAGCGAGCGGCGGGTGAGGAACCGGAAGCTCAGCGGTCCGGTCTCGCTCTGGCCCCAACCCTGCAGCCAGACGGGGTGCCGCCGGCTGCTGGCCTGGAGGAAGGTCCGCACGGTGGGCGGGTGCACCGCGTCGAAGGTGCTGATGAACAGGCGCATCGCGGTGAACGGGCCGTCGGGTCCGGCGGCCAGCGACTGCCACTGCTGGTAGGTGGCGGGCAGTGCCTCCATGAGGGTGGGCGGGTGCTCGCGCAGCAGCTGGACGGCGGCGGGTCCGGAGTCGGCCAGCAGCAGCGCGGTGCGCGGTCGGCCCCAGAACGCGGAGATGGTCCAGGAGACCGCCCGGCCGTGCGCGAAGGAGACCGCGCTGGCCGCGGTGTCCTCGGGCCGCACCGAGACGACCGGCCAGCGGCGGGCCTCGAACCCGGTGATCCGGCGGACCAGGCTGCGGGTGGAGTGCACCACCAGCTTCGGCACCCCGGTGGTGCCGGAGGTGTGCATGATCACCAGCGGTTGGTCGTCCGTGCGCCGGTGGACGGCGGGGACCGCGCCGCCGAGCAGGTCGGCCAGATCGGTGCAGCCGGGCGCCGCCCCGTCCAGGCAGAGCGTGCGGACGGCCGGCCGGTCGGCCGCGAGCGCCAGGGTGGCCCGGTCGGAGAGCAGCAACTCGGGCCGCAGCCGCGCGAGCAGGACGCCCAGTGCCTCCGGCGGCAGACCCCCCGAGAGCAGCGCGGGCACCGCGCCGATCCGCGCGGTGGCGGCGGCCAGCAGCGCGTAGTCCCAGTGGTTCGTCTTGTGGATCGCCACCCGGTCGCCGGGCCGCACCTTGGCGGCGGCCAGCACGCCCGACATCTCCCGCACCAGCTCGGCGAGTTGGGGAATGGTCCAGACGCAGCCGCGGTCCGGCGCGAGGTCCAGCGGGCGGCTCAGCCGCACGGTCGTCGGGCAGCCGCGGTCGGCCAGGGTTTCGAAGTACGGGCCGAAGTCGAGCGGAAGCGGGCGCAAAAGCCTCATGCCGCACCGCCGTTGAGCAGGCAGGCGGCCACCAGCAGTGCGGTGCAGACCCGGTGGGTGTGGATGCCCAGCCGGCGGGCCCGCAGGATCTCCCGGGAGCCGGCCACCAGGCCGAGCGTGAACTGGCCGGCCCGCAGCGCGATCACCGGCATCACCAGGGCAGCGAACCAGCCCGGGGCGTAGCCGAGTTGAGCGGGCACCAGGAGCAGCGCCGCCTCCACCGCGCAGAGTGCCGCGATGAACGCGGTGTTGCCGGCCGGCGGGGCGAGCACCGCCACCGTGCGCCGGCCCACCGCCCGGTCGCCCGCGATGTCGTTGACGTTGGAGTAGACGCCGAAGAGCAGCGGGCCGAGCCCGAAGACCAGTCCCAGTACCGCCGCGAAGCCGCCCATCCGGCCGGTGATCAGCCCGTAGGGCACGAGCACGAAGACCCAGCCGTAGAAGGCGAGCAGGAACTCCTGCCAGCCGCGGTAGCTCAGCCGCAGCCACCAGGAGTACTGGAAACCGGCGAACAGGCAGCCGAGCGTGCTGGCGACGGCCCACCAGGGCCGGTGCGGCGCGATCGCCAGCGCCACTCCCCAGCAGCCGAACTGCGCGGCGGTCGCCCACCAGGCGAACCGGACGGCCCGCCGCTCGGTCAGCGCGCCGGCGATCAGCGGCTTGCGGGCCAGTCGGCGGGCCGGCGCGTCGGGCCCGTAGTTGGCGGCGTCGCTGCCGTCCCGGTAGCCGGTCACGTCGTCGAAGGAGCACAGCCCGGCGAACATGGCGATGCCGCCGACCAGGAAGAGACCGAGGACCGCCCAGCCCCGCAGGGTGAGCGGCCGGGCGGGCAGCAGCATGGCCAGCAGCAGCGGGGTGGCCAGGTAGTAGTCGTAGACGTCCAGCTTGGCGAGGCGGACGTAGGCCCGCCAGGACACGGCGGTGGGCCGGTACCGTCGGACTGGCGCGAGGGTGTCCAGCACGGTGGGGAATCCTCTTCGTGAGGTTGTCGAATGGGTCGTTCAGGGGCGGCGGGCCTGCACGCAGTAGCGGACGCAGGAGGCGGCCCGGAACCCCGGATGCCGCATCACCGCCCGCACCTGCTCCAGCTGGCTGTCGGTCATCCCTTGCTCCAGCAGCCGGTCCCGCAGCGTCCGGGTGTGGCTGACCAGCAGTTCCAGGCCCGGGTGGCCGGCCTGCCAGAGCACGATGCGCGGTTGCGGGTCGACTGCCTCGAAGCCGGCGGCGGCGAGGTCGGCGGCGACCTCGCGGCCCCAGGTGGGCCGGGCACCGGTGGCCGCGAGCGCGCGGTTCTTGGCCGCCAGGAAGGTCTCGTACAGCCGGGCCGCCTCGGCGGAGGGCGCCATCAGCACCGGGCCGTAGGAGACGTCGAACTCGTCGATCTGGATCCAGCCGCCGGGCCGCAGCGCGGTGCGCAGCCGGTCCAGCGCGGCCTGCCGCTCCGGCACGTGCTGGAGCACCAGCCGGGCGTGGATCAGGTCGAACTCCGCGGTGGGCAGCGGGTCGTGGCCGATGTCATGCCGCTCGATCCGCAGCCCGGCAGCCGCGGGCACCCGCTCGGGCGCCAGGTCGACGGCCAGCACCCGGCCGCCGGGCGCGACCCGCCGGACCAGCCAGTGCGCGATCTCGCCCTCGCCGGCGCCGACTTCGAGGCAGGACCAGCCGGCGCCGACGCCGGTCGCGGCCAACCGCTCGACGGTGAACGGGTCATAGGCGGCGGACCGGCTGGCGGCGTGGTCCTGGACCAGCTCGCCCAGCTCGGCGAAGGCGTATCCCGGCGCGGGGGTGGTGTTCATCGGTCGGTACTCCGGTCACGAACGGCGGGGTGGCAGCAGACGGGGAGCCGTCGACGGATCGACGGCTCCCCGGTCGGGCTACGCTGGGATCAGCTGAAGGTGGCGTCGAACACGCCCTGGGCCTGCGGCTTGAAGCGGACCTCGCCGCTGACGCCCTCGTAGTCCTTGGTGCCGCCGTTGACCACACCGGTGAAGGCCTCGTGCTCCGGCTTGGCCGCGTCGTCGCTGATCGGCAGCGTGGCGCTGAACGAGATCTTGCCCCGCTCGGTCTCGATCATGCCGGTGCAGAACACGATGTCCGCCTTGGCCTCGATCGCGTCCTTGGCACAGACGTCGTAGACCGTACCGATCTTGTTGCCCTCGGTGTCCTTGACGATGCCGCGGCCACCGAAGGCGACGCCGACCTGCTGCGGGCTGCTGGCCTCGCTGTTGCTGCCGGCGAAGTCCAGGGTCATCGCCGGGATCCGGCTGGCGTTCTGGGGCGCGGGCGCGTTGTCCGCGAGAGCCGGAACGCTCAGCGCGCCGAGCGTGCCCACGACCAGACCGGCGACCGCAAGGGCGACGGAGCGCTTGGTCGTGAATTGCATGGGTCCTCCTAGGACATGTCGGGCCGGATGCCCGAGCTCGGCGCAAGTGGATCACAGTGAGGCAGAAATCCGTCACTCTCCGTGTCATCGGCGGGTCGTTGGCTCCGGAATGCCGCGAACCCTTGCGGCGCTTGGGCGCCGGCTCGGAGCCGATCCGAAAAAGTCCCGCATGACCGGTCCTGGACTTCACTCGGACGGTCAACGTTCTTCACCCATAAGGCGGCCCCGACGAGTGTGAACGAAGTGTCACCCGTCGGGGCTGGAAACCCATGACTACCGGTCGCCTTCGATCAAACGACGGCAAAGTCGCATACGGCGTCGGCGATGCGCTCCACCTGTCGGTCAGTCAGATGGGGGTAGACGGGGATCGACAGCGCCCGCTCGGCGGCCCGGTCGGCGGCGGGCCAGCTGTCCCCCGCGCGGGCGTACGGCGCGAACGCCTCCTGCCGGGGCAGGATCTGCGGGTAGTAGGCGTGCGACGCAATGCCGCGCGCCCCCAGGTGGTCGGCCAGTGCGTCGCGCCGCTCGGCCAGCACCGTGTACACGTAGTAGCAGCGGCCCTCGGTGCCGGGCGGCGGCGGTTGCACCCCTCGGGCGACCAGCGGCGTGAAGCGCTCGGTGTAGTACGCCGCGATCTCGGCCCGCCGGGCCAGCCGGGCCGGCAGTCCGGGCAACCGGTAGCGCTGGAAGGCGGCCTGCAGTTCGTCGAACCGGCTGTTCCAGCCGATCCGGTGGTGCCGGAACCTGGTCCTGCCGTCCTGCCCGTGGTTGCGCAGCATCCGCACCGTGCGGCCGATCCCGGCGTCCCCGGTGACCACCACGCCGCCCTCCCCGGGCATGCCGAAGGTCTTCACCTGGACGAAGGAGTAGACCCCGGCCTCGCCCCACAGCCCGGCCGGCCGTCCCGCCAGCACCCCGCCCTGGGCCACCGCGGAGTCCTCCACCAGCCGCAGCCCGTGCCGCCGGGCCAGCGCCCGGAAGGCCGGCATGTCGGCCATCACCGAGAACACGTGCGCCGGCATCAGCGCCTTGGTCCGCTCGGTGATCCGCTGCTCCACCGCGGCCGGGTCGGCCACCATGGTCCACGGGTCGATGTCGGCGAAGACCGGCCGGGCCCCCAACTGCAGCACGCCGGCTGCCAGCGGGGCGCAGCCGAAGGCCGGCACCACCACCTCGTCACCCGGCCCGACCTCCAGCGCCGCCAGCACCATGGTCAGCGCGGTGCTGCCGCTGGAGCAGGCGACGACGTCGGCGGCGCCCAGCTGCTCGGCCAACTCCCGCTCCAGCAGCGCGGTCTGCTCGCCCAGGATGAACCGCTGGCTCGCACCGGTGCCGATCTCGCGCAGCAGGCGCAGCAGTTCGTCCCGGTCGCCCTCGAAGAGGTCCGGCGGAAAGAACGGGATCTCGGTCGACTGGGCGGTCTTCACTCGCTCTCCCGGTGGGCGGTGGTCGTCGGCTCCCGGTGGCCGGTGTTCGTCGGCTCCCGGTGGCCGGTGTTCGTCGGCTTCCGGTGGAAGGCGCGGATCAGTTCGCAGACGGTGTCGACCTGGTCGAACTCCAGCTCCGGGTAGAGCGGCAGCGCCAGGGTGCGGCCGCAGGCGGCCTCGGCGACCGGGAACTCGCCCGGCCGGTGGCCGAGTTCGGCGAAGCAGGGCTGCAGCGGCAGCGGCGAGGGGTAGTAGACCTCGGTCTCCACGCCGTGCAGCGCCAGGTAGGCGGCGAGCTCGTCGCGGCGTTCGGTCTCGATCAGGTAGACGTAGAAGACCTGGCCCTCCACGCCGCCCACCGGCGGGCGGCGCAGCACCTCCGGCACGTCGGCCAGCCGCTCGTCGTAGGCGGCCGCCAGCTCGGCCCGGCGGGCGATGTCGGCGTCCAGCCTGGTCAGTTTGGCCAGCAGCACGGCCGCCTGCAGATCGTCCATCTTGCTGTTGCAACCCGGCAGCGAGGTACTGGTGTTGATCGTCGAGAAGTCGCCGATGGTCCGCCCGAACCGCCCGTGGTGGCGCAGCGCGGCCACCGTCGCGGCGACCTCGTCGTCGTCGGTGAGCACCGCGCCGGCGTCCCCGATCGCACCCAGTGTCTTGGTCGGGAAGAAGGACAGCACCCCGCCGACGCCGAACAGTCCGGCGTGCCGGCCGCCCAGGCGCATCCCGATCGCCTCGGCGCTGTCCTCCAGCACGGTCAGGCCGTACCGGTCGGCCACCGCGCAGAGCGCGGGAAGGTCGGCGAGCCGGTGGAACAGGTGCACCGGCATCACGAACCTGGTCCGCTCCGCACCGTCACGCTCGGCGAGGACGGCCTCCAGCGCCGCCGGGTCCAGCGCGTAGGTCTGCGGGTCGATGTCGGCGAAGACCGGCCGGCCGCCGGCCAGCACCACGGAACTCGCCGAGGCGAAGAAGCTGAACGCGGGCACCACCACCTCGTCACCGGGCCGCAGTCCGGCCGCCCGCAGCAGCAGCACCAGCGCGTCGGTGCCGCTGTTGACGCCGATCACCTGGCGGGCGCCGGTGTACTCGGCCAGCGCCCGTTCCAGCTGGGCGACTTGGTTGCCGTGCGAGAACTTGCCGTCGTCGAGCACCTCCACGGCCCGGCGCTCGATCAGCGGCCACAGCTCCTCGAAGGTGCGGGCCTGGGTGAAGAACGGCACCGGTCGGCGGCCGGCCGGCTGCCTGGGCAGCGCGCCGGCGTTGGCGGTGGATGGCTGCAACACTCCCCCTCTCAGGGCGAGGCCTTCCCGCCCGGCGGCCGGGTGGGGGCGACTCCCGGCCGCCAGGCCGGAGGCGTGCCCCGTCCCCGCGGGGGCGAAGGCTCGGATGTGGGGACCGAGGCTACGTCGGCTGTCCAGCGGCATACCGTCAAAAGAGTGCTGATTACTCATAAACCACTCTTTAGTGAAGGTAACCACCCAGAGCGAGTTGACTTGCCATCAGGCCGATCGGCACCCTGTCGCCGTTCCGATCCGGCCTGACCCATGCGGCCAAGAACCGCCCAGGAGGTGGCACCGCGCGATGTTCCGCACCCTCATCGTCGGCCTCGGCCGAGCGGGTGCCGGGCTGCACCTGCCGGTGCTGCTACGACTGCGGCACGAACCCGCACGGCTGTTCGCCGATGCGCCGCTGCTCGCCGTCGATCCCAGCCCGGCCGCGTTACCCGACTCCCCCGACCTGCGGCTGCTGCCCTCGCTCGGCGCCGCCCGCACGGTGCTCGACCCGGAGCGCACCGTGGCGCACATCTGCACCCCGCCCCAGCGCCGGGCCGAACTGGTGGCGGAGCTCGCCGCACTGGGTTTCCGCCGGCTGATCATCGAGAAGCCGCTGGCGGCCCACCCGGACGACCTGGAGGCCCTCGCCGACCTGGTGCACCATCTCGGCCTGGAGGTCGCGGTGGTGGCGCCGTGGCTGGCCAGCACCCTCACCGAGCGGCTCACCGCGCTGGTGCGCGGCGGTGAACTCGGCGAGCTGCGGCGCATCTCGGTGCGCCAGCACAAGCCGCGGTTCCGCCGCTCGCTGACCACCAGCGGCCACCCCACCGCCTTCGACGTCGAGATCCCGCACGCGCTGGGCGTGGCCCTGCAGTTGGCCGGCGACGCGGAGGTGCTGGGCGCCGACCGGCGGGACCTGCGGGTCGGCGACCAGCTCCGCCCGGCGCTCGGCAGCGCCCGGTTGGTGCTGGCCCACCACGGCGGCGTGCGCACCGAGATCGTCTCGGACCTGATGTCACCGGTGCGCGAACGCCGGATCGCACTGCGCTTCACCCGGGGCACCGCGATCGGCCACTACCCCGGCAGCGCCGATGACGAGTACGCCCAACTCCGGTTGCACGGAAGGAACCTGAACAGCCATGACGTCTTTCCCGACGACGCGCTGAGCAGCTATCTGCGCCGCGCCTACGCCCGTTTCCTGGCCGGACCACTGCCGCCGCGGGCCGAGTTCGATCCGCAGGTCAGGGCGGTCCGGCTGCTGAGCGACGCCAAGCGGCTCAGCGGCGCGGACCCGAGCAGCACACCGGCCGAACCGACCGAACGGGAGTTGACCTGTGTCCACTGAGCTGTCGCCCGGAAAGCGGGCCACCGGCGGCTCCCCGTCGGCAGGTCCGGTCGCGGGGGCACCCCCGGCCGCGGGCCGGTGGAGGATCGGCTACTGCGGGATCACCGACGAGGCGGCCGCCGACCTGACCGGCCAGCTCGCCGCCGCCGACGAACTCGGCTGGCGCGCCATCGAGTTGCGCTCCGTCGACGGCCGGCCGCTGGACCTGCTGAGCGGCCCGGCGTTCGCCCGGGCCGCGGCCCGGATCGCCGAGGCCGGCCTGCGGGTGCCGGTGGTCGCCTCCCGGATCGGCGGCTGGACCCGCCCGGTCTCCTGCGACTTCGGCCGCGAGCTGGACGAGCTGGCGCTGCTGGCGGACCGCTGCGCGGCGCTCGGCACCCGGTTCCTGCGGATCATGTCCTATCCCAACGACGGCCTGTCCCAGGCTGATTGGGAACGCGAGGTGCTGCGGCGGATCCGGCTGCTGGCCCGCAGCGCCGAGCGGCACGGCGTGGTGCTGCTGCACGAGAACTGCTCGGGGTGGGCCGGGCGGCACGCCGACCGGGCGCTGCGCCTGCTGGACGCGGCCGGGAGCGACGCCTTGGGGCTGCTCTTCGACACCGGCAACGGCGCGGCCCACGGCTACCGCCCACTGGACCTGCTGCGCGAACTCGCCCCGCACGTGCGGCACGTGCAGGTGAAGGACGCGGTGCGGTCGGCCGGCGGCGCGGTGGTCTACCGCACGCCGGGCGAGGGCGACGCCGAGGTGGCCGCCTGCCTGCGGCTGCTGCTGTCCGCCGGCTACCGGGGCCACTGGTCGATCGAGCCGCACGTCGCGGTCCGCCCGCACGAGGGCCACCGGGACGAACCCGCCGCCTGCCGGGCCGCCTTCACCCGGTGCGGCCGGGCGTTGCGCGAGCTGGCCGAGACCGCGGCGGCCGGGGCGGGCGGCGGCTGGCAGGGCAGCGCCGCCGGGCTGGAGTGGACACCGCCGTGCTGACCCCGACCGACCGCCGGCTGCTGCTGGAGCTGCTGACCCTGCCCACCGCCGGCCCGCTGGAGGACCCGGCCGGCACCCCGCGGCTCTGGGACGCCCAGCGCGGGTACGCCGCCGCGGCCGCCGCCGAGTGCGGCTTCACCGTGCTGCGGCACCAGGCGCCGGGCCGCACCTGGACCGAACTCCCGGACGTGCCGCTGCCGGTGCGCGCCGCGGCCGCCGACCCCGCGTTCCTGGCCGCCCAGCCCTCGCTGCTGCTGCGGCTCGGCGCGCCGGACACCCCGCGCGAGCGCACCGTGATGTTCAACGTGCACCTGGACACCGTGGCCGGCGAACAGCCGGTGCGCTTCGTCGACGGGCCGACCGGCGGCACCTTCCACGGCCGCGGCGCGGTGGACGCCAAGGGACCGGCCGTGGCCCTGCTGGCCGGGGTGCGGGCGGCACTGGCCGCCCGGCCCGGGCTGGCCGACCGGATCGCCGTGCTGGTGCAGGCGGTGGCCGGCGAGGAGGGCGGGGCGCTGGGCACCTTCGGCACCCGGCCGCTGGTGGCCGCCGGGCACTACGGCCGGCTCAACGTCTTCTGCGAGCCCACCGGCAACCGGGCCCTGACCCGGTGCACGGCCGCGATGACCGCCCGGATCACCGCGCACGGCCAGGACGCGGTGGACGACCGGCCGGCCGCCGGCCACAACGCCACCGTGCTGCTCGGCTTCCTGGCCCAGCACCTGGCCGGCGCGATCACCCCGGGCGACGGGCGGCTGTGCATCGCCGGCCTGCACACCGGCCGGCTGCACAACCGGGTCTACGGCGGCGGCGAGCTGCTGCTCAACCTCGCCTACCCCGACCCGGCCACCGCCGCCCGCCTGGAGCGAGCGGTCACCGACGGGCTGGCCGAGGGGCTGCGGGCGTTCGCCGACCGGTTCGCCGCCAACCCGGTGCTGGCCCGCACCGCCGTGGACGCCGCGGAGATCACCCGCCTGGAGTGGCTCAAGCGCGGCCTGCCCGCACTGACCCCGGCGGCCGGCGACCCCTGGCTGACCGAGCTGCTGGCCGGCGCCGGAATCGCCGCCTGGCCGGCCGACGAGCCCGGTTTCACCTGCGACGCGATCTGGCTGGCCGGCCAGCCGGGCGCCCACACCGCGGTGCTCGGCCCGGGCACCCTGGCCGGCAACAACGCCCACGCGGAGGGCGAGTTCGTGCACACCGCCGAGCTGGCCGCCTTCGCCCGGTCGGTGCGCGACCTGCTGGCCGCCTTCGACACCGACTGCGCCGGTCCCGTCCCACCGCCGCGCGCAGCCCGCCGCACCACCAGTCCCGCTCATTGAGACTCAGGAGGCCAGCACCGCATGTCGCTGACACCCACGCTCGACACCCACCACGCCGAGGGCGACGGCGCCCGGCTGGGCACCGTGCCACCGGGCCCCCGGCCCGGGGTGACCGTGCGCTACCCGGAACTGCTGCGGTTCACCGCCGAGGTGTTCGCCACCCGCGGCCTGCCCGCCGCCCGGGCCAGGACCGCCGCCGAGGCACTGCTCCACGGTGATCTGACCGGACTGACCTCGCACGGCCTGACCAATCTGACCCGGCTGTACCTGCCGCTGCTCGACGAGGGCCGAGCCGACCCGGCCGCCGAGCCCGAGGTGCTGGCCGACCTCGGTGCGGCGGTGCTGCTGGACGACCGGCGGGCGCTCGGCCTGTGGGCGGCGTCGGCGGCGATGGACCTGGCCGTCGAGCGGGCCGAGCGGCACGGTGTCGCCCTGGTCCCGGTGCGCGGCGCGACCCACCTGGGCTGCGCCGGCTTCCACACCCTGCGGGCGGCCCGGCGCGGCATGATCGGACTGCTCGCGGCCAACTGCGGACGCCAGCGGATCGCCCGGCCGCCGGGTGGCCGCACCGCGCTGCTCGGCACCAATCCGCTGAGCGTCGCCGCTCCGGCGGGCGGACGGCTCCACCCGTTCGTGCTGGACATGAGCACCACGGTGGTGCCGACCGGGCGGGTCCGGGCCGCGGCCCGGGCCGGGCAGCAGGTCCCGGTGGGCTGGCTGGCCGATCAGCAGGGCGATCCGGTGACCGACCCGGCCGCCTTCGACCGCGGCGAGGCCCATCTGCTCTGGCTCGGCGGCAGCCCCCGGACCGGTGCCTACAAGGGCTACGGCCTGGGGCTGGTGGTGGAGGTGCTGGGCGCCCTGCTGGCCGGTGCGGGGCTCGGCCCGGAGCGGGCGGCGCTGGCCGGCGACGGGCGCCCCGGCGGCCGCGACGACGACATCGGCTACCTGGCCCTGGCGGTCGCCCCCGGCGCCCTCCGGGACGGCCGGGACTTCGCCCGGCAGGCCGACGAGCTGTTCGGCACCCTGCTGGACTGCCCGCCGGTGGATCCGGCCAACCCGGTCGGCTACCCGGGCCACCCGGAGGGCGAGCTGGCCGAGCGCCAGCTGATCAGCGGGGTGCACCTGGCACCGGCCCGGTTCCAGGAGCTGACCGAGCTGGCCGCGGCCAGCGGACTGACCCCGCCGCGGCCGATCGGCGCCACCGGGCGGGCGGCCGCCGAATGACCGCACGACGAATGACGGCACGCCGGGTGACCGCGCGCCAGGTGGCCGTGATCGGACTGGGCGTCATCTCCCGGTTCTACCTGGCCGCGATCGAAGCCGACCCGACGGTCGAACTGGCCGCCGTCTGCGACCTGGACGAGGCCGCGCTGGCCCCCCACCGCGCTGCCGGGACGCCCGCCTACCGCGACCACCGCGCCCTGCTGGCCGCCCACCCGGGGCTGGCCGGCGCGGTGCTCACCGTGCCCAACGACGCCCACGCCCCGCTCTGCCGCGACCTGCTGACCGCCGGGGTGCCGGTCTGCGTGGAGAAGCCGCTGGCGACCGACCCGGCCGACGGGCCGCGGCTGGCCCGGCTCGCCGCCGAGCGGGGCACCCTGCTGTTCACCGCCTTCCACCGCCGCTACAACACCCGGCTGCTGGAACTGCTGGCCGGCCTCGACCAGCCGGTCCGGCAGGTGCGGGTGCGCTACCTGGAGCGGATCGAGGAGCACGTCGGCCGGGACCGCTGGTACCTGGACCCGGCCCGCTGCGGCGGCGGCTGCGTCGCGGACAACGGCCCGAACGCCTTCGACCTGGTCCGGCGCTGCCTGGGCGAGGCGGAGCTGACCGTCACCCGGGCCGCGATCGAGCGGGACCGGGCCGGGCTGGACCGCGCGGCGGTGATCGACCTGGTCACCGACGGCCCGCACCCGGCGCGGGCCCGGGTCGAACTGGACTGGTCCTACCCGGGCGAGCTGAAGGACGTCCGGCTCGTCCTGGCCGACGGCACGGTCCGCCAGGCCGACCTGCTGGCCGGTCATCCGGGCTTCAAGGAGTCGCTCTGGCACGAGTACCGCGGCATCCTGACCGCCTTCGGCGCCGCCCTCGACGCCCCGGCGGCCCACCGGGACGGCGGCGCGCACGCCCTCGACCTGGTGCACGCCGCCTACCGGACGGCCGACACCGCCGCCACCCACCTCGCACTCCGCGTCCCCCAGGAGGCTTCCCGATGACCGCCGGCTCGATGATGACGGAACGCCAGGAGGACGGTGCCAAGCGCCCGGTCGCCGGTGAGCTGGTGAAGGTGCTGGTCCACCGCCGGGAGGACCGCGGCATGACGGTGGAGCCGTACGCCAGCCGCTGCGTCCGGGCCGGCGAGCTGCACGAGCTGGTCACCACGGACGTCGCGGACGGCACCCCCGGCACCCGGGTGGACCGGGTCGGGTTCCTGGGCTTCACCGAGATCTCCCGGGCGGGGGTGATCGACCGGGGCGACACGGTCTGGATCGGCGGCCGACCGGTCGGCACCGTGCTGGGTTTCGACGCCTGCCACTTCCCGAACCACTACAACATCCTGATCAGCACCGGTGAGCCGATCACCGGCGAGGAGCTGGGGCTCGCTCCGGAGGCCGAGGTGCGCTTCACCCAGCGCTGACGCTCCCGCGAAGCACTGACGCTCCTGCGAAAGCGCTGACCTCCCGTGGAAGCGCTGACCTCCCGTGGAAGCGGGGGGAGGGGGAGCCGTCCCGGGGGGTCGGACGGCTCCCCGTGCGGAGGCCCCCGACCGGCGCCGTGCGGGGGGAGCCGCGGCGCGCGATCCCACAGCGGGGACCTCCGGCCCCACGTACCCGGATTCCTGCCAGATCCTCGGTACGTCAACCATCCTGCCCCGCCCGCCGGTCCCGGGCATCCGCACAAGGGCCCAGGTCCGTGGGACCTTCGCCCGGGCGAGTGAACGCGTTGCCCATCCCATTGCGCCGATCGGTGGATAAGCTGCGCGGAGGGGTCGCCGTGCGAACGCCAGTGTTCACGGGTGCGCGGGGCCGGGGCAGACGGTGGAGGTGGGCGGTTCGATGGCACAGGCAAGAAAGATCGGCATGTACCTGCTGCTGATTTTCGTGGGGTACACGATCATCCACTCCCCCACCCGCGCGGCCGAGCTGGTCCAGTCGGGATTCGAAGGGGTCTCCGAGGCCGCGAAGTCGATCGGCGACTTCATGACCGGGCTGATCAACTAGCCGCCGGGGCGGCCGGCCGCCGCGGACGTCGAGTAGCGTGACCAGGTCCGTTACCCGCATGTCCGCAAGGAGCGTCCCGTGATCCGCCACCTCGTCCTGTTCAAGCTCAACGAGGGCGTCGCCAAGGACGACCCGCGCGCCCAGGCCGCCGCCGCGGGCTTCGACGGCCTCGACCGGCAGATCCCCGAGCTGCTGGAGTGGCAGTGCGGCTGGAACGTCAGCCCGCGCGACGTCGCCTACGACTACGCGCTCAACAGCCTGTTCGCCGACCAGGACGCCCTGAAGGCCTACGCCACCCACCCGGCCCACGTGGCGGTCGCCGAGCAGTGGCGGGCGATCGCGACCCTGGTCGTCGCCGACTTCGAGGTCTGACCCGCCCACCCTCCGTTCACCGCCGCTCCCACCCGGCCGACGGGTCGTCAACACACCTCAGCGGGGTGCTTGATCGGAGCACGCCCGGCTTGTGATGCTATGACCGATTTGGCCGGGCAGGGCGAGGCGGTGAACGAAGAGGGGGTGGCGCGTCCGGTGCCGATCCAGGAGAGCCAGCCGGACACCGGCGCGGACCCCGACCTGGAGCGCGCGGCCGAGCGGGACGGCGGTGCCGCGGCGGACGATCCGACCGAGGCCGGCGGCCCGATCGACGTCCGCACCCTGACCCGGGTGCTCTTCGAGCGGCTCGCCGAGCTGCCCGCCGACGCCCCCGAGCGCGAGCAGGTGCGGGCCGCGCTGATCGAGATCAACATCCCCCTGGTGCGCTACGCCGCCACCCGGTTCCGCAGCCGCAACGAGCCGATGGAGGACGTGGTCCAGGTCGGCACCATCGGCCTGATCAACGCCATCGACCGCTTCGACCCCAGCCGCGGCGTGCAGTTCCCCACCTATGCCCTGCCCACCATCCTCGGGGAGATCAAACGTTACTTCCGGGACAACGTGCGGACCATGCACGTGCCCCGGCGGCTCCAGGAACTCTGGGTCCAGGTCAGCGGAGCCATGGAGGAGCTGACGGTCACCCAGGGCCGCACCCCCAAGGTGCCGGAGATCGCCGCCAGCCTGCGGATCCCGGAGGAGGACGTACGGGCCTGCCTGGACGCCGGCCGGGCCTACAACGCCGCCTCGCTGGAGGCCGCCCAGGAGCACGAGGGCGGCCTGGCCCTGCTGGACCGGCTCGGCTACGAGGACACGGCGCTCACCGACGTCGAACACCGGGACATGGTGCGCCACCTGCTGGTTCAGCTGCCCGAGCGGGAGCGCCGGATCGTCATGCTGCGGTTCTTCGCCAACCTGACGCAGTCGCAGATCTCCAATGAGCTGGGCATGTCGCAGATGCACGTCTCCCGGTTGCTCTCCAGGATCTTGACCAGGCTCAGGACCGGAAACTCCTGGGACGAGTGAGCCTCAGGACGCAAGGCGTGGTGTTTCCGCCGAGTGACATCTGGTGACGTTCGGGTTTGCCGCGCGCGCTGGTCCGGTAAGCAAGCGATTGGGGGGCGCCGATCACTCGGCGCATCCGGGACCGAGCGGCGGTTCCGGTCCGACCTGTCACGAGGGGGTGGGTGCATGTCCGCGGAGCTGGACAGCGCGAAGATCCACGGTGGTACGGCGGTTGCCGAGCACACTCCTGCGCGGACGCCGGTGCCGCCGCCGCAGGAGCCGTCCCTGGACACCCGCACCCTCTCCCGTTCCCTCTTCCGGCGGCTTGCCACGGTCACCCCGGGCAGCGCCGAGCACGGCTACGTCCGCGACACCCTGATCGAGCTCAACCTGCCGCTGGTGCGGTACGCCGCGGCCCGGTTCCGCAGCCGCAACGAGCCGATGGAGGACATCGTCCAGGTCGGCACCATCGGCCTGATCAAGGCGATCGACCGGTTCGACCCGGAGCGCGGGGTGGAGTTCCCCACCTTCGCCATGCCCACCGTGGTCGGCGAGATCAAGCGCTTCTTCCGGGACACCAGCTGGTCGGTGCGGGTGCCCCGGCGGCTGCAGGAGCTGCGGCTCGCGCTGACCAAGGCGGGTGACGAGCTCGCCCAGCGGCTGGACCGCTCGCCGACCGTCGCCGAGCTGGCCGCCAGCCTCGGGGTCAGCGAGGAGGAGGTGGTCGAGGGGCTGGCCGTCGGCAACGCCTACACCGCCAGCTCCCTGGACTCCGGCCCCGGCGAGGAGGACGGCGACGGACCGCTGGCCGACCGGCTGGGCTACGAGGACCTCGCCCTGGAGGGGGTCGAGTACCGCGAGTCGCTGAAGCCGCTGCTGGCCAAACTGCCGGCCCGGGAGCGCCGGATCATCATGCTGCGGTTCTTCGGCAACCTGACCCAGTCCCAGATCGGCGAGGAGATCGGGATCTCCCAGATGCACGTCTCCCGGCTGCTCACCAAGACCCTCACCCAGCTGCGCGACGGGCTGACCAGCGAGGGCTGACCCGCCAGGGCCGGTCGGTGAGAGCTGACCCGCCAGGGCCGGCCGGTGAGAGCTGACCCGCCAGGGCCGACGAGCGAGGGCTGACGGCCGCTCGGGCGATGGGCAGTCAGTCCTCGTCCGTCAGCAGGTTCCTGCGCAGGCCGGCCAGCACGGCGTCGTCCAGCCCGAGGCCGGCCCGCCAGAACTCCTCGAAGCTCGACCAGCCGGCGGCCACCTCCTCGAAGGAGGCCGCCAAATAGGCCGGGTCGGCCCGGAACATCGGCAGCAGCAGCGACGGGTCCTCCATCAGGCCGCGCTGGTAGAAGCTGTCCATCACCTGGTCGACGATCGCACCGGAGCGGACGTTGGTCAGCAGGTAGTCCGCCACCACCGTGGCCCGGTCCACGCCCAGCGCGGTGAGCACCAGCGCGGCCGCCCAACCGGTCCGGTCCTTGCCCGCCGTGCAGTGGAACAGCACCGGCGGGGCGTCCGGGGTGGCCAGCAGCCGCAGCACCGCGGCGAACCGCTCCCGGGCCACCGGGTCGGTGACGAACCAGCGGTAGAGCGCGGTCATCATGCCGGCCATCCGGCCGTCGCCGAGCAGCGCCCGCTGGGCCTCCGGGTCGCGGTCGGCCAGGGCGTCGCGCAGCGCCACGTAGATGTCGAAGTCGGCGGCGAAGACCGGCAGGTGGTGCAGCGTGATGCCGCCAGGACCGTCCGCGGTGACGCTCAGCGGCTCGGCGGAGAGTTCGACCGCGGAGACGTCCGCCACCGGCAGGCCGGGCACCACGTCCGGACCGGCCTCCCGCACCTCGTCCAGGCTGCGCAGGTCGACCACGTGCCGCACCCCCAGCGTGGCGAAGACCTCGTGGTCCCCGGCCTGCAACCGGTGCAGCCCGTCACTGCGCAGCGCGACCCCGCAGCGCAGCACCCGTCCGTCCACGGTGCGGTAGCCACCCAGGTCGCGGGCGTTGACCGCCCCGGACAGGCCCAGGCTCCGGGCGGCCAGCTCGGCCGCCGGCGGCGCGGGCTGCTGGGACTGCGCGGACTGCTCGATCACCTGGGTCCTCCTGGGTCGGCCGCGGCGGTTCGGTAGCGCCGCGTCCGACCAAGAGTACGAACCCGGCCCGCACCCGAACAGCGTTCGGCGTGGTGACCCATCGGACGTTCCGCGGACGGCCCGGGACGGTGACTCCCGTCCGACGCCCCGCGGCCTACTTGACGGCGAGCCAGACCACCGCGACCACGACCACCAGCGCGACGATCGCACCGATCGCGATCATCCCGGTCCGGCCGCCGCCGCTGCTGCGGTGCACGGAGACATTGGCCCGCTCCTGGGCCGGCGGGGTCTCCACAAAGGCCCGGAACATCTGGGTGCTGCCGGCGTTGTCTTCGTAGTTGTTCTCAGCCATGGGACGGGACTCTAACCAATGGCCGGGGCCGCGGAACAGCCCGGACCCCTCGGTGGGGTGACTCACCGTCCCCGGACGGGTACCGGTCACCCGCCGTTCGCCGGGCGCTCGGCGAGGCGTTCCACCGGACCGGTGCCCCGCGCGGCCGATCGGTCCGGGCGCGGACCGGTGGTCGGCTTCACGGCGCTGGCCGCAGCTTCGGTGAACGGCCTTCCGCGGCCGCCCCTGCGGCTATCCGGGTGGCTTCCGGACGCCTCGAGAGCGAGCGACGCCCGGCGAGGGGTATGTCGTCCCGCACCAGATGACCCCGGGACCCATGAGGAGACCAACGTGTACGCATCGGTGCGGCGGTACGAAGGGGTGACCGATCCCGCGGAGGCAGGACGCCGAGTGGCCGAGGGGTTCGTGCCCCTCCTCCGCCGGGTTCCCGGATTCGTGGCCTACTACTGGGTCGATGCCGGGGACGGGGTGATGGTCTCCACCAGCGTCTTCCAAGACCGGGCCGGGGCCGAGGAATCGATCGGGCGGGCGGCGGACTTCGTGCGGGACAACCTCGCGTCACTGCTCCCCAATCCTGCCCAGGTCACCGCCGGCCAGGTCGTGGCTGCCGGGTAGCGGCCTGCGCGGCGGCCCGTCACGGAACCGCGGCCGGGGCCGTCTTCACGCGCGGTTCCCACCCTGGTGGGCGGCTGCCCGGGCGGCCGGTGGCGGGACGGTGCCGAGCAGCGTGCCGGGCACGCCCGCGGGTGCGACGAACGCCACCAGCAGCTGCTCCATCAGCGCGCTGCGGGCCGCCTCGTCGAGCTCCTGGGCGGTGGCCCGCTCCAGCCGGCGGACCGCGAGCGCCGCCGCCTCCACCGCGTCGTCCACCAGCACCGTGCGCAGGCCGGCGTCCAGCTCGGCCAGCCGGCGGCGGCGCATCGACTCGGCCACCTCGGGCGCGTAGTCCAGGGCGACCGGCTGCACCGAGAAGACCTCCAGGCCGGCGGGCGCCACCTGGGCGGTCAGCCCCCGGCTGAGCTCATCGGCGAACCACTGCCCGTCGCGCAGCGCGGGGCCGGCGGCGCAGTCGCTGTCGCAGGGCAGCGTGCTCGCGGTGCGGGTGAGCACCGCGTGGATCTGCTCGCGCAGGTACGCCTCGTGGTCGCCGACCGCGTAGACCGCCCGTGCGGTGTCCTTGATCCGCCAGACCACCAGCACCTGGACCACCAGCGGCATGCCGGCCCGGTCGGTCACCGGCACCGGGTCGCTGCGCCAGTGCCGCAGCCGGACGTCCAGCCGGCGCCGCCGCAGCATCGGATTGACCCACAGCAGACCGGTCCGCCGCACGGTGCCCCGGTAGCGGCCCCACCGGCTGAGCACCCGGGTCTCACCGCCGCCGTTGGCCAGCAGGCCGGTCAGCGAGACCAGGGCCACCAGGCCGGCGACGGTCACCGCGACCAGCGCGGGGGTGGTCAGCACCGCGGCGTCGGCCGCCGTGGCGTCGGAGCCGCGCAGGGCGGGGCTGCGCAGGTCTGGCAGCTCCGCGAGGCGGGGGAGCACCCCGGCCCGGACCAGCACCAACCCGGCGGAGCCCAGCGCCAGCAGCACGGCGAGCAGCGCCACCCAGCCCGGCAGCGCCAGCGCCGGCCGCTCCCGCAGTTCCGGTACCACCTTCGGCGAGCGGCGGGCGGCCACCTCGGCGCGGGTATCCACAAGCTGTGGACGAGCGGTGGGCTGCGGCTGGGCGACGGCGGGAAGGGAGACGGGAGCAGGGGCGGGGACGGGGGCGGGGGCCTCGGCGGCGGTGGTCGGAGGCGCCTCCCGGGGCAGCGAGGTCGCCCCGCCGAGGGAGTGGCGGGCGGAATCGCGGGGGACGTCCATGCAGGTGGTCCTCGGGGTCGGTGCGGCCTGCACTGTCGACCGGAGCTGACGGGCAGTGCGAAGCTCAGCTTGGGTACATAGGTCAGCAAACACGACATTTGGGTGACAGCGCGTCAAAAGGTACCGGCTCAACATCGACTGGCGAAGTGCCGACGCCCTCGCGGCGCTGACGTGCCGGCGGCTCCCGCTGCCCGCCCGGACCGGGCGCTCCGCCCACCCCTTCGGCGGACAGCGGAAGCCATCGGCGTTCAGCCGCGCCGGTCCCACGGCGTGCGGGACGCGACGCGCCGGGTGATCAGGGTCAGACCGGCCAGGATCAGGAACGCCCCACAGATCGCCGCACGCCAGCCGCCGAGCGTGGCGTGGCGCCCCGTCCACCGGTCGGCGGGCGGCGGCAGCGCCTCGGACTGCGCCAACGGTTCCACCGCACCGGACGAGGAGACCGGCGCGCTCTGGTCGACCGCGCCGGGCGACGACGAGCCGACGGCGGACGGGACGGACACGGCGGAAGGGGAGGACGCGGCGGACGCGGCGGCGGAGGCCGCTGACGGGGTCACCCGGGGCGGCGACGCCGCCACGGCGCCGGGCTGCGCCGTCGGGACCTGCACCGGGACGATCGACGCGACCGACCCCGCCGACCCGGGCGACCCGGCCGAAGCGGGCGGCGTGGGCGGCACGGGCGGCTCCTGGGCAGCGGCCGGCCGGGAGCCGGCAGGCGCACCGGGCGCCGCCGGGGGCTCGGCGGCGGGGGGCTCGGCGGCACTCCCCGGCACCTTGCCGCTCCGCGCGCCGCTCAGCGCCGGGCTCGTACCGCCGCCGGGCACGGCGTCCGGGCTCGCCGAAGCGTCAGCGCTCGGCGAGGCGGTCGCGCTGGGCGTCAGGCTCACGCTCACGGAACCCCCGACGACCGGAAGGGTGATCACGAAGCTCGGGGTCGCCGTCGCCGGGCCGCCGGCCGCGCCGGGGGACAGCACCGCACTCGGCGACTGCGCGCCGGCCGAGGTGGTAGCGGCGCCCCCGCCCGCGCCCGAAGTCGCCCAGCTGTCCGCACTCGGCGAACCGTTGCCCGCACCCGGTGAGGCCACCGCGGTCGGCGAGCCGCCCCCCGCGCCGCCCGGCGGGTTACCGCCCGTGCTCGGCGCCGGGACCAGGTGCACCCGCACCGGGTCGCCCACCGTCGCGTTCCCGGCCTGGTCGGTGGCCGTGGCCGTGAGCAACTGGTCGCCCTGGCCCACGTCCCGCTGGGCGCGGCAGCTCCAGCTGCCGTCCACCGCGGCGACCGCCGAGCAGAGCGGACCGGTGCCGCCGTCGGTCACCGCCACCGAAGTCCCGGCGTCCGCGCGGCCGGCCAGCTGGGGGCGCGGCTCGTGCAGCTCCTGGCCCGGAGCGGGCGCGGTGATCAGCGGCTTCGTCGGCGCCGTGGTCTTGACGATCATGGTGGTCGTGCTGCCCGGAGTGGTGTGGCCGGCGAAGTCCGACGCGGTGACGGCGAGCTGGTGCGGCCCCTCGCCGAAGTCCTCCACCGGCAGGCAGTTCCAGGTCCGGTCGGGCCGGACCGCCGTGCGGCACACCTCGTTGCCGTTCCCGCCGTCGGTGACCGCGATCATCGCGCCGGGGTTGCCGGTGCCGGTCATCGGCTGGTCCGGGTCGTTGGTGTAACCCGGCACGTTGAGCGTGGGCGCGGACGGCGCCGCCGTTTCGACCGCGAGCCTCACCGGCGGGCCGGTCTCGGCCGTCCCGGTACCGCCGCTCTCGGCGGGCGCCAGTCGGTGGGCGCCGGGGGCCAGCGGCGCGTCGGGGCGGCAGTCCCAGCTGCCGTCCTCGGCGACCGGCGCCTGGCAGACCGGCGTCGTGCCGTCGCGCACCGTCACGGAGCTGCCCGGAACCCCGCTGTCGCCCTTGACGTCGGGCTTCTGGTCGCCGGTCCGCGCGTCGGCCACCGGGCTGATGATCTCCGGCTTGGCGGCGCTGACACTGAGGTGGACGGCCTGGTCCTCGACCTCGCCCGCGTCGGCGGACCCGCCCGGCGCCACCAGCTGGGCCGGGTCGCGGGCGATCCGCAGCCGGGCCCAGGTGTCGCCGGAGGACGCGTCCGGCGGCACCAGCCACTCCAGGGTGGCGCTGCCCGCGCCGGGAGGCACCTCCACTTGGGCCCGCTCGTCGCTGTCGAAGCTGCCCTTGCGGCGGAAGTCGATCCAGCCGGCCAGGGTGGCGGGGCTCTGCCCGGGACTGACCGGCACCGTGACGTCGTAGTAGCGGCCGGCCTGCACGGAGTCCGGGAAGGCGAGTGCCGGGTCGTTGGCGGCGTGCTCGGCGCGGCCCGGCCGGAGGTCCGCCACCCGCTGCGCGGGCGCCGGCTGCGGGTGCCGACTGCGGTTGGCCAGGCCGTTGCGCGGGGCGGGGCCGATGGCGTCGCTGCCCAGGAAAAGGTCGGAGAGCACGTGCGAGGCGTCGCCGTAACCGGCGGGCGCGCTGCCCAGCGCCTCGTCCACGGTCACGGCGGCGGCGGGCCGCAGCACCGGCGGTGCGGCGCTGCTGCCGGGCGCCGCGGTGTCGCGGCGTTCGACGCACAGGGTGGCGGTGGTGAAGGTGCCGTCGAGTTCCAGGCTGCCGGCCGGGTCGAGCCGACCGTCCGGGGCGCCGGCCGCGGTACCGGCCGCAGGGGTGCTCGCGGGGCTGCCCGCGGGGCTCGCCGCAGTGGATTCCGCGGTGCCCTGCTCGCCCGTCGGGCCGAACGTGCTCCCGGCCGCCGTCCAGCCGTGCCAGGGCGAGCGGGCGGTCAGCGTGGGGGCGCTCGGGGTGCCGCCGGTGACGGTCAGCCGCAGCGCCGAGGAAGTGCCGCCGGCGCTCCCGGCCAGCCCGCTGAGGTGCAGGCGGGGGTTGCGCACCGGGCGGGAGAAGGTGAGCCGCAGGGTGCCCAGAGTGTGCCAGGTGCCGTCGGACGGGGGGTGGTCCTCGGCGATCCGGAGCACCTCGGCGGCCGTGGTGGCGTCGACGCCGTCGGCGTACGGCGCGGCGCTGCCCAGCGTCCCCGTGCTCGCGCCGCTGGTGACCCCGGGCGCGGGGGCGAACGTCAGGTCCACGGTCAGCCCGGAGCGCAGCACGGCGTGGTGGCCGTCGGTCCAGGCCTGCGGGGTCTGCTGGGCGTGGGACACGGTCTGCAGCCAGCCGAACCCGAGACCCAGGCCGGTGGTCAGCGCGGCCGCGACCACGGCGGTCCGGCGGCGCCGACGACTGCGCCGGTGGCGGTTGGGGCGGCCGGTCCGTGGCGAGCTCGCGGTCATGGGACCCTCCTGTGCACACGATGTGACAAGAAGGAAGCACGATCTACCATCCAGCCGGCCGTGCCACTCACTGGCGGCGTCCGCGAACCACCCGTACGGCCGCGCTGAGGCTGCGCGGTGGCCGGCAGTGTGAAGAGCCCGGTGCGGTCGGACCCGCCGCCACCCGCAGAGTCGATCCCGCCGACTCCCCCACCCGCCCAGCAGACCTCAGGCTTCCCCTCCCGGCCGGCACACCTCAGGCTTCCCCTCCCACCGAGCGCACCTCAGCCGACAGCGCCCCGGCGCGCACCCCGGCGCTGCGCCCGAACGCCGAAGGCCCCTCGCGGTGGCGAGGGGCCTTCGGGTTGGTGCGCTCAGCAGGATTCGAACCTGCAACCTCTTGATCCGTAGTCAAGTGCTCTATCCGTTGAGCTATGAGCGCTCGGACGGCCACGGGGGCCGCGAGCGGAGGTTGGTGCGCTCAGCAGGATTCGAACCTGCAACCTCTTGATCCGTAGTCAAGTGCTCTATCCGTTGAGCTATGAGCGCTCGCCCCGGCGCTTTGTGGCCACCGGGGCGGTGCGGGGACAACATTACATGAACGCCGACCTGGGGCGAAATCGGTTGTTCCGGGACGCCCGAAGGCGCCGGACGGCCCCCAGGAGCCCCCTGGAACGCCAAGGGCCCCGCCGACCGAAGTCGGCGGGGCCCTTCTGGCGGAGGCTGAGGGATTTGAACCCTCGATCAGGAATAACCCCGAAACCGCATTAGCAGTGCGGCGCCATAGACCGGACTAGGCGAAGCCTCCATCCACCCGGCCGAACCGTCTCCGGTTGCGACCGCGTGCATGCGATGATGCCACAGCTCGGGGCTCCGACACCAACCGTTGGTTACGTTACTAGGCGGGTCGTCCTCTCGGCAAAAACAATGGGATACTCCAAACCCCGCCAGGCACCCGGTCCGCAGCGGCCGGAGCGCAAGTCGTAAGTCGTGAGGAGACCTGTCGACGTGAGCAGCAGGCCGATCCGAGGCGCTGCTCGCCTCGCCGCGATACTCGACGCGTTGCCCGATGCCCTGCTGCTGGTGAACAGCAACGGCACCGTGGTGGACGCCAACCAGGCGGCCGTGCAGGCGATGCAGACCCCCGGTACCTCGCTGATCGGCCGCGGCGTGCTCGACCTGCTGCCGGACTTCGACCCCAGCCGGATCCCCGGCTCGATGCGCCCGGCCCCCAAGGAAGGCGACGAGGCCGCCAAACCGGTCCGGATGACCGCCCGCCGCACCGACGGCAGCAGCTTCCCGTGCGAGGTGCTCGGCAACGACTTCGCCGACGACGGCGCCTCCGAGGGCCGCGGCCACCCGTTCTCCCCGCCGGCGCCGTACGACCCGTACCGCTCCGCCTCCAGCGCCAACGACCTGCTGCTCCTGCTGGTCCGCGACCTGAGCGGCCGGCTCGGCGTGGAGGCGGAGCTGCGCCGCCAGCACAAGCAGACCGAGATGATCCTGCGGGCCGCCGCCGAGGGCGTGCTCGGCGTGGACCTCGAAGGCCGGGTGGTGCTGGTCAACCCGGCCGCCGCGCACATCCTGGACTTCCGGGCCAGCGAGCTGGGCGGCCGCGAGCTGCACCCCCTGGTACAGCACTCCCGGGCGGACGGCACCCCACTGGCCGCCGATGAGTCGGCCCTGCTCGACACCCTGTCGTCGGGCCGCAAGCACCGGGTGCGCGGCGCGACGCTGTGGCGCAAGGACGGCCGCCCGGTCACGGTCGACCTGACCACCGCCCCGGTGCGGGACGGCGACCAGCTGGTCGGCGCCGTGATGACGTTCACCGACCGGACCCACGAGCTGGCCCTGACTGCCCGCGCCGAGCACCTGAGCGCGGTGCTGGAGACCGAGGTCAGCGACGCCCTGCAGGCACTGCGCGGCCGGATCGACGCGCTGGCCGCCGACCCCGCCGGGCAGCTGTGGCCGGAGGCCAACTGGATGCTGCGGGCGCTGGCCGACGACTGCCGGCGGTTCGGGATGCTGATCGAGGGCGTGCTGGCGCACGACCGGGCCGACTGTCCCGAGCAGGAGTTGCACCGGGCGCAGACGTCGCTGGAGAAGTTGGTGACCGGCGCCGTCGAGCAGGCGGGTCGGCTGGTCGGCCCCGGCCGACTGCGCTTCTCGGTGCACGCCGGAACCGTCGAGCTGACCGCCGACCACGAGCGGCTGGCCCAGGCGCTGGCCTACCTGGTGGCGGACGTCAGCGGGCTCGCGCTGACCGGCTCGCTGACCGACGCCGGCGAGGCGCCGATGGTGGTGCTGGCCGCCGCGCAGCGGGCGGACATGGCCCGGGTCGAGATCCGCGGTCCGGGCAAGGGCGGCAGCAAGGTGTACGTGCCGATCGCCCGGGCCCTGGTGGAGCGGCACGGCGGCGTGCTCCAGCCGCACGAGCTGCCCGGCGGCGGCACCACCTACGTGGTCGAACTGCCGCTGGACGACGCCGCCGCCGAGGCGGCCGCGGCCCGCTCCGCGAACGGCGGGCACCAGGTGCCGCGCGAGACCGACACCGCGGTCCTGCCCGACCTGCCCCCGGAGATGGTCGACGCCCTGGTCGGTTCCGCCGGCGCGAAGGGCGGTCCGGCCGCCGAGGCCGGACCCGCCGAGGCGGCGGGCTCCGCAGGAGCGGCGGCACCGCCCGGCCTCCCCCAGCCCGCGGCCGGAAGCGCCCCCCTGGCCGGCGCGGACTCCGCCCCCGTCGACCTGACCAAGCCGCGACCGCCTGCCGAGCAGCCCGCGCCGAGCAGCCCGCGCCGTCGCCGGGCCCTGCCCGAGCGGGCGCCCGCCGCCGAACCGCCCGCCCGGCCCGTCGCGCAGCCGTACCCGGGGCTGGAGCAGTCGCTGACCGGCGGTGACTCCGCCGGTCCGGTGTACCCCGGCCTGGAGCACGCGCTGCCGACCGAGGCGCCCGCTCCGCTCGCCGAGCCACCGGTCCCGACCGGTCGCCGGCGCCGGCTCGGCCTGCCGGGCGGGGAGCAGTCGGCCGGCGCCGGACAGCACGGCAGCTCCGGGCAGCACAGCAGCTCCGGGCAGCACGGCGCCGGGCAGCACGGCAGCCCCGGCCCGATGGCGCTGGAGCCGGCCCGCCCGGCCGAGGCCGCGGTGGCCCCCGTCCCGCCGCCGGTCCGTACCGAACTGCCGGCGCCGCCCGTGCCGCCGATGCCGTCCGCGACCCCCGCGGTGCCGGTCGGCAGCGGCCTGGCCGAGCTGACCCCGCCCCGGCCGGCCGGTGCTTTCCCCGGTGGGTTCCCGGCCGCCTTCCCGGCTCCGGCCGCCCCGCTGGAGCAGCGCACCCCGCCCCGCCCGGTCGCCGCCCTGGCCCCCGCCCTGCCCGCGCCCGGCCAGAGCGAGCTGCCCCGGCTGACCGGCGAGGACGAGGGCACCGCCCCGGCCACCGCCCCGCGCATGCCGGAGTACCCGGACTTCCCCGCCATGGTCAGCCCGGCGGCGGACGGCCGGCCGCGGCGGCTGCTGGTCTGGCCGGAGCCCGACCCGTCGACCAAGCAGGCGCTCCAGGAGCGCGGCTACCGCCCGGTGATAGTGCGCTCCCGCGAGGAGGTGGACGCCCAGGTCGCCGCCTACCCGGCCGCGCTCTTCGTCGACCCGCTGACCGGCCCGATCACCCGTACCGCGCTGCAGTCGCTGCGCACCGCCGCGCTGAACAGCCGGGTGCCGGTGCTGGTCACGGCCGGTCTGGGCCAGGCCACCCGGGACGCCGCCTACGGCGCGGACCCGGCGGTGCTGCTGCGCGCGCTGGCGCCCAAGGACAGCGAGAACCAGGCGGCCCGGGTGCTGCTGGTGGAGGGCGACCCGGACATCGCGGCGGCGCTGACGGCCAGCCTGGAGCGGCGCGGCATGCACGTGGAGCACGCGGTCTCGGAGGACGACGCGGTCTCCAAGGCCGGCAACCTGCAGCCCAACCTGGTGGTGATGGACCTGCTGCGGATCCAGCGGCGCCGGCTGGGCCTGCTGGACTGGCTGCGGGCCAACGACCGGCTGCACCGCACCCCGCTGGTGGTCTACACCTCGGTGGACCTGGACCCGGCCGAGCTGCCCCGCCTGCGCACCGGGGAGACCGTGCTCTTCCTGGCCGAGCGCTCCACCAGCCCGGACGTGCAGGAGCGGATCGTCGACCTGCTGGGCCGGATCGGTTCCCTGGGCGAGGTCCACGGGCGGCACCAGCACGCGGTCTGACCTTCGGTCGGCCCCCGGCGCCCCCCGGCCCCGGCACCCCCCGGGGGCGGGGGGTTGCCGGGGCCGCCGGTTCAGCTCTTGCCGTCTTCCCGGACGACGTCCAGGCGCCCGGCCGCGTAGTCGGCCCGGATCGCCTTCTTGTCGAACTTGCCGACACTGGTCTTGGGCACCGACTCCACCAGCGCCCAGCGCTCCGGCAGCTGCCAGGAGGCCACCCGGCCGCCGAGGAAGGCCCGCAGGCCGGCCAGGTCCACGGTGGCGTCCGGGCGCAGCACCACGGTGGCCAGCGGGCGTTCGCCCCACCTCTCGTCCGGCACCGCGACCACGGCGGCTTCGACCACCTCCGGGTGGGCCATCAGGTGGTTCTCCAGCTCGACCGAGGAGATCCACTCGCCGCCGGACTTGATCACGTCCTTGGCGCGGTCGGTGAGGGTGAGGAAGCCGTCCGGGGTGATGGTGCCGACGTCGCCGGTGCGCAGCCAGCCGTCCTCGGTGAACTTGTCCGCCGGGCGCTCCGGCTCGTTGCCCGCGCCGCCGTAGTAGGCGCCGGCGATCCACGGCCCGCGCACCTCCAGCTCACCGGCGCTGTGCCCGTCGTGCGGCACCCGCTCGCCGCCCGGGCCGATCAGCCGGGCCTGCACCCCGGCGGGGAAGACGCCCTGCATCGCGCGGTAGTGCCACTCCTGCTCCTCGTCCAGGCCGGCCGGCGGCAGGCCGAAGGTGCCCAGCGGCGAGGTCTCGGTCATGCCCCAGGCGTGCACCACCCGGATGCCGTGGCGCTCCTGGAAGGCGCGCATCAGGGCCGGCGGGCAGGCCGAGCCGCCGATCACCACCTGGCGCAGTGAGGAGACGTCGTAGGGCTGCTGACGGCCGGTCGGGTGGTCCAGCTCCTCCAGCAGGCCGTTCCAGATGGTCGGCACGGCGGCGCTGACGGTGGGCTTGACCTGGTCGATCATCGCGGCCAGCGGCTGCGGCTGGAGGAACCGGTCCGGCATCAGCAGGCCGGCGCCGGACATGAAGGCGGCGTACGGGATGCCCCAGGCGGCCACGTGGAACATCGGGACCACGGGCAGCGCGACATCGGCCGGGGTCAGGCCGAAGGCGGCGGCGGCGTTGCCCTGCATGCAGTGCAGGAAGATCGAACGGTGGCTGTAGACCACGCCCTTGGGGTCGCCGGTGGTGCCGGAGGTGTAGCAGATCATCGCCGGAGCGCGCTCGTCGATCTCGCTCTGCCACGGGTAGTCGGTGGGCCGCCCGGCGATCAGCTCCTCGTAGTCGTGCACGGCGCCGGCGAAGCCGGCCAGCAGCGAGCGGTCGGCTTCGCCGCTGATCACGATGTGCTTGAGCGAGCCGAGGTGCGGCAGCACCCCGGCGAGCAGTGGCAGCACGCTGCCGCTGACGATGATCGCGTGGTCGGCGGCGTGGTTGATGATGAACGCCAACTGCGCGGCCGGCAGCCGCAGGTTGAGCGTGTGCAGCACGCCGCCCATCGACGGGACGGCGAGGTACGCCTCCAGGTGGTCGGCGTTGTTCCACATCAGGGTGCCGACCACGCGCTCCGGCGTGACGTCCAGCTCGTCGCGCAGCGCGTGGGCGAGCTGCGCGGCCCGGGCGCCGACCTCGGCGAAGGTGCGGACCCGGGGGCCGGTGCCGTCCCAGGTGGTCACGGTGGCCCGCCCGTGGAGGGTTGATCCGTGCTCCAGGATGCGGGCAACGGTGAGCGGTACGTCCTGCATGGTGCTGAACACGCGGTGGGCCTCCTTGACCGGGCTGCTCTACCAGGCGCCGCGCTTGCTACCCGCCGGTAGCCGCACGGCCCAAGTGCCGATTCTGGACCTGCCGGGCGCCCGGTGTCAGCAGGTACGGGCGGAATGAGACGTGCGGCTCAAATGAGACGTGCGGCTCAACGGACGGCCTCCCCCAACTGGGCGGCCTCCGCCTCGGGTAGCCAGTCGCGCTCGGGGTGGTACTCCAGCCAGCGGCGCCGCCGGCCCGCCTCGGTGAAGGCGCGCAGCAGGGCGGGGATGCCGGGGTGGGGGGCGCGCTTCGGCCAGACCAGGGACCAGGCGTAGAGCGGGGTGGGCTCGACCAGGGGGATGCCGCGCAGGCCCGGCGCGTCAGGCAGTGGGAGGTCGGCGGGGAGCAGGGTGACGGCGGTCGGGGTGGCGGCGAGGCGGGCCAGGAAGTGCTCCGCGCCGAGGTTGGATCCGACGGCCGATGAGGTGAGTTCGAAACGCTCGGCGAAGCGCCGCAGGAACTCCAGGCGGGCCGGCGCGGTGGGGAGCAGGAGTTGACTCGTCCGCAGGTCGCAGGGGCGCAGCTCGGTGGCGCCCGCCAGCGGGTGGTCCGGGCCGACCACGACGTCGACCGGCTCCAACCTGACCAGGCGGTGGGCGAGTTCGCGGTGACGGCCGTCGGGCAGGGCGTGGTGGCGGCCGAAGCCGGCGTCTATCTCGCCGCGCAGCAGGGCGGCCAGCACCGAGGGCAGGTCGCGGCCGTGCCCGATCTCCACCGCGCCCGGCTCGACGGCCACCGCACCCACCGTGCGCAGCGGGGCGAACAGGTGGCCCCAGACGTCCAGTCGCAGCGGGCGGGCCGCGCCGCGCACCGCGGTGACGGCCGCGGCGCAGGCTGCCAGCACGGCTCGGGCGGGCTCGATGAGCCGCTCTCCGGCGGCCGTTGGCCGCGCACCCCGGCCGTCCCGGTCGAGCAGCCGCTCGCCCAGCACCTCCTCCAGGCGCGCGATCCGCTTCGAGAGCGCCTGCTGGGTGATCGCCAACTCTTCGGCGGCACGGCCGAAGTGGCGCCGTTCGGTGACGGCCAGGAAGGCCCGCAACTGGGCCGGATCGAGATCCACGCCGCCCATCCTCGCCGACAACCAATGGTTGTCAAAGCTGCCCGGCGGTTGTTGGACCGGCCGCGCCCCGTGGCGGGAGGGTGGTCACATCAACACCGAACGAGGGAGCGAGAGATGAAGGCCTTCACCGCCACCGGCGACGCCGCGGCCACCGTGCGCCTCACCGAGGTCGCCGAGCCGGTGCCGCACCCCGACCAGGCCCTGGTCAAGGTCGAGGCCTACTCGGTCAACCGCGGCGAGACCTTCCAGCTGGAACGCCCGCCCGGCGGCGGTTGGCGGCCCGGCAAGGACGTCGCGGGCCTGGTGGTGCAGGCCGCGCCGGACGGATCGGGGCCGCCGGTCGGCTCCCGGGTGGTGGGCCACCCCCCGGCGTTCGGCTGGGCCGAGTACGTGGCGGTGCCGACCGGCCGACTGGCGGTGCTGCCGGAGCAGTTGGGCACGGTCCAGGCGGCCGCACTGCCGCTGGCCGGCCTGACCGCCCTGCGGCTGCTGCGCACCGCGGCCCGCCAGGTCGGACACCTGGCCGGGCAGCGGATCCTGCTCACCGGCGCATCCGGTGGCGTCGGCCACTACCTGACCGAACTGGCCGCCGCGGCCGGCGCCGAGCTGACCGCGGTGACCGCCTCGGCCGAACGCGGCCGCCGGCTGGGCGAATTGGGCGCGGCCCGGGTGGTTCACCAAGTGGCCGACGCCGAGGGCCCGTTCGACCTGGTGCTGGAGTCCACCGGCGGCACCGAGCTGCCGGTCGCGCTGGACCGGCTGGCCAAGCGCGGTTTGCTGCTCTGGTTCGGCCAGGCCAGCCGGCAGCCCGTCACGCTGGACTTCTTCGCCCTGCTGAACGGCCCGACCAGCGCCACCATCCGGCAGTTCAGCTACGCCGACGTGGACGAACCGGACGCCGCCGACCTGGCCACCCTGGTCCGCCTGGCCGCCGAGGGCCGGCTGCACCCCGAGCTGGGTAGCGTGCGGGACTGGCACGACACCCCGCACGTGCTCACCGAGCTGCGCGGCCGGCAGATCCGCGGCAACGCCGTACTGACCATCAACTGACCATCCACTTGGCTTTCGTGACAGAGGAGTTGGACCAATGACCGAGCTCGACCCCAAGGCCGTCGTGATCCGGTACGTCAACGCCGTCATCGACGGCGACCTGGACGTGATCCGGGAGAGCTTCGCCGAGGACGCCACCTGGCACTACCCGGGCGACCTGCCGCTCAGCCGGGTGTGGACGGGCCGCGACGCCATCGTGGACGACTTCCTGATCGGCTCCGGCAGCCTGTTCGCCCCGGGCGGCGCGCCCAAGGTGACCCTGGTCAGCGTGCTGGCCGACGGCGACCGGGTGGTCGCCGAGTGGGAGGCCGACGGCACCGCGGCCGGCGGCGGGCACTACGCCAACCGCTGCCTGGGCGTCTTCACCGTCGCACAGGGCCGGATCACCAGCGTCAAGGAGTACCTGGACACCAAGCACGCCGGCGAAGTGCTCTTCCCGCAGCAGGGCTAACGCGCCACCAGGGCGTCGACCTGGTCGCTGTCGACTCCCAGCTCCACACCGCCCCACTCCTGCGCCTGCTCGCCGCTCATCTGGTGCACCCGGCGGTGCCTGGACCACTGGTCGGGGTCCAGGGCGCCGGAGCCGTCGGTGGAGTTGCGGCTGTCCCAGCGCGCGTACCAGACGGCGTCCGGCAGCGGCTCCGCGCCGGCCCGGGCGGCGGCGGCCAGGTCGGTGATGCCGGAGTCCAGGCTGGAGTAGAAGCCCGAGAAGTAGCCCGCCAGGTGCAGTGCCTGGGTCCAGCCCTCGGTGAAGTCGATCACCGCCCTGGCGCAGTCGGCGTCGCCCGGCTGGTAGGCCTCCATGTCCAGGTAGATCGGCGTGCCCCGGCCCAGTCCGAGCGCCCGGGCGTCCTGCACCGCCTCGACCGCCTCGTCCTGCCCCTGCGCCACCGCGTTGTCCGGGTCGATCCGGTCGGGCTTGTCCGGCCGGTCCGCGCAGGGCGCCTGGCGGCCGACATGGGTGGGCAGCATCCGCCAGCCGAGGGCTCGCACCTCGCGCACCCATTCCCTGGACAACTCCGGTTGTGCGCAGGCGCGTTGACTGCCACTGATGTAGATGCCCACCGCGCCGAACGGCGAGGCGCCGCGCCAGGCCCGCATCGCGTCCAGCGGCGGGGCGGAGCAGGCGTCGAAGCCGCTGCCGGTGAACACCGTGCGCGGCACGTGGGCCAGTCGGTCCTGGCCGGGATCGTCGAGGACGGTGACCTCCCGCCTGGTCGCGCCCGCGGCCGGGGCGCCGGCGGCGGGTAGGCCGGCGGGGTGGACCCCGGTGGCCAGGGCGGCGGGCAGGCGGTGGGCGCTGGCGTCGTTGGCCACCAGCAGCACCAGGACGGCGGCGGACACGGCCGCCGGACGCAGATAGCGCAGCATCCTCCGATGCTGGCCCCCGGCAACCGCCGGCACGCCGAGCGACACGTGGACGCGCCCGATGTCCACCCGTCCGGGCTAGTCAGACACACGATGACGGTCAGTCAGGTGAACGGGCCATGTCTTTGTATCACGTTCTAAGACAGTGGCTTGCCAGGCTTACGGTCCTGACGTCAGACTCTGCTGGTGTCCAGCACCGAACCTTGCGCCCCAGCCGTCCCCGCCGCCCCGCCGATCGCCGCCGTCGCCCGCCCGGCCGGCGGCGGGGGCATGCTCGGCCGGGCACCGGCTCCGCTGCTCTGCGTGCTGGCCATGGTCACCGTTCAGACCGGACTGGCCCTGGCCACCCACCTGTTCGGCTCGCTCGGGGTGATGGGCACCTCCTTCCTGCGGCTGTGCTGCGCCGCGGCGGTGCTGCTGGCCGTCACCCGCCCCCGGCTGCGCGGCCGCAGCGCCCGCGACCTGGCCGCCGCGGCGCTGCTCGGCACCGCCTCGGCCGGGATGACCCTGTTCTTCGCGCTGACCACCTCCCGGCTGCCGCTGGGCACGTCGGCCACCCTGGAGTTCCTCGGGCCGCTCACCGTGGCGCTGATGCACGCACGGCGGGTGAGCCACCTGGCGTGGGCCGTGCTGGCGGCCGGCGGGGTCGCGCTGCTCACCCTGGTCGGCGGTGGCGGCGGGCGCGCCCTCGATCCGCTCGGCCTGGCCTTCGGCGGCGCCGCGGCCGGCTGCTACGGCTGCTACATCGTGGCCACCAACAAGGTGGGCGCGGTCTTCCCCGGCTTCCAGGGGCTGGCCGTCTCGATGACCGTGGGCGCGGTGGCGCTGGCGCCGTTCGGGCTCACCGAGGTCTGGCACGGGATGGCCGCCTCCGCCCACCCCGGTCGGCTGCTGCTGGCCGCCGCCGGGGTGGCGATGCTGCTGCCGGTGATCCCCTACGTGCTGGAGATGACGGCGCTGCGCCGGTTGCCGGAGCGCGTGTTCAGCATCCTGCTCAGCCTGGAGCCGGCCGTCAGCACCCTGGTCGGGTTCCTGGTGCTCGGCCAACTGCTCGGCTGGGTCCAGCTGCTGGGCATCGCCTGCGTGGTCGGCGCGAGTGCCGGAGCAACGCTGACCAGCCGCCACGACTGACGGCCCGCACGGCTAGAAGAGCTTTCCCGGATTCAGGATCCCCAGCGGGTCGAACACGCCCTTCAGCTGCCGCTGCAGGTCCAGCCCGACCGGCCCCAGTTCCCGGGCCAGCCACTCCTTCTTCAGCAACCCGACGCCGTGCTCCCCGGTGATGGTGCCGCCCAACTCCAGCCCCAGCGCCATGATCTCGTCGAACGACTCCCGGGCCCGGGCGGTCTGATCGGCGTCGTCGGCGTCGAAGACCACCACCGGATGGGTGTTGCCGTCGCCCGCGTGGCTCACCACGCCGATGGTCAGCCCGCACCGCTCGGCGATCCCGGCCACCCCCGCCAGCATGTCGGCCAGCCGGGAGCGCGGCACCGCCACGTCGTCCACCATCGTGGTGCCCAGGGTGTCCAGCGCGGGCAACGCCAACCGGCGGGCCGCCAGCAGCAGCTCCGACTCGGCCCGGTCCGCGGCCGGCACCACCTCGGTGGCCCCCGCCCCGCGGCAGAGCTCGGCCACCGCCGCCAGCTCCCGCTGCGGCTCGGCCCCGTCGAACGCCACCAGCAGCAGCGCCCGGGTGGACTCCGGCAGGCCCATCCGGCCCAGCTTGTTGACCGCCCGCACCACCACCCCGTCCATCAGCTCCATCAGCGACGGGGTGAGGCCGGCCTCGACCACCGCGTTGACCGCCGCACAGGCCGCCGCGGGATCCGCGAACTCGGCCGCCAGCGCCAACTGCGGGGCCGGCTTCGGCCGCAGCGCCAGCACCGCGCCGACCACCACCCCGAGGGTGCCCTCGGAGCCGACGAACAGCCGGGTCAGGTCGTAGCCGGCCACCCCCTTGGCGGTGCGCCGGCCGGTCCGCAGCAGCCGCCCGTCGGCCAGCACCACGTCGAGGCCGAGGACGTATTCGCTGGTCACCCCGTACTTGACGCAGCACAGCCCACCGGCGCCGGTGCCGATGTTGCCGCCGATGGTGCACGACTCCCAGCTGGACGGGTCCGGCGGGTAGCTCAGGCCGACCTCCTCGGCCGCCCGGGAGAGCACCGCGTTCACCACGCCGGGCTCCACCACCGCCAGCCGGTTCACCGGGTCCAGCTCCAGGATCCGGTCCATCTTCACCAGCGACAGCAGGATGCAGCCGGCCACCGCGTTGGCCGCGCCGGACAGCCCGGTGCGGGCGCCCTGCGGCACCACCGGGACCCGCAGCCCGCTCGCGGTGCGCAGCACGTGCTGGACCTGCTCCACGGTGCTCGGGAAGACCAGCACCGCGGGCTCCCCGGACGTGCAGAACCCGGCCATGTCCTGCCGGTAGGCGGCGGTCACGGCCGGGTCCACGACCACCGCGGACTCCGGGAGGCCGGCCAGCAGCCGGGTGGTCAACTCGCTCATCACGGGCTCCGTTCGGTTCGGTCGTGCCGGATCCGAGGACGGAACGGAGCCTACGCGCCCTGCGGCGCAGGTGGGTCAGGCGTGCTCGCGGTTCTTCCGGCCGTGGGTCGCCTGCAGGTAGGCCACCACCAGCACGATCACGACGGTCAGCACGGCGCTCACCGGGCCGTAGCCGAAGCCCAGGCCGTGGTGCGCCTTGGGCGCGCCCAGCCAGTCGGCGAGCGAGGCGCCCAGCGGCCGGGTCAGGATGTACGCCAGCCAGAAGGCCGCCACCGCGTTCAGCCGCAGCAGCCGGTGCGCCAGTGCCGGCAGCGCGATCGCCACCGCGAACAGCAGCGCGCCCTGCAGCCAGCCGAGGTCGAAGCCGTACGCGGTCAGGTCGCCGACGGCGGTGCCCATGGCGAAGGTGGCCAGCACCGCGGCCCAGTAGAAGAGCTCCCGGCGGGTCGTCCGGACGCTGTCGATGGCCAGCGTGCCCTCGGCCTTCCGCCACCAGGCGAAGATCACCACCAGCGACACCAGGAAGAGCGACGCCGACGCCGGGTACGGCACCCCGACCACCACGTGCAGTCCGTCGGCCGCCATCGTGCCGAAGACGCTGACCATGACGATCGCGAACCAGTACACCACCGGCACGTAGCGCTTCACCCGGAACTGCAGCACCAGGGCCACCAGCAGGCCCAGCCCGCCCAGCGCCACCGCCGGGATCGGTCCCAGCGAGTTCGCCAGGGTGTCCGACGCGGTCTCACCCATGCCGGTGGTCAGCACCTTGGCCACCCAGAACAGCCCCGTGACCTCGGGCACCTTGCTCAGCACGGCCCGCGCGGATGTCGCCGGCCCGCTCGGCCGGGTTTGAGCAGTCGTCATGGCGGCCAATATGTCAGCCCGACCTGAAGACCACCTGAAGGCCACCATGCGGAAGGGCCGGCACCGGTCGTACGCGGTCACCGCACGCCGGACCACCCCACGTTTCCGCAGCTCAGACAGGTCCTGGAGCCCCCACCGCGCCGTCTTGGCAGCCACCGGGAACGGTAGTGGCAGCGACGTCCGGTGTCGTGCCGCCACGTCATCACCTGCTCCAGTCCGTTCCTCCGCCGAATTCCGGGAACGCCCACGCTTGGGACGTCGATCGTGTCAGCCTGAGGCATGGGATTCTTCGACTCGCTGCCGCGTCCGGAGCCGGCACCCCGTCCTCGGCGCCCGAAGCCCCCGGCGTGGGCCTGCCCGGAGGACGTGATGCCGGCGTGCCTGTCCTTCGAGCACCTGCTGGTCCACACGGAGAACCTCGCCGTGTTCGTGAACAACCTCCGGGCGTACCCCGACGGTGTCGAGTTCGCCGTGCACGTCCGCCGGTCTCGTGACGCCGGCCTCGCCCACCCCCCATGGCTGGCCAGTCCGTTCGAACGCCACGCGCCCTTCGCGGACGGTGCGGACGGCCGAGGCGCCGACCGGTACCTGCGCTTCGGGGTCCAGTACGCCGACGGCCGCCGCGCGCAAGCCGACCGCTTCCACCGCCTCGGGTCGAGCATGGAGCCGCCTCTGGTCACCTACGGCAGCGGAGGAGGCGGCGAAGGGCGCTGGGACCAGGACGTGTGGATCTGGGGCCTCCCGCAAGAAGGGTCGATCACCGTGGTCTACTCATGGCTCGCCGAGAACGTCCCGGAGGCGAGCTTCGTTCTGGACGGGCAGGAGCTGAGGACGGCCGCCTCCCGCGCCAGGGTCCTGTGGCCCGAGTCGCCCGATGCGTGAGGTCGGCCGGAGCGCCGGACAGGCCGAGTCACGTGACTGGTGGCCAATCGTGAGGACTCCCAACTCCACTGGGCACCACTACCGTTGTCCCATGACGGATCTGCGCCGGGTGCCGCTGGACGAGGTGCTCGAACGAGTCGAGGTCGCGTTGGGGACACCGCTTGACCGGGCGACGGTGATCCGCAAGCGCCGGTCCGTGGGTGCCCGCTCCGAGCGCGGCACGTGGGTGCGGATCGAGCGGCGCGGGTTGGACCGGATCGGCGTCCAGGGCGGGGACGGCACGCCTTCCGCCGAGGCGCTGAGCGGCATCGCGAAGCCTGCCTGGCTGGCCGGCATCGCGTGGCGGGACGAGGCCGAGCCGGTGATGTGCCGCCGGCCGATCCGGCAGTACCGCGCCCGCTTCGTTGCGTCTGGTCGGGCGGCACGTTGACTGCCCTTCCGCGGAACGGCGTGCCTTCCAGCCGTGCGGAAGCGCCGGCGGGGGCTCGTCCGGACCCCGCCTTCGCCCGGGGTTCGTTCCCGAGGTCGCTCCGCGATCGGAAACCTCGGTCCGGAACCAGATGACCCGGGCCGTCTCGGTACCGTGCTCAGCTCGCAGCTTGGCCGCCAGGTCCCGCAGCTCCGCGAGGTCTGGTGCAGTGGACGCGTAGTGGTGCAGCTTGACCGTGCGGCGACCGCGCCTGGTGAGCGTCGGGATCACCGTGCGGCCGGGCCGGTGGTCGATCCCGTCCACGAGGACGGTCTCGTCCTTGGTGGCCGCCCAGCGCTGGTCCTTGTCGTACGGCAGGAACCGGCCGGTGCAGGCCACCGCGAGCACGTCGGCGAACAGCTCAGGGCCGAACACGTCAGGGTGAACGGGACCGATGGTCGGCACGTAGGGCACGGACACCACAGGGCTCAGCCAGTCCCAGCGCAGTCGCATGACGGCACCCTACCCAGGGGCGCCAGGTGCCGCAGACCCCGACGTGAAATACGGTCGGGGCCTGCGGCTTTGTGGTCACTCAGGATCAGTACGGGTTGTCGTCACCGGCGTTGCACGAGCACTTCGTGGACTCCGCCAGGTCGTCGAGGTCGTCGACGAGTTCGATCTCGACCGTGCCGGCGCGCGTGGTGCCGACGCACCCAAACGGCTTGCGAACTCAAACGACGTGCCGGTCATCCGAACGGTCAACCGATCATCGCTGCCCGGAAGTTGGTCGGCGGCGTACTCGAACCACACGACCTTCCCGACCTCGGAGGGTTCCCAGCCCCACGAGTGCGCCAGGCCCCAGCCCCACGAGTGCGCCAGGCCCGCGACCACCATCAGGCCCCGGCCACCCATCACGGTGTCCTCCGCTATGGCCGGGTCCGGCGGGTAGGGACTGCTGTCCGCGACCTCCACCCGCAGCCGAAGACCCGTCCAGCGCACCGTAACCCGGCACCGCGCCTTCGTGTGCTCCATCGCGTTCGCCAGCAACTCGCCCGCGCACAACTCGACATCGCTCAAGGCGTCGTCCGAGAGCGGCACCCGCCAGAACCGCGCGATGTCGATCACCAGGCGCCGAGCCGCCGGAACAGCTGCCACGTCCGGCCCGACATCCCACTCCTGCGGGATCGGGAATGACGCGGTGTCTGACATAGCCGAGCCCTCTTTCGAGCACGTTGGCACTATCGGTGATCACGGAGAGTCAACGCCCTGTAATGCTCCGATGTTCCCGCTGGGCGCCGGGGTGTTGCTACCGCGTTTGCGGGACGTTTGGGACGCTTCCCCGATACGGTTCGTCCCGTCCCCCAAGGGATGACCGAAGCGCAGCTCGCAGAGGCATGTGGCGTTGACGCCAAAACGGTTGGCCGATGGATCGCCACCCCCACCCGCATCCCCCACGCTCGACACCGATGGGCGGCCTGCGAGGCGCTGGGAGAGGAGGAATCCACCTTGTGGCCAACTGCCGTCCGCTCGGCACTCAAGACAGGACCTGACCGCGAGGTCATCCAGGTGTTCCCCTATCGATCAGCGGCACCGGCCTCGCTCTGGCGGTCGCTCATCACCAAGGCGCAGCGCGAGCTGACCTTCGCGGGATACACCAACTACTTCCTGTGGCTGGAGCAGGCGAACCTGGCCGGCGCGCTCCGCCGGAAGGCTCAGACCGGGTGCCGGGTCAGGTTCCTGATCGGCGATCCGGACAGCCCGGTCACCCGGGCCCGCGAGGCCGAGGAAGGCGTCCCACTCACCCTGTCCACCCGCATCGCCGTGACGATGAGTGAACTGCAACGGCTGCGGGACGTCGGGGACATCGAGGGACGCTTCGAAACCGGCCACGTCAACCTGTCCGTGTTCCGCTTCGACGACGAGATGATCGTGACGCCGATCCTTGCCCGCAGAGTCGGTCATGACTCGCCGATGATGCACTTGAGGCGCGCCCAGGACGACGGCATGTTCGACCGGTTCGCCGATCACGTCGAAGAACTCTGGAGCCGTGGGCGCAACATCCGGGAGGCAGCGCAGCATGGCCAGGCGTGACTACGAGGACGACCCGAAGGCACCGAAGCCCAACAGCCTCGTCCCGGCCGCTTCGGTGGTCGTCGCGGACGAGTCCGGCCGCATCCTGCTCCAGCGGCGCACCGACAACGGGATGTGGGCGCTACCCGGCGGGAAGATGGAGCTGGGCGAATCACTGGCGGGGTGCGGCATCCGGGAGACCCTCGAAGAGACCGGCATCGAGGTGGAGATCACGGGCATCGTGGGGACCTACACCAACCCCAGCCACGTCTTCGCCTACGACGACGGTGAAGTGCGCCAGGAGTTCTCCATCTGCCTACTGGCCCGGCCCGTGGGTGGAGACCTTCGTGTGTCCGACGAGTCGTTCGAGGTCGCGTGGTTCGAGCCGGCCGACGTGGACGGCTTGCCCATGGTCCCGAGCATCCGAAAGCGGATCAACGACTGGCGAGCCGGGAAGGGACCAGTCATCCGTTAGTTGGACCGGATGCCGTGGGCCATGCCGGAACGTGTGGTCCACGGGCGGCACTCACGGATCGTGGCGGCCACCCGAAATGCCGACGGCCCCTGACCCGACGTGCAGGTCAGGGGCCGTTCGATGCGGAGAGCGTGGGATTCGAACCCACGGTACGGGGTCACCGCACGACAGTTTTCAAGACTGTTCCCTTAGGCCGCTCGGGCAGCTCTCCCAGGCGGAGGTCAGCCTAACGGGTCCGAGGGGGTGTGGTGCACCGGGTTTGCGGGACCCGGTGCGCCGGATGGGGTCAGTTGTCGCCGGAGCGGCTGCCGAGGGTGACGGTGGTGGTGCTGGTCTGGCCGTTGCGGGTGTACTCCACCTGGACCTTGTCACCCGGGGAGTGCGTCCAGATGGTGGCGACCAGCGCCGGGCTGCCGTCGATCTGCACGCCGCCGAGCTTGGTGATCACGTCGCCCGGCTTGATGCCGGCCTGGTCGGCGGGGCCGCCGGGGGTGACCGGCGGGGTGCCCTGGATGGACTGGGTCTGCACCTGGGCGCCGTCGCCGTTCTGGTAGTCGTCGTTGCGCAGGATGCCGAGGGTGGCGTAGACCGGGGTGCCGGTCTTGATCAGCATCTGGGCGACCCGCTTGGCCTGGTTGATCGGGATGGCGAAGCCGAGCCCGATGCTGCCGGCCTGGCCGCTGCCGCTGGAGTTGGACTGGATCGCCGAGTTGACGCCGATCACCGCGCCCTGGCCGTTGAGCAGCGGGCCGCCGGAGTTGCCGGGGTTGATCGAGGCGTCGGTCTGCAGCGCCATCATGTACGAGGTCTGGTTGCTGGCCTGGTCACCGGACTGCACCGGGCGGTTCTTGGCGCTGACGATGCCGGAGGTGACGGTGCCCTCCAGGTCGTAGGGGGCGCCGATGGCGATGGTCGGGTCGCCCACCTGCACCTGGTCGGAGTCGCCCAGCGGGAGCGGGACCAGCTTGCCGGCCGGCGGGTTGTCCAGCTTGACCACGGCGATGTCGTAGCCCTTGGCCTGGCCGACCACGGAGGCGGGGTAGGTGGTGCCGTCGGAGAACTTGACGGTCAGCTTGCCGCCGCCCTGGGCCGGGGCGACCACGTGGTTGTTGGTCAGGATGTGGCCCTCGGTGTCGAAGACGAAGCCGGTGCCGGTGCCGGACTCGCTGCTGCCCTCCGCCTTGATGGTGACGGTGCTGGGCAGCGCCTTGTTGGCGATCCCGGCGACCGAGTCGGGCGCCCGGTTGGACGCCTGGCTGCCGCTGTTCAGCGAGACCGTGGTGCTGTTGTGGCTGCTGCCCGCGGCGCTCGACGAACCGCCCTGGAACGCGGCACCCGCCACGCCGCCGGCCACGCCCGCCACCAGGGCGATCGCGGCGATCAGCGCGACCAGCCCGCCCTTGCCCTTCTTCCGCGGCGCCGGCTGGCCGTAGCCACCGGGGTACTCGGCGCCCGGGCCGCCGGGGTGACCGGGGTCGCCGGGGTAGCCGGGACCGCCCGGCGCGGTGGGCGCGCCGCCCCAGCCCTCGCCGGCCGGCTGGCCGGCGCCGAACGGGTGGTGCGGCTCCTGCGGGGAACCGGCCGGCTGGCCGGCGCCGAACGGGTGGTGCGGCTCCTGCGGCGGGCCGGCCGGCACCCCGGCGGTGATCTGCTGGGCGATCCGGGGGTCGACGGCGGTCGTCGGGGCCGCGTACGGGTTGACCTGGGGCTCCACGGCCGGGGACTCCACCGCCGGCAGCTCGATGACCGGCAGCTCGACGGCCGTGGCCTCGGCGACGGGCTCGGGCGCCGGCGCGGTGGACGGCAGCACCGGCGGCGGCGCGTCGACGTAGCCGGAACCGGCGGCCGGCGCGGTGGACGGCAGCAGCGGCGGCGGCGCGTCGACGTACTCGGGCCTGCCCAAGGCCTCGGCGATGGTGGGCTCGGCAGCGGGGACCTCGGCGGCCGGGGTGTCGGCGGCAGCCGCCCCAGGGGCCGGCACCCGGCCGAACGCCATGGTCCTGTCGGCCGGCGCGGCCGGCTCCGCCGCCTGAGCCGGCACCTTGCCGAACGACACCGTCGGTGCCGACTCGCCGGCCCGGCCGCTGGGAGTTGCCTCCAGGGCCGACACCGTCGCCCCACCGACCGCCGGAGTGCCCCCCGGCTCGCCGTGACCGCTGGAGAGCTGCTCCCCCTGCGGTCCGGTGGAACCACTCTCGTGCTCGGTGCTCACGGACGACCTCCATCGCTGACAGGACCTTGGCCCATAGTTTTTCCCATGCCCGATCTGGTTGCCGTAAGGGCCTGCCTGAAGAACTGCTAAGAATCCTTAGGCGTGCCCGACGGCCCGCGATCGTCCGCCCCCGGGACCACTCGATCGGCCTCGACCGAACGTGGTGTCCCGCGATCCGGACGGCGCATTCCCCCATCCTTGGCGTATTCCGTGCGCCGGGCTACCCTTTCCGGGCCAAAACTGACACGCGGGAGCTTGGACCCACCAGGCTGAGAGTGCGCTGGTCGACCGTACGCCATGGCGATTCCGCCGGCGCGGCGAGGGAGCGCAGACCGCCGGAACCTGTCCGGGTAATGCCGGCGTAGGGAGTTTCGCCATGACGGCTGCTTCACCCTCCCCTGCCACCACCGCGGTGCCGCAGGACGCACCGCCCGTCCGCGCCGAGGCGCCGCTGGTGCTGGACACCGCGCCGCCGCGCACGCTGGGGTTCCGGGACCAGTTCGCGCTCTGGGCCAACCTCGGGATCAGCCTGATCGGCTTCACCAGCGCGGCCACCGTGCTGGGCGCCCCCGGGCAGCAGCTGTCGATCACCGCGGCGACCACGGCGATCGTGCTGGGCACCGTGATCGGCACCGCGATGCTGGCGGTGGCCGCGCTGATCGGCGCCCGCACCGGCGCGCCGGCGATGGCGGTGCTGCGCGGCCTGTTCGGCACCCGGCTCTCCTACCTGCCGACCGTGCTCAACGTGCTGCAGTGCGTCGGCTGGGGCATCTACGAGCTGCTGGTGATCTCCAGCGGCGCCCAGACCGTGGTCGGCACCCAGGGCTGGCACTGGCTCTTCGTGCTGGTGGCCGGGGCGCTGACCACGGTGCTGACGATCTGGCCGCTCGGCTCGATCACGGCGCTGCGCAAGTACGTGGCGGTCGCCGTGGCCGTGGCGATGGTCTACTTCACCGTGCAGCTCGGCCGGCACCACGTCCCGGACCCGGGCGCGGGCAACTGGCACGGCTTCCCGAAGGCCACCGACGCGATCATCGCCGTCTCGGTCTCCTTCGTGCCGATGGCCGCCGACTACACCCGGCACGCGCGCACCCCGCGCGCCTCGTTCTGGGGCACCTTCTCGGGCTACACCATCGCCCAGATCTGGTGCTACCTGCTGGGCCTGGTCGCGCTGCTGCAGGCGAAGGGCGACGTGGACAACCTGCTGACCTCGTTCACCGGGGTGGCGGCCGGCTGGGCGTTCCTGCTGGTGCTGGTGCTGCGCGAGGCGGACCAGTCGTTCGCCAACGTCTACTCGACCGCGATGTCGCTGCACAACCTCTTCCCGAGGGTGGACCGGCGCTGGCTCACCGGCGGCATCGGCGTGCTGGTGACCGCGATCGCGATCCGGATCAACCAGTTCGCCGACTGGTACTCCAACTTCCTCTACCTGATCGGCTCGGTCTTCGTGCCGCTGCTGGCGGTGCTGGCGGTGGACTTCTTCCTCGGCCGCGGCCGCCGGCAGGGCTGGGCGCTCGACCAGGACGCGCCGTCCCGGCCGCTGCTGCTGCTCCCCTGGGCGCTGGGCTTCGCGGCCTACCAGTACCTGTCGCCCACCCCGATCACCGCCGGCTGGACGGCGTTCTGGACGAAGCTGCAGTCGCTGCTGCACTTCGTCCCGGGCGAGTGGACCTCGGCCTCGCTCTACTCGTTCCTGGTCGCCGGGCTCGCCACCTGGGCGCTGAGCAGGGCCGTTCCCAAGGCGTGAGAGTCCTCTGTTGGGGTGGCCGCCGTGTTGGCGTCACCTGCCGGCTCTAGGGTGGAATGCGTGACGACCACCGATCTGACGGCCCCCGACGCCGCCCGGGACACCCGGGCGGTGCAGGTGGTGGCCCACCGCGGCTCCTCCGCCGCCCTGCCCGAGCACACCCTGGCGGCCTACCAGCGCGCCCTGACCGAGGGCGCGGACGCGCTGGAGTGCGACGTGCGGGTGACCGCCGACGGGCAGCTGGTCTGCGTGCACGACCGGACCATCGCCCGGGTCTCCGACGGCGGCCGCCGGGTGGTCTCCACGCTCACCCTGGAGCAGCTGCAGACGTACGACTTCGGCTCCTGGAAGCACCCCGACCAGCCCCAGCCGCACCCGGTGCTGACCCTGGAGAGCCTGCTGGAGCTGGTCGCCGACGCCGGCCGCCGGGTCGACCTGGCGATCGAGACCAAGCATCCGGTGCGGTTCCGGGGCCGGGTGGAGAACGAGCTGGTGGCGATGTTGCGCCGGTTCGGGATCGCCGGCGCGGTCGGGCCGTACGACGCCGACGGCGACCGCGCCGCGGGGCGGCCGCACGCCCGGATCATGAGCTTCTCCGGGATGGCGCTGGCCCGGGTGCGCAAGGCCGCGCCGGAGTTCCCCCGGGTCTTCCTCTTCGAGCACCCGGCGACGCTGCGGCTCTGGCCGGGCGCGGGGCTGCCCGGCGGCTCGGTGGTGGCGGGGCCGGGCATCGAGCTGGTCCGGCGCCGTCCGGACCTGGTCCGGGCACTGCGGGCGGCCGGGCACCGGGTGCACGTGTGGACGGTGGACGAGCCGGCCGACGTCGAGCTGTGCCTGGAACTCGGCGTCTCGGCGATCATCACCAACCGCCCCCGCGCGGTGCTGGACCAGCTCGGGCGCTGAGCGTGCGCCGGGCGCAAAGCATTACCGGTGCTGACGGAATCCCACTCCCCGGTCGACGCAGCGTGAGCAGATAATCACCTTTTGCGTACGCTGGGTCGCGAAACTTGATGAGTGTCGCGTCGACTTCACAATTGACGCACCCCGTGCACCCGCATCCGTTTCCGTCGCATTCCACCGGGGCATCCATCCCTCGGCAAACGCTGAAGGAGGTCCGGGGGTGGCGTTGATGGTGGCACGTGAAGTGCCGACTTCATCGACCATGGCGGTGCCGCACGGTCCGGCCAGCGTCGGGGCAGCCCGGCGCCGGTTGCGCCGTGATCTGGGCGACCACGAGGTGCCCGACACCGTCATCGATGACGCGGTACTGATCCTTTCCGAACTGCTCAGCAATTCCTGTCGCTACGCCCGGCCTCTCGGTCCATTGCTGGACCTCACGGAACGGGACATCGCCGCGGAATTCCCGGGCAATGGCAGCAATTTGACGTGGCGCCAAGAAGTCACGGATTCCGCGACCGAAGATCTCGGCGGCATCCTGGTGCGCTGGCAGATGCACGGCGACGGCACCCTGACCCTGGAGGTCACCGACGGTGGCGCGACCACCCGGCCGCTGCCGGCCCGGCCCTCGCTGACCGCCAGGGGCGGGCGCGGGCTGAGCATCGTGGGCCGGCTGGCCGCCGACTGGGGGGTGCGCGACGCGCCGGGCGAGGTGACGGTGTGGGCCGCACTGCCCGCCCACGACCCCGCTCCGGAGCCGCAGCGGGTGCAGCCGTAGCGCGGGCCGCGGCCACCCCGGGCGGGCACCGGTAGCCGACCGCGGAATCTCAGTAGGCTGCCCCGGAGACACTGACCACCACCTCCGGGAGAGCCGCGCCATGGCCAAGAAGGCCGCCAAGAAGTCCGCCCAGTCCACCACCGCGACCGGCACCGTCCCCGTGGTCGGCGCCCGCGAGGCCTGCCCGTGCGGTTCCGGCCGCCGCTACAAGGCCTGCCACGGCCGGCAGGCCGCGCACGCCGAGCAGGAGCTGGTGCAGCGCCCGTTCGAGGGACTGCCCGGCGAGGCGGACTGGGTGGCACTGCGCGAGCTGGTGCCGGCCGCCACCGCCCCGCTGGCCCTGACCGCCGCGGCGGCCGCCGGTGCCGCCGGCGAGGTCCCGTCGGTCACCCTGGCCACCGTGCTGCCGCTGGCCTGGCCCGCGCTGCGCCGCCCGGACGGTTCGATCCTGCTCGGCCTGCAGACCCAGTCCTCCTCCGGTGACCTGAGCCGGGACCTGGCCGACGCGCTCACCCAGGCGCTCACCATCGAGCCGGGCACCCCGGTGCCGACCCGCCGGGCGCCGGCCGACGGCCCGCGCCTGCAGGACCTGCTGGACCTGGACGCGCCGTTCGCGCCGACCGTGCACACCGGTTTCGAATTCTGGCTGGAGGACGCCGAGTCGGCCTCCGGTGAGGTGGCCGCGTCGCTGGAGCGGGCCAACGCCTCGGCGATCCCGACCGAGAAGCTGTCCGGCGTGGACAGCGCCTACTGGTGCGGCACCCCGGACAAGAACCACCTGCGCTGGGTCATGACGGTGCCGGAGGAGCAGCTGCTGGACGCGCTGGCGCGGCTCGCCGCGGCCGGCAACGCCTCGCTGGGCGAGGGCACCAAGCTGGTCGGCTCGTTCCGCGCGCACGGCCTGACCGTGCCGGTCTGGGACCTGCCGGTGGAGATGTCGGCCGCCGACTGCGAGAAGCCGGCCGCCACCTTCGCCGAGCGACTGGCCGGCGCACTGGCCGAGGAGGCGCCGCTCAGCGCCGAGGAGCGCCGGGCCCGGGCCAACCTGGTGAGCCGTCAGGTCACGCTCAACTGACCGGAGCTGGCGCCATGTGATCGCATCCGACCCAAAGGGCGTGAAACCGGTCACATCCAGCTGCTCGGTCGGGGAAATCTCGGGACCAAACCCGCCAGGGGCTTTGGCTATGGCGCCAATCCTTGTTACTGTTGAAAAGTCCGGTCGCTGGTGCATCCCCCGTCGCCAGCGGCCGGACTTTTCTATGTCCGGGCCAACGTTGCTGCGCCGGGCCGGAGTTGGGGCGTGTCGGGCCAGAGCCCGGGCGCCACGCCGGAGTCAGCGCGGCCACACCGAAGTCGGGGCGTCAGGCCGGAGTCAGCGCGGCCACCGAAGGCCGGGCGCCACGCCGGAGTAGCCCCCGGGCGCGAAGGCCGACCCGCTGTCAGTGGGCCGGCCGGCTGCCGTCCGGCACCGCCGAACCCGCCGCCAGCAGCCCCTCCAACAGCTGTGCCACCGGCGGCAGTAGCACCCCGCCACCGGGCCGCGGCACCGGCCGCCGCACCCAGCGCACCGCCGCCTGCCCCAGCCCGACCCGCGAGGGCGGCAGCACCAGGAACCCGCCCGGCCCGTGGTAGCGCACGCAGCTCGGCACCTGCCCGGGCGCACCACCGGGGCGCAGCGTCGCCTCCTGGGCGGCCAGCAGCTCGCCCAACTCCGGGTAGCCGTACGGCGCGACCAGCAGCGCGCACCTGGTCGGCCCGACCAGCACCGGTCCGCAGGGGATCCGCAGCGCGTCCAGGTAGCCGAGCAGCCGGGCACCCGCCGCCGCGGGCAGGCTGACCGCCGCCACCGCGGTGCCGGTGGCCACCAGCACCGGGGCCTGCGGGCTGTGCCGCTCCCACCACCAGCGCACCATCCGGGCGTCGGTGGTGGCGGCCAGCAGCGACTGGCCGTACGGGTGCGCGGCCGGCACCGGGCAGTGCGGATCGGCGCAGCCGCAGCACAGGGGGGAACCGGTGCCGGCACCGCCCCGCAGCACCGGCACCGCGCCGGGCACCACCGGCCAGCGCCACCGCTGGGTGCAGGTCAACGCCGCCTGCAGCAGGGCCTGCCTGGTCCGGCGGTGTCTGCCGGACGACTCCCGCGTCTCACGCATGGGCACTCGTTCCTCTCCGTGACCGGGTGGATCAAGGCGAGCGGGTGGATCACGACCTGACGCGCGGCCGGACAGCCGCAGGAGGTGTTCGGGGAAGGGGCCGCGGCCGAACGTCATCGGCCGGGGTCATGCTTCGAGAATCCCTGATGCGACCGGATGGACGCCGTTCGGTGCCGTCCGGTTCCACCGTACGAGTGAGTGACTTCTGGTCAGCGCGGTTGCCGGGTGGGCGGGCCCCTACGCTCCGGGCAGGGTTCCGGCAGCCTCCTGGTCAGCTTCTGCCCGCTCCCGGGGCGCTCCACTCCCGCGGCGGATCCCGGGAAGCCCCGGTGGCCGCGCCGAACGCGGAGGAGCGCCGAGGAAGAACCAGCCATCCGGCTCTGGCCCGATCCTGGACACGTGCCGACCGACCTGTGTAGAAACGGGGCATTAAAGAGTGGTTTGGCCGGGCCTGGGCCATGGGGGTCCGGGCGGTCCGGGCCACCGCGCTGGGAGTCGCGGCATGAGTGACAAGCGTCCGTCCGGTGCCAGTGGAACCACGCCCGAGCGGGAGGACGGCACCGGCGGCGACCAGCCGACCGACGGGCCGTCAACGCCTGGCGGACGCCTGACCAGCCTGCTCGACCTGCCCCAGCGCCCCGCCGTCGGCTCCTGGCCGGCCCCCGCGGCGCTCGGCCCGCTGGAACCGCCGGCCGCGCTCGACTGGCTGCAGCACCACACCGAGCGGCTGGCCCGGGCCCGCGACCTGCCCGCGGCCCTCACCGCCCTGCTCGACTCCGGCGCCGAACTGCTCGGCGCCCGCTGCGGACTGCTGGTCACCCTGGCCCGCGGCGCCGACGGCTGCGAGCCGGACGACCCCTGCGGGCTGCGCGGCCCGGCCGACGCCGGCTGGCAGGACCACGCGGGCCACGGCCCGATGGTCGGCCTGGCGCTGGACCGGGCGGCGATCGGCGCGCTGGAGACGGTGCCGGTCCGCCAGGGCCCGTTCGCCGGGCTGCTCGACCCGGCCGACCGCCCGGACCAGCTGGTCCACCCCGACCTTGCCGACGGCCACGAGGTGGCCCCCCGGTTCCGCGAGGTGGCGGCCGGCCTGGGACTGGCCGCCAGCTACGCGCTGCCGCTGGCCACCGAGGAGGACGGGCCGCTGGCCGCCGCCGCCTGGTTCTTCCCGGAGCCGACCCGCCCCGCCGCCGACCGCCAGGAGCTGGCCCGCCGCTACGCCGCCTTCGCCGCCCCGCTGCTGGCCGGCCGGGCGGCCGCCGAGCGCGGGCGGCGCGCCGCCGAGGCGCTGCGCCGCGGGTTGCTCCCGGACCACCTGCCCCGACTGGCCGGCCTGCGGCTGGCCGCCCGCTGGGTGCCGGCCGGTCTCGAGCAGGCGGGCGGCAGCGACTGGTACGACGCGATCGGGCTGCCGGACGGCTCGGTCGGGCTGACCGTCGGCTCGGTCACCGGTGACGGTCCGGGCGCCGGGCCCGGCTCCGCCTCCGGGGCGGCCAGCGCGATGGGCCGGATCCGGGCCGCGCTGCGCGCCTACGCGGTGCTGGAGGGCGAGGATCCGGTGGCCGTGCTGGGCGACCTGGAGCTGCTGCTCAAGACAACCGAGCCGACCCGCACCGCGACCGCCGTCTACGCCTGCGTGGACCCGGTGGAGCGGCAGATCGCCCTGGCCGGGGCCGGCCACTGCCCGCCGGTCCTGGTCACCCGGTACGGCGCCAACTTCGTGGAGACCTCGCTCTCCGCGCCGCTCGGCATGTTGAGCTGCTGGGAGGCGCCCGGCGTGGAGCTGAACGCCGAGCGCGGTGACCTGCTGCTGCTCTACACCGAGGGCCTGGCCCGCCGCTGCGGCGCCACCCTGCACGCCGGCCAGGCCCGCCTGCGCAAGGCCGCCGCCGACGCGCCCGCTGAACTGCGGCACGATCCGGACCAGTTGTGCGCCTACCTGCTGTCGACGTGCGCGGGTGACCTCACCCGGCCGAGGGACGACCTCGTCATGCTCGCCGCCCGCTTCGAGTAGGAGGCCCACGCCCCGCCGGGGGTGACGCCGCCGCGCGGGGGCCGCAGACTGGGAGCAGCCGACGATCCATCAGACCGGCTTCCGCGGACGCTCCTCTGGGGGGACGATGCACAGCGCAGGACCACGCAGCACCAGGACGCCCGGCCGGCTCGCGGCCGCCCTGCTCACCGCCGGCCTGCTGGCCGGCTCCGCCCTGGCGGCGGCGGCCCCGGCGGGCGCGGCGCCGCCGAAGGTGATCCCCTACCTCTGCATGAACCACAGCGACCCGAGCGGGTTCAGCGCCGACATCCCTCCCGGAACCGTCATCGAGCCGGACACCACCTACGGCGGCGGCGCCTACGGCAACGAGAAGCTGGTCATGCAGGGTGACGGCAACCTGGTGCTCTACCTGACCGACCCGCGGACCCCGACCGGCCCGGTGCTCTGGTCCTCCGGCACCTGGGGCCACCTCGGTGCCTACGCCGTCATGCAGACCGACGGCAACTTCGTGGTCTACGAGAAGGGCCGCAGCGGGCCGGCCGGCGCCCTCTGGGCCACCGGCACCTGGCGCGCCCCCGCCGGCACCGGCGCCGTGGTGAACTGCCTGGGCCAGTTCGAGGTCTACACCAACGGGACGTGGTACCGCGACGTCTGGAGCAGCGGCGGCGGCAACCCGGACAACGGCTCCCAGGCGGTCACCGACCGGCTCGACCCCGGCATGCGGCTGCTGCCCGGCCAGTGGCTGGCCTCCGGGTCGGTCTGGCTGGTCATGCAGCCGGACGGCAACCTGGTCGTCCACCGCAAGCGGGACGGCGCCGCGCTCTGGTCCAGCCGCACCTGGGGCAATCCGGGCGCCTACGCCGTCCAGCAGCAGGACGGCAACCTGGTGGTCTACGGGCCCGGCGGCGGCGCGCTGTGGTCCTCCGGGACCTGGAACCAGCCCGGCGCGCACCTGCTGGTCCAGGACGACGCCAACGCGGTGGTCTACGGGCCCGGCGGCGGCGCCCTGTGGGCCACCGGCACCTACGGGCAGGGCTGAGCCCACCCCGCCCGGCAGCGGCCCGGCGCCCCTGCCGGGCGGGTGACCTGGGGAGTCTCCGTACCATGGGACCCACAGCCGCCCGTGTCGTGTCGCGATCCGACGCGTCCCGAGGCGGAGGGAATCGCAAGGAGGCGACGAACGTGACCGAGGACCGCACCCCGGCAGTGGCGGAGAACCCCGAGGGCACCGGCACCGACGAGGAAGCCGCGGAGCAGCCGATCAAGGCCCGCAAGAACGGCCTGTACGACGGCGTGTCCGACGAGCTTGCCGACTCGATGAAGTCCGGCTGGGCCGACACCGAGCTGCGCGACCTGGAGCCCGTCGAGCAGGCCTCCTACACCGTCACCCGGCGCGCCGCGCTGTCCGCCGCCTTCCCCGGCGAGCGCCTGGTGGTCCCGGCCGGCAACCTGCGCACCCGGGCCAACGACACCGAGTACGCGTTCCGCGCGGCCAGCGAGTACGTCCACCTCACCGGCGACCAGACCCAGGACGCCGTGCTGGTGCTGAACCCGCTCGCCGCCGGCGGCCATGACGCGGTGCTCTACCTGCTGCCGCGCTCCGACCGGGAGAACGGCGAGTTCTGGCTGGACGGCCAGGGCGAGCTCTGGGTCGGCCGCCGCCACAGCCTGGCCGAGTCGGAGCGGCTGCTCGGCCTGCCGGCCCGCGACGTGCGCAAGGCCGTCGAGGAGCTGACGGCCGACACCGACGTGCCGACCCGCCTGGTGCGCGGCTACGACGCCGCGCTGGAGGGCGCGCTCGGCACCGACCCGGAGCGCGACGAGGAGCTGCGGGTCTTCCTGAGCGGTCTGCGCCTGGTCAAGGACGCCTGGGAGGTCGAGCAGCTGCGGGCCGCCTGCGACGCCACCGTCAAGGGCTTCACCGACGTGGTGCGCGAGCTGGACCGCGCCCGGGCCACCTCGGAGCGCTGGATCGAGGGCACCTTCTGGCGCCGCGCCCGGGTCGAGGGCAACGACGTGGGCTACGGCACCATCGCCGCCGCCGGTCCGCACGCGACCACCCTGCACTGGGTGCGCAACGACGGCGACGTCCGCCCGGGCGAGCTGCTGCTGCTCGACGCCGGCGTGGAGACCAGCACCCTCTACACCGCCGACGTCACCCGCACGCTGCCGATCAACGGGACCTTCACCCCGCTGCAGCGCAAGATCTACGACGCGGTCTACGAGGCCCAGCAGGCCGGCATCGCCGCGGTGAAGCCGGGCGCCCGGTTCCGCGACTTCCACGACGCCGCCCAGCGGGTGCTGGCCGAGCACCTGCTCGCCTGGGGCCTGCTCGACCCCGCGGCCTACGACGTCGAGAAGGTGCTGGAGCTGGGCCTGCAGCGCCGCTGGACCCTGCACGGCACCGGCCACATGCTCGGCATGGACGTGCACGACTGCGCCCACGCCCGCCGCGAGCAGTACGTGGACGCCGAGCTGGTGCCGGGCATGTGCCTGACCGTCGAGCCGGGCCTGTACTTCCAGCTCGACGACCTGACGGTGCCCGAGGAGTACCGGGGCATCGGCGTCCGGATCGAGGACGACATCCTGGTCACCGAGACCGGCAACGAGAACCTCTCGGCCGCCCTGCCGCGCACCTCGGCGGACGTCGAGGCGTGGATGGCGTCGCTGAACGGCTGATCCGGCCGGTGGCTCGACGCGCGCAGGGGGCACCCGGAAGTCCGGGGCCCCCTGCGGCGTGCCGAGCCACGCCTCACTTGGCGGCGGTGGGCACCGGCACGGTGGTGGTGCCCAGCTTGCTGTAGTTGCCTTCCGGGAACACCAGCCAGGCCCGCTCGACCAGGCTCGGCTGGCTGCCGTTGGTGGACTGGCCGAGCGCGACACGGTAGTTGACCGTCTTGCCGGCTCCGGCGGCGAGCGGGAAGACCGGGACCGCCGGGTTCGGGGTGAACCCGGCGAAGTCGGTCGGCGCCGGCAGGCTGATCCAGGAGCCGTCGTCCAGCTGCTCCTCCAGCGAGCCCGTGTTCTGGACGAGACCGACCTGTGGCGACACCTGTGGCAGCGCCACGCTGCCGCCGTTGGTGAAGGTCACCGAGAACGGCACCTTGGTGCCGTCCAACGGGACCGGCTGGCCCAGGCCCGAGACGGTGAAAGCGACCGCGCTGGAGGAGACCGGCGCCTGGTGGCCGCCGAGGTCGAGGCTGTTCAAGAACGCCTGGAGGGTGCCCTGGTACTTCTGGTCCAGGCCCCGGGCGGCGACCAGCACCTGTGCCTGGCGGAAGCCCCACATCTGCGCCGTGAACTTCGCGCCGCTGGAGCAGTCGAGCTTCCAGGTGGCCTGTTCGGCCGAGCCGGCCGGCAGGCTGACCGACGACGTGTCGTGGGACTCCACGGTCACCGAGTCGTCGTGCGGGTTCTGCGGGTCGTAGCAGTACGACTGCTGGTCCCACCCCTGGCTGCTGCCCACGGAGTCGATCCGCGGGTAGTAGGCCTGGCCGGCCTCGTCCGTGGTGGTGTAGACGGTGAGCGCGATGCCGTCGGGGCCGCAGCCGCCGAGGCCGGCGGCGGCACGGGGATCGGGTGCCGCCAGGCAGACGCTGTTGCCCCCCGCGCTCCCGGCATGGACCGTCCAGCCGCTCGGCGGTTGGAACTTGACGCCGCGGTAGGACTGCACCGCACCGAGGCTGACCGGAACCTGCGCCGGTGCGTCGCCGGCGGACGACGTCGCCGTCGCCGAGGACGACCCGCTCGCCGTGCCGCTGGGCGGGCCGCCCGCCGCGTCAGGGCTCGCGCTCGTCGAGGTGCTGGAGCTCGGCGACGTGCTGCCGCTCGGGCTCGGGCTCGGGCTCGAACTCGGCGTCGCCTTGGCACTGCTGCTCTCGGTGATCGAGGCGGCGGGAACCGGCTTGGCGCGGTCGGCCACCGTGCTGGACCGGAAGCCCACGAACCCGATGGTGACGGCGGCGGCCAGGCCGAGCGGCAGCACCGCCGCGTAGACCGGCTTCAGCCGGCGCGGCCGGCGGTTCGGGGGCGCGGCCGGGCGCAGGTCGTGCACGCCGATCTGCTGGGCCCGGGCGGCCAGCGCCTCGCGCACCAGCTGCTCCAGCGGGCCACCACCGGCCCCGTCACCGTCCGGATGCTTCTGATCAGTCGTCATCGGGTCTTCTCCAGCTGCTTCTCCAGGGCGTCCAGGGCCCGGCTCGCGGTGGACTTCACGGCTCCTCGGGAGAGTCCGAGGGTCTCTGCGATCTGCGCCTCCGACAGATCGGACCAGTAGCGCAGCACCAGCACCTCGCGCTGGCGCTCGGTCAGCTGCTGCAGGGCGGCCACCACCCGGCGGTGCTCGTCGTTGAGCACGGCGTGCTCCTCGGCCGACGGGGCGTCGGTCTCGTGCGGCGGCACGTACTCGCGCGCGGTCTTGCGCCGGCGCAGCACCGAGCGGGCGCCGTTGACCACCGAGGTGCGCAGGTAGCCGAGCGCGTTGTCGAGGTCGTCCAGCCGCTCGCCGTGCTTCTGGAAGAGCGCGGTGAACGCGTCCTGCACCACGTCCTCGGCGACGTCCTGGCGGTCCACCAGCAGCACCGCCAGCCGGACCAGGCCGAGCCGCTGGGCGTGGTAGAGCTCGGTCAGGGTCGGGCGGGACTCCTGCTCGGGCTCCTGGCCGCCGCGCAGCAGCCGGAACCTGGAGCGGCGGGTGGCGACCGCCTCCTCGGGCGCCTCCCTCAGGCTCGCGGCGGGGCTCAGTGCGCCGAAGAACGCCTTCAGCACACCCGCAGGTGCCCAGGCCCGCCGTCCGCGGTGCGGGAGCACAGCGGACGGCAGGCCGACTGCCAGTGACATGTGCGTACTGCCTTCCCCCAGGGACGGCGGCAGGCCGCCGTCCAGGCTATTTGATCTTGGAAGAGCGATTGTGGCAGTTGGCGTTCGGTCAGCGGACCACGGTCACCGGGACGGTCACCGGCGCCGCGTAGTGGCCGTCGCCGACCGCACCGGCGGAAACGTCCAGGGAGGTGATGTCCGACGGCAGGTTCTTGGCCACCGAGAAGCGGAAGAGGTAGTTGACCACGTGCCCGTCCGGGCCGTTCTGCAGCGCTGCCGCCAGCGAGCTGGTGCCCACGGTCACCTTGCCGCAGTCCTGGCTGACCGGGAGCTTCTTCCAGGCGCCGCCGGTGAACACCTCCGCGGTGACGTCCTCGGGGTTCAGCCCCTCGAAGGTGTAGGCGTTCTCCTGGGTGACGCCCAGGGTCAGCTGCGGGGCGAGCGAGGCGAACGGCGCGTTGGTGAAGTTCCCGGGCGACACCTCCACCTCGACGGCCGGGCCGCCTGCCGTCACCTTGGTCGGGATCGGGGTCATCGATGGCATGCTCGCCGTCGGCCGGTGCGGGTCGACCACGGCGAGGTGCCGCAGCCCCTTGCCGAGCCGCACGAAGGAGGTGTTCGACGGGACGAACGCCTCGGCATCCAGGACCAGCGGGGCCGGGCCGTTGTCCGCGCCGAGCTTGATCCGGTACTGCACCGTGCGGCTCTCGTTCGGCGCAAGCGGGAAGGCCGCGCCGTTGCCGCTGAGGGCGTAGTCCATGCCGGTGCCCTCGGCGATCGGGGTGTCGGTCCAGCCGTTCCCGTCCTTGCGCTGCATGGTGCCCTCGAGCGCCGAGGCGATCATCCGGCAGCGGGCACCCCCGAAGGGCTGGGCGGTGGTCACCGGCGCGACGCCGTCGAGGCGGTGGCCGGAGACGTTGGTGAAGGTCACCGAGAAGTCGACCTGGTCGCCGCCGGCGGTCAGCTTGCCGCCCTCCGGCAATCCGTCGAACTGCACGGCGACCGGGTCACCCGAGGTGCCGCCGGCCGGCGCGCCGGGGGCAACAGCCGGGGCCTTGCTCTGCGGCGCGGGAGCGGCCGGGGCCTTGGGCTGGTCGGCGGTGCCGCGCGGCGCCGCCGGGGTGCCCGCGCCGCCGTTGTCGGCCGGGGCGGCGGGAGCCACCTGGCTCGCCGGGTCCGCCGGGGCGGCCGAGGTGCTCGGCGCCGTGGGCGTGGCGGCGGCCGTGGGGGTGACCGCGACCCCGGCACCCGGGATGGCGGCGGACGGGGTGGCGGCGGACGGGGTGGCTGCCTTGGCGGCGGCGGCCGGCGTGCTGCCGCCGCTCTGCGGGCCGTTGCAGCCGGCCACGCCGACCGCCACCACGGCCGCCAGCGGAACGGTGGCGGCCAGTCGGCGGACCCAGGCGGTGTCGGCACGGCGCGCGGCCGGGGTGGCAATCTTCGCAATTCGGTTGATAACGGACGCACGCATGGCGCAACCCCCCAAGGGCACAGAAGTCTCCGGTGTTCGAGAGCCTTCGACCGAGCGGTGCTGGCCACTCGGCCGGTCCCGTTCCCCTTGCTCTCACCCTGATAGACGTCCATCCCCGAGGGGGGTTGCAGGTGTCTTCAAAAAACTTTTCGAGCCCCGTTCGGCCCGTGGCGCCGAGGGTCAGTGACCGGCCCGGGTGGCGTTGGCCAGCATCGCGTCGTGCAGCCACTGGGCCAGACCGGGGGCGACCTTGTCCAGGTTGGCGGTGAACCGCGGGTCGCCGACGTAGAGCGAGGCGATCCCCCGGTGGATCTCGAAGGTGCAGTCGTAGAAGTTCTCGCAGATGTGCTGCCGGTGCTGCTCGGCGAGGTCCATGCCGGCCTCCCCGTCGGGCGCCTCGCCGGCCGCCATGGCGGCGGCGATCCGCTCGTTCAGCGCGTCGGCCTCGAGCTGGATCCGCCGCCAGTCCTCCTTGGAGTAGGAGCCGGTGCGGCGCTGCGACTCCTTCCAGGCGTCGGTGTCGCCCCAGCGCTGCTCGGCCTCCTGCTCCCAGGCCTCGTCGTAGTCCGGACCGAAGAGCTCGAACTTCTCCTCGGGCGTCAGCTGTATGCCCATCTTCTCCGCCTCCATGGCGTGCTCCACGGCCTCGGCCAACTCCTCCAGCTGCCGGATCCGCTCCTTGAGCAGGGCGTGCTGGCGACGCAGATGGTCACGCGGACTGCTCTGCGGGTCGTCGAGAATGGCCGCGACCTCGTCCAGGGAGAACCCGAGCGCGCGGTAGAACAGGATCCGCTGCAGCCGGTCCAGATCGCGGTCCTGGTACAGCCGGTAGCCGGCCGGGGTGCGGCCGACCGGCGACAGCAGGCCGATCCGGTCGTAGTGGTGCAGGGTGCGCACCGTCACCTTGGCGATCCTGGCCACGTCGCCGACCGAGTAGCCGTCGGTCCCACCGCTCATCGGGGTCTCCCCTCCTCGCTTGGGCACCACCCTGGAGCCTGACGTAGCGGGAGGGTCAAGCCGACCGCGGGAGGCGTCAGCCGCGCGAGGTGGCCGGGGTGCGGTACTCGCCGCCCGGCTGGCGGGGCACCCCGCCGCGTCCCCTGCCCCGGCGGCCGCCGCCGCTGGGCCCGGGACCGCCGGCCGCGGCGCTGCCGCCGCCGATCGGGGCCGTGATCGGGGTGAGCGCCAGGGTGGGCCGCTCCGCGCCGACCGGGCGCCGGGAGCGGGAGCCGCCGCTGCCGCCGCGCCGGCGGGGCCGCTTGGTCGGCCAGAGCAGCACGTAGGCGGTGGAGACCACCACGAAGGCCAACCGGATCATGCCCTTGGCCGAGTCGGAGGGCACGGCCAGCGCGCTGCCGTAGAGCGTGACCAGCGCGATCCAGCTCCACCACGGCACCAGCCGGCGCTGCCCGACCGCGTCCCAGAGCAGGGTGCCGAGCAGGATCGAGGCGGTGTAGTAGGTGTAGACGCTCGGGTCGAGCAGGATCCGGGCGTTGCACCCGACCAGCACCACGGCCGGCCAGCGCCCGCGCCAGACCGCCAGGGCGCCCAGGCCCATGCCGATGGCGAACTGGGCCGGCCGGTCCCACACCGGGGTGGACGGGTCGGAGACGCCCAGCCAGCGCAGCGAGGAGGCCGGCTGGTTGGGGATGGTGAACTTGGCCGCCGACAGCGACCCCAGGTTGCTCAGGTAGAACGGCAGCCAGGCGATCGCCACCAGGCCGACGCACCACATGGCGGCGCGCTTCCAGTCCGCCTTGGGCAACGCCAGGATCAGCGGCAGGAAGGCGACCGCCCAGGGCTTGGAGTCCACCGCCAGCGCCAGGTAGATGCCGGTCGCGGCCGCCTGGTTGCGGACCATCGCGTGCACGGCCAGCACCGTGAAGAAGAGCGCCAGCACGTCGTCCATGTGGCCGAAGCGCACCGAGACCTCGACCCACATGGGGATGAAGGCCAGGCCGGCGATCAGGATCCGCTGCTGCAGCCGGCGGTGGTTGGTGCCGGTGCCCCGGTAGTACCAGGCGGCCGTGCGCCCGACCATGACCAGCATGATCAGGCCGAGGATGGACATGAAGCCCTCGGCCAGCACCTGCCCGAGGTGCGCCGGCCAGGGCGAACCGAAGAGCCGGGCGACCGCCAGGCTGACCGGGCCGATCTGCAGCTCCGGGTGGTGCGCGTAGAGCGAGAGCCCGCCGTCGCCGGCGTGGCTGAACAGCAGCTGCTCGCCCTGCCGCAGGTAGTGCCAGGAGAAGCCGCCGCTCGGCTCGACGATCACGAACCAGAGCACCGTCCAGGCGAACAGCAGCACGTGGTGCCGCCGGACCGGGAAACCCCCGATCCGGCCGGTCGTCGACCCGTAGTCAGTCGCACCCTGCTCTGCGCTTGCTCCGCGCACCTGGTTCCTCTTCCCCGGACCGTGCCCTACTGGCCGGACATCCTATGCGATCAGTGGGAACACCGAACCAAACATCCGGGACCATTGGGTGACACCGCAGGTCAGAGCCCTGCCGATGGCCGGCTGAGGGCGGTCCGAACGGGCGCGGGAAGTCAGCCCACCGAGTTGTTGTAGTCGTCGATGGCCGGCTGGATCGCCCTGGCGGCGTCCGCGAGCGCCTGCTGGGCGGTCTTGGCGCCGCTGATGGTCTGTTCGATGGCGTCCTCCACGCCCTGGCGCGCCTGCGGCATCACGCCGAGCAGGCAGCCCGAGTCGGCGGTCGACGGCTTGGTGGCGGTCAGTTCGTCGATCGCCGTCCGGAACTGCGGGTTCTTGGCCACCCAGGCCTGGTCGGTCGGGTCGTCCAGGGCCTTCTTGACGATCGGGAAGTAGCCGGTGCCGGTGTGCCAGGCGACCTGCTGGGCCGGATCGGCGAGGAACCGGACGAACTCCCAGGCGGCGCGCTGCTCGGCCGCCGAGTGGCCGGGGCCGTCGATCCAGAGCGAGGCGCCGCCGATCGCCGGGCCGCCCGGGTCACCGTCGTCGATCTTCGGGTAGGGCGCGGTGGCGACCTGGAACTTCGCCGCCTTGACGTAGCTGCCGAGCACGCCGGTGGACTCCAGGTTCATCGCCACCCGGCCCGACTTGAAGGCCGCCTGGGCGTCCGCGGTGACCCGGCCGGTGTTGACCGCGTAGCCGTTCCTGACCAGGTCGGCCCACCACTGCAGGGCCTGGGCGCCCTGCGCCGAGTCGTAGACCACCTTGCTCGCCTTGCCGTCCCGGCCGTTGTCCCGGTCGCAGTAGAGGGTGCCGGACTCGGCCAGCAGCTCCTCGACGAACCAGCCGTAGACGGCCGCGCCGAAGCCGTACCGGGTGGTCTGCCCGTTGGCGTCCTTGACGGTCAGCTTCTTGGCGTCCTCGCCGAGCTCGGCCAGGGTCCGCGGCGGCTTGCTCGGGTCCAGCCCGGCCGCGTGGAACGCGTCGGCGTTCAGGTAGAGCAGTGGCATGGAGGAGTTGAACGGCATCGACTCCAGGGTGCCGCCGGCGGTGTAGTAGCTGCGGATGGCCGGCTGGATGTCGTCCAGCGAGTAGCCGTCCTTGTCGGCGAACGCCTGGACCGGCACGGTCTGCTTGGAATCGATCATGAATCGGGTGCCTATGTCGTAGACCTGCACCAGCGACGGGGTGCCCTTCTGCTGCACCGACGCCTTGTACTTGGCGATCAGGTCGTCGTAGGTGCCCTGGAAGACCGCCTTGACCTGGACCTTGCCCTGGTGCTCCTGGTTGAACTCGTCGACCAGCCCGTTCAGCACGGTGGCGTTCTGCCCGGTCATGGCGTGCCAGAAGGTGACGGTGGTCACCCCCTTGGCATCGGTGAGCGCCTGGGCGCCCGGCGCCGAACCGGCCGGGCCGGCGCCGCTCCCCGTCGACGAGCTGCACGCGGTCAGGGCGAGGCCCGCCACCACCGTCGCTGCCAGCAGCTTGCGCACGTCACTGTCTCCTTCTGGGCCCAGGGAGCCCGGTTCGGTGGATCAGCGGACCGCACCGGCAGTCAGTCCGCGGACGATGAAGCGCTGCCCGAAGACCACCAGCAGCAGCGTCGGCAGCACCGAGAGGAGCACGCCGGCCAGGATCAGCCCGGGATCGGCCACATCGGCGTCGTGCAGACCGGCCAGGCCGATCTGCAGGGTCTGCATCTGCGCGCTGCGGGTGATGATCAGCGGCCAGAAGTACTGGTTCCAGGCCGACAGGAAGACGTAGACGGCGACCGCCGCCAGCGTCGGCTTGTTGAGCGGCACCAGGATCCGCCAGAGGAACCGCCAGTGCCCCGCGCCGTCGAGCCGGGCCGCGTCCCGCAGCTCCTGCGGGAACTGCCGGAACGCCTGGCGCAGCATGAAGGTGCCGAACGCCGAGGCCAGGAACGGCAGGACCAGCGCGGGGTAGCTGTCGGCCAGCCCCCAGCCGGACAGGGTCAGGTAGTTGGGGATGATCACGGCCTCTCCCGGCACCATCAGGGTGGCCAGGAAGACCCCGAAGACGGCGCCGCGGAACCGCAGCGGCAGGAAGACCAGGGCGTAGGCGGCCAGGATGGAGGTGAGCAGCTGGGCGGTGGTGATCACGCCGGCCACCAGCGCGGAGTTGAGGTACTGCCGGGCCAGCGGCACCGAGCGGGCCGCCCCGGCGAAGTTGCCCAGCGTCAGGTGGTGCGGCACCAGCGCGGGCGGGTAGACGGCCAGGTCGGCGTTGGTCATGAAGGAGCCGACCAGCACGTAGTAGACCGGGAAGCAGACCGCCAGCGCGGCCGACGCCAGCAGCAGGTGGGCCGCGGCACGGCCCAGCACCCTGGTCAGCGGCGCCCTGGTCATGCGTAGTGCACCTTCCGCTCGATGACCCCGAACTGCACGGCGGTGCAGGCGAGCACGACCAGCAGCAGCACCACGGCCTGGGCGCTGGCCGTTCCGAAGTCGCTGGAGCCGAAGGCGAAGGCCTTCTGGTAGATCGAGTAGTTGAGGGTGGTGGTGGAGTGGTCCGGGCCGCCCTTGGTGAGGATGTTGATCTGCCCCAGGGTCTGCAGGGCGTTGATGGTGGAGACCACGACGAGGAAGAAGAGGTGCGGTCCGAGCAGCGGCACGGTGATCGAGCGGGCCAGCCGCCACCCGCCGGCGCCGTCCAGCCGGGCCGCCTCGCTGATCTCCGGCGGTATCGAGCCGATTCCGGCCGAGAGCACCAGCACGTTGTAGCCGAGGTTCAGCCAGATCGTCACCAGCGAGACCGAGACCAGCGCGACCCCGGAGTCGGTCAGCCAGTTCACCGGGCCCGCGCCGACGTGCGAGAGCAGCCCGTTGATCACTCCGGTGGCCGGGTTGTAGAAGACTCCGAACACGACCGAGGCGCCGGCCACCGAGAAGGCGAACGGCAGCGCGAACGCCGACCGGAGCAGCCGCACCCCGCGGATCCGGCCCTCCAGCAGCAGCACCAGCAGCAGCGCGCCCAGCACCCCCGGCACCACGGTGAGGAGCACGAACAGCCCGGTGGTGGCCAGGGTGCGGGCGAACTCGGCGGAGCCCAGCAGGTCCGCGTAGTGCTGTAACCCGACGTACCGGGTGGGCGCCCCGAACAGGTCGTTGGCGTGGGTGCTCAGGTAGCAGGTGCGGTAGAGAGGATAGCCCAGGAAGAGCGCGAAGACGGCCACCGAGGGCAGCAGGAAGGCCCAGGCCAGCGCCTTCTCGGCGGGCCGGGCGGACGAAGGTGGTCGAGGCGAGGTCGGCACCTGAATGTCATGCCCACAACCACTCGGATGCGAACCTGCCGCCCTGGGAACAGGAGCCCCAGGACGGCAGGTTGCCGGTCGATCAGGCGGCTGGGGTCAACCGGCCAGCTGCTGGGCCTGCTTGACCAGGGCGTTCGCCTGGGCGGTCAGCCGGTCGGCCTGCGGTGCGTCCAGCCGCTTCCCTCCGAAGGCGTCCTGGTCCAGCACCTTGGCGATCTGCCCGGCCAGCGCGTCGCGCTGGTTGCCGAGCGCGGTCAGCTGCGCGGTGCCCTGCTGGTACTGCTGGTCACCGGCACTGGTCGACTCGATGTTGCGGGTGGAGGCCTTCAGGGTCGCCGAGTCGAAGGCGCCGACGCCCGCGTTCAGCTGCTTGTAGGCCGCGGCGAGCTTCTGGTAGTCCTGACCGTGCTGCCCGCGCAGGTTGCCCGGGCGCGCGTTGTTGTCGAGGAACTCGGTGAGCACCCGGCCGTCGTGGGTGTACGGGTCGGTCAGGCCGAGCAGCGCGAACATGGTCGGCCGGATGTCGGTGTGGTCCGACCAGACCTTGCCGGTCTCCCCGTCGTGCCGCACGCCCGGACCGACCAGGCCCAGCCAGGTGGTGTTGATGTCGGGCGAGAAGTCACCGTGGTTCCAGGCGTACGCCGGGCCGAGCGCCACACAGGTCGGGGTGCAGCTGCTGCCGGCCGCGTAGACGAAGTAGTCCGGGTCGGCGAACGAGGTGAAGGTCGGCGTCCGCAGCGGGTCGCCGGTCTGCATGTGCAGGATCTTCTGCTCCGCCTGGTCGGCCAGGTAGTTGGAGACCACGTCGGTCTTGCCGGTGATCGGGTTGACCGCCGTCACCTTGGACCAGGCCTGCTCGAACGCCCTGGTGGTCGGGTCGTTCGGGCCGGGCCGGCCGTTCAGGTAGAAGTTCGGCGCCGAGTCGGCGTGCACCTGGAAGGGGGTGGTGACGCCCTGCTGGGTGGCCAGCAGGCCGCGGGCGTTGGCGTTCACCTCGCCGATCTGCTGGTAGCTGCACGGCACGGTGACGCCGTCGCAGTTCGCCGGGGTCGGCTGGCCGCCCACGAAGTGGTCGTTCTCGTCCGAGGTGACGACGAAGAGCGTGTTGCTCTTGTTGATGCCGTCCTTGCCGAGCCGGGCGAAGAAGTTCGCGAAGGCGTTGTCGTACGACTTCAGCTGCGCCGTGTAGTTGGCCGCGCCCGGGCCCATCGCGCCGGCGCCGGCGCCGTGCTGGTCGTGCGCGTCGGAGATGTAGGCGTAGGTGACCGGCACACCGGCCTCCTGCATCTGCGCGACGTAGCCGAGCGAGTTGTCGGCAGTCATCGCGTCGAAGCCCGGGAAGCCCGGGTTGCCCTTGGGGTCGGTGATCGGGGTGCCGGCGGTGCTGCGCACCACGCCGTCCGAACTGATCGCCGGATCCACGTACTTGGCGCCGAACAGCGCCTGGTAGCCGTTGTAGCCGCCCGGCTCGTCCGGCAGCAGGTCGGGGCTGGGGTTGCCCTTGGCGCAGATCTTGGAGTCCTGGGCGCAGTGCACGCCGATGCCCACGTAGTCGGCCTGCGCCTTGGCCGGGTCGGCCTTGGCCTCGGCGTACTGCGGGCCGTCGGTGCCGAACACCTTGTTGATGTCGACGGTGGTGTTCTCCAGCACGGTGTTGGCCGTGGAGACCGAGCCGAAGTCGCAGCCCGCCTTGGTGTAGGCGGCCCACGGCGCCGGCGCCATCTTGCCGTCCGGGCCCACCATGGTCGGGGCGCTGTCGGACGGCTGCGCCACCGAGGTGTCGGCCACGCCGTCGGTCCAGTAGGCGAAGGTGCTGGCCGAGTTGGTGGTGCCGTCCGGGTTGTAGTACCGGTACGAGTTGGAGACCGACTGGCCGTGCTTGTCACCGTAGAGGCCGGTGATCGACGTGAGGATGTCGTCCCCGGTGTGGGCGATCAGCGGCGTGTGGTGGTCGGTGTCGAGGGTGCCGTTGTCCTTGAGGAAGTCGAGCAGGTGGGGCATCTGCTCGAGGTCGGAAGGCACGTTCGGGTTGTCCCGGGTGAAGTGCACGTTGTCGAACTGGAGGTAGATCACGTGCTGCACGTTCCGGCCGTCGGCCGAGATCTGACAGCCGTTCGGCTGAGGCGGGCGGTGGCCCGGATCGGCGGTCGCCGCACCGGCGGTCACCATCCCCAGCCCCAGTCCTGCCGTCAGCGACAGCGCCAGCCATTTGCTCCTGCGCATCCTGCTCCCTCTCTGGGCACCTGCGGGCACGTTCGCGCGCCCGCTGGTCCACGACGGGAACGCGCGTAGATCGCCGAGCGGAGGGCAGCACCAGCCACCCCCCGCCACGCGTGCCACAGGCTGCCACAGCCGACCTGAACGCAACAGGAGGCGTGCGCGGTCGGCTGGTTACGCGGGAGTGAACGAGTGGAGATTGACCGAAAGTCAGTTCTCTTTCGATCCGGCAGGTTTGAGCGCCGGATTCAGAGACCGGGCATCCGGCTGTCCGCGTAGACGTGCAACTGCTCGCGGTAGAAAGGGTCCAGACGCAGGCCGTGGTCGATCAGGCCGAGCCTGGTCGCCACGGCCCGGGAGGCGGTGTTGCCGGCATGGATCCAGGCGAACACCGGCACCTCGGGGTGGCGCTCCAGGGCGGCCCCGAGGGCCGCCCTGGCCAGCTCGGTGGCATAGCCGCGGCCCCAACGGGCGGGTGCCAACCGGTAGTAGAGGTTCCAGTGACCGCGGCCCTGCAACTGCACTCCGCCGACCCCGACCACCGTGTCGGTGCCGACCAGCCGCGCGGTCCAGTAACCGAGGCCGTCCTCCCAACCGGCCACCGCCCGCGCGATCCACTCCCGGGTGGTGACCGGGCCGGCATGGCGCCCCTGCGGGCGGTGCTCCCACACCCGGGGATCGGAGTTGATCTCGTACAGCGCGTCGAGGTCGGCCGGCGCCACCGCCCGCAGGTCCAGGCGGGCGGTGGCGAGTCGGGTGAGGTCGCGATTCGGGCTCATCCGGGGAGTGTAGGCACGGTGGCGCGGGAGCGGCCGGCGGATCGCGGAGTCAGCCGCGCCACTGCGGGCGGTCGGTGCCCCAGCGGGTCGGGCCGTGCACCCAGGTGGCCGGGGCGCCCTGGTGGCCGAGCGGCGGGCGGGCGTGGCGCAGCAGGCCGTAGGGCGAGGGGGTGTCCACCAGGTACGGGGTCGGGTCGAAGGGCACCTGGTCGGTGGCTCCGGCGGAGGTGCCGAGCAGCCAGTGCGCGGTGCCGGCGAGCGAGTAGCGCAGCCGTGCCGCCCGGCCGTCGCGCTGGCGCCCGGTCAGCGCGCGCAGCACGCCGGCCGCGATGAGGTAACCGGTGCCGTGGTCCAGTGCCTGGGCTGGGAGCACGCCCGGTCCGTTGTCGTCCGCCGTCAGCCGGGCGATTCCGCAGGCCGCCTGCACCAGGCTGTCGAAGCCCCGCCGCCCGGCCCACGGCCCGTGCCAGCCCCAGGCGTTGAGCTGCACCACGATCGTGCCCGGCAGGGCCTCGGGTGCCAGTCCGAAGCGGTCGAGCGCACCGGGCCGGTAGCCGGTCACCACCACGTCGGCGGTCGCGGCCAGCTCGCGCAGCACGGTGAGGTCGGCCGGGTCGGCCAGGTCGAGCCGCGCCGAGCGCTTGCCGAAACCGGTGTCGGCGTGCGCGTCCTCGCTCTCCGGCAGCCGCGGCGAGTCGATCCGCAGCACGTCCGCGCCGAGCAGGCCGAGCGTGCGGGTGGCGACCGGGCCGGCGATCACCCGGGTCAGGTCGAGCACCCGCACCCCGGCGGCGGGCAGCCGGTCGGGGGCCAGCCCGCGGTCGCTGGGAGTGGACGGGAGGTGCTCGACGAGCGGGTGGTCGGCGGGCGCCGGGTCGGCGACCGCCACCGCGAGGGCACCGGCCGCGTAGGCGGTCTCCTGCACCTCGGTGGCCGTCCGGGTGGTCAGCAGCTCGGCCAGCTGCTCCGCCGACGCGTCCTCGGGCAGCCCCAGCGCGGCCAGCAACCGGGCCCGGTGGTGCGGGTAGTTGGCGTGGGTGCGCACCCAGCCGTCCGCGGTCGGCCAGAAGCCCGAGTGCGGGGCGAAGGTGGTCAGCGCCCGGCCGTCGATCCGCAGCTGCCGCTCACTGGTGAACGCGGTGGCCACCGCCCCCTCGTCGATCCGCACCCGGGGAGCCCCGGTGCCGTTGCGCTCGGCCAGCAGCTCGGCGGCGGCCAGCGAGCAGGCGGCCACGGTGGCGCGGGCCAGCTGCCGGACGGGCAGCACGCTGGGCAGGGCGCCGGGCACCTCGCGGTACTCCACGGCGGCGGCGGGCCCTGGTTCGCCGCCGAGGGCGGACCAGGCGGCGGCGGTGAACTCGTCAGTCGTCATCTGCCACATTCTCCTCGCCCGTCACATCTCCCGGCCGGCGTTCGTCGGTGATAGGAACGACCCGACGGGGAGGAGAGATCATCATGGACGGACACGACACGAACGCGCACGGCACGGACGGGCACGAGACGGGCGGGCACGGCACCGGCGGGCAGGGCACCGGCTGGCCCGGCGCGGGCGGGCACGGCGCGGGCGGGCACGACTGGCTGGCCGACCGCTTCGAGGCCGACCGGGGGCAGCTGCGCGCGGTGGCGTACCGGATGCTCGGCTCGGTCTCCGAGGCCGAGGACGCGGTGCAGGAGGCCTGGCTGCGGCTGAGCCGCTCCGACGCCGGGCGGATCGACAACCTGAGCGCCTGGCTCACCACCGTGGTCGGCCGGGTCTGCCTGGACCTGCTGCGCTCCCGCAAGGCCCGCCGGGAGGACACCCTCGACGACACCTTCGTGCCGGACCCGGTCGTCACCTCCGCCGCCTCCGACACCGCCGACCCGGAGCAGCAGGCCCTGATGGCCGACTCGGTCGGACTGGCCCTGCTGGTGGTGCTGGAGCACCTGACCCCCGCGGAGCGGCTCGCCTTCGTGCTGCACGACATGTTCGCCGTGCCGTTCGAGGAGATCGCCCCGATCGTCGGCAAGTCCCCGGCCGCCACCCGCCAACTCGCGAGCCGCGCACGCCGCCGTGTCCAGGGCTCGGCCCCGGCCCAGGAGCCCGACGCCGGCCGTCAGCGCGCGGTGGTCGACGCCTTCATGGCCGCCTCCCAGGCCGGCGACTTCGACGCCCTGGTCGCCGTGCTCGACCCCGACGTCCTGCTCCGCGCCGACGTGGGCGTGGGCGGCCGCCTGGTCCGCGGCGCGGCGGCCGTGGCCTCGCAGGCGCTGTTCTTCCGCCAGTTCGCCCACCAGAGCCGGCCGGCGCTGATCAACGGCGCCTACGGCATGGTGTCGAGCGATGGCGAGAAGGTGGTGTCGCTGCTGTCGTTCACGGTCGCGGACGACCGCGTGGTCGAGCTCAACATCCTGGCCGACCGGGCCAGGCTGGCGCAGCTGGACCTGACGCTGCTGGACTGACCGCTCACCGCTCGATCCAGGTGTAGTCGGCGTCGGTGACGGCGGGCAGGGCGGCGTTGCCGACCGGGGCGTCGGCGGCGGGGAGGGCGGCGAGGGCGCGGCCGACCGGCGGGAAGATCGGCAGCTCGGCGGTACTGCGGTAGTCGAGCCAGTCGATGTGGCCCACCTCGTGGGTGCCGTCGGGGAGTTCGTCGTACTCCTCGGCGGCGAGCCGCCCGCGGACCGCCTCGCCGATGTGCAACCGGTAGAGCAGGTGCAGCTTGCGCGGCGGCGGAGTCGGCCCCGGGCGGTTGACGCGCTGGTCGACCACCCACAACAGCTCGGGGTGGCCTGCCACTTGCCCGCGGCTGAGGCCCAACTCCTCCGCCAGCTCGCGCCACAGCGCGGCTTCCAGGTCCTCGCCCGGCTCGACGTTGCCGCCGGGCGGGGTGAAGAACCGCACGCCACCGGCGCGTTCACGACGGATGAGGGCCACCTCGTCACCGCAGAGGACGAGCGCGCCGACACGGATCTTGATGCGGCTGAAGTCAGGCGGAGATTCCGGCTCGGTCATGAGCCCCAGTATCCGCGTCCGCCGGCGCACTGCCTCCGGCGCGCTGCAGCTTGCGGATGAAGCGGTGCATGTGGGGGTCGAGCAGCTCTGTCGGTTCCGCGAGCACCTGGGCCTCGGTGAGCCAGCGGACGGCACTGAACTCGCCCTCGTCGTAGGAGGTCACGGAGTCGGCGTCGGCGTCGAGGAGGAACCACAGCGAGACATCGGTGTGCGCGCCCTGCCCCCGGGTGCGGGTGACGGTGACGAAGAAGGGCCGCTCGCCGGTGAGGGGCGAGGCCACGGCCGTGATGCCCAACTCCTCGTGGCACTCCCGGACCACGGTCGCCCACGGGTCCTCCCCCGGCTCGACGTGCCCGCCGGCCGGCAGCCACAGGCCCGCCTTGCGGTGGTCGACCAGCAGCAGTTGCCCGCGTGCCTCGTCACGCACCACGAAGTAGCTCACCAGGTGCATCGGCGGCCCGTCCGGCTTGCGCACCCGGTACAGCGGGGCGCCGCCGGCGATCCACTCCGTGACCGCGGTCAGGTGGGCCCGCTCCAGTTCGTCCCACGGTTGGACGGCGCCGACCGACTCCAGGAGGGTGCTGCGCGATTGCGCGTGCGTTGAACTCATCCGCGCATCGTCCCAACACACCCTGACAGAAGCCGTCGGGCCCGCCCCTGGGAAGGGTGCGGGCCCGACGGTGGGTGTCAGCGGTGCCGTGTCACATCTGGTCCGGGTGCGGCGCGTACCCCGGCTGGCCCGGCTGCCCGGCGTACGGGTTGGCGCCCTGCGGCGGCATCGGCGCGCCCATCGGCGGGGGCACCGGGGCACCCTGCTGCGGGAACGGCGGCGGCACCGGGGCACCCTGGGGCGGGAACGGCGGCTGGCCCTGCGGCGCGCCCATCGGCGGCATCGGCGCGCCCTGCGGCGGGAACGGCGGCTGACCCATCGGCGCGCCCTGCGGCGGGAACGGCTGGCCCATCGGCGCGCCCTGCGGCGGGAACGGCTGGTCCTGCGGGACGTTCTCGAACGGCTGCGAGCTCGGGTCGATCGCTCCGGGCGGGAACGCCGCGCTCAGCATGTCCAGCTCGTTGCGCCAGTAGCGGTGGATGTTGATGCGCTTCGGCTTGCTGTCGGTGGGCAGCTGCAGGTACGCCGAGCTCCAGATGCTGCGGCGCTTGACCCGGCTGATCGGGAAGGCGTGACGGGGGAAGACCGCGAGCACGTCGCCGGGCCGGTTGGTCCAGCGGCTGGCGGCGTTGACCACCACCGAGGTGTTGGTCAGCGTCAGGAAGTACTGGTTCCGGGTCAGCGCGATGATCAGGACGAGGCCCGGGATCTCCTCGAAGACTGCGTTGAGCCAGGGGCTCGGGCCGGTCTCCACGTGCACGCACGCGATGAACTGCTCTCCGGGCGGTGCCATCTGGGAGAGCTTCTCGATGACCTGTGCCTTCTGCTTTGCCCGGCGGATTGCCATGTTCTTTCCCTCTTACCCCGTCTTGTGCGCCAGCGCTGATGCGGCGGAAAGAGGCAGACACTAACAGGCCCGGATGACATATCGAACAGCCCCGGGCCCCCGCTGCCGAATCGACACCGAGGGCCGGCGGAAAAGCTCCTGATGGGCCGTGAATGTCCCGTTTCGTACTGCTGGTCAGCGCATTCCGGCGCGCCACCGCCGAGGGCTCGGGGAGCCGGGCCTCCGTCGCCCTCGGCGCTGGGCGCGCTTCCCGCCGGACGCAGGTCAGTTGACGGTCAGCGAGGTCCACAGACCGGTCGGCCGGTCCGGCACCTCGATCTGGTCGTCGTGGTCGCCGGAGTTCAGCATCGAGACCACCCGGTAGCGGTCCCGGTGGAAGACCCAGTACCAGGACCTGCCCCCCACCTGCTTCATGTCCGGGATCGGCAGCACCGCGGTGACCTTGTCGATCCCGGCGAAGGAGCTCCAGGCGGCCAGCCGGCGGTCGCCGCGGACGATCCCGTTGGCGTGCTGCTCACCGTCGGCGATGCTGATCACGCGGTGCCGCTGCACGCCGTTCAGGGTGTGGAACACCCAGTAGAGGCTGACCCCGTTCACCCGCTGCCGGTCGGGCACCGGCAGCACGAAGTCGACCCGGGCCACCCCGTCGAGCGCGGGCCAGGTGCTCAGGGGGGCGTCGTCGTGCTCCTTGGCGTCCCGGTGGTCGTCGCCGTTGGCGATCGAGACCACCCGGTAGCGCTGCTGGGTGGCGGTGCTGTGGAACAGCCAGTAGAACGTCTTGCCGTCGACGTTCTGCCGGTCCGGGAACGGCAGCAGGCAGTCCACCTGGGTGACCCCGGTGAACGAGTCCCAGGTGTCGACCGGTTGGTCGTCCGTCTCCTTGCGGTCGGTGTGATCGTTGCCGTGGGCGATCGAGATCGCCCGGTACCGCTGTTCGCCGGCGACCGTGCGGAACGCCCAGTACCAGCTCTTGCCATCCTTGGGCTGGCGGTCGGGCACCGGCAGGAAGGTGTCCACCGGCTGCCCGGTCGCCGGCTCCTCCCCCGGCAGCCGCCCGTCGGCGAGCGCCTTGAGCATGGTGATCGACGGCAGGAACGCGTAGACCGCGCCCTCGGTGCGGACGAACCGCTGGAAGCTCAGGTTGACCGGCTCACCGCCTTCGTGCTCCCAGTTGACCGCGCCGGTGAACCCCACCATGGCGTCCGGCCCCGGTTGCTCCGGCCGGTTCGGCGGGAACGCGGGGCTGTCGATCCACGCCTTCTGGATGAACTCGAACTGCTGGACGAGGTCGCTCTGGTAGCAGACGAAGAGCAGCCCGCGCGCCGCGTCCGGCCCGCCCGGCCCCTCGGAGGTGGGGTCGAACGGCGCACCGTAGGGGCTGCCGCGGCGCATGATCCGGCGCCGGTCCATGACCGGGTCCTCGGGGAACGGATCGGCGCCCGGCCGCTCCTGCAGCCCGTCGCGCGGGTTGGTCTTGCGCAGGTGCGAGAAGAGCGGGGTGGTGTGGCCCTCCAGGTCGTTCAGGAAGCTGATGTCGTTGTCGTTGGCGGCCACGGTGTTGAACGGCTGGTCGGCGTGCGGGCACTTGGCCACCGGGGTGCCGGAGCGCCAGCGGCCGACCACCCGGGCGGCCACCCACTCCATCGTGGCGTCCGCCGGAATCGCCTTGGCCTCCTTGAGGACCGGCAGTTGCCGGGCGATCTGCGCCCACCAGCCGGGCACGTCCTGGGCGAGCCGGCGGACCACCTGGAACGAGCCCTCGAACGCCCAGGCGGGCAGCGGATTGGGGGCGTTGCCGACCCGCTGGTGGCCGACCACGAACTCGCCGGCCGGAATCAGCCGGGTGCCGGGGTGGTCCTTGACCCACTCCGGGCGCAGCGGGTCGGGCTCGTCGAAGCCGCGCACCCCCGGCTCGCTGACGCCGTCCTTGAAGCCGAAGTGCTCCTTGCCGCGCCGGGAGCCCTCCAGGGTGGCGCCGACCTGCTGGAACGCGATCGAGATGCCGTACTGGGCCGCCAGCTCGCGCTGCTCGGTGACGGTGTTCTCCAGGTCCTTGGCGGTGTCGGAGGCGATGGTGAGCACCGCGTGGAGCTGCCCCTCGGTCTTGTTGTTGCCGAACAGCCAGTGACTGGGGTTGCTGTCGTCCCGGTCGCCGAGGTCGTTGGCCCGGGGCACCGGGCCCTGCTGGAAGGCGCCCAGCGTGGTGGTCGGGTCGGCGGACGGGTACGGCGCCTTGCCGAGCAGCCTCTCCAGGCCGGAGTAGGTGAAGCTGAGGCCCATCCAGGTCGCCTTGAGCGCGGTGGGGTCGCCGCCGGACAGTTTGCGGGCCGCGCTGAACGCCCGGTTGAACTCGGCCACTTGCCTGGTGGTCGCGATCCGCGGGATGACCCGCCGCAGCCAGCTGCGGGCCCTGATGCCGTCCTCGAAGGTGAGCATCAGCAGCACCATCTGGTCCTTCTTGAAACCGGCGAGCACATCGCCCTGGATGTTCTCGTTCTCCCGCAGCGGCAGGTCGACGGCCATGGGGCCTCCATGATTACTCGATAGCGGTCAGTAGTCATGACCGTATGCGACGCATGCGAACGATGTGATTCGGTGGCCGTCATCCGGGTGGTGGAGCCACCGGGTTGGCGGCACCTGACGCGACAGCAACTCGGTTCGCTCATAAGACTGAAACCGGTTCGCTAACGGCCGCGTCACCGCACCGCCGCCGGCTCGTCAGGTCGCCCGAGGACGTCGGCGCCACCCCTACTCGCCGATCACCGACCGTAGCCAGGACCGCCATTCACCCCTCACTGCGAAGGAACTCCATGTCCCGTACCACCGTGCCGCCCGGACGCCGGCTGGCCGCGCTGCTGCGCGCCTGCACCGTGGCCGCCGTGGCCGCCTCCACCGCCTTGGCCGTCCCGCTCAGCGCCGGCGCCGCCACCACCCCCGACGATCAGCCCATCACCGCCGCCCAGGTGCGGGCCGAGACCCGCGCCGACGAGGTGCGCGCGTTCGGCCCGGAGGAGGCCGGCTACCTGGCCTGGCAGCGCCTGGAGCGCCGGGCGGCCCTCCGGGAGGCCGCCCACACCAGGGCCGAGGGCGGGCCGGACAACGGATACCCCCTCCCGATCCGGGTGCACCGGCTGGAGATGCTCACCAAGACCCAGGCTGAGATCAACAAGAAGTTCGACCCGTCCGTCTTCGGCAAGTTCACCGACTACTTCACCTCCCCCGAGTACGGCGACCACGTCGCGCTGCTGCCGACCGGCAAGGTGCTGCTCTTCTCGTTCGAGCCGGTGGAGACCGACCCGACCCAGGAGCCCGCGCCCACCAACATCATCGGCTCGGCCAACAAGGGCCGCGCCTACCTCTGGGACCCGTCGCAGGGCACCGGGCCGGGCGCCTTCAAGCCGGTGCCGCCGCCCAACGTGACGCTCGACGACGGCACCGCGGCCAACCGGCCCGCGCCGTTCTTCTGCGCCGGGCACTCCTACCTGGCCAACGGGATGGTCGGCATCTTCGGCGGCAACCTGGGCGGCAACGGCGGTGCGGGCGCCAAGCTGTCGCTGATCTTCGACCCGTGGACGGAGTCCTGGACCCGCAACCCGGACATGTCCGTCGGCCGCTGGTACCCGTCGGTGGTCACCGGCGCGGACGGACGGCAGCTGATCATGTCCGGCCAGTCCGAGATCGGCTGGGGCACCCCGACCCCGATCGTGGAGCGGTTCCCGGCCAAGAAGGACCCGGTGGTCTTCGACTCCAAGAAGGTGCCGAAGGGCCCGGTCGACCGGTTCGGCGCGGACGCCCCGTTCACCACCGACTACCCGCAGCTCTTCTCGCTCAACGACGGCAAGATCTACGGCCTCGGCCGGGTGCCCAACCAGCAGTGGGTGTTCGACCCCAAGACCGAGACCCGCGCCGACCTGCCCACCCGCCCGGACAACCTGGCCCCCGGCGTGATGAACCGCAACTACGGCTCGGCGGTGGCGCTGCCCAACGGCCCCAAGGGGCCCGACTCGGTGCTGATCCTCGGCGGCAACAACGCCGACCCCAACACCTACAAGCTCTCCGGCGGCAAGTGGAGCAAGGACACCCCGCGCGCCTTCGGCCGCACCCAGGACGACACCCTGATCTTCCCCGACGGCAACCTCTTCACCATCAACGGCTCCTACGACATCCGCGACTACGGCAACGGGCTGTACAACCCCAACGCGGACCTGAAGTACCGCCAGGTCGAGATGCGCGACAAGGAGGGCACCTGGAAGCTCGGCCCGGTGCAGCGGCTGCCGCGCGGCTACCACTCCAACGCCGTCATCCTGCCGGACGGCCGGGTGATGATCACCGGTGACGAGCTGCAGCAGATCGCCAACAATCCGAACATCAAGACGGAGAACGGCGGCACCATCGAGATCTACGAACCGTGGTACCTGCACAGCGGTGCCCGGCCCAAGCTGGACTCGGTGCCGGGCAACGGGGTGCGGTACAACCGCAGCTTCAACGTCACCTCGTCCACCGAGAAGCAGGTGACCCGCGCGGTGCTGATGTCGCCGATCACCTCGACGCACGCGGTGGACACCGCCCAGCGCCACGTGGAGCTGCAGATCACCAAGCGCCAGGGCAACCAGCTCACGCTGCAGAGCCCGCCCAGCGCCAACGCCGCTCCGCCCGGGTACTACATGCTCTTCCTGCTGGACGCCAAGGGCGTGCCGAGCGAGGCGAAGTGGGTGAAGCTGGACGCGACTTCCGCAGGCTCGCTGCCGTAACCCTGTGAACGAGTGTGCGGCGGCCCGGGGTTCGCGCCCCGGGCCGCCGCAGGCTCTGGCATTCGACCGACCCGCCCGGACCTTGCGGGATGGCCTTCCCCTCGCAGATCCGCGGCAGGCGCCAGGCGACCCCGGCGCTCGTGGCACACCGCCCGCTCGCCCGCGGCCGATCGCCTCCACTTCACCTGATCGGGCGGCTTCACCTCGGCGTGGCAGCTGATCCTTCAGCGGGCGAACGGTCACGGCCGAACGTCGTCCTGGTCCGTCTCGGCACCGGGCGGGCTTAAGCGGCGCCGAGTGGCTGCCGGCTCAGCCAACGCTGATGGCCGCGCCCCTCACGCTCAAGGGGCCCGGCCATCCTGGTACTTGGTGTTGGTGATCAGCCGATCCGGCCGAGGTGGATCACGACGATGGTGACGGTGGCCTCGGTGATCTCGTACATGATGCGGTAGCGGCCGACGTGCATCCGGCGCAGGTTCGGGGAGCCGTACTCCGCGGTGCCCTGCGGGCGCGGGGAGTCGGCGAGCAGGTCGACGGCGTCCATGACCTGGCGCAGCCCCTCGGGGTCGTCCTTGAGGAACCGGGCGGCGGCATTGATGGCCGGCTCGTCCCAGATGATCGCGTGGCTCAAGCGGCGGGTCCCAGGCCGAGCTGGGCGCGGACCTGCTCATGCGGCACGGCCGTGGTCTCGCCGGCCGCCTGCCTGACCCGGTACTGGGCCAGCGCGAGAGCGTCCTCGAGGTCGGCCAGCTCCTGTGGGTTTATGAGGACGGCGGCGGGCTGTCCGTGGTCGGTGATGGTGATGCGCTCACGGGCGTGGGAGGCACGCCGGACCAGCGACCCCAAGCAGGCCCGCGCCTCTGTAATCGGCAAGGTGTCACTCATGTACCAAACTGTACACTTCCCGCCTGTTCTTTACAGGCTCCTCGCCGGCAGAACCGGCACGGCCATCCACACCGGCGGCGGCCGCATCCGAAGGGGAGGACGAGCGCTGCAGAAAGCGGCGGCGTGGCGCGAGACACCGTTCTCACGGACGAGGAACGGACGGCGCCGGCGCTGACCGAGGCCGCCACCCGCATCCAGGACGGCGCACCGGAAGCCCCTGTGCAACAACGAGCGGCCACACAGGAGATTGCGCGATGGCGAGGCGTCAGACTGCGCCGAGCTCGCCGCCCTTCACGCCCGCCACGAAGGCGGCGAAGCCGGCGGGGGTGAAGGTCAGGGCCGGGCCCTCGGGGTCCTTGGAGTCACGGACGGGGACGGCACCGGGGACGTTGGCGGCCACCTCGACGCACTCGCCGCCGTTGCTGCTGTAGCTGGACTTGAACCAGTCGGGGTTGATCACGGGATCTCCTCTCAGGTCGCAATGCTCAGCCAGGATGGGTGCTGCTCAGGGAGGTTGATAGGCCGTCAGCCCAACAGGGCCCCTGTGAAGCCATGAACCGGCCACACAGGGGCTTGTGTTGAGGAGTTCGTCAGACAGCGCCGAACTCGCCACCCTTCACGCCCGCCACGAAGGCGGCGAAGCCGGCGGGGGTGAAGGTCAGGGCCGGGCCCTCGGGGTCCTTGGAGTCACGGACGGGGACGGCACCGGGGATGTTGGCGGCCACCTCGACGCAGGCACCGCCATTGCTGCTGTAGCTGGACTTGAACCACTCGGGGTTGATCACTGGAGTTCCTCTCGTGCCTTGCGGATCAGCGCCACGGACGCGGCCTGCGACAGAGCCTCTACCTGCAGGTGATGGTAGTCGGTGAGAAGCGGCCGCACCGCGTCCGGATCACGCTCGAAGTGCCCGCGCTGCGACGATTCCGAGTAGGCGGCAACCGAGTGATCCGGCAATGTCAGCAGGTAGATCGGAAGGTCGAACGCCCTGCTCTCGGCCATCGCATAGGGCGCGATCTGAATCGTGACGTTCGGCAGTTCGGAGACTTCAACCAGGCGGTCGAGTTGCGCGCGCATCACCTTGGGCCCGCCGACGGGCCGCCAGAGGCAGCTCTCATCAAGCACGGCGAAGAGCAGCGGCGGGGGCTGGCGGAAGACCTTGGCCTGACGACCGGCCAGGACTTCCAGCCGCTCGTTGGCCTGGATTTGGGTGATGCTGCCCCGGCGCACGGCCCCGCGCGTGATCGCCTCCGCGTACTCCGGGGTCTGGAGCAAGCCGGGAATGATGCCGAGGTCGAAGAGGCGCAGCTCTACCGCGCGCGCCTCATGAGCCATGTAGTCGCCGAAACCCTGCAGCAGGGAGGTCGCCCGCAGGTCGAAGAACAAGTTCTCGAACTTGCTACCGGTGCCGAACGCACGATCGGCCTTCCGGGCGAATCGCAAGGTCGGGGATTTCCGGCCAGTTTCCAGCGACGAGATGTGGCCCGGCGAGTAGCCCGTCCGCTCCGCGAGCTGATCTTGCGTCATGCCCAACTCCTCGCGCACGCGCCGGAGTTCAGCGCCGAATGCGGCACGCGGTGAGGCATCTGGATTGAGCTGCTTGATGTTCAAGGCTGACTTTTCTTTCCGAGCGGCCAGTTTGAAAGCACTTCGAGCCTAGAGCACAGTGTGAGCGACCGGTAGCAGAGTGCTTCGGAAAGGAGTGGCCGGGCAACGGCAGACCGAGCCCCGGCACCCCGATCGATTCCCAAACCATTGGCACGAGGCCCTATTTGGGCAGCAGCAATGCTCTGGGCTCCATGCCCGGCAGGTCCCAACTTCACCCGAAAGTGTGAGACCAAAAGGTGACCGGCCACCACCAACTCCACTGCTCAGCCAAGTTGGGTCCAGCCCCGACCCTGAGCAATCAACTCCCCGACCGGAAGGCACCCCCGTGAACGCCGCCACCCCGCCCCCGTCGTTCGACCAGGCCGCCGCCCTCTCCGAACTGCGCACCCTCGGCCGTGCGCTGGACCTCCAGGTGACCGAGCGGACCGGCGCCACCGCACCCGAGCTGGACGCCACGCTCCGCCTGATGAAGCACTTGCACAGCCAGGTCGAGCTGTCCCTGAGTGCGAGCCTGTCGTCCGTCGTCCACCACTCGCTCCGGGCCAGGGCTCGGGCCGCCGAACTCGCCGCCTAGCGCCCCCGAAGACGCCCGCAGAGCTTGGTGCCTCTGCGGGCCCGGCCCCCCAAGTGGTGAGGAGGGGCCAACCCTGTGTCGACCAAAGGGCGTTGGCTGACACAGGAACCGGTCCCGCCCGCCAGGCGCCCCCGTCGCCGCGGGCGGGACCGCTCGCCACCGCACGACTCCCGCGCAGCTGGGCTTGGGGAAGCGGCCGCGCGGGCCGCCCGCCCCCGTCGGCCGTCACGCGCACACCGGCCGGCGCGGGCGGGCCACCGCACACGGGGCACCGGGGGGGTGATCCCACAGGACTGGAGACCTTCATGCGTCTTGTTCCGCTGCCGAGCCCGTCCCACGACGGGCACCCGGATGCCTCCTCCGATTCCTTCGACCTCCTCGCGCTGGTCGTCCGCTCCACCCTGCGAACCGCGCGCCACCGCCTGCGCGACCACCTCACCGCTCACGGCCTGGACCCCGATGACGCCTGTCTGGTGCTCTCGGAGCTGGTCGGCAACGCGC
>NZ_JAJJPA010000020.1 GCF_020907985.1 Kitasatospora humi | reverse complement strand
CCTGGGCCGCACCACCCGCTACGAATACGACGGCGCCGGCAACCTCATAGCCGTCACCCGCCCCGACGGCGAACAGAGCAGAGCCGTATATCTGGAAGAGCTGGGTCTCCCGGAAGCCATTACCGATGCGGGAGGGGCCACCTGGCGCCAGACGTACGATTCACGTGGCCTCCGCATGTCGCTCATGGATCCGCTCGGTGCTGTCACCCGCTTCTCCTACGACGAACGCGGCCATCTCACGACCATCACCGACGGACTCGGTCACACCACCCGTATTCGGTGCAACGCCGCGGGACTCGCAACCGAGATCGCTGACCCGAGCGGTGTCGCTGCCTGCTACGAGCGGGATGCCTTCGGCCGCACCACGGCCATCACCGACTCGGTCGGCGCTACGACTCAACTGACGTGGACCGTCGAGGGAAACCTGGCAACACGGACGACCGCGGATAATGCCACCGAGTCCTGGACATACGACGGTGAGGGCAACCAGCTCACCCACACAGACCAGCTCGGCCAGACCAGCACTTTCGAGTACACCCACTTCGAAACGCTCGCCGCCCGCACAACGCCCGATGGGGCGCGGGTCACGTTCACCCACGACGCGAACATGCAGCTCGTTGCCGTCACCGACGCTCTCGGCCGTGAGTGGCGGTACCAATACGACCAGGCTGGACGCCTGGTCGGTGAGCGTGACTTCCACGGCCGCAGTCTCAACTATGAGTTGGACGCCGTTGGGCGTCTTACAGCCGTGGTTAAGCCGATCGGCCATCGGATTCGCTACGCGTATGACCTGCTGGACCGTCTGACGGCTAAGGAAGCGGACGGTCGGACCACCACCTATACGTACGACGCCGCTGGCTTCCTGGTCCGGGCCGTCAATCCCGACGCTGACGTTATCCGTGCCGTTGACAGCCTCGGAAATCCGCTTACCGAATCCGTCAACGGCCGTATCCTCGCCCACACACGAGATGTGATGGGCCGCCGAACCAGCCGCATAACCCCCAGCGGCCACACCACTGACTGGACCCTTGATCCAGCAGGGCGTACGACGAACCTGTCAACCTCGGGGGGCAGCCTCGATTTCGCTTACGACGTGGCCGGGCGGGAGCAGCGGCGGATCATTGCGGATCGCCTGACACTGACCAACACGTGGGACGATCTGTACCGCCTCACCGGTCAGCAGCTCACAGCACCCGCGGCCCTGCTGCAACAGCGCAGCTACAGCTACCGTGCCGACGGCAACCTCGCGACAGTCGAGGATCTGCTCACCGGTCCGCGCACCTTCGATCTCGATATCACCGGTCGCGTTACTGCCGTCACTGCCGCTACGTGGACCGAAAGCTATGCCTACGATGCGGCAGGCAACCTCACCGATGCCGTCTGGCCAGTGGTCGGGGCGGCCTCAGCTGCTGTGGGCGCACGCACATACTCCGGCACGGAGCTGGTCGGTGCGGGCCGAGTCCGATACGAGCAAGACGCAGCGGGCCGTACCACGCTCCGCCAGGTCACCCGGCTCTCCAGGAAGCCTGACAGTTGGCACTACACCTGGGACGCCGAGGACCGTCTCATCCAAGTCACAACGCCAGACGGTACACGCTGGCGTTACCTCTACGACCCCTTCGGTAGGCGGATCGCCAAGCAGCGTCTGTCAGCTGACGGAGCGGGTGTCGATGAACAGACCGACTTCACTTGGGATGGGGCGACTCTTGTCGAACAGACTACTCAGGCTTCCTATCTCCCAGGCCCGCACACCCTCACCTGGGACCACAGAGGCCTGATCCCGGTCGCCCAGACCGAGACCATTGGCACCCCAGACCAGGATCAGGTCGACCGACGATTCTTCGCGATCGTCACCGACCTCGTGGGCACGCCCACCGAACTGGTCGACCCAGCGACTGACACCATTGCCTGGCGTACCACGCCCACGCTCTGGGGTTACACCACCTGGCCCAGTAACAGCACCACGTATACCCCTCTCCGCTTCCCGGGTCAGTACTTCGACCCGGAAACCCGTCTCCACTACAACGTCTGCCGTTACTACGATCCCGAGACCGCCCGCTACACCAGTCCCGACCCCCTCGGCCTCAGTCCTTCGCCCAACCCTGACGGGTACGTCCCAAATCCGCACACCTGGACGGACCGCCTCGGCCTCTCGGCGCACAACGGTGTCCCAAGCATGCGCGGCGAACCGGGAAGGAGGCCCCCGATCGTCGAGGTGGATCGAGCGCAGCCGGGGTGGTCCCAAGCGGAGCGAATCGCCCTGGCCGAAAGCCGCCTGCCCGCGTTCGCGCTCTTCGGCCGGAGTGCCAAGACGAGGAGTCGTACGTACGCGGCCGCTATACACTCGGAGACCGGGGACATCGCGTGGGCTTCATCCGGAGGCGGCTACTGCGCGGAAGGGAACGCCTTGCTGGCACTGGGTGGTGATCCAAGCAAGGTGATATTCACTGGCGCTCTGACCGTGGATGACGCCTCGCGCCCCTTCATCGCACTAGTCAAACCCGTCTGTACAGGGTGCCAAGAAGATTATCCCGACAGATCGATATTCCTCCCGGGGGTTCGCGGTGAGCCGGGCGGGCTCTGGGGCGACAGTTAGGATTGCGATATGACACTGGTTGAGCTGGAGATCGGCACCCGGCAATGGAGTGAACTTCGCTGTGGCTGCGGCCAGTCGGGCGCCCACCTCGCGGACGAACTGCTGCGCTTGGCACGCCGGGAGGACGAAGACCCGCACGGCGCGCTGGGGTTGGCTGGGCACGCCTTCTCCGACGTCGTTCTCTTCGAACCAGCGCCGGCAGTCGTCGGAGTCGCGTTGGCAGCGCTCGCGGACCGGCCTTCCGCTGTATCCCGGGCCCGGTTCCTGGATCTTCTGCTCTCCCTGGTCGCGGGTGAGGGAACTGCGGAGGAAGTCGCCCGCGAGGGGCGTGACTTGGAGGAGGAGTCCATCGCCGCCTGCCGAAACGGGCTGTGGCTCCTGTACGCCGAGGTCTTCGCTGGGGAGTCGGCCGATCTCGCGACCCGCGCTTTCGAGGTGCTCACCGTCATCGAGGACGACCGTGGTCGTCTCGAACGTGCCTGCGACGTGGCTGGTGATGCCATTGCCTGGTACGCCAAGCCGCCGTACCAGGAGTTGTAGGCAGGGGCAATCCGCGGGCGGTCTTCCGTGAATGCCGGTTGTTATTGCCGTTTCGGCTTTCCCGATCAGCAATGGCAAGCTAACGCCGCAGGTCCGAATGTGCACTGCTCGACTCCAAGCCGGTCACCAAAGTCATGGGTTCGTTGGCGCCGCTCCCGTAAGGTCGAGCGCAGTTGTGCGCTGACCGCTTCCAGGACTGCGATGTGGCCCCTCGGCTGGTCGGGTCGCAGCCCCTGGTTTTCCAAGACCGCGACCAGCGCCTTTCGCGCTGCGTCGTACAGCAGTTGGTAGGCGCCGATCGCGTCGAAGGAGACAACCGCCTCTGCTGCATTGAGGTGGTTCGCCGCCTGGGTGAGGAGATGGTCGGCTTGCTCCCGGCTCGCGGGTACGCGCTCCAGTTCCTTCCGCGAGAGCATGCCCTCCACTGCGGCCCGACCTTGCTGTCACTTCATTCCCGGTTCTTCGCTTCGAAGGCTTCAAGCCGAACCGTCGGCCGGCCTTGGACACACGTGAGGAACGGGTCCGCGCCCGGCTCGAGCCAGCGGGCGGGCGAGACCCGGTGGACATTGACTTCCCGGCCAAGCAGGCGCTCCGCCTTGCGTGCCGCGTCGTACAGCTCGTCCTCGTCGGGGTTGCCCACCACGAGAACGTCGACGTCGTTGGGTACTCCGCCGTACTCCCCCGAGTAGCGGGCTGCCCAGGAGCCATAGATGTGGGCTTCCTCCACCCCGGCCAGTGGCAACAACAGATCACCGAGCACTGCGATCGGGCCGTAGGTGAGGGCGAACAGCTCGGTGAGCGGGCCGGCCAGGCGCCCGCTGACGTTGGCCCTCAGGAGGCGGAGGTTTCCGTGTCGTCGTTCGGTGATCAACTCGGCCACGACCAGGCGGTCCGCCTCGCGACTGGCGGTCGCGCTCGAAACACCGAAGCGCGAGGCGACCTCGGCGAGTGAGGCCTCATCCTGCGGATGCAGATACAGTCAGGCCAGGAGTTCCCCTTGAAAGGGTGTGCGCAGGAGGGGCAGCAGCGCCGGCGGAGGAGCTTGCATAAGCTGAAGAGCAGCTTGCAGCTAATGAAAATACCGGCCTGAGAGTCGAAGTTCGCTCCTACGGGTGATCGGGCTGACGCGGTACGCGGCGTGCCCTGGTGAACCTTCGCCGTCGACCGCCCGCGGCGAGCTCGCTGAGGCGCTCGCCGATCGCGGAAACGCCGGGGCGGGGCTCCTGCTCGTAGTACCAGGGCTTGTGTCGACGCAGTAGTTCCTCGCCGTGCTCAGTCCAGGTGAAGCCGGGCTTCCGCAGCAGCTTTCGAAACACCGCGTCGGTGGTTTCCGGGTGGGCGGCGGCCAGTCGGCGGATCGGGAGCGGCGCGATCGATTCCTCGCGCAGGTACGTGCGCAGCACGTCCTGGTACTGCCTGCGCCCCGCGAGGGTCGGGTTGGCGAAGAGGTCCCGCAGCAGCCCGTAGTCCGCGTAGAAGTTGAGTCCGTCGATTTCGTCGTAGATGACGCCGATGGTGTCCGAGTCCGCGAGCTCTCGCGGCAGTTCGAAAGCTGGAAAGTCCAGTCCGGGAAGCCTCCTGCCGCGGGCGTGGTTGGGGTGCTCGGCGATGGTGACCTCCTGCCGGTGCCGGTAGTAGGAGTTGAGCTGCTGCTCGGCCTCGGCCGGGGTAAGAACCAGTACGTCGGCATCGAAGAACTCGACGAACGCGGCCCGGTCCTCTCGCATCCGCGCCCATCCCTGCTCGATCTTCTCGGGGTTGCGGAAGACCAGTTCGGGTTGGCTCGTCGCCAACTGGATTGCGGCCTGGGCGATTTCGGTGGCGCTGGACTTCGGGTAGGACAACATCATCCCGGAGATCAGCCACACGCCGTCGACCGAGTGGACGGGCACCAGGGAAGTGAGGAGGAATCCTCCCTTGGATACTCCACGGAAGGCACCCGGTCCGACGTTCGAGTAGGTGCGGTACTCCAGGTCGTCGACCAGGTTCAGTAGGACGAGGGCATCCCCGTCCTTGCGCCGGATCTCGAAGATGCCTTCGACCGGGTCACGCCAGCCGAGCAGGATCTCCCGGTCGTCGTCGGTCAAGTCCCGCCGTGAGGCGACGAACCGGTCGACCACGGTCGCGCCGTCCGGCAGGCGGTACCGCAGGATGAAGTGGTCGGTGATCCGGATCGCGTCGCTCTCGTCCAGCAGCCGCTCGGGGCCCGCGGCCTCCAGCAGGAGCGGAGTCAACCACCGGTCGAAGCGCGCGCTTTGGCCGAACGCGACCAACTCGCCCTTCAACTCGGCGCTGCGCTCGATGAGATCGCTGAGCGAGCGCTCGTCGATGCCGTGATTCGATTCCTGTGTAGCGATCGCCACGTCGTGCCGTCCCTCGCTAGCCGGTTCCAAGGAGGTGTGCGAGCCGCTCAGCGGGCCCAGAGCCGGTAGGCCTCGATCCACTCGGCGCCGCCCGGGGCAGGGCTCGGCATCGGCAGGTCCAGGACCCCGATCCTCTGGTGATCGGAGCCGCGCGAGCACAGCGCGACGATCCGGCCGTCTTGGCCGAGGTCGACGCCGCGCACGGTCACCTCGACGCCGAGAACCGTCGTGTTGAACGGCACCGCGAGATTCTCCTCGATCACGGTGAACAAACCGGTCAGCTGCTCGTCGTCGCCGTAGGCATCGACGGTGGCCTCATCGATCATGGCCTCAAGTTCGGTCCTGCCCAGCGCACCCATGGCGCCACGCTAGCGGTCACGCAGGCGACGTCGGCGCGGTTTGCTCGAAGCCTCACCCATCAGAGCGCTTCGCGGGGGTCGGCGGTATGCGACTGAGTACCGTGATCCTTCCCATCCACCGGTGGGCCGAGGGGCAGAAGATCTGGCGGCGGGCCTAGGAACTCGGCTTCCACGCTGCGTACACCTACGACCACCTGTCGTGGCGCAGCTTCCGTGATGAGCCATGGTTCGGGGTGATCCCCACGCTGACCGCTGCAGCGGCAGCTACGGAACGTATGCGATTGGGCGCCCTCGTGACGTCGGTCAAGCCTCGTTCACTCATCACATCCTGACCTGCGGGAACGCCGATCGAGAGGGTTAGAGTCCCGCTCGGGCTCAGACGGCGATGAGCCGTACGCGGGCGCCACAGAGCTTGGCCATGTCGTCGACATCCGAGGTGAGCATGGCCACGGGCCCCGGCTGCCGCAGTGCCATCTCTGCCACGGTCGCGTCGATCGCGTACTTGTGGCCGTGCAGTCCGGCCTGCTTCAGCAGCCTGGCCGATGCCCTTGCGGTCTGATCGGTGACCGCCTCGACCTTGACTCGGGAAAGCGTCCAGTTCAACCGGGCTTCGTTCACACGGGCGTGCGTGACTTCCACGATCGTGTTTGCGCCAACCACGAAGTCGGCTCCCATGGCGTGGAAGACCTGAAGCATCGCCAACACGCCGCGGTCCTGTGTGATCCACGAGGACAATCCCTCGGAGTCCAACACGACCGTCTCGAAGCGCTCGGTCACGCGGCGCTCGCCGAACCCGCCGACCCGGCGGAGCCGAAGATCCTGGCGTGCGCCTCAAGCAGTTCCTCATCGGTGAACGCACCCTGCTCGTCCTGATAGCGGCGAAGATCGTCCGCGAGCAGTTGGTGCCGAATCTGGCGGGCTACTGCCTCCGCGACGTACCCGGAGACGTTATCGGTGAGCTTTCTGAGTTCGTCCACCTGTTCCGTCGGAAGGGTGACGGTGATGCGCGTGGTCGCTGCCATGAATGGAGCATACTCCGGTATGCACTCGAGTGCCGGGCTGTTCGGGACATAAGGTCGGCGGTATGCGTCTGAGCACAGTGATCCTCCCCATCCACCGGTGGGCCGAGGGGCAGAAGATCTGGCGGCGGGCCGAGGAACTCGGGTTCCATGCCGCGTACACCTATGACCACCTGAGCTGGCGGAGCTTCCGCGACGAGCCGTGGTTCGGGTCGGTCCCGACGCTGACCGCGGCCGCGGCGGCGACCGAGCGGATCCGGCTTGGCACGCTGGTGACGTCGCCGAACTTCCGGCATCCGGTGACGCTGGCCAAGGAGCTGATCACCCTGGACGACGTGTCCGGCGGCCGGCTGACGCTGGGGATCGGGGCCGGCGGGGTCGGGTTCGACGCGACGGCGATGGGGCAGGAGGCGTGGTCGCCCAAGGAGCGGGCGGCGCGGTTCGGGGAGTTCCTGCCGCTGTTGGACAAGCTGCTGCGGCAGGACGCGACCACCGAGCAGGGCACCTACTACTCGGCGGTAGAGGCGCGGAACATCCCCGGCTGCGTGCAGACCCCGCGGGTGCCGTTCTACGTGGCGGCGACCGGGCCCAAGGGACTGCGGCTGGCGGCCGAGTACGGACAGGGCTGGGTGACGTACGGAGATCCGCGCGGGCCGGCGGACGTTCCGGTGGAGCAGGCGCCCGAGGTGATCGCCAAGCAGCTCGCCAAGCTGACGGCGGCCTGCGAGGCGGCCGGGCGGGACGTCGGCGACCTGGACAAGGTGCTGCTCCAGGGCTCGACGGCGGAGAAGCCGCTGGAGTCGCTGGACGCCTTCGTGGACTGGGCGGGCCGGTACCGCGAACTGGGCATCACCGAGGTGGTGATCCACTGGCCGGTGCCGGACTCGATCTTCGCCAACGACCTGGCCGTCTTCGAGCGGATCGCCACCGAGGGGCTCGCCCAGCTGGAGGGCTGAGCTGCGCGGAGCCGGGCGGCGGCGCGCCGAACCGGCGGGGTGAGCGGATGGCCGGCGAGGCGGGGAGGGGGCGGGCTGGGCGCCCGAGGAAGGCCCGCCGGGCGTTCCGTTCCGGCAGGGGCCCGCGCTGCCCGGCGCCGGCCACCGCCGGCCATCCGCAGGACGACGGCGGCCGGCTATCCGTGGTGGGATCCCAACGGGCCGTCATGCACGGCCTGTCATCCGGCCGGCGGCGGGGCCGACCCCGCGACGGGAGTCAGAGCGTGCGGTTGCGTCCCGCGCCCCAGCCGGCCACTCCGACCACGCCGGCCAGCACCAGGAGCACCACCAGCACGGCCGTCCAGCCGCCGGTCAGCTGGTGCAGCGCACCGGCGCCGACCGGGCCGACCGCCGCGATCAGGTAGCCGATCGCCTGTGACATCCCGCCCAGCTGGGCAGCCCCGGCGGCAGAGCCGGTGCGCAGCACGAGGAAGGCCAGGCCGAGGCCGAACGAGCCGCCCTGGGCGACGCCCAGCACCGCTGCGGCGACCCAGGCGCCGGAGACCGGAGCGATCAGCAGCAGGGTGATGCCGGCGGCGTTGAGCGCGGCCATCAGCACCGCCAGCCCGCGCTGCCGGGTCATCCGGCCGGCCAGCAGCGGCACCAGGAAGGCACCGGACACCTGCACCAGATTGGAGAAGGCGAACACCAGGCCGGACTCGTCCCGGCCCATTCCGTGGTCGGCCAGGATCGTCGGCATCCAGGCGACCAGGACGTACACCATCAGCGACGAGACGCCCATGAAGAGGCTGATCTGCCAGGCCAGCGGGAGCCGCCACAGGCCCGCGATCGGCTTGGCCGGCGCGGCCTGGGCCGCGGTCGGGGAGGTCGGCGCGAGCTGACGCGCCCGCAGCACCTGGGGCAGCCAGGCGGCCGCCGCGACCAGGGCCAGCACCGACCAGACGCTCAGCGAAGCCCGCCAGCCGCCGCCGAGCACGTGCTCCAGCGGCACCGAGCTGCCGGCCGCCAGGGTGGCGCCGACCAGCATCGCGGTCGAGTAGGCCCCGGTCATCGCCGGCGCCCGGTGCGGGAACTCCCGCTTGACCAGGCCGGGCATCGCCACGTTCAGCACCGCGATGGCCACGCCGATCACCACGCAGCCCGCATAGAGCGCGGCCACCGACGGCAGCACCCGCAGCAGCACCCCGGCGCCCAGCGTCAGCACGGCGCCGAACACCACCCGCTCGGTGCCGAACCGCCGGGTCAGCCGCGGAGTCAGCGGTGCGCCGACACCCTGGAAGAGCACCGGAACGGTGGTGATCAGACCGCCGACCGTGGCCGACAGGCCGAAGGTGCGCTGGATCTCGCCCACCATGGGGGAGACCGCCGCCAGACAGGACCGCATGTTCAGCGCGACCAGCATGATGCCGATCAGCAGCAGGGCGGGGTGAGCGAGCTTGGTTCGGACCGGAACGACCGAGGTGCTCAGCGGTTGCTGAGTCCGGGTGACGGACATGGTGCGGCTTTCTTGCGGAAGGTGCTGTGGAAAAACGGGGAAGCGCGGGGTGCGGCCATGGCGGCGACGCGCGCTCCGCCGGCCCTACTTGCGAGCGGCGAACTCCGCCAGCAACTGCTCGACCGCCGCGGTGGGCTCGGCCAGCAGGGCGCGGCAGGCGGCCTCGGCGCGGTCGGGATCGCCACTGGCGATCGCGTCGACCAGCGCCTCATGGGTGGCGACGACCACCTCGGGCATCTCGTGGTCCCCGAAGGCGGTGCGCATGGCCTCGCGCACCGAGGCGCCGAAGTAGCGGTAGACCTCGGCCAGCGCGGGGTTGTGGGCCGCGTCGACGACGGCGGTGTGGAACTCCAGGTCGTGCTCGACGGTGGCCTCGCGCCCGATCCGCTCCGGGTGGGCGGCGATCACTTCGGCCTCGCGGGCCAGCGCGGCCCGCATCCGCTCCACGTCCTCGGCGGTGTGCCGCAGGGCCGCCAGCCGGGCGGCCTCGGTCTCCAGGGCGGCCCGCACCTCCAGCACGTCGCGCACGCCGGAGCGCTGCACCCCGCGCAGCACGGCGGCCGGGTCGCTGGTGCTGCGCACGAAGGTGCCCTCACCCTGCCGGGTGGCCAGCATGCCCGCGTGCACCAGCACCCGGATCGCCTCGCGCACCGTGTTGCGGCCGACCTGCAGCTGCTCGGCGAGCTCGTGCTCGGTGGGGATGCGCTCACCCACGGCCCAGGAACCGGAGGCCAGCCGCTCCCGCAGCTGGTCGATCGCGGCGTCCACCAGCGATCGGCGGCCGGCGGCCTGCAGGTTCCCCGCACCCGTGCCGGTCACCCTCACCACCTCCGCTCCGACTGGTACCGCGCTTGCCCGGTCATCCTACAACTGCTTTGCCCGGTCATCCTACAACCAGCTGGAGGTGGGCCCGGGGTGTGCTCGTCGCGACCGGGGTGGACGAGCATGCGGTGGAGCGGGTGCGTCTGTCCGTGTTCGACGGTGGGTGCTGGACCTTTCGGATATCTGGGACGGGGGCGGGACGGCTGTCCGCACGGCTGGCCGGCCCAGGTGGGTGGACCTGGTCGGCAGCCGGGCGTGCCCGCGGTGCCTGGCGGGGTCCGGAGGGGTGTGGCAGTTGCGCTGGAAGCTGTCGGGGGCGGGGACATGTCCCGACCACTGGTGGTCCTGCTTGACCGCTGCCCGGCTGCAACGTCCGTCGCGGTATGGCGGCAGCAAGCCGTCGGGACTGTCGCGCCGGCGTGCGGGACATCCCGCCATGTGCGGGAGTGTGACGGGTGGCCGTGAGCGCCCCCAGTCGCTGTCGTCGGTGACGGCGACGGAGGCGGACGCAGAGGTGGCCGAACTTCGAACGCCGGGCATACCCGGCGGACGGGTACCTTGTTCCGCCGTCCTGGCAGAGGCGGCGGAGCAGGCGCGCGGGTGGTTCAGAGCCAGCCCCGATGGGCGGCTTTGATGCCCGCTTCGAAGCGGCTGCTGGCACCGAGGCGTTCCATGATCGAGGACATGTGGCGGCCGACGGTGCGCGAGGAGATGCCGAGGCGCTGGCCCACGGCGTCGTCGGTGAGGCCGGCGCTGAGCAGGCGCAGTAGTTCGCGTTCGGTGGGGGTGAGGTTGGTCTGGGGGTCCTCGGGGTGGGTGGCGCCGAGGGGGACAGCCGTGTTCCAGGCCTGTTCGAAGAAGTCGAGCAGGGCGGCGAGGATGCCGGGTTCGGTGACGTACAGGGCGCCCTTGCGGTTGTCCGCGGGATCGATGGGGACCAGCGCCTGGGTGCGGTCGACGACGACCAGGCGCTGGGGGATCGTGGGGGCGGTGCGGACCTCACTGCCCTGGCCGAGCAGCCAGTGGGCGTAGGCCGCGACGTGGGGCTGGTTGCGGGTGGCGTCCTGGTAGAGGGTGCGTATCGTGATGCCGCGCCCGAGCGCCTCGACGTCGGCGGCTCGGCTGGCCGCGAGGTCCTGGGGGCGTTGGTTGCCCGGCTGGCTGCTGAGGACCTCGGTGGTGGCGCTGTGGCCCATCTGTTCGAGGCGGCCGTGGATGGCGTCCATGCCGAGTAGGCGTTCGCCGTGGGTGGTGCGGTGCTCGGCGCGTTCGGCGACCATGCGGGTGACGGCGGCGCGTGAGGCCGCCAGCTGGGCCTGGCGGGCGGCGAGTTCGGCCTCCTGGTTGGCCAGCATGCCAGCCAGGCCGATCTCGGGGCTCACGGCGCGCATCTGGCCGGGCCGATCGGCGGAGACGCGCACGAGGGTGAGCCGACTCAACTCGTCGAGGTGGTCGTGCACCTGCACGGGAGTCAGGCCGCAGTGCGTGGCGATGTCATCCGCGCTGTAAGCGGGATGGTCGAGCATGGCCTGGTACACGGCTGCGGCCGTTGCGGTCAGTCCTAGCACCTCGAGCATGTTTCCCCCCGGTAGCCCTGTCGGGCCCTCAAATGTTCGGCCTCATCCAAACAGTCTTCCGACGCTTCGCTCAAGACCTATCCGCCCTCTTTGTGTCGTCGCGCGCCATGCGTCGAGGGATTGCGTCGCAGGTCACAGGGCCTAAGTTGTCGTGGGCATGCTGCCAGTGTCCGACTCCGGACAGTCCGGGAGCCGACAGCCGGAACACCTTCCTGCGGCGTCTGCGAGCGGCAAAGCTGTTCATCGCCGCCAGGGAGACAACCCCAGCGCGGCAACCGGACGAAGCGCCAACCGCGGGGCGCCCTGCCGGTCCAGGCCAGCCACACCCATCAGCAGTGAAGGACTCCCACCATGCTCCGCACCCGTCTCGCCCAGGCCGCCGCGGTCGCCACCGTCGCTTTCGCCGCCATCGCCCTCGCGCCCTCCGTCGCCGTGGCGGCAACGGTCGGCGCCCCCGCCCCGGCGGTGTCCGCGGACAGCCTCGGCTGGGGCGGCTGAGCCGGTCATGGAGATCATTTATGCCAGCCTGATCCCCCGGCAGCTCGACGACGGCGCCCAGTCCGGCAACGAAGCCGAGGTCGTGGACGCCCTGTGGGCCCACGCCGTGCCGGGCGACGGGCTCCAGCACGTCAGCGCACGTCCCGCACCCGGACGGGTCGACCTCCTGGTCTATTTGCTGACCCTGGATTCTCCCGGCGCGCCCAGCGCCCTCCAGCGCGCCCACGCCCTGATCGCCCGGAGCCACCAGATCTCGCCCTGGCTCAACCGGCGTTACCTGTCGCCCGAGCCGCTCACGACGTACGAGGGCATCACCACCGGTTGAGCACCACGCCCGCCCGGCCCGTCACGGTCCGGCCGGCATCCGGGTCCGCGGCGCGGACCCAGGCCGCGATCGGATCCGCCGCCCCCTTCATCCCTGAGCCTTCGCCGGCGCCTTCCGCCCTGCGGCAGTCCTGACCCGCGCCGCACCTCCTGCCGGCATGCCCCGAGCGAGTCTTCCGAACCGCCCTTCGGAAGCCGCATCCCTGACGCCCGACCACCTGATCCGCGCCCAACCCAGGAGAACCCCTGTGGCTACCAAGACTTCGACTCTCGTCCGCGCCGCCGTCGCGCTGAGCGCCGTCGCCGCCGGCGGTTTCGCATGGGCCGGCCTCGACACCGGCGCCCGGGCGTCGGCGGCGGCACCCGCAAGCACATCGGCTCAGCTGTCGTCCGCCGCAGCCCCAACCGCCCCGGCAGCACCAGCCACCCCGGCCACGGCGCCGATCGACACGTCGTCCGGACGGCCCGGCCAGGAGCCGCAGCCGTCCGCCCCCCAGCCGGCATCCGCCGGTACCGAATCAGCGAGGCCGGGCGCCCCCGGGCCGAGCACGGCTTCCGTCCCCCAGCAAACGGGCCGTGTGACGGCGGCCGTCCCTGCCCCCTTGCCGCCCGCGCAGCTACCCGACAACGCCGCCGCCGCCTGGAAGCCGATCGCGCAGCCCCACACCCAGGCCGCCACCCACGATGTGCGCCTCAACGAGTGCGCCGCAGTCAAGGGCGCCACGACCTGGCAGCAGCAGGGCTACGTAAGCGCCTTCAAGACGCCGGCCATCCAGGACACCTTCACCTTCGCCGACACCGCGACCGCCCAGCAGGCTTTCGCGGACCTCCAGAACGCCATGAACACCTGCCAGCAGCAGTCCCGCGCCCTGCAGGGCGCGGCGAAGCTCTCGCAGGACGCCCAGGTCACCACGACGGCGACCACCGCCGAGGGCACGGCGTACGCGCGTCAGTGGACCGCCGTCCCCGGGATCTCCGCGCCCGGTCCGCAGACCGGCCACATCTACCTGGTCCATCACGACAACACGCTGACGGCTCTGCAGTTCGCCATCCCCGCAGGCACGGCCGGAGCCGGTGCACTGACGGTGGCCGACGACCAGAGCACCCTGACCAACCTGGCAGCCCGCCTGAGCGCCGCGCCGGCAGCAGCCGAGCAGCACCCCTAACCGCCGCGCCTGCACCCGACTTCATTCGAACCCGACTCCGAGAAGGAACCCATCGATGTCCCGCGTCTCCCGCGCTGCCGCCCGCTCGCTCGCCATCCTCGTCGCCGCCGGCATCGGCACCACCGTGTTCACGGCGACCACGCCGGCGCAGGCGGCCTCGACCGCCGGCGGCACCATAACCCGCAGCGAGGTGCTGGCCCGTGCCCAGAGCTGGGTCGACGAGGGCGTCCCCTACAACCAGGGCGCTTACAAGACCGACGGCAACGGCACCTATCGCGAGGACTGCTCCGGTTACGTCTCCATGGCCTGGCACCTGACGAGCAGCCTCGTCACCCAGACCCTGCCGAACGTCTCCACCCAGATCAGCTTCTCCCAGCTGAAGGCGGGCGACGCACTCGACTACACGGCCGAGCACACCTTCCTGTTCGCCGGCTGGAGCAACCAGTCCACCGGCGACTTCACGTACTACGCCGAGAGCAACCCGAACGACCCCACCCACGGCCCGACCAAGGCCAACATCAACAGCAGCAGCCTCGAAGGCTGGCCCACCAGCTACTACACCGCCCTGCGCTACAACAACATCGTCGACGACCCCGCTCCTGTTCCGGTGGCGGGTGGGTCCTCGGGTTGGAGCCTGTACAACCAGGACACGGCGACCGCCGAGACGTTCACGGTCGGCACGAACGGTGCGATCTACCACGCGTACAGCAGCAATGGTGCTCCGTGGAGCTCGTGGTCCTCCCTGGGTGGGAACTTCACGTCGAAGCCGTCCGTGGTCTACAACCCCGACACCAAGACCGAGGAGGTCTTCGCGGTCGGTACCGACGGCAAGATCTACCACTCTTACAGCACCAACTCGGGTGCCTGGAGCGGTTGGACGGCCATCGGTAGCTATGCCTTCAGTGGCTCGCCCGCCGCTGTGTACAACCCGGCGACCAAGTCGATCGAGCTGTTCGGCATCGGTGCGGACGGCCGCATGAACCACGCCTACTACACCAACGGCACCACCTGGTCCGACTGGACCACCCTCGACACCGGCTACACGTTCTCCGGCTCCCCGTCCGTCGTCTTCGAGCCCAACACCAACACCGCCGAGGTCTTCGCGATCGGCACCGACGGTGTCATGAACCACGCCTACAGCACCAACGGCAGTACCTGGTCCGCCTGGTCGCAGATCGATTCCTCGTTCCACTTCACCGGCAACCCCAGCGCCGTCTACAACACCGGCAACAGCACCGCCGAGGTCTTCGCCGTCGGCAGCGACGGCGTCATGTCCCACGCCTACAGCACCAACGGCGGTGCGTGGAGCGCCTGGAACACCCTCGACTCCAGCTACAAGTTCACCGGTAGCCCCAGTGCCGTCTACAACGCCGGCGTGAACTCGGTCGAGGTCTTCGGCACCGGCACCGACGGCATCATGAACCACAAGTACTACAACAGCGGTACCTGGTCCGCCTGGAACAGCATGGGCACCTGGCAGTTCGCCGGCTCCCCGTCCGCGGTCTACGAGCCCAACACCAAGACCGCCGAGGTCTTCGCCCTGGGCACCAACGGTGTCATGAACCACGCCTACAGCACCAACGGCACCCCCTGGAGCGCCTGGAGCAGCATCAACTCCGACACCTTCAAGACCAACTGACGTACCACCGGCGGCGGGCGCCGGCCATGCGGCCGGCGCCCACCGTTCCCCTGCGCATGCCTACCGGCGGCGCCCCGGCCTGGAACCGGGAGGTGCGCGCCGGAGCCCCCTCCGCACTGATCAGCTCCTAGCCCCACCAGGCCCTCTGACGACGTCCGGTTACTTCGAAGGATCGACGATGATACGCACCTCCTCCCCCGCCAAGGTCAAGACCGCTGCCGCCCTCGGCGTCCTCGGGGCGGCTCTGACCGCGGTCTCGCTGACCGCTGCTCCGGCCCACGCCGCTTCGGTCGCGACCTGGGAGAAGGTGGCCCAGTGCGAAAGCGGCGGGAACTGGTCGATCAACACGGGGAACAGCTTCTACGGCGGTCTGCAATTCAACCTGAGCACCTGGCAGGCATACGGCGGAACCCAGTACGCCGCCTATCCGAACCAGGCCACCGAGCAGCAGCAGATCCTGATCGGCGAAAAGGTCCTCGCCGGCCAGGGACAGGGCGCCTGGCCCACCTGCGGCCCGAAGGCCGGCCTGGGCAGCGACACCGCCAACCCGTACCCGACCACGACGCCGACCCCTGTTCCGGTGGTGGGTGGGTCCTCGGGTTGGAGCCTGTACAACCAGGACACGGCGACCGCCGAGACGTTCACGGTCGGCACGAACGGTGCGATCTACCACGCGTACAGCAGCAATGGTGCTCCGTGGAGCTCGTGGTCCTCCCTGGGTGGGAACTTCACGTCGAAGCCGTCCGTGGTCTACAACCCCGACACCAAGACCGAGGAGGTCTTCGCGGTCGGTACCGACGGCAAGATCTACCACTCTTACAGCACCAACTCGGGTGCCTGGAGCGGTTGGACGGCCATCGGTAGCTATGCCTTCAGTGGCTCGCCCGCCGCTGTGTACAACCCGGCGACCAAGTCGATCGAGCTGTTCGGCATCGGTGCGGACGGCCGCATGAACCACGCCTACTACACCAACGGCACCACGTGGTCCGACTGGACGACCCTCGACACCGGCTACACGTTCTCCGGCTCCCCGTCCGTCGTCTTCGAGCCCAACACCAACACCGCCGAGGTCTTCGCGATCGGCACCGACGGTGTCATGAACCACGCCTACAGCACCAACGGCAGTACCTGGTCCGCCTGGTCGCAGATCGATTCCTCGTTCCACTTCACCGGCAACCCCAGCGCCGTCTACAACACCGGCAACAGCACCGCCGAGGTCTTCGCCGTTGGCAGCGACGGCGTCATGTCCCACGCCTACAGCACCAACGGCGGTGTGTGGAGCGCCTGGAACACCCTCGACTCCAGCTACAAGTTCACCGGTAGCCCCAGTGCCGTCTACAACGCCGGCGTGAACTCGGTCGAGGTCTTCGGCACCGGCACCGACGGCATCATGAACCACAAGTACTACAACAGCGGTACCTGGTCCGCCTGGAACAGCATGGGCACCTGGCAGTTCGCCGGCTCCCCGTCCGCGGTCTACGAGCCCAACACCAAGACCGCCGAGGTCTTCGCCCTGGGCACCAACGGCGTCATGAACCACGCCTACAGCACCAACGGCACCCCCTGGAGCGCCTGGAGCAGCATCAACTCCGACACCTTCAAGACCAACTGACAGTGTGATCCGAGGTACGCGGCCGGGCGCGCAGCCCGCCGCGTACTTCGTGCTTCGCGGCCGGACCGCGTGCTGTTCTGTTGATCGAAGGCGCCGAAGCAGCAGTGATCCGAGGACTGGCTACCCGCGCTCCCGGACCTTTGCCACGACGCGGAACTCGACGCGGAACTCGACGCGGAACTCGACGCGGAACTCGACGCGGAACTCGACGCGGAACTCGACGCGGAACTCGTCGTGGAAGTCGACGCGGAACTCGTCGTGGAAGTCGCCCCCGGACTCCTGGCCGAGCGGAGAGAGGCCGCTGTCGGCTTGCCCGACGTGCTCGCCCGCCATCTGTGTGGTGCGCCGTCATCCAGCTTGGCCCGTGATCGCGACTGCCTGTGCAGTCCGGGTTGATAGCGACCTGGTCAGCAGCATCGTCCAGCCTCATGTCCACGTCCACTGCCTCCCCAGGGGGCGCCCCCGGAGCGCCCCCCTTCGGGTCCGCTGCCGTCAGTCGACGCAGGCGATGCCCTGCGCCATGTCCACCGGGGGGCCCACCTGCTGCACGCTGTTGGGGTCGGCCGGCGCCGCGGGGCCGGCGGGGGAGGAGGGAGTCTGGCCGCCGCTGCCGCCACCGGGCGCGGTGTAGTCGGTGCCCAGCGCGACCTGGATGTGCCCGGCCCGCACGCTGCCGCCCGGTGCGGCGGTCACGTTGTAGCGGGCGGCGACCTGGTCGGCCGCGTCCTTCTCGCCGGGGCCGTAGAGCACGGTGGTCCTGGTCTGCCGCGGCAGCGTCTGGATCCGCCCCTCGGTGAAGCCCATCCCGACCAGTGCCCTCATCTCGGCGGCCGCCGCGCCGTTCACCGCCGAGGTGTTGGCCACGTCCACGGTGCCGGTCGGCTTGGCGCCGGGCGCGGCCGGGGCCTGGCTCGCCGGGGCCTGCGAGGGCGCACCGGAGGAGCCGGCGCCGAGCGGGTTGCCGACCGGGCTGTCATGGCCGGTCAGCTGCTGCACGATCCTCTTGATCTGCACCGGGTCGACCCTGTTGACGGACTCCTTGGTGCCGCCGTCCACGGTGACGTCCTCGAAGCCGGCGATCGGCAGTGTGATCGCGGTGACGTGGCCGCCCGCGAGGTTGGGTGCCTGCTGGGCGAAGTCCAGCACGTTCCACTGGTTGTCCAGCACCACGTCCTGCTTGACCACGTCGAACAGGCCCTGCATCCGGCTCAGGTCGCTGACCACGCCCTCGTCCTTCAGCTTCTTGATGACCGAGGAGATGAAGGCCTGCTGCCGGTGGGTGCGGGCGAAGTCGCCGAAGTCGCTGGGGTCGTTGGGGTTGACCAGGTTGTGCCGCTGGCGGACGAAGGAGAGCGCCTGGGAGGCGTTCAGGGTGTTGATGCCCTGGTGGAAGTCGGCACCGGAGCCCTGGCCCTGGATGGCCGGGTCCTTGGTGGCGCGCTTCAGGCAGACCTGGACCGGTCCGACCGCCTTGGCGATGTCGTAGAAGCCCTTGAGGTTGACCTCGGCGAAGTGGTCGATCGGGACGCCGAGGAACTGCTGCACGGTGGCCAGGGTGGCCCTGCGGCCGGCGTCCCGGCCCCGCTTCTCCAGATCGGGCTTCGAAAGTCCCTTCGCCGCAGGAGAGTTGTTGAAGATGTCCTTGGCCCGCCCGTAGGCCTCCTTGATCTTGTGCATCCTGCCGTCGACGCCGACCAGCTGGACGTAGTCGTCGCGCGGGATGGAGATCGCGGTGGCCTGGCCGCCGTTGGCCGGGATGTGCAGCAGCATCAGGGTGTTGGTGTTGTATCCGCCGATGTCGCTGCTGGAGCCCGCGTGCAGCTCGTCCTGCACGAACTGGCCCGGCAGGTCGTTGCCGTTCATGTCCTTGCGGCTGTCCAGCCCGATCAGCAGCACGTTGACCGAGCTGTCCAGGTGCTTGGGGGCGTTCTTCTTGACGTCGTCCAGCGCGCTGGAGGTGGTCAGGCCGTCGGTCAGCGAGGTGTAGGCGTACCAGCTGAAGCCACAGGTGCCGAGGACGGCGAGCGAGGTCGCGCAGGCGATCGTGCGCCCGGCCAGCACCAGCGGATTGGGGCGCGGCTTGGGGGCGGGCTTGCGCCGGGCGGCGCGCGGGCCGGGCTGCTCAGCCACGACGGCTCCTTCGATCTCGGACGACGCGGAGCAGGATCACGAGAAGTGCCGCGCCGATTGCGTACAACATGACGGGGAACCCGTCGATGGCCCATTTGGCGGCACCGGCGGCCGCGGCCTTCCCGTCCCGGAACTCGTCGGAGTGGGCGAGGAATTCGGTGCCGGCGGTGACCGCCAGGACTATCGGGGGCGGCGCGGGCAGCACCCACCACCAGCCGGCCCGGCTGCACACCCCGGCGGCTCCGGCGAAACCGAGCACGCTGCAGAGGAGCAGGCCCCAGCCGCCGACGCCCAGGCCGAGGAGCTCGTCGGCCAGCCCGCCGGCCACCGGCATGCCGACCGCCAGCAGGACCGCGGTGCCGCTGAACGGCTGCGCCGGCGCCCCGGGCCCTCGGGGTCCCTCGGCGCACTGCCGCGGCCGTCCGCCCTCCGGCCGGCCGTCCGCCCCCTCGGAGGCCGACCGCTGGGCAGGCGCCTGGCCGCGCGCGGTGGTGTCACCCGCAGGTGTCCGTACCCGTTGTCCTGCCATGGTTCCTGCCTCTGCGGTTCGGCCGGCGTCGCCGGACGCCGCCCACGGTTGATTGCTGACGGCGCGTCAAGGACCATCGTTCCCCGCACCACCAGGCTCGATCCACCGGGCGGGGGTCGGCGCGGTCGCCCTCCTGTAATGACGTTCCGGCGCCGCCGGGGGTTGCAACAGTTGCGCAGCTTAGCAACTGTTGAGTGATGGTCATACCGGCCTGCGACGGGCCGTGAAGGGCCGGGGAAGACAGCCGCCTCCGCACCCGGTCGGGGCGCGGAGGCGGTGGTGGCGAGGGGCGGTGGCTCAGCGGGCGTAGAGGCGCTCCAGGACCAGCGCCACGCCGTCGTCCGCGTTGCTCGCGGTGACCTCGTCGGCGATGGCCAGCAGCTCCGGGTGGGCGTTGGCCATGGCGACGCCGCGGCCGGCCCAGCGGAGCATCGGCAGGTCGTTGGGCATGTCGCCGAAGGCGATGGTGTCGGTGGCGCGCAGCCCCAGCCGCCGGGCGGCGAGTGACAGGCCGGTGGCCTTGGACAGGCCCAGCGGCAGCAGCTCGACGATCCGCGGCCCGGCGACCGTGACGGTGACCAGCGAGCCGATCACCCGCCGGGCGGCCTCGGCGAGTTGGTCGTCCGTCAGTTCGGCGTGCTGGACGTAGAGCTTGGCGATCGGGGCGGCCAGCAGCTCGTCCGTCCCGCCGACCCGCTGCACCGGCAAGTCCGGGTTGTGCAGGCTGTAGTCGTGCTGGGCGAGCACGGCGCCGTCCAGGCCGTCCTGGCTGGCGGCCACCGACAGCGGGCCCAGCTCGGCGGCCAGCTTCTCCAGCGCCAACGCGCCGAGGCGGCGGTCCAGCGTCATGGAGGTGAGCAGCCGGTGCGCGCCCGCGTCGTACACCTGCGCGCCCTGGCTGCAGACGGCCAGGCCGGTATAGCCGAGCTGGTCGAAGACCGGCCGGGCCCAGGCAGCGGAACGGCCGGTGACGATGATGTGCACCGCCCCGGCCGCCGCGGCGGTGGCCACGGCGGCACGGGTGCGGGCGGAGACGGTCTCCCGGGGTGAGAGCAGAGTGCCGTCCAGATCGGTGGCGACCAGGCGGTACGGCGGCTCCGACGTCACTTGACCGGATCCAGCGTGGTCCGGCCGCCCAGGTAGGGGCGCAGCGCCTCGGGCAGCACCACGCTGCCGTCGGCCTGCTGGTGGTTCTCCAGGATCGCCACGATGGTGCGCGGGATCGCGACCAGCGTGCCGTTGAGCGTGGCCAGCGGGCGCACCTTGCCCTCCTCGCGCATCCGGATGGCGAGGCGGCGGGCCTGGTACTCGGTCGTGTTGGAGGTCGAGGTGACCTCGCGGTACTTGCCCTGGGTCGGGATCCAGGCCTCGATGTCGAACTTGCGGGCGGCCGAGGAGCCGAGGTCGCCGGAGGCGACGTCGATCACCCGGAAGGGCAGCTCCAGCGCGTTCAGGAAGTCCTTCTCCCACTGCAGCAGGCGGCGGTGCTCGGCCTCGGCCTCCTCGGGGGAGGTGAAGACGAACATCTCGACCTTCTCGAACTGGTGCACCCGGATGATGCCGCGGGTGTCCTTGCCGTAGGTGCCGGCCTCCCGGCGGAAGCAGGACGAGTAACCGGCGTACCGCAGCGGCAGCTTGTCGGCGTCGATGATCTCGTCCATGTGGTACGCCGCGAGCGGCACCTCACTGGTGCCGACCAGGTACCGGTCGTCCTCGGCGAGGTGGTAGACGTTCTCGGCGGCCTGGCCGAGGAAGCCGGTGCCGTCCATGGCGGCGGGGCGGACCAGGGCCGGGGTGATCATCGGGATGAAGCCGGCCGCGGTGGCCTGGGCGATCGCCATGTTGACCAGGGCGAGCTCCAGCAGCGCGCCGACACCGGTCAGGTAGTAGGACCGGGCGCCGGCCACCTTGGCTCCGCGCTCGGTGTCGATCGCCCCGAGGATCTGGCCCAGCTCGACGTGGTCGCGGGGCTCGAAGCCCTCGGCCGCGAAGTCGCGCGGGGTGCCGATCTCCTCCAGCGTGACGAAGTCCTCCTCGCCACCGACCGGGGCGGCCGGGTCGATGAGGTTGGCCAGCGAGCGGAGCAGCCGGTCGGCCTCCTCCTTGGCCTCGGTCTGCTCGGCGTCGGCGGCCTTGACCTCGGCGGCCAGGTCCTTGGTGCGCTGCAGCAGGGCGGCCTTCTCCTCGCCCTTGGCCTGGGCGACCTGCTTGCCGAGGCCCTTCTGCTCATTGCGCAGTTCGTCGAACCGACTGCCCGAGGACCGGCGGCGCTCGTCGGCTGCGAGGAGCGCGTCGACCAGGTCGACGTCCTCGCCACGGGCGCGCTGCGAGGCGCGCACTCGGTCAGGGTCCTCACGAAGCAGGCGAAGGTCAATCACGGGCCCAGCCTACCGGTGCGGCCGCCGCCTGTGGATAACCTGTGGATAACCAAGCTGCCGGGATCGCCGGGAGCCGGTTGTCCACAGGGGGCTTCCGATCCCTGTGGATGACGGGGTTCCCGGGAAACGCACAGCACTTTTCTGGCTCTTCCGAGTTTGAAACCTGAATCGCCCCGCACGACTGAGGGAATTAGACCACCTGGACGGGTGAATTAACGGCAGAAGGGTGTCTCTGGCGCTATAAGTCCGATCTGCAGCGCTTCCCGATGATCCGATCGCACTCAGGAGTGGCTATGCCGCTTTGTCGATTCATCCTCAGGCTGTGGATAACCGGAGCCCCGGAGCGGCCTGTGGAAGCTGTGGACAGCTGTGGATGAACGGGCCGGAGCCCGGCGGGCCTCAGCCCTCGCCGCGCCCGTCCAGGCAGCGGGCCAGCCAGTCGGCGGCCCGGTCGAAGTCCTCGTCCGAGGTGCCGGGCTGCCGGGGAGCGGGCCGGCGCTCGTCGGCCCGCGGGTAGGAGCCCAGGAACCGGATCTGCGGGCAGATCCGCCGCAGCCCCATCAGGGTCTCGCTCAGCCGGCGCTCGGTCAGGTGCCCCTCGCAGTCGATCGAGAAGCAGTAGTTGCCCAGGCCGTGCCCGGTCGGCCGGGATTCGATCCGCATCAGGTTGACCCCGCGCACCGCGAATTCCTGCAGCAGTTCCAGCAGGGCACCCGGGTGGTTGTCGCCGAGCCACACCACCATCGAGGTCTTGTCCGCCCCGGTCGGCGACGCGACCCGGCCCGGCCGTCCGACCAGTACGAACCGGGTGGTCGCGTTGTGCGCGTCGGCGATGTCCTTGACCAGCGGCTCCAGGCCGTAGAGCGGCGCGGCGAACTCCCCGGCGAAGGCACCGTCCGCCTGCCCCTCCTGGACCAGCCGGGCGCCGTCCGCGTTGGAGGCGGCGGCCTCCCAGACCGCGTCCGGCAGGTTGGCACCGAGCCAGCGGCGCACCTGCGGCTGGGCCACCGGGTGGCTGGTGACCCGCTTGACGTCCGCCAGCTCGGTGCCCGGCCGGACCAGCAGGGCGAAGCTGATCGGCAGCAGCACCTCGCGGTAGATCATCAGCGGCGAGCCGGTGGCCAGTTCGTCGGCGGTCGCGGTCACCGCGCCCTCCACCGAGTTCTCGATCGGCACCAGGGCGCCCGCCGCCTCGCCGGCCCGCACCGCGTCCAGCGCTGCCTGCACCGAGGCCATCGGCACCAGCTCGCGGGTGGCGGCCTCGGGCAGGGTGTGCAGCGCGGCCTCGGTGAAGGTGCCGACGGGCCCGAGGTAGGTGTAGCGGGTGGCCGACATGTCCGCGCCTCCGTGCGTCTCCCGATGGGCCCCCGGCCGAACGCTGGGGGAGGTACCAGGCCTGCCACCTTAGCCACTTCCGTGCCGCGGTGCGGAACGTTCCGCCCAGTGGTCACCCTGCCCGGATCACGCCTCCAGCAGCGCCTGCCCCAGGTAGCCGTCGCCGTCCGCGACCCCGGGCAGCACCGCGTACAGCCCGCTCGCCTCGTGCCGCAGGAAGGTGGTCAGCACGTCGCCCCGGGAGAGCGAGCGCTGCACCGGCAGGAAGCCGTGCGCCGGGTCGGCCTGGAACGCCAGGAACAGCAGCCCGGCGTCCGGGGAGCCGTCCGGCCGGGTGCCGTCGGCGTAGGAGAAGCCGCGGCGCAGCATCGCCGCCCCGCCGTTGGCCGAGGGCGCGGCGATCCGGATGTGGGCGTCGGCCGGGACCGCCAGGCTGCCGTCCGGGTTCTGCTTGGCCAGGTCCACCGGGGTGGTCTCGGTGCCGCCGGAGAGCGGCGCGCCATCGGCCTTGCGGCGCCCGACGATCCGCTCCTGACGGTCAGTCGGCAGGGCCTCCCAGTCGTCCAGCAGCATCCGGATCCGGCGGAACACCAGGTAGCTGCCGCCGGCCAGCCAGTCCGGGCCGGTGGCGAACACCTTGGCGGCGAAGTCCGCGTCGGTCGGCTTGGGGTTGTTGGTGCCGTCGACCTGGCCCATCAGGTTGCGGGCGGTGCGCGGCTGGGCGGTGGCGCCCGGGGTGCGGGAGAAGCCGGCCGCCTGCCAGCGCACCGCGGCGGTGCCGGCCGCCTGCTGCTGCAGCATCCGCAGCGCGTGGAAGGCGACCAGCGCGTCGTCCGCGCCGATCTGCAGGAACAGGTCGCCGTCGCTGCGGGAGCGGTCGATCGCGTCCTGCGGGAAGGCGGGCAGCGGCGCCAGCTGCGGCGGGCGGTGCGCGGTGAGCCCGGTCTTGTCGAAGAGCGAGGCGCCGACGGCCAGCGTGACGGTCAGCGAGCAGGGTCCGGCGTCCAGCGCGATCTGGTTCTCGTGCGGGCCGCCCGGCTCGCCGAGCACCAGGTCGCGCACCGTCGCGGTCCACTGCCTCAGCAGTGCCTGCACGGCCTTCCGGTCGGCGCCGGGCGCCAGGTCGAAGGCGGCCAACTGCACCCGGGCCTGCTGCGGTTGCGTGATGCCCGCCTGGTGCCGGCCGTGGAAGTCCACCCGGGCGGCGCCCAGCGCGACGGGGTGCGGCTGCCGTGGCACCGCGACCGCCCGGCCCAGCGCCCCCGCGGTGGCACCGACCGCCAGCCCCGCCCCGGCGCCGCCGATCAGCGCCCGGCGGGAGAAGCCCGCGTACTTCATCTCCGGTCCTCCTAACCGATCGTGAGCTGCTTGGTCTCGGTGTCCTGGTCGATGTCCGAGGAACGCACCACCACGGCGGCCACCCAGTCCCCGGCCAGCGGGAGTTGGACGGTCCCGCGCCAGGTGCCGGTGCCGTCCTTGGTGAGCTTGGCCGGCAGCGGACCGAGGTCGCGATCCGGCAGGGTGAACGACACCTCGGTCTCGGGCACGTCCACCGGCTTGCCGTCGGCGCCGGCCACCACCAGGGTCAGCTGGTTCCCACCGGTGGTCGCCGGGTCCACGGTGAGGGTCGCGGTGCCCTTGGCGCCGGGCTCCTTGCCGCCGGTGTCGTAGGGCAGCTTGAGCTCCACGGTGCGGGCCCGGCCCGGCGCCGGGGCAGTGGCGGCGGCCGGTGCGGCAGCGGCGGCGACCCGGCCGGGCGGGGAGTTGGTCAGCATGGTGGTCACCACCAGCACGGCCACCGCGATCGCGGCCTCGATCAGCACCGAGCGCCGCAGTTCGGCCTGCACCGGCGAGCCGTCCTGCGCCCTGCGGACCCGGGCGGCGGTCAGCACCGCCTGCTGGCGGGCCAGTTGCGCGCGCCGCTCGGGGTCGAGCCCCAAGGCCAGGTCGGGCCCGGAGTCACGGTCGGGCCCGGAGTCCTGCTGGTCGAGGGCCGCGTCGGGGTGCGCAGCAGGCCCGCCCGCGTCGAGCCCGGTCGGTGCCGCTGCCGGGGCCTCGCGCAGCCGGCCGGTCCAGCGGCGGGAGAACCAGGCCGTGCCCACCATCAGCAGCACCAGGCCGACCTTGATCAGCAGCAGCCGCCCGTACTCGGTCGAGGTCAGCGCGCCCCAGGAGCCCACGCCCCGCCACGCCTGGTAGACCCCGGTCACCACCAGCACCGCGACCGAGGCCATCGCCAGCCTGGAGAACCGCTCGGCCGCCGCCGCCCCGGCGCCGTGCCGCAGCCCGACCAGCAGTGTGACCAGTCCGCCCAGCCAGCAGGCCATCGCGATCAGGTGCAGCAGGTCGAACGGCAGCGCCAACCAGGGCTGGATGCCGACGGCCGCGTGGTCGGCCGCCGCCCAGGTGGCCGCCAGCGCCAGGGCCAGGGCCAGCCCGCCGATCCCGAGCGCCAACCGCGCCTCGCGGTGCGGCCGCAACCGGGCCCGGCGCTCCAGCTCGCGCAGTTCGGCCTCCTCCTCGTCGACGGCCTCCCGCGGCTCCCCGCCCCCCGGCTCCTCGTCCTCCGGACCCCCGTCGGCCGGCGCCTCCTCGTCCCCGAGCGGCGTGCTCCCCAACTGCCCCACCAGCAGCGAGAGGAAGACCCCGCCGGCGGCGAGCAGCAGCAGCCGGGCCGCCAGCGCGGTGCCGAGCCGCTCGTTCAGCGTGCCGCGCACCAGCGACAGGTCCAGCACCTGGCTCAGGCCGGTGCCCCGCTCGTACGGGCCGCGCAGCAGCAGCACCGCCACGGTGGCGGCCAGCAGCGCGACCCAGCCGGACATCAGCAGCCGCTGCACCGCCCGGCTGGCCGCCCCGCGCGGCCAGCAAACGAGCACGAACGCCGCCGCCCCGACCAGCAGCGCGAACGCTCCGTAGGCGACGGCCCGGCCGATCGCGTAGAGCGCGGCCACCGTCCCGTCGGCGTTCTCGCCCTGCACCGACGACGGGTTGACGCTGGTGTCGGAGGGGGCGCCGATGGAGAAGGTGAACGCCCCGCCGACCGGGTGGGTGTCCTCCGAGATCGCCCGCCAGGCGACCGTGTAGGTGCCGTTGGCCAGCCCGCCGCGCAGCCCGACGGTGGCGGTGTCGTCCTTGCCGTCCGCGTGCCCCGGGCCGCCGGTGTCGACCTGCTTGCCGGACGGGTCGAGCACCCGCACCGAGTCGCCGGAGAGCGTCACCCCCTCGCTGAAGGTCAGGGTGACGGCGGTCGGCGCGGTGGCGACCACCGAGTTCTGCGCGGGGTCGGTCTGCAGCAGGGCGGCGTGCGCGGCCGCGGGGCCGGCGGCGCCGAGCAGCAGCACCAGCACGGTGCCCGCGGTGGTGAGCCAGGCGAGGACTTTGCGCATGGGTGGGTCAGCTCCCGGGACGGTAGGTGAGCGGTTTGACCGGTACCTGGACGGCGATGGTGCCGCCCTTCGCGAAGGTGAGATCGATTTCCAGCCGGTCGCCGACGGTCGGCGGCTTCTGCCAGCCCATGATCATCAGATGGGTGCCGCCGCGGGCCAGTTGCAGGGTGCCGCCGGCCGGCACCGGCAGGCTGTCCACCTCCTGCATGGTGGTGTCGGTGGACCTGTGCATGGTCACCGAGCCGGCGCCGGGGCTGGTCACCCGGATCAGGGTGTCGGCGTCGGAGCCGGTGTTGCGGACCGTCAGGTACCCGGCCGCCATGCCGTCGCCGCCGGCTGGCAGCGGTATGTAGGGGTCGGCGACGCTGAGCTTCACGCCGGCCGGGGTCGAGCCGCCGTCGTTGGCCACGGCGATCGCGCCGGCGGTGAGCACGGCGGCCAGCACGGCGCCGGTCAGCGCCACCCGGGTGAACCCGGCGGCCATCAGGCGGCCACCCCCTTGGCCAGCAGCGGCAGGTCGTGGGCGAAGGTCGCGGTGTCGGTGTTGCTCAGGTAGAGCACGTGCGCCTTGTCGTCGGACGGCAGGAAGGCCAGCACCTGGGCGCCGTGCGAGGAGGTGACGCTGCCGTCCTTGTTGACCACCGGGTCCTCGACCAGGATGCCCAGCGACTTGGCGGCCTCCTTCACCTTGTCGAGGTCGCCGGTCATGCCGATGAAGTCCTTGTCGAACGAGTCCAGCCAGGTGCGCAGCACCTTCGGGGTGTCGCGCTGCGGGTCGGTGGAGACGAAGACGACGTCGATCTTCGCCCGCTGGTCGGCGGGCAGCTTCTGCATCGCCACGCCGATGTCGCCCATGGTGGTCGGGCAGACGTCCGGGCAGCTGGTGTAGCCGAAGAAGAGCAGCGTGGTGCGGCCGGCGGTGCGCCGGCGCAGGTCGAACGGCTGGCCGCTGGTGTCGGTCAGCGTCAGGTCCGGCTTGTCGAAGTGCTTGGTCAACACCGTGCCCTGGTACGGCGAGTTGCTCGCCTCCTTGGAGACGGCGGCCGGCCCGGCGGCGTGGGCGCCGGAACCGGAGCCGCACGCGGAGAGCGAGAGCGCGGCGGTGAGGGCCAGGGCGGCGGCACCGGCGAGGCGGCTGCGGGTGGTCGGCAGGTTCATGGCGGTGGGTCCGATTCTCGCGACGGGAGGGGGAGCCCGCCGGGGCCGCACGGGCGGCGGCCCCGGCGGGGCGGGGTCAGGAGGCGGCGCTGCCGCTCTTGCGGCGCAGGCCGAGCAGGCCGAGGGCGGCGCCGATCACGCCGACGGCGATGCCGACCACGCCCAGGGTGCGGGCGGTGTCGTCCGGTGCGGCGCCCTTGGCTTCCTGGGAGGCGGTCACCCTGGTGCTGTCGGCGGCCGGCGAGGCGGCCGCGCTCGCGGCGGCCCCGGGGGTGAGGTGGAGCACCGGCGCCGGGTGGGCCGGCTCCGGCTGGCCCTGCTTGGCCTCGTCGATCCAGCGGACCACGGTGCCGTCGTCCTTGGTCTGCAGCGCCTTGAAGACCAGCTGGTCGGTGTCGGTGGGCAGCGGGCCGAGCGAGACCTTGAACTCCTGGAACTGGCCGGGGCCGATCTTGCCGGTGCTGTCGGCGGTCCAGGTGATCTTGGAGACCGCGTTGGTGATGCTGCCGTCGTCGGTCTTGATCGGGGTGGCCAGCTGGGCCTTGTCCACCTGCACGGTCCAGCCGGGCAGCGGCTGGGTGGAGACCGAGGCGATCGGGTGGTCGCTCGGCAGGGTGACCTCCAGCTTGACCGTGCTGGCGGTGTCGCTCTCGTCCGGCACCCGGAAGGCGACGGCGGTGTAGCCGCCCTGGGTGGCGGTGCCCGGCTGCACGGTGACGTGCGCGAAGGCGGGAACGGCGGTGGCCAGCACGGTGCCCGTCGCGAGCAGCAGCGCGGCGGCGGAACGGCGGGCGGGAAGCGAACGCATCTGTGGCGTCTCCATCTGGGACGGGGCACAAGGGGCCCCGGAACGTGGGAAGGACGGTCGCTCGGCGCGCCGGCACTCCCACGGGAGGAGACCGCTCAGCGCGCCCAGGCCGCCGCCGGCGGGCCGCGCCGGATCACGCTGTGCCGCAGCAGGACCGCCGCGGGCAGTCGGCTGTGCTCCCGCCGGGCGCGCACCGGGCGCGGCCGGCGGGCCCCGGCCAGCAGGCCGCGCAGCAGCACGGCGAGCAGCGCCAGCGCCCGGTACAGCGGTGCCGTCCACTCCCGCAGCTCGTGGACCGCCCGGCCGGCCGACCTGATCACCCGCCACAGTCCGGCCTCGCCGCACCGCAGCCACCAGCCGACCAGCGCGGCGGCCAGCAGGTGGCCGGCCAGCATCGCGGGGGTCAGGCCGAACAGCCACCACGGGCCGTCGGCCACCGGCGCCTGGTAGGCGTGCGGGTCGAGGCCGGCCGCGCCCACCAGGGCGGCGGCGCCGGCGCCGGGCGGCAGCATGTGGGCCATGCCGGGCATGTCGTTGCAGACCAGCCTGGCCGCCACCTGATCCAGCGTCGGCTGCGTCATGGCGGCCTGGCCGACGGTGTGGAAGAGCAGGTGCAGGCCGAGCTGGCCGAGGCCCAGCGCGGCGGCGATCCCGGGCAGCGAGCGCTCCCGGCCGCCGAGCGCGGCAGCCGGCACCAGCACGGCGACGAAGCCGACCGCCAGGGTGCCGGTGGCCACCGGGCAGCCCTGGGCCAGCTGGTGCCCCAGCGCCGCGAGCAGCGTGCAGACCAGGGCGAACGGCACGGCGCGGAGCAGTCGCAGGTCCCAGCCGGCGCCACCGGCGGACGCGGGCAGGCCGAACGGCCGGCGGACCGGCTCTTCGGTGCCCGGACGCGGGGCGGGGCGGTGGCTGCTCATGGCCGGGCCATCATCTCATCGGCTGACGCCGGGCCTCCGGTCCGGGTACGCCGATGGCGCCGGGAGCCCGCGCCCGGGGGGTACGCCGGTGGCGTCGGGAGCCCGCGCCCGGGGATCCCCCCAACGGCCCCGCGTGCGCCGCGCGACCGCGCGCCGCCGACCACCCGGTGCCGCCGCGGCCCGTCGGCCGAACGGGCGGACACCCCGCCGACCCACGGTTCACCACCCTGGCACCAGGCAATACCTACAGGCATGTGGAGCCCCAGCCAGAAGGGACCGGTCGTGGACGTCTGGTGGACTCTGCACCTGCGGCGCGAACCGGCCAGCATCCCGCTGGCCCGACGGATCCTGCTCAGCACCCTGGACAACGCCGGGGTCGACCCCGGGATCTCCCAGGACCTCGCCCTCGCCCTCACCGAGGCCTGCGCCAACGCGGTGGAGCACGCGGGCGGCGAGGACGGCTTCCAGGTCACCGCGGCGCTGGACGGCGAACTGCTGCGGATCGAGGTGGTCGACTCCGGCCCCGGCCTCCCGCGGACGCCGCACCGCCCACCGGTGCGGCGCGCACCCGCCCGGCACGGCACCGCGCGCCGCCGCCGCGGCCGGGCCTCGCTGCCGGCCCTCGCCGCGACCCCGGCCCGCCGCGCCCGCTCCACCGCCTACGACACCCATGTGCTCCCCGCCCGCCGCCCGCTCCCCACCGCGCTGCGCCTGCCCGACCTCGACCAGCTCCCCGACCTCACCGCCGAAGGCGGCCGCGGCCTCTTCCTGATCCGCGCCCTCACCGACCACGTCCGCCTGCACACCCACCCCCAGCGCGGCGCCATCGTCAGCTTCGACAAGATCCTCAAGCGTCCCGCCGACCCGCTGCTGCGGGTGGCCTCCTGAGGTCGGTCGGCGGCCCTGCCTGGCGTCCGGAGCAAAACGGGAGCAATGTGTACCTATGTTGCATCGGATGCGCGCCGAGTACGGCGATCAGGGCCGATCCGGCCCGGTGAAGCAGTGGCACCTGGTCCAGAACGACAGGCACGTGGCCCTGTGCGGTCGGGACCTGGCCGAGGACGCGGCCATGCTGGAGTCCACCGAGTGGGGCCGCACCGGGGAGCCCTGCTGCCGGGCGTGCGGTGTGCTCTGGTTCCAGTCCGTGCCCTTCCTGGCGGACGAGCACGACCGCTCCACCTATCTGAACAGCAGGTAGCGGTCGACCCGGCCGGACAGCGGGTGGTCGCGCCCCCGGCCGGACGTCAGCGGTAGGCGGCGGTGCCGGTGATGGCCTCGCCGAGCACCAGGGTGTGGATCTCGCTGGTGCCCTCGTAGGTCAGCACCGACTCCAGGTTGTTGGCGTGCCGCAGCACCGGGTAGGCGGTGGTGATGCCGTTGGCGCCCAGCACGGTGCGGGCACTGCGGGCGATCTCCAGGGCGGTGCGCACGTTGTTGAGCTTGCCGAAGCTGATGTGCGCGGCCTTCGAATGGCCGGCCTCCTTGAGCCGGCCGACCCGCCAGGCCACCAGGTGGGCCTTCTCCAGCTCCAGCGCCATCTCGACCAGCTTCTCCTGGGTGAGCTGGAAGCCGGCGATCGGGCGGCCGAACTGCACCCGGCTCTTGGCGTACTCCAGCGCCGCCTGGTAGCAGTCCCGGGCCGCGCCGACGGTGCCCCAGAGGATCCCGTAGCGCGCCTCGTTGAGGCAGGAGAGCGGGCCGCGCAGCCCGCCGACCCCGGGCAGCACCGCGTCGCCCGGCAGCTGCACCTCGTCGAAGTGCAGCTCACTGGTGACCGAGGCGCGCAGCGAGAGCTTGCCGTGCACGTCGGTGGCGGTGAAACCCTTGGTGCCGCGCGGCACCAGGAAGCCGCGCACCCCCTGCTCGGTCTGCGCCCAGACCACCGCGACGTCCGAGACGCTGCCATTGGTGATCCACATCTTGCTGCCGGACAGCACCCAGTCGTCGCCCTTGCGGCGGGCGGTGGTGCGCATCCCGGCCGGGTCGGAGCCGAAGTCCGGCTCGGTCAGGCCGAAGCAGCCGATCGCCCGGCCCGCCGCCATCTCCGGCAGCCACCGCTGCTTCTGCTCCTCGGAGCCGAACGCGTGGATCGCCCGCATCGCCAGCGAGCCCTGCACCGAGACGAAGCTGCGCAGTCCCGAGTCGGCGGCCTCCAGCTCCAGGCAGGCCGCACCGTAGGCGACCGCGCCGGCCCCCGCGCAGCCGTAGCCCTCCAGGTGCATGCCGAGCAGTCCGAGCCGGCCCAGCTCGGGCGCCAGCTCCCGGGCGGGGAACACCCCCTGCTCGAACCACTCGGCGATGTGCGGGCGGATCCGGTCGTCGGCGAACCGGCGCACCGTGGCCTGGATCAGCCGCTCCTCCTCGGTGAGCAGTTCGCCCACGGCCAGCAGGTCGATCGGGTCGGGTCCGGTCATGCGGTGGCTCCCTGGGGTGTGGGTTACCGGTGGGTCGTCGTGGTGCCGGACCATCCGTATCAGCCTTTACGCTGGCGGGAAAGCAGTGCGCTCAGTAGCCGTGGGCGGGATTGCACCGGCAGTGTGGTCGGTTGTGCAGTGCGGTCGGTGTGCAGTGCGGTCGGTGTGCAGTGCGGTCGGTCGCGCATGGCGGTCGGTCGCGCACGGCGATCGGTTGGGCAGGGCGGTCACAGGGAGACGGTGGTGGGCAGTGACGGATGCCACGACGGACGGGCGGGTGCAGAAGGGCAACGAGACCAGGCGGCTGGTGCTGGGCCGTGCGGTCGCGATCGCCTCGGTGGAGGGGCTCGGCGGGCTGTCGCTCGGGCGGCTGGCCACCGAACTGGAGCTCAGCAAGAGCGGGGTGTTCGCGCTGTTCGGCTCCAAGGAGGAGCTGCAGCTGGCGACCGTGCGGGCGGCCCAGCGGATCTACTGGAGCGCGGTGTTGGAGCCGGTGCAGGAGCTGCCGTCCGGGATCGGCAAGCTCTGGGCGCTGGCTGAGCACTGGCTGGAGTACTCGCGCAGCCGGGTCTTCCCGGGCGGCTGCTTCTTCTTCGGGGTGGGCGCGGAGTTCGACGCCCAGCCCGGGCGGGTGCGCGACGCGTTGGCCGAGGCCGGCCGCAGCTGGTACGCGCTGGTGCTGGAGTACCTGGCGGCGGCCCAGGAGGTCGGCCAGTTGCGACCGGACGCCGATCTGGAGCAGCTGGCCTTCGAGTTGATCAGCTACCTGGAGCTGGCCAACAGCCTCTCGCTGCTGCACGGCGACGACCGCCCGTACCAGCGGGCCCGGCGCTCGGTGCTGCTGCTGCTCCGCTCGGAGGCGGCGGACGAAAGCCTGCTGCCCGCGGCGTGAGGAGCGCCGCGGGCAGCAGGGTGGCATGACGGGCGGTCAGCCGCCGCTCTTGCGGCGGAAGGTGCGCTTGCCTCCGGCGGCGCCGTGAGTGGCGTGGATCTTGGCGTTTCCGCCCGGGCCGCCACCGGTGCCGTCGCCCCGGCCGCCCTTCTTCTGCTGCAGGGCGGCCAGGAACTTGGCCTTCACGTCGGTGGTGTCGGCCGCGCCGTTCACGTCGGCCACGCCGCCCGGGGCGGCCTCGGGCGCCGGGGAGCCCTCCTGGTGCTCCGGCACGCTCGGCTCGGTGCTGGTCATGTGAACCTCCTGGACGGTGTGGCCGTGGTCGTACGGGAGTCACTGTGCCACGGCGGACGGCCGACGTGTCGTCAGTTTTCCCCGGCCTTCGCCTTGGCGCGCTCGTCGCGGTAGTTGGGGCCGCCGATGAAGTACAGCAGCGCCAGCGCCGGGAACACGGCGGCGCACACTGTGAGCACCAGAGCCTGCCACCACATGATCAGCGCCCGTCTGTCGGTACCGCACGGTTTGTGAAGGGATGTCCGGTACAGGACGCTAGGTGAAAGTCGGGCGGTACGCCAACCAACCCGCCGTGCGCGGCATCGACATCCGTCCGGGGGAATCGCGTCGACTCCCTGCCCAAGTGCGGCCCCGCCGCCGCACACTGGCGTCATGCAGGTGCAACTGGCCGCGGGCGCGGCCCTTCCCGCTCTGGTGTTCGCCGCGGCCACTCCCGAGGCGCTGGTGCTGCTGGACGGCGTGGTCCCGGAGGCCGGTGGCGGAGCGGGCGAGCCGGGTTGCCGGCACGGCACGCCCTGGTTCGTCCGCCGGCTTGGTGTGCACCTGCTGGCCCGGCTGACCGACCGCTCCGACCGTGCGATCGCCGAGTGTCTGGCCGACGCCGTCGCGGAGACCGCGGCGCTGCACGGCGGCCGGTGCGACCTGGCCGACCCGGCGGCCCCCGCCGCCGCGGTGCTGGCCGCCCGGCTGCACGGTGCCTCCCTGGAGTACCTGCTGCTGGGCGGCCCGCAGTTGGTGCTCGACACGGCGGACGGGCCGCTGTCGCTGCGGGACGGCGGTGCCGTGGGGCGCTCGCCGGCCGAAGGCTGGGGGAGGGTCGGGGCGAACCCCCGGGCGGCCGGGGCCGCGCGCACCGGTTTCGTCCGGCTGGCCGACCTGCGAGCCCTGGCGGCGCTGACGGCGCAGACGGACGGCGGTGGGTTGCTGCGGCGGCTCGCCGAGGGCGGCGCCGCCGCCGACGAGCCCGGGCTGCTGCTCTACGCCGTGTGCTGATCACCAGGCCCGGTCCGCGGTGTGCCGACTACCAGGGGATGGCGCGCTTGTCGCGGAAGAACCCACCGGTCGGCCCGCCGTCCGGCAGGGTGGCGGCCCACACCACGCCCGCCGCGCCGTCCGCCACCGGACGGCCGCCGCCACCGCCCATGTCGGTGGCCACCCAGCCGGGGCAGACGGCGTTGACCAGGATCCGGTCCTGGGCGAGGTCGCGGGCCAGCATCTTGGTGAGCCCGTTGAGCGCCAGCTTGGTGATCGAGTACGCCGGGGTGCCCGGGCCGAGGTCGGCGATGGCGCCCGCGCCACTGGAGACGTTGACGATCCGGGCGTGTCGCGACTCGCGCAGCAGCGGGAGCAGCGCCTCGACCAGCCGCCACGGTCCGAAGAGGTTGGTCTCGGTGGCCTCGCGCACCACCGTCAGGTCGGCGGTGCTGACCCGCTGCCAGGTGTCGTAGTGGATCGCGGCGTTGTTCACCAGGACGTCGACCCGGCCGTAGCGGTCGCGCAGTTCGGCGGCGAGCGCGTCGGCGTCGGCCGCGCCGGTCACGTCCAGCCGGACGGCATGGACCGTGGGGCCGATCCGGCGGGCCGCCGCCTGCGCCTTGGCCGGGTCGCGGGCGGTCAGCACCACCTGGTGGCCGAGGGCGGCGAGCTGACGGCAAGTCTCCAAGCCGATACCGCGGTTGGCGCCGGTGACGACTGATACGGGTGCGTCGGTCATGGAAGTCAGCGTACCTACCTAGAGTTTTTATTGCTTTGCCTAGTACTCCTAGGCAATCTAGAGTCGCAACCATGAAGCCAGTCACCGAATCCCAGCTGCGCGCCGCCTTCGTCAACTGCTCCAAGGGCGAGGCCAAGCGGCTCAACCCGCCCCGCAACCTCGCCGAACTCCCCTGGGACGACCTGGACTTCCTCGGCTGGCGGGATCCGGGCGCGCCCGAGCGCAGCTACCTGGTGCTGGAGCGCGAGGACGGGCAGCTCATCGGCCTGGCGTTGCGCTACTCGGCCCAGCAGCGCGGCTTCCTCCGCAGCAACATCTGCAGCCTCTGCCTCACGGTGCACAGCGGCAACGGCGTGTCGCTGCTCACCGCCCGCAAGGCCGGGGCGGCCGGGCGCGAGGGCAACTCGGTCGGCGCCTACATGTGCACCGACCTCGCCTGCTCGCTCTACATCCGCGGGCGCAAGGTCCCGGAGGGCGTCGGTGGCCGGTTCCATGAGTCGCTGACGGTCGAGGAGCAGCTCGAACGGATGCGCGCCAACCTCGCGGACTTCGTCACCAAGGTCTTCGCGTGACGTCAGGTTGAGGCCGCGTCCGCCCGGCGCCCGCTCAGTTTCGCCACTGCGCGGCAGAGTTCGGCGGCCGTGGTGGCGTCCACCCGGCCGTGGCCGTCGATCATGCGGTACCACATGACGCCGAAGACCATGTCGACCACCAGCTCCAGGGGTACGTTCCACTCACCGTCGAGCCGCTCCAGCAGGCCGCGCAGCAGTGCGCGCCGGCGGGCCGTCAACTCGGCGACGGCGGCACCGATGGCGGCGTCGTGCTGGGCGTCTGCGGTGAGGCCCAGCAGCACGGTGCGGCTCGGTCCGCGCTCGTTCATGGCGAAGGTCGCGGTGAGGAAGGCCAGCAGGTCGGCCTCGGGGCCGTCGGTCGGCGCGGGGGTGGCCAGCCGCACGCTGAGCTCGCTCAGCGCCTCCATCAGCACCGCCGCCCGGGTCGGCCACCAGCGGTAGACGGTGGCCCGGCCCACGCCGGCCGCTTCGGCGATGCCCTTCATGGTCACAGCGGTGTAGCCGTCCCGCTCCGCCAGGCCCAGGGCCGCCGTCAGGATCGCCTGCCGGGCCTCATCGCTGCGCGGTCGGCCGCGCGATCCTTCCGTCATGTCACCACTTTACAAGACAGCGTGCCTCGGAATATAAACGAGGCACAGTGGCTCGAAAGAGCAGTGGAACGTCTGGGGGAGTGACAACCGTGTCGGAACGCATCGTCATCATCGGCGGCACCGCGGGCATCGGCCTGGCCGCCGCCGAGCACTTCATGAAGGTCGGTCACCGGGTGGTGATCGCAGGGCGCGACGAGCGGCGCCTGGCCGCGGCGCTGGAGGCGCTCGGCGGCGCCGCCGAAGGTCGCCGGGTGGACGCCTCGTCGGCCGCCGAGCTCGCCGAATTCTTCGCTGCCGTAGGCGAGTTCGACCATCTGGTGGTCACCGTCACCCCGCACGGCGGCATCGGACCGATCGCCGAGCTGCGGCGCGACCAGCTGGCCGTCCTGACCGACGGCAAGCTGGCCGCCCACCTGCTCGCCGTGCAGGCCGCCCTGCCGGCCCTGCGCGCCGACGGCTCGATCACCCTGGTCGGCGCCGTCACCGCGCACGTCGGCATGCCCGGCACGGCCGCCGTCGCCGCCGTCAACGCGGGAATCGAGGCCGCCGCCCGTGCGCTGGCCGCCGAACTCGCCCCGCGCCGGGTGAACGCCCTCTCCCCCGGCGTCATCGACACCGACTGGTGGGACTGGCTGCCGGGTGACGCCCGCGCCGCCGTCTTCGAGGACTCGGCCGCCGCACTGCCGTTGAAGCGGATCGGCACGCCGGCGGAGGCGGCGCACGCGATCGCCTTCCTGGTGGAGAACACCTTCACGACGGGGATCAGCCTGATCGTGGACGGCGGGGCGCGGCTGCAGGGGGCGTAGCGGCCGGGCGGCCGCGGGTCGGCGGTGCGTCAGTGCGCGCCGTGGCCCGTGGCCGCCCGTTTGACGAGGTCCAGCAGCGCGTCCAGGTCGAGCCCGGCCTCCAGGGCGCAGGCTGCCGCGGCCAGCGCCAGCGCCCCCAGGACCAGCGCCGGCCATGCGGGCCGGCGCGGCACCGGGGCGAGCAGGGCGGTGACGCGGCGGGGGACGGGACCGGGGAGCGGGGCCGGGCGCAGGCGGCCGAGGAAGCCCAGAACGGCGGCGGGGAGGCGGCGGCCGGGCTGGTCGGCGGTGCGGCGGCTGGCGATGGCCGCCTTGCCGATGGCGCGGGCGACCCGGGCGCGGTCGCCGACCGCCGCGCCCGCGGTCTCGTCGGCCCAGCGCTCGACGGTGTAGCCGACGGCGTGGGCCAGCGGGCGCAGCAACGGATTGGCGGCGGCCGCCAGTTGGGCGCAGGCGACGAAGAGGTGGTGGCGCTGCGACAGGTGGGCCCGCTCGTGGGCCAGCAGGACCTGGTGCTCGATCGGGTCGAGGGCGTCCAGCATTCCGGTGGAGATCACGATCCGGCCGGGGCGCCCGGGGATCGCGTACGCCTCGGCGGCCGGGTCGTCGAGGACGACCAACTGGTCGTTGCCGGGCAGGCAGGCGGCCTCGCTCGCGGCCTCGGCCAGGGTGCGGGCGCGCAGCCAGAGCATCCGGCCGGCGAGCAGGGTCACGGCGGCCGCCAGCGTGCCGGCGAGCAGGGCGGTGGAGAGCGAGGCGGGGTCGTGGTGCTGGGCGGCGAGCACCGACCAGTGGTGGTGCGACAGCCGGGCCAGCAGCGGTATCCGGATCAGGCCGGTGACGGCGAGCATGCCCAGTGCGGCGGTGCCGGCGGCGGCGAGCACCAGGGCGCCGACGGTCAGCAGCCAGGTGGCCGGGCGGGGCGGCAGGCGCTCGCCGACGGGGCGGGCGAGCAGGGCGGCCGGCAGCGGGAAGAGCAGTGGCAGGTAGACGGCGACGTGCATGCGGCGGTGCTCCCCCTCAGCTGCCGAGGTCCAGCAGCCGGCGCAGCAGTTCCTCGTCGTCGTCGGACAGCTCGTCGACGAAGTGGGTGAGCACCGCCGCGCGGTCGCTGCGGCCGTCCAGCACCTTGCGCATCTGGCGGGCGGCGAGGCCGGATTCGTCGGCCACCGGAGTGTAGGCGTAGGCCCGGCCGCGCTTCTCACGGCTGAGCAGGCCCTTGCCCTGCAGGCGGGAGAGGGTGGTGACGACGGTGGTGTAGGCGAGCGGTCCGGCCAGGCGCCGCTGCACCTCGCCGGGGGTCAGTGCGGTGGGGGCGGCCTGGTGCAGGGCCGCGAGGATCGCGGCCTCCAGCTCGCCCTTGGCCCGGCCCTCGGGTGGGGCGGGTTCGGGTACGCCCATGGACATTCTCGCCTTCTGCGCTATCTTCTACGTGCAAGTAGAATTTCTACGTTGTTGTAGAAGCTGATTCCCTGCCCAAAGTCTGCCATGCCCGGCCAGACCCGTCGGACGGTTCAACCCGCCAACAGTGGACCGGACCGACGACCGCCTGCCGACGGGTGACCCTTCTCCCCGGTCGCCCGTCGGCAGGCGCCTCCCGCTTCGGGCGCGGGTCACTGGTGGTGCTGGGGGCCGTGGTTCCCGTGGCCTTCCTGGGCCGCATGGCCCTCGTGCCCCTCGTGCCCCTCGTGCCCCTCGTGCCCCTCGTGGTCATCGGGGCCGCCGCCCATCATGCGCATCATCGCCATCCCCCCGGTGCGGAAGAAGCGGATCACCAGCGCGGCCGCCGGGAGCAGGAAGGCGATGTTGAGCCAGCTGGTGTAGTTCCAGGAGACGCCCTGCATCGGGATGGTGGCGTCGTGCTGGTCGGGGATCAGGCCGAGACCGCCGAACAGGAGCTCCACCAGGTAGCCGGCGACGACCATGGCCGCGTAGAACGTGCCGAGCAGGAAGCAGGCCATCCGCCGGCCGTAGTACTTCCGGTAGATGTTCAGGATCGGGAGGATCAGCAGGTCGGCGAAGATGAACGCGACCACGCCGCCGAAGCTGATGCCGCCCTTCCAGAGCACCACCGCCAGCGGCACGTTGCCGATCGAGCAGACGAACGAGAGCAGCGCCACCACCGGGCCGATCAGCGGGCCCCAGAGCTTGGCCGCCAGCGGGTGGTGGGCGAAGAAGAACGCCTGCCAGAAGGAGTCCGGCACCCAGGCGGCGATCGCGCCGGCCACCAGCAGGCCGATCACCAGGTCCCTGAGGATGGCGGCCCACTCCATGACGAACACATGGGAGGTGGAGGTGAAGCCCTCGCGGGAGAACAGCCGCCGGGCGAAGGCCCCCTCACCCCGGACGGACATGTCCATCGCCGCGTGGCCCTCCATCGAGCCGGCCACGCCGCGGTCGGCCTGCTCGCGCGCCCGGCGCAGCAACTCGTCGCGCAGGAAGAGCCGGAACAGCACGGCCAACACGATGATCATGATCGGCCCGCCGACGAACTCCGCGGCCGTGAACTGCCATCCCATCAACAGGGCCAGGATGACGCCCAGTTCGATCACCAGGTTGGTGGAGCCGATCTCGAAGGCCATCGCGGCGGTGAAGTCGGCGCCCTTGCGGAACAGTGAGCGGGCGAGCGCGACGGCCGCGTAGGAGCAGGACGAGGAGGCCGCCCCGAGGGCGGAGGCGATCGCCAGGGTGCGCGGGCGGTCGTCGCCCAGCAGCCGGACGACGGTGGACCTGCGCACCACCGCCTGGACCACGGCGGACAGCAGGAAGCCCAGGATCAGCGCCCAGGTGATCTCCCAGGTCATGGACCCGGTGATGGACAGCGCGTGCAGCAGTGCGTGCATGGTGCTCCGCCTTCCCCTCGAACTGCCGTGCCCCCGGCCCCTGGAGGTGACCACCACGTACCCCGCCGCGGCAGTCCACCGTCGCCGCGGCCGGAGCCACTGCGATGGTGTCCCATCGGACGGTTGCTGCCGGGGGCGACCCGCTGCCCTCTGGCGCATTCAGGGGATCGGTCCTGTTCGGGCCGTCGCAGGACCGCGCCACCACCCACGGAGCAGCGGCCCGGCGAACGCCGAACGGGCCGACCCCGGTGCGAGGTCGGCCCAGCGGATGTGATGGGCGGTCAGCTGAAGGCGGTCAGCTGCCCAGGTTGGTGTCGGCGGGGATGGTGCCGAGGCGGCCGGCCTGGAAGTCGTCCATGGCCTGCTGGAGCTCGGTGTGGCTGTTCATCACGAACGGGCCGTACCACGCGACGGGTTCGCGGATCGGCAGGCCGCCGAGCAGGACCACCTCGAAGTGCTCGCTGCGGGAGTCGGGCTGCTTGTCGTCGGCGCGGATGGTGAGCGAGTCGCCCTCGCCGAACACCACGGCCTGGCCCATGTGGAACGGGCGGTGCTCCTCGCCGGCCGAGCCGCTGCCGGCCAGGCCGTAGGCGAGCGCGTTGAAGTCGGCCCGCCAGGGGAGGGTGATCTGCGCGCCGGGGTTCACCGATACGTGGATCATGGTGATCGGGGTGTGGGTGGCGCCCGGTCCCTGGTGACCGCCGATGTCGCCGGCGATCAGGCGGACCAGCGCGCCGCCGTCCGGGGAGGCCAGCAGCTTGACGCTGCCGCCGCGGATGTCCTGGTACCTGGGCGCGATCATCTTGTCGGAGGCCGGCAGGTTCACCCAGAGCTGCAGTCCGTGGAAGAGGCCGCCGGAGACCACCAGCGACTCCGGCGGGGTCTCGATGTGCAGCAGGCCGGAGCCGGCCGTCATCCACTGGGTGTCGCCGTCGGTGATCACGCCACCGCCGCCGTGCGAGTCCTGGTGCACGAAGGTGCCGTCGATGATGTAGGTGACGGTCTCGAAGCCGCGGTGCGGGTGCCAGGGGGTCCCCTTGGGCTCGCCGGCGGCGTAGTCCACCTCACCCATCTGGTCCATCATGATGAACGGGTCCAGGTACTTCTGGTTGATCTTGGCGAACGCGCGCCGGACGGGGAAGCCCTCGCCCTCGAAGCCCTCGATCGCGGTGGATACCGCGAGCACCGGGCGGGGTCGGGAGCCTTCGGCGGGGGCCGCTACGCGCGGCAGGACGAGCGGGTTCTCTACGGTCACGGCGGGCATGTCGGCCTCCTGCGGGATCGGGGTGCTGTGGCCTACGTCCGTCAGGTTAGTTCAATAATCAACAAGTAGCAAGTTGAAGCTTGAACTAAATGCCGAAGGGCCACCCTCCCAGGGTGGCCCGGTGGTCTCGTGGCGGCCCGGCGGTGGCCTCAGCCGTACATCCGTCGCATGGTGCGGTGGCGTCAGCCGTACATCCGCCGCATGGTGAAGTCCACCATCTGCTCCACGGCCCGGGCGTCGAACACCATCCGGTGCTCGCCCTCCATGTCCAGCGCGAAGCCGTAGCCGGTCGGCAGCAGGTCCAGCACCTCGGCGCCGGAGACGGTGAAGTACTTGGACTCCTTGCCCGCGTACCGCCGCAGCTCCTTGAGCGAGCTGAACATCGGGATCACCGGGGTCGGGGTGTTGTGCAGCGCCAGGAAGCCGGGGCGGTCGCCGCGCGGGCAGTGCACCTTGGAGGTGATGAAGATCGCCTGGAAGTCCTCGACCGGCATCGAGCCGGTGGTGAAGGCGCGCACCGCGTCGGCGAGCGAGGGCGGTGAGGGCTCGGGGTAGAGCGACTGGCCGGCCGACTGCCCCTGGTCGCCGTAGCCTCCGGCGGCCATGCCGGGGCCGGGCTGCGCACCGTACCCCTGCTGGCCGTACGCACCGCCCATGTCCTGCTGACCCGCCTGCTGGTAGGGGTCGCCCGGGTAGCCGCCGCTGGCGCTCTGCTCGTAGCCGTACACACGGACAGGCTAGCGGTCCGGCGAGTCCTCGTGCGGCGGACGAATCGGACAAGGTGGCCCGTGGTGGTCCTGTGGGGAGATGACGATCGGATGGGCATTCGACCGGCTTCTCGCGGGTATCGCGGGAGGGGACGACGTGATGCCCTTCACGCGGTATTGGCGGCTGGGGGCTTGAACAAGTTACTAACCGGTAGCATCATGGGATTTACTGGCGGGTAGGGAGCGCGTGATGGCGCACCCTGAGCGACGAACCGGAGAAACGGCGATGGGTCACTACAAGTCCAACCTGCGGGACGTGGAGTTCAACCTCTTCGAGGTGTTCGGCCGCGACCAGGTGTACGGCACCGGTCCGTTCGCCGACATGGACGTCGACACCGCGAAGAACATCCTCAGCGAGATCTCCCGGCTGGCCGAGAACGACCTCGCCGCCTCCTTCGAGGACGCCGACCGCAACCCGCCGGTCTTCGACCCGGAGACCAACACCGCGCCGATCCCGGCCGCCTTCAAGAAGAGCTACCAGACCTTCATGGACGCCGAGTGGTGGCGCCTGGGCATCCCGGAGTCGATCGGCGGCCAGGTCACCCCGAACTCGCTGATCTGGGCCTTCGCCGAGCAGATCCTGGGCTCCAACCCGGCCATCTGGATGTACTCCTCCGGCCCGGCGTTCGCCGGTGTCATCGCCGAGGAGGGCACCGAGGAGCAGCTGAAGGTCGCCCAGCGGATGACCGACCGCCTGTGGGGCTCGACCATGGTCCTCACCGAGCCCGACGCGGGCTCCGACGTGGGCGCGGGCCGCACCAAGGCGATCAAGCAGGAGGACGGCTCCTGGCACATCGAGGGTGTGAAGCGCTTCATCACCTCGGGCGAGCACGACATGTCCGAGAACATCATCCACATGGTGCTGGCGCGCCCCGAGGGCGGGAAGCCGGGCACCAAGGGCCTCGGCCTGTTCATCGTCCCCAAGTTCGACTTCGACTGGGAGACCGGCGAGCTGGGCGAGCGCAACGGCGTCTACGCCACCAACGTCGAGCACAAGATGGGCCTCAAGGCCTCGAACACCTGCGAGATGACCTTCGGTGCCAAGCACCCCGCCAAGGGCTGGCTGCTGGGCGAGAAGGTCGACGGCATCCGCCAGATGTTCAAGATCATCGAGTTCGCCCGCATGATGGTCGGCACGAAGGCCATCGCCACCCTCTCCACCGGCTACCTGAACGCCCTGGAGTACGCCAAGCAGCGCGTGCAGGGCGCCGACATCGCCAACTTCCTGGACAAGACCGCGCCGCGCGTCACCATCACCCACCACCCGGACGTGCGCCGCTCGCTGCTCACCCAGAAGGCCTACGCCGAGGGCATGCGCGCCCTGGTCCTCTACACCGCCTCGGTGCAGGACGACATGGCCGCCGCCCGCCTGCGCGGTGAGAAGGACGAGGCCGCCGAGCGCCTCAACGACCTGCTGCTGCCGATCGTCAAGGGCTACGGCTCGGAGAAGTCGTACGAGCAGCTGGCCCAGTCGCTGCAGACCTTCGGCGGCTCCGGCTACCTGCAGGAATACCCGATCGAGCAGTACATCCGGGACGCCAAGATCGACACCCTCTACGAGGGCACCACGGCGATCCAGGGCCAGGACTACTTCTTCCGCAAGATCGTGAAGGACGGCGGCCAGGCGCTGACCGCGGTCTCCGAGCAGATCCAGAAGTTCCTGGCGGCCGGCGAGGGCGGCGAGGCGCTCGCCGTCGAGCGCGAGTTCCTGGCCAAGGCGGCCGGCGACCTGGAGGCGATCGTCGGCAAGCTGCTGGCCGACCTCTCCGCGGTCGAGCAGGACGTCAAGAACATGTACAAGGTGGGCCTCAACACCACCCGCCTGCTGATGGTCTCCGGCGACGTCGTGGTCGGCTGGCTGCTGCTGCGCCAGGCCGTCGTGGCGCTCGCCAAGATCGAGGCCGGCGCCACCGGCAAGGACCTCGCCTTCTACCAGGGCAAGGTGGCCGGCGCCCGGTTCTTCGCCCGCAACATCCTGCCGACCGTCGCCTCGCAGCGGCTGATCGCCGAGGGTGTCGACCTGGACGTCATGGAGCTGGCCGAGGACGCCTTCTGAGGCTCCCCGCACTGACCGCCTGACCCACCCTCAGCACTGTGGGGCCCGCACCTCGCGGGCCCCACAGTGCTTCTCAGCCCGTGCGCAACGCCTGCAAGGGGTCGACCCGGGCCGCGCGCAGCGACGGGTAGAGGCCGGCCAGCAGGCCCACCAGCGTGCCGAGCAGCGGGGCGGGCAGGGTGGTGGCGGGGGAGAGCACCGCGGTCCAGTCCCGCGCGGCGGCGACCGCCAGGACGGTCAGCACCCCCAGGGCGGTACCGAGCAGCCCGCCGAGGGTGCCGAGCGCGGTCGACTCGGCGAGGAACTGGGCGGCCACCTGCCTGGTCCCGGCCCCCAGCGCCCGGCGCAGGCCGATCTCCTCGGTCCGTTCCAGCACCGCCACCAGCGTGGTGCTCGCGATCCCCACCGCACCGACCAGCAGGCACAGCCCGGCCAGTGCCAGGAAGAGTCCGCTCAGGTCGGTGGTGACGTGGTCGCGCAGGCTGTGCGGGTCGGGCGGGGCGGTCACGGTGAACGCCTCCGAGCGGTCGGGGCGCAGCGCCACCGCCAACTGCCGGGCGACCACCGCCGCCGCGCCGACCCGGGTGGCGACCAGCGCCCGGGCGGCCTGGTCCGGCGTGGCGCCGGGGTTGCCGAACCGGTCCAGCGCCGTGGTGCTCGGGATCAGCACGCCCGGCGGGGCCCCGGGTTCGCGCCGCACCTGGTCGAAGATCCCGACCACCGTGTACGGCAACCCGTTGATGAACACCGCCGGCTGCGCGTCCAGGCGGGTGACCCCCAGCCGGGCGGCCGCCGCCGCGCTCAGCAGCGCGACCGGCTGGTGGGTGCGCTCCATGAAGGGGTCCAGCGGCACGCCGGCGGTCAGCCTGGGCGACATCGCCCGGACCGCACCCGGGGTGGCCGCGAGCACGGTCAGGGCCTGGCCCGGGTCGTCGTCCCCAACCGGTGTGCGGGTCACCATCGGGTTGCCGTCCCCAACCGGTGTGCGGTTCACCGCCGGGTTGCCGTCCCCAACCGGCGTTCGGGTCACCGCCGGGTTGCCGTCCCCAACCGGTGTTCGGGTCACCGCCGGGTCGTTCCGCACCGGCCACCAGACGCCGGCCGCGGACACCCCGTCGATCCGGGCCATCCGGCTGTCGGCATCGGCCGGGAAGTCGCTCACCGGCACCGCACCGTCCGGCAGGCCGGCGGTGTCCGGCTGGTCGACGGCCGTCACCGTGGTGGCCCTGGTGAGATCGAACTGGGCGCCGATCTGCCCGGTGGCGGTGGCGGTCAGGCCGAGCACCGCCACGAAGGCGCCGACGCCCAGCACCGTGCCCAGCACGGTGAGCACCGCGCGGCCGGGCCGCTGCAGGATCCCGGCCAGCGCCTCGGCGAGCAGGTCACGCGGGCCGAGGTGTGGAGGCGGCTCGCCGACGCGGCTGCGGGCACGCTTCATCGGGTCACCTCCGCAGTCAACCGGCCGTCCCGCATCGCCACGTGACGGCCTGCTCGGCCGGCGACCGTCGGATCGTGGGTGATGACGAGCAGGGTCAGGCCCTGGGCGTGCAGGACGTCGAACTCGTCGAGCACGGCACGGGCGTTCGCCGAATCCAGGTCGCCGGTCGGCTCGTCGCAGAGCAGCAGCCCGGGCCGGTTCACCAGGGCCCGGGCGATCGCGACCCGCTGGCGCTCGCCGCCGGACAGGGTGGTCGGCAGCGCGTCGGTGCGGTGGGCCAGGCCCAGCCGCTCCAACGCGGCGAGGGCTCGCGGGCGCCGCTCGGCCCGCGGCACCTGGTGGTAGGTGAGGGCCAGTTGCACGTTTTCCAGGGCGGTGCGGTGGGGCAGCAGGTGGAACGCCTGGAAGACGAAGCCGATCCGCCGGCCGCGCAGTGCGGCGCGGTCCGGGTCGCTCAGCGGGCCCGTGTCGATGCCGTCCAGCAGGTAGCGGCCTGCGCTGGGCGTGTCCAGCAGGCCGAGCAGATGGAGCAGGGTCGACTTGCCGGAGCCGGACGGGCCGGTGATGGCGAGGTAGTCGTTGCGCCGGACCACCAGATCGGTCGGCTGCAGCGCGGTGACCGGCGGCGGGCCGGGGAACCGCCGGGCGAGGCCGGACAGCTCGATGACCGGTGCGTCCTCGGGTCCGGATACGTCCGCTCCAGGTACGTCCTCGGATCCCGGTGCGCTCGCGGATCCCGGTGCGCTCGCGCTTCCCGCCGTGCTCACTGGCCGACCGCCACCTGGTCGCCGTCCTTCAGCGTGCCGCTGGTCGGGGTCACACCGACGAACCCGTCCGCCGTCACGCCGGTGGTGACCGGGATCGTGGTGCGGGCACCGCCGGCATCCACCCGGGTGACCGCGGTCTGCCCGCTCGCCTGGGTGAAGACGGCTGCCACCGGCACGCAGAGCACGGGGGCCGCGGCGGCGTCCTTCAGGATGGTGATCCGCACGTCGTGGCCGTTCAGTGTCGGGGAGAACGGGGTGTCGGGGGCCACGGTGACCGGCACGTACGCCGGACCGGCCGACGCGACCGGGCCCGCCGCCGCTGCGCCGCTCGTGGCGGCGCCGCTGCCCGTGGTGCCGTTGCCCGTGGTCCCGCTGCTGGTGGCGCCGCTGCCCGCGCCGCCGCCCTGCGCACGGCCGCCGATGGTGATCACCGTGCCGGCCGGTGCGGTGGTGGTCGGGGCGTCGAGCGTGCTGACCTTGCCGTTGACCGAGGTGCCGGTCGTCTCATCCAGTACCTCCACGGACATCCCGGCCGTGACGTCCGCCGCCTGGTCCGGCGTCAGCTGACCGGTGAGCGACAGACCGCCGCTGGTCAGTGACACCAGGGTCCCGGAGACCGGCGCCCCGACCGTGCCGTTCACCGCCGTGACGGCCGCGGGCAGGGTCGGCAGGAAGGCGACCTGCGCGGCCGGCACCATCGGGCCGTTCAGTGCCTCGGCGCTGCCGAGCGCCTGCTGGTCGGCGGCGAGCTTCTGCTCGGCGTCCTCGATCTGCTGGGCGTTCCCGCCCTGCGGTTCGGCCGGCGCGTCGGGCGCGGTGGGGGCGGCCGGCCGAGCGGTGAGCAGCTGGTGCAGTGCCTGCCGGTCGGCCGCCACCGCGGCCCTCGCGGTGTCCACCGCCTGCTGGGTGGTCGCCCCGGTGGTCGGGGCGGGATAGCCGAGGTGCCGGTAGAACGCGGTCACCGCACGCTCCGTTCCGGTGCCGAACACGCCCTGGTCGTCGGTGCCGTGGCCGTACCCCAACTCCGCCAGGGCGTTCTGCAGCTGCGTCACGTCCGAGCCGGTCTCACCGGGCTTCAGGTCGCGGTACGCGGGCACCGCCCCGTGGAGCACGAAGAGCGGCTGGCCCGAGACTTCCGCCAGCAACTGCCCGTTGGCCACCTGGTCCCCGGGGCGGGCGGGCGATTTGCTGAGGTAGAGCTGGGTGACGTCGGTGGTGGAGGAGCCGGCCACCACGTCGAACCGGGTCGGCGGGTACACCTTGCCGCGCACCACCACAGAGGGGTTGAGCGTCTTGGTCGTCACCGGGGCGGTGAGCACCGTCAGCGGCGGCGACGCCGCCTGCGCGGCCCGCTCGGCCGGGGACTTCACCCAGGCCGTGGCGGCCAGACCGGCACCCGCCAGCAGGGCCGCGGTCAGCGCCACCGCGAGCAGGATCCGGCGGCGCCGCTGCAGGTGCGACGTGGCGTCACTGGTGTTGGCAGTCACGAGGGTTCCTCACCGTTGGCCGAGCAGAGCGGTGGCCTTGGTAAGAGTGTCGTCGATGTGCTGCCGATAGGCCGTGAACGCCTGGGTGTGGCTCTCGATCTCCTGACAAACCCGCGCCGCAGCGGGGTGCGACGGCGGCCTGCCGCGCTGGGACCGGAGGGTGCGACGGCTGCCTGCCACGCTGGGACGGGAGGGGACGACGGCGGCCGGCGGGCCGGTCAGCAGCGGGATCACCGCAACGATCCTGATCAACCTGTCGGTGTACGGGCATATGCTCGGAGTGGGCAGCCCCACACCGCCGGCTCTCCGGCAACCCTCGAACCAGGAGCAGCATGTCGACCGCCGATCCCTCGGTCTTCTTCAACCGGACCCATACCGACGACTTGATCGCGTATCTCGCCGCCGCCCCGTCCCCGTACCACGCCGTGGCGGGCGCCGCCGAGCGGTTGGAGAAGGCGGGCTTCCGGCAGATCGCCGAGACCGACACGTGGGACGGCGCGGTCGGCGGCCGGTACGTCATCCGGGGCGGCGCGCTGATCGCCTGGTACGTGCCCCGGAGCGCCGGGCCGACCACACCGTTCCGGATCGTCGGCAGCCACACCGACTCCCCGAACCTGCGGGTCAAGCCGGTGCCGGACACCGGGTCGGCCGGCTGGCGGCAGGTGGCCGTGGAGATCTACGGCGGGGTGCCGCTGAACACCTGGCTGGACCGGGACCTGGGGCTCTCCGGGCGCCTGGTGCTGCGTGACGGATCGACGCGGCTGGTGCAGCTGGACGAGCCGCTGCTGCGGGTGCCACAGCTGGCGATCCACCTCGACCGGCAGGTGAACGACGGGCTGAAGCTGGACCGGCAGCGCCACCTCACCCCGATCTGGGGCCTGGGCTCGGTGGATGAGGGATCCCTGCTGCGCTACGTCGCGGAGCGCGCCGGGCTGGACGCCGACCAGGTGCTGGGTTGGGACTTGATGACCCATGACATCCAGCCGCCGTCGTACCTGGGCCGGGACCGCGAGCTGCTGGCCGGCCCGCGCCTGGACAACCTGCTCTCGGTGCACGCCTCGGCCGCCGCGCTGGCCGCCGTGGCGGCCTCCGACGGCGCCGATGAGCTGCCGTACATCCCGGTCATGGCCGCCTTCGACCACGAGGAGACCGGCAGCGAGTCGGACACCGGCGCCCAGGGCCCGCTGCTCGGCCGGGTGCTGGAGCGCAGCGTGTCCAGCCGCGGCGGCAGCGACGAGGACCGGGCACGGGCGCTGGCCGGCACCGTCTGCCTCTCCTCCGACATGGGGCACGCGGTGCACCCCAACTACCCCGAGAAGCACGAGCCCGGCCACCACCCGGTGCCCAACGGCGGCCCGATCCTCAAGGTCAACGTCAACAACCGCTACGCCACCGACGGGGTCGGCCGGGCCGTCTTCGCGGCCGCCTGCGAGCGGGCCGGGGTGCCCTGGCAGAGCTTCGTCTCCAACAACGCGGTGGCCTGCGGCACCACCATCGGTCCGATCACCGCGGCCCGGCTCGGCATCACCACGATCGACTGCGGCATCGCCGCGCTCTCCATGCACTCGGCCCGCGAGCTGTGCGGCGCCGACGACGCGTTCCTGCTGGCCTCGGCGATCAAGGCCTTCCTGGAGGGCTGAGCTCTCGCCTGTCAGGGCCGACCCGCGCGCGGGTCGGCCCTGACCCTTCCCCGCTCTTCCCTTCCGCTACTCCATCCCGGCCAGCACCAGGGGCAGCCGGACGGCACCGCCCGGGACCAGCTTCACCGGCACGCCCCAGTCCTGCTGGTGCACGTGGCAGGCCGGGTACTCGACCTCCGGGTCGTCGTCGCAGGAGGCGGCCATCGCGGAGACGTGCAGCACGCCCTCGGTCAGCTCCTCGGAGAGCACCAGCTTGCGGGAGAGCGCCGAGTCCGCGCCCGCGCCGGAGACCAGCAGCTCCGGCGGCGTGGCGCTGACCAGCAGCCGGGTGGACGGGCCGTAGCGCTCGTCCAGCTTCTGGCCGGTCGGCGCGGTGAAGACGACGTCGAGCCGGAGGGGTCCGGGGGCCACCTCGGTGGCGGCGCGCTGGGTCCGGTGCGCCACCGACTCCACCCGCACCGCCTCCTCGGGCAGCCGCAGCCGGGTCAGCCGGTGCCGGGCCGACTCCACCACCACGATGTCCTCGCCGACCAGCACCGCGCCGGAGGCCTCGCGCAGGTCGGTGGCCAGGGTGGTCACCTCGCCACTGGCCGGGTCGTAGCGGCGCAGCGCGTGGTTGTAGGTGTCGGAGATCGCCACCGAGCCGTCCGGGAGCACGGTGACGCCCAGCGGGTGCTGCAGCAGCGCCTGCTCGGCGGCGCCGTCCCGGTGGCCGAAGTCGAAGAGGCCGGTGCCGACCGCGCTGCGCACCCGCATGGTTTCACGTGAAACACAGCGGAGTGCCGAGGTCTCGCTGTCCGCCACCCAGAGCTCGGAACCGTCCGGGGAGACCGCCAAGCCGGACGGCTGGGCGAACCAGGCCTCGGCCACCGGGCCGTCCACCAGGCCCTCGTTGGTGGTGCCGGCCGCGACGGCGACCGTGCCGGCGGCCGGGTCGAACGCCCACAGCTGGTGCACCCCGGCCATCGCGATCCACACCCGGCCGTCGAAGAAGGCCACGTCCCACGGCGAGGAGAGGTCCACCCCGGTGGCCGGGCCGCTGGTCGGCGAGCCCTGCCACCACTGCCGACCGGTGCCCGCCAGCGTGGTCACCGAGCCGTCGGCCAGCCGCACTCCGCGCAGCGCGTGGTTCACCGTGTCGGCGACCACCACGTCGTAGCCCAGCTCCAGGCCCTCCGGCACCAGCGCCAGGCCCTGCGGCTCGCTGAACCGGGGCGCGCTGCCGTCGACCAGGCCGCGCTCGCCGTCGCCGATCCGGCGCACCACGGTCTCGCCGTCCGCGCCCAGCTCGACCAGCGAGTGGTGCCCCGCGTCGGCCACCAGGAAGCCGCCCCCGGGCAGCCGCACCGCCTTGCCGGGGAACTTCAGCGCCCCCGCCACGGGCTCCGGCGGCACGTACGGCCCGTCGCCGCGCCGCAGGGTGCCCTTGGCCGCGTGCTCCTCCTCCAGCTCCTCGACCAGCCGCTCGATCGCGTGCGCGTGCCCCTCACCGGCGTGCTGCGCGACCACGTATCCCTCGGGATCGATCACCACCAGCGTCGGCCAGGCCCGCACCGCGTACTGCTTCCAGGTCGCCAGCTCCGGATCGTCCAGCACCGGATGCGCCACCTCGTACCGCGCCACCGCGTCCACCACGGCCTGGTGGTCCGCCTCGTGCACGAACTTGGGCGAGTGCACCCCGACGATCACCACGGTGTCGCGGTGCTTCTCCTCCAGCTCGCGCAGCTCGTCGAGGACGTGCAGGCAGTTGATGCAGCAGAAGGTCCAGAAGTCTACAACGACGCACTTACCTCGTAGGTCCGCCAGAGTGAGGTCCTTGCCGCCGGTGTTGATCCATCCGCCCTTGCCGACCAGTTCGGGGGCGCGTACTCGAGCACGTGTAGCCATGTCCGCATTCAACCCCATCGGTTTGGGACTGCATTCCGGCCCTCGTGCTCGTCGCAGAACCACCCAGCTGTGGTGGCGACCCTTCGAAGCCGCCGTGCTGCGACCGGATCGGTGGCTAGGGTGTTGCTGATCGGGTAAGCGATGGGAACGCTCGGTTATTCGAGGGGGCCAACGTGTCAGATGACGAGGACGGCACTGGGGACGAGGCGCGCGTCACCGACCTCTCAGTGATCTTCAACAGCGGTGGAGACATTCGCGTCAACGGTACGAGTGGGACCGTCGTGCAATCAGGCGGAGTCCAGAACTTTTACCTCGACGCCCCTGCAGCGGAGGCCGTGCCGCCGGAGGCTGAGGATCCCCGGGAAGGCTTTCTCGCGGCCTTCAGACAGCAGGCACTCACTCAGGCTGGGAACACCTTCCGCCTGAGCATGTTCTTCGTGTCGGCGGGGTCGGTCATCTTGCTTTGCGGCGCAGCTCTGGTCCTGCTTCGCCACGGCTCAGCGGCCGGTAGCACAGCAGGGCTGATGACGGGCCTGAGCGGTGTGCTGATCAGCACGTGCGGTGGCGCCTTCGCTCTGCACGCCAACCGGGCTCGCAAACATCTGACCGAGCAAGCGGATCGTGTCAGTGAGGAACTGCGCTCGGATCACACCCTTGATCAGGCGCTCACCCTGATTGATCGGATCGAAGATCCGGTCTTGAGGGACCGGCTCAGATCCATTACGGCTATGCGGGCCCTCGGGCTGGCCCCGACACCGGAGGACGCGGCGAACCGAGTGCTCCCGGCTCATGGCATCAAGACGCCCGAGATCGAGCCAAAGCCACCCACAACGTGAGTCGGCGGTACGTGGTGCCCTGCGCAGACTTGCATCTGGCTGCTCTGACCAGAGGGTCATTGATCGCCGGAGTATTCGTCACCTTGACGCAAATTCGCTGGAACCGGTCCGCTGGCTGCTCGGGTCTGACATGCTGAAGGTCCGTCGAGAGGGGCCGCAGCGATGCAGTGGAAGATCCACGGGGAACGACCGATCTACGAGAACCCCTGGGTGAACGTGTGGTTGGTTGATGTCGAGCAGCCGGACGGGCATCGCTGGGAGCACCACGTGCTCAAGCTGCGGCACCTGGCGGTTTCGGCGGTGGTGAACGACCAGAAGCAGGTGCTGATGATGTGGCGGCACCGGTTCATCACCGACTCGTGGGCGTGGGAGTTGCCCATGGGTCTGATCGAGGCGGACGAGTCGCCGGCCGAGGCCGCTGCTCGTGAGGTGCTGGAGGAGACCGGCTGGCGGGTCGGGGAGGTCAAGCCGCTGATCTACGCCCAGCCGGCGAACGGGATCACCGACTCGGAGCATTTCGTCTTTCGGGCCGACGCCGTGGAGTACGCAGGGCCGCCGACTGAGCGCAATGAGTCGGACCGGATCGAGTGGATCCCGCTCTCCGAGCTGCGCGGCATGATCGACCGCCGGGAGATCGTCAGCAGCGGCTCACTGGTCGGCGTGCTGTACCTGCTGCTCGATGAGGCCGGCTTGTAGGTCAGGTGCGCAGCTCCTGGATGCGAGCCGACAGTTCGGCAGCCGACTGGGTGCTGCGGTACGGCTTCAGTAGATGGCGGAATTCCCGAAGGTGCGCGACCACGCGCGGGGAGCCCACTTCGATTGCCAAGCCGAGGGCGTCGCCAGCCGTGCTGCACGCCAACTCGACTTCACCGCGTTGGAGCTGGGTGCGGGCCAGCCAGTATGAGTGGAACGCCCGTCCTCGCTGGTTCGCGCTCGCTTCGGCCCGTAGGGCCTCCTCGATGAGTGGTTCGGCGGCTGCGGCGTCGCCGAGCTGGCCCAGTGCGTTGCCCGTATCGACGGTGAGCTTCGTCCGGTCGAAGTACTGGACTGGGTCACGGACGGGTTCGGCTACGGGGTCGACCTTCTCGACTTCGTGACCCACCCGGTGATCTCGCCCCATCGCCCTGACCTGGACCACGACCCTGGGCTCCCCGGCGAGTGGTGGAGCACCCTGCGCCGCGCACTCGCCCGCCTCGGGCAGGCGCAGGGCGTGCGGATCACGGTGCGGGACGGCTGGTTCGAGAAGGCGTTCCCGCAGTTCCTCGGCATCCCGGCGCCTGAGGAGATCGAGCGCGTTACCGGCCACGGCGATCTGCACTGGGGGAACCTGACCGCGCCGCTGGTGATCCTGGACTGGGAGCGCTGGGGCTTGGTCCCCGTCGGTTACGACCCCGGCATCCTGTATGTGAACAGCCTCCTCGTCCCCGAGGTGGCCGCCCGCATCCGTACCGAGTTCGCCGATGTCCTCGACACCCCCGCAGGACGGATCGGCGAGCTTGCCGCCCTCGCGGAAATGCTGCAAGCCGTCGCGCGCGGCTACTACCCCGAACTGGCACACATGCTGGTTGCGCGAGCTGCTGAACTCACCGGAGTCCAACCCCCCATCCCGGTCAGCTCGGAGATCCCTGCCTGACAAGATGAGACCTGGCCTTACGTCACGAGAGCCCCGCATCAACCGGTGCCGGGGTGCTCGGCGCTTCCAGGCAGACCATCCGAATCCGGCCCTCCAATTCAGCTTCGTTGAGCATCTCGACAGCACTGACGTGGGGCTTCTGGAAGGCGCGCATAACCAGCGGTCCTAGTCGGACCGGCCCCTTCAACCGGCCGCCGACCAGGACATGACGGTCCGCTGCCGGGGCCTCCGGCTGGGTTTCCCACCGTGCGCCGTGCAGCTTGATGATGGTTTCGGCCAGCAGGGACATCACCCCAGCCATGGCGGGACGGATCTCGTCCTCAGTGAAGTCACGGGTGTCGATCTCACTGAGTTGGTCGTCAAGCCAGACCAGCGCCTGTGCCGGATCCGTGTCGAGGAGGTCCGGATCGCCGTGCCACATCTCCATCAGCTCCCGCGCCTCGCGAGTCATGGTCGCGGCCCACTCGTCGTTTGCAGTGCTTGCTGTGTCCACCCGGTGCTCCGCTCTCGTGCTCTGCTGCGGAGACGATCTCACGGCACCCGGAGCGCAGGTCAGGGTGGTGACACCCCGGCACAGAGCCCGGCTGTGGAAGCATGCCGCGCGGGTTCACGGCATGGGAGGAAGACAGTGGCCGTTGGTGGGGATGAGACCGCTGCGGGGTCCGGGCGCACGGAGGACGGGCAGCAGGTGCTGCTGCGGTGTCTGGCGGCGCTGGTCGAGATCGTCGGACTGGACGTTGCTCCGGCCGAGCCGGGTGAGGAGTGGCGGTGGGGACGCCGGGTGGGGGCGGCGCTGCGGACGGCGTCCAGGAAGGGTGGGTTGCTGCTGCCCGGGGCGTCCTTCGACGTGCTCATGAAGACGGCTGTCCATGAGCCGGACCCGAGCTTCAACCGGTGGTTCATGGAACCCACCCTGAACGCGTTCGGCCGCAGGCGTGTCCGGAGCACCCTGCTCGACTACTTGCGGACGGGTACCGATCTGGAGCGGGCCGGGGCGGCGCGGGCCTGGTACTGGTCGGCCCTGCCGCTTCGGCTCCCCGAGGTCAGGGCGGCGGAAGAAGGAGTCGGATGCCAGAAGGAGGAGGACGACAGGTCGGTCCTGACGAGTGAGTGGTACGAGGCTGCGCTCCGCGAGTTCGTGAGCAGCCAACACGTCAGCGTTCAGACGAGCATCATCCCCGGGCTGCCGCTCCAGAAGTCTTACTACCCGCCTGAGCTGCATGACTTGGTGGATACTGCGCTGGCGATGGCCCGGTCGCATCCGCACGACTACATCCGCCACCGGGTGGCGCCCCCATCGCCGGTCCGTGACTCGCGCACAGGCCTCCGGCCGCGGCCTCCGGCCCCCGAAATGCCGTTGACCCGGGCTCGGGCGGGGGCGCGAGAATGCCGGGATGATTGCCGAAGTGCCACAGGGGCGGGTTGAAGTGCCGCCGATCGTCGTCGAGTTGGCGGGTGGGCAGCCGGTGCGGGCGGTGTGGCGCAACGGGCTCGGGGGGTTGACGTTCCGGGCTGGGCCGCGGTTCGTGAAGTGGGCGCCGGCGGGGAGCGGGCTGGACCTGGGGGCGGAGGCGGTGCGGTTGCGGTGGGCGGCGCGGTTCGCCGTGGTGCCGCGGGTGCTGGACCAGGGGGCGGACGGGAGCGGGTCGTGGCTGGTCACCGCCGGGCTGCCCGGCACGATGGCGGTGGCAGACCGCTGGAAGCAGGATCCCGCCACGGCGGTGCGCGCGATCGGGGCGGGGTTGCGCCGACTGCATGAGGAACTGCCGGTGGCGGACTGTCCGTTCGAGTGGTCCGCCGAGGGGCGGGTGGCGCGGGCGCGGGCCAACGCGGCGGCGGGCCGACTGGATCCGGCGGAGTTCCATCCGGACCACCGGCCGTTCGGCACGGTCGGGGACGCGTTGGCAGCACTGGGCGAACGGCCGCCGATCGACCGGCTGGTGGTCTGCCACGGTGACGCCTGCGCCCCCAACACCCTGATCGGCGACGACGGCCACTGCACCGGCCACGTGGACTTCGGCGCGCTGGGCGTGGCCGACGGCTGGGCCGACCTCGCCGTCGCCACCTGGAGCACCACCTGGAACTACGGTCCGGGTTGGGAGGAACCGCTGCTGGAGGGGTACGGAGTCGAGCCGGACGAGGAGCGGATCCGCTACTACCGGCTGCTCTGGGAACTCTCGTAGTCCGTGTCGCAGTCCGGCGCCGGCCCGCGGTGATGGTAGTCCGGGAGGGGACAGGTACCCACGGCAGCGGAGGCACGGGATGAAGTACCGGGTCAGGGAGCGGCTCTTCTCGATCGGGGAGGACTTCTGGATCGAGGACGAGCACGGCACCAAGGCGTTCCTGGTGGACGGCAAGGTGCTGCGGGTGCGGGAGACCTTCGAGCTGAAGGACGCCGGTGGCCGGGTGGTCGCGGTGATCAAGCACAAGGCGGTGTCGATCCGGGAGGCCATGAAGATCGAGGACCACCGCGGCGAGGTGATCGCCACGGTGCGCAGGAAGCTCTTCACCCCGTTCCGCGACAAGTTCCACGTGGAGCTGCGCGACGGCGGCGAGTTGGAGATCCACGGCAACCTGATCGACAAGGACTACCGGATCGAGTCGCACGGCGACCGGATCGCCGAGGTCTCCCGCAAGTGGTTCCGGCTGCACGAGAGTTACGGCGTCTGGATCGCCGACGGCGCGGACGCCGGCCTGCTGCTGGCGATCGCGGTGTGCGTCGACCACCTGGTGGCGGAGGACGCTTGACGCCGGCTCGGCTCGGCGACGCGGGGGTGCCGACCCGGTCGGCACCCCCGCGCGCACCAGCGGCGCACATTGATCACACGCGGCCGAGCAGCGCCTCGGTCAGCCGCTGCTTCGCGGCGGGCCATTCGTCGGCGAGCATCGAGAAGTAGACGCTGTCCCGCCAGCTGCCGTCCGGGCGGCGGCGGGCGCGGCGGAAGGTGCCCTCGTACTGGGCGCCGAGGCGGCGGATGGCGTTCTGGGAGCGCTCGTTGAGGTGGTCGGTCTTCCACATCACCCGGCCCATGCCGAGGTCCTCGAAGGCGTGGGTGAGGAGCAGCAGCTTGGCCTCGGTGTTGACGGCCGTGCGCCAGACCGCGCGGGCGTACCAGGTGCCGCCGATCTCCACCCACTCGTCCACCGGGTTGGCGTCGTAGTAGCTGCTGACGCCGACCGCCCGGCCGGTGTCGGCGGCGATGACGGCGAAGGGCTCGCAGCCGGGGTTCTTCAGGTAGCTCTCGACGACCTCGTCCATGGCCGCCTCGGTCTGCGGGGCGGGCCAGGACAGCCAGCGGAACACCTCCTCGTCACTGCCGGCGGCGGCGAAGAGGGCGGCGGCGTGGTCGCGGCGCAGCGGCTCCAACCGGATGTGCCGGCCGGCGAGGGTGACGGGGGCGGGGGTCTTCGCGGTCATGATCGAGACGGTACTGGGCGGTTGAACTAGATGCAATAGCCATATGCACTAGTGCAATGCGGGATGGACAAGCGAAAGCCCCTGGCGAGCGGTCGCTCTGCCAGGGGCATCGACTGGGGGCTACGGGGAGGGACTGCGGTACGGAGCCGGGGCTACCGGCCCGAGCCGGGGCTAGAGGAAGGAGTTGATCTCGATCGTCTCGGTCCGGCCGGGGCCGACGCCGATCGCGGAGATCGGCGCGCCCGACATCTCCTCCAGCGCCTTCACATAGGCCTGGGCGTTCTTCGGCAGGTCGCCGAAGGCGCGGGCCCCGCTGATGTCCTCGCTCCAGCCGGGCAGGTACTCGTAGACCGGCTTGGCGTGGTGGAAGTCGGTCTGGCTGTACGGCAGTTCCTCGACCCGACGGCCGTCGATCTCGTAGGCCACGCAGACCGGGATCTGCTCCCAGCCGGTCAGCACGTCGAGCTTGGTGAGGAAGAAGTCGGTCAGGCCGTTGACCCGGGTCGCGTAGCGCGCGATCACCGCGTCGAACCAGCCGCAGCGGCGGTCGCGGCCGGTGGTGACACCGCGCTCGCCGCCGATCCGGCGCAGCGCCTCGCCGTCCTCGTCCAGCAGCTCGGTCGGGAACGGTCCGGAGCCGACCCGGGTGGTGTAGGCCTTCAGGATGCCGATCACCCGGTCGATCTTGGTGGGACCGATGCCGGCGCCGGTGCAGGCGCCGCCGGAGGTCGGGTTCGAGGAGGTGACGAAGGGGTAGGTCCCGTGGTCGACGTCCAGCAGCGTGCCCTGGCCGCCCTCCAGCAGGACCACCTTGTCCGCCTTCAGCGCCTCGTCCAGCACCAGGGTGGTGTCGGCCAGGAACGGACGGATCTTCTCGGCGTAGCCCAGGTACTCCTGGACCACCAGGTCGGCCGGCATGGCGCGGCGGTTGTACAGCTTGACCAGGATCTGGTTCTTGTGGTCCAGCGCGGCTTCGACCTTCTGGCGCAGGATCGACTCGTCGAAGAGGTCCTGCACCCGGATGCCGATCCGGTTGATCTTGTCCGCGTAGGCCGGTCCGATGCCGCGGCCGGTGGTGCCGATCTTGCGCTTGCCGAGGAACCGCTCGGTCACCTTGTCCAGGGTCCGGTGGTACGGCGTGATCAGGTGGGCGTTGCCCGAGATCAGCAGCTTGGAGGTGTCGATGCCGCGGGCGTTCAGGCCCTCCAGCTCGGAGAGCAGTACGGCCGGGTCGATCACCACGCCGTTGCCGATGACCGGCACGACGTTCGGGCTCAGGATGCCGGAAGGCAGTAGGTGCAGCGCGTACTTCTGGTCGCCGATGACCACCGTGTGACCGGCGTTGTTGCCGCCCTGGTAGCGGACGACGTAGTCGACGGAGCCGCCGAGGAGGTCCGTGGCCTTCCCCTTGCCCTCGTCTCCCCACTGGGCACCAACGAGCACGAGTGCCGGCACAGGCGTACACCCCTTCCGGTTGGGGCATCCTGCGTAGGCCGCAGTCTGCCCCGAGATAGACGAAGCCCCTGGCGCAATAGCGCAAGGGGCTCTTGCACCGAGAGATTACCTGAGGAAGGACCGGTCGTGTCGTCCCAGTCCACGCCCGCCCCCCAGCCCTCCGACGCCGCCGGACCGCCCGGCACCGCACCGCTGCTGGTGCTGCTCGACCCGGCGGCCAAGGCGGCCGACGGCGAAGCGGTGCGGATCGCCCGGGACGTGCTGAGCGGCGGGGCGGACGTGAAGGTGGCGCTGCCGGAGAACGCGACCGAGCTGGACCGGGTGCTCGCCCACCGCGGGCGGCGCCGGCCGGTGGTGGTCGGCTCCGACCTGGCGCTCCAGCGGGTGGTCCAGGCGCTGCACCGGCACGGGGAGTTGGCGGCGGGGCCGGTCGCCGTGGTGCCGGTGGGGGGCGGGCGCGAAGTCGCGCTGGCCCGCTCGCTCGGGGTGCCGGTGGAGCCGGTGGCGGCGGCCCGCGCGGTGCTCGCTGGGGTGCCGCGGCAGCTCGGCCTGCTGCTGGACGACGGCGACGGGGTGGTGCTCGGCGAGGTGCGGATTCCCGGGCGGCGACAGGTCCGTCCGGGTGGTTGGCGTTCGCTCTGGGCGAAACTGATTGCGGCTGAGCAGGTGGCCCAGGCGGGGGAGCAGCTGCGGATCGAGGCGGACGGCCGCGAGCTCGGCGGAGCCGGCCGCCCGCCGCGACTGGTCGCGCTGCGGCTGCCGGCGGGGGCCGAGGCGGCGGAGGTGGTGGTGCGCGCCGCCGGGGCGCGCCGCACCCTGCTGCGGGTGCGGGCGTCGCGGATCACGGTGGCGGGCCCCGACTTCGGCTACGAGGCGGACGGCTGCCCGGCGGGCCCGGTGCCGGCCCGCACCTGGACCGCGCACCCGGCCGCCTGGCACCTGGTGCTGCCCACGGGCTGACCGCCGGGCGTGCCGCCCGCCCGCTGTGCCGACCGCCCGCCCGCTGTGCCGACCGCCCGCCGTGCCGCAACCCCCTGTGCCGACTGCCCGCCGTGCCGCGACCCGTTGTGCCGCCCGCCCGGCGTGCCGCAACCCCCTGTGCCGACTGCCCGCCGTGCCGCGACCCGTTGTGCCGCCCGCCCGGCGTGCCGCAACCCGTTGTGCCGCCCGCCCGCGTGCCGCGGCCCGACGTGAGCGAGGTCACCGTGAACACCCCGGTCCGCGCCCTGCCTGCCCTAGCGCTGTGGTAAGGGGTTCGGTCTACGCGCGTCGTGCGTCAAAGGGCCAGTTCCAGGCCGCTCCCGGCGGCCGACACCGGGGTCTGCTGCCCTAGACTCGAAGGCGTGCCACGTGGTGACGGAAGACTCAACCACGATCTCCTTCCCGGCGAGAAAGGCCCTCAGGACGCTTGCGGCGTCTTCGGGGTCTGGGCTCCCGGCGAGGAGGTCGCCAAGCTCACGTACTTCGGCCTCTATGCCCTGCAGCACCGCGGACAGGAATCCGCGGGCATCGCAGTGAGCAATGGCTCCCAGATTCTCGTCTTCAAGGACATGGGCCTGGTGTCCCAGGTCTTCGACGAGGCCTCCCTGGGGTCGTTGCACGGTCATATCGCCGTCGGACATGCCCGCTACTCGACCACCGGGTCCTCGGTCTGGGAGAACGCCCAGCCGACCTTCCGGGCGACCGCGCACGGTTCGCTGGCGCTCGGTCACAACGGAAACCTGGTCAACACCGCCGAACTCGCGGCGATGGTCGCCGAGCTGCCCGGCGAGGAGCACGTCTCCCGGTCCGGCCGCACCGCCGCGACCAACGACACCGACCTGCTCACGGCCCTGCTGGCCGGCCACCCCGACCTGTCCATCGAGGAGACCGCCCGCACGATCCTCCCCGAGGTCCGCGGCGCCTTCTCGCTGGTCTTCATGGACGAGCACACGCTCTACGCGGCCCGCGACCCGCAGGGCATCCGCCCGCTGGTGCTCGGCCGGCTGGAGCGCGGCTGGGTGGTCGCGTCCGAGACCTCGGCCCTGGACATCGTCGGCGCCTCCTTCATCCGCGAGGTGGAGCCGGGCGAGCTGATCGCCGTCGACGAGAACGGCCTGCGCACCTCCCGGTTCGCCGAGGCCAAGCCCAAGGGCTGCGTCTTCGAGTACGTCTACCTGGCCCGCCCCGACACCTCGATCGCCGGGCGCAACGTCTACCTCTCCCGGGTGGAGATGGGCCGCAGGCTGGCTGCCGAGGCGCCCGTCGAGGCCGACCTGGTGATAGCCACCCCCGAGTCCGGCACCCCCGCCGCGATCGGTTACGCGGAGGCCAGCGGCATCCCGTTCGGCGCCGGCCTGGTGAAGAACGCCTACGTCGGCCGCACCTTCATCCAGCCCAGCCAGACCATCCGCCAGCTCGGCATCCGGCTCAAGCTCAACCCGCTGCGCGAGGTGATCGCCGGCAAGCGGCTGGTCGTGGTCGACGACTCGATCGTCCGCGGCAACACCCAGCGCGCCCTGGTGCGGATGCTGCGCGAGGCCGGTGCGGCCGAGGTGCACATCCGGATCTCCTCGCCGCCGGTGAAGTGGCCGTGCTTCTTCGGCATCGACTTCGCCACCCGGGCCGAGCTGATCGCCAACGGGATGTCGGTCGAGGAGATCGGCCGCACCCTGGGCGCCGACTCGCTCGCCTACATCTCGATCGACGGCATGATCGAGGCCACCAAGCAGCCCAAGGACAAGCTCTGCCGGGCCTGCTTCGACGGCGAGTACCCGATGGAGCTGCCGGACCCGGCGCTGCTCGGCAAGCTGCTGCTGGAAGCGGAGATCGCCGGCAGCCAGCAGCCGCCCGCCACCCGGGGCAAGCCGACCGGCTCCGACCTGGACGGCGTGCAGTCCCTGCTCGGCGGCCACGGCGCGGCAGACGCGCTGCGCCGCCCGTAACACCCAGGCGGGGCCCCGACCGGGGCCCCGCCGCCGTTGGCAACCCCCACTTGACCCGAAAGGGCCACACCGCAGTGACCAGCAGCAACGAGAGCGGCGCCACCTACGCCGCCGCCGGCGTCGACATCGAGGCGGGCGACCGCGCCGTCGAGCTCATGAAGCAGTGGGTGAAGAAGACCAACCGCCCCGAGGTGGTCGGCGGTCTCGGCGGGTTCGCCGGCCTCTTCGACATCTCCGCCCTCAAGCGCTACGAGCGCCCGCTGCTGGCCTCCGCCACCGACGGGGTCGGCACCAAGGTGGCGCTGGCCGCCGCCATGGACAAGCACGACACCATCGGCCACGACCTGGTCGGCATGGTCGTCGACGACCTGGTGGTCTGCGGCGCCGAGCCGCTCTTCATGACCGACTACATCTGCGTCGGCAAGGTGCACCCCGAGCGGGTCGCCCAGATCGTCAAGGGCATCGCCGAGGGCTGCGTGCTGGCCGGCTGTGCGCTGGTCGGCGGCGAGACCGCCGAGCACCCGGGCCTGCTCGGCCCGGACGAGTACGACGTGGCCGGCGCCGGCACCGGCGTGGTCGAGGCCGACCAGCTGCTGGGCGCCGACCGGGTCCGGGCCGGCGACGTGGTGATCGCGATGGCCGCCTCCGGCCTGCACTCCAACGGCTACTCGCTGGTCCGCCACGTGCTGCTGAACCAGGCCGGCTGGGCGCTCGACCGTGAGGTGCCGGAGTTCGGCCGCACCCTCGGCGAGGAGCTGCTGGAGCCCACCCGGATCTACTCGCTGGACTGCCTGGCGCTCACCCGGGCCACCGAGGTCCACGCCTTCTCGCACGTCACCGGCGGTGGCCTGGCCGCCAACCTGGCCCGGGTGATCCCGGACCACCTGCACGCCCGGCTGGACCGCGGCACCTGGACCCCGCTGCCGGTCTTCCAGACCGTCGCCGAGGTCGGCCGGATGCAGACCCCGGAGATCGAGAAGACCCTCAACATGGGCATCGGCATGGTGGCCGTGGTGCCGCCGCAGTCGGTCGACGTGGTGCTGTCGATCCTGGAGGACCGCGGCGTCGAGGCCTGGCTGCTCGGTGACATCGTGGACCGCGGGGCCGAGCACCACGAGGGTGCCGCGCTCTACGGCGACTACGCGAAGTGAGCGACTGCGGGAAGTGAGCGGCGCGGACTGCGCCGGCCGGTCGGACGGGTCCCTTCGGGGGCCCGTCCGCCGTTTCGGGGCCGGGTGGAGCCCGGGTGGTGCCGGGGTGGAGCCGCGGTCGACGTGCATGGCGCCCGGGGGTGCGGTGTGGTGCCCCGGTGGTGCGGTGTGGTGCCCCGGGTGCTGCTGCCCGGCTGCTGCTGCCGGGTCCTGGTGCCGCGTGCTGTGTGCCCGGGCACGCCGAAAACCGGCCCGGCGCTCAGGCGCTCGGACCGGTCAGGGCGTTGATTCAGGCGCGGCGGCGGGACGGGTGGTGGCCGGCTTCGGCCTCGTCCTCGTCCTCGTCGTCGTTGTAGTAGTCCGCGTACGCGGCGTAGGGGTCGTCGTCCTCGTCGTCGTCAACCGGCTCAGGGTTGACCGGACGAACGGGTGTAACGCCCAGCTCGCTGGACAGACGGTTAGCGTCGAAGCCGCCGCTGTTGTACTTCAGCTCGCGGGCGACCTTCGTCTGCTTGGCCTTGGCCCGGCCGCGCCCCATGGGTCGACCCCCTCAACGATGGGGCTCACGGCCCCGAGTCTGACACGTGTTCATGATCGGGAACGGCTTGCCCGAATCGGGAAACCGTCCCTTGGAGCATCAACGGTACCTGTTTCCGCCCTCGGACGGTACGTCGTCAGTGTGACGTGGCGCGCACTGTCGCTCCCCGGGACCAGGACGCTCCCGGTCGGACGGGGAATTCCGGGCCATCCCGAGGGTCCCGGCGGGCGGATCGGGTCAGTTGTTCCGGCACCGATTATCCCCCGACGGAGGCCTCGACGGCGCCCGATCGGGGGACAAGCGGGAATCCGGGTCCACATTGTGATCCGGAGCCGGTCACGGAGCGTCAGCCCTTGCGCGCGCCCGGCAGCAGGATCGTGCGCAGCGCGCTGATCTCGCGCATCCGGCGTTCGGCCAGCCGGTCGGCGGCGACCGCCGGGGGCACGCCGTCGGCGGCGGCCCGGGTGAAGATCTCCAGGGTGGTGTCGAAGATCTTGGTCGCCTTGTTCTTGGCGCGCTCGAAGTTGAAGCCGTCGATCTCGTCGGCCACCTGGATCACCCCGCCGGAGTTCACCAGGTAGTCGGGCGCGTAGAGGATGCCGCGGTCGGCGAGGTCCTTCTCCACACCCGGGTGGGCCAGCTGGTTGTTGGCCGCGCCGCAGATGATCGAGGTGCCGGCCGCGGTCAGCTGGGCCACCGTGTCGTCGTCGAGCGCGCCGCCCAGGGCGCACGGGGCGTAGACGTCCAGCCCGGCGCCGAGGAGCGCCTTGGTGTCGGCGACCACCTCGACGTCGGGGTGGGCGGCCCGGACCCGGTTGACGGCGGCCTCGGAGACGTCGGTGATCACCACGGTGGCGCCGTCGGCGACCAGGTGGCCGACCAGGTAGTGGCCGACCTTGCCGACGCCGGCCACGCCGACCCGCTTGCCGCGCAGCGTCGGCTGGCCCCAGCGGGCCTGGGCGGAGGCGCGCATGCCCTGGAAGACGCCGTACGACGTCAGCACCGAGGAGTCGCCGGCGCCGCCGTGCTCGGGGGAGCGGCCGGTGACGTAGTCGCACTCGCGCGCGACCACATCCATGTCCTGGACGTAGGTGCCCACGTCGCAGGCGGTGATGTAGCGGCCGTCCAGCGACTGCACGAAGCGGCCGTAGGCGCGCAGCAGGGCCTCGGACTTGTCGCCGCCCTCCGCCTTGGCCGTCGGGTTGCCGATGATCACGGCCTTGCCGCCGCCCAGGTCGAGCCCGGCCAGCGCGTTCTTGTAGCTCATCCCGCGGGACAGCCGCAGCGCGTCCTCCAGCGCCTCCTCCTCGGAGTCGTACTGGTGGAACCGGGTGCCGCCGAGGGCCGGGCCCAGGGCGGTCGAGTGGATGGCGATGATCGCCTTGAGGCCGGACGTCCGGTCGTGGCAGAGCACGACCTGCTCGTGCCCGTCGCCCGGGGTGCCGTCCTGTTCAGTACGGAAGATCCGGCTGAGCACGCCTGGTGCGGGGTGCGTCGCGGACTCGGTGCGTACGTCGGTCACTGTGGTGACTCCAGTATCTGCGGGCCCGCTGCTGTGGTACGGGCCATCTAGCGCGAAGCCTAGTCTGCGGGGGCTCCGCGGCGATCCCCCCGGACGGCGTCGAACGGCGCCCGGATCGGCCGGATTTGCATCGCCCGGTACCTCCCGCTCGGTCGGTGGCCCGTGCGACGATGCAGGACGTGACCGCTGTGCGCACCTCCGTGCTGCCGCCCTACGCCGCCCACCTGCGGGTGTACGAGCCCCTCGCGGCACTGCCCGAGCCGGACCGGGCCCGCTGGCAGGCCGAGCTGGCCGACCGCGGGCCTGACGCGGCCTCGGCCGACCAGCCGGTGGCGCGGGCGGCGCTCGAAGCACAACGGGAGGCGCTCGCCGAGCTGCTGCCCCGTCCCCAGTGCGCCGCGCCGTCCCCCGACGACGCCGGGTGGGAGAACGAGGGCGCCTTCGTGCGGGTGGTCGACGCGGTCGCCTACGTCTGCCCGTGGACCACCCGGCTGCGCAGTTGGCAGGCGCTGGAGGAGCTGCGGGACTCGCTGCCGGTGACACTGCTGGAGACCGTGCTGCCGCGGACGGTGCGGGAGCAGGCGCTGGCCGCACAGGCGCGCTGGCGCTCGGCGCACCCGGACGCCCGGCCGTGGATCCTGACCAGCCGCTGGGAGGTGCCGGTCCGCTGGTTCCTGCCGTTCGGGCCGGAGGACCGGCGGTACGTGCCCGCCGGCGGGCACGGGGAGGGCGGGGGCGCGGAGCCGGCGGCGTTGTTCTACCTGACGACCATGGCGCAGGCCCGCCGCCGGGTGGCACGCGGCTACCGGGTGCTGCGCGAGCAGTTGAGCGGCACCTCGCTGGCGGAGGGCGCCGAGGAGGTGGGTCGCTGGCTGGAGGAGTTCCATCCGCGCTCACTGGTGGAACTGGACTACGGGGGGCTGGTGCACGTGATGGGGGAGCAGACGCTGGCGGCGGACCAGTCGGCCGGTGAGCTGGCCGATGGCTTGGCGGCGCTGCGGGCGGGGGACGCCGACACCGCGGCACAGGTCTACGAGACGGTCACCGAGCGCTGGCGCCGGGTGCAGGCGCTGCGTCAGGCCAACTGACGGGGGCTCGGGTCGGCAGCAGGGGGCTGACGGGGGGTCAACGGGGGAGTCAGCGCGGGGGACGGGCGCGGGGAGCGCGCGGGCCGCCCGGCCGGGGCCGGGCGTGAGAGCGGGGGAGGCGGCTGGTGATGCCGGTGTGTCCGCTGGGTAGGAAAAGTGTTCGGGACCCTTGGGACCAAGGTCCCGGTTCCGGTCAATACTCCATTAACGTGACACTACTCACTGTTGACGCGAACTCATGGGTAACGGTAAAAATGGGACAAGCCACCCAAGTCTCATCATCCCTGCCCACTTTTGGGTGGATCCGGGGTCGATGTGCCCTTTGGGGGGAAACGATAGGTCTGGGAGTCCCATAACCGAATGTCGCTCTTCAGTGACTGTCCGTTATGGGATGGTCCATCGCCTTCCGTCGCTCTTGAACCCGTGAGGGGCCAATTTTGGCGGTTTGGTCGATGGGGCTGGACGGATGGTGTAGTTGTAGACACCAGGACAAGCCGTTCGTCCTATAACCGACTCGGTCCGCCCGTGCCATTTCGGGCATCGCGGGCCAAGGTGCAGAATTTGAAGGATAGAACCGCCCTGGTTCGGTTCTCCGAGGAGGCCGCTCATGACCGCTCGTACCCCTGACGCAGAGCCCCTGCTGACACCGGCAGAGGTCGCCACCATGTTCCGCGTGGACCCCAAGACGGTGACCCGGTGGGCCAAGGCGGGCAAGCTCACGTCCATCCGCACGCTCGGCGGCCACCGCCGCTACCGGTAGGCGGAGGTGCGGGCACTGCTGGCCGGGATTCCGGCTCAGCGCACCGAGGCCTGACGGCCGCGCGGCGGGCCGCTCATCCCGCCGTCGGCGCGTTGGCGCACAGCTGATCGAAGGGGCCGTCCCCTGGACTCCGCCGGGTCCGGGACGGCCCCTTCGGCGTACCCGGAGGCATTTCCCGCTCGCTCGTGCTGCCGGCGCGTTCTCGGAAGCCTATCCGCCGTCCAGGCCATGCTGACATGAGTATCAACCATTTCATGACTGTCAGTTGACCGGAAAATGGCGGAACAATGGATATCCGTTGCGACTCCTGGGGCGCCAGGAAATCCCCGGTGACCGGGGGTGGGAATGCGTCGAAACTCTGTACAATTTTACATATTAAATGACCGTTGCCTCAGGGTGGGTCCCAGCTCACGAAGTTCAAGGAAAGATAAGTGACGACTGTCACAGCCGGTGCTCTTGTGGTCTGGACCTGGCTGCCGATAATGCCGCCTGACGACTCGTCGAGCCGCTCGGCGGTGCGGGCGGGGCCGAAACGACGAGAGGCCCGGAACCTGACGGCTCCGGGCCTCTCGCACTGGCGACCCTGACGGGACTTGAACCCGCGACCTCCACCTTGACAGGGTGGCGAGCTAACCAACTGCTCCACAGGGCCAGGGATTTCACTGCTCGTGGCAGTGATTTTGCCGCTGCTCTCGGCGGCGACAAGACAGATCGTACTGCATCCGGGGCCCCCAGGTCGAACCGGCCGATCCGAGCCGCCCGGCCCGACCTGGGACGCAGGCCCGCCGACCCGTGGCGGGCCCGTCCTCAGAGCGCGGCGCGGGCGGCGTCCATCGCCTTGATGATCCGCTTCTCCGAGACCGGAGCCGGCGTGCCCAGCGACTGCGCGAAGAAACTCACCCGCAGCTCCTCGATCATCCAGCGGACCTGCCGCACCTCCTCGGGGGGCTGCTGCCCCGCCGGCACGGCCGCCAGCAGCTCGCCGTAGGCCCGCTGCACCTCCTGCACCTTGTACAGGTTGTTCAGGTCGCGCTGCGGGTGGTTGGGCAGCGCCTCCAGCCGCCGGTCCACCGCGATCAGGTAGCGCTTGACGTCGGCCAGCCGCTGCCAGCCGGTCGCGGTGACGAAGCCCGGATGCACCAGCGAGGCCAGGTGCAGCTTGACGTCGTTCACCGCGGAGAGCAGCACCGGGCTCTGCACCGTCTTCAGCCGGTTGCCGGCCCGGTGGTAGGCGATCAGCGCGGAGGCCGTCTTCAGCGTGGTGTCCGCCGACAGCTCGTACAGATCGGCCCGCACCGCGTCACGGAGCTTGGCGAACGACTCGGCGTCCCAGGCCACCCCGCCGTTCAGCGCCATCAGGCGGTCGGTGGCACAGGCGGTGATGTCCTCGAACAGCGCCGGCACGGAACCGTGCGGGTTGTAGGAGAGCGCCAGTTTCGCCTGGTTGCCCAGCCGGGCCTGGATCTGCTTGGCGGGGGAGTTGCAGGTGAGCAGCAGCAGCCGCCGGGTGCCCTGCCACATGGCCTGCGCCTGGGCCTGCGGGGTGTCGTAGAGCTTGATCGACACGCTGTCGCCATCGTCGGTCAGCGCCGGGTAGGCGCGCAGCGAGTGGCCCCGGGAACGCTGCTCGAAGGTGCGCTGGAGCTGCGGCAGGTCGGCCGGCCAGGCGGTCAGTCCGGCGCGCTCGATGCCCCGGCCGCTGGCGGCCGAGGAGAGGGTCTCCTTGAGCTTGGGCTTGAGCTTGAGGCGCAGCTCCTCCAAGTCCTTGGACTCGGCCAGCTTGCGCTTGCCGTCCACCACCCGGAAGGTCACCTTGAGGTGCTCCGGCACCCGGTCGTCGTCCCAGGCCTCCGACGGGATCGGCACCCCGGACATCCGGTGCAGCACCCGTTCCAGGCTGGGCAGCAACGGCTCCTGGCGGTCGGTCAGTTCGCGCAGTGCCGCCTTGGCGAAGTCCGGCGCCGGCACGAAGTTGCGTCGGATCGCCTTGGGCAGCGCCCGGATGTACGCGGTGACCAACTCGCCGCGCAGGCCCGGGATCTGCCAGTCGAAGCCCTCGGCGGACACCTGGTTGAGCACCGGCAGCGGGATGTGCACGGTCACGCCGTCCGCGTCGCTGCCCGGCTCGAACTGGTAGGTCAGCTTGAAGCGGAGCTTGCCCTGCTGCCAGTAGTCCGGGTAGTCCGCCTCGGTGACGCCGTCGGCGGCGTCGTTGATCAGCATCGACTTCTCGAAGTTGAGCAGGTCGGGCTGGTCGTGCCGGGCCTTCTTCCACCAGGCGTCGAAGTGCCGGGTGGAGACGATCTCCTCGGGCAGCCGGGCGTCGTAGAAGTCGAACAGGGTCTGGTCGTCCACCAGGATGTCGCGGCGGCGGGCCCGGTTCTCCAGTTCCTCGACCTCGTCGAGCATCCGGCGGTTGGCGGCGAAGAACTGGTGGTGGGTCTCCCAGTCGCCCTCCACCAGGGCGTTGCGGATGAACAGCTCGCGGCAGAGCTCCGGATCGATCCGGCCGTAGTTGACCCGGCGTTGGGTGACGATCGGTACGCCGTAGAGGGTGACCCGCTCGTAGGCCATGACCGCGCCGGCCTTCTTCTCCCAGTGCGGCTCGCTGTAGGTGCGCTTGATCAGGTGGGCGGCGAGCGGCTCGATCCACTCCGGCTCGATCTTGGCGTTGATCCGCGCCCAGAGGCGCGACGTCTCCACCAGCTCGGCCGACATCACCCAGCGCGGCGGCTTCTTGAACAGGCCGGAGCCCGGGAAGAGCGCGAACCGGGCACCGCGGGCGCCGCCGTACTCGCGCTTCTCCACGTCGAACAGGCCGACGTGGGAGAGCAGTCCGGCCAGCAGCGACTGGTGGATCCGGTCGGCGTCCGGCTCGGCTTCGTCATGGGCCTCTTCGATGGTGACGCCCAACTGCTTCGCCACGGTGCGCAGTTGGACGCAGATGTCCTGCCACTCCCGTATCCGCAGGTAGTTGAGGAACTCGGCCTTGCACATCCGGCGGAACGCGGAGGAGGAGAGCTCCTTCTGCTGCTCCCTGACGTACCGCCACATCGCCAGGTACGAGAGGAAGTCGGAGGTCTCCGAGGTGAACCGGCGGTGCCGGTCGTCGGCCGCCTGCCGCTTCTCGGAGGGGCGCTCGCGCGGGTCCTGGATGGAGAGCGCGGCGGCGATCACCATCACGTCGCGCACGCAGCCGTTCCGGTCGGCCTCCAGCACCATTCTGGCCAGGCGGGGGTCGACCGGCAGCTGGGCCAGCTTGCGGCCGAGCGGGGTGAGGCGCTTGCGCGGGTCCTGCTGCTCCGGGTCGAGCGCGCCGAGCTCCTGCAGCAGGTTGACGCCGTCCTTGATGTTGCGGGAGTCCGGCGGGTCCAGGAAGGGGAAGGCCGAGATGTCGCCCAGGCCGGCTGCGGTCATCTGCAGGATCACCGAGGCCAGGTTGGTGCGCAGGATCTCGGCGTCGGTGAACTCCGGCCGGGAGAGGAAGTCCTCCTCCGAGTAGAGCCGGATGCAGATGCCGTCGCTGGTGCGGCCGCAGCGGCCCTTGCGCTGGTTGGCGCTGGCCTGGCTGATCGCCTCGATCGGCAGCCGCTGCACCTTGGTGCGGTGGCTGTAGCGGGAGATCCGGGCGGTGCCCGGGTCGATCACGTACTTGATGCCGGGCACCGTCAGGGACGTCTCGGCGACGTTGGTGGCCAGCACGATCCGGCGTTTGGTGGAGCGCTGGAAGACCTTGTGCTGTTCGGCGGAGCTCAGCCGGGCGTAGAGCGGCAGCACCTCCGTGAACTTCAGGTTCAGCTTGTTGAGGGCATCGGCGGTGTCGCGGATCTCGCGCTCGCCGGAGAGGAAGACCAGGATGTCCCCCGGGCCCTCGGCCTGCAGCTCCTCGGCGGCGTCGCAGATCGCCTGGATCTGGTCGCGGTCGCGGTCCACCTCGTCGGATGCGTCGGCCTCGTCGGTGTCGTCGACCAGCGGGCGGTACCTGACCTCGACGGGATAGGTGCGACCGGAGACCTCGACGATCGGGGCGTCGCCGAAGTGGCGGGCGAACCGCTCCGGGTCGATGGTCGCCGAAGTGATGACCACCTTGAGATCGGGGCGGCGGGGGAGCAGCTGCTTGAGGTAACCGAGGATGAAGTCGATGTTGAGGCTGCGCTCGTGCGCCTCGTCGATGATCAGGGTGTCGTACTGGCGCAGCTCGCGGTCGGTCTGGATCTCGGCGAGCAGGATGCCGTCGGTCATCAGCTTGACCAGGGTGTCCTGGCCGACCTGGTCGGTGAACCGGACCTTCCAGCCGACCGTCTCGCCGAGCGGGGTGCCGATCTCCTCGGCGACCCGCTCGGCCACCGTGCGGGCGGCGATCCGGCGCGGCTGGGTGTGGCCGACCAGGCCCTTGACGCCGCGGCCCAGCTCCAGGCAGATCTTCGGGATCTGGGTGGTCTTGCCGGAGCCGGTCTCGCCCGCGACGATCACCACCTGGTGGTCCCGGATCGCTGCCAGGATCTCGTCCTTCTTCTGACTGACCGGCAGCTCAGCAGGGTAGTGGATCGCGGGGACGGCCTGGCGGCGCTGCGCGAGCCGCAGCTCGGCGCGCTCGATCTCGGTGGCCAGCTCGGCGGCGATGGCCGCGCGCGCCTCGGATTTGCGGACCCGTCGCGCTCCGTCCAGCCGGCGGCCGATCCGCTGCTGGTCGCGCAGCATCAGCTCGGGCAGCCGGGCCGCCAGCTCCCCGATGGCGGGGGCGTCGGCGGATCGGGCGGCGGGGGAACTCATCGCGGGCATCCCTCAAGGGTCGCAAGGAGGGGCGGGGGACCGCACCTCGGTTTTCTGGGCCCGGCCATCTCCGGGGGCCCATCAAGTGTCACACTCGCCAGCTGGATAAACCGCTTGGCTGATCCGCTCGGTCAAGAAGGGCTAGCCTTTCCGCCATGGGAAACCGCGAAGACCTCCTGGCCGGCGCCGCCCAGTGCCTCAAGGAGAAGGGCTGGGCCCGCACCACCGTGCGTGACATCGCAGCGGCCGCCGGCGTGAACCACGCCGCGATCGGCTACCACTTCGGCTCCCGGGACGCGCTGCTCACCGCGGCTTTCGTGCAGGCGATGGACGAGTGGGGGCAGGCGCTCGGCGCGGCCATGGCGGCCGCCCTCGACCCGGCGGTCGACGAGGGCGACCGGTACCAGGAGCTCTGGCGCCAGATGATCAGCTCGTTCGGTGACACCCGCAGGCTCTGGCTCGCCTCCATCGAGGCCCTGGTGCAGGCCGAGCACGATCCGGCGCTGCGGGAACTGCTGCTGGACGCCCAGCGTCAGGGCCGCCGGGGCCTGGCCGCCGCCCTGCTCGGGGAGCCGGAGGAGACCGTCGACGAGGGTGCGGCGCGCACCGTCGGCGCCGTCCAGAACGCGCTGCTCGTCGGGATGTTCACCCAGTGGCTGCTGGACCCGGCGGGCGCACCGAGCGCCGAGGAGGTCCTGGCCGGCGTGCGGGCCGTCGCGAAGCTGGCCGGCGACTGACGCCGGGGCGCCGGCCCGCACCGGAGCCACCGTCCACCGGGACGCTGGTGCCGGTGCCGGTGCCGGTGCCGGTGCCGGTGCCGGTGAGGTGGCCGGCCGACCGCTCCCGGCTGCCCCGGCGCAGGCGCGGAACCGGATCACGCCGGGCCGCCTCCTCCGGCCGGGCCGAGCGGCCCGGCGGGACCCCGTCGAGCGGCACGGCCCGCTGGGTGCCCGGCAGCACCCCGGTCCTGTCGGCGTCGACCGACCGAGCTGGGTCGGGTCGGATCGGCGGACCGTGGAGCCAGTCCACGGACCGATCCCAGCAGCAGAATTGACTGAACGTCACGACCCGGCCGGAAAGCCGCCGGTATCATGTCGCCGATCCCCATGGGCTGTTCGGCGCGGCCCTCCCCGGCCCGCCGCACTGCCGGGTGCATCGGAAGATGCTCTCCCGGGTCCTCTCCGACGACGACGCCCCGCACCCGCACGGGTGCCACGTTGGCAAGGCGAGCGGAAGAAGGAGCACGACGTGATCGTCACCCTGATCATCGCCTGCGAAGTCGGCTTCTGGGTGCTGCTGGCCGCCGGACTGGCCGCCCGCTACCTGCTGAAGCTGCGGCGCACCAGCGTCGCGGTGCTGCTCTGCGAGCCGCTGCTGGAGGTCGTGCTGCTGATCGTGACCGCGGTGGACCTGCGGGACGGGGCCAAACCGAGCTGGGAGCACGGGCTGGCCGCGCTCTACATCGGCTTCACGGTGGCCTACGGGCACTACACGGTCCGCTGGCTGGACGGGCACGCCGCGCACCGGCTGGCTGGTGCTCCGAAGCCGCCGGGGCCTCCCAAGTACGGCATGCCACGGGCCAAGCACGAGGGCAGGCTCTGGCTGCGCTCGCTGCTCGCCGCGGCGGTGGCCTGCGGGCTGCTGCAGTCGGCCGTCCTCTACGTGGGCAGCGGCACCCCGGCGGCGGGCCCGCTGCGGCTGTGGCAACTGGTCGCGCTCCGTACGGTCGGCATCCACGGGGTGATCGCCCTCACCTACCTGCTGTGGCCCAAGAAGGCGCCGGCCGGGTCGGCCCAGGGCTCGCGGGCCGACGACTGACCGTCGTTGCCGGCCGCCATCCACGACCTCCGCCCCGGCCCCGCGCGCAGCACCCGGCTTCCGTGCGGGACAGCCTGAAGGTCCGGGTGAGCCGCCGACGGCCGCTCACCCACGGAGAGTGCGCCGCGTCGCTCCGCCCCTGCAGCGCCGGACCGGGGGCGGACCAGGACCGGGGCCGTGACGGCAGGCGGAGACGCCGGGGCGGCCGGTGCGGCCGGGCCCGGGATCCCCGTTCGGATCAGAGGAGGAAGAGCTTGGTGAAGGGCGCGGAGATCCGGACCCGTTGCGAGCCGAAGTCGACGACCACTGCGGTGCCGTCGCCCTCAACGGTGATGGCCCGGCCGAGGCCGTACTGGTCATGAGACACGCGATCTCCGACGGCGAACTGCTTGAGCGGAGCCGGGGGCGGCGCAGCGCGGAAGGGGCTGGTGGGCAGGTGGCGCCTCGAGGCGGGTGATTTTGGCATCCCCACCAGTATGCGCCCATTGCGACGCGATGGCGCCGGGACCGAGCCACCGAATTTCTCCGATTTTTGGATCTTCGGTATCAGAGGCCGGACGGCAGGTGAACGGCGTGGGACGGCCGCCCCCGCCGCTCCCTACGGCCACCGGGCCCAGGGCGCGCCGGAGCAACGCGCCTTGAGAAGTCCCCCCGTTCGTCTCTCGACCCTGCTACAGTCGAGTCAGTTGCAGTTGTGGTTCCCATGAACTTTGTGTGCGCCTGCTGGTTGTGACCGCAGGCGCATTTTTGTTTACCGGCTATTCCCGGTCGGGTCATCATCGCGGCGATGCAGGCTCGCGACGTGCGAGTTTTGGACATCCTCCTGAGGAGATTTTTTATGGCTAATGGCACTGTGAAGTGGTTCAACTCGGAAAAGGGCTTCGGCTTCATCGAGCAGGAGGGTGGCGGCCCCGACGTGTTCGCCCACTTCTCGAACATCAACGCCAGCGGCTTCCGTGAGCTGCTCGAGGGCCAGAAGGTCGAGTTCGACGTCACGCAGGGCCAGAAGGGCCCGCAGGCGGAGAACATCCGTCCCCTCTAGGACTTTCCCCTGCCCGGCGCCTGCCGGGCCGCAGGGCCCGCACCGTGCAAGCGCACGGTGCGGGCCCTGCCGCGTTTCACGACCGAGCGAACACACCCGCCCGCACGGGCTCCGGCACTTGTTCGCCGCCTACGACCTCGCCGAGAACCAGCTCGCCAACGGCCGGCCACGCTCCGCGACCGGTGCCGGCACCTGCCCGGCCTGCTGCCCCGGCTCGACGACCGGGCGCTGCGCGGCTGACGCCGCCCCGCGCGCTGCGCGGCTGACGCCGCCCCGCGCGCTGCGGGCGCTTTCCACGAACCGCCATGTCCCGCCGGCAAACTCGGGCACAGCGGTCAGCTTCGCCGCTCGCGCCGCCTGAGGAGAGTCATGGACTACGGACGGCAGTTTGTCGGCCGATCTGCGAGCGAAGGCAACTGGGAATTCTCACAGGCCGAACTCTCCCGGCGGGTCGCCATGACACAGCCCGGCATCTCCCGCCTGGAACCAGCAGGCACGACACCGACCCCTCCTCTCCTGGCGCGGCTCGCCGAGGCGCTGGAAGCGGACCTCGACATTCGCCTGGCCCCGCTGGACGGAAGGGACGACGATGCGCTTCGTGCCTCGCCATCATGCCGACGCTGCGTGACGGCAGTGGCGAGTGACGTTGACCAGGAGGTCTGACCGTCCGCCGTCGCGTTGGCGTCAAGCGACACGACAATGCCCCCGAAGGAGCTGCTTCGAGGGATCGTGCCTGGTCAAGGCTGGTGGCCAAGGCTGGGGTCGAACCGGCGACCTTCCGCCTTTCAGGCCAATCCGGGGCGGTGGAGTGCCCTAGTTTGGGTGATTCTGCCGTCCGTGGACGGCTGCCCTTGGACGTCGCCATCCGGGCCGGTTGGCGTCGGCGTTGGCGTCAACCGGCAGGGCTCTGCCTTGGGCGCACGTCATGCCGTGAACGGCTTGACGTGCGCCCACTCCCAGAAGGCCCGCCCTTCGGCTACCTCGCGTTCCATGATCTGGAACAACTGGTCCGCCTGCGCCCGCGGAGGGAAATCCACGGCGACATGGCGATCGCCGCTCCATTCGCTGAGGAGGCCGGCAGCGGTGATCTCGGCCTGGATATCGCTGATCACCCGATGCAGCTCTGCCTGGTCCGAGCGGGGCATCAGGAGCATGCGAAGGACTCGGTGCCCGGACGAAGTGACCACTTCGGAGACACGGTCGTCGCCCGAGAGGCGTACCTGGTCGCCGAGAGCGAGGCCGTAGGCGCGAAAGGGGACGCACGCAACGGCAAAGAGGTCACCATCGAGCGGACGCAGCCAGAGCTGCTCCAGCTGACCATCGAGTCCGAACGGAGCCAGATCAGCGTGGGCTATGTAGTTGCGCTCAGCTCGACCGACCGGTTCGTCGTGGACGATGAACTCCACCGCGTGCTCCTTCGATGTCTCATGAGCCTGGCGAACATGGTCTCGCGAGCGATGTGCAGAGGCATCGCCGGGGGCGGGGAGCCTGCGTCCGTACTGCTACCGTCCCCGTCATGACCGGCCACCGTGCACTTCGGCTCCTTCGCGAGCGTCCGGACCTTGCGCAGCTCGCGGCCTACCCGTTCAACGTGGACATTGACCGGGCAGATCATGTCGAGGAGGTGCGGCTGGCGTCCGGTGCTGCGCTGGAGGCGGTTGCAGGCGATGACACGGGCGGGACGTACTTCGTTTGTGCGGACGGTGCGGTGTTGTACGCGGGCTCCGAAGGCGAGGCGGGGCTGATTGCCGACAGCGTGGACGGGGCCCTGGAGGTGCTGATCGGTCTTCCGTGCTGGCATGACTACACCGATCTCGACCCGCAGGCCGACGACGTCGAGTTGGCGGCGAAGGTCGCCGAGTCGGAGGAGGAGTTCTCTGAGTACTACGGCCCGGATCTCGATGCCGACCGAGACGCGCTGCTGGCAGCTCTGGGCCTGCGCCGCTTCCCGCAGCCGGAGTTGATCCGGCGCCTGCAACGGTCCCTGCTGCGTACCGAGCCCGACCATCTCCTCCTGAACGCGGAGGGGCTCTGCGCCTACACGCTGATGGACCGGCTGCCGCGCCCCCCGCTGTGGCAGACCGTGCTTGCTCCAGGCCGGTCCGACCTTGCTCTTATGCGCGCTGACCCCGTGAACTGGCCGGAGGTGGCAGGAAGTCCAGCGCGCCGGGTGACCGCGCTGCGCGCGGCTCAGTACGACCGGCAGGAGGCGGATCTGCCCTTCTTGCGCGAGTTGCTCCGGTGTGAGGCGCGCCATGGCGCCACGGAGGAACTGCGCCTGGCCGCCGTACTGGTGGGCCTACACGGCCAGGTCGAGGATCACCAATTCCTGCAGTCGCTGCGCGAAGGCAACGTCGACGCCTATGGTCATCTGGGTGGCTTTCCCGACACGCCACGGGATCTGAGCCGTTGGGCTGCCGAGTTCGACCAGTCCAACTACGGCGAGGAGCCAGCGGATGAGTCTGAGCTGACCTGGGCCGAGCTCGCCCGCCGCCAAGGTCGGATCGAACTGGCCCGGTGCGCGCTGATTCGCCTGCTCGACGATGCCGGCCCGCGCGACGAGCAACTCCTCGGCCAACTCGCCCGTGAACTCGCCAAGCTCGGGGACTACGCCCAGGCCGCTCGCGCGAGGCACCTGAACGCGTCACTCCAGGACGATCCCTGGAATCGTGGCTCGGCCCTGGCCGACCTGGCCTCGCTGCAGCGACGCGCGGGAGAGATCGAAGCAGCGTGGAGTTCCCTGCAGAAGGCCGTCAGCGCGTTCGACGGCCCTTCGTCGCCACCCGTCACGGACCAATTGGCGCTCGATCTCGATCTGCCGGAATCGAGGCCCAGGGCGGTCGACTGGCGTGCTCTGGGCCTTGGCCTGAGCCTCGTCGAAGAGCATCTCCTTCTCGCTCGCGCGGCTGTGTCGGGCGGCTTGACCACGGTTGCCAATGCCTCGTTCACCGCCGGGAACGCCCTGCTGCGCGACGTGCCCCGGCCCACCGCAGCACTCCAGCGGATGGCACGAGAGACGGCAGTGACGCTGGTCGACAGCCGTACGAGGTAGGAGTTCGCCACGCTGCGATCGGTCGCACGGATCTGGCGCGCGCGCCAGAGTCGTTCGCACTAGGAGCAGAGAGTCCTTCCAAGGTTTAGGTGCCTCCTGATTCAGACATGGCTGAGGGGGAGGCTGCTCGGTGCGGCCCGGTGGAGGGGGTCCGATGGGGATCAAGGTCGTGTCGGTGTCTGCGGCGCACGAAGAGTTGCTGGCCGCTTCAATCGCGCTCGGTGACCGGTACACCAAGACGCTGGGGCTGATGACACCACCCGCCTACACGAAGATGGCGGACGACGGCGGGCTTCTTGCGGCCGTCGAGGGTGACGCGGTGGTCGGCTACGCGTTGTTCGGCTTGCCGAAGCGAACGCCGCATGTTCGGCTGGCTCACCTGTGCGTGGCCCAGGAACACCGGGGCAAGGGCATCGCTCGACTGCTGGTCGAGACGATCCGGGCCCACCACGGGCAGCGTTTCGGCATCAAGGCGAAGTGCCGACGCGACTACGGGCTCACCGGGATGTGGACCAAGCTCGGGTTCATCCCGCGCGGCGAGGTGAAGGGCCGCAGCAAGCGGGGCCACGTGCTGGACGCCTGGTGGCTGGACTTCCGGCATCCGAGCCTCTTCGCCGAGGTGGACAGCGACGCGCAGCTGACCGTCGCAATCGACCATGGCGTCTTCGCAGATCTTCGCGGGCAGGCACCGTCCTCGGAAGCGGCCGAGTCCCAGGCACTCGAAGCCGGCTGGATGACCGATCTGGTCGAGCTGGTCTTCACCCCGCAGCTCTTCCAGGACATCCGGGATGTCGAGGACACAGCCGAGCGCGGTCACCAGCGCGCGGCTGCCGCCGGCCTGCGCGACATCAATCCCGATCCGGAAACCGTGGCACTGCGAAGCAGCCAACTGCTGGACGCGGCGGTCAAGGCCGCTCTCGACCTTCCCGGGCAGACGGAGCTGGAGCAGCGGCTGCGATACGTCGCCGAGGCCGCAGCCGCCGGAGTACACGTGCTGGCCACTCACGACCCGCTGCTGACGAGGCTGGCCGATGTCGCGTGGAACGTCAGCGGAGTCCACATCGTGGCTCCGGCGGACGTCGCGCTGCACGTCGATGAACTGCGGCAGGCTCAGGTGTACCGGCCGGCAGATCTCCTGGGCACCGAGTTCCGGATCAGCGAGGTCGCACCGGGGGGCGAGGCTGAACTGGTCGCTTTCTTCGATCAGTCGAGCAGCGACTCGGGCTCGGACTTCGCGAGCCGCCTCAAGGGTCTGGAGCAGGACCCACTCAGCTGGCGCCGCGAGCTCATCCGCGACGGCGACGGGCACCCGGTCGCGTTGTACGCCTGGGCAGTTGATGGCCGAGCGCTCCGCATCTCGGTTCTGCGCACCGCTACCCACGCGTTGGAGGAGACGCTTGCCCGACAGGTACTGTTCACACTGAAGCGGGCCGCCCGTTCGTGCGGCGCTCATGTCGTGCACATCACCGACCCGTTCACGTCGACCGCCGCACGGGCTGCGGCACGCGACGACGGCTTTCTCGATCACGGGGCTGGGCAGGCGGCGCTAGTGGTGGATGTCTGTGGAACCGCCGAGGCCGTCACCGAAGCTGCCGATGCTGCAGCGCGAGAGCTGGGCATGAAGGCGTTGGCCCTTCCGGCCGGGCTTCCGGCCGAGGTCGCCGGCGTCGTCGAGCGATCGTGGTGGCCGGCGAAGGTCATGGACTCCGAGCTGCCGTCGTTCATCGTCCCGATCGAACCGGTCTGGTCGACCGAACTGTTCAACGTGCCGGCGTCACTGCTGCCTCGGCGGAACGAGTTGGGGATCAGCAGGGAGCACGCCTACTACCGGTCTCCGGGGCACCGCGGCGAGAGCGTTCCAGCCCGTCTCCTCTGGTACGTCAGCCAGGGGCCCTCCAGCCAGGAAGGGCAGATGGTGATCGGCTGCTCTCGGCTTGAGCAGGTGGTCGTCGACACAGCAGAGGCCTTGTTCGCCCAATTCGAACACTTGGGCGTATATGGTCTGGGGGAGATCCGCAGAGTCGCCAACTCCGCGTCAGGTACGGCCATGGCTCTGCGCTTCTCGGACACCGAGCTCTTCCCCAAACCAGTGACGTACCGACGCTTGCTCTCCCTGAAGGAGGGGCTGGGGCTACCGTTGTCCGTGATGTCGCTGACGAAGATCGACAACAGGCTGTTCGAGGCGGTCTACCAGGAAGGGCACCGGCCGACGTGAACGAGGAACGCGCACTCCTGCTCTCAGTCCACCCGCGATTTGCGACCGCGATCCTCGCGGGCAGCAAGACCGTCGAGGTGCGTCGGCAGCGAGTCGCCGTTCCCCCCGGAACCCCCGTCGTGATCTACGCCACGGCACCCACGATGGCCTTGGTCGGCACCGCTCGCGTCGCTTCCGTTCATGTCGGATCCCCGAGTGAGGTTTGGGCTGCCAGCCGATCCCGCACGGGAATCACCCGACGCGAGTACGACGAGTACATGAGTGGTGCCGCCCAGGCCAGTGGCCTCACGCTGGAGGAACCGGTCACCTTCGAGGAGCCCGTCACACTCAGCGCCTTGAGGTCCGCCGGAACGTTCCACCCTCCGCAGAGCTACCGATACTTGCCAGGCGAAGCCCTCCGGCAGATGGCTGAGGTTTCTCCTGCAGCCGGACCGGCCCTCCTCGGCGTTCTGGATACTCCGGCGCTCGCGTAGCACGCCGCAGCTGGGGTGATCGACCGTTCGGTGCCCGGTAAGACCCGCTGGGGGTCATGCCGGGTACCGGTGTCGCGGTATGGGAAGACAGGCGGCTGGTCCGTTCCTCGACTGCTGCGCTGGCGATCTGTCGGCTCACCGCGCCGCAGCGAGCGCTTGCAGACTTCCTTCGTGTCGACGCCGACCTGCTCGCGGTCGCCGCCAAGAAGGAGTTGGCACCGCTGATCCCAGTGCTTCCCGAGAAGGAGAAGAAGGACCTCCTGCTGCGCCTGGCACTGGGCGATGAGCCTCAATCGGGAGCCGAACTCCTTCGCCGCCTGCGCGGCGAGCCGCCCGTCGCGACGGTGCCGGGGCAACGCTCCGTCGCCGAACTGCTGGACGCTGCCCACACGCTGGCCACCGACCGCCGGCAGCGTGCCGAGCGGGTTCGAGTCGAGGCACGGGCAGAGAAGCTGACCGCTTTGGCCGCCGACGAGGAAGCGATCTGGCGCGAGGCCGAGCACCACGTCGCCCGTAAGCAGACGGCCCGTTACGACACCGCCGTGACCCTCCTGGTCCAGCTCCGTTATGCCTGTGACCACGTCGGACGCGGCCTGGAGTTCCGGCAGCGGCTGGCCGCGCTCCGCGACGATCACCGGCACCTGCCCGGCCTGCTGCGCCGGCTCGACGACCGGGCCCTGCGGGGCTGACGCGCCTGTCCGTCCCGCTTGTGGAGTTCGCTGAGAGATGCCACCAGCCCCAGGCGGCGAGCCGGCAATCGGATCAGTGGCCCTCGGTCCAGAACTGCTGGAGTCGTGCGATCGCCTGGGCCTTGTTCAGCTCGGCGACCTGGCCCTCGGTGAGTCCGACGCGGTTGATCAGCAGGTGGACCAGATCTGCGGGAAGGGCGTCGCGTGGTGGCTCCGGCGCGCCCCGATCGGGGAGCGTGCCGTCCAGGACACACGGCCAGAAGACATCCTCCGTCACGTCCAGCTGATCACGGAGGATATGTGCCCACATACCCGCGCCGTACGCGGTGCGGTCGACGGGGTGTGACACCCGAGTACGCAGGATCCGCCCATCAGGGAGCCCGAACTCGTAGGTGATGTGGTGGGTGCCGGTGCGACCCCGCCCGTCACGTACGCGATCCCAGCCCTCAACCATGCAGAACTGCTCGTGCCGTTCGCGGGTCGGCTGAGGCCAGGTCACTTCGCGACTCCGAGCAGCCAGTCGCGGAGCTGCGCGTCATCGCTGAGACCGATCAGCTGGACCAGGCCCCAGTTGTCGCGGTGGTTCGGAGCGCTCAGGAGTCGGTCCTGCCAGTCCTCCGCGTACTCGCGGAGCGCGTCGATCATCTCGTCGATGGCCTCGTCGAACGTGCCGCCGTCCGCCGCGACCGGCAGACCGGGGAAGAACACCGACCAGCCGCCGCCCTCTGACACTACCTCGGCCTTGGACGGACACAGCAGCGTGAGGGCGTGGCGCAGCCGCCCCGCGTCGACCACCGCCGCGTATCCGGTGTCCCGGCGAACGGTCGCGACCCGGCCTTGCCCGGCTGCGTCGAGCAGATCCTTCAGATGTGCGCGGGCTTCCGTGTAGCTCTCGTAGTGGACCGCTGTCATTGGGGCCTCCTCGTCCGAGAACCAGGGTCGCGCCGATCGTCAAGTACGTCAAGTACGTCAAGTACTTCTCGCAAGGGATGGCGGTGACCGTCCGCCGCGCCGTTGGCGTCAAACAACACGAAAATGCCCCCGAAGCGGGCTGCTTCAGGGGCATCGTGCCTGGTCAGGCGTTGTGGCCAGAGCCGGGGTCGAACCGGCGACCTTCCGCTTTTCAATGTTGACATGCCCTTTTTGAGCGGTCCTGCCGCCCGTGGAAGTGCGGCTTCGGCCGTCATCGTGCATGGCGGTCGGCGTCAGCACTGGCGTCAACCGGAGCCACCGGATCGGACCGTGGTCACCAGTCGAGAGCGCGCAGTCGTCGGTTGGTCTCGCACAGGTGGAAGTGGGTCGGGTCGAAGTCGGCTGCTGTCTTGAGGCCGAGCCAGCGCAGCAGGGCCTCGTGCTCCGGGTGGGCACAGTCGCCGAGTGCCTGCTTGAGGTCGTCGTATTCGGGCGCGCCGCCGCAGTCCTCGGGCGGGCAGGCTCCTGCCCCGCCGCTGCACAGTGGGTAGTGGTGGCCCGCCCCGGCAGCCACTTGGCGCTCGACGAGGATGCGGTGCTCCCATGAGTCGCCGAAGTCGTAGGTGTAGTCGAAAGACTCTCCCTCCTTGACCACGGAGTCCATGGCGGTGGCGTTCTCGTCGACGAAGTCGAGTTCGGAGGAGGGATGGCCGTAGTCGACGCCTCTGACGTCGAACGCGTATGGCAGTTCCGCCAGCCCATGGCGGCCTGGATGGCCAGGTGCAGTCGGTCGAGGCGGAGTCCGGCCGGGACCTGAACCCGGCGCCAGACGGTGGGCTGTTCCACATCGGCGAGTTCGATGCGGAGCTGGTAGACGGGATCGCCGGAGCGCGGTTCCCCGCGCAGCCGGGCCAGGGCTCGACGGCCCGGCGAGGTGAGGGCGACGGCATCGCCGACGCGCTGGACCGCGCCGAGGCCTACGAGCGTCGCGAGCACGCGGTCCACGTCGCGGTCGTCGCTCTGCCGCAGCAGCCGGAGGCGGTCCTCGGGGAGATTGTCGAGGACGAAGAAACCGGAGACCTCGTCCCACACCGCAGCCTGAAGCTCCCGCTCGGGAACCAGGTCGTCGGTGGCATACAGGCTCGTCAGCAGCACCCGGAGCCCGGCCGGGTACTCCTCCGCGAGCATCGAGCCGAGCCACCCGGAGGGGAGCACCGCCTCGCCGATGCGCGGCAGGGCCTGCCTCGAACAACACGTCGAGGATGCGCTCGGTATCTTCCAGTACGCGCGCGTTCTTCTTCACGGACACCAGGCGGCCGCCGGCGACCCGCAGCAGCCGGGCCGCCTTGGCACATTCCACCAGCAGGTTCAGGTAGTACAGCTCCTGGCTGGACTTTGTCTTGAAGGTCCTGTCACCGATGGCCGGGTCGATGGTGTCGCCGGTCTCCAGGAGCGCGACCAGGGCCCGCGCACCGCGAGGGTGACCTTGCCCTTCTGGGTGAGCTTGCGTCCCGGCCGATCCAGCTGACGAGACCTCGGATCTGCTCGACGGTGCGTGGCCGCTCGGGGTCCATCATCGGTTCCCGTCTGCCTCGGGTTTGACGGATTCCACCATCGAGGATCGACAGACCAGCTAGGGTCACGGCGATGAGTGAGTACCAGTACTACGAGTTCCTGGCGATCGACCGGCCGCTGACCCGCGAGGAGCAGGAAGAACTGCGATCACTGTCGACCCGGGCCCGGATCACCGCGACCAGCTTCACCAACGAATACCAGTGGGGCAACTTCCGGGGCGACCCCAGGCGGATGGTGGAGCAGTACTACGACGCTCATCTCTACCTGACCAACTGGGGCACCCACCAGGTGATCCTGCGCGTGCCCAAGGGACAGCTCACACAGCGAGCGGTGGAGCCGTACTGCTTCGACGAGTGTTTCGAGGCATGGACGACCAGGACCCATCTCATCCTCGACCTGCGCAGTGAGGACGAGAGCGGAGACTGGGACGAGGGTGCCGAGGACTCGCTCGGCGCCATCGCCGGGGTTCGTGCCGAGCTGGCCTCCGGGGATCACCGCGCCCTGTACCTCGCATGGCTGTCCGGCATCGGCGCCTGGGCACTCCAGGACGACGACGAGGAGGCTTACCAGGCATCGGTCGAGCCCCCGGTTCCGGCTGGGCTCGACCGACTCACCGCACCGCAGCGAGCGCTTGCGGATTTCCTGCGTGTCGACGCCGACCTGCTGGCGGTTGCTGCCAAGGCCAGCCCGCCCGCCCCCGCACCTCGGAAGAGGCCAGGGAAGGAGGAGCTGACGCCGCTGATCGCGGCGCTTCCCGAGGCGGAGAAGAACGACCTCCTGCTGCGTTTGGCACTGGGCGATGAGCCTCAGCTGGGAGCCTCACTCCTGCGCCGACTGCGCGGCGAACCGCCTGTCGCGACGGTGCCGGGGCAGCGCTCCGTCGCAGAACTGCTGGACGCAGCAAACGCGCGAGCCACCGAACGCCGGCAGGATGCCGAGCGGGTTCGAGCCGAGGCGCAGGCGAAGAAGCTGACCGCTCTGGCGGCCGACGAAGAAGCGGTCTGGCGCGAGGTCGAGGACCACGTCGCCCGTAAGCAGGCGGCCCGCTACGACGTCGCCGTGGGCCTTCTGGTCGAGCTCCGTGACGCCTGTGACCACGTCGGACGCAGCCTGGAATTCCGGCAGCGGCTGGCCGCGCTCCGTGACCGGTACCGGCACCTGCCCGGCCTGCTGCGCCGGCTCGACGACCGGGCTCTGCGGGGCTGACGCCCGTCCTTTCCGCATCCGGGCGCGCCGTGGGACACCGGTGGGCCCGGATGCAACCCGGCGGTTGGAGTCGCCCCCGTCCTGGAGGCGGGGAACGGGACGACGGTCATCGAGAAGGTCCGCAGGAGCGTGGCCCCAAGCGTCTGCCGCCACTGTCCAGGTCGCGACCGTGCCACGGTAGAGGACCGAGCACGGCCCAGGCGCTGGCGAGCGCGTTGCCGGTCGGCCGTTGACCTCCGCACCTGACTCGCCGGCGAAGCAGCTTCCGAAGGCGCGTCGTGATGGACTCGGCGGCCCGACTGGGCGTCAGTTGATCACTTCGATGACGCACTGTGCCCCGGAGCCTCGCTGCAGCTTGGCGTCGCCAGTGACCAGGGGTACGCCTAGATGCTCGGCGAGGGCTACAGACGCGGCGTCATATGCGTTGAAATTGCCTCGGAGTTCCCAGATCCGCGGCAGGAGCTCCGTGTGCTGGGCCCGCTGAATCGGCAGTGAAGGCAGCAGCCGAAGTGCGCGATCCGCGTCGGCGAACTCGATCTTTCGGCTGAGTAGAAGTCCTCGGACGGCGCTCGTGGCCTCGATGTCGATCAGTGCCGGGGCGGCGAGGCGTTCTCCCGAAATCCGGCTCGCGCAGGCCTTCCCGACCGGACCCCGATCAACCAGCGCGGCCACGAGGACCGAGTTGTCGATGACAATCACTCGCCGCGGCCCTCCCGCTGTGCGGCGAGGATGTCGGCCATCGAGACACTGCTCGACAGGTTCTCGCGGGCAGCGGTCAACACCTCCTCGACGGTCGGTTGCGCAGCCTCCTGCTCAAGTCGTAGCCGGAGGTACTCCTGCAGCGATCGTCCCGACTCGTCTGCGCGCCGACGCAGTATCGCGTAGGCCTCGTCGTTCAGGTTCCTGATCTGCACAGTAGCCATGCATGCATAGTAGCGCTGGACGGCCTTGAATTCAGCGCTACAGTCTGGAGGTCTGACCGTCCGCCGTCCCGTTGGCGTCAAACAACACGAAAATGCCCCCGAAGCGAGCTGCTTCGAGGGCATCGTGCCTGTTCAGAGTGGGTGGCCAGGGCCGGGGTCGAACCGGCGACCTTCCGCTTTTCAGGCGGACGCTCGTACCAACTGAGCTACCTGGCCGCGTCCCTTGCGGGACGAGCGATCCTGACGGGACTTGAACCCGCGACCTCCACCTTGACAGGGTGGCGAGCTAACCAACTGCTCCACAGGACCTTGGCGAAACCTTGCGGCTCCGACTGTACTGCATGTACTGCGCTTTACTGCGTGCCCCCAACGGGATTCGAACCCGTGCTACCGCCTTGAAAGGGCGGCGTCCTGGGCCACTAGACGATGAGGGCTTTCGGCCCGCCTACTGTTCTCCAGCGGTCGGGGACGTGAGAAGCATATGGGATGCGGGCGCGAACGCCAAAACGGATTGATCCTGGCCGACGCGACCGGGTGACGACCCGGCCAGGTCGGGTCGGGTCAGGTCAGGTCAGGTCGGGTCAGGACCAGCCGAGCTCGTGCAGTTCGCGGTCGTCGAAGCCGAAGTGGTGGGCCACCTCGTGGATGACGGTGGTGCGGACCTCGTCGACCACGAGTTCCGCGGTGTCGCACAGGCGCAGGGTGGGGCCGCGGTAGATGATGATCCGGTCGGGCAGCACGCCGGCGTACCACTCGCCGCGCTCGGTCAGCGGGGTGCCCTCGTAGAGGCCGAGCAGTTCGGGGGTGGCGGGGTCGGGCTCGTCCTCCACGAAGACCGCGACGTTGTCCATCATGGCCGCCAGCTGCGGGGGGATCTGGTCGAGGGCGTCGCTGACCAGACTCTCGAATTCTTCCCGGCTCATCTCCACGCGCCCATTGTCGACGGGCAAGTGAGGGAGCGCCAGATCATCGGCAACGGGCGGCCGTCCCGCGCGTGTCGCGGAGCCGGTACGGGCCGCCCCGCGCGGGTCGCGGAGCCCCACGGGCCGTCCCGTGCGGTTCGGGTGGGGGCGGCACCGGTCGTCGCACCCCCTCCGGTGGGGAGGGCGTGGGGTCGGCAACGGGTGCTGCGTGGGGATCCGCGTGGCGTCGGCGCGCGCGCCGGGTCGTGCGCACGGTCGCCCGTGTCCCCGCGGCCGCTCGGGCGTTGGGCACCGGAAGGGCCGTCGGTTGCGCGGCCAGGGCGGGGCGGCCAGGAGAGGCGGCGGCAGTGGTTCCGACGAAGACGAAGGCGAACTGGGTCCGGGTGACGGCGACCGGGGCGTCGAAGGCGGGCACCCGGTTCCGGATCCGGCCGGGCAGTCGGTTCGCCGCCGGTGGTGGAGCCGCCGGCCGGCAGCCGTCGGTTGCGGCGGTGGTGCGGCAGGCCCGGGTGGTGCACGAGGTCGGCCGGCCCGAACGGGCGGCCGTCTTCCGGACGATGGCGGTGCGCACCGCGGTGCTGGCGCTGTCCTCGTTGAGCGCGGCGGGGTGCATGGCGGTGGGCTCCGGCACGGACCAGCAGCCGGTCGCGCACGCTTCCGGGGTGGCCAGCCCGAGCGGCCGGGTCTCCGGGGCGCCGGTGGCGAACCATCAGCCCGGGCGTCCTGGGCGGACCGGGCGCGGCGCGGGTGCGTCGGCGGCGAGCAGCGGTGCCACGGTCGGCGCGTCCACGGCGTCCGGGCCCGTGCCGGCCGGCGGCGAGGCGGTGCAGCCGAGCGACCCGGGCCCGGGTGTGTCCCCGGCACCCGCCGTGCCGGGGAGCGTGGTGCCCGTGCCCCCGCAGTCCGGGGCGGGCGGCGGACCGGCGGCGCCGTCCGGGCGCACCGGCGGCGTCGCGGGCGGCGGCGGCAGCCAGGTGCCGAGCTCCGGCGGTCCTGGCGCGACGGGCGGGGGCGGCCCCTCGGCCACGGCGCTCCCGGCGCCCTCGGCGTCCAGCCACCCGAGCCCGTCCACCGCCCCCACCACGGTGCCGGCGCCGACGGCCAGCGGCTCGGGATCGGTCAGCGGCCCGGGATCCGCGACCCGACGCGACGGATCGGTCGCGCATTAGATGGTTGGCCAGCGGGTTTGCCTTTGCTCCGACGGCTCCTCTATGGTGGTAGATCGTTCGTTTGATCCATTTGACTGGCGCCCTGATCCCATTTCGGCGCCCTTGGCGCGTTCCGGCGATCCGTGGCTGACCGCATTGAGGCGGTTGTAACTCAGAACCCCGGACTTTGGCGCGTGCCACTTCCGGAAGGTTTTGTATGTCCCTCGTTGACGACGCCCGCTTCGTCATGCCCGCTGACGCCCAGATGCTCGACGCCGACGCCACCACGGACACCGTCGACCCGGCCGCCGCCGACGACGCGCAGCCCGCCGAGCCCACCCTCACCTTCGGCGACCTCGGTCTGCCGGAGGACGTGGTGCGCACCCTGGCCCGCCGCGGTGTCACCACCCCGTTCCCGATCCAGGCCGCGACCATCCCGGACGCGCTGGCCGGCAAGGACGTGCTGGGCCGTGGCCGCACCGGCTCCGGCAAGACCCTGAGCTTCGGCCTGCCGCTGCTGACCCGCCTCGCGGACGGCGAGCGGACCCGCCCCAAGCACCCCCGCGGTCTGATCATGGTGCCGACCCGTGAGCTGGCCATGCAGGTGGCCGACGCGCTGGAGCCGTTCGGCTCGGTGCTCGGCCTGCGCCTCAAGGTGGTCTGCGGCGGCACCTCGATGTCCAACCAGATCTACGCCCTGGAGCGTGGCGTCGACATCCTGGTCGCCACCCCGGGCCGCCTGCGCGACCTGATCAACCGCAATGCCGCCAAGCTCGACGACGTCCAGGTGGCGGTGCTGGACGAGGCCGACCAGATGGCCGACATGGGCTTCCTGCCCGAGGTCACCGAGATCCTCGACCAGGTCCCGGCCGGCGGTCAGCGGCTGCTCTTCTCCGCGACCCTCGAGAACGAGATCGACACCCTGGTCAAGCGCTACCTGACCGACCCGGTGACCCACGAGGTCGACCCGTCGGCGGGCGCGGTGACCACCATGACCCACCACATCCTCGTGGTGAAGCCCAAGGACAAGGCGCCGATCACCAACGCGATCGCCGCCCGCAAGGGCCGCACCATCATCTTCGTCCGCACCCAGATGGGTGCCGACCGGGTCGCCGAGCAGCTGATCGAGGCCGGCGTGAAGGCCGACGCGCTGCACGGCGGCATGACCCAGGGCGCCCGCACCCGGGTGCTGGGCGACTTCAAGGACGGCCTGGTCAACGTGGTCGTCGCCACCGACGTGGCGGCCCGCGGCATCCACGTGGACGGCATCGACCTGGTGCTCAACGTGGACCCGGCCGGCGACCACAAGGACTACCTGCACCGCTCCGGCCGCACCGCCCGGGCCGGCCGCTCCGGCACCGTCGTCACCCTGGTGCTGCCGCACCAGCGCCGCGGCGTCTTCCGCCTGATGGAGGACGCGGGCGTGGACGCCTCCCGGCACATCCTGGACCGTGCCTTCGACCCCGAGGTGGCCCGGATCACCGGTGCCCGCTCGCTGGTCGAGGTCCAGGCCGAGAGCGCCGCGGGCATCGCCGGTGCCGCCGAGCGCGAGGTGGCCGCGCTGGCCCGCGAGCTGGAGCGGGTCACCCGCCGGGCCGCCGAGCTGCGCGAGGAGGCCGACCGCCTGGCCGCCCGGGCCGCCCGGGAGCGGGCCGAGCTGGGCATCGAGGAGGCCCCGGCGGCCGAGGCCGACGAGCCGACCGCCGACGAGACCGCGCCCGCCGTGGCCGTCGAGGAGCAGCGCGAGGTGCGCGAGGTCCGGGAGATCCGCGAGCCGCGCGAGGAGCGGGCGCCGGCGTACCGGGAGCTGCGCGGCGAGCGGCCGTCCTTCGGTGGTGGCCGGGACCGTGACGACCGCGGTGGCCGTTCCTTCGGTGGCGGCCGTGACCGCGACAGCCGTGACAACCGGGGCTTCGGCGGTCGTGACCGTGACGACCGCGGCGGCCGTTCCTTCGGCGCCGGCCGGGACCGTGACAACCGGGGCTTCGGTGGCCGGGACCGTGACGACCGGGGTGGCCGTTCCTTCGGTGACCGTCCGGCCCGTTCCTTCGGTGACCGTGACAACCGCGGCTTCGGTGACCGTGACAACCGGGGCTTCGGTGGCCGGGACCGTGACGACCGGGGTGGCCGTTCCTTCGGTGACCGTCCGGCCCGTTCCTTCGGTGACCGCGACAACCGCGGCAGCAGCCGTCCGTTCTCCCGCCGCGACGACCACCGCTCCGGCGGCCGTCCGCAGGGCGGTGGCTACGGCGACCGGGCCGGCCGCTCCTACGGCGACCGCGCGTTCGGCGACCGTGACAACGGCGGCGACCGCAAGCCGCGCTGGAAGAACTGACGCCCGGTCGGCTTGCCGCTGACGGGTGTTGAAGGCCCGCTCCACTCCGGTGGGGCGGGCCTTCTCGCGTGCCGCTCCTATCCGTTGGCGGCGGCCGCGGCGGCGGCGTACGGTCGGCGGATGAGCAGCAGACTGAGCGAACTGGCCAAGCGGAACGAGGAGATCGCCGGCCGGGGGAGCTATCGGGTGGCGGACGGCACCGAAGTGGTGATCCGCGACTGGCTGGCGGCCGCCCAGGACGGCACGGTCAGCTATCCGCCGGACTGGACCGGTGCCGACGCCCACGTCGACGTCCACGCCCACGTCCACGCCCGCGTCCACGCCCACGTCCACCGTGAGGCCGACGTTGTCGCCGACGCCGACGCCGACGCCGTCGCGGAGCGCTCCGGTGGGCCGGTCGTCGAGGTCACTGCCGAGGGCAGCATCACGGCCGCCCGGCGGCTGCTGCGGGAGCACGGAGACGGTGCGGCGGTCGGCGTGCTCAACTTCGCCTCGGCGCGCAACCCCGGCGGTGGCTACCTGCGGGGCGCCCGCGCCCAGGAGGAGGACCTGTGCCGCAGCGCGCTGCTCTACTCCTGCCTGCTGGGCGCGCCGGACTACTACGCCGCGCACCGGGCATCCAGCGATCTGCGGTACAGCCATCGGGTGGTCTTCTCCCCCGGGGTGCCGGTGATCCGCGACGAGCGGGGGGAACTGCTGGAACAGCCTTACCGGGTCGACTTCCTGACGTCGCCGGCACCCAACGCCGGTGAGCTGCGGGCGCGTTCGCAGAGTTCGCCGGCCGAGCTGGCGGAGCTGCTGGCCGAGCGCGCCCGCCGGGTGCTGGCGGTCGCCGCCGAGCACGGGGTGCGGCAACTGGTGCTGGGAGCCTGGGGCTGCGGGGTGTTCCGCAACGACCCGGTGCAGGTGGCCGAAGCCTTCGCGGTGGCGCTGGCGAGCCACGGTTCGGCATTCGAGCGGGTGGTGTTCGCGGTCTGGGACCGCTCGCCGCAGTCGGCCAACCGGGCCGCGTTCACGGCCCGCTTCGGCGGCTGATCGACCCGGCCGCACGGGAACGGCCGGATGGGAACGGCCGGATGGGAACGGCCGGATGGGAACGGGCCGGTGGGCCCGTCAGTGGCTGGTGAGCGTTTCGCCGACCGTGATCAGGGCGCCGCAGCAGGCCAGCATCGCCACCAGGCCGACGGTGGCCGTTGTCATGGCGGCCCGCTCCGACGACGGCCGGGACAGGTTGTCGATTCGGAAGAGCAGCGGATCATGAGGATGGTGACGGACCGTCACCAATCGACCGTCGGACGGGTAGCCGTGCCGGTTGTGGGTGGACAGGTCGACGCCGGTGACCCGCTCACCGCCGACCGAGGCGAAGCTGACCACCGGGTGGTAGCGGTGGGCGCCGTCCGCTCCGCCGTCGACCAGGTAGCTGCCGACCAGCCGCCCCGGGCCGACCACGCCCCGGCTGCGGAGCCGGGCCTGCCGCTCCCGGCACCCGGTCCGGCGGTTCAACAGGGCGGCGCTGCCGAGCGCCAGGGCGGAGCCGGCCAGCACGGCGCTGGTGGCGATCGCGTCCGGGTCGGTCCACCTGGTCAGCACCAGCGCGATCGAGCCCACCGTCATCAGCAGCAGGCTGGTCAGCCCGGCGTCCAGCACGCTGGTCTGCGGGCCGACCTGGAACCGTTCGGGATCGTCCGCCAGGTACCGGACGGCCACCACCTGGCCCGGCCAGCCGGCCAGCGGCAACCGCCCGCAGGCCGGTCGGCCGACCACCTCGCGTTCGCTGGCCGGATCGGTGAACCGGACGACCAGGTGGAGCGAGTCCGCGTCGTGCCACCGCGACAGCCGCACCTCGGTGACGGTGCCCTGCACCTCGGTCCCGAGCCGCGCGAACCGGGTGAGCCGCAGCGCCACGGCCGGCACCCCGACCACCAGCGCCAGCAGGCCCGCCCACCAGCAGTACAGCGACACTCCGTGGCTGACATGGCTCATCGTCGTCCCCCCGACTTCGTCGCCGCGCCTCGGCCCTCTCAGTGACTCCTCGTCGTCTGCTCGACCACCTCGGTAGCCGTCTTTGATCCTGCCCAGTTCGCGGGCTCCTGTCACCCGCGACCACGGGGTTGCTCAGCGCGCGAGCCGGCGCTCCGTCAGCACCGAGGCGGCCGCGACCGCGCCCGTCACCGCGAGCACCGACGGCCAGGCGCCGATCTTCTTCGCCAGCGGGTGCGAGCCACCGAACGCCGCCAGGTAGAGACCGGTCAGCGCGGCCGCCGCGCCCGGCCCGGCCGTCCGCCGCCACTGGTACGCGGCACCGGCTCCGGCCGCCGCCAGCACGGCGCCGCCGAGCGGCCGCTTCCCGGTGAAGCGGGCGGTGCTGTAACCGCCGATCAGCCCGGTGGCGGCGATCGCGGCGGTGGGGATGCTGGGCATGCTGCGCTCCTTCGGTGTCGTTCAGTCGAACAGCCGGGCCCCTCACGACCCCGGTACTTCGACCCTAACCCGCCCTCACCGCCCCTCGACGGCCACCGCCTCGCCGACCCCGTCCGGAGCACGATCCCCAAACCACTGGCCAACCGCCGCCCTCCACCCGGTAGGATCGTCCCGGCCGACGCGTACCGTCCCGGTGCCGCGCCCGGCCACCGGGCCGCTAGCTCAATCGGCAGAGCTGCGGACTTTTAATCGTAAGGTCGTCAGTTTTGCGCGCTGGGGCCGTAGTTGGTGCAAGGCCAGGTCAGATAGCGTCTGACCTGGCCTTTTGTTATCCCGTAGCCCACCCTGGCGCTCCTCGGGCCCCCAGGGGGCGCCCGATTTGTCCCAACGCGGGGACGGTACGGGGATAGCGCCCCTGAGAAGCCCCCGCAACACGCCAATCCACCCATGTCCATCAGCGTCCAAGCTAATGGTTGCCACGAAGGCGCCGTTACGGTCGGTGCTGAACGCTGCAAGCCGGTCCGTCCCCGCGTCAGCCCGTAGCTGCCCCAGCTTCACCCCAGCGCTCCCGATAGCGAGATAGTGATGCCGTGCGCATCCAGGCGCCGGCGGGGCTGGTCGACATGCGGTGTTGCTCGGTGCTGCGAATGGTGTCGCTTCGTCGTCGGAGTCCTCTCTTGACCTCTATCGGAGAGCCCCGGCGACTCTGGGGAGCGTGTCGGGGTTGGGTCTCAGCTCGGTAGAGCTGGTCCCAGACGCGAGCTCGTCGGAGACAGATCTCAGTGGCGTTCAGGCCGTGCCTGTCCAGCGCAGTGGCTTCTGGGGCGGTGTTGCCGTTCTCGCAGCTACCCGGACAAGAGCAAGTAGCCTCGAGCTATGACACGGTATCCGGGAGAGGCGACCGCTCGCCCAAGCTATCGGCTACACACGCTTGGGTGGCGAGCGTTCGAGGATCTGGCGTTGACCGTAATGCGGGACATCCTGGGGCCAACCGTAGTGAGCTTCGCCGAGGGGCCCGACGGTGGACGAGATGGCGCCTTCTATGGTGACTGGAATCCTGACCCGAAGGCGCCAGCGCCGTTCGGAGGCGAGGGTGCCGGCCGGCTGGTGGGGCCTTTCGTTATTCAATGCAAGTTCTTGCTGAACGAATCAGACACACTGGCGCCATCGGATATCAAAAATGAAGTAGGGAAAGTTCGCAGGCTCGTAGCAGAAGGTATCTGCTCGACATATGTCCTCATGACTAACGCGCGCGTCACGGCTGAGAGCGAGAAAGTGATGCGTCGAAGACTGCTGGAAGCTGGCGCTAGACATGTTCTAGTGCTGGGTGGAAACTGGATTCAGGAAGTCATCGCCGATAGTGCGAGCCTGCGTAGGAAAATTCCGCGCCTGTACGGATTGGGTGATCTTACTCAGGTTCTCGACGAGAGGCATTATAGCCAGGCGCACGCGTTTCTGGCGCGTTTTGGCGACGAGGGTTTGATTACCTTTGTGCGGACCAGGCAATATATTCGGGCTATGGAACACCTGGAAAGCAACAGGTTTGTCCTCCTGGAGGGTGAGGCGGGCTCTGGAAAATCGGCCTGCGCAGCTGCCCTCGCCATCGGCGCAGTGGATGCTTATGGCTGCGCTGTCAGTTTTATTGACTCGCCCGAGGAGTTTAAGGATGCATGGAATCCTCATGAGCCAAGCCAACTCTTCTGGGTCGACGACGCGTTCGGCGCCTACAGGTTTGATGACCGAGCCGCTGGTGGATGGGCGCGAAGCTATGGTCTGATCCGAACTGCGATTAAGGGCGGCGCTCGCTTCATTTTCACCAGCCGGAGCTACATCCTTAGAGCCGCGCAGGGCGAATTCAAGAGGGAAGCAAGGGAATTTTTTGACTGCCGGGTTAAGCTTTCTGGTGCGGCCCTTACTGTGGGCGAGAAAGAGCAAATTCTATACAACCATCTTAAATGCGGGGATCAGCCGCTAATCTTTCTCAGAGAAATCAAACCTCATCTGCCCGAAGTGGCTCGATCTAGCTCCTTTTCTCCGGAGCAGGCCAGGAGATTGGGCAGTACGTATCTTTCGTCCGGTCTTGGTGGCGGATCTGAGCGGCTGCTGCTGGACTTCTTCGAGAATCCCGTTGAGTATCTGTGTGAGGTGCTGGGCGGGCTGGATCAAGACTCGCTGGCGGCGCTATGTCTGGTGTACATGGCTGACGGAGGGTTGACGTCACCCGTCTCCTTTACGGAGAGGGAAATGGCGGTTGTGGGTCTCTTGGGCGGCACCAAGGCTGGAGTGACTCAGGCGCTTGGCCGTCTGGAGGGATCATTCCTCCTGAGGGTCGATGCTCAAACAAGACCGCGATGGAGGTTTTATCACCGTAGTCTGGAAAGTGCCCTAGCAAAGCATATTGGGCAGAACCCCGAGTTGGTTGAGATCTTTATCTCTGGGCTAACCAGGAAGGATCTGATCACTGTCGTTGACTGTGGAATTATCCGAGATGATGCCAGTGAGACGGTAACTATTCCTGAAGTGTGCTATGGCATCTTGATTGGTCGAATCTCAGAGCTCCAGGACCGTTACAACCTGTGCGATCTCCGCGGGTTTATTGATTTCCTTTCGAGTAGTTGCAGCGACGCCTTCTTGAGAAAGCTAGTGGAGTCAAATGGGAGCATGGCGGGCCAGCTCGTCACTACGCAAATTCTGCGGTTTGGCGCAAGTGGATTGAAGCTCCTGGCACGATTGAATGGGGCCGGAATTCTTCCAGGGAACGTGCGCAGTGCCGCTATTGCCCAAATCTTTGAGGATTCGACCTCGCTTAATTCTGACCTGGAGTTTGACTTCTATTGGGCGGAGACGACCGCCACGGCGAATCTGGCCACAGCTGACGAATACGAAGAACTTCGCAATCGAGTCCTCCGTGAAATCATCCCCGAGCTTGTGGATGTGCTGGATGGTTCGGGTGGGTCCATTGAATGGAGCGAAGCTGGGGAGGGGGTGTGGCAGGAGCTTGCCCAACACTACGAGGCCGCAGTCGAGGCGTACCGCGGCGCTTACAAGGATCACGCAGAGGCATCTGCTGGGCTCGAGTGGACTGAACGAGCAATCCGGGCATACATGTACTCGCCGGGACTATGTGGTAACGATTTCGATGAATCGGTGTCACAGGACGACGACACCGACGGCGATGCTCTGGGGTGTGAGTCGATCTTCGACGACCTGGACTCTGGCTGATAGCCACATAACTGACGGCCAGGCACCGGTATGAGCTGTTGGTATCGATGCCCTGCCGGCAACTACCGGCAGGGCCATTCACAGGTCAGTCCGGCCTGCTTCCTGCGGCATTTCGCTTCTGCCACATCAAGTGCCTGCTGAACCATGCCTATCCACTTTGCTCAGTCGACGGTCCCTGAGTCGCGGTCGGTCCAGCGTTCGGTGCCGTCAGCTTGAGCCTGGGCCTTCGCGTGCGCGATCTTGAACGCCTCCTTCACCGCCTCTGGCTCAGTGCCCCACGCGCTGATCTCGATCCAGCCGCGCGGACCCGGCCGGCGCTCCATCGTCCACTGCGCCTGGCGGTACGTGAAGAACTCGCCGTCGAACTCCCAATAGGGGACCGAGCTCATCGGGTCCTCGTCGTCCACTCGCCCCGTGCGGCTGTTGATGACGGCCCACACCGTGTGGACGACCTGCCGGTGCGGCATGGCCTCCCACACCTTGCCGGTGAACAGTTCGGGCTCGGCCGGCACGGTGAGCGGCTCCGTGGTCGGGTGCCCGGTGATCGCGGTGTCGTCGGTGTTGCACTGCTCCACGAACTGCTGCGCGGTCTCCTGCTGGCTGAAGGCCACTTGGAAGCGGCCGTAGTAGTCCACCACGAACGCCGGCCGCGGGCTGGCCGGGCCGCGCACCATGCTGCTGGCCATCGGCACCAGGGCGACGGCTGCTTCGGCGGAGGAGCGGTCCAGCTCGGGCAGGACGGAGGTGTAAGTGTCGGCGGTGATGGTGATGCTGGAGTGGCCCAGCAGGTCCTGGACCACTTTCAGGTCGGCGCCGCCGGCCAGGGCGAGCACGGCTGCCAGGTGACGGGTGCCGTGCAGGGTGATCGGTGGCAGCCCCAGGCGCTGCTCCAGCAGGTCGAACCGGTCGGTGAGGTAGTCGGGATGGATCTCGGTGCCGTCCTCGCGGACGAACACGAAGTCGTGGTCCGGCCAGGGGGTACCGGCCTCGGCGGCCAGGCGCCGGGCCTCGTCCATGCGGACCTTGTGCTCGCGCAGTTCGGCCAGGGTGTGGCTGTCGAGGGCGATGGTGCGCACCGAGTCCTGCTTGGGCGCCTTGCCCTTCTTCTTGTACTTGACGGTGACGATCTGCCAGGTGACGTGGATGACACCAGAGTCGAGGTCGACGGCGGACCAGCGCAGGCCGCAGCCTTCCCCTCGGCGCAGGCCGCGGAAGATCAGCAGGTGCCAGTAGGCGCGCAGCCAGTCCTCTGCGATGCCGTCGAGGAAGGCGCCGGCCTGGGGCGGGGTCCACACCATCACCTTGGACGGCTTGATGCCAGTGCGCTGCCATTCAGCGACCCGCTCGGGGGTCCACAGCAGGGCCTTGGGCCGCTTGCCGGAGGGCAGTTCGACCAGGCTGGCCCAGTTCTTGGGGATCCGCAGCTCTTCGACGGCCCGGGTCAGCGCTGAGCGCAGGGTCGCCAGGATGCGGTGCATGGTGGCGGCTGCCACGATGCGCATCTGCCGGTGCTTCTTGCGCTTGGGGATCTCCGGGGCCGGCACCGGTGGGGGCGGGGCATCTGCTCGGGGGCGGCCGGGTTTGCGGCCGTACTGGGCTTTCCACTCGGCGTACTCCTGCCTCGCCTTGGCGATCACGCCGAGTTCGTAGGCGATGACCAGATTGCGTTCCCCGATCGCGTCGAACATGTCGCGGATGTGCTGGGGGCGGAGATCCTCCAGCACGATGGCCCCCAGGTAGGGCTCCAGGTAGTTGCGTATGTGCCCCTCGTAGGAGTTGGCCGTGGACTCCTCCAGCTTCTTCTTGCTGGCCAGCCACTGTGTCAGGAACTGGGCGACGGTGGTGCGGTGATCGACCTCCTCGGAGCGGTCGAGGCGGGCGATGACCTTCTTCAGCGCGTCTTCGGCCTTGTCCTTGTTCTCGAAGCCGCCGCGCCGGTCGCGGTTGGGCTTGCCGTCCGGGCCGGGTGGGAGCTTGATGTAGTACCACCACGTGCCGTGGGGCTTCTTGCCGTTCAGCTTCGGGCACTTGGCGCCGAGCTCGCGGGTCTTGGGGCGGCCCTTGGAGTTGAGCACCGGGTTGCCGCTCTCATCGAGGACTGGCCCGCGGCAACCGCAACGGCGGAACACCGTGCCCCGGCTCACGGCGTGCTCGCAAGACTGGTAGTGGCAAGGGTGTGGGTGGGCATGCGTATCCCCTGGGACGGGCCGTCACGGCCGGCGGATTGGTGCGCCCACAGTCACCGGAATGCGCAGGCCAAGGGCACAGGCCGCCGGTGCGGGGCGGGAGTCGGCGTGACGGTACGGCCCGCCGGGGTGTTTGGTCGCGTCGAGCGTGGACGGGCCCGGTCGGCAGGTGGCAGCGGTGGATCGGGGTGGACGGTGCTGGACGGACAGCGTGGTCAGCCTGATGGAAGCGGCCCGAGCCCGGCGGCGGACAGGGTGCTGCTGGGGCGCGGTTGCGGGGCGCCAAGGCCGCCAGGTGCGTCCTGCATATGCCCTGACCTGTGGAAACGCCGGACTCAAAAGGATCTTGATGGCCTTGCTGGCATGAGCTGGGATGCACTTGGTCAAGCGTGGACAAAGAGACGGTAAAGGGCGACGGCGGCCACAGTGCGGGCATGACGAGCAACGACACCCCGCAGCTGCCCGACCCGCGAGTCCAGCCGACCATGACGGTGCCAGAGGCCGGCAGCTACCTGCGACTGAAGAAGGCCGCCGCCTACAACGCGGCTCGCCGAGGGGAGATCCCTGTGATCACCGTCGGCCGGCGCCTGCTAGTTCCCACCGTCAAGTTCCGCGCCCTGCTCGGTCTGGAGGGCGCCCCCGCACGTGACGACGCGGCGGCCTGACCCGCGTCACCTCCGCCACAGCCGGGACCGCGACCCCGGCGCACCACCACCTGATTGGGAGCACTACACCGATGACCTGGTTCGCCGTCAGCGACAGCACCGACGACCATCCCAAGACCCTGTTGGCGGGCAACGCGGCACTGGGTCTGTGGGTGCGCTGCGGCGCCTACGCGAGCGCCCACCTGACCGACGGCCTGATCCCCGGGCCGGTGGCCGCCAAGTGCGGCACCGTCGCGCAGATCCGCAAGCTGGTGGCGGCCGGGCTGTGGCACGAGGCCGGCCACGACTGCCCGCGCTGCCCGCAGGTGTGTTCCGGAGACTTCGTGATGCACGACTACCTGCACGCCAACCCGTCCCGGCGGCAGGTGCTGGAGCGGCGGCACAAGGCGGCGCTGAAGAAGCGCCAGCAGCGCGGTGGCCAAGGAACTGGTGATCCGGAGGGGGACGAGGCCTCCGGTGCGGGCGAAGGTGCAGCTCATGGGTCCGCGTCCCCGGGGGACTCGCCGCGTCCTCGCGCGGGCGCGGCCCCTTCCCTCCCCTCCCGTAGGGAGGGGGCTGGTGTGGGTGTGCATGGTCCTGGAGGCAGAGCACGGATGCGGCGCGCTGTGCTGCCGTACGACTTCGAGCCGGATGTGGACTCCGTGTGCTGGGCGCAGCAGGAAGGCCACCTCGAGCGGCTAGGCGGCCAGGCGGGCCTGGTCGCGACGACTCAGGCGTTCGCGGACTGGCATCGCGGGCAGGCCACCGAGGCGGCCGACTGGCAGGCCCTGTGGCGCAAATGGGTACGCGAGCAGCGGCACAGCCCGCTTGCCGGGACCGCCGACAAACCGGCGCCGGCCGGCGGCAGGCGCCGCAGCCCCAAGCACGTGCCGAATGCGGCAGACGTGTCGGTGACGCAGCGGTTCGCGGACATCGAGCAACTCGTGGCAGCCGATGCGCAGCCCGTGCCGACGGCGGGCCGAGCGCGGCTGACCCTGGTGGTCAGCCAGGGCTCGCAGGAACGGTCGGCGGCGCCGGGCCGCCACCCGGTGATGACCGCGCTGCCCGGCGGCCAGCAGCACGACGCTGATCTCGGGCGGGTGCTGGCGGTGATCGCCGAGCGCGGCCAGGCGGGCGCCGTCGCCGAATTCGGGTGGCGGGCGGTGACCGAGGTACTGGGGCACGCGGCCCCGGGCGGGGCGTAGAGGATGCCGCCGAGGCGCGGACTGGCCAGGTGCCGGCGCTGCGGTGGACCGGTGCACTGGAGCATCACGGCGTCCGGGACGCGGATGGCGCTCGACCCGCAGCCGAATGCGGCAGGCAACGTGGCGGCGTACCGGGACGGCGCTGGGACGATCCGATCGCGCCGGCCCGGCGGCGAGCTGCCGCTGATGGCCTACGAGCGGCTGTACATGCCGCACGTGGCGACCTGCTGTCCGGTACTCGCAGCGTGCTGAGGCGCGGTCACGGCATGGCAGGTTTGTACACACTCTGAATGGCTGTCACCTCCCGGGCAGCAAACGGGATGGGCGTCGGCGGCGGCGCGCGGTGGCGGTGCTGGTGGAGCAGGATCAAGGAGAGAGCCGAGATGGCGGAAGACGCCTACGGGGCGGTGCGCAAGGCGCTGCGCCGGTGGGGCAACCTGAGGTCGACTGAGGGCGGCTGGCTGGCCCGGTGCCCGGTTCACGATGACCGGCAGGGCGCGCTGCTGGTGGTGGCGGCCGGCGGCGGCCGCGTGGAGCTGGACTGCCTGGGAGCCGGCTGTGACCCGCAGGACATCGCCGCAGCCTTGCGCCTGAGTGCGCAGCACCTCGTGGTGCCGGCCCCGGACTTCGAGGATGGGCCGGGGTGGGTGTGGCCGGGCTACGTTCCCGCCGGGGGCCTGACGCTGATCGACGCCGAGGAGGGGATTGATCCGTTCGCCCTGGCGCTCGATGTCGCGGCGCGTGTCTCCAGTGGCACGGCGCTGCCGGACGGTCAGCAGCCGGTGGAGCCGAGGACGGTGGCGGTGCTGACAGGGGGAGCAGGTATGAAGCGGGTCCACGAGGTGGTCGCGGCCTGCGGGGCCGACCCTGGCCGGGTGCGGGTGCTGGACCTGCTCAGCTCCGTTGGGCGGCGAGGCGTGCGCCTGCCGGCCGACCTCGAAGTGCTGAACCGGCAGCTCGCCGCCGAGCAGGCCGCGCTGCTCGTCGTGGACGTGATGCTCGCCTGCCCGCACCGAACCCCGGTCGAGGAGGTGTTGGACGCACTGGCGCGGCTGAGCGAGGAGACGGGGCTTGCCGTGGTGGCGACCCGCGGGGCCTCCAAGCGAGCCGGGTGGCTGGCCTCGCGCCGCGCCCAGGCGGCGGTGGAGGCGGTGGACCCGGCGGCCGTGCACCTGGCGATCACCGGACCCCAGCAAACGGCACTGGTACCGCTCGTCAGTCGGCAGTGGTCGCTGATGGGTGGCCTGCAGTTCCAGCAGGGCGGCCGTGCCCGGCCGGTGGTGTGGGGCGGCCGGTGCGGCGCCGGGGTGGACCAGGTGCTGGAGCAGGCCGACCTGGGCCGTCGGCGACCGGCCAGCGCCGGAGCGCACCGCTTCCTGCGGACGTTGCTCGCGCGGGGCCCGCAGCCGGCCCGGGAGGTGATGGCGGCGGCGGCCTCGGTGGGGCTTGCTCCCCGCACGGTGCAGCGGGCGCGGCGCCAGCTCGGGGTGGTGGCGACCAAGACGGGGGAGGGATGGGTTCTGGCCCTGCCGCCGCAGGACGGGGGCTGGTAGCGCACGTCCGGGCCCGGCTCGTGGGGCCGGGCCCGGTTCCGCGTCAGCCGAGCGGGGCGGGCGGCGTGAGGCTAGGTCCGGCGGGCAGGCCCGGGGTCGGGTTCGCCGACAGGGTGGGTGCCGGGCTGGTGATCGGCAGTGGCTCGGCAGGGGCGGACATAGTGGCGGTCGGCGTGGGAGTGGTGACGACCTCGGTGGCGGTCGCGGTGACCGTGACAGTGACGGTCGGCCCGGGGACCGTCACTGTCACCGCGGGCGTGGCGGCCGTGACGGTTGCTACAGGGGTCGGCTGGATGAGGGCATCCGCCGGAGCGGGGCATGGGCTGAGTACGGGAACCGGCAGGGCCGGCGCCGTCGGCGCGGCCATGGGCGCGGCAGGCTGAGCTGGCGCGGTGCTGGGCGCGACCGACGCGACAGGCGGCGCGGTGGGCGCGGGGTGGGAGGCGAGCGAGTTCCCGGTGGTGAAGGCGGCGACGGCGGCGAAGAACGCTGCCGCATGGCTGGCGCGGAGGCGGCTGGTAATGGCCACAGGTGAACTCCTTGTGTCAGGGCCGGGGTTCGCTGGCCCCGGCTGGCGGTACCAGCCTCGCAACAGAAGTAACCAAAGTCTAGAAAATAGACGCAGGTTATTTTCTTCTCGACGCGACACCGGGCAGCACTGCGGGCACGCTCGACGAGCCCCAGCACCCCAGCGAAGAAGAGCCCGTGAAGCACCTGCCCGCCCCGCCGGCCCCGCGCCCCGGCAAGCAGGCACGCCGCCTCTACCAGGACCTCGCAGCCGAACCTCGCGCCCTCCGCCGCCGCTTCTACGCCGAACTCACCGCCCGGGACTGGGCCCAGGTCCTCGCCGCCGCCAACGCCGAAGCCGGAACCCCATACGCGCTGTGGGCCGACGATCCGGTCGGATTCGTCACCGACGTACTCGGCGAGAGCCACTGGAGCCGCCAGCGCGACATCCTCGAGGCACTCGTCGACCACCGCCGCGTTGCCGTCCCCAGCTGCTTCGGCTCCGGCAAGACCCACATCGCCGCTCGCGCCGCCGTCTGGTCCGCCGCCGTCCACCCGCCCGGCACCGCCCTGACCGTCACCACCGCCACCCGCGCCCGGCAGGTCCAGCGCCAGATGTGGCCCCACATCCGGCAGATCGTCGCCCGAGCCGGGCTGCCCGGCGAAGTCGGCGTCACCCAGTGGAAGATGCCCGACCAGCACGGCTCCGAAGTCGTCGTCGCCTACGGCTTCTCCGCCCCCGACCACGACGAATCCGCCGTCCAGGGCATCCACGCTCCGCGCCTGATGTTCATCGTGGACGAGGCCGGTGGCATCGGCCGGATCATCGGCGCCGCGATGCGCGGCCTCCTCACCGGCGAGCACACCCGCGCCCTGCTGATCGGCAACCCGCCCACCGACGACGAGGGCAGCTGGTTCGAGCAGACCTGCGCCGACCCCGCAGTACGGGTGCTGCCGATCAGCGTCTACGACACCCCGCAGCTGTCCGGCGAACACACCGGGCGCTGCCGCTCCTGCCCGCCCCAGGCGCCGGCCCACTCCCTTGGCTCCCACCTGGTGGATCCCGAATGGGTGCAGGACACCATCCGCGACCACGGCGAGGACGCCCCGTTCGTCACCGCCAAGGTCCACGCCCGCTTCCCCCGCGGCGGCCAGGCCCGGGCGATCCCCTCCTCCTGGGTGGAGGCCGCCACCGACGCCCCCGAGCCGGACGGCGACGGCTACACCGCGTTGCAGGCCCTGGGGCTGGAAACCGAGACCTCCCCGTACCGGGTACGCCACGGCGCCTGGGTACGGCTGGGCGTGGACGTGGCCGCCGACGGCGGCGACGAGCTGGCGATCGCCCGGGCCGTCGGCGACCTGGTCGAGCTGCGCCATACTTCCGCCGGGCAGGACAACGCCGATCCGGTCGCCGTGGCCGGCATCGTGCTGCGCGAGATCCTGGCCGCCCAGCGTCTGGCAGCCGCCCTCGGCACCACCACGCCGGTGCGCGTCAAGGTCGACGGAACCGGCCTGGGGTGGGGTGTGGCCGGGCTGCTGGAGGCGTGGCGTCGGGAAGGCCAGCACCAGGCCGAAATCGTCTCGGCGATCGCCAGCCACGCCCCCAGCCACGACGACGAGGCCGCCACCTTGCGGCCGGCCTCCGCCCGCGACGAAATGTGGCTGGCGACCCGGGCGCTGCTCGCCCCGCGCACCGCGGCGCTGCGCCTGCGCATCGACCGCCGCACCCAAGCCCAGCTGTCGGCACCGAAGATGACCACCAACTCCGGCGGGCGCACCGTCATCGAGTCCAAGCGCACGATGAAGCTGCGCGGGGTCAGCTCACCCGACCGGGCCGAGGCCCTTCTGCTGGCCCTCTACGAGCCCAAGCCGCGCCAGCGCAAGGTCCGCGTCGTCGCGTGAGCGGGCAGCCGTCCCAGGTCACAGCAGCACGGCGAAGGACAAGGCGGCCAGCCCCGCCCCGGTCAACGCGCCGGTGGCGGCCTGCGCGGGGGTGTGCCCGCAGGTGGCGATACGTGACCACACCACCGCCACCACCACGGTGGAAGCGGCCCACCACCAGCCGGAGAGCGCACTACCGAGGGCGGAGGCCATGCTGCCGGCCACCATCGCGTGCACTGAGATCTTCCACAGCGGAGTCACCGCCAGCAGCACCACGGCGACGGCCAGCAGGCAGACCGCGGCGGCGAAGATCTCGCGTGGCGCACCCGCGAACTCCAACACGGCCAGCGACACCGCCACACTGGCGATGATCACCACGAACACGCCCAGACGCTGGTGCCGGTCATCGATGTGCCGGTTGGCCCACGCGCCCCGCCGCACGCCGCGCTGAATGAACCACGCCGGTACCGCTCCGGCGAACACGGCGGCAAACAGACCCCAGGCGGCTCCGCCGGTCCCCGCCACCCCCCAGCCGAGGAGCGCCAGGGAGGCGAAGAGCAGGTTGCGGGGCTGCAGGACGTCGGAGACAGCTTGTGCGAATCGCATGGTCACACCTCACGCGGCCGTAGCGAGCTGCTCGGGCAGCCGCGAGTACGCCGAGGACACCTCGAGCAGCCAGGGCACTTCGTCCGCCGAGGAGTTGTCCGACACCGCCGCGCTGGCCGGCCCAGCCGCAGCACCCGATGCCTTCGCGTCGATCGCTGCACGCAGCCGGTACGCCTCCGCCGCCGCGCTGGCCTGGTAGCCCGTCAGACCGAGCTCCCGCACGTACTGGTCGGCGCGGTCGGCGACTCCCGCGGGGGCGTAGTGGCGCAGGATCAGGCCGGCGTCGCGGATCTCGACCGCGCGGCGCTGGAGCCGAACCTCCAGGGCGTCGAGGGCGAGCAGGTCGCGGGTGCGGCTGGTGGGGACGCCGAGCACCACCTTGGGCGTGCTCTCGGCGAGGTCGTGCCACAGCGGCCATAGGCGGCGCAACTGCCGCCACGCCTGCACACGGGTGGTGAGGGCGGTCCCGGTCGGCACGGTCGCGCCCAGCATGAACAGCAGGAACAGCAGCACCTGGATGGACTCGGTGATGCTTTCCATCCGGTCGGTTCCACCAGGGAACTGGGCGCCCGTCACGCGGACCAGCAGGAACGAGACCCGGATGGTGACGTACAGCACGCCCAGGCACATCGCGGAGCACAGCAGGACCAGCCCGGTGCGCAGCAGCTTGTTGGTGGCGCGACGGGACTGGCTGCCCCACTGGTAGGCGCTGACCGCCGAGGCGGCGCCGAGGAACAGGTAGAAGACGAGCATGTACAGCGTGGCCCCGACTTCGCCCTCATGGTCGTTGACGAAGTGCCGGCTGGCGCTCGGCCGGGGCACGGCGAAGAAGAACAGCGCCGTCATGGCCAGCACCGCCAGCACCGCCGTCTTGGCGGCGACCCGGTTGACGATGTGCGCCACCCGCACGTGCAGCGGCAGTTGCCCGGTGTCCTCGGACGTTCCGGAGCCGTACACCGCGACGATGAAGTTCAGCACGGAGCAGATCGCGCCGATGCTGATGATGTGCTTCAGCAGGACGGACAGGTCCACGATGCCGAGGTGCTCGAGCAGGTACTTCACCGGTGGGAGCTTGAGGGTGAGCGCCACGGCGAAGCAGGAGTAGGTGGCCCAAAGTGATTGGCGCTGGCTGTCGTTGCTCCACAGGGCGGGGAGTCTCCAGGCGGTCATACCCCACATCAGGGCGGTGATGGCGTACTGGAGGACTGCAAGGGTGCTCACACTCAAGGCTTTCTGATCTTGATCGGATGCGACAGGCTGCTGTCGAGACGGCTGATCGCGTCGTCGGGGGCCAGCTGCCGGGTCGCCCGCTGCCGGATGAGGGTTGCCAGCATCTCGGCGTCCCTCTCCTGGCAGTCGTCGTACGAGGTGCGGCCCATCGCGGAGACACCGGCGGTGAACTTCAGGATGAGCGCGAGGTCAAGGTGGGGGCACAGACGCTGAATCTCCTTCAGCGACTTGGTGCCGTGGTGATCGAACAGCATGTGCGACAGCTCGTGCAGGACGATCTGCTCCTGGTGGCCGGGGGTGGTGCCGGCTTCGTGGAACACGACATCGGCAGTGCGCAGGCTCAGCCATAGCCCGCACGCCGACTCCGGGTCGATCACTTCGGCGGGCAGCGGCACCAGGATGATGCGCCGCCCCCGAAGCTCCTCCACCACCTTCACCATCGCCGGGACGGTGAAAGGGACGGGCAGGGGCAGACCCTCCAGGCGCGTCTCGCAGGTCCGGCGCAGGTCGCGGTCCTGCCGCCACGCCGCGAGCTGCTTGGACAGGTAGCTCAGCATGGTGTTCGGCCTGTCTGTGGTGTACGTGCTGGTGGGGCGACGGACTGCTGGATCCGCCTACTCCTCGTCCTCCAGGGCCTGCAGCTCGGTCAGTTCAGCGATCACCTTGTTCAGCTCCGCCAGGTGCTCGGCCGACAGTCCGGCCGCACGCATGGCGACGCCGCGGACGTCTCCGCTGGCCATCGAGTGCAGGAACCGCAGCTGCTGGATGACCTCCTCGGCGACCGTCTGGTCGAAGAAGAAGGCCGGGCTCACGCCGAAGTGCTGGGCGATCAGCTCCAGATGACGCTTGGTCGGGTTGTCCCGCCTGCCGGTGCGCAACTGCCACAGGTAGGGGGTGGAGATCGCTCGCTCTCCGGCGCGGATGTTGATGGCGGTGGCCACCTCTTCGTTCGAAGGGACCTTCTCCCCGGGGGGAGTTGTGTGGGTGAAGAGGTAGTCGATCTTCTCCGCGAGCGTGACCGGGGCCGCCTCGCGAGCCGTGCCGGCGCCATCGGTCATGGCGTCGTCCTCCGTTGCCTGGCTGGGTGTTGGCGGGCTGTCCACTGGTGCGCGAGCGACGGTCCTGCTCGCGTTCTGTGACCGGTGATCTGATGCGGCATCACCGAACCCCCCTTTCCTTCTGTCATAGTCGTATGCTCAGATTAATATCACCTGACGGTGTTCGAAGCGAACCACAGCGTGCCCAGCGGGGGCTCTGGCCTGGGCAGAAGCTGGCGGTGAGCCATGCCCCGCGGTCGACTGCCAGCGGCAGGTCACCACAACACCGCCAACCGAGTACCCACATCGACCAATACGCGCACGCAGCGCCCGCTGCCTGGGGGAGTAGAAATGAGCGACGACAACAACACCTCACACGAGTGGGTCATCGCGGCCTGGGTGCCGGTGGACGCCCAAGGCGCCGCCTACGCGCGCCGCCGCGGCATCTACCGCGTCCCCGCCACCACCAAGGTCACCTCGGCCGAGGTGATGTGCGCCCACTGCAGGAAGCCGTACGACCAGGCGCTCGACACCCCCTGCCCCGCCACCGACCCCACCCTGCACGGCGGCCCGGTCGGCACCCGCAAGCGCCGCACCCCGGAGAACAACGACTCGCCCCAGACCAGTGCCGCCCTCGACTTCCGCAAGCCCGACCCCAACGACCCGGCCAACAGGATGACCACCAGCCTGCGCCGCAGGCCGCCCACAGCAGGACGCTAGCCGCCAGCCCTGCCTAGCCTGCAGCCGTGACCACCACCAACGGCCCGCAGCACCGCACCAAGAACCAGGTCGCGCACCCGACAGCACCCCGGGCGCGCGACCTGGCCGCCGTCGCCCTGCTCACCCTGGCCACGCTCGGCCTCAACGCGGCCGCCTACACGACCGACCCGCGGCTGGGCCTTGCCGCCACCAGCCTCACCGCGCTGGCCGGCGCCGCTGCGCTCGGCTACGCCCACGAGCAGCAGTAGGGGGAGAGTCGATGGCCCGCCGCTGGCTGCCCACCCTGCGCCGCACCCCGCTCGCCACTAAGCTGACCAGCGGCCCCGCCTACGCCTGGGCGCCAGTCAGCCTCGACCGCGCCCAGCCCTGGAGCGTGGAACGCGCCGTCAGAGACGGCATGGAACGCGCCGTATGGGTCTACAAGGCGGTGGACACCATCAGCAACCACGCCGCCGACCGTCTCCTGCGGGTCCGCCCCATCAGCGACCGCTCCGACGAACCAGCACCGCCGTTGCCCGATCACCCGCTGTACAGGGTGATGAACCGCACTGCCAACCCCCTCGAGTGGGCCTGGGTCTTCAAGAAGCGCCTCAGCATGCAGCTCCTGCTGTCCAAGCGCGGTGCCTTCATAGAACCCACCTTCTCCCGCGGGGGCGACCTGCTGCGAGTCGAGCTGCTCCCGCCCGGCCGGACCCGGCCCGTCCCCGGCAACGGCGCCGACCTGATCGACCACTTCGAGACCGTCACCCCCACCGGCGAACTGCGCACCCTCGATCCCGACCAGGTCCGCTGGATCCGCAATCCCCACCCCCTCGACCCCTACAGCGGCATGACTCCCCTCGAAGCCGCCGGCCTGTCCGTCGACCTCGACCACTTCACCCGCCTGTACAACCTCAGCTTCGTCCACAACGACAGCAGGCCCGGCGGCATCATCAGCATCGACGGCGACATGGAGCCCGACGAACTGCGCCTGCTGCGCTCCAAGTTCGCCACCGGGCCGACCGCCGCCGGCACCTGGACCGTGCTGGCCGGCGGCGGCATCACCGTCACCGACACCTCCACCACCCCACGCGACATGGCCTACGAGACCGTGTCCGGCACCGCCAAGATCGAAGTTCTGGCCGCCTTCGGCGTCCCCGAATCCCAGCTCGGCAACGCGTCCGGCCGCACCTACGACAACGCCCAGGCCGAGAAGCTGATGCTGTGGGAGGTCACCATGCCCCCGCATCTGACCCTGCTCGCCTCCGCCTTCCAGCCCGATGTCGATGACGGCCACGAGGCCTACTTCGACACCTCCGACATAGACGTGCTGCGCATGGCCCGCGCCAACCGCCTCAAGGAGGCCCGCGACGAAGTCGACGCCGGAGTTCGCTCACCTCTCTCGTACGCGAAACTCGCCGGCTACGCGGACGAGATGGACGACACCCCCGCCACCCGTGCCCTGTGGCTCACCTCCGGACGCACCCCCGTCCCCGCCCGCGCCACCGACGCCACCGCCCTCGCAGCAGCCGCAGCGCCCCCGGCACCGGCCGCAGCTGCCAAGAGCCACCCCGCCACCAGCGAAGAAGAGCTGCAGCTCGACGGCACTGCGGCTCATGCCCTTCAACAGCGCCTGGAGGACGCACTGCAGGCCCTGACCGTTCGCTGGACCGAGCGGACCGTTGCTCGCCTTAACTCGCCGCGCCACCGCACCGGAACCCGCCACTGGGACCACCGCGGCCAGACAGACCTGCGCACCGGCGGCAAGGAACTGCCAGTCGATGCTGTGCTCGACGCGGCGACCTGGCAGGCCGAGGCCGAGCAGGCGCTGCGGCCGGCCGTCGAGCAGGCCGCGAACGCAGCGGCCGAGGAGATGAACACCGCTCTGGCCGCCACCATCTCGAGCAGCGCCCCTGGCTGGCCGACCATCGCGCCCCTGCTCGCCGACAGCGTCGCCCAGCAGGCCGCCAGCCTCGCCAAGGCCATCCGCGACGACGACCAGGCCGGTACCGACCGAGAAGGCATCATCGCCACCATCCGCGCCTGGGGCCGCAGCGCCGCCACTTGGGCCAGCAGCGCCGCCACCCGGCTGGCCACCACCGTCATCGAAGCCGCCCGCGACCACGCCGCCACTGCCACCGCCCGCACCGGCCTCGTCCGGCGCTGGGTAGCCCATCAGGACACCCACACCCGCTCAGAGCACGCCGATGCCGACGGCCAAACCCAGCCACTCGGCCAGCCGTTCACCGTCGGCACCAATCTGCTGCGCCACCCAGGCGACCCAACCGCACCGCCCGGACAGACCATCAACTGCCGGTGCAGACTTGCCTGGACCCGGCACGGCTGAGAGCCGGCTGCGTGCTGGCCTGCTTCCGTGGCATGCCCGTCAGTTGTAACGGACAGATGATGAAGCGTAGTCAGGTGAGGTCGTAGGCGATCTTCGCAAGCTGAACAGCTTGCTGGAGTGTGTCTTCATCGGCGATGTCGATGCTCACGCGGTACGCACGATGGCCCGTGTGCACCACGAACGCGGCTGGAGCCAACGCTTGTAGGGCTGCGGGCGAGTTGTCATAGTTCAGTCGCAGGTTAACTCGTCCTGTGTCTGCATAGACATAGGCGAAGCCACCCAGATGGCTGCCGACTTTGCGGAGACGCAGGTAGTCGCTGTAGTCCAGCGGGTCGCCTGCTTGGGCGGACTTACGTTTCACGCCAAAGACTGCCGCGTTCTCCCAACCGGTCGCCTCGCTCAGGAACCTGACGAAGTATCCTGCCGCCTCGTTCCGTGATAGCAGCGCAGTAGTCGCCGACTGTCCCTCTTCGGCAACCCCAGGAATGGGATTGCCGAGTGTCCAGCTCCAGGTATCGGTAGTTGAGTCATTGCCAGCTGGGACCGGCTCGCTCTGGGAGTGGTGCGTGATCGCTGCAAGGCGAAGCAGCTCCTGAGCGAGCTTCGACTGGTCCAACTCCTCAGGGGTTCCGTCTAGCTCCACGTAGCGGATCTTCATTGCTTCCATCCCCTCCAGGTAGCTTCTGCCATTTGAGAATAGCAGTGCAGTGCTGGCGCACCTACTGTCTCATGTCTAGAGAGTTGCTCGATTGGCGATGGAAGTAGGCGCGTTCGTTGGGGTTGCGGGGGGAGCGACCGACGCCCTGCCGGCCCGCCGCGCAGCAGCCGGCGCCGAACCGCGCCAAACCAAGCGGTGGCTTCGCGTGCAAGAAGGCCAACTCCGGCGGGCCAACCCGCTCCCAGCTGTGCCGACTGAGCCCGGTCGGGTCGGCTGCCTGGTCGGCCTTGCCGATCGAGTTGGACGCGACCTAACCGGCGTCACTTCCTACTGTCGCCCGTGACACCCCAGGACGGGAGCAGAACGGTGACAAGAAGCGGCACGGCCAGCGTCGCGCTCGAACACAAGCAGGCGGCAGCCCTGGGACTGCTGGAGAGCAACGATGAGACCGGCACCTTCACCAGCCTGGTCTCCGTCACTGGTCTCCTCGACCACGACGGCGATGTGATCGAGCCGGGAGCCTACGCCCGCACCCTCGCCGAGCTCACGCCGAAGGGCGTGTGGTCACACGACTGGAACGTCTGGACCGCCAAGACCGAGCACATCGAGGAACTGCTGCCAGGCGATAGCCGACTCCCGGCCGCACTGCCCAACGGGCAGCCCTGGCCCGCCGGGGCCGGCGCGTTGCTGGTCAAGGGCCGCTGCAACTTGGCAACCCAGGCCGGCCAGGACATGTACGCCAACCTGCAGTTCTTCGCCGACCAGGTGCAGTGGTCCATCGGCTACCGGGTGCGCACCGCCAAGCGCAGCAAGGGTGCCCGGCACATCACCGACCTTGACCTGTACGAGTACAGCCCGGTGCTGTTCGGCGCCAACCCGTACACCTCTACGGTCGCGCTCAAGCAGCTCCCGCAGGGCAAGGCCCGCGGACTGCTCGGCGAGGTGGAGATCTCGCTCGGGCCGTTGGCTGGCACCCTGGAGGAGAGGCTTGCCGCGATCGCTGACGCGGTGCAGGAGCAACTGCAGGCCGAGTCCGGTCCGATGGCCGGCGACTGCAGCGTGCAGATCATCGGCACCTACCCGGACCGGGCGATCGCCTACGTCTGGCAGTTCACCGAGGACAGCTACGGGGCGTCCGCATGGCAGGTCCCGTACACCCTCGACAACGACGGCAACCCCACCACTGGCAGCCCCGCACCGGTCCGCCTGCTCCTGGACGTGGAACAGGCCGACCTATTGGAGCAGCCGCCCCTCGTCCCAGGCCTGGAGCAGATCACCTCCCAGCTCAAGACCCTCGCAGCGGTGGAGGGGAAGGAGGGGCGGGCCCTGTCTGGGGCGAACGCCGAGCGGATCGCCACCGCCGTCCGGCACCTGGTCTCCGTTCTGGAGGCCGCCGGCATCAACTGGCAGCAGACGCCGCCGAGTCCGCAGAAGTCGACCGACGCCACCTCCACGCTGCACGCCAGCGAGATCAGCGCCGCGATGGCCCTGTTCGCCGACGCCCGCACCCCTGCGGGCTGAGCACACCGGCTCGGTGCCGGGGCGGAATGACCTACCGAGAGCAAGGGAGAGAAGGATGCAGTTCGTCACCCGCGAGCAGTGGGGAGCCTCACCGACCAGCCCGGCAGCCGACCTGCCGACGGCACGAGGCGTCAAGGTGCACTGGATCGGCGGTCCCTACCGGACTCCTGACCACTCCGGTTGCGCCGCCGAGGTGCGCGCGATCCTGGCGGAGCACCTGGCGAACAAGAAGGAGGGCTGGATAGACATCGCGTACAACTTGATCGCCTGCCAGCACGCCGTGGTCTTCGAGGGCCGCGGGGCCAGCAAGATGAGCGGGGCGAACGGCAACCGCGAACTCAACACCAATCATTACGCGGTGTGCGCGATCCAGGGCACGGACGAGCAGGCGAGCGACCTGCTCAAGCAGGGCCTCCGCGACGCCATCGAGTACCTGCAGGAGCGCGGTGCCGGCCCCGAGATCCTCGGGCACAAGGACGGATACCCGACCGACTGTCCCGGCGACGAGCTGTACGCGTGGGTGCGGGCTGGTGCACCGCGTCCCGGCGGTACCGGTGCTGGGCAGGAGCACGAGCCGAGCACGCCGCAGACCTCCGGCCTGACGGCGCCGCCGTTCCCGGGCCGGGTCATGCGGCTGACCAGTCCGACGATGCAGGGCCCGGACGTGCAGGCTGCCCAGGAGCGGCTGCTCGACCGAACGTGGAGCCTCGGGCCCGATGGTGCCGACGGCTGGTACGGCGAGCACACCGAGGCCACGGTGCGGGCCTTCCAAGCGGACTCGACCCGCAACGGGTGGCCGCTGGCCGTCGACGGTGAGCTCGGGCCACAGACCTGGCGGGCCCTGTGGGAGCGCCCGGTCTCGCCCTGACCGGCAACGCCGACGGCGGTGGCCCGGTTCCCGGCACGATGTCGGGAACCGGGCCACCGCGCGCCCGAACCCGCTTACCTGCGGCGGCGGCCCCGTTCACCGAGCACCCCGACCTGCCGGTTGATCGGCGGATTCCAGCTGCGGCCGGTGGTCGCTGCTGAGATCGTGGCAGGCGAGACAGCGAGGCGTTCGGCCAGGTCGACCGCCGGGTAGTTACCCCGCGCCAACTCCCGACCCCGGAAGGCGCCACGGACCAGGCTTCCAAGGCTGGCCGTCGCCCAGGTGGCCAGCACCCGGTAGCCCTCCCGCACCCAGAACTGCTCCTCGATCTTGCGGATGGCGTCCGGCAGTTCGCTGGAGAGGTCCGACCAGGAGTCGGGTGCGATCAGGTGCCGGGCCGCATGCTCTTCGGCCGCCCGGATGTCGGGGTGCATCTGAACCAGCGGGGAGAGCGGCTCGAAGCACAACGCGGTCGCCCAGCCTTCCTCGACGTGCGCCAGGCAACCCCACGCTCCTCGCACCCGCGCCCTCGGCCACAGCATCCACGCCGCCACCCGGTGCAGAGCCGTCGCCGCTGCATCCCGGCTCGGCCACGGCCCGTACACCACCACCTTCTCGCCCGAGCCCGCCACGCGCAGCACGAACTGCCGCTCCTGCTTCAGGACATGGAGAACCGACCCGGCCGTCATCAGGTGCTCGAACGGCGCGGCCTTCCCCGCCGGCGGCCCGGCAGGGACCTTGTCGGCCTCCATCGTTGGAAGGTCGGGATGAGGAAACGGGTACACGACGGCTCCGATCAGCACGGCGGATCCCGGGGCACGCCCGGAAGCTGGCACCCGGAGAGGTCCGGGCAGGCTCAGCCTCAGCGGACGAATGCGATCTTGGGAACATCCAATACACAAAGAAACAAGCCCAGTTGACGCCGCTACGGGGCCAGTCAGGCTCGACGCGACGCTAAGGCGGAGCGGCTCCTACGGTGGGGCGATCGCCGTGGCGCACCGGTGCTGACCGGGCGCACGACGTGACACCCCTTCGCCCCGGTCGCCGGGGCGCCACGACCAACCCGAGGAGCGTCACTCGTGACCGCCGCCGACAAGAGCCGGCTCAAGGAACTTAACGCCGCGCTGCGCGCCAAGGCCGCCGAACTCACCACCATCAGCGAGGCATTCACCGTCGAGGACAACGGCGGCGTCACCGTCTCCTCCGAGAAGGCCGCCTCCTTCCGCAAGGCCCTCGCCGATGCCACCGAGATCAAGAACCTGATCAGCGACCTCGAACGTGCCGGTCAGATCCACGACTTCGTCAATGCGCCCGCGACCCAGCCCTACGCGCCCAAGGACGCTGCACTCAACGCCCTGCTGGGAAGCGGCCAGGCCAAGAGCCTTGGCAGGCACGTCATCGACTCCGAAGAGTTCAAGGCCCTGGCCCGCGGCCAGTTCCGCGGCTCCTTCGACGAGATCGTGACCGTCGAAGGCCAGAACATCAACCAGCTCGGCAGCAAGGACGTGTTCTCCCGCACCGCGGGCACCGCCACCGTGCTCGGCCTCGGCACCCCCGAGCAGCTGGACATCGTGCCCAGGCCGCTTCGCCCCGGCCGCGTCCGCGACCTGTTCCCCGCCCAGAACACCAGCGCCAACATCCTCTACGGCGTGCGGATGACCGGCTTCACCAACGCAGCCGACATCGTGCCGGAGCGAGCCACCGAGATTCCGCCGGGCGGCACCACGGCAGTCCCCGTCTACGGTCGTGCCGGCCAGTCCGACATCACCGCCAAGACCGTCACCTACCCGGTCGCGGAGATCGCCCACACCCTGCCGGTCCACAAGAACACCCTCGCGGACGAGCCCCGCCTTCGCGGGCTGATCGACCTCGACCTGATCGACGGCGTCAAGCTGCGCGAGGACAACGAGCTGCTGTACGGCGCCGGCGGCGACGACCGGATCCTCGGCATCGTCAACACCCCCGGCGTCCAGACCTACGCCCAGGTGGCCCCGGACAAGCAGAGCGCTGCCATCCGCCGCGCCGCCACCCGGGCAGTCCTCGCCTACTACCCGCCCACCGGCGTTGTCCTGCACCCCTTCGACTTCGAAGACCTGGAGCTGGAGACGGACAACCAGGGCGCCTACCGCGTCGCGGTCAACGTCGCCGTCGGCGCACAGAAGGTCGTCTGGCGGCTCGGCGTCGTGGACTCCATGGCCATCACACAGGGCAAGTTCCTGCTGGGCGCCTTCGGGCTCGGCGCGCGCCTCTACGACCGTGAGCAGGTCAGCGTCCAGGTCTCCACTGAGAACCGCGACAACTTCGAGCGAGGCGTGGTCACCCTGCGCGGCTCCGAGCGCGTCGCCCTTGAGGTGGCCCGCCCGGAGAGCTTCGTCTACGGCAGCTTCGCCGCCAAGGCGGCCTCCTGATGGCCGGCACCGACGAGCCCACGCCGCCCACGGAACAGCCCCCGGCCGCCGCCGACAGCGTGGAACGCTCCGCCGCAGCCCCGCTGGAGCCGCCCGCCGCCAAGGCCTCCCAGCCGGCCGAGGACTCTGCCCGGTTCACCGTGCTTGGGCTCTCCGACCACCAGGATCTGCACAACGGGCCTGTCGAGCTGGTAGACGAGGACGGCACTCCGCTGCCCAAGGACCTTGCCGAGCTGTTCGACCTGACCCACCCAGAGTGGACCGTCATCTTCCCGCGGGTCCGGATCTACCAGCGCTTCACCTACCCGGGCAGCGACCGCACCGTCACCCAGCTGCTCCACACACCGGGCAACGGGATACCCCGCCCGGAGCTCGAGGCCCTGCGCCAGGCACTCGACGGCGGATAAGGAAGCGCACCTCCCCGGCAAGACGCGGCCCGCTCAGCGATCCCTGTGATCCTCAGGCGGGCCGCAACGCTGCACCGACCAGGAACGACCTGAGCGTGCCCCCACCGCGGACCACCCTGCAGGCGGATCACGCACCAGGGACGGCGCCGGCGCTCAGACAACCGGTGCTCGCGCCCGGCAGCCCGGTGCTGGGTTGGCGGATCTCCGACGGAACGTTAGAGCGAGCCGATACCGTGGAACCAAGTGCCGGGCTGCATCACAAACTGGGGCCAGGCTGAGAGGGAAGACCGCGGAGGATGTCGCTGTGACGCGAGAGACCACGCTCAGTTCGCTGGCCAGCGCCATGGGCCTACTGATGAACACCGACGCCCCGCCGCAGTGGACCGCCGCCGTCACCCGCGCCGCCCAGCTGCTGGCCCCCGACTGGGATCAGCAGCCTTCTCGGCCGGCACTGGGCACACTGGCACTGGCGCTCTACACGCTCGCCAGCGAGCGCCAGGAGACCCCCACGGAGATCCCCCTCGACGTTCTGCGCGGTGCCCTGGACCACCAACCGGTGGACGGGCCAGATGAGTTCAGCCGGGAACCCGCGATGCTGCAGAAGCGCATCGAGACCGTCCTGAAGGCAGAAGGCCACGTTGCCTACGAGGGGTTCCAACCGCGCGAGTCAGCCCTGTGGCGGCTCTTCCGAGACCTGCGGCACCAGTGGGAGCCCGACGAGCCGATGTCGGACATGCCGCCTGGCCCATCGGCCATGCGCGACGCCGTCGCGCGGATCGCTGAATCGCTCGCGGGCCTCGATGACCTGCACGCTGAACTCCTCCCGGAAGCGCCGAAGGCCGTCGGCCCGGTCACGGTAACGGTCACCGGCTACCTGCGGCTCGTCTCTTACTCCGGCGCCTCAGGCTCGTCCGTGCCGCTCCGGTGCTCGCAGTGCGCGGCCGCCGAAGGCAACATCGTGCACGTCGATGGGCCAGACGTGACGCTCATCTGCCCGTCCGGTCACCAGTTCAGTTCGTGGCAACTCTCCGCCGCGCAGGTCCGCAGCGCTCTCCGCCTCTGCCTCCCCCAGGGAAGCGATGCGCCTGTCTCGGCCGACATCGAGGGCACGGTCACGGTGCACGGCGAGTTCAGCGTGGGCAGGTCCGACATGCCAGAAGGCTTCAACCCGGTGCGGGGGGATTGGGTTCGACGGCATCGCTGACGGCGGGCCAGCGGGCAGAGTGGCCTGGCGATGACCGCCTTTCGTCAGTGCGCTCAGGCTGCCGCCCCTGCCGACTACCAAATGGCGGAGCCGGCAAGAAGGCGGAACGTACGTTAGTCGCACCCGGCAAGCCCCTTGAGTCGGGCCAACAGGCTTGCTGTGTCCGCGAGATCGGGCAGCACCACGCTCGCCCCCGCCGCGCGAAGATCAGCAGTGGAGTGGAGCCCGGTAGCGACTGCGACGATCTGGGCCCCGCTGGTCAGTGCGGCCTCGACATCCCGGGGAGTATCGCCGACCAACACCACGGGCGCTCGTGCAGGCACACCGTAGGCAGCGTAAACGCGGTCGCGGGCCACGCCGACGAGCGCGGCCCGGTCTCGGTGGTCGGAACCGTACGCACCAACCTCTAGGTCCACCAGGCCATCGAGTCCGAAGGCCGCCAGCTTCAATCGGGCGTTCGCCTCGATGTTGCCGGTCAGCACGGACGAGATGACCGCGGGCTCCTTCCCGAGCGCGATCAGGGCGTCCCGGGCACCGGGAAGCGCGCGGCCACGTTGTCGCAACGCCTCGAAGCGCTCGCAGCCGGCGGTTTCGAGAGCCGCCTGGACGGTGTGCCACTTCGGCTGGACCAGCCTGTTCCGGTCGAACATCTCCTGCATGATCAGGCGATCGGTGCGGCCTTCCGTCACCGCGGGGGCCGATGGCTGGCATCCTGCCACGGCCTCGAAGGCTGCACCGTAGATTTCCTTGCTCACCCCCGCGTTCTCGATGAGCGTGTGGTCGATGTCCCACAGGACGATGAGCGCCATCGGGCCAGCGTAGGCAGCCCGTCGGGCGGACGTCGGCCGCGTCGCGTCCCAAGACGTCCTTGCGGGTACCGGCGGAGTTCGGGTTGGATATCCGCTGTGAACGAGCGATTGCGCTCCGCACTCGCCCAGCGCGGCGTGCCCCCTGCGGCACTCGCGACGGTCTGCGAGGTGGACCCCAAGACTGTGAACCGTTGGTTAGGCGGTCGTGTACCCCATGCCCGTCACCGGTGGGCTGTTGCGCACCATCTCCAGGTGGACGAGACCTTCCTCTGGCCGGAGTCCCATCCCCGGGCCGGACAAGTTACGGGGCCCGGCGCCGGCCTCGTGGCCACCTACCCCGACCGCGCCAGCGTGCCGCGGGAGATGTGGCTCTCCCTGCTGCTGGAGGCAGAGCAGAGCATCGACGTGTTGGTGTTCTCGGGGACCTTCTTTGCCCAGAGCAACCCGCGCATTGCGATTATGTTGACGCAGCGCGCCGCGGCTGGGGTGAAGGTCCGGCTGTGCTTCGGTGATCCTCAGGGTCGCGCGGTGGCGATTCGCGGACGGGAGGAGGGCATTGGTGATGCCTTGGCGGCGAAAATCGGCGCCTCGCTGACCTACTACCGGTCGCTGCTGGGCACGCCCGGCTGCGAGATCCGCCTGCACGACACCACTCTGTACAACTCGCTGTTCCGCTACGACGACGACCTGCTGGTCAACCCGCACGTCTGGGGGCAGCCGGCGTCCGCCAACCCGCTGCTGCACCTTCAGAAGGACAGTGAGTTGGGCTGGTTCGACGGCTACGCTTCGAGTTTCGACGCGGTCTGGGCCAACGCCCGGCCGTGGACCGACGATGCAGAGGGGACTCACGCCCATGGCCGGCAGGACTGAGTACTACGGCGATCCGGCGGCACCGGCCGCGAACTCGCTGGTGCCCGCGAGCAACCTGCTCGTGCAGAACGAGGCCGGCGAGATCCTGTTGCAGCGTCGGCGCGACACCGGGCAGTGGGCATTGCCCGGTGGAAAGCAGGACATCGGCGAGTCCGCCGCTGACTGCGCCGTGCGGGAGTGCGAGGAGGAGACCGGGATCAAGGCGGAGATCACCGGGCTCCTCGGGGTCTACTCGAATCCGGAGCACATCGTCGTCTACAGCAGCAACGGTGAAGCGCGCCAGCAGTTCGAAGTCGCCTACATCGGCCGCCCGGTCGGCGGCATACCCACCATCAACGATGAGGCCGACGATGTCCGCTGGGTGCGGCCCGGTGACCTGGACGAATACGACATCCACCCGAGCATGCGCCAGCAGATCGGCCACTATCTCAGCGAGCAGTACCCCTACCTCGGCTGACCTGCGGCGCGCAGCCGGTACTTGGTGCGGGCCACTGCCGCCTCGATCTCCGGCTGCGCGCGCTGGATGAACCGTCCCACCAGCGTGCCGGGGCCGTACCGGGCGACGATCTCCGCGATCCGGTCCCGGGCAATGGTCGGCGTGCCGTCGGGGGTAGTCGTCATGTCGCAGAAGATCAGGGCATCCACCAGCACCTGGTCATCGAGCAATGGGAATTCCTGCTCCAGGACCTCGCGCAACCCGCGCTCCTCAGCCTCCAGCAGAGCAAGCGAGTGGTTGGCCACCAGCCGCACGAGCCGCCTGTCCGCACCGTGTTGGTCCCGCAGGAACCGAGCGCCATCCAGGGGATGAAAGCCCGTCAGGGCCAGGCGGGGCACGTAGCCGACATCATGGAGCACCGCGGCTGCGACCAGCAGGCCATCGTCCGGCCCGGCGACCGCAGCCAGTCGCTCGGCCTGGCGCGCCACCCCTTGGGAGTGCGACCACCGCCTCGGCAGGGTGTCCGCCAGCTCCTGCTCGGCGATCCGCCGCGCCCACTGGGGCAAGCTCTCCGTCATGCCGTCAGCCTCCCCGCCGGGCGCCTGGTCCATGCGCGGCGGCATGAGGGCCACGCGCTGCCCGGGCCGCCGCAGCGGCGGCCCGGGCGGAGGTCTTTCCTGCGCCGTAGACCCGGATGTGGATCTCCGGGCCTGCCGCCTGTACGACTACCTGGTTGCTGCTGAGGTCAAGGACTTGCAGCCGAGCCAGCGTTGCAGCACTGCCGGCACCGTGACGGTGCCGTCCGGCTGCTGGTGCTGTTCCAGCAGGGCCGGCACCAGGCGGCTGGTGGCCAGCCCGGATCCGTTGAGGGTGTGCACGTAGGCGGCCTTTCCTGCGGCGGGGCGGTAGCGGATGTTGCCTCGGCGGGCCTGGTAGTCCCGGGCGTTCGATACCGAGCTCACCTCGACGTATCCGTCGATGCTGGGCAGCCAGACCTCGACGTCGAAGGTCTTGGCCATCGAGGCGCTGGTGTCCTCGGCGGCCAGCCGGGTGATTCGGTGGTGCAGGCCGAGTGCCTCGACCAAGTTGGCTGCCTTGGTCAGGAGTTCCTCGTGGGCGACATCGGAGGCGTCGGGGTGCGCGAACTGGAACATCTCGACCTTGTTGAACTGGTGGCCGCGAAGGGTTCCACGGTCGGCGGCGCGGTAGCTGCCAGCTTCACGCCGGTAGCAGGGCGAGTAGGCGACGTACTTGCGCGGCAGTTCGGCCTCCGTCAGAACCTCGTCGCGGTGGAGGTTGACCAGGGCGGTCTCCGAGGTCGGAAGCAGGAAGCGCTGCGGCCCGGCCGGGCCCTGTTCGAGCGCGAAGACGTCATCGGCAAACTTGGGGAACTGGCCTGCGGTGTAGCCAGCCTGATAGGTCAGCAGATGGGGTGGCAGGATCAGCTCGTAGCCATCCTGAACGTGGGTCTCGATGAAGAAGTTGAGTAGCGCCCATTCGAGGAGCGCGCCGTTGCCGCGGTAGACCCAGTTGCCGGTACCGCCGAGCTTGACACCGCGTTCGTAGTCGATCAGCCCGAGCTGGCGGGCCAGGTCGACGTGGTTACGCGGCTTGAACTCGAAGGCCGGCCGGGTGCCGTGCTCGCGGACGACCTGGTTCTGCTCCTTGCCGCCGGTCGGCACGTCCTCGTCCGGAAGGTTGGGCAATTGGTCGAGGAACGCCTGGCGTTCGCTGGCCAGATTGGTGAGCTGCTCCTCGAGTGCGGCGAGGCGGGTGCCGAGTTCGGCTGCCTCGGTGCGCTTGGCGACGGCGGCCGGGTCCGCCGAGTCCAGCCGTGCGATCTCGCGAGAGATCTTCTTGCGCTCGGCGCGTAGCGTCTCGACCTCGGTTGTGCCATGCCGGTATTTCTCGTCCAGGGCGAGGAAGGCGGTGAGGTCGACGTGAACGGCCCGCTTCGCCAGCGCGCGCTCGATGCGCTGGGGATGCTCGCGGATCACGGTGATGTCCAGCATTTTGGGTCCCATCGATCAGTCGGAGTCCGACGTGATCCCTTGGGGGCGTGGGCGAGAAGGGAACTCGCGGTGCCACCACGCCTTCGCCATCACCCGAAGGTGACGGCCTCGACAGCTCGGTAACGGGAGCGAACCGGCGGGGCATTGGGCCGCAGCCGGCCGTTCCTCCCCGCACTCGGGAGGGGATTCACCACAGGACGCGAGGCTGCCTTTCCAGCTGCCAGCAGCTCTCTCGGCTCGCGTGCCCTGCGGCTACTTGTCTCCGTCAGCGCGTTGCCCAAGAGGATAGAACGCCCAGGCGCCGCGAGCAACGCAGAATCGCCGTCAAGATTCGGCCAATCACCCTGAGTGACACTACGGTGCTGGGGCGGATCGATGACTTGCCAGTTCAGTAGCCTCCCGCGCCGCCGGTTCTCCTGAGGGCCGGCTGCCAAAGCTGATCACCGCCGCTCGGCCAGCGCGATCAGCCCACGCACGCCGTCCGAGACGTTTGGCAGGGCGCTCGGCCTGGCCCAGACGAAGTCGTCGTGCTCGCTCAGGACGATGGGCTCGGTCCTTGGCGCGGTGGCGGTGAAGGCGTACTGCCGACCCCGCTGCCCCCTGCGGTTGGTGTAATCGACGGAGCCGAGGTAGCCAGTGATCGTCACCGCCAGGCCGCACTCCTCCAGGGTTTCCCGCAGAGCGGCCTCCTCCACGCTCTCACCGGGTTCGACGCCTCCGGACGGCAGCTCATACAGGCCCGCCATGCAGTCGCCCTGCTTCCGCCTCAGCAGCAGGACCCGGCCACGGTTGCGGATCAGGCACCCGGCACCGAATCTCTCGATGCCGTCACGGGCGGCATCCTCTACGGGCGCAAGGACGGATGGCGGGATGCTGTGGCACATGCGCTGCTCCTCAGGTCCGCCCAGCTCAAGGCGAGCTGGGCCGATGCGGACTGAGGATCATTCTCGTGCCGTGGGTGGCCTGCGGCAGGCAGCGCCACAGGCCAGGATTCCGGCTACGGCGTCGTGCAGTGATCCGCCCAGCGGCGGGCAGCGTGGGCGGCACGAACGCGATAGTCATACAGAGCACCGGGCGGGTAGTGGTCAATGCGGCTGCCCCAGTAGGTAGCCAAGATTCGGGCGACGATCGTGACGACCTCGCGCGGCGCCGCCTTGAAGGCCGGGACCGTCTGGACGAGTGCTTCGGCGCTGCGGGGGCTGTGTCCGGCCACGATGAAGTGCGGCACCATGAACGCGGTCACCAACCAGCCCGCACCCAAGCGACTGGAGCCCCAGTCGATCACGTGGACCTCGCTGTTGATGATCAGGTTGTCCGGCCGCGGGGAGCAGTGGAGCAGCGTGTCACCGGAAAGGAGTTCCGTTGGCACTGCCCGGTAGGCACGGTGGTCGCTGATCGCAGCGGCACCGGCGAACGGGCTCGGCGTGAGGAGGTCGATCAGCATGGTGACCTTCTCCAGGACCATGGGGATGTCCGGTGAGCGCGGGCTCAGATCCGGGTGGCGCCCGTCGACGTGCTCGAAGACTAGGGCGAGCCAGCCGTCCACGGTGTCGGTCCACAGCAACCGAGGCCCGAGGCCGGATGGCAGGACGGAGTTGATCCCGACTTCCAACTGGTGGTCCTTCGAGCGTGGGTGGCCGACAGCTATCGCCTTGAGGAAGACGCGTCGGTGAATCAGGGTGAGGGCGGCGCTGATGCCGGGGGTGTGGCCGCCAGGGCGCTCCTCGACGTGGAGGATGGGGCCGAACTCTCGTTCCACCGCTATGCGTAAGGGGGTGGGGATGATGCCGCCGGGGTGGTTCAACGGGTGGTCTCCTCGATGACGTACGGGCCGGCCACGAGTGCGTCCAGGCCGCAGCGCAGGAAGGTGCGGACCGCATCGCTCGGGGTGCAGACGATCGGCTCATCCGCCCCGTTGAAGCTGGTGTTCAGCACTACGGGCAGTCCCGAGAGCTGGTGGTATGCGTCGATGACGTTCCACAGCAGGGGGTTTGTGTGGTGGTGCACCATCTGGACGCGGGCGGAGCCGTCCACGTGGACGACTGCGGGAAGCAGTGCCCGCTGCCGCTGGCGCACCGTGCTGGTTGCCAGCATGTACGGGTAGACGAGCGCGCCAGCCGACGGCAGGTCGAAGAAGTCGTCGGCGTGCTCGGCTAGGACGGCCGGCGCGAACGGTCGAAATGCTTCCCGCTGCTTGATCATGGCGTTGATCCGGGCAGCGGTCGTGGCGTGCTGGGGAGAGGCCAGGATGCTGCGGGCTCCCAGCGCCCGTGGTCCGAACTCCATGCGGCCCTGGAACCAGCCGATCACCTTTTCCGCCCTCAGCAGCCGTGCGGCTTCCCGGTGCGGCTCGGCCGTGCGCCGCACCCGGTACCGGTCGGCGGGGATGCCGTCCAGGGCCAAGCGGATCGTCTGCTCGTCGTAGGAAGGGCCGAGGAAGGCATGCCGAAGCGGGCGCCGGACCGGGCTGGCGTCGGTCGCCAGCGCCGCGCCGACAGAGGTACCAGCGTCGCCTGCTGCGGGCTGGACGAAGATCCGGTCGAACTGGCCCGAGGCGATCACCGTGGCGTTAGCGACGCAGTTGAGCGCGACGCCGCCGGCCAGGCAGAGCGATCGTCGCGGCACGAGGCGCTGGGCGAAGGCGAGGTAGGAGCCGACCAACTGCTCCAAGAAATGCTGGAGGGCGTGGGCGACATCGCGGTGCCGGTCGGTGATCGGCTCCTCGGGGTGCCGGGGCGGGCCGAGGAGCTCGACCAGGGCGGGGCTGAACAGGTTGCGGCGAGCGCTCGGCCGGCGGTGATGGTCGAAGTAGCGCAGGTTCAAGTGGAGCCGACCGGTGCGTGGGTCAAGCCAGGCGAGGCGCTCGATCTGCTCGAGGTACCGGGCGCCTCCGTAGGCGGCCAGGCCCATCACCTTGTACTCGTCGCTCTGCGGCCGGAAGCCCAGGTACCGGGTCAGGGCGCTGTACAGGTATCCGAATGAGTGTGGATAGACGATGTGATGACGTCTCGTCATTCGACCGTTGGTGCCGTCGTAGATCGCGGCGGTCTCGTACTCGCCGCGGCCGTCGAGGGTGATGACCAGGGCGTCATCGAAAGGAGAGGTCAGGTAGGCGCTGGCGGCATGCGCCCGGTGGTGCGGCACGCATATGAGCGGCAGGTGTCCCGGTAAGAGGCCGCTGCGGCGAGCGAGTTGGGGTAGTCGGCGCCGCGTGCGGTACTTGTCCAGGTCCGACAGCAGCGAGCCGATCGACGCCGGGGTGCCGTAGCGCAGGTTCGACGGTGCCAGGAGAAGGTGGAGCTTCGGGTCCACGAACAGCGCGGCCTGGTCGAGGTCCTGCGGTTGGGCACCGGCCAGGTCCAGGCAGGCCCGGATTGCCTGCTCGGGGAACACCTTCGTGTTCTTGATCCGATTCAGGCGCTCCTCTTCGACAGCGGCGACCACCTTCCCGTTGTGGACGATGGCCGCCGCCGCGTCGTGGGTGCCGAAGTTCAGCCCCAGGGTCAGAGTCAACAGCGCCTGCCGATCCGCTCCCGGCTGCTGACGTACCGGCGCGGGGTTCTGGAGATGCAAGGCATGCTGTCGGCCTGGAACCGAGTGTCGGGGGACGTTCGCAGCAGGGCGAGATCGATCACAGGATGGTCTCCTTGAGTCCGGTGAGGCCGGCATGGGGGCTGGAGGGTCTTGGGTGCTGCGAGTGCCGGACGGTGTCGATCACCTCGTTGACGTGATCCGGCGAGGACATGGTGATGGCGATGGTCCCCACGCGCGGATCTCGCAGCGCCCAGGTGAGAGGGCGGAGTCTGCTGCTGGCGGTGCGGGCGAGCGGGTCGATCAGGGCACCGCGGTTGAGTGGCGACATCCCGACGAAACGGCGACCGGCCTGTGAGATCTGGGCAAGGTGGGAGATTGGCCAGGGTGAGGCGAGGTGGTACTGGGCGGCGATGGCCGTGATCGGCTCCTCCCGCAGGGCAGCGCGGACGGCCGCCGGTCCGTGGCAGTAGGCGTAGACCGCGCGGATCCGGCCGGAGGCGAACGCCACCCGGGCGCCGTGCCGGTAGAACTCCCTCAACGCAACCTGATCATTGAGCAGTTCAGTCCGCTCTGTGCGTTTGAGATCAACTTGCAGCACCAGCGCGTCGATCCGGCCGATGCCCAACTGCCCGGTGGACATCTCGATAGCCGTGTTGACGCGCGCTTCGAGATCCCCTCGCAGCGGGCACTCCGCCTTGACCAGGTGACGAAGCCCAGCGATCGGGCCGACCTCGTCCAGCACCTCGCGCACGGCCCACTGCGTGCCGAGGTGCGGGTTGGAGTGGATCGTGCGCACTCCGGCGTTCAGCGCGGTGCGCAGCGCGTCCAGGCCGGGCCGTGAGTCCTTGCCGGGCAGTAGACGGCCAGCGACGAACGTCGAGGTGCCGAAGCACAGGCGTTCAAGGTCTGTCACATCTCTCCCCGTGCTTCCAGCGCCTCACGGGTCAGGATGGTTCGGAAGTGCGCGATCGTCTTCTGCTCGCCGACGACCTTGTCGAACCTCAACTCGCCGAGCTGGTCGCGGTAGTGCTTGCGGTTCGGGTTGTCGATGTCGAACTGTTCGCTGTCGCGGTATCCGGTCAGCCGCTTGAACGTCTCCCGCTTCTCGTCCAGCGTCATCCCCCACAGGATCGGCGGGTTCTTCTGGCTGATGCAGATCGTCGTCATCCCGTTCGGGCTGATCCGCAGCTTCCAGCAACCGCCGCACGGGTAGTCCCAGGAGAACATCGCGAGCACCGCGACCTTCACGCCGGTGTCGCCGATCTCGTAGTAGTTGTAGCTCGGGTTGTCGCCCTCGATCGACTCCCGCCGCACCGGTCGCAGTTCACCCGCCCTGGCGAGCGCTTCGAGGATCGCCGGCTCCTCCGCGAACTGATCCTTCCAGAACGCCTCGCCCTCAGCGCCGAGCTGCGCGGGGTTCGACGGGAAGAACTGGTTCAGCTTGATCGCCAGCTGGCCCGCCCCTCCGCTGTTGTTCAATCCACGGGCGTAGTCGATGAAGGCAGGCAGCTCGTGAAGCGTGTCGCGCATCGTCACGCACGAGATCTTGGTAAGGGTCGGAAGCAGCTCGACCGACCGCTCGATGCTGCGCAGGGTGTCACTGTGAAAGCCCCGGCGGGTGATCAGCAGATTGCGCTGCTCATCCAGGGTGTCGATGCTGATGATCGCCCGGGTCAGGCCGGCGTCGACCGCCTCCTCGATGAAGTGGTGCAGGCGGTAGCCGTTGGTCGTGACGATCTGCTGGTCGTAACCGATCTCCTTGCCGGCACGCAGCAGATCCACGAAGTCCCTACGCACCGTCGGCTCTCCGCCGGTGTAGTGGACCCGCCGGAAGCCGATGTCGTAGCCGGCCTGGAGGACCTCGATCGCCTCCTTCAGCGACGGCTGAACGATGACCCCCTGCTTTCCCTCCGGCAGGCAGTACTGGCAGCGGATATTGCAGCGGGACGTAATGCCGAACCGGAGGTTCCATTTACGCATACCGGGCGAGTACCGGTTGTCCATCACCTTTAGGGACATCTGCTTCGGCTCGTGGCTCATGGCCAGCTGTCCTTTCAGACGGAATGACTTGCCCAGACGAGAGCTGCACGAATCGGGCTCGCGGTCACGAATAGACACTGCTGCTGTCGTTCGGGTTGCGGGCTACTGGGGCCGTCAGCGCGGTGTGGCGGCCCTCGATCTTGGCGGCCTTGCTTAGCACGTTCCAACCACGTTCTGGGACGTTCTGGAGACGTCCCGAGACGGCTGTCAGGCCGACCATGCGATGCTGGCATGACTGGCGCCAACTGCTCTATTCCTGGCGGAATATGGCCGATGACACGAGTGCGCCATAGCGGGATACTTCGGCCCTTCGTCCGCGGCCGCGTTACGTTTTGCCCATAAATCGGATCAAAATGCTCAAGGGAGCCATGTATGGCCGCGCCTCGTTCTGGCTCCTCCGGATACGCGTCCTTGCTCGGCCATGATCTTCGCTATCAGGACACCGCTTTCAGGCTTCGTCCGCGAAAATATGTGGTGACACCCGTCGATACCAGCACCTCGCGGCCTATGCTCGTGATCGTTCGCGAAAGAGCGGTCATAGCGGTTTCATCATTCGAGGGCAGGTATCCGCCCACCCGGGCGCTGAGCAAAGCGGGAAGCCAGAGCCCTGAGGATGTCAGTGTTCGCCGCGTGGTCGTGGCCGAGGTCGACGGCGTACCTGGGCAGGGTATTGAGGTGTGCGATCACAGCGGCGCGAGCTGTGGAGTGCTCTCTGGTGCTTCCGTCGGTGAGCCCGAACAGGTCTGGGTAGCGCTCGGCCCCGTCGGAGGTGACGAAGACGGATGGGGTGATCTCGGTGCAGCGCTCCGTGTTGATGCGCGGCACGGGATCGGCGGTCGGATCGATGCGTGGTAGGAGGACGGCGGTCGCGGTCGCGGTGGTGGCCTGCGTCAGGTGGAACCAGCGGGAGAGCTGTTCGGGCCAGATGTGGGCCTTGAGTTCACGCCCTGTCTGCGTCCGCATCGGTGCGGTGCGTTCGGTGATCAGGGCGTCGGTGACCTGTGGGTGCTGGGTGGGGTGGGGTGATTCGCCGTCGGCGAGATGAGCACCGGCGATGCTGCTCCAGCCGAGTGCTTCGAGGAGGCCAAGGCCGATGGCGGCCGCCGACGGCCATGGTAGGAGGTCGAGTTCGCCTGCGGTGTTGAGCCGGGCGAAGCAGCAGTCGTTGGCCAGGAGCGCACAGCCGTTGGCGGCGAGCGTGAGTGCGGTGGTGGTCTTGCCGGCGCCGGAGTCTCCGACGGCCAGGAGGGCGGTGCCGTTGGCCAGGACGGTAGCGGAGGCATGGAGCAGGACCCAACCGTCGGCAATGAGCTGGGCGCGCATCAGTTCGCGGGTAAAGCGGGTGACGGCGGTCGCCAGTCGGGTAGGCCTGTCAGGTATGGCGGTGAGTGCGAGGCGACTGCTCGAAGTGACAGCGAGGTGGTGGTTGGCCGGGGTGTAGCGGTACTGCAGGACAGGGGCAGTCTGGGTCCGGGCGGTGACCGTGCCGTCGGGGTGCCGGCTGTAGTGGATGCGCTCGCGAGCGAAGACGGCCTCGTCGGTCAGCTCGGCCGACTCCGGAGCCTCGATTGCGTTTCCGATGGGGTTGTCCGTGGCGGTGATCAGTGGGCCGGTGTCGTCCGCGCCAGGCGTGGCGGTCCAAGAGAGGCCGAAGTAGCGCTTGGCCCAGTCGGTCACGGTCCTGGTGTCGGACCGGATCGCCACTGTCCGGTGGCTGGCGGCGACGGTGAGCGTGTGGAGCATGGGAACTCCTTCCGATCGGTTCCGTGCGGTGGCATGGCCGACGGGAGGACCAGGGTCGTGCGTCGGCCAGCGTTGCGGCACGGCTACGCGGTGGCCGGGTGCGGCGCCTGGAGGTTCTGCGGAGCCCGGTCGCGCAGGGTGTCCGCGAGCTCGGCGATGCGCCGCAGCGGGGCGAGATCAGGTGCGGGTGCGAGGCCGTCGGTCAGCAGAGAGGCGACCGCGTGCTCGACGGACGTCTTCAGGGGTGAATCGTGCAGGACTTCGTCATGGATGATCTGGCCGTCGCGGACGGCGGTGAGGCGGTGGTGGTTGCGTTCGAGCTGCCAGCCGCCAGGGGCGGTGACTGGGTCGAGGTGGAGGGTGAACCGGGTTGCTCCGGCGTGGACGGTGACGTGCCGGTAGCGGTCGTCGGCGGTGCGCAGTCCCTGGCGCCAGGGTGGCCGGGGTGAGGGTGCGGTGTCGTGGGCGGGGCTGGGGCCGAGGATGGAGGAGGTCAGCGTGAGCTGGATGGGTTTGCCGTGTTCGGGGTGGAGGGTGGTGTGCTCGGTCAGGGCGGGGACGAACAGCTGTGCGTCCCAGGTCGGTTCGGTGTCGGTGGTGGCTGGGTCGGTGGCGAGGTACGCGTCCCAGGCGGGCGGGGGCAGGATTGCGCGCAGGACGGCGAGCATGTGCAGCCACTCGTAGCCGAGGACGCCGTAGGCGCGGTCGACGAAGCGTCCTGCGGCGCTGTCGGGGCGGCGGTCCTTGGTGAAGGTGATCTGGACGTGGTCGATCGGTGCGCCGGGTTCGAGGTGGGCGACGAGGTCGGTGACGGCGCGGACCGCGGTGGAGTGCCGGTACTGGTCGTTGACGATCACGCGAGCATCGGGGTGATGGGCCAGTAGGTCGGTGAAGGCGTCGATCTCGTGGCCCTGGCATGCCGGCTTCTCCAGCAGGACCCGGGCCGCAGGGTTGTGGGCCAGGATGGCGCGAAGCACCGGGAGGTGGTCGGCGGTGGGGCAGCAGATCGACCACACGTCGATGGCGGCTGCCGTGGCGGCGGGTAGCTCGCCGACTTCGTGGCGGAAGGTGTGTGGTGAGGCGGGCAGGTCCTGGTGCTTGGGGTCGATGATCGCCATGGTGGCGCCGAGGTCGGTGAGGAACTGGGCGTGCAGGCGTCCGGCGACGCCGTAGCCGACGACGGCGGCCCGGGTCAGGGCTGGCCTGCGGGCCTGA
>NZ_JAJJPA010000002.1 GCF_020907985.1 Kitasatospora humi | reverse complement strand
GGGCTCCTTGTCCAACGTGTCGACCGTGACGGACCGCAGCTTGCGGATCCGCGTGCCGCCCGGCGGTCGTTCCCCGACCGCCGGGCGCCGCGCTGAGCTCAGTGGAACCGGATCCTGCGGGAAATCGAAAACGGCGCCTTCGACCTGGGTTCGCCGAGAACCGCCTGGGTTGATCGACCGACTCGAACAGCGGCAGGATCCCGCGGCATGGACGACGAGACCTGGGAGACCGTCAACTCCCTTGCGTTGAAGCTGGATTCGCATTCCAGGCTGACCGGCGAGCTGGCCTGGCTCGGCCAGGCCCTCAAGCTCTCCGAGGAGACCGGTGAAGTGGCCGAAGCCGTCATCGGAGCGCTCGGCCTCAATCCCCGCAAGGGGCACAGCCACACCTGGACCGATGTCCGCAAGGAAGCCTGCGATGTCGCCGTCAGTGCCCTGGTCCTCCTCGCCCGGATGGGCGGCGATCCGCGCTGGTTCTTCGAGGAGCACCTGCGCGCCATCCGCAGCCGCGACCTGCCGGGGGAGGCGACCGCTTGAACACGGCACGGCCTGCTGGTGCTCGACGGGCCGACGGCCGCACGGCCCGACCGGGTCGGGGCCGTCGCGGCAGACGAGGTGCGACGACACGGCAGCGGCCGCGTCGGGCCACTGCCGGGTGCGGATCGGCCGCCCCTGACGGGCGGGCCGATCGTCAGGTGGCGTTCACCACCGACTGCGGGAAGGCGAAGACCCGGTCCGGGTCGTAGTGCTCCGCCACCTTCTTCAGCTTCGGGAGGTTGATGCCGTAGTACGCCTGCCCCCAGTGCGGCAGGGTGGCGTCGATGTAGTTGACGTAGGCGCCCGTCGCACCGAGGGCGGCGAGCCCGTCGCGGATCGCGTCCACCGCCTTCTTGGTGGCGGGGTAACCGGCCCGGGTGGTGTCGGCGTAGATCTGGGCGCTGGCCAGGGAGTGTCGGTGCGGGAAGGCCGTCGCGTCGGGGGCGAGTCGGGCGACGGCGCCGCCGAGCACGTCCAGCAGCAGGAAGACACCGCTGTGGCCGACCATCAGGGCCGCCACCTTGCCCGCGTCCAGTGGTGCCGGGGGCAGCATCCGGGACTCGGCGACGAAGGAGGCCCGCGGCAGGGTGCCGCCCTCCCAGGTCGGGTGGCACTGCGCGATGGTGTCGCTGGCGCAGCCCGCCATGAACTTCATGGCGTCCAGGTAGTCCTTGCTCTCCACCAAGCGCGTCGGCTGCGCCCCGGCGGCCCGCACCAGCTGGTCGATCAGCGGAGTCAGGCTCTTCTGGTCGCCCACGTAGCAGCCGACGATCTTGACGGTCGGTGGCGTGCCACCGGCGATCTGGCAGCTGGACCACAACTCGAACGGCGCCGCACCCGCCCAGCTCTGCCAGGCGCCGATGGTGTCGGCGGCCGAGCCGGGCGGGAAGGTCAGCACGAAGACGGTCAGCGGGGGTGCTGCCTCGGTGCGGAAGGCGAACTGGGTGACCACGCCGAAGTTGCCGCCGCCACCGCCGCGCAGCGCCCAGTACAGCTGCGGCTCGGAGTCGGGCGAGGCCAGGCGCAGCTTCGAGTCGGCGGTGACCAGCCGGGCGGAGCTCAGGCGGTCGCAGGTCAGCCCGTACTTGCGGGTCAGCACGCCGATCCCGCCGCCCTGGGTGAGCCCGGCGACGCCGACGGTGGGGCAGGAGCCGGCCGGGAGCAGCCGACCGGCCTGGGCGAGGCCCGCGTACACCTCGATCAGCCGGGCGCCGGCGCCGACCAGCGCGGTGCCGTCGGAGAGCACCCGCACCTGGTTCAGGTAGCGCAGGTCGATCACCAGGCCGCCGTTGGGGATGCTGTAGCCGAGGTAGCTGTGTCCGCCGCTGCGTGCCGCGATCGGGATCCCGTGCCCCCGGGCCACGTCGAGGCAGGCCTGGACGTCGCCGGCCGATGCGCACCGGGCGATGGCGGCGGGCAGCTGGCCGTCGTTCAACTCGTTGAAGCCGAGCCGCTCGTAGCTGTAGGCCGAGTCACCGGGCAGCACCAGCCGGCTGCCCAGGCGGGCCTTCAGTGCCTTCCAGTCGGGCGGTGCGGCGGCGGTCCCCCGGGGCCGGCCCGGCCAGGCGTTGAGGGTGGGAGCGAGGTCGCTGCCGCCGCGACTCCCCGGGCCGGGGTGGGCCGCCGCGCCGCGCGCCCCCGTCATCACCATGGCGCCGGCGGCGCCCAATGCGGTCAGGAGCCGCCGTCGATCGATCGTCATGCCTCTGCTTCTTCCTGGGTGCCCGGTCCCGCCGCGCCCGCCGCGCGGCCGACAACGCCGCCATCCTCGCCCGCCGCACGGATGAGGGCGCGTCAGGCTGCGCCCTTCGGCGGAACGGGCCCTTCGTCGCCGAACCAGCACCCGGGCAGCCCCTCAGTCGGCGGCTCGCCCGTTCCGGCGGGCCGGATCCGCGTACTCGGGGTGGCGCGCCATCCAACCGCGGATGAACTGGCAGGTGGCCCGCACCGCCAGCCCACGGTTGCGGGCGTCCTCCAGGGCCGCCCGTGCCAACGCCGAGCCGACGCCCTTGCCCTCGAACCGGGGCTCGACCTCGGTGTGCGGGTAGACCGCGAGCCGCTCGTCCCGCTGGTAGGCGGCGAAGCCCGCGAACTCGCCGGCCACCCATGCCTCGAACCGGCTGTTCGCCTCGACGTCCCGGACTTCGATCTCCATCCATCCTGCCGTCCTCACCTGGGACCTGCCCGTCACCGGCCATCGTCGCCGGCCTCCCCTCGCTGCCGCGCGACCGCCGTCGCCGTCGTCCTCACCGCTCGCCGGGCCGGTCGTCAGCTCGGGTCGGCCGGCACCACGGGCGTGAGCAGCAGCCGGCCCGCCATGCCCGTGCTGTCCGCCATCCCGACGCACGCCAGGTCGTAGGTGAACGGATTGCCGCGCTGCGACCAGAGCATCTGCACCGAGAGCCAGGCGGCGTCCCGGGCGGCCTCGATGCTGAAGCTGCTCAGGAGGTGGGTGAGCGTCTGCGCGTCCTCGGTCGCCAGCTTGACCAGCTCGGGCTCGAACTCGGCCCGGACTGTGGCCTCCACCTCGGCCAGCAGCTGGTTGACCTTCAGGTAGTCGGCGTGGACCGGCGCGGTGTCGGGTGTGGTGCGCCGCTCCTTGCAGGTGAGGACCACGGAGAGCGCGAGGTCGTGGTTGATGTGCGCGTTCATTCCCGCGAGGGCGTACTGGACGGGCAGGATCCGGTGGTTGCCCCGCAGGTCGAAGAGCGGGCGCCAGGCCGCGTTGACCGGCTTGCGGGCCTGGTCGGCGTCGATGTTGCGCAGGTACAGGTCGGCGAAGACCACGTCCATCCGCTCCATGAACGCGGCGTCCGCGAAGAACCCCTGGGTGATGCCGGCCGCCACCAGCTCGGTGACCTTCAGATACATCCGGTTGAAGCAGGCGACACCGTCACGGGTGTCGAGCTCGGCGTCGATCTGCTTCATCCGCTGGATCACCTCTTCGACCGTGTCCGGCAGTTGGGTGACGGGCGCGGGAGCGGGTTCGGTGCTCATGGGGACCTCCTGGGCGACGTGCACCACACCATACGCCGACGAACTGACGATGCGTCAGATGGCCCTCGTTCGGCCGCGTCGCGCCCGGGAGCGGCACAGGTGGTCCACGGTCACGGCATCCAACGACCGCCCGCGGCCGGCAGCGGCGCACCACAGAACCCCACGACCACGCCTATTGGCCGAGGCGACCGTCCTGCCACTCCTCGGCGAGCAGTCCCATGATCACCTCGTCACGGAACTCGCCGTACACCCAGCCCGCCCGGCGCAGCCGCCCCTCCAGCACGAAGCCGGACCGGGCCCCTGCCTGGACCATGGCGGTGTTCTCGGCCAGCGTCTCCAGTTGCAGGCGGTGCAGGCCGAGCACGGTGAACCCGTAGTGGCAGAGCACCTCCACCGCATCGCTCCCGAGCCCCCGGCCACGCCAGGCAGGCCGCAGCGCCAGACCGAGGTGGGCGATGCGGTTGTGCTGGTCGATCCCCCAGAGCAGAGCCGCTCCCGCCAACTCCCCCGAGGCCAGCTCCACCACCGAGAAGTGCGCGACCTCCGCCGCCGGCGCCGGCACGGCGAACGGTGACGAGTCACCGCCGGCCGGGACGGGACGCCAGGGACGGCTGTCACCCTGGACCCGGACCGGAACGTCATCGTACAACTCGGCCTGCAACAGCGGGACATCGTCGTGCTGCCGGGCCCGGAGCAGCGTCTTGGCACCTCTGAGCATGGTTCCACATCTAGCATCCGCACCGGTCGACCTGCCACCGAATTCCCTTGCCGCGCCGACCGGATCGCCGGGCGTGAGCGGAAGGACCGCCCAACGGATCGCCGAGCGGGTGGAGTTGACGGGCGAGGGGCGAGCAGACCACCGCCGGGCTGCCGGCGGTGGCGGTGCGCTGGCGGTGCGCTGGCGGTGCGGTGGCGGTGCGGTGGCGGTGCGCTGGCGGTGGCGGTGGCGGTGCGGTGACGGTCGTCGACGCGGCGCCCGAGGAGGTCACGCCGCCCGTCACCGGTCTGCCCGGCGTGCTCGTCCGCGCTCTGTTCCGGAGAACGGAACTGATCGGCCGTCAGTTCTCCTGCCGCAGGTGGGTGCGCTGGGCATCGCGGTCGAAGATGCCGAGGATCTCCGCGCCGCCGGCTTGGGCGCCGATGGCGTGGGGGGTCATGGTGTAGAACTCGGCGGCCTGGCCGGCGTCGACCAGGATGCGGCGGTCGCCGAGCAGCAGCACGACGGTGCCGGAGAGCACGGTGAACCACTCACGCCCGGGATGGGCCTTCAGGTCGGCGGGGCCGGTCGGGGCCGGTCGGGTGATCCGCATGCGGGCCACGGTGACTGCCGGGTCACGGCCAAGGGCCCAGCTGGTGACACCGGGCCCGGAGTCCGGGCGGGGTCGCAGGATCACGTCCTCGTCGGTGCCGGCCTGGACCAGTTGGTCGAGCGAGGTGTCCAGGGCGCGGGCCAGGGAGGCCAACTGATCGAGGCTGATCCGACGGGCTCCGGTCTCGATGCGGCTCAGTGTGGACGGGCTGAGGTAGCAGCGGCCGGCCAGTTCGTCGAGCGACCAGCCCATCGCCAGCCGCAGTCCGCGGATCCGCTTGCGCACCAGGGCGTCCAGTTCGCTGAATTCTTGCGCCATGGGCAAGAGGCTATGCCATTGGCGCAAGCGCCTCGTATCGTCGAGGCATGGCTGATCACACACACCACCACCATCACCACCACGGCGGCGACGGCGGCCCGGAGGCCGCGGAGCGGGAGGCCGCCCTGGCCGAGATGCTCGACCTGGACGCCGAGTTGCTGCACTCGCTGCACAGCGAGGTGGTCGACCTGGTCGCCGAGCACGCCGGGCGCGTGCGGCGGTTCGTCGACCTGGGCAGCGGCACCGGGGCGGGTACCTTCGCACTGCTGGCCCGGTTCCCCGAGGCCGAGGCGATCGCCGTGGACGGGTCGCCGCAGATGACCGAGCGCTTGCTCGGCACAGCGGAGACCAGCGGGACGGCGAGCCGGGTGCGCGCCATCGAGGCGGACCTGGACGAGGCCTGGCCCGACTTCGGCGGCGAGCTGGACCTGGCCTGGTCCGCGACCGCGATGCACCACATGGCGCAGCCGGCCCGGGCGATGCGCGAGGTGTTCGAGGCGCTCCGGCCCGGCGGGCTCTTCGCCCTGGTCGAGATCGACTCGCAGCCCCGGTTCCTGCCGGAGGAGCTCGGCATCGGCCGGCCCGGCCTCGAGGACCGCTGCCGCGCCTTGCTGGAAGCCCAACTGGCTGTGGAGCTGCCGTACTTGGGAGCGGACTGGGGGCCTCTGCTTACCGGCGCCGGCTTCGAGGTCGCGGCCGAGCGGCGGTTCACGGCCGAGCCGACACCGACCGACTCGAAGGCCGCAGGTCGCTACGCCCAGCTGGTGCTGCGCGGCCTGCGGGACCGGGTCGCCGGCCTCGCGACCGCCGATGACCTGGCCGTGCTCGACCAGCTCACCGCCGACGACGGCCCGCACAGCGTGCTGCGGCGCGACGACCTGACCGTGCGCGCCGAGCGCCAGGTCTGGTTGGGCCGCCGTCCGGTCGAGTGATGCGGTGGGTGCCGGCGGACCCACCGGTCGCGGCGCGCCGAGCCGGCTCGGGTCCTCAAGCCCGGCGGGCTCGCGGGTGGCACCTTTCCGCAGGCGCGGCGCCGGCTGCCACTGCCGGGCCGTACCAGTGGCGCAGCGCCTGGTGGAGCCCGTCGACGTGATCGCCGCCGGCGGTGCGCAGCCAGGCGGTGTGCCCGTCCGGCCGGAGGAGGACGGCGCGGAGTTCGGGGTGGTCGGGGCATGCCGCGGTGACGGTGTCCACGCGGTCGGCCCACCCTGCGGCCGACTCCCGGACGGCGCCTCCTCCGGTCAGGTCGAGCAGCACGCCGCGCCCCGAGGCGAGTAGCCCGGCCAGCCGCACGACACCGCCGCCCGTGGTCAGTGCGAGATCGGGCGCCAGACGGCCCAGCCAGGGGTGGTCGGAGCCGGGGCACATCTCGTACCGGGTGTCCAGTCCGGTGATGGTCTCGGCGAGGGCGCGGTTGCCCGCGGGGTGGCCGGCGATGCGGGTGAGCAGGTCGGTGATCGGCCCGAGCCGGTCGTCGGCGTCGCCGAGCAGCACCTGGGCCCGCGTGTTGGCCAGCACCCGCGCACCGGCGGCGTGGCGTTCGGCGTGGTAGCTGTCGAGCAGGTGTGCCGGCGCGGTGCCGCGCACGGTGGCGGCGAGCTTCCAGCCGAGGTTGAACGCGTCGTCCAGGGCGACGTTGACGCCGATCGCCCCGGCCGGCGGGTGGATGTGCGCGGCGTCCCCGGCCAGGATGACCCGGCCCCGGACGTACTCGCTCGCCAGCCGGGCGGCGTTGCCGAACCGGGTCAGCCAGCGCGCGGCGCGCAGCTCGACGTGGCGGCCGAGCGCGCCGTCCACGGCGGCTTGGAGCAGGTCCAGGGTGACCGGGGTGTCCTTGTCCGCGGGAGGTTGCCGGTCGGTGGTGATCACCCTCAGGTAGCCGGGGCGGGGAATGACGAAGACCGTCCCGCCGGGGCCGGTGGTCGCGCCGAACGGCAAGGCCTGCGGGTCGGCGAACTCGACGTCACCGAGCAGGGAGAAGCGGGTCGCCTCGGTGCCGGGGAACTCGATGCCGGCCTGCTTGCGGACGGTGCTGCGGCCGCCGTCGCAACCGACCAGGTAGCCGGCCCGGACGCGGTACTCACCGTCACCGGTGCTGACCGTGGCGGTGACGGACTCGGAATCCTGTTCCAGCGAGCGCAGTTGGTGTCCGCGCCGGATGTCGGCTCCCAGGTCGCGAGCGTGCGCCTCGAGCACTTCCTCGACCCGGGTCTGCGGGATCCCAAGCGAGTACGGGTGGTCGGTGTGCGTGCCCGCGAGGGTGAGCGTCACCGGCAGGCCGGAGAAGGCGGCGTGCGGCACCTGCCAGCCCTCGCCGACAAGCCTTTCGGCGAGGCCGCGCCGCGCCAGCAGATCCAGGGCGCGGGCATTGAGGTTGAAGCCCCGGCAGAAGTCCGGCCGCTGCGCGTCGCGTTCGACAACGACCGTATCGACGCCGGCGAGTCGCAGCTCGCCGGCGAGTAACAGCCCGGCCGGGCCGGCTCCGACGATCAACACCTCGGTCATGGAGTGCTTCCTTTCGAGTCTGTCGGGCCGGACCAGGTCCATCCCTGTTCGGTTCGTTGGACCTCGGGCCAGCTCAGGCTGCCGTCGCGGATCTCCGCGATCGTCCGCCGCGTCCAGGCCAACTCGGCTTCCCAGGAGTGCAATGCGCACTCGGCCTCGATCATGAACAATCGGGGGACCCTGCCGGAGCCGACCGTGTCGGCCAGCACCGCGTTCGTCTCCTCGATCCGCTGGGCCAGGTGCCCCGCCCGTTCGGCCAGTGCCTCCGCCGCCCTGTCCGGACCGAGTGCGCCGAGGTAGGACACCGCGGCCATGAACTTCGGGTACTCCGCGACGGGCGTGCGGAGGAGTTCATCGATCCAGCGGACGAACTCGTGCCGGCCCGACTCGGTTGTCGCGTAAACGGTTCGCTCCGGCCGCCTGCCGTCGCGCGCCGTCTCCACCGGCTCGATCCAGCCGTGCCGGGCCAATGCCCCGACCGTGTCGTACAGCGACCCTGAGTTGACCTTGAAGCTGCCGTCCTTGTGCCGCTCCCGCAGGGTTGTCGCCATCTCGTACGGATGCATCGGCTGTTCCCGCAGCAGGCCCAGCACGGCCAGCGCCAGCGTGTTGGAGATCTTCCGCTTCGCCATCTGTTGTCGCCGCCCCCTAATAGTCGGGACCGACTATACGGGATCGGCTACTTGCGGCAAGCCGCGTAGTCGGGCGCGGATCGGCTCACGAAGCGTCGCCGCCGCGGAGCCGGCACCATGATGTGGCGTTGCCGCAGCGCGAAGCCGTGTCAGCGGCCGGCACCGACTGCCGCTCGGACACCCCGGGGGCCGCTCGTGCCAGGCCACTGCGGCATTCGGTCGCCCGCGCCGCGCCGACTGCCTACTCCCGTGGCACGCACACGCGTTGAGCGCTGGGACGCAAGCGGCGTTGTAAGCCCTGCTCCTACGGGATGGCGGGGTTCGATTCCTCGGCAACGCACTGGTCCGTAGCTGAGGTGGCAGCGTGTCCGCCTTCACAGCGGAATGTCGCCGGTTCGACTCCTGCCTGGCCGGCGAGCGGACGAACGCAGGCCGTGCGCCCGGCACTTGTGGAGGGGGTCGGTCCAGGCCCTGCGCAGTGTGCGTTCGAATCGCACCGATGCTGTGCGAGGCGCTGTGGCCCAACCGGGGGAGGCGGCGGTGCGAGGGGCCGCAGGCTGCAGGTTCGATTCCCGGTCAGCGCTACGGAGGAGTGGCCGAGCGGATCCGCCGCCCGGCCATCCTGACCTGCGGTTCGGCTGGGGAGCCGGTCAGCAAGCTGCCCGGCGAGTCGTGCTGCCGGACGCTCAGCGGCTGAGCGCCATGCGCAGCGCGCCGGCTGCCTCGGCGGCGGCCTCGCGGAAGCGGCGGCCGACACCGAGGTAGCTCAGGTAGCCGTGGATCAGGTCGGGCTGCCGACTGAGCGCCACCGGGACGCCGGCCTCGCGCAGCCGCTCGGCATAGGCCTCGCCCTCGTCGCGCAGCGGGTCGAAGCCGGCGGTGGCGATGTAGGCCGGTGGCAGACCGCCGAGGTCGGCGGCGAGCAGCGGGGACATCCGCGGGTCCTTGCGGTCCACGCCGACGGGCGCGTAGTGGTCGGCGAACCAGTCCATCTGGGCACTGGTCAGCAGGAAACCGTCGCCGAACAGCTCGCGGGAGCGGCGGCGCCGGGAACCGTCGGTGGCCGGGTAGCAGAGCAGCTGGAAGGCCGGGGACGGGCCGCCCCGGGCGACGGCGAGCTGGGCGACGACGGCCGCGAGGTTACCGCCGGCGCTGTCGCCGCCGACCGCGATCCGGTCCGGGTCCACGCCGAGGTCGGCCGCCTTGGCGTGGGCGTGGTCGAAGGCGGCCAGCGCGTCGTCCACGGCCGCCGGGAAGATGTGCTCGGGCGCGCGCCGGTACTCCACCGAGAGCACCCGGACGCCCGCGTGCCGGGCCAGGAACCGGGCGGCGCCGTCGTGGCTGGCCCGGGAGCCGAGCACCCAGCCGCCGCCGTGGTAGAAGACCAGCAGCCCGGACGGCTCGTCGCCGATGCCCGCCGGGGTGTAGAGGGTGGCGGAAAGCTCGCCGTGCTCAGCCGGTATCGGGATCTCGCGGACGCTCATCGGCTCGATCCGGGCGCCACCGAGGGTGTGCCGCGAGTACTCGACTCCCGTCCGGGACGGGTCGACCAGGCCGCTGCGGTGCACCAGGCCCTCGCCGGAGAGCTGCTGCAGCCGCAGCAGCAACTGGGCGTCGAGCGCCAGCACTTGTCCGTCGCGGCGCACCTGCGGCCCGGCGATCGCCCGGCGCAGCGGCGCGGGCAGCCCGTACACCGCGCGCAGCGCCGCCGCCTGCAGTCGGACCTGCAACGGAACCGCCATCGGACCTCCCTCTCGCCGCCCCCACCGGCCGCCGGTCGAGGTCGCGACAAAACTACCCGACGGTAGCCGAGTTGGGCAGGGCCCCGGCCGGCCCCTGGTGCCCGGTCCGTTCCCGATCAGCGTGTTCCGCCTCGATCACCGCCGCCAGCAGGCCCGGGAAGGCCGCCTCGACCTCCTCGCCGCGAAGCTCGTTCATCCGCGCGGTGCCCGCGTAGTACTGCCGGATCAACCCGGCCTCACGCAGGATCCGGAAGTGGTGGGTGGCCGTGGACTTGCTGACCGGGAGTTCGAACTCACCGCACTTGACATCGGCGCTGGCGCCGGCGAGGTGCGCGACGATGCTGCGCCGGACCGGGTCCACCAGGGCTTCGAGGACCTGTTGCAGGGTGACGGTCCGAAGGTCGGGGTGGTGCGGGGTGCGATCGGCGTCCATGGGCCCATGGTACGACCAGCATCAAAGTTTGACAGCGGTCGAACTTTCCGTTTGAGTGGGGAGCCCGGTCAGATCGCCGGGACGGACCGAATGAGGTCAGGGGAGGACGAAGCGATGACCAAGGCAGTGCTGTTCCACGAGCTCGGCGGCCCTGAGGTGATGCGACTTCAGGAGGTGGCGGTCGGCGAGCCCGGCCCCGGCGAGGTGCGGATCCGGATTGATGCGATCGGGCTCAACCGGGCCGATGTGCTGTTCCGCACCGGCAACTACATCGAGGACGTCAAGCAGTTCCCGGCACGACTGGGCACCGAGGCCGCCGGCGTGGTCGAGGCGGTCGGCGACGGCGTCGCCGGCTTCCGGCCCGGCCAGCCGGTCAGCACCGTGCCCGGCTTCTCGCAGAACGACTACGGGGTCTACGCGGAGCGGGCCCTGGTTCCCGCCGACGCGCTGCTGCACCGCCCCGCGGAACTCGACCCGGTGGCCGGCGCCTCGGTCTGGATGCCCTATCTCACCGCCTACGGCGCACTGGTGGAGGCCGGCGGCATGCGGCCCGGCGACACCGTGCTGCTGAACGCGGCCTCCAGCAGCACCGGTCTGGCGGCCATCCACCTCGCCAACCGGATCGGCGCCCGCGCGATCGCCTTGACGCGCACCGAGGCCAAGAAGGAGGCGCTGCTGAAGGAGGGCGCGGCGGAGGTGATCGTCACCGAGCAGGAGGACGTCGCCGCACGGGTGCTCGCGGCCACCGACGGCCGGGGGGCCGAGCTCGTCTTCGACGCCGTCGCCGGCCCCGGCATCACCGCACTGGCCCGGCTCGTCGCCCCCGAGGGCACGCACGTCGTCTACGGCGCGCTCAGCGGCGAGCCCACCCCGTACCCCGGCATCGAGCTCGGCCTGCCCGCTCTCGCCATCCGGTCGTACACCATGCACGAGGTCAGCCGGCACCCCGAGCGGCTGCGCCGGGCCGAGGCCTTCATCGTCGCCGGGCTGCGGTCCGGCGCCTTCCGCTCGGTGGTGGACCGGACCTTCGAGTTGCACCAGATCGTCGACGCACACCGCCACTTGGAGTCCAACGCGCAGATCGGCAAGATCGTGGTCACCGTGTCGCACTGAGCTGTCGGCCGCTGGCCTTGACACCGCGCTGGCCGGTCAGGCGGGTGCGCAGCCGCCCAGCCCGCCGGGCGGGAGCGGACGTCACACCGGCCGGCCCCCGGCGGGCTCGGGCGGGAACGCGAGCGCGTCACACCGGCGCTCGGGCGCGAACCCGGGCGCGTCAGACCCGTAGTTCGGGCGGGAACCCGGTCCAGCGGAGCTCGGCGGGCAGGTGGTCCACGTCGTTGTGCACCAGCAGCGACGGCAGCCGCCCGGGCGCGTACCGGATCACCGTCAGCGCGGCATTGCCCTGGTTGAGCCCGAGCCAGCGCCACTCGGGCGCACCCAGGGCGTGCCGGACCAGCCAGGCCACCAGGAAGCTGTGGGTCACCACCAGTTCATGGCGCTCGTGGTCACCGACGACCGGGCCGGTGAAGCGCTCCACCGCCTGCCGGGCCAGCCCGGGCCCCTGCTCCCGCTCCTCGGGCGTGGCCTGCGCGAGAAAGCCCATCAGCCGGTCCGCTGCCTCCGGCGGAAGTTCCGAACGCAACGGGAAGGACGGGACGTAGTCACCGGCGCACTCCACCTCGCACAGCCCGGCGCCCGGCAGTTGCTCCGCGATCAGTCGCGCGGTCTGCGCGGCCCGGCGGAGCGGACCGTGCTGCACCAACGAGATCGGCCGCTTGGCCAGGCGCTGCCCGATGAGCGTGGCCTGCCGCCGCCCGTTCGCCGACAGACCGCTCTCGTCGGGCAGCGCCTCGCCGTGCCGGACCAGGTAGAGGTAGCGGGTCGCCGTGCCGGTCATGTCCTGTGTGCTCCCTGTTCGTCCCCCGGGCGGCTCCCGCCGCATCCTCCCCTCCCTGACGTGCGTCCGTACGCCCCCGGTTCCCCTTCTACAGCTGATCGGTCACCAGGCCACGCAGGACCGTGATCGTCCATTAGTTGAATCGACGATCCCGTCGATCCAACGCCGTTCGGCGTATTGACGTGTCCCTTACTCCAGGAGTTGAATCCGCGTCAGTCGAATCAGGGAGCCGCGCATGCCTTCCCGGACCATCCCCCACACCTTCCGCCGCCTCCGCCGCCTCCACCGCGTGCCCCGCCTGCTCCACCGCTGGGCCGCCGGTTCGGCGGTCGCGGCGCTGGTGGCCGCGCTCGCCGTCGTGATCACCCCCGCCACCCCGGCAGCGGCCGCCACGCCGCCCCCGCCCCCGGCCGGCTGGACGACCGTGTTCAGCGACGACTTCTCCGGCGCCGCCGGCAGCGCGCCGTCCGCCGCCGACTGGACCCACGACACCGGTCCCGGCTCGAACTTCGGTACCGGCGAGATCGAGACCATGACCGACTCGACCAGCAATGTGCACTTGGACGGCAATGGCCATCTCGACATCACCGCCCTGAACAACGGCGGCAGTTGGACCTCCGGCCGGATCCGCACACCCAGCGCGCTGGTCGGCGCACCGGCCGGCGGCAAGCTGGAGGTCACCGCCGACATCCGGCAACCCACCGGCGGCCCCGGCTACTGGCCGGCGTTCTGGATGCTGGGTCCGGGTCAGTGGCCCGAGAACGGTGAGATCGACATCATGGAGGACGTCAACTCCCTCTCCGAGGTGGCCGGGACCATTCACTGCGGCACCTACCCCGGCGGCGTCTGCAACGAGGGCAACGGGATCGGCAGCGGGCTGCGGGCCTGCGCCGGCTGCCAAGGCGGCTTCCACACCTACGCGATGATCCTCGACCGCACCAACACCTCGGCCGAGACCATCACTTGGTACCTGGACGGCGCCGCCTACTTCAGCGTCGCCGAGAGTCAGGTCGGCGCGGCCGTCTGGCAGCAGGCCTTCGACCACAACCTCTCCATCATCTTCGACCTGGCGATCGGCGGCGGGTTCCCCAACGGCGTGTGCGGCTGCACCACGCCGACCTCGGCCACCGCCTCCGGTGGCACGATGAGCGTCGGCTACGTCGCCGCCTACACCACCAACGGCGGCTCCAGCGGCGGCGGTTCGGGTGGCGGACCGGTGGTGGGCTACGCCGGGCTCTGCCTGGACGACCGCAACGGCAGCACCGCCGACTTCAACCCCGTCCAGGTCTACACCTGCAACGGCACCAGCGCCCAGCAGTGGACCTTCGTCCAGGCCGGCACCACGTTGCACGCGCTCGGCAAGTGCCTGGACATCAACAGCGGCGGCACCGCCAACGGCACCACCGTCGACCTCTACACCTGCAACAACACGGCCGCCCAGGTCTGGATCCCGCAGCCCAACGGCTCGCTCTACAATCCGCAGTCCAACAAGTGCCTTGACGACACCGGCTGGTCCACCACCCCGGGCACCCAGGTACAGATCTGGGACTGCACCGGGAACGCCAACCAGCAGTGGAGACTGCCCAGTTGATGTGCGGCGGGGCTGCCACGACCGGCAGTTGCGGCAGCCCCGCCGCAGACCAGCCCCAGGTCAGCGGGTGAACAGCGACAGCAGCAGCACCAGTCCGCAGAACGCCACCAGCACCCCGACGGCGGCCAGCCACCCCCGCCGCCCCACCAGTCCCGCCAGCCCCACCGAGGCCCCGGACATCACCGGCTGCCCGCCCGCCTCTTCACCACCGCCCGCCCAGGGCGCGGCAGACCCCGAGTCGCCGTGGTGCTGCCCACCACCATGGTGCCCCCCGAAGTCGCCCCCACCGCTGTGACCCGCCACGGCGACCCAGGGGACAGGAGTCCCCGAGTCGCCGTGGTGGTGCCCACCACCGTGGTATCCCCCGAAGCCGCCCCCGCCACTGTGACCGTCCACGCCACTCCCCCGCTCGCCGAATCAACTGCCGACCAGCATGGCACTCGCCACCCGGCCCGTACCTCAAGGAAAGCTCTGCATCCGGCCCGATGCCGGCAGTGACCGCGGCCCGGAGGCCAGGGACCTGGTCGGGCTCGCGGGCTCAGCGCTTGAATGCCTCCTCGAGGAAGTACGTTGCGATTCCGGCCGCACCCGTGCCGGCGGCCAGCACCAGGAGAGCGCATGCCCGGTCCCGCACACCTCGAGTGAGGGCGAGGGGCAATCCGATGCCGACGACGAGATAGCACCAGCCTGCGGTCGTTCCCGGCCCTCCGTCGGAACTCGTCGCCAGGGCAAGGAAGGCGATCCCTTCCAGGGCCCACACCGATCCCGTGACGCCGGCCGCCGCCGTCCTGACGGCGCGTCGGCCGTGGCGCAGGAGTGCCCCGGCTGCGCCGTAGACCGGGCCCGCGACGGCTCCGGCGACGATCCAGATCACCACCGAGCCCGTGTCAGCGGCAAAGCCTCGCACCTCCGAGGTCGCGTAGTACCCGACGACGAGGCCGAGCTGGGAGAGCGCTCCCGCCCCCGCCGCCCACGGCCAGCGCCGATCAGCCCGGAGACCGGCGAGGAAAGCGATCACGACCCACGTCGAGGCGGAGTTCGCGAGCGCGCTCCAACCGTGCGGGAGGACGCTCTGACCGAAGGAAGTCAGGGCGCCTCCTGCCAACCCCACCAGCAGGGCCACCGCGCAGAGCACCCATGGGCGGACCGGGACGGCCCGGGAGGCGGACATCTGTACTGGGCGCTCGGTCATGGTCACGGGGGGCATTTCTCCTGATCGTCCGGTTCACAGCAACAACTGGCTGAGCAAGGGCTCGCCTCTCCCCATGGGACGCCCCGCGCTGCCCGAGCGGTTCACCGGAGCGCGGGCCCGACCGGGCGCAGGCGCGACACCACCACCCAGTCGGCGTCCTTCACTGGAATCGCTCAGCAAGTGCGCGCGTCGCCGACCCTCTTGACGGTGAACCGTCCGCTCGGTTTCATCTGACCGCCACATTGTTACCGACGAGTCGCAACCTGCTTGCCGGATAGTCCTACTACCAAAGTTGTATAGCTTACTCCCCCCCGGAGGCCTTGGTGTCCCCCGTCACCCGCCGCACGTTCCTGGGCTCCGCCGCCGCGCTCGGCGCGGCCGTCGGCCTGGAGGCACTCCCCGGTGCCGCCCAGCGTGCCACCGCCGCCACCACCGGTGCCGGTGCCACCGGTACGATCACCGACGTCAAGCACGTCGTGGTCCTGATGCAGGAGAACCGCAGCTTCGACCACTACTTCGGCACGCTGAAGGGCGTGCGCGGCTTCGGTGACCGGACGGCCATCCAACTGCCCGACGGCAACAGCGTGTTCAACCAGCAGGACGGCAGCGGTCGGCAGTACCCGTGGCAGCTGAGCGCGACCGGCACCTGGTGGTGGGGGTCGAGCGGTGAGACGCTGGCCCAGTGCGACGGGTCGCTCGACCACTCCTGGTCCACCCAGCACCAGGCCTGGAACGGCGGCAAGATGGACTCCTGGGTCGCCGCCAAGGGCAGCAATCGGACCATGGGCTTCATGAACCGGTCGGACATCCCGTTCCACTACGCGTTGGCCGACGCGTACACCATCTGTGACGCGTACCACTGCTCGATCCTCTCGGCGACCGGCCCCAACCGCACCTACCTGTGGTCCGGCATGATCGACCCGGCCGGCACGGCGGGCGGCCCGGCCTACGACGGCGGCTCCGAGTCCGGCCTGAAGTGGCAGACCTACGCGGAGGCGCTGCAGAACGCCGGAGTGAGCTGGAAGGTCTACCAGAACGCCTCCGACAACTTCGGCGACAACGGCCTGGCCTACTTCAACCAGTTCACCAGCGCGCCGAGTTCGAGCCCGCTGGCGCAGTACGGCATGGGCTCGGTGCCCAGCAGCGGCTCCACGCCGGACGACATCGCCAATGCGATCAAGGCCGATGCGGTCAACGGCACCCTCCCGCGGGTCTCCTGGGTGGTCGCCAACCAGCTGTTCTCCGAGCACCCGGACGGCCCGCCGGAGAACGGCGCGCACTTCGTCAACCTGGTGCTGCAGGCACTGGCCGCCAACCCGGACGTCTTCAACTCCACCGTCCTGTTCCTCAACTACGACGAGAACGACGGCTTCTTCGACCACGTACCGCCGCCGGCGGCCCCGGCCAACACCGCCGGCGAGTTCTACGGCGGCACCAACATCGGCCTCGGCTTCCGGGTCCCGATGATCATCGCCTCCCCGTGGACCCGCGGCGGCTGGGTCGACTCCCAGGTCTACGACCACACCAGCGTCATCCGGTTCCTGGAGACCTGGACGGCGGCACTGGGCACCCCGGCCGTCTGCCCCAACATCAGCACCTGGCGCCGGCAGGTCTGCGGCGACCTCACCGGCGCCTTCGACTTCGCCAACCCGGTGTACGGCGTGCCCAGCCTGCCGGACACCAGCGCCACCATCAGCCAGGCGACCGCCAACCTGCAGATCAACCCGAGCCCGGGCACCAATGCGATGCCCACCCAGGAGCCCGGCACCAAGCCGGCCCGCGCGCTGCCCTACCAGCCCAACGCCTGGGTGGACCGGATCGAGTACGACGCCAACAACCAGATCCTGCTCTGGATCGACATGGCCAACCAGGGTCCGCAGGCCACCGCCTACGCCCACTACTCGATCTACGCGAACGCCCACCGCACCGGCGGTCCCTGGCAGTACACCGTGGCGCCCCACAACGCCGCCACCGGCACCGACGGAAGCGCCAGCGACTTCTTCAACATCGGCGCCAACTACGGCAACGGCCAGTACGACCTGAGCGTGTACGGCCCGAACCGCTTCCTGCGCCACTTCACCGGTGACGCCACCGCGGCCGGCAAGACCGCCGAGGCGTCGACTTACTACGCCCCGGCGCCGGACACGGGTCAGCTGGCCGTCTGGTTCAAGCTGGCCAACACCGGCAGCGCCGCCGTGACGTTCACCATCACCTCGACCAACTACCGTTCCGGAACCTGGACTTATCAGGTCGCCCCGGGCGCGACGGTGACCGACTTCTTCAACAACGTCGCGATCTGCAACGGCTGGTACGACTTCACCGTCACCGTCAGCGGTGACTCCGGCTGGAGCCGTCGCGCCACCGGCCACATCGAAACCGGTCGCACGAGCGTGAGCGGCTGATGCCCGTCGGCTAGGCAGAAGAGGTGGCAGGGGCGCGACTTCCACAGGGAAGCCGCGCCCCTGCCGATGGAATCAGTTGCAGTCGCAGCAGCTGCAGCAGTCGCAATCGCAGTCGCACCCGTCGCAGCAGCCGTCGCTCTCGGCTTCACAGCAGCACTGGCAGCTCTGGCAGCTGCAGTCACACGGGTCGCAGCAATCACAGCAGTCGCAGCACTCATGCCGCTGGCAGAAGCCCTTGCGCGGCTCGCGGGTGAACGGGTGGTCGTGCTCGCAGCAGAGCAGTTGGCAGGTGCAGGCGAGCAGCGCCCACATCGCGCACCCCGCCAGCGGACCGCGCGGCGGCTTGCCCGGCGTCTGCGGCGGCATCGGCGGCCGGCCCCCGCCGTAGTGGTACGGGTTGCCGGGCGGCGGCGCGTCCTGGTAGGGACCGCCCTGGTACGGCCCGGCCGGGTAGGAGTTGCCCTGGTAGGGGTTCCCCGGGGACGGATTCCCCTGGTACGGGTGGTGCGAGCCCGTGGCGCCCGTCGACTTGGTGGCGCAGCCGGGGCCGTGCCGGTACCCGAAGACCCGCTCCACCGCCGCCTCGGTCTCGTGCGCCAGCAGCAGATGGGTCAGCGCCTTGTCGGTGAGCTCAACGTCCTTGAGAGCGAGGCGGATTCCGTGCACGGCATCCCGGCAGAGGCGCTCGGCCTCCGCCCGGGAGGTGCCGGTGGCGGTCAGCGGGTTCCAGGCACCGGCCTTGTCGTCCGCCTCCTGGTCCTCGGCCGCGTCCAACAGGTGGGCGAGCCGGCCGAAGAGGCGGCCCACCTCGCTGAGCGCGGCGGCGTTGCCGGGGCGCTCGGCCAGCACCGCCGTGTGGGAGAAGGCGGCCGCCGTCGCGGTCTCGGTGGGCTCGGTGACCAGCAGCACCGAGCTGCCGAGTATCGCGGCCCGCTCCAACTCGCCCTGGCGGGAGGCGGCGTCCAGCAGTACGGCGGTGTCGAACCCGACCACCGCACCGCTGCCCGCGCTCTGCCTGTCCCAGCGGCGGGCCACCGCGCGGGCGCCGACCGCCACCGGGCGGCGGGCGAACACCCCGTCGGCGTCCAGCACATGGTCCCGGACCTTGACCGAGGCCAGGGCGAGCGAAACGGCTGCCGCCAGCCGGGCCCCCTCGCCCTTCGCCACCTCGGCCGACCGCATGCCGCGCAGCGGGCACGGTCCGGCCGTGCGCCGGCCGTGCGCCTTCGCGGCGGCCGGACGCTGCGCCTCGACCAGCACCGAGATGATCAGCCCGTCGTAGTTCGTGGCGGTCCGGGCCAGCTGGCCGTGGTCGTCCCGCAGCGCCAGGCAGAGCCCGCACAGGTGCGCCATCCAGGACGTCTTCAGTTTCTCCGACAGCCGGTGCCCGCACGGCCTGATGATTCCGAACACGCTGTGGCTCCCTCGTCCGCGCCGACGAGGGCGCCCCCATGATCGGGCGTCATCTTACTGATCATGCGCAGCGGCGGGGGCAGCCGGGACCGCCCCCGCCTCGAACTCGCTCAGCCCTCCAGGGAGATGTACAGGCGGGTGCCCTGGGGCCGGAAGCCCACGCTCTCGTAGACCCGGCGCGAGCCATCGCCGGAGTACTCCAACCAGACCGACTGGGCCCCCTGTGCGAACATCGCCTCGGTCAGCGCGGCGGTGACGGCGCCCGCGATGCCCTGGCGGCGGAACTCCGGCCGGGTGCCGACCCCGGACAGCTCCGAGGTGCCCACCGCCGGGGCCGAGCAGGACGCCCCGCCGGCGCAGCTCCCGTCGGGTGCCCGGACGAACCGCACGGCCCCGCCGTTCTGCTGGGTCCGGCGCAACCGGGCGACGCCCTCCGGAGAGTGGGCGAAGACGCCGCCGAACGCCTCGGCGAGCGCCGCGTCGATGGCGGCGAACTCCTCGTCCAGCGAGGGGACTTCGACCGTCGGACGGTCGGCTGCCGGCAGCGGCGGCGTCTGGGTGTCCGGGGTGCAGACCAGGTACTCGTGGGTCTCCTCGACGGTGAAGCCGGCGGCGAGCAGCGCCGGCGCCACCTCGGGCGCGGTGTTGGGCGCGAACTCCAGGCGGGGCTTGAGACCGCGCTCCCGGAAGACCGCGATCAGCGCGGCGACATCGGCCTCGCCCGGCCGGGCGCCGGGCAGCGGGGTGGCGTAGTTGATGAACGGACTGGCGGTGCCGGGGTCGATCCCGACCACGAATCCCCCGGTCTCGACGACCTCGGGGCGGCGGCGCAGGTTGGCAACGGCGAAGTTCTGGACGACGGAGTCCACGGTGGTGTTGACCTCACGAAAAACGAGATGGATGAAGGCAGGATGCTTCAACGAGCGAGCGCGGCGGTTGCTGACGAGACGTCAGTCCGCGCTTTCGTGGGGCCACCGCTGGGGTGAACGGTACGGCGATTACTGCTGGTTGGGCTGGAGCAGTCGCTCAGTACCGGCGGCGGCCGCTGAAGGACGCCGGGGCCATAGGTCTTCATTCCTTCGATGAGAAGTGCCCGCGTTGTGCGGGGCTGGAAGATCGTCCCACGCGGGTCGGGCGACGCGCAAGGGGTCGCACAAGAGGTCACGCAAGGGGTCCGCAAGGGGTCGCGCGGGCGACCGTGTCAGGCACCGCGACCTCCGCGCTTGCCGGTCGGACCGCGGGCCGGTTCGACGAGCGGGGCGTAGCGGCCGGAGCGGCGGTCGTAGGGCCGCGCCGTGTTCGCGTGGACGTCGGCCATGACCGCTCGGACCAGGTCGTCCTCACCCGCGATGTCGCAGCAGATCAGCCGGGTGCCACTCAGCTAGGTGTGCTCGGCGATGGGGGCGAACGAGGCCTGGGCGTAGCCGAGTTCGGCGATGGTCTCGATGCCGGCCGCGACGATCCACGCCCGCCGGGCCATGCGGTGACCGAACGGCCCGGACCTCTTACCGGCACGGGCAGCAGCCAGGGCACCCGAGAATCCCTGGCAGGGGTTGCCGGCTCGTCGAGTGCCCTCCAGGCGATTCAGCGTCCTCGGGGCGTGACATAGGCCGTGACGACGTAGTGCTGCGCCGTCTGGAAGCTGTTGACCGGTGCCTGTGCGGCCGCCACCCGCTCGGTGACCACCCGGGAGGTCCTGGCGAAGTGTGCCTCCTCGGTGCGGAGATCGCCCGGGATGTCCTCGCCGCCCCAGTCGCCGTTGGTGATCTCGACGGAGCCGTCCCGGCTGACGGCGGTCACGATGCCGACGTGGTGGACGGAGTAGACGGCGGCATCGCCCAGCCGCGGGCGGTAGCCGCGATCGGTGTGGACCCTGCTGCCGTTGGCGTGCGCATGGTCCACGAAGTTGTGCGCCCAGCCGTCCAGGCCGGTGACGTCGGCGCCCGCGTGCTGCCATACCCACTTGGCGAAGTCCGCGCACCAGTACTCGGGCTCACCGCCGTTCCCGGTGCAGCTCTCGCCGAACGCGGTGCCACCGAGCACGTTCCGCTCCGGGTTGACGGTGGAACAGGTCCCTGCTCCGCGCCCCTCGTTCGCGCGTGCCAGCAGTGCGGCACCGAGTCCCGGGTGCCAGCCGAAGGCGGCATCCGCCGCGAAGGCCGTCGAGCCGTCCGCCGCGACCAGTGCGGCGGCGAGCAGCGCCCCCAGCGCGACCGCGCGCCGGGGCAGTGCGGGCCTGGGGGTCGTGCTGGTCATGAGAAGGGCGCGGCGGAACGAGCGCATCGGTAACGCCTCCGTTCGGCGGGGATCGGGAGCACCATCGGACCACTCCCGCGCCGCCCGGCCGACGCACCGGCGTGGCACGACGCCCGGGTCCACCCGGTTGGCGCAGATGTGCGACCCCGGCCTCCGCGTTCGGCGGGGGCCGGGGCGTCTGGGAGAATGGAGCGGTTCCGAGACAGTCGGCAGGAGATCAACCAAGGTGTCCCAGCAGCCCAACACCCCAGCCCGCCACGACAGCCGCCAGGAGTTGCTGGCCGACTGTGCGAACTGCTTCGGCCTCTGCTGCGTCGCGCTGCCGTTCGCCCGCTCCGCCGACTTCGCGACCGGCAAGGACGCCGGCCGGCCGTGCCACAACCTCCAGCAGGACTTCCGCTGCGGCATCCACGCGGAGCTGCGGCAGGAGGGCTTCTCCGGCTGCACGGTCTTCGACTGCTTCGGCGCCGGCCAGAAGGTCTCCCAGGTGACGTTCGGCGGCAGGAGCTGGCGCGAGGAACCGGGCAGCTCACGGCTGATGTTCCAGGTCTTCCCGGTCATGCGGCACCTGCACGAGCTGCTCTGGTACATCGCGGAGGCGCTCGACCTGCCCGAGGCCCGCTCGGTGCACGAGCAACTGCGCCGCGCCCACGACAAGGTGGACGGCCTCACCCGGGGCAGTGCCGAGTCGATCACCGAGGTCGACGTGATGGCGCTGCGCGGCGAGGCCAACGAGCTGCTGCTCCGAGCCGGCGAGCTGGCCCGGGCCAAGGTGCCCGGCAAGAAGCGCAACCACCGGGGTGCCGACCTGATGGGTGCGAAGCTCGCCGGCGCCGATCTGCGCGGCGCCAGCCTGCGCGGCGCGCTGCTGGTCGCGGCCGACCTCAGGAAGGCCGATCTGCGCTCGGCGGACCTGATCGGCGCCGACCTGCGGGACGCCGACCTGCGGGGCGCCGACCTCACCGGTGCCCTCTTCCTCACCCAGGCCCAGCTCAACGCCGCCAAGGGCGACGCCGCCACCGCGCTGCCGGCTGCCCTCACCCGGCCCGCGCACTGGTCCTAGGCCCGCCGGCGCCACACGGCCCCGGGCGGCTCCAGGTGTCGGCCGCTCGCTGACCGTCGGCCGCTCGCTCAGCCCGGGCGGGCGGCGAAGCGCCCGGCGGCCCCGGGCAGGCGGCGAAGCGCCCAGCCGAGGCGTCCCGGTGGTCCTGGCGGGTCACCCAAGCCGGGCAAGCGACCTGACGGCCGGTCAGCGATAAAAGGAGATGCGCCCGGGAGCCCGCCGTGGCAGCGTTCGACGCGTTTGCCGTCTCACGGAGGAGTACCACGGTGGCGACACCCGCACGGCTCGGCCCCCTACTGGCACAGTTCGATTTCGCGTACCAGCGGCTGCGGGACCGGCTGACCGGTCCGGTGATGGACAGCGGCAACGGAACGCCGATCAGGACCGACCCGCTGACCGACGAGGAGTACCTCTGGGAGCCGGTGGCCGGCTGCTGGTCGGTGCGGCCCCGGACGGATGGGCCCGGGCCTCGGGCGACCCGGCTGCTCGGCGGCGGCGACTGGGGACGCGACAGCGCGTCCGGTGAGCACCCCTGGCCGCCGCCGTTCACCACGATCGCCTGGCGGATGACCCACCTCAGCGAGCTGCTCGCGCTGCGCGCGGACTACACGGTCGGCGGGCGGTCGATGACCTTCGACGACTGTCCGGTGGGCACCGACGCCGCCTCGGCGGTCGCCATCCTGACGTCGGCCGCCGAGGCCTGGCGCGGCGCGCTGCTCAGGACGGACGATGCGGCGCTCGACGAGGTCGGCCACTGCACCTATCCGTACGGCGGCGATGCGGAGGAGCCGTTCGTCGAGGTGGTCTGGTGGGTGAACCAGGAAGTGCTGCACCACGGTGCCGAGATCGCCCTGCTGCGCGACCTCCACCGGGATCGGGGCCTGCCGTCCGATAGTCGGGCTCGGCACCCGGGTCGTCCGGAGAACATCGCGCCGGAGGCCTTGACCCTGTGACGGGTGACATGTGTTATTGCACACGGCACCGTCGACCGCCGCCGCAGAGCGCCTGTCGACGGTTGCCGCCGTTCCCGTTCACTGAGAGTCAGGACCCCTCGTGCCCACAGCACGCTCCCGCGCCGGTAGCGCACTGAAACGACTGCTGCTGACCGGCCTCACCTTAGGCGTCGCAACCGCCGGCCTCAGCGGTACGGCCGGCGCGCAGCCCATCACTCCGCCCAGCAGCGCCACCGCCGCCACCAGCCCGGACACCCACCCCGCCAGCGAGGGCTGGCAGCAGATCAACGGCACCTGGGTGCAACTCGGCGCCACCCGCCCAAACGTGATGCCCAACGCCGACACCTTCGCCAAGCAGAAGGCCGCCAACGCGGCCGGAGCGAACGCCACCGGCAAGGTCATCACGCACAACAACTACGACCTGCAGATGACCTACCGCGGCGGGCAGGACTCGATCGGCGTCACCACCGGGCCCCCGAAGGTCTACTTGATCTACTGGGGCAGCCAGTGGGGCACCCAGGGCACCGACCCCGCCACCGGTGACACCACGTTGTCCGGTGACCCCGACCAGGCCGCGCCCTACCAGCAGGAGTTCTTCAAGGGCCTGGGCAGCAGCACCGACACCTGGTCCAAGGTGATGACCCAGTACTGCGAGGGCATCACGCCCGGCTCCACCTCCTGCCCCGCGGGCGCCAACCACGTCGGCTTCCCGCAGGCCGGGCAGACCCTGGCCGGCGTCTGGTACGACAACACGGCACCCTCCCCGCAGGCCGCCACCGAGCCGCAGATCGCGGCCGAAGCGCTCGCCGCCGCAAAGCACTTCGGCAACGCCACCCCGGACCAGAACCGCAACGTCCAGTACATCATCAACACCCCGCAGGGCGAGGACTCCGACAAGTGGAAGGAGCTGGGCTACTGCGCCTGGCACACCTTCATGCGGACCCCCTCGGCCGGCACCGTGGCCTACACCCTGATGCCGTACCTGACCGACGTCGGCCCGTGCGGCACCAACTGGATCAACCCCGGTCCGCGCGGCCGCCTCGACGGCTACGGCATCATCGGCGGCCACGAGTACGCCGAGACCATCACCGACCAGAACCCCATCGGCGCCTGGACGGACGCCACCGGCCAGGAGATCGCCGACAAGTGCTCCTGGATCCCGGTCGGCACCAACGGCGGGATGTTCAACCTCAAGCTCTCCACCGGTAGCTTCCCGGTGCAGACCATGTGGTCCAACTACGACCACCTCTGCACGGGCGACGACCCGCTGTTCACCAACTCCCCGCTGCTGGTCACCCAGCCGTGCGAGCAGACCGTGCAGAGCGGGAAGCCGGTGGACATCCCGGTGCTCGCCTCCGACACCGCCGGGCGCCCGATCCGCTACAGCGCCAAGGGCCTGCCCAGTGGCCTGAAGATCAACGCCACCACGGGCCACATCACCGGCACCACCAGCAGCACCGGTTGGAAGACCATCACCGTCACCGGCCAGGACGACCAGGGCAATTCGCAGAGCCAGACCTTCAAGGCCGGCTTCTTCAAGGGCCCGCAGCTCGGCTGCACCGCGATCGAGCAGCTCAATGACGCCGGCTTCGAGAACGGCACCAGTGACCACGGCGTCTGGAACCCGTCCGGCTACAACATCATCACTCCGTCCAGCGCGCAGCAGCCGCACAGCGGGACGAAGTACGCCTGGCTGGGCCAGAACACCGCGACCGACGACTCGATCACCCAGTGGATCGAGACCACCCCGGGCTACACCAAGGAGCACCTCTCCTTCTGGTTGAACATCACCGGCAACACCCCGGGCACCACGGCTGCCGCCGGCCCGCCGGTCGACTTCCTCTCGCTGGAGCTCTACGACCAGTGGAGCGGCAACTACCTCGGCACCGTGCGGACGTGGAACAACCAGAACGCCACCAAGGGCTACCAGTTGCAGCAACTGGACCTGACGCCCTTCGTGTCACCGGAGTTCGGCTCCACGGTCGGCATCAAGCTGGTCGCCCACGAGACCAGCGGCCAGACCGCGTTCCTGATCGACGACGCCTCGGTGAAGCTCTACTGAGGTGGAGAACCACTGAGGTGGGGCACCACTGAAGGTGGAGCACTGCTGAGGCATCCAGGTGGGTCTGCCCCCGGTCGAACGGCCGGGGGCGGACCCACCGCCGGTCCGTACGGGCAGACCACCGCCGGTCCGTCGGGTGGCCCAGCCGCCGGGCCCGGTGTCAGCTCGGGATGATCATGCAACCCAGCAGGCCTGCCCCGCGTTCGACCGCCCCGCGCCACAGCGGCACCAGCCGGTCCAGCATCGCATCCGCTTCCCCCGGGTCACCGTCACCCATCTCGCAGAGCCACTCGGCGGTGCGCTGCTCGACGGCACGCCGCTGCTCGGGGTTCAGCTCCAGCGCGGCGGTGACGGCGGGCAAGCCGGCGCGGACCTCTTCGGCGGTGAGCACGAAGTCGCCGAACCAGCCGGGCAGCATCGCGAAACGGGCCGGGCCCAGGCCGTGCGCCAGTGCTGCCGCCGGATAGCCCTTGCGGCATCCGGCGCAGACTGCCAGGTCGTGCCACTCCTTCGGCGACTGGTTCATCGCCTCGTAGAGGAGCTCGACGTGCTCGTCCAGCGGGCAGGCGCTGGACAGTTCCATGAACGCCTCGCTCTCGGCCTCCGACACCGGTTCGTCAGGCCGGCGCCGGCGTCGCAACCCCCGGACCCGCTCCGGCGCTTGCACCCACTCCTCCCACAACGCGCGTGTCTCCGGCGAGCTCTGCTGCTCTGCTATGACCGGCTTCAACACCGGCGCCAGCTCCGCCACCACCGCGTCGGGCAACGGGACCACCACCCACATCCCCAGGAAGCTCACGATCGTTTCCCCCGTTCCCGGACGTCGTGGTGGGGACGCTAGCGGTGACGGCTGACAGCCCGTGACCGCGGGAGCGGTTCCTCCGTCGCACCGAACGCCGGCCCCGTATGCTCCAGATCATGAGCAGCCACCCCGTGCCCCGAGTGAGCAACCCTGGAACCGCCCTGATCGCGGCCGTGGACATCGGCGGCACGAAGATCGCCGCCGGGCTCGTCGACGGGGCCGGCACCCTGCTGCACCGCTGCCAAGTTCCCACCCCGGCCAGGGAGTCGGCCGAGTCGGTGTTCGCCGCGGTGGCCGGGGCCGTGGACGCGCTGGCCGAGCACCCGCTGTGGTCCGAGGCCACCGCCGTCGGCGTCGGCAGCGCCGGGCCGGTGGACATCCGGTCCGGCACGGTCAGCCCGGTCAACATCCCCGGGTGGCGCGATTTTCCGTTGGTCGAGCAGGTGCAGAAGCACCCCGCGGTCGGTGACCGGCCGGTGGTGCTGGGCGGCGACGCGGTCGCGATGGCGGCCGCCGAGCACTGGCGCGGCGCCGCGCGGCCGTACCGCAACGCGCTCTGCATCGTGGTCTCCACCGGCGTCGGCGCCGGCCTGGTGCTGAACGGCCAGGTGCATCCCGGGCCGAGCGGCAACGCCGGCCACCTCGGCCACATCAGCATCGATCCGGACGGCGAGCCGTGCGCCTGCGGTTCCCGCGGCTGCCTGGAAGGGCTGGCCAGTGGCACCGCCATCGCCCGCCACGCCCGCGCGGCCGGCTGGCGGCCGAGTGGCGACGACGACTCCGCGGTGGCCGTGGCCCGGGCCGCCAGGGCGGGGGATCCGCCGGCGCTGGCCGCCTTCGACCGCGCGGCCCGGGCGCTCGCGGTGGGCATCGCCGGCACTGCCGCGCTGGTCGACCTGGAGGCGGCGGTGATCGGCGGCGGTGTCGCCCAGGCCGGCGAGCTGTTCCTCGCTCCGCTGCGGCGCCACCTCGACAGCTACGCCACGCTCTCGTACACCCGCGGCCTGGTGGTCGCTCCGGCGCAGCTGGGCACCGACGCGGGGGTGATCGGGGCGGCCGCACTGGCCCTCGCCGCGACCCGCTGACCGAGCGCTCAGCCCGCGCCCGTCAGCCGCTCCCCCGGAGGCGGCCACCCGGGCCACCTCCGGCCCGGGGCCCGGGCCCAGCGCCGCCCGCCAGCCGCTCCAGCAGCGGCAGCACCCTCCGCAGGTCGCCACCGCCGATTACCCGGCCAACCATGAGCACCGGCCCAGGATGCCACACCCCACGGGCGGAGTACGGTGCGTTCGGCGGGGCGGTCCGGGTGGGCGCAGGATGGGGATTGGCGTCTAGGAGGCTGGTCGGGATGGTTCGTACCAAGGAGTGGCAGCTGCGGCTGGAGCTCACCGAGGACGGGGACGACACCACGGTGCACGCCGTGCTGGACACCGGCGAGGGCGTGCTGGAGACCACCAGCAGCGCGCGCCGCAATCCGCGGGACACGCAGGTGCCGCAGATCGGCGACGAATTCGCCGCCGGCCGGGCCCTGGTGGAGCTGGGCCACCAGCTGCTCCGCGCTGGCACCGCGGAGGCGACCGGCAACGACCCGGCCGCCCGGGAGTAGCCCGCCCGAGGGCCCTCGGCCAGGCACGCCGAGCTCCCCGCCCGCGCAAGCCCGCGAGGCCCCGCCCACCCCGGACGCTCCCGGCCGGGTTAGGCTCCTGCCACGTACCAAACGTTTGTTATGCATGCTGTGCCCCGAGGAGAACCGGTGTTCGCCGTACCGCTGTCCGAGACCCTGCCTGCCGAGCTCCGCCCACTGGAGCCGCACCACGCCGAGGAGTTCCTCGCGCACATGGACCGGGCGCGGGCCAACCTGGACCCGTTCATCAACTTCGCATCGCGCAGCACCGACCTGGACTCGGCACGCGCCACCCTGCAGCGGTACGCCGACGGCACCGCCGCGGACACCGCCCGGATCTACGGCATCTGGCTGAACGGCACCCTGGTGGGCGGGGTGATGTTCCCGCACTTCGACTCCGCGCAGGGGGTCGCCGAGATCGGGGTCTGGGCCGAGCCGGCCGGCGAGGGGCTCGGGCTGATCTCCGCAGGGGTGCGGCACCTGATCGAGTACGCCCTGGTGGAGCGCGGCATGCCGATCGTCGAGTGGGTGACCAGCCCGGAGAACACCCGCAGCCAGGCGGTCGCCGAGCGGGCCGGAATGAGCCTGGACGGGGTGCTGCGTGCCCGCTACCCCCACGATGGCGGCCGGCAGGCCAAGGAGATCTGGTCGCTGCTGGCCGACGAGTGGCTGGTGAGCCGGCAGCGCGCCGAGTTCCTCGCCGCGCGCGACCGGCTGCGCACGCCCCGGCGGGGCTGACTCCCCGGCCGGCTCCGGGATTTCGCGGGCCCACCCGGCGCGGGCTGGGCCCTCCTCGGGACCGTGCGCACGCGCGAACCGGTCGGCAGGAGGACGATGAACAGCAGAGCGGGGTCCGGCGGCAGCGCCCACCGGACCGGCTCGGGTCCGCCGGGCCCGGCACGCCCACCGGCCGCAGGCCGACGCCGCTGGAGGGTCCCGATGAGCGGCACCGGACCGCAGGCGTCCGCCGGTCCGATCGTCGCCCGTCAGCCCGTGGCGTGCCGCCGATCCGCGCGTGACCAGTCCGAACCCACGCCAGGAAAGCGGGGCGACCAGCATGCGACCCGAGATCATCGTCGGTCTCGACGGCTCACCCGAAAGCCTGTCCGCCGCCCACTGGGCCGCCCGTGAGGCCCGGCGGCGGGTCCTGGCGCTGCGGATGGTGCACCTGTGGATCCTGCCGCCGGTGACGGGCCAGCAGATCGTCCGGGAGGACCAACAGGCCGCCGCGTCCCAGCGCCTGCTCCAGGAGGCCCGGCGCACCATGCGGCAGGACTATCCCGGTCTGCAGCTCATCACCCAGCTGCTGCCCGCCGACTCCCCCGACGCCCTGCTGTCGGCCGCTCAGGACGCCGAGCTGGTGGTCCTCGGCTCACAGGGGCTCGGCACCGTCCGCGGCTACCTGCTGGGGTCACTGGCGCTGTACAGCGTCGCCCACGCCGACCGCCCGGTGGTGCTGGTCCGCACCGACCGCGAGTCGCCCGCCACACCGCCCGCCGCCACACCGCCCGGCGGCGTCGCGGTCGGCATCAGCCTGCGGGCCGGGTACCAAGGCGTCCTCGACTTCGCCTTCGACGCCGCCCGGCGGCGCTCCGCCGCACTGCTCGCCGTGCACGCGACCAGCCGCCGCCGGCCGGTGATCGCCCGCGAGCACCCGGCCGCGCAGACCCCGCCCGAGGCGGACCGGGAAGCGCTGAGCGCCGCGCTGCTGCCGTGGCGGGAGAAGTACCCGGACGTCCACGTCGTGGAGCACCTCAGCCAGGAGAGCCCCACCCGGGCCGTCGTGGACATCGCCGTCGGAGCGCGGCTCCTGGTCGTCGGCCGCGGCGGGAACCGCAGCGGCCCGGCACCCCGGATCGGCCCGGTCGCCCACGCCGCCATCCACCACTCCGTCTGCCCGGTCGCCGTCATCCCCCACGACTGACGCCGGGGGCGCACCCCGCCGTCGCGCCGCCCGCCGGCGGCCCCGGTTCAGGTGCGGGGTCGGCCGGTCGCGGTCAGCCTTTGACGACGCCCAGCGGTACCAGGCGGGCGACGAGGCGGGCGAGTCCGGCGCCCGCGGTGGCCGCGGCGACGGCGTCGACGTCCTTGTACGCCTCGGGCGCCTCCTCCGCGAGGCCGCGCCAGGAGGACGGGCGCACCGCGACTCCATCCGCCTCCAACTGGTCGCGGAGCCGCTCGCCGCGCACCATGCGCAGCGCGTGGTGGCGGCTCCACACCCGGCCGGCGCCGTGGCAGGCGGAGTGGAAGGCGTCGTTGCCCGGCAGGCCGACCATCACGTAGGAGGCGGTGCCCATGGTGCCGGGGACCAGCACCGGCTGGCCGGCGTCGGCGAGGTCGGGCGGCAGGCTCGGATCGCCGGGCGGCAGGGCCCGGGTGGCGCCCTTGCGGTGGACGCAGAGCCGCCGCTCGGCGCCGTCGACCCGGTGGGTCTCGATCTTGGCCATGTTGTGGGAGATGTCGTACACCAGCTCGAGGCCCGCATCGGCCGCGGTGACGAAGGCGCGGCGGGCGGCCTCGGAGAGCAACTGCCGGTTGGCGCGGCCGTAGTTCGCGGCGGCCGCCATGGCGCCGAGGTAGCCGCGGCCGGGCGCGGAGTCGACGGGGGCGCAGGCGAGTTGGCGGTCCGGGAGGTCGATCCGGTAGCGGTGCAGGTCACGGTCCATGGTGCGGACGTGGTCGGTGCAGACCTGGTGGCCGAGGCCGCGGGAGCCGCAGTGGATCATGACGCAGACCTGGCCGGCATGGAGCCCGAAGGCGGCCGCGGTGTCGGGCGCGTAGAGGCGGTCGACGGCTTGGACCTCGAAGGAAGTGGTTGCCGCTGCCCAGGCTGCCGACCTGGTACAGGCCGCGCGCCACGGCGCGGCTGCTCACCTGCCCGGGGGCGGCGCCCACCAGCACGCCGAGGTCCTCGCAGCGGTCCAGGTCGCGCGGCACGCCGTGGCCGTGCTCCACCGCGTACCGGGCGCCGCCGGCCAGCAGGTCGTCCATCTCGCCGGTGCCGGACAGCTCCCACAGGCCGCCGCGTCCCATGCCGCGCGGAATGGTGGCGTCCAGCACGTCCATCAGGCGGCGCATCCGCCCGGGGTCGAGTTCCCCGCGGTCGATGCCGGCGGCCAGCAGCCGCACGCCGCAGGAGATGTCGAAGCCCACGCCGCCCGGCGAGACGACGCCGCCGTGCTCGATGTCGGTGGCGGCCACCCCGCCGATCGGGAAACCGTAGCCCCAGTGCACGTCGGGCATGGCGTAGGAGGCGCGCACGATCCCGGGCAGGGTCGCCACGTTGGCCACCTGTTCCAGTGCCTTGTCTCCCTCCGCCTGCGGCAGCAACTCGTGGGACACGTACACCACTCCGGGCACCCGCATCCCGCCCTGCCGCTCGATGCGGAAGCGGTAGGCGCTCTCCTCGGTGAGCTTGATGTCCACGTCACTCATCTCCAGTCGACGGTCAGCCGTCCGGCACGCTCGCCCACCGGGGTGCCGAACTCGGCGCAGGCGGTGGTGAACCGCTCGCGGATCCACACCCACTCCTCGTCCCGGGCAGGGCGGGTGTGGCAGTAGTCGAGGACCAGGGGCAGCGCCTCCAGGTGGACGGGGGTGGGGTGACCGGGGTCGGGGCCGTCCAGGGTCACCAGGAAGAGCAGGCCCAGGTCGTTGCGCAGCACCGGGTCGACGGCGTAGTCGTCCACGAAGTCGCCCATGTCGTAGAGGACCTGGTCGGCGACCCCGTGGAAGACGTGGGCGGAGTGCCCGGCGACCAGGGTCGCCCCGGCGGCCAGCAGGTCCGCCGCCGCCGCGCGCACGTGCCGGGGCGGGCGTGAGGTCATGTTGGGACCCCAGTGCGGGGTGACCAGCACGGCGTCGGCCTGCCGCGCGGCCCGCTCGACCAGCGCGCCGAGCCAGTCGGGCACGCCCTGGTACAGATCGGCCCAGGCGACGCCGGGGCGCTGCTCGTCGGCCGCGAACTCCTGCGGGTGGTCGGTGGCGGCGACCACGGCGAGCCGCCCGCCACCGACCTCCAGGACGGCGAACTCCCTTGCCGCGGAGACGTCCTGGCCCGCGCCCACGGTGCGGACACCAGCCCGCTCCAGCAGCTCCCGGGTGTCGGCCAGGGCGTCGAATCCGTAGTCCAGGGCGTGGTTGTTGGCCAGGGTCACGCAGTCCACCCCCAGCTCGGCGAGCACGGTGGCGGCCGACGGCGGGGCCCGGAAGAAGTACGGCTTGAGCGGGTCCCGCCAGCGCTGCCCCTGGTCGGAGACGCAGCACTCCAGATTGAGCACCACGAGGTCGGCCGCCGCCAGGGCCTCCCGCACCTCGGCGGCGAACAGGGTGGCCGGTGCCGGCGCGCGCCGCAGCTCCTCGGCGACGCCGCGCCCGAGCATGGTGTCGCCGGCCAGTGCCACCGTGAGCGCCATGTCTCCGCTCCGCTCGCCGTGTTCGGTCGGACGGTGTCCGGTCAGACGTCGACCGTCACCCGGCAGGACCAGCCGCCGGGACCGCCCCGCAGGTGCAGGTCGTGCAGCGAGACCGCCTTGGGCACCGCACCGACCAGCTCCGCGGTGTCGGCGTCCGCCATCCGCAACCGCGCCGACAGCGCCCGGCCGGCCGCCGTGGTCCGGATCTCGAACACCTCCGTGTCGAGCGGTATCTCGCCGTCGGCGTCCATCCGGTAGACGACCTCCTCCAGGACGGCCACCAGCAGGTCCTCGTCGGTCGCGGCGGTGACCTCGCACGTGCGGTCGCCGACCGGCCGGGCCGCCGACGTGTCGGCGAAGCCCTCGACCAGAGCGCGCACGGCCTCCGTGACGCAGCCCGCCACGGTCGGCGACCATGCCTCCAGTCGCAGGTCCGCCGTGTGCGCCACGGCCCGGTGGCCGCTTGCCGAGCGCTGCCCTCCGGTCACTCGCCGGGCCCCCTCACGTCACCTGCGCGCACCGCCTGGCCCGCGCATCTCCCGGGCCCTCCTTGCCGGTTCGGGCCCGTACCTCCATCCTGCTGCGCCGACCCGGGCGGCGCGATCGGCCGGGCGGCGCGATCGGCCGGGCGGCGCGATCGGCCGGGCGGCGCGATCGGCCGGGCGGCCCGGGGGGCCGCCCTGGCAGCGGACTCCCCGCCGGGCCCGTGCGATCCGCCGAACAGGGCCGGGTGACCCGTGTACACCGGCAGCGGCCGCTCGGATGCTGGAGGTATGGCTCCGACGGCGACCGGCGCCCGAACCGATCGGCCGTCACCGCGTCACCCGCGTGGAAAGGACAGGTTCGGACATGAGTGAGACCGCCACCCCCAGGCTGCTGCACACCAAGCGCTGGAGCCTGCGCCTCGACATCTACGAGGAGGGCGACGTCACCAAGGTGCACGCCGTGCTCGACACCGGCGACAACGTCCTGGAGTCGCGCAGCGACGCCCACCGCAATCCCAACGACCCCATGGTGCCGGAGATCGGCGACGAGTACGCCGCCGGCCGCGCCCTGGTCGACCTCGGCTACCAGCTGCTGCGGGCCGGCATGGTCGACGCGGCCGCCAACGAGCCGCCGGCGCACGGTTGAGCCGGCGGCGCCGGGAACCGGCACGCCTCGGCCGTCCGGGCCGCGCCGCGGTGCGGTGCGGGAGGCCCTCTCGCCGCGGCCGGGTGCGGCGTTTCGGTGGGTCGGGCGGGTCCAAGGGTCCAACAGGTACGCCTCGCGGCCGGGTCCGCCGGGTCCGCCGGGTCCGGCACGTACGGCCCGCGGCCGGGTCCGCCCTGTCCGGTTCCGACGTGAGAGCGGCCGCGATCGGTGTGAGACTGGGCGCGGAAGGGGGTGATCCCCCGTGTCGGACCCACCGAACGCGCCCGCCGGCTCCGCCGTCACCGTCGCCGAGAGCCGATTGGAAGAGCTGATCGCCGAGGCGCAGACAGCGCTGCCGGTGCAGCTGCCCGGTCTGGGGAACCGGTGTGCTTCGGCCCTCGGCCTGGAGGCCGCGCTGATCTACCTCGTCGACCTCCAGCAGCAGCTGCTCATCCCGCTCGACGAGGCCATGGACAACCTGCCGGTGGACGGCTCGTCCGCCGGCGCGGCGTACCGCACGGTCTCACCGCAGGTGGCCGAGGCCGACGACGGCGTGACCGTCTGGCTGCCCCTGGTCGACGGCGCGGAACGGCTGGGCGTGCTGGGGGTGTGCTGCGTCCGGCTCGACGAGCCGCGGATGCGCCGCAGCCGGATGCTGGCCCATCTGTTCGCCATGCTGATCACCTCCAAGCGCACCTACAGCGACTGGCTCGCCGGCCTCAGCCGCACCGCGGCCATGCGGCTGCCCACCGAGATGCTGCGGGCCTTCCTGCCGCCCCACAGCGTCGGCAGCACCAGGTGCGTCTCGACCGCCGTGCTGGAGCCCGCGTACGAGGTCGCCGGTGACGCCTACGACCACACGGTGGTCAAGGACGTGCTGAACACCATGATCCTCGACTCCATGGGCCACGACCTGACCTCGGGTCTGACCACGTCGGTCGCCATGGCGGCGGCACGCAACGCCCGCCGCGGCGGCGGCAACCTGGCTGACGTCGTGATCTCCGTCGAGCAGGCGCTCGCCCGATGGCTGCCCGACCAGTTCTGCACCGGAGTGCTGTGCCGGCTCGACGCGATCACCGGAGTGCTGCGCTGGGTCAACTGCGGTCACCCGCCGCCGCTGCTCATCCGTGCCGAGCGGGTGGTCCACGGGGTGTTCGACAGCCCCCCGCAGCTGCCGATCGGTCTGGCCCTGCAACTCGCGCCGGCCGTTCGGCAGGTGCACGAGACGACCCTGGAGCCGGGTGACCGGGTGCTGCTCTACACCGACGGTGTCGTGGAGACCCGCGACACCGAAGGCTCGGAGTTCGGCCTCGACCGGTTCACGGACTTCATCATCCGCTCCACGTCCTCCGGTCAGCGCCCGGCCGAGGTGCTGCGGCTGCTCATCCGCGACATCCTCGAACACCAACGCAACCACCTCCAGGACGACGCGACCATCCTGCTCTTCGAGTGGCGCCCGCCCCGGTGACGGCCGGCCGGTCAGCCGGGCCGGTGGGCGACAACGGCGAACATCGTCACCGACAGGTGGAAGGCGCCCTGCGCGGCGGCGGCCGTGAGGTCGGCGTAGAGCAGGTCGCGCTGCTCCTCGGTGATCAGCTTCCGCGCCACGGCCGCCGAGCCGAGCCCCTGGACGATCGGCCAGGTGACGGAGCGGGGGTCGTGCAGCAGGACGTCCGCGCCGACGGTGTCGACGGTCAGACCCGCCCCGGCGAGCCAGCCCGCCAAGCGGCGCCCGGCATCCGGGGTGGCGGCGGTGGCCTGGGTGACGGTGGCCAGCGCGGGCCGGACCTCCGGGGCGGCCGGGTGCATGACGAAGGTTGCCCAGTCGGTGTCGAGCAGTGCGATCCGGCCGCCCGGGCGCAGCACGCGGGCCATTTCGGTGACGGCACGCGCCGGATCGGTGAGGTGCTGGAGGACGCGCTCGCACCAGACCACGTCCAGCTCGGCGTCGGGCAGCGGCAGCGCGAGCGCGTCGCCGGCCAGGAACCGGACCGGACTGCCGGCCTCGGTGGCGCGCTGCTCGGCGACGGCGCGCAGGCCGGGGTGGGGTTCGACGCCGAGCGCGGCGCCGTCCGGGGCGACTGCCGCCGCGAGCACCCGGGCCTCCGAGCCGGTGCCGCAGCCGACGTCCAGTGCCCGCTCGCCGGGACTGGCGGCAAGGCGCGCGTGCGCCCACTCGCGCAGCCGGCGCACCCCGGGGTTGGCCGCCTGGCTGTCCAGGGCGGCGATCAGCCGGGCGGTGACCGAGGAGTCGGCGTTGGCCGCGTGGAAGGCCGAGGTGGGGCGCGGGTCGGTCATGGCGCTCACTATAGGCGTGCGGGTCGCTCGTCGGCCCGGTTCCGCGCGCCGGCGCCGAGGAGTAGCCGCCGCTCGGACGGTGACCCGCCGGGATGCCCGCGGCGCGGCTACAGGAGCATCTCTTCGAACTGGAACTCCGGTGCGGTCAGCGGCTGTTCACTCCAGATGACCTTGCCCCGGGGTGGGTACCTGGTCCCCCACCGCTCGGCCAGCTGCGCCACCAGGAACAGGCCCCGGCCGCCCTCGTCGGTGGTGGCGGCGTAGCGCAGGTGCGGGGCGGTGCTGCTGCCGTCCGACACTTCGCAGACCAGGCTGCGGTCCCTGAGCAGCCGGACCCGGACCGGCGCGGCACCGTAGCGGATGGCGTTGGTGATCAGCTCGCTGAGGATCAGCTCGGCGGTGAACGCCGCGTCCCCCAGTCCCCAGGCGGTCAGCTGGTCGACGCACTCGTTCCGCACGCGGGACACCTCGGCGAAGTCGAACGGCACGTCCCAGCTGGCCACTTGGTCGCTGTCGAGCAGCCGGGTGCGGGCGATGAGGAGCGCCATGTCGTCGCTGCGGCGCGGCGGGAGCAGCGCATCGAACACGGTCTGGCAGAGGTCGTCCGGCGAGCGGGTGTCGGCGCCTGCCAGGGAGTTGCGCAGCACTTCGAGCCCGGTCCCCAGGTCGCGTTCCCGGTTCTGGACGAGCCCGTCGGTGTAGAGCACCAGGGCACTCCCGGGCGCCAGCCGCAACTCGGCCGTCTCGAAGGGCAGACCGCCCACGCCGAGCGGCGGTCCGGCCGGCAGGTCGACGAACTCCGCACCGCCGTCCGGTCCCAGCAGCACGGGCGGTGGATGACCGGCCCGCGCCATGGTGCAGTCCCCGGAGACCGGGTCGTAGATCGCGTACAGGCAGGTGACTCCGGTGACGGGCGCCCGCTCACCCTCGCCCTCGATGTCCTGCTCCCCCACGGCCGTCTCCACCTGGTCGAGGCGGGTGACCAGTTCGTCGAGGCGGGCGAGCAGTTCGTCCGGAGGCAGGTCGAGCGCGGAGAAGTTGAGCACGGCCGTGCGCAGGCGGCCCATGGTGGCGGCGGCGTGCAGGCCGTGGCCGACGACGTCACCGACGACGAGCGCCACGCGGAAACCGGGCAGCGGAATGAGGTCGAACCAGTCCCCGCCGACCCCGTGCAGCGCCGGCAGATAGCGGTAGGCCGCCTCCAGTGCGCTCAGCTCGGGCAGTCCCCGGGGCAGCAGGCTGCGCTGCAGCGTCTCGGCCATCCGATGCTCACGGGTGTACCGGCGGGCGTTGTCCACAGAGACCGCCGCGCGGGCCACCAGTTCCTCGACGAAGGCGAGGTCCTCCTCGTCGAACGGCGGGGAATCACCGGCCCGCCAGAAGTTGACCGTGCCCAGGGACAGGCCGCGCGCCCGCACCGGCGCGGTGATCAGCGAGTGCATCCCGAACGAGAGCACCCGGTCGGCGGCTTCCGGGGCGCGGGCCCGCCAGGCCCGCTCCTGGGCCAGGTCGTTGGCCAGCGCGGCGCGCCCGGTCTTCAGGGCGGTCTCCTCCGGGGTGCCCGGGAGCGGCCTGATCTCCGTGCCCACGGGCATGAACGGCCAGTCGTCGCCGCTGCCGCTGGTGGCCGTGCGGTGGATCCGCGGGCCCTGCTCGATGCCGAGGTCCGAGAACAGCTCCTCGCCGTGCAGCACCGGGTCGGCCAGCTCGACCGTGGCGAAGTCCGCGAAGCGGGGGACCGCCACGTCCGCCAGCTCCTGCGCGGTCCGTTTCACGTCCAGGGTGGTACCGACCCGCAGTCCCGCGTCGTAGAGCAGTTGCAGCCTGGCCCGGGCCGTCTCGGCCTGCCCGGCCAGTGCCCGCAGCTCGGTGGTGTCACGGACGGTCGCGACGCTTCCCGACTCTCCGCCGAACGGCGCGGTGGGGCGGTTGTTGACGGCGAGCAGCCGGTCCCCGGCCTGGTGCACCTCGTCGGTGGCAGCCCGCCCGGACGCCAGCAGCTCGGCCAGCGCGGGAGCGAGCCCGAGCTCGGCGACCGGCCGCCCCTCCACCTCGGGCGGCAGGTCGAGCAACCGCCGGGCCTCGTCGTTCGCCAGCAGCACCCGTCCGTCGCCGCCGACGATCACCACACCCTCGCGGACGGCGTGCAGCACCGCGTCATGGTGCTCGTACATCCGCGTCATCTCGGCCGGACCCAAGCCGCGGGTCTGGCGGCGCAGCCGCCGCCGCACCAGCACCGCCCCGCCGGTTCCCACCACGAGCGCGACCGCCGCGCCGCCGATCAGGACGGGGAGCTGCTGGCCCACCATGCTGCTGGTGTGCGCGACGGTGTAGCCGACCTGGACCACGCCCGCGACCGAACCGTCCGTCCTGTCGACCGGCGCGGTGCTTTCCACGACCCGTCCGATGGGCGCGTTGAAGCTGATCGTGATCGGCCCCTTGAATGCCTCCTGGTACGGGCCGATGACGTGCTTGCCGATCAGTGCGGGGTTGTCGGAGGTGTAGCGGATGCCCGCCGGGTTGGCGAAGACCACGTAGTCGAAGTGGCCCTTGGTCATGACCTGGTTCGCCAACGGCTGCAGCACCGCGGTCGGATCGGGGCCGTCCATCGCGGTCGCCACCATGGGGGCCTGCGCCAGGGCGACGGCCGCGACGCGCGTGCGGTTCTCGGCGTCATTGGTGGCGTAGTGCCGGGCCTGCAGCACCAGCGCCGTCAGCGCCGCGCCGACCAGCAGCACGACCACGGCCAGCAGCCACACGAACACCTGCCCGGCGACGCTGGGCGCCCGCAGCCGGGAGCGCAGCCGGCCCCGGGCGGACCGGTGTTCCTCTGGCCCGCCGGGCTCCGCGCTCCGAACGGCGTCACCGTTCGCTGCATCCATCCAGGCCGTCCCCGCGAATCCGGGTCTCAACTCCCTCCACGCTGCCACTCCGCCCGGAGATCTGCACAACGGGAGGTCCGGAAGGGTCGAGAAAAACCGCCCCGGCGCCGGTGCCGGACGCCCGGGCCTGCGAGTCCGGGACGGCGGGGCCGGGCCGTGGCGACCTGTCGGCCCGGCCGGCCGGCTGTAGGGTGCCTGGGTGATCGAGATGCCGGGGGCGTTCGTGCGGAGCACCATCGAGCGCGAAGGGGAGCGCGGAGCAGCATGGCTCGCCGGACTGCCCGAGCTGGTGGCCGAGCTGATGAACGGCTGGGGGTGCCGGACGGACGGCGAGGTCATGCACGGGGGTGTCGGGATCATCGTCCCCGTGCAGCGGTCGACCGGGGGGCCCGCCGTGCTGAAGGTGTCCTTCCCGCATCCCGGCAACGTCCACGAGCCGGACGCGTTCGCGGCGTGGGACGGACGCGGAGCCGTCCGGCTGTTCGAGCGCGATGACGACCGGTTCGCGATGCTGCTGGAGCGGGCCCGGGCGTCGACCCTGGCGGAGGTCGAGGACGGCGACGAGGTGGTGGCGGTCGCCGGGCGGATCAACCGCCGCTTGGCCATCCCCGCGCCGCCCGGCCTGCCCCGGTTGCGGGACCAGGCCGGTGTCTGGAAGGAGCAGTTGCGCAAGGACGCCGTGGAGTTGCCCCACACCATGCCGCCCCGCGCGGTGGACGCCGCCGTCATGACCGTCGATGAGCTGGGCCGCACCCAGCCGGACATCCTCGTCCACGGGGATCTCCACGCCCGGAACATCCTGCGCGCCGACCGTGAGGCGTGGCTGGCCGTCGACCCCAAGGGCTGTGTCGGAGACCCCGCTTATGACGGCGGCACGCTGCTCAAGTCCCGCGCGCTCGCGCTCCTCGAAGCGGGCGACCTGCGCAAGTCGGTCCACCGGGCCCTGGACGTCTTCGCCGAGGCTGCGGAACTCGATCGCGAACGCGTCCGGCGGTGGGCCCAGTTCCACGCCGTCCAGGCCGCCTTCTGGGGCCGCCGCCACGGCTTCCGGGTGGCCCGCAGCGGGCCATGGCTGGACCGGATCAACGAATTCGCGGACCACTTGGCGGAATTGCTCATCGGGCCCGCTCGGCCGTGACCTCCCTGGTGGCCGCCGGCCGTCGGTCGGCTCCCCACCCCGACGGCGAGGCTGGGACACTCGGCCGCCCCGGCGGACGCCCTTGTCGCTGAGTCGCGGTCCGTGCCGGCTGCCGCTCCTCGGCCGGCCGGCCTCCAGCGCACGGTGTCGAAGCCGGGCGGCCGGCGGCCAGAGCGGACCGCTGCACCACCCGTGGTGCCCGGTCGCCGTCGCGCCATCGGGCCGGGTCGCCGTCAGCCGGGTCGGTCGGCGGCGGTTCCGCCGGTGTCACCGAGGTCGTCGAGGTCGTCGAAGTCCCAGTGCAACTGGTCGATGACACTGATGACGCCGTTGATCCGGCCGGCCTCCTCGACCAGCCGCAGGGCGTCGGTGCGGGTGCGGGTGCGGCCGCCGAGGGTCAGGTGGCCGCGCTCGCACCGCACCAGCAGGGAGCTCGGCGCCACCCCGCTGCCCGGTTCCAGCGCCAGCCGCAGGGCCTCACCGCACAGCGCGTCGTCGTCCTGCCGCAGTGCCTCCAGCAGGTCGTGCACCGAGAGCAGCCCGACCAAGCGACCGTCGCGGTCGACCACCGGCAGATGGTGCAGGCGGTCCCGTCCGAGCAGCGCGGCCGCCTCGGCGATCGGCTGGTCGTCGCGGACGCTGACGGCCGGTCGGCTCATCAAGTCCTCGGCCCTGATCGTTCCGTTGACGCCGCTTCCGTCCCGCCCGGCACGGTACGCGGCCAGCAGGTCGGACGGGGAGACCACACCCACCAGACCGCCCCCGGCACGGATCACCGGCAGGATGCCGCGCCCGGTGGCGGTGATCGCGGCGATCATGGTGGCGAAGTCGGTGTCGGTGGTCACGGCGACTGCCGTCGGGCTCATCCAGGAGCGCACCTGAGCCTCGTGGGGCGCGGGGCCGCGCGCGGCGAAGGCGGCGGCGCCGTCCCCCAGTCTGCTGTCGTCCACGGTCGCTGACCTCCTTGCTAGCACCGGCGGCCGCCGCCGCAGCGGCTCCCGCAGCGGCCGGTGCCGGCGCCCCTCCCATCCTCCTCCCGCGTTCCCTGTCACCGCACCTCGCCGGGGCGCACCCAGCCGTCAGAGGTCGGCACGCGGCCCCCCGCCGAGCGCCGGCGGCCGCCGGCGGGCCCCCTCTCCGGCGCCGGGCAGCAGCGTTCTCCGGCTCCCGCTCAGGCGCCGGGCAGCAGCGTTCTCCGGCTCCCGCTCAGGCGCCGGGCAGCAGCTTGCGCACACCGTAGGCGGCGGCACCGAGGGCGAGCACCGCCGCGCCCCACGCCACCGACGCCGCCGGCAGCGCGAAGGCCAGCACGAGGCAGCCGACCGTGCCGAGGACCGGCACGATCCTGGGCGGGCGGCCCTCCTCGGGTGTCAGGGTCCAAGCGGAGGCGTTGGCGACGGCGTAGTAGGCGAGCACGCCGAAGGAGGAGAAACCGATCGCCCCGCGCACGTCCGCGACCGCCGCCAGCACGGCGACGACCGTGCCGACGGCCAGCTCGGCGCGGTGCGGCACGGCGAAGCGCGGGTGCACGGCTGCCAGGGCGTGGGGCAGGTGGCGGTCGCGGGCCATGGCCAGGGTGGTGCGGGAGACGCCGAGGATCAGCGCGAGCAGCGAACCCGTGGCGGCCACCGCCGCGCCGACCCGCACCACCGGGACGAGGCCCGGCGCGCCGGCCACCCGGACCGCCTGGGCCAGCGGTGCGGTGGCGCGGGCCAGCTGCTCGGGCCCGAGGACGGCGAGCACGGCGAGCGCGACGACGGCGTAGACCACCAGCGTGATGCCGAGCGCGATCGGGATGGCGCGGGGAATGGTGCGCCGCGGATCGCGGACCTCCTCGCCCAGGGTGGCGACGCGCGCATAGCCGGCGAAGGCGAAGAACAGCAGCCCGGCCGCCTGGAGCACGCCGTGGAAGCCGGTGTCCGCGCCGATCGCCCAGCGGCCGCTGTCGGCGGTGGAACCGGTGAGGCAGGCCGTGACGACCGCGGCGAGCACGGCCAGCACCACCGCGACGATCGCCCGCGTGAGCCAGGCGGCCTTCTGCACGCCGACGTAGTTGACCGCGGTCAGCGCCACCACGGCCGCGACCGCGACCGCATGGGCCTGGGCCGGCCACACGTAGGAGCCGACCGTCAGGGCCATCGCCGCGCAGGACGCCGTCTTGCCGATCACGAAGCCCCAGCCGGCCAGGTAGCCCCAGAAGTCCCCGAGGCGTTCACGCCCGTAGACGTAGGTGCCGCCGGACTGCGGATACCGCGCGGCCAGCCGCGCGGAGGAGGTGGCGTTGCAGTAGGCCACCACTGCCGCCAGGGCCAGACCGAGCATCAGCCCGGAGCCGGCCGCCGCGGCGGCCGGGGCGAGCGCGGCGAAGATCCCGGCGCCGATCATCGACCCGAGGCCGACGACCACCGCGTCGAACACGCCCAGCCGCCGTTGCAGCTGCGCCGCGCCGACCAGCGCCGACGGCTTTCCCATGACTCACTCCTCGGCGGCGCACACCCGCACCCCGCTGCATTGGCCGAACCCGGTACCGGACGACGATAGAGGAGTCCCCTCCCCCGACCTCCCGCCGCCCGGGACTCTTGGCAATCAACCGCACGCGAACCACAATGAGGTGGCCGGACGGCAGCCGGTTGATCCTGGGAACGTCGGAGGATTCCTTGACCGAGCGCGGTGTCGGCCAGCGCGGTGTCGGCGAGCACGGTGTCGGTCAGCGCGGTGTCGCGGTGCAGGACTACCCGCAGCCCGACGGGTCCGCACCGAGCTGGTGAGGTCGGTGGGCGGGCCCATGCTCGCGGGTTCCACGGATCCGCTCGGTGGTGCCCCTCCAGCCCGGCTAAGTCCGGTTACCGGGCAGTGGCCGGCATCGCCCCGGACTCCCGTCCGGCGGCCGACTCCAGGCGGGCGGCGAGGTCCTCGGCCAGGCGGGCGGACGGGCCGCGCCGCCGGCGGGAGAGCGCCAGGCCGAGGTGGCGGCGCGGGGTGGGGTCGGCGAGCGCTCGGGCGACCAGCTCCGGATGGTGGGTCAGGCCGATCTCGGGGATCAGCGCGATGCCGACGCCGGCTCGGACCAGGGACTGGGCGAAGTCGTAGTCGGTGGCGGTGCAGGAGATCCGCAGCTCGACGCCGACGAGTTCGGCGTGCCCGGCGAACTGCGCGGCGGACTTGCGGCAGCCCAGGATCCAGCGCTCCTCCTCGAGCTCGGCCAGCTGGAGCGGCTCGGTGCGGGCGGCTGCGGGGTGTTCGCGCGGTAGTACGACGCGCAGCGGGTCGGGCCCGAGCGGCGTCCAGTCCAGGCCGGAGCGGTCGCCGGGCCGGGCGGGCGGCGGGCCGTCGAAGTGGTAGGCGAGGGCGAGGTCGGCCCGGCCCTCGCGGACGGCGGGCAGGCTCGCCTCCGGCTCCTCCTCCAGGACGGACAGCTCCACTTCCGGGTGGTCGGCCAGGAACCGGGCCAGCACTCCGGGCAGCAGCCGCCGGCCGGCGCTGGCGAAGGTGGCGACGGTGAGCGCCGTCCGGGCGACGGCCAGCCGCTCGATGCGCTGCTGGGTGTCGGCCAGCTCGGCGGCGATCGCGTCGGCGGCTTCGACCAGCAGGCGTCCGGCGTCGGTGAGGGCCACCCCTCGGGTGGAGCGCTCGACGGCGGGCGTGCCGAGGCTGCGTTCCAGGGCGGCGACCTGCTGGGAGACGGCGGAGGGCGTGCAGTGCAGCACCTGGGCGGCCCGGTTGAAGCTGCCGAGCCGGGCGACCTCGCGCAGCACGGCCAGCCGCTGGACGTCGATCAACAGTTCTCCTTAACACGTGATGCCGAAGTGAAGACTACTGCTGTTGATCGGCGGTCGGCAGACTCGGCGGCCCGGAGAGGAACCGGAGAGGAAGGGCTTGGCGATGGATGTCTGCGTGATCGGCGGTAGCCGGTACTTCGGGCGGCGGCTGATCGGGGAACTGCGGGACGCCGGGGCGCGGGTGACCGTGCTGAACCGGGGATCCGTGCCGCCGCCGGAGGGCGTGCGGTGGCTGTGCGCCGACCGGGACGACGAGGGGGCGCTGCGGGCCGCGCTCGGCGACCGGCGGTTCGACGTCGTGGTGGACCAGGTCTGCTACACACCCGTGCAGGCGGCGATCGGGGCGCGGGTCTTCGCCGGGCGGACCCGGCGGTACGTGCTGACCTCCACGGTGGAGGTGTACGCGCAGACCGGCGGGGCGGGCCCGCTCCCGGAGGCGGCGGTCGACCCCGCGGGCTGGCCGGTGAACCAGGAACTGCCATGGAGTGACCAGGACTTCGTCGCATCGCACTATGGCGAGGGCAAGCGCCAGGCGGAGGCGGTGCTGATGCGGGCGGCCGCCTTCGAGGTGGCCCTGGTGCGGACCGCCCACGTGGTCGGCGGAGCCGACTTCACGGGACGGCTGGCGCACTACGTGCACCGGATCGAGCACGGGCTGCCGGTGGCGGTGCACGCCGCCCCGCAGCCCGCCTCGTTCATCCGGGATGACGAGATCGCCCGGTTCCTCGCCTGGGCCGCGGGGGCCGACTTCACCGGCGCGGTGAACGCGGCCTCGCACGGCGCGCTGGACGTGCGCGAGCTGTGCGAGGCCGTCGGCCGGGTGGTGGGCGCCGAGCCCCGGCTCGTGGTGGGCGCGGGCTCGGCCCTGTCGCCGCTGTCCTTCGACCGCTGCTACCCGATGGACAACGGAAGGGCGCGGCAGCTGGGGTTCCGGTTCTCGGTGCTGGACGACTGGCTGCCGCAGGTGATCGAGGAGGCGCGGGCATGACGGGGAGTCGACTGCCGGTGGGGACCATCGGTCTGGGCGCGATGCCGCTCTCGGTGGAGGGGCGGCCCGGCGAAGGGCAGGCGATCGCGACCATCCACGCCGCGCTGGACGCGGGAGTTCGGCTGATCGACACCGCCGACTGCTACCAGTGGCACGCCGATGAGCTGGGCCACAACGAGCGGCTGGTCGCCCGCGCGCTCGCCGCGTACGGCAGCGGCACTGCCGAGGTACTGGTCGCCTCCAAGGGCGGGCGCGGCCGCCCGGGTGACGGATCGTGGACGGTCAACGGCCGCCCGGAGCACCTGCGGCGGGCGGCCGAGGGGTCGGCGGCGCGGCTGGGAGTGGCGGCGATCGGCCTCTACCAGTTGCACAAGCCCGACCCGGAGGTGCCGTTCGCGGAGTCGGTGGGCGCGCTGCGGGAGTTGGCCGAGGCGGGGACGATCCGGCTGGTGGGGCTCTCCAACGTGGACTGCGAGCAGATCCGGGTGGCCCACGAGATCCTGGGCGAGCGACTGGTGTCCGTGCAGAACCGGTTCTCCCCCGCCCACCAGGTGACGCGGGACACGCTCGACCTGTGCGCCTCGCTGGGATTGGCGTTCATGCCGTGGAGTCCGCTCGGCGGGATCTCGCCGAGTGCGGTCGACGACCCCGGCGCGGCTGTTCCGGCCGGCGGCACCCCGTTCCACGCGGTGGCACGTGCGCATGGCGTCAGCCCTCAACGGGTCTGCCTGGCCTGGCACTTGGCGCAGGCGCCGGTGGTGCTGCCGATCCCGGGCGCGCGCCGACCGGCGTCGATCCGCGATTCGGCGGCGGCAAGCCTGCTGCGGCTGTCGACCGAGGAGCTGGCCCTGCTGGGCGGTTGACGGGGGCCTGCCGGCACGTGTGCCAGGTGCTCCTGGGCCTGGACGGGCCGCCATGGCACGGCCGGACCCGTCCGGGCGCACCTCGGCCTCCGGCCCGGCGAGGGCCGTCCAGGCGTACTTCGGCCTACGGCACGGCCGGACCGTCCGGGCGCACCTCGGCCTCCGGCACGGCGAGGGCGCACGGCGCCGGGGCCCCTGTCCGCCGCACCGCCGGACGAAGCGGAACCCCGTTGGCGCACAGCAGCTCGCGGACCTCCAGGATCAGCGGGAAGATCTCGCGGTTCCAGTCCTCACCCTGCTCCTCCCAGGCCCGCTGTTCGGCCTCGACCGCCATCCGGTCCTGGGCGAAGACCCGCTCGGTGAAACGCCGGATGACCGGCCACGCCAGCTGCAGGGCTCCGGGGATCGACGGCTTGGCGATCGTGAGCAGTCCGAAGGCCTGGTTGGTGCGCTGCTCGGCGTCCTTCGGCACGTACGCCACCCAGAGGGAGAACGACGGGAGTTCGGCGTTCTCCGGAACGAGTTCGAGCGTCTGGTAGGGGTATTCGGTGCGGATCGTCATGAGATCCGCCGAGTTCTTGCCGCCGATGCCTTCGGCGGCGAGCAGGCCCGCTCCGCGGTTCCGCTTCCTGCCGCTGTGCGTGAACAGGTACCGCGCCTCCACCGACCGGGCCGTCCGGCGGCGCTCCAGCAGCTCGGGGTGGATCATGCCGAGGATCCCGCGGTGCAGGAACTGGTGGTTCATGTCGAGCAGGTTCTCGTGCATGAACGAGTAGTGGCAGCGCACCAGCCGGGAGAACATCATGGTCCGGTGCCTGGCGGGGTCGAGCTCGCGCAGCGCCGGGAACGCCACGGTGGCCGCCTTCTCCGGGTCTCCCGGGAAGACGAACACCAGGCCGTGCGCCTCGCGGACCGGATAGGCGCGCACGCCCTTCGGCGGCCGTTCGGTCTCCTTGGAGAGGTACGGGATCTGCGAGAGGCGGCCGTTGCCCCGGTACTGCCAGGCGTGGTAGCAGCAGCGGAGCGTGTCACCCTCCACCACGCCCATGCTCAGGGGCACTTGGCGGTGGGCGCAGCGATCCTCCAGGGCGTGGACGGTGCCGCTCTCGCCGCGGTACAGGGCGATCCGCTCCCCGGCGAACGCGGCGGCCAGCGTCTTGCCCTTCCGCACCTTCCGCGAAGTGGCCACCGGGTACCAGTAGTCGGGGTTGATGCCGACGCGCCTGATGTCGACTGGGGTTCCGCTGCTCCCGCTTCCGTGCTGATGGCCGTCGGGCTGCGCTGCTCCGTCCACCGTCCAGTTGTCGGGCATGAGGTCTCCCAAGGTGCAGATCGTCCGAGCGGATCGTCCGAGCGGAAGGCAGGGGCTTGGCTCCGGGGCCGGGTGGGCGAGGGTCAGTCGGGCACCGGCGGCGCGGTGGGGCGGCGGTGCGTGACGGGTGCGGCATGGATGTAGAGCTGGCGCCGGTCGCCGGGCGCGGCGTGCACGGGCAGGGGCAGTTCGTAGCTCACCGGCCGTCGGTGGTCGGCGAGTTGCCGCTCCGGGTTGTAGACGCTGTTGAACTTGAAGAGCATCCGGGCGAAGTTGGTCTGTCCGCGCACCAGGTTGCCCGCGAGGATGCGGGCCGCGCCGAGGGCCGTGCTCACGCCGAGGTGCTTGCGGTTGATCACCGCCTGGGTGCGCACCAGTTCGCGGTAGAACTCGTCCAGCGGCAGGGCGGTGGGCACCACGGCGTGCTGGATGTCGAAGAGCCGGTAGTCGAGCGTGGTCAGGCGCCGGGACTCGGTGTGCCAGATCTCGGTGCCGGGGTAAGGGGTCATCACGGTGAGGTGCACGATCTCGGGCACCGAGAGGGCGAACTCCCGTACCATGCGGAAGCGTTCGGTGTCCCAGGCGGGGTCGACGATGAGGTTGATGGCCACGTTGATGCCGAGCTTGCGGGCCACCTTGAGGGCGCGCACGTTCTCGTCCGGATCGACGCGCTTGCGGTACAGCTCCAGGCCTTGGGCGTCGAGGGCCTCCATGCCGAGGAACATGTAGCGCAGGCCGAGGCGCGCCCAGCGCTCGAAGACCTCCTGGTTGCGCAGCAGGACGTCGGCGCGGGTCTCCAGGTAGTACTTCTTGCGGATCCGGCGGCGCTCGATCTCGGCGGCGATGGCGTCGCCGTGCTCGGGTCGGATGAACGCGACGTCGTCGACGATGAACACGTTCGGCTCGCGGGTGGAGGCGAGCTCGTCGGCGGCGCCCTCGGGGGTGGCCTTGCGGTAGCTGCGGCCGTAGAAGGTCCACGCGGAGCAGAACGAGCAGTCCCACGGGCAGCCGCGGGTGAACTCGATCGAGGCGCAGGGTTCGAGTTCGCCGATGAAGTAGCGGCGGCGGTGGGCGGTGAGGTCGCGGGCCGGCCGGGGATCGTCCAGGCCGTGCATCATGCGGGGCATCGGCCCGCGCCCCTCGCGGGTGACGATGCCGGGCACCGTGGTCAGGCCGCCGTCGCGGACCGCTTCGAGCAGGGGCTGCATCGCGGGCTCGCCCTCGCCGCGGATCACGGCGTCGACCGCGCCGGCGGCCTGCTCCAGGACGTGCTCGGCGACGAAGGAGACGCTGTGACCGCCGAAGAAGACGAAGCAGCCCGGCACGGCCCGCTTCACCCGGTGCGCGATGTCGATGGCTTCGGGGATGTTCGCCAGGTAGTTCAGCGACACGCCCACCGCTTCCGGCGTGAAGTCGTCGATGACCGAGTCCAGCCGTGAGGGCCTGGTCACCTGCAGATCGACGAGGCGGACCTGGTGGCCCGCGTTGCGGGCCGCCGCGGCGACCCGCTCCAGGCCGAGTGGCTCGAGCCTCAAGAAGATCTCGGAGTACATCAACGCGCTCGGATGGACCAGGAGCAGTCTCACGGGCACCTCCACAGTGGCATCCCGACCGAGCCTGCGCCTGCTCGCCGCCTCCCGCACGCGGGTACGGCCATCCGGCCGTACGCCGGCGGCGGACGGCGCTCGCGTCCAGCCGGACGCCGAGCCGCGCAGCCGCCGAGCCGCGGAACGGACCGGCGAGCACGGCGTCCGCGGTGGTCGGGAGGCGCCGGGGCCACCTCCGGCGAGCAGCAGGGCGTGCCGGCCGGAGGGCTTCCGGCAGGACACGGACCGGCCGTCAGCGGGGCGGGCACGGGAGCCGCCGGCCAATCGACGCGCGGGCCGCCGAGCAGGGCGGCAGCGTGCGGCATGTCGCCGAACGGGATGCCCGGTGCGGCGGCGCCGTGGTCGCCCCGGGTGCCGCGAGTCCGTCCGAACGGCAGCGACCGCCGCGCCGTGCCGGGTACCGCGTGGCGGACGTGGCGGCAGGCCGCCAGGCCCTCCGCGTCCGGCGGCGGGCACGCTCCGGGGCCCCGCCGTGCACCTGTCGCACCACCGTGACCGGACACGGGGACGGTGACTTCCGGACGGCACCCCGGGCGGGCGTGGGGTTGGACACCCCGCTGGGCGACGGCCGCGAGCGCCCGTCGGTGCGGTGGCGTCCGATCAGGATGTGTCTCCCCGTCAGGCGGCGTCGAGCATCTCGGCGGTGATCGCCCAGCGCTCGTGGTCGCGCCAGGCGCCGTCGATGAAGAGGAAGTCCGGTGACAGCCCCTCCAGGCGGAAGCCGAGCCGCTTGGCCACGGCGATCGACTTGACGTTGGCCGGCTGGGCGTTGATCTCCAGCCGGTGCAGCCCGAGCGGCCCGAAGGCGTACCGCACCACCAGGCCAACCCCTTCGGTGACCAGCCCGCGCCCGTGTGCGAAGCCGCCGTAACCCAGCGCCCCGCAGCGGAAGGCACCCTGCACGATGTTGTTGATGGTCACGTAGCCGGCCATCGCGCCGGTGTCCGGCAGGCAGATGGCGAAGCCCTCGCGGACGGGCTCCTCGAGGCGCGTCATGTAGGCGTCGAACTCGGCGTCGGTGCGCGGCGGGGCCAGCCAGGGGTGGTGGACCTCGGCGTTCTCCTGCGCCAGCCGGGTGAACTCGTCCTGGTCGTCGCGGCGCAGGGATCGGATGGCGACGCGGTCGCCGCGCAGCAGGTAGTCGTTGATCATCCGGTGATCGTACCGACGCGTTCGTCGATCGGACCAGTGACGGCAGGTTACTGACCAGCCGTCAGGGCAGCGGGCGCCTCGGCGAGCGCCCGGACGGCCGCGAGCACGGCCGGGCGCAGCCGGGCGCAGCCGGGCGCAGCCGGGCGCAGCCGGGCGCAGCCGGGCGCAGCCAGGCGCAGCCAGGCGCAGCCAGGTCAGGTCGGCGCCCGCCGCGGTCTCCGCGCCCGGGTCGAGGATCATCCGGCGCAGCTGCGGCATGGCCGGCGTCCAGCCGATCAGCGCCGTCCGCCTGGACGCCCGCGCCGGCTGGTGGACGTGCCGTCGCTCAGCCCACTGGCCGTGCTGCCCGAGGAGCGGGGCCGGCGGGATCGGCGCCCGGCTGGTCCGGCACGCGCTGACGGTCGCGGAGCGGGCCGGGGTGCCGCTGGTGTTCTTGGAGGGCTCGCCCCGCTACTACGGCACCCGGGCCTTCGAGGCAGCGAGCCCGCTCGGCTTCCGCTCGCCCTCGCTGCGGCCCTCGGCTTCCGCTCGCCCTCGCTGCGGATCCCGGACGCCGCATTCCAGGTGGCCCGGCTCAGCGCCCACCAACGAGTGGCCGCGCCCGCCCGGCGCAGGCCAGAATGTTCCGGCACGTCCGCGTGCCGCTGCCGATCCGCCCACCCATCCGATGAGGTCGCCCGTGTCCGTCCCCGCAGAACCGTTCGGCGCGTTCGGCCCCGCCCATGTCGCGGCCGCCCGGTTGATACCGGCCGACGCCGTTCCCGTTACGGATGAGAACGCCGAGAACGCCGCCCCCGCGGGCGCCGACACCGGTGCCACCGAGGACGGCGGCGTGCGGGCGCTGCTGCTGCGCCTGCGGGCCGCCGCCGCCGAGGCTCCGTCGGACGAGGTGGCCGGCCAGGTGCTGGAGCTGGTGGCCCGTGAGATGACGTCCCTGCTCGGCCGGTACGACCGGGAGGCGCTGATCACCTGGCGCGAACGGGCCTGCCGGCAGGACGCGGCCGGGAACCCCGGCGCGGCCGTCCACCTGCTCGGCCAGGTGGTCGCGGAGATGGCCCAGCACCTCGGTCCGACCGACCCCGAGACCCTGGTGACCCATCTCGAACTGGCCACGGCGATCGGCAACAACGGTGATCCGCGCGCCGCCGTCCAGCGGTTCCAGGAGCTGCTGCCGGCCCTCACCGCGGCACACGGCGCCCAGGACGCCCGGGTGTTGACGGTGCAGGTCCGGATGGCCGCCAATCTGGCACGGGCCGGTGAGGTGTTCCCCGCGGCCCAGCAGCTGCAGACGCTGATCCCGTGGATCCAGCAGAGCCTGCCGACCGGCCACCCGCTGCTCGGCGAGGCACGCTGCGCACTGGCCCGCCTGGTGCCGACCTTCCGCCGCCTGACCGGCACCCCCGACAGCGCCGGGCTTGGCCCGGTCGAGGCCGTCGCCATGGTGCACCGGCTGCTGGTGTGGGACTTCGGCTCGGACGCCGAGGCGAAGGCCTGCGTCAAGGACCTCAGCAAGTTCACCGGCAAGCGCAGCATCGCGGACCGGCTCGCCTCGATCCCGGATGACCTGTCCCCCGAGCAGGCCGCGGGGCTCCTGCTGGCCTGAGCGGTGCTCCCGCCGACTGCGATCGCGCCACCGCGGGGCGGCCGGCCGGGACGGACCGCACCGGTGCCACGCCCCGGCCGCACTGCGTGGCCGCACGCCAGGAAAAATTCGGTGCCGAAATACCATGGCCATGAGCTTCAAGATCACCGAAAATGCTGCTCGCAGGAAATCACCGCAGCCTCGGTCATCCAATCCTCCAGGAGCTCCCGCATGCCACAGCCCGAGATCGTCTTCCCCACCGACCGCCTGACGGTACGGCAGTGGCACCCTGCCGACCGGGACCGGGCATTCGACCTCTACTCCCGCTGGGAGGTGGCCCAGTGGCTCGGCAGCACCCCGCGCGCCTTCGAGAAGCCCGAAGAGGCGGCCGCGTTCATCGAGCGCTGCCGGCAGCGCGGCGCGGCGGATCCGCGATTCGGGGCGTGGGCACTTGAGCGCCTGGACACGGGCGTGGTCGCCGGGACGGTCCTGCTGCTGCCCATGACGGACGCCGAGGGTGCGACGGACGTGGTGGAGGTCGGCTGGCACCTGCACCCCGACTCCTGGGGGCACGGCTTCGCGACGGAGGCGGCCCGCGGCGCCCTCGCCAAGGGCTTCGCCGACGGCCTCGCCGAGGTCCGCGCCGTGGTCCGGCCCGACAACCAGCGCTCGGCTGCCGTCTGCCGCCGCCTCGGCATGGTGGACACCGGCGTCACCGAGCGCTGGTACGGCATGCCGCTCACCGAGTTCCGCATGACCCGTGCCGCGTGGGAGGCGGCCGCCGGCGAACGGTAGTCGCGCCGGGCCGCCGGGCCCGCACGCTCCGCAGGGCTGCATCGGCGGCCGGGGCTGCCGGGACCGCCGATCCCCAGGGTCGGCCGGATCCGCAGGGCCCCCATGCCGGCCGGGCCCGTAGGGCCCGCAGGGTCCGCAGAGCCGCGGCCGGGCCCGCAGGGTCCGCAGAGCCGCGGCCGGGCCCGCAGGCGCTCAGGATCAGGCGTCGCCCGTGATGCGGGCGTGCAGGTGCTGGTCGTGCCAGCCGTCGGCGTGCAGCAGGGCGCTGCGCATGGTGCCTTCGAGGGCGTAGCCGGCCTTGGCCGCCACCCGGCAGGAGGCCGGATTCGCCGTCGAGTGGCAGAGCACCAGCCGGTGCAGGCCGAGTTCGTCCAGCGCCCACTGGCTGAGCCGCCGCACCGCCGCCACCGCAACGCCACCGCCACGGGCCTCGGGCAGCAGCCAGTAGACGATCTCTGCGCTGCCGCCCGCCAGGTCCAGCTCGCGCCAGCCGATCAGGCCGATGGCCGGGCTGTCGGCACCGGTCCGGGCGATCGCCCAGATGACGGCTTGCTCGGTCTGCCGCCGTTGGTGCATGCGCTGGATGCGGCGGCGGGCGTCCGCCAGGGAGTCCACTCCGAGCAGGTTCCACCGCTGGATCGCCGGGTCCTGACCGGCTGCCAGCAGCGCCTGGGCGTCGCGATCCGGGTGCCAGGGGCGGAGCAGGTGGCCGGTGGGGAGGCTGAGCTCGGGGTGCGGCGGTGTCGCCAGGCGGCCGGCGGGGACGACGGGGTCGATCGGGACCATGGGGGCCTACCAGGTTGAGGCGGTGTCAGCGGTGGACGGTCAGCCGGAGTTGGTGGCGCAGCATCGCCGCGAGCACCTCTTCCAGGCCGACCGGCAGTGTGTTGGCGGAGATGCTCGCCGGGCCGAAGCCCAGACTGCGGTTGCCGGAGGCGGTCATCTTCACCATCCGGGGTGCCCGCGCCAGGTAGCCGGCGGGGTCGTGCAGCAGCAGCTCGATGAAGCGCTGGCGGGCGCCTCGCACCGTCACCTCGCGGATCCGTACCCCGGCGATCTCCTGCCAGCCGATCCGCCCGAGTTGGACGTGCTCCAAGCCGGCGTGGTCGATGACCAACTCCGGCCGCCCCTTCGTCAACCGGATCGTGTACAGGACCGCGCAGAGCCCGAAGAACGGAACCGCCAACGCGCCGCCGATCACCGCCTTCACCGAGCCGTGCCAGGTCAGCAGCACCACGCCCAGGACGACGAAGGCCACCGAACCCAGCAGCATCAGGGCGACCCGGCGCTTGTCAGAGGGATAGACGGTTGGCGGCAGCAAGCCGGTCTCGTTGATCACGCGCCCAAGGTAGCGCCCGCCCGACTTCCCTGACCAGGCGTTTCCTCGTCCGGGGTCCGCCGCAGCCTGTCCTGCGGTCACGGGGCAGCGTCAGCCGGTGCCGGTCGCCTCGGAGCAGTGTCACGGTGCTCGGGGCGGGTGAGCAGAAAGGCGCACGCCGCGAGCATGAGTGCTGCGATGGCGAGCAGCAGGATTCGATAGTCGATCACGGTGATCAGTCCGGCTCCGAGGGCGATGGCGACCGTTTGCGGCGTGGAGAGGGCCAGGCCGAGCGCCGCGTCCGCCCGGCCCATCAACTGCGGTGGCGTCTGGCGCTGGAGGAGCGTCATGGTGCCCAGGTTGATCCAGGGCAGGCTGGACCCGATGAGGGCTGATCCTACGACCGCGGCTGGAATCGACGGTGCGATCTGCAGGAGGAACCCGGACGCGGCGGTGGCCAGGCCCAGGGCGACGAGGCGGCCTTCGTTGAGCCGGCGGAGGAGCGCAGTCCCCGTGACCCCGGCGAAGACTGCACCGACCCCTTGGAGCGAGACCATGACGCCCAGAAAGGCGCTGGGGCGGTGCAGGCCCTTGCTCACCACAGCGAAGAGGGCTGTTTCCGAGAGCCCGAAGGCGGTCACGGCCAGCGTGCCGGCCAGGGTGAGTTGCCGCAGCGCAGGGCTGGCGCGGATGTGGCGTCCGCCGGCGATCGCCTCCGTGAGCCAGTGCCGCTCGGTCGGTGCCGGCGTCTCCTCGTGGACCCGTACGGCGACCAACGTGGTGATGGCCACGAGGAACGTCACGGCGTCCCCAATGATCACTGGTGTCGCCCCCACTGCGGCAAGCAACCCGGCGCCGAGGAGCGGAGTGATCAGTCTCGTTCCCCACTGGGCCGTCTGCAAGGCACTGTTCACCTCGCCCTGGAGCTCCTCGGGGAGCAGCGTCTGTTGCAGCGCGGTTTGTGCAGGGCCGAGGACGCCGGCCGACAGACCGTAGCCGAACATCACGGCGTAGATCAGCCACACCTGGTTCCGGTCGTGGACCAGGAGCAGGAGCAGCACAAGGACCGCGGTTGCGAGGTTGGCGGCGATCAGCAGGGGCCGCCGGCGCGTCCGGTCGGCGATCACGCCCCCGACCGGTCCGGCCAGGCTTCCCAAGGCGAACATGAAGAACGACAGGCCTGCCGCCGAAGCGCTCCCGGTGAGCATCTTGACCCAGATTCCCAGCGCCAGCCATAGCGCCGAGTCCCCGAAGGTCGACAGGCTCTGCCCCGCCAGGTAGAGCCGGGCGTTGCGGTCCCCCCACAGCCTGCGCATCAGCTCACGCCTCCGGCCGGGTCGCCTCGAGCGGGTACGTGAACAGCACCATCTCCACCGGCAGGCTCCCGGTCGGGCGGCGCGAGGGCTCCTCCAGTCGCTCCCGATAGCGGTCGAGCAATTGGCGCAGCTCGGCATTCAGCTGCTGGGCTTCCTCCGGAGTCACGTAGGCCACGTTCTCGGTCCCGCTGGTGACCTGCTGCCAGGGCCCCTTGAACTCGGAACGACGGGCGTTCACCGTGCTGACTCGACCCAGCCAGGTCTCCCACAGCAGCTTCGCCAGGGCTTCGGCCGCATGGGCCGTTTCCGTCTCGCCTTCACTGTCGTCCACCACGAAGCCGATGTGCTTGAGCCGCCACGGTCGGCGCCGGCCGGGTCCCCCACCGGCCTCCTCCACGAAGCCGTACTTGGCCAAGGTGCGCAGGTGGAAGGCACAGTTCGTGGGTGACTCGCCGATCATCTCGGCAGCCTCCGTAGCGGTCAGCGGATCGCGCTGGTTGAGCGCCTCCAGGAGTGCCAGCCGGGTCGGGTGGGCCACCGCCCTCATGGTCTTGGGATCCGTCAGTTGCCGCAGCGGACGTCCGGCACCTGACGGGCGCTCGGGTGCGGGGCGAGCTTCTTCGGAAGACATGTTTCGAAACACTACGCTCGAAATATCACGCTCGACAAGACCGCTGCTCTGGCGGCGCCGGGACGGTCGGCTCCGGGAGCGAGATCGAAAAGGGCCCCGCGCGGCGAGGCCGGCACCCGGCATCTCCCTCAGCAGCCGCACCACTTGGCAGCATCGGCGATCCCCCGGCCGTGGCGCACCCCCGGCTCGTCGACCGCGCAAGCTGCCGGGTCGCAGATGTGCAGGGCGGGCCAACTGCCGTGGGAGGCCAGGGCGAGATCGGTGCGGGCGCTGTCACCGATGACCAGGCAGACGGTGCGGTCGGCGGTGTCGAGGAGGCGCAGGAGGGCCTGGGCGAAGCCGGGATCGCCCTTGGAGCAGCCGACTTCGGCGGAGACAAGGATGCGGGCGAAGCGGTCGGTGAGGCCGGAGAGGGCCAGCTTGCGGCGCTGCAGCGAGCCGGCGCCTTCGGTGGCGAGCCAGAGCTCGTGGTTCGCGCCCAGTGCGGAAAGCTGTGAGGGCACGGCGTCGAACGGGCGGACCAGGCCGGCACGAAGGGTGCGGAACAGACCTGACCCACACTCAGGATCTTTACCGGGCAAGGCTTCGCGCCACACGGCCCGCGCGTGCTCCGCCAACCACGCCGCCGCCTCGGCCGGCAGGCCGGGAGTGGACGGGCCCAACCACAGCGCCTCTCAGGAGCTGACCCTGGCGAGTTCCGGCAACTCCCGGTACGGGCAGGCCCGCCAGCGGGCACGCGCCACCCGCAGCACGGCATCGACGCCCGCCGCGCCGTCGGCGAGCCCGAGGGTCCGCAGCGTGCCCGTGATGGCCGCACGGGCCGCGGGCACGTCCGGGATCAGGGTGTCGTCCAGGTCGATCAGCAGGACAGACTTCGGCAACAATCCTCCGCTACCGTCGACGGAGCGCCAACGATACCGCTGGCCGAACTGGAGGACATCGTGCTCAAGGGGAAGACCGCCGTGGTGACCGGCGGTTCGAGGGGTATTGGACGGGCGGTCGTGGAGCGGCTCAGCCGCGACGGGGCCCGGGTGGTGTTCGGGTACGGGAGCAACGAGGCGGCGGCCGAAGAGGTGGTGCGCACGGTGGCCGAAGCCGGCGGGTCGGCCATCGCGGTCCGGGCGGATTTGAGCGACCCGGCGGAGGCCGAGCGGCTGATGGCGCTGGCCGAGGAGGAGTTGGGCGGCCTGGACATCCTGGTGAACAATGCCGCCCAGTCGTTCACCCCGAAGCCGATCGCCGAGATCGAACTGGCCGAGTTCGACCGGATATTCACGGTGAACGCCCGCGCGGCGTTCCTGACGGTCCGTCATGCCGCGCGCCGCCTGCGGGACGGCGGCAGGATCGTCAACGTCTCGTCCGCCGCCACGGTGCGGCCGGGGGCCGGGACGGGTGCGTATGTGGCCAGCAAGGGCGCGCTGGAGCAGCTGACGGCGGTCGCGGCCCAGGAGCTCGGAGTGCGCGGAATCACGGTCAACACCGTGTCACCGGGCGCCACCGACACCGAACTGCTGCTGGGCACCGTCACGCCGCAGATCCTGGCGGTGCTTCCCACCATGACGGCGCTCGGCCGGCTCGGTGAGCCGGCCGACGTGGCGGACGTGGTGGCGTTCCTGGTGGGCCCGGACGGCCGTTGGGTGACCGGTCAGAACCTGCGGGCCACGGGCGGCTTGGCCTGAGCCCGGTCACCCTGACGGGATCCCGGATCAGCCGTGTGCCCGGTGCCGTCCCCGCGCGTGCGCCGGCACGGTGATCGCGTGCTCGCCGGGCCAGGCCGCGATCGGGTTGCCGATCCAGCGGGTGCCGTCCGGGATCTCCTCGCCGCGCATCGCCAGCGAGGCACCGCCGATCGAGGCGCCGGCGCCGACCGTGGTGCCGGGCAGCACGATCGAGTTGGGGCCGAGGGTGGCGCCCTCGTCGAGCACGACCGGCCCGAGCCGCATCACCCGGTCGTGGAACAGGTGCGTCTGCAGCACGGCGCCCCGGTTGACGCTGGCGCCACGCCCGACGCTGACCAGATCGGATTCGGGCAGCCAGTGGGTCTCGCACCAGGCGCCGCGGCCGATCTTGGCGCCCAGGCTGCGCAGCCACAGGTTCAGGTACGGGGTGCCGAGCAGGGTCTGCCCGCCCCACGGCATCGCGAGTTCCTCGACGAAGGTGTCGTAGAGCTCGTTGCGCCAGACGAAGGCGGACCAGAGGGGGTGCTCGCCGGAGCGGAACCTGCCGATCAGCACCCACTTGGCGAGCGTGGTGACCAGGCAGGCGGCCAGGGTGGCGCCGGCCAGCACCACGCCGCCGACGGCGAGGGCGGCGGCCAGGCCGTCCTGGTCGATGATCGCCTCCAGGGCGCCGAAGACCAGGTCGCCGAGGAGCACGGTGAGGATCACCGGCAGCAGGCGGCAGAGTTCGACGGCGGCGCGGGCCAGCAGCAGGCGGCGCGGCGGCGCGTAGGTGCGGGCCTCGTCACCCGCGTCGGCGATCCGGGGCAGCTCGATGCCGGGTCGGCCGAGCCAGGAGGAGCCGGGCGCGGCGTTCCGGGGGGCGTCGGAGAGCACTCCGACCAGTGCGCGGTCGGGCAGTTCGATGCCGGGCCCGACGATGCCGGAGTTGCCGACGAAGGCGCGCCGACCGACCGCCGAGGGACCGATCCGCAGCCAGCCGCCGCGCACCTCGAAGGGAGCGATGAGGGCGTCGTCGGCGAGGAACGCACCGTCGTCGACCCGCATCAGGCCGGGCAGCGCGAGCACCGTGGAGGCCTCCACCCGCCGGCCGACGCCGGCGCCGAGCAGCCGCAGCCAGACCGGCGTGAACAGGCTCGCGTAGAACGGGAAGAGCGAACTGCGGGCGGTGTCCATCAGCCGGGAGACCGCCCAGACGCACCAGGCGACCCTGCCGTGCTCGGGGTGGAACCCCGGCTGCACGGCCCGGCTGAACAGGCGGACCAGCAGCATCAGCAGCACCGCGTAGCAGGCCAGCGTGAGCACGGTCAACAGCGCGGTGACGGGCAGCAGTTGGAGCATCACTGCGGACAGCGTGCGGGCGGCGTCGAGCACCGGGTAGAGCACGCACAGGGCGGGCGCGGCGGCGATCAGCGGAAGCAGGCCGAAGAGGAGCATCCCGAGGCCGTAGGCGAGGTTCCAGAGGGGCGACGTGGCACGGCGGCGGCGCGGAGCCGGCCAGCCGGCCTGCGGTTCGTTGTTCGGACGGGCCGGTGAGCCGTGGTAGTGGGTGCCGGGCGGCACGGTGCCGAGCACGCAGCTGCCGGGGGCGACGTCGGCGGCGTCGCCGATCCGGGCGCCCGGCATCAGGGTGGCGCGGGCGCCGATCCGGGCCTCGGCGCCGATCTCGACGGCACCGAGGTGCAGCAGGTCGCCGTCCAGCCACCAGCCGGCCAGGTCGGCGCCGGGTTCCACCGAGCAGCCCGCGCCGAAGGCGGCGAGTCCGGTGACCGGTGGGTCGGCGTGCAGGTGGACGCCCTGGCCGACCCGGCAGCCGAGCAGCTTGGCGTAGTGGCGGGCCCAGGGGGTGCCGGCCAGTTCGCCGGTGTTGAAGCCGGCGGCGGTCCGTTCGGCGGCCCACAGGCGCAGGTGGACCAGGCCGCCGCGCGGGTAACTGCCGGGGTGCAGCCGGGCGGTGAGCACCCGGGCGGCGGTGCCGGCGAGCAGCGCGCGTCCCGGTGGGCTGCTGAGAAGCACCAGTCCGCCGATGATCAGCCACCACGGGGTGTGCGGAGCCCAGCTGAGGTGGCCGCCCATCAGGTTGTCGACCCCGGCGATGACCAGCACCCACCGCACGCTGGCCACGGTGTAGAGGGCGGCGAGCACCAGGCTCTGGGCGACGGCGGCGCGGCGCGGGGTGCGGCGCACCTGGCGCTGCTCGCGGGGCGCGGTCGGTGCGCCGCCCCGCGGGTGCCGGTCGGTGCCGCCGTGCTCCTCGTCGAGCGTGGCGGCGAGGTCGGCCAGCACCGGGTGGGCGTACAGGTCGGCGACGCCGACGGACGGGAAGCGGGTGCGCAGCACGGAGACCAGCCGTGCGGCGACCAGGCTGGAGCCGCCGAGGGCGAAGAAGTCGCTGTCGCGGGAGACGGGCAGACCGAGGCTGGCCTCCCAGTGTTCGGCGAGCCAGCCGGCGGTGCCGGTGAGCCGCTCGGCCCGGCCGGTCCGGTCGGCCGGGCCGGGCAGCGGCCAGGGCAGTGCGTCCCGGTCGACCTTGCCGGAGGTGCGGGTGGGCAGCTGGTCGACGGTGGCGAGCAGGGGGACCAGGGCGGCGGGCAGCCGCTCGGTCAGCTGGGTGCGGGCGGCAGCCGGGTCGAAGGGGGCGCCGGGCTGCGGGACCAGGTAGCCGACCAGTAACCGGGTGCCGGACGGGTTGGTGCGCACGGCTGCCGCGGCGGCCCGGACGCCGGGCAGCGCCTGGAGGGCGGCGTCCACCTCACCGAGTTCGATCCGGCGACCGCCGAGCTTGACCTGTTCGTCGGCCCGGCCGACGAACAGGAGGCCGCGCGGGTCGGCCCGGACCAGGTCGCCGCTGCGGTAGACGCGGGCGCCGGGCAGGGCGGGGTGGGCGATGAACTTCTCGGCGTCCTTGGCCGGGTCGAGGTAGCGGGCGGTGCCGACGCCGCCGATCAGCAGTTCGCCGGTCTCGCCCCAGGCGACCGGCCGGCCGGTCTCGTCGACCACGGCGATCCGCCAGCCGTGCAGCGGCAGGCCGATCCTGATCGGTTCGCCGGGCAGCATCCGGTGGGCGGTGGCGACCACGGTGGTCTCGGTGGGACCGTAGGTGTTCCAGAACTCGCGGTGCGGGGCGGCGAAGCGTGCCACCAGCTCGGGCGGGCAGGATTCACCGCCGACGATGATCAGGCGCACCCGGGCCAGGCACTCGCGGGGCCACAGGGTGAGCAGGGTGGGCACGGTGGAGACGGCGGTGATGCCGCGCTCGACCAGCCACGGACCGAGGTCGTTGCCGGCCTTGACCAGGGACCGGGGTGCCGGGACCAGGCAGGCGCCGTGCCGCCAGGCGAGCCACATCTCCTCGCAGGAGGCGTCGAAGGCGACGGACAGGCCGGCCAGCACCCGGTCCCCGGGGCCGAGCGGCTGCTGCTGGAGGAAGAGGCGGGCCTCGGCGTCCACGAAGGCCGCGGCGGAGCGGTGGGTGACGGCGACGCCCTTGGGGCGCCCGGTGGTGCCGGAGGTGAAGATGATCCAGGCGTCGCCGCCGGGGCCGGGACCGCCGGCCCGGCAGCCGGGGCGGACCGCGGACCTCATGGCCGGTCGGCGGTCGGCGCCGATCACGGCGCAGACGCGGGCGTCCTGCCAGATCAGCTCGGCGCGCTCGTCTGGGTCGTCGGCGTCCACCGGTACGTAGGCGGCGCCGGCCCAGAGCACGGCGAGGATCGCGACGTAGAGGTCGGCGGTGCCGGACGGGACGCGGACGCCGACCCGGTCGCCGGCACCGATGCCGTGCCTTCCGAGTTCCTCGGCGTAGGCCGCGACGCGGCGCACCAGCGCCTGGTAGTCGAGCAGCACGCCGCCGGCGTCCAGCGCGGGTGCCTGCGGGCTGGCGGCGGCGGTGGCCAGCAGGATGTCGATCAGCGTGCGGGGCGGTGCCGGGTGGGTGACGGGCCACGCAGCGATCTCACGAGCGGGCCGGTGCTGGGGCAGAGTGGACACCGGATTCTGGCTCGGAGCCATGCAGCTAACTCCCTCTACTCGCGGACTGTCGACTGCGACGCCGAATGCGCCGTTCACGGCACGGGAGATGAGGGTGTGGGTTCATCCCGGGCGGACAGCTTCGGCGTTCACGATGCCAAACTGCTTTGGTCCGCCGAGGACACCTTGCCGGTATCAAAGGAAATTCTCATGGATCTGCCCTGGGGCAGGGAATAGATGCAGGTCAGCCACTTGGGGACGACTGTTCGAGTGCTCGATGGCGATGCTCGCAGGCGCCTGGCGCGGACTCGGCGAAATTCACTCGATCGGGTGCGCGTGTCGCGGCCGGAATTCTCATCTTCGGATGCCGGCTCAAATAACGGTCAAAGCCCGGAGCAGCGAACCTGGCATATCCCCGAAAATCCGCGCTCCCGGCGAATTCATTTCTCGAACGGATGGCCGCAGCAGGGGCCTCCGAACGCGCGTGCCGGGCCGCGCCGAGACCTCCGGGCCGCACCCGCCCGCCGCGACCCGGGCCTCGACCCGGGGGCCTCCGGGCCGCACACCTCGGGCCGTCGTGGCGCCCTTCAGACCGCAGCGGGCCCGGTGCTCTCCCGGACCACCAACTCGGGCCGGAGCAGCTGGAGGGAGTTGGTCCGGGTACCGGACTTGGTGACGGCGCGCAGCAGCTGCTCGATCGCCTGCCGAGCCATCTCCCGCTTCGGTATCGACACCGTGGTGAGGCTCGGCCGGGCGACCTGGACCTCCAAGGTGTCGTCGTGCCCCACCACCGAGAGGTCCTGCGGCACCGAGCGCCCGGCGGCCCGGGCGGCCTCCAGCGCGCCGAGGGCGAGCACGTCGTGGGTGGCGAAGAGCGCGGTCGCCTCGGGGTTCGCCCCCAGGGCGGCGGTGGCGGCCTCGAAGCCGCCGGCGGGACTCGGCTCGGGCGCGTAGTGCACCGCCGAGTCCGGCACGGTCAGCCCGTCCGCCGCGAAGGCCCTCCGGAAGCCCTCGATGCGCACGGTGTGGGCCGGACTGGCCAGCACCGCGACCTTGCGGTGGCCGAGTTCGCGCAGGTGACGCCCGGCCAGGTAGCCGGCCCTCTCGTAGTCGATGGTGACGACCGGGAACCTGTCCGGAGCCTCGGTCTCCCAGGCGCACAGCACCACCGGGAAGCGGGCGTCGGCCAGCAGCGGCAGGTGGTCGATCAGGTCGCGGTCGCCGGCGATCAGCAGCGCGTCGATCAGGCGGCTGGTCAGTCCGGCGAGGTGACGCCGGGCCCGCTCGCCGTCCAGCCGGGTGGTGCACAGCAGCAGGTGGTAACCGTGCGCCTCCAGGACGTCCTCGACCTCCTCGATCAGCTCCGCATAGAACGAGCCGACCACGGTCGGCACGAACAGCCCGATGGTCTTGGTGCTGCCGGTGGCCAGTGACCGGGCGACGAGGTTGGGCGTGTAGCCGAGCTCCTCGATCGCGGCTCGCACCCGGGCGGCGGTGGCCGGCCGGACCGCGACCCGCCCGGAGAGCACATTGGAGACCGTCTGCTTCGTGACTCCGGCCAGCTCTGCCACGTCCTGCATCGTCACCATGGCTGTTCCCTCAAATTTGACCGGTCCATACTTTTCCTTCGCAAAATAGTCGCATCTTGACAGACCGTCAAGGGAATCCTTGGGCAACTCGGAAGCTACAACGTCCCTGGAAGCAAACCTCGTCTCAGCGCCGCACCATTTTTGCGGCCTTCCTCTTGTTTTACCGGTCAAGAGAGCCCTACCGTTCGGAACCACCTCGGAACAGCACCATTGAGAAGGAGCACCTGTGTCAACTCCCCGACAGCGGTGGGGCGGTGCGCTGGCCGCACTGGCGCTGGCCGCCGCGGCCGCAGGCGCCGTCGCGACGCCGGCGACCGCGGCGACGACCGCCCCGCTCACCGGCTCTTACACGGTGACCACCGGTTCGACCGGCGGCTACGCCCACCCCGACGACACCCCGGCCGGCGGCTACCTCGACAAGGACGGCAGCTTCCACTTCCAGGAAGCCCACTCCCTCTACGGAGCGACCGACTCCCGGCAGTGGAGCTTCTACACGGGCAGCAACTTCGACACCGCCGCCCCCGACAGCACGCTGGACAACGCGGTCAACCCGGCCAACCCCAACGACCGCAACGGCGACACCACTTGGCGCTGCGACAACAGCCCCACCGGTCTGACGGCCACCAAGGCGCCGGCGGGTTCGGGGTACGCGCAGCCCAACTACTGCGACCTGTCGGGCGTCTGGGTGGATCCGGACACCGGCGACTGGTACGGACTGGTGCACAACGAGTTCACCCCGCAGCCGTTCGGCGACGGCCTCCACTTCGACGCGATCGACTACGCGGTCTCCACCGACCAGGGCCGCACCTGGACCATCAAGGACCATGTGATCACCTCGCCGTACAGCACCCAGCGCGGCGACAGCAACGCGTTCCCGGCCCAGACGTACTACTACGGCGATGGCGACCAGCGCCTGTTCGTCGACACCGCCTCCGGCTACTTCTACGTCTTCTACGGCTCCCGGATCGTCGACAAGAACGGCGGCTGGGGCGACTTCCTGGAACACGTCGCGCGGGCTCCGATCTCCGCCAAGATGGCGCCCGGGAGTTGGCAGAAGTGGTACGACGGCCAGTGGTCACAACCCGGGGTGGGTGGCCTGGAGAGCGACATGGTCCCTGCCGACGCCACCAACCCGAGCGGCTACCTGCCGCCGGCCCGGGAGTACGACCCGGCCACCCCCGGCACCATCAGCCAGCAGCTCGCGGCGGGCACACTCGCCCCGACCACCCCGCTGTTCGTCATGAACGTCAGCTACGACGCCTACCTCGGCCTGTACATCGGAGAGCCGCAGGCCGTCGACCAGAGTGGCAACGCCCCGCAGCAGATCTACGCCACCCGTGACCTCGCCACGCAGCAGTGGACGCTGCTCGGCGACACCGGCAGCTATCACACCGCCTCCTGGTACCGCTGGTTCCTGGACAGCACCAACCTGACCAACTCCACCATCGTCGGCCGGAGTTTCCGCTCCTACTGCGCGTTCGGCTGCTCCAACGGCGCGTCCGGCGAGTACGTGAACACCACCATCGACGCCACCGCGCCCGCCCCCGCGCCCTTCGACCCCGCCACCAGCTACCGGATCAGCAACGGCGACGGCCGGGTGCTGGCCCAGGTCTCCGGCAGCTCAGCCACCACCTCGCTGGCCGCACCCGCCGGTTCCGCGCTGGAGGCCTGGTCGTTCACGTCGGTCGGTGACGGCTCCTACCTGATCACCAATGCCGCCACCGGCGCGCACCTCGGCGTGGACGCCGGTGGCAACGCCGGGCGCGCCTGGGGCGCGACGCCGTCGGTCAGCAGCGGCAGCGGCGTCGGGCAGCAGTGGTTCATCGTTCCGGCCGGCGGCAACTACCGCCTGGTCAACCGGTACAGCGGTCTGGTACTCGGTCTGGGCGCCACCGGTGCACCGGCGGAGACGACGCCCGCCCGGTACTGGACCGACACCACCGGCTCGCCGGTCGGCGGCGGCCGCACCGCCGCCGCCCAAACGCTCACCGTGACCCCGGTCGGCAGCGTCTCCGGCGGCAACCTCAACGGCGCCCACATCCTGACCACTGGCGGCAAGGCGCTGGACGACCCCAACCACAGCACCACGGCCGGCACCCAACTGATCACCTGGACCGCCAACGGCGGCGCCAACCAGAGCTGGCAGTTCACCCAACAGACTGACGGAAGCTACCAGTTGACCAACGCCGAGTCGGGCTTGTGCGCCGACGTCAGCGGTGGTTCCACGGCGGCCGGCGCCAAGGTGATCCAGTGGCCCTGCACCGGCAACAGCAACCAGCACTGGAACCTCACCAGCCAACCCGACGGCAGCTACACCGTCACCTCGGTGAAGAGCGGCCTGCTGCTCACCACCGCGTCGACCGGTGACGGCTCACTGGTCACCCAACAGGCCGACAGCGGTTCGCCGTTGCAGCACTGGAGCGTTGACTGAGAGATGACGACGGCGGGCCCGCACGGCCCGCCGTCAGCCCACCCGCCACCGCGGGGGCCGGCCGTCGCGCCGACTCCCGCCCAGCGCAGGAGCGTCAGCTGTCCCCGGAAGCCTCGCGGGCGGCCTGCTCCACCCGGCCCAGATGGTCCCGCCACCAAGTCCCGTCCCGTTCCGGCATGCAGTCGTCAACGGCACGCTGACCGACCACGCCGTCGACGAGTTCGCGCACGATGTCGGCCTGACCGGCGTGACGCTGGCTCTCGGTGATCACATGGATCAGGATCCGCCTCAGCGGCAGTTGCAGCCGATCGCCCCAGGGCACGGTGCCGACCGCGTCCAGCGGCAACTCGGCGATGGTGGCGTCGGAGTGGATCCAGACGTCGCGGTAGCGGCCGAGAAGCTCCGCACTGGACTCGTCAGCGCGCGCCCAGAAATCCGAGTTGGCCTCGGCCGCGCCCGCGATCCACAGCCCTGGCGCCGCGAACGGCCGCCCGAACGCATCGCCGAAGTACACCGCCTCCGCACTGGTCATGTGCTTGACCAGACCCAGCAGGTTGGTGCCGGTGGGCGTCAGCGGCCGGCGCATGTCGTACTCCGAGAGGCCCTCCAGCTTCAACAGCAGTGCGTCGCGGGCGTCCTGGAGGTAGAGCCGGAGGTCGGCCTTCACGTCGGATTCAGTCATGCGGCAAGTCTGTCGGCGCGCCACCCGGTGTCCAGCTATTTATCTCCCGCGAACTGACGGCCCGTCAGTCAGTCGGTCGGCAAGCACGCCGCGTGCCGCCCTCACAACCGAACGCGATCGAACACGATCCACTGCGAGCTGCCACTCACCACCTCCTGACGCCGAACCAGCGCATACCCACATCTACCAGCCAGAACGCTCCCGCCCAGATCACGTTGCGCCACGTTTTCGCATCACAGAACGAAAATGCTGCGCAAACCGTTGTTCAGATCCGTTCGGTTGGCTACATTCCTCCTCGGCCGTCGGCACCCCGGACGGCCGTACCACTCGTGCCCCACCGCCGTTGCGGTGCACAGGCACGCTTCCAGGGAGGAACGACCCGAGTATGAGCGGTAGAGTCGTGGGCGAACCGAGTCGGCGCACGTTTCTGAGGGGGCTGAGTGCCGCGGCACTGGCCGCCGGCGGCGCCGGGGCGCTGGCCGCGTGCAGCGGTTCGAGCGGCAGCGGTGCGGTCACCGGCGGCACCGGCGAACCCTCGGGCTCGATCACGGTCTGGAGCTGGAAGAACCCGGCCGCCGAACTCAAGGCACTGATACCGGCATTCAACGCCGTCCACCCCAAGGTGCAGGTCAACGTCCAGGACATCGGCAACCCGGCGATCTGGGACAAGATCACCATCGCCATGGAGGCCGGCGGACAGGGCCTGGCCGATCTGCTGCACATCGGCGTGGACTACCTCCCGAGCTACATCGAGAAGTTCCCGAACGGCCTGGCAGATCTGAGCCAGCTCGGTGCGAACCAGTACGCCGACGCCTTCGCACCGGGCCTGTGGCAGACCGTTTCCCGCGGCAGCAAGGTCTACGCCCTACCCTGGGAGGCCAACGCCGCCGGCTTCTTCTTCCGGGCCGACCTGTTCAAGCAGGCCGGCGTGGATCCGAACACGCTGGCCACCTGGGACGACGTCATCGCCGCCGGCAAGAAGGTCAAGGCCGCCACCGGCGTCGGGCTGTTCGCCGTCGACAAGTCCGCCTCACAGGCCGACTCCGCGAACCTGCTGCAACTGCTGATGCAGCTCCAGGGCGTCTTCTACTTCAACCTTGACGGCAAGATCACCCTCAACTCCCCCGAGGCGGTCCGGGCGTTGACCCTGGTGAAGGAGATGAACGACGCCGGCCTGCTGGTCGACGTGCAGGGCTCCCCCGGCACCACCGGCTACGACACCGCGGTGAAGTCCGGCAAGGTGGCGGTCTGCCCCGACCCCGCCTGGTACGGCGGGTACCTGGAGACCCTGACCCCCGACACCAAGGGTGACTGGCAGCTGATCCTGCCGCCCGCCGTCACCCAGGGCGGATCCCGGTCGGCCATCGTCAACTCGACCCACCTGGCGGTCTCCGGCACCAGCAAGAACCAGCGCGCCGCCTTCGCCTTCGCCGAGTTCGCGCTCACCCGGCCGGACTCGCAGGTCTCCATCTTCAAGGCCAAGGGCATCTTCCCTGCCCTGCTCAAGGCCTATGACGACCCGGTCTTCCACCAGGCCGATCCGTTCTTCGGCGGTCAGAAGTACGCCGAGGTCTTCGTCGAGGAGCTCTCCAAGCCCTCCGCGCCCACCAACTACACCTCGGACTACGCCCGCGCGCTCAAGGCCGTGGATGACGCCCAGACCAAGGTGCTGCTCCAGGGCGCGGACCCGGCCACCGTGTTGCGGGCCGCCGCCACGCAGTTGGCCCAGCAGACCCGCAGGTCGCAGGCATGAGCCTGGCCCTGAGGGAGCGGTCGGGTGGGCGCGGCGAGGCGCCCACCCGACCGGCCGGCCCCGGGCGCCGCCCCGGCCGGAGCACCGCCCGCCTGGCCCCCTACCTCTTCATCCTGCCCGCCCTGGCCCTGTTCGCCGGGTTCCGGCTCTATCCCATCGGCTGGTCCTTCGTCCTCAGCCTGTACCACACCGAGGGGATGACGCAGAGCTGGACCGGCCTGGGCAACTACCAGCGGCTGATCCACGATCCGCTGTTCTGGAAGGCGCTGGGCAACACCGCGCTGATCCTGGTGGTCCAGGTGCCGGTGATGCTCTGCCTGGCGCTCGGCCTCTCGGTCGCGCTCAACTCCGCACTGCTGCGCTGGAAGCCGCTGTTCCGGCTGGGCTTCTTCCTGCCGGTGGTGACCGGCCTGGTCACCTACGGCCTGATGATGGGCGCCCTGCTCAACCAGGACTCCGGAGCGGTGAACTGGCTGCTCGGCCTGGTCGGACTGCCCGAAGTGCATTGGCTGACCGACCCGTTCTGGGCCAAGGTCTCCGTGATGCTGGCGCTCACCTGGCACTACACCGGCTACAACGCGGTGATCTACCTGGCCCGGCTACAGGGCATCCCGGATGAGCACTACGAGGCCGCCGCCGTTGACGGTGCGGGCGCCTGGCGCCGGTTCTGGCACATCACGCTGCCCGGTCTGCGTCCGGCCATGCTGCTCACCGTGGTTCTCTCCACCATCGGCACCCTGCAGTTGTTCGACGAGCCGTTCATCATGACCGGCGGCGGCCCGGACAACGCGACCACCACGATCGGCGTCTACCTGTACCAGACCGGCTTCCGATACTTCGACTTCGGCTACGCCTCGGCGATCGGCTACGCGCTGGTCCTGATCATCTCGGTCCTCGGCCTGATCCAGGTCAAGTTGGCCAAGGAGGAGGACTGATGGCCCGCACCGGCCCGGCCTTCCGTGCCACCACACGCGGCCAGGTGCTGCTGACCGGCTCACTGCTGGTGCTGCTGGCCTTCACGGTGGCACCGCTGTACTGGCTGCTGATCGCCAGCACCCACAACCAGCACGACATCTTCGGCCGGCCGCCCCGGCTGCTGCCCGGCGGTGAACTCGGCACCAACCTCACCCACCTGCAGACTTCGGTGGGCTTCGGCAGGGTGGTGATCAACTCCCTGCTGCTGGCCACCACTTACACCGTGCTGGGTGGGATCGTCTGCACCCTGGCGGGCTACGGCTTCGCCAAGTACCGGTTCCGCGGCCGCGGGTTCCTGTTCTCGGTGCTGCTGCTCGCCCTGGTGGTGCCGACCCAGCTGACCATCGTCCCGCTGTTCAAGCTGATGGTGAACCTGGGCTGGCTCAACACCTACCAGGCGGTGCTCCTGCCGAACCTGGCGCTCCCGTTCGGCATCTTCCTGATGCGCCAGTCGATGCGGGCGCTGCCGGACGAGCTGCTGCAGGCCGGACGGATCGACGGCTGCGGCGAGTTGGGCCTGTTCTTCCGGGTGGCGCTGCCCACCATGCGGCCCGCGCTGGCGGCCCTGGCGATGTACCTCTTCCTGTTCCAGTGGAACGACTTCCTCTGGCCGCTGGTCGCCCTGCGCGACCCGTCCTCGTACACCATCCCGGTCGCCCTGGCCGCGCTGACCGGCAGCTCCGACATCGACTACGGCCAGCTGCTGACCGGCACCGCCGTCGCGGCCGTGCCGATGGCCGTGCTGTTCCTCTTCCTCCAGAAGCACTTCGTCTCCGGGATGCTCGCCGGAGCCGTGAAGCAGTGACCCGGGCACCGTCAACCGACCCCGATCCAGGAAGGCCTCCCGTGGAGACCGGCTCCATCGACCTCACCGCGCTGCCCACCTTCACCCCGGACCAGTGGCACACCGGCTCTCACCGGCTGGAGCTGCACGGCGTGCGGGTCACCCTCCAAGCATTCTCCGCCGCAGCAGAGCTGACGGGAGATCAGGAGGAGGTCCTGATCACCGCCACCGAACCCGTGGACGCCACCCTCCGGTTGGACGTGCCGCTGGGCGATGCGGTCGGCTACTGGCACCCGAACGCCGGCTGGGCACGCACCCTGCCCGCGGACTGGTCGCCCTGGCGGGCGGTCTCCCTGATCGACTCCGCGCCGACCGGCTGCCTCTACGACGCCGACGGATCGGCATTGCTGGCCTTCGGGGCCGATCGCACCGCCGCGCAGACCGCGATCCGGTTCGGTGTCTCGGAGGAGGAGAAGCGCTTCGGGGTGTGGCTGCGCTGCCGGCTGACCGCGGGCGCCGCCCTGCGGGTGCGGCTCGCCGCGCCCGGCCAGAGCGTGGCGGGCGCGCTGCGCGAGCTGCGCGGCTGGTTCGCCGCGCTGCCCGGCGGTGCCCCGCTGCCCGTCCCGGAGTTCGGCCGCACCCCGGTCTACTCGACCTGGTACGCCTTCACCCAGGACGTCAACGCGGCCGCCGTCGAACGGGAGGCGGCGCTGGCCGCCGAGCTGGGCTGCGGCCAGCTGTTCCTGGACGACGGCTGGCAGCTGCACGCCAACGGCCGCGGCTACTCGGGCTGCGGTGACTGGCGGGCCGATCCGGCGAAGTTCCCCGACCTGCGCGCCCATGTCGAGACCGTGCGCGGCCTGGGTCTGCGCTACGTCGCCTGGATCGCCCCGCTGCTGCTCGGCGAGCGGTCGGCCGCCCACCAGCAGTTGGCCCGCTACGCCCCGGAGTACGACCGCGGCCTGGACTGCCGGATCCTCGACCCGCGCCACGCCGAGGTGCGCGAGCACATCGTGCGGACCTGCCGCGACGTGGTCGACTCCTACGGCCTGGACGGGCTGAAGGTCGACTTCCTGGACGAGGCCGGCACCTACTCCGGCGCACCCATCCCGGAGGAGCTCGGACCCGGCTACGTGCACGACGTCGGCCAGGCGATGGACCAGCTGCTCACCCGGCTGCGGGAGGAACTGCGGGCCCTGCGCGGCGACGAGTTCGTGATCGAGCTGCGCCAGCCGTACACCGGCCCGGCGATGACCGCGTTCGGCAACGCCCTGCGCGCGGTCGACTGCCCGGCCGACGCGCTCGCCAATCGGATCCGCACCCTGGACATCGGCCTGCTGGCACCCGGCGGCGCCGTCCACTCCGACATGCTGATGTGGGACCCGCAGGCCGCCCCGCAGGCCGTGGCCCGCCAGCTGCACGGCGCGCTGCACGCGGTGCCGCAGCTCTCCGCGCGGCTCTCCGAGCTGTCCGACTCGCACCGGGAGACCCTCACCTTCTGGCTGGGCGTCTGGCGCGAGCTGCGGCCGGCGCTCACCGGCGGCCACTACGAACCGGGCCGCCCCGATGAGCTCTACCCGCAGGTGACGGCCCGTCACGGCGGCCAGTGGGTGGTGACCAGCTACACCGACCGCCCGGCCGCGCTGTCCACCGACGGCTGGGACGAACTGGCCCTGATCAACGCCACCCCGGTCGGCCGCCTGCTGCTCGACGTCACCGGCGCGCCCCGGGCGGTGCGGCTGAGCGTCTTCGACGCCACCGGCCGCCCGCAGCCGCCGCTCACCCTCAAGCTCACGCCCGGCCTGCACACCGTGGCGGTGCCGCCCGGCGGGCTCTGCCGGGTCGCACCGGACGCGGGATGACATAGTTGCCGCCGATCAGGCAGCACAGGCAGCAACGCAATCGAGGGTGGCATGGAGCAGGAGAAGGTGAAGATCACCGAGGTCGCCGATCGCGCCGGCGTGAGCCTGGCGACCGTCAGCCGGGTTCTGAACCGCAAGAGCGGTGTTTCGCCGAAGACCCGGCAGCTGGTCGAACAGGCGCTTGACGAGCTCGGCTATGAGCGGAGCATCACCGGCGGCGGTGTGGTCGGGGTGATCACGCCGGGGCTGTCCACCCCGATCTTCAGCGTGCTGGCCGAGAAGATCGGGCTGGCCCTGGCCCCGCACGGGCTGCGCGCGGTGGTCTGCCCCGCCCTGCCGGGCGGGGTCCAGGAGCGGGACTTCCTCAAGTCGCTGCTCGATCTGGGCGCCACCGGCATCGTCTTCTGCTCCGCCAGCAACACCCTCAACCAGTTCGACCCCGAGGTGCTGCACCTGCTGGAGAGCCGGGCGGTGCCGTACGTCTGCATCAACGGCTGCTTCCAGGGCGGCCATTCGATCGCCTACTCCAGCGACGACGGCTACGCGGCCGAGTTGTCGGTGCGCCACCTGCACCAGCTCGGCCACACCCGGATCGGCATGGCCGCCGGACCGATGGGCAACCGGCCCGCCGACCGCCGGGTGGCCGGCTACCGGGCCGCCATGGCCGCGCTCGGCCTGGGCGAGCACGCCGAACTGGTGGTCCGTCAGACCTACTCGGTCGAGGGCGGCCAGTTCGCCACCGAGCGGCTGCTGCGCGACGGCTGCACCGCAGTGGTCGCCTGCAGCGATCAGATGGCACTCGGCGCGATCCGCGCCGTCCGCCGCCAGGGCCTGTCGGTCCCCGAGGACGTCTCGGTGATCGGCTATGACGACGGCCCGCTGATGGAGTTCACCGACCCGCCGCTGACCACCGTGCGCCAACCGGTGGACCGGCTGGCCACCGAGGTCGCACGCGGTCTGGTCGGTCTGCTGTCCGGGCGCCAAGTCCCGCCCGGCGAACTGATGTTCCAGCCCGAGGTCGTCGTGCGCGGCACGACCGGCCCCCACTTCGACCGGCGGCCGCCCAGCTGAGGCCGCCGGGGCACTCCCCCAACACCCCCTGTCGGAGGATCCCTTGCCGCACCCCACCCGCTCCCGCCTCCACCGCCGCGTCCACGCGCACCTCGGCCTGGTGTCGCTGGCCGCCGGCGCGGTCACCCTGCTACCGGTCGGCCAGGCCGCCGCCGCCGGCGATCCCGTGGTCTCCGGAAGCTCCTACTTCCTCGCCTCCGCCGCCACCGGCCAGTGCCTGGGCGGCAAGTGGGCCGCCACCGATCCCGGCACCCCGGTGGTGCAGCAACCCTGCCAGAACCTGCTGAACCAGCGCTGGCAGCTGACGGCGAACGGCAACGGCGGCTGGACCATCGCCGACCGGGCCGCCACCAACTCCTGCCTCAGCCTGCCGGGCACGACCTCCGGCACCACCCTGGTCGAGAACACCTGCGACGGCAGTGCCGGCCAGCAGTTCACGCTCACCGCCGGCAACGGCGGCACCGTGGTCCACCCGCAGAACAGCCCAGCACTCTGCCTTGATCTGCCGTATGGCACGTCCGCACCCAACACCCAGATCCAGCAGTGGAGTTGCAATGGCGGCAGCAACCAACTGTGGCTGCTGACCCGGGCCGACCCGCTGCAGTTCGCCAACTCCGGCTTCGAACAGGGCACCAGCGGCTGGACGTTCAGCGCGCACAGCGGCATCGCCGGCAACAACCCGCACCTCGGCAGCACCGCGGCCTACCTGGACGCCGGCACCGGCTACCAGGTCAGCCAGCGCGTCACCGCGCCGGAGGACGGCAGCTACGACGTCAGCGCCTGGATCGCCGGCGGCGCCGCGGGCGGCACGTTCAGCGTCCAGGTCAACGGCAGCACCGCGGCCACCCTGACGCTGCCCAACCAGTCGGTCTACGCCAAGTACACGCTGCCGCGCATCCAGGTGCACGCGGGAGACGCGGTGACCGTGGCGATCGGCTCCGCGCCCACCGGCTGGGTGAACGTCGACGACGTCTCGGTCGCCCAGTCCGCGCCGAACAACCCGCAGCTCAGCTCCGACAACGCCACCCTGGCCGCGCTCTTCAACTGGGCCAAGACCAAAGCCAACTCCTTCGCCAGCCAGCCCGGTTCGACCGGACCGATCAACGCGGACGAGAACAACACCGGCGGCACCGGGCAGGGCGTCTACAGCAACACCTACTGGGCCGGCTACCCGTTCCGCTCCGACTTCTACTCCCGGGACTTCTCCCACCAGGTGGCCGGAGCCCACCTGTTGGGCCTGGACGCGGACAACAAGACCATGCTGAAGGCGTTCGCCGCCTCCGCCACACCCGGGCAGAACTACGATCCCTACTGGTCCGTCAACTTCGACGCGAAGACGGCCGGCTCGATCGACTACAACAGCCCGACCGACTTCGTGCGGGAGCTGCCGGCGCCGTTCGAGCTGGCCCAGAAGGTCGACGACGCCTACCAGTGGACCGGCGACAGCGACTACCTCAACGACCCCACGCTCTCGACCTACGTGGCCAACACGGTGGGCCCGTTCATCGCCGGGCACACCGGCCCGCTCAACAACAACGGCGTGCCGATCGCCGAGGCCGGCAGCGGGGACATCTTCCAGGGGGTGGCCAGCTACAACGAGAACGGCGCCACCCTCGCCGAGTCGGGCGACTCGATCGGCTCGCAGTACCAGGCCTACCTGGCGGCAGCCGCACTGGCCACCGCCAAGGGCGACACCGCGGACGCCACCAAGTACACCAACCTGGCGACCACGCTGAAGAACTACTACAACAACGGGTGGAGCGGGAACCCCAACAACTGGAACACCGTGGTGCGGGCCTACAGCACCAGCGGCACCGCCTTCACCGACTGGGGCAAGGAGAACTCCTGGTTCATGCCGCTCAAGGGCATCATGAACCCGGGCTACCGGGAGACCAACTACCTCAACTTCATCGACGGCCAGGCCTCCGGGACGGGCGCGCCGAGCAACCTCGAAGCGGACACCTACCTGCCGGACGTCTTCTTCGCCCACAACATGAGCGCCACCGGCTGGAAGTGGATGCAGTACGTCTACAACAACGTCAACAACCAGCACTCCGGTGGGTTCCTCAACAGCGACTACCCCGAAGTCTCCTTCACCCTGCTGAGCCAGACCGTGCAGGGCCTGATGGGCGTCCAGCCGAACGCCGCCGCGAACGCCCTCACCACGCACGCCGAACTCCCGGGCGACATCGGCTACCTGCAGCTGACCTCGATCCCGATCGGCTCGCACACGGTCACGCTGCGCCATGACGGCCTCACCAAGTCGACCCTGACCAACAGCTCCGGCTCCGGCGCCCTCACCTGGACGGCGCAGTTCACCGGCGGGCACAGCGGGATCACCGTCAACGGCGTCGCGCAGCCCGTGCAGACCACCACCGTCGACGGCAACACCTACAGCTACGCGACGGTGACCGTCCCGGCCGGCCAGACCGCGGTGGTCCAGGTCACCGGCTGATCCTCCCCGCATCCGAGCCCGTGCCCGCCGTCGACCACTGCTCTGCCCGGCGGCGGGCACGGGCTCCCGCGCTGATCCGCAACCCCTGCGGACCGAGCCTCCCCGGCTTCCTGCTCTGGCAGTCCACCTACGTCGGGAGGCACTTCTCGACGCCCACCGGCCCGCCTTCCGCCGCGTCGACTTCCTGCGCGCGCTGCGTTCCTACGCCAACCGCGAGCGCCGGTACGGCAGGTGAGGCCCCGGCGGGACCGCCTGGCCGGCGCGTGCCGCCGAGGTCGTGCCGGTCCGGCCGCCGATCGCCGCCGCCGTGCGCCGCCCGGGCTGACTTCGCATAGTCCGGCGCTGTTCGAAGAGCTCCGGCGGGGTGTCCGGGCCGGGCGGTGTCGTACGGATCCGCCACCGCAGGGGAGACCCTGCGCCGACCGCCCGCGCCGTCGGCGCCCCGCGCTCCTCCCGTTGGCCCGAGCACTGACTCAAGCGTCAACACGCCGTCAGGACACGCCGGTTCCACGGTTCAGGCCGCGTCAGGACCGACCCGCACCGACCCGGCCCGGACTGACGTCGCCGCGGCACCCGGGCCGCACCCGCTCACCCGGCCGGACGCTCGCCATTGCCCTTTCGGGCAATGGCCCACCTTCCCTGCGCGGCCGCTCGAAGGGTCGCCACCCCTCCCGGCTCCCAAGCGCTGAACCCTGCCGGTCGGATTGACCGTCTACTCTGACAGCCAGTCAACTCCGTTACACGCTGGGAGGTAATGATCATGAAGATCGCTGTTCTTGGCACCGGTGAGGTCGGCCGTCGCCTCGCGAGCGCCTTCGTGGCCAACGGGCACCAGGTCACCCTGGGCTCGCGCACGGCGGACAACACCACCGCCGCGCAGTGGGCCGCCGAACAGGGCGGCTCGCACGGCACCTTCGCCCAGGCCGCGGCCGACGCGGAGCTGGTGGTCAACGCGACTCTCGGCCTCGTCTCCCTCGACGCGCTGATCGCCGCCGGCGCGGAGAACCTGGACGGCAAGGTGGTGGTGGACGTCTCCAACCCGCTGGACTTCTCGGCGGGCTTCCCGCCCAGCATCCTCCAGAAGGACGGCCTGAGCCTGGCCGAGCAGATCCAGCGGGCCTTCCCCGGCGCGCGGGTGGTGAAGACCCTCAACACCATGAACAACGCGGTGATGGTCCAGCCGAGCCTGGTCCCCGGCCACCACAACGTCTTCGTCAGCGGCGACGACGCCGACGCCAAGGCCTTGGTGTCCGACCTGCTCCGGGAGTTCGGCTGGAGCACGGCCCAGATCATCGACCTGGGCGACCTGTCCACCGCGGGCGGCACCGAGCTGGTCCTGCCGCTCTGGATCCGGTTGTACGGCAAGCTGGGCGACACGCCGTTCAACTTCGCCGTGGTCACCGCGTGACCGCTGTGAGGGCCTGACCGCCACGGGCTGATCACCGGCCGGGCGGTGTGTGCAACCCCTGACTGCACACCCCGCCCGGCCGCGCTCAGCCCCGGTCGAGCGCCCGCATTTCGGTCAGCACGTCCAGCAGCGGCTCCTGGTCGGCGCCGTCGGGACCGCTGACGCAGAGGCGGTCGACCAGGCCGGCGTACCGCCGCCGGATCTCCCGGGCGACCTCGGCCGGCGTCCCGGCCACCGCGAAGGCGGCCAGGACCTCGTCGTCGACGAGTTCGCCCATCTCCCTCCACCGCCCCCGCACCGACATGGGGTGCAGCCGGTCGTGCAGCTCGCCCCAGCCGTGGGTCTCGAGTACGGCCCGGTAGGCAGGGGTAGAGGCGTAGAAGGCGATCCGCTCGCGGATCAGGCGGAGATTCTCGGTGAACTCCCGCTCGGTGCGGCCGGTAGCGGTCAGCACATGGCCGACCACCTCGAACGGGCGGGCGGTCCACGGAGCCTGCTCGGCCTCCGCCTTGCCACGTGCTGCCCGCAGCCTCGGCAGCACCGTGCCGCGCAGGTACTCGGTCGTGGTGAACGGGTGGCTGAGGAACCCGTCGGCCATCGCGCCGGCCGCCTCGGTCATCAGCGGTCCCACGCCGGCCAGCAGGATCGGCGGGGTGCCCTGCGGGATCGGGTCGGGGGCGAAGACCGGGGTCATCACGGTGTGGCGGTAGAACTCGCCGCGGAACGCCAGCCGTTCACCGGTCTGCCAGCTGTGCCAGATCGCCCGGACGGCGGCTACGAACTCTCGCATCCGCGCGGCCGGACGGTCCCAGGGCATCCCGAAGCGTCGCTCGACGTGCGTCCTGACCTGCGAGCCCAGTCCGATCACCGCCCGCCCGCCGGAAGCCTCGTGCAACCCCCAGGCCTCGTAGGCGAGGGTCATCGGGGTGCGGGCGAAGGCGATGGCGACGCCGGTGGCGAGTTCGATCGACTCGGTGCGGTCGGCGGCGCGGGCGAGTGGGAGGAACGGGTTGTACGAGGTCTCCGACAAGCTGATCCGGTCCAGGCCGCGGCGCTCGGCGGCCACGGCCAGCGCAAGCCCCTCGGCGGGGCCACCGGCGGCGGTGACGTCCAGGCGCAGGGGTGCATCGGTCATGTGGTTCTCCCGAGGGCGGCGGATCATGGCAGGCAAGCCTATCCGGGTGGCGCTCCTGTCTCGCGAGAGGCCGCCGCCGCTCCCCGGACCGGGCGCGATCGACGGGCATCCGGCGTCAACGGCACCCGACGGCCTGTCGGCGCCGCGGCGGCGTCAGCGGCTGCGAAGCTGGGTAGGGCGGGAGTCGAGTAGCGGTCTCCCCGGAGCCGACGGAACGGAGCCATGGCCACCACGTCCACGATCCCGCCCAAGAAGGCGTCCGCGATCCCGACGGCACCCGGCGCGCTGCCCGTGCTCGGACACGCCCTGCAACTGCTGCGCGACCCGCTGGACTTCGTCTGTGGGCTGGCGCGGTACGGCGAGCTGGTCCGAGTGCGGCTGGGCAACCACCCGGTGGTCGTGGTGTGCGATCCGGAACTCACCCGCCGGCTGCTGCTGGACGACCGGACCTTCGACAAGGTCGGCCCGATCTACCAGCGCTCCCGTGACGTGGTGGGCACCGGGCTGGCCGGCTGCCCGCACAGCGGCCACCGGCGCCAACGGCGGCTCTGCCAGCCGTCGTTCCATCCGCACCGGATCCCGGAGTACGCCCCGCACTTCACGGCTGCGGCCGAACACCGCATGGCCTCCTGGCAGGATGGCCAAGTCATCGACGTCAGCGGCGAGTTGATGACCATGACGATGCGCAGCTCGGTGGCGGCCATGTTCGCCGCCGAAATCCCGCACCGGGTGGAGCGGTTGCTGCTGGCTGACCTCACGACGCTGCTCAACGGCTCGTTCCGGCAGATCATCAGCCCCACCGTGCTCAACCGACTGCCGACCCGGGCCAACCGGCGTTACCAGCTCGCAACCGAGCGGTTCGGCAGGACACTTCGGGAGATCATCGACCACCGCCGCACCGATCGCACCGGTCCGAGCGACCTGCTCGCCAGCCTACTGGGTGCCGTGGCCCCGGAGGACCCGGACGGCCGCCCGGTGCTGACCGACCAGGAGATCAGCGACCAGCTGCGGACGTTCTTCGTCGCCGGGACGGAGACCACGGCCGCCACGCTGGGCTGGGCGCTCCATCTGCTCTCCCGTCACCCCCGAGTGCAGTCCACGCTGCAGGCCGAGGCCGACGCGGTGCTGGGCGGCTCGCCGCCGACCGCGGCCGATCTCCCGGCACTGCGGACCACGGCGAACGTGGTCACCGAGACCCTGCGCATCTACCCGCCGGCCTGGATGCTCACCCGGGAGACCACCCGGCCCGTGGTACTCGGCGGCCACGCGTTCCCTACGGCCTCCACGGTCGCCTGGAGCCCGTACCTGCTCCACCACCGCGCCGACTTCTACCCCGAGCCCGAACGCTTCGACCCGCAGCGCTGGTCGGACCGCAAGCCCGACCGCACCACCTTCATTCCGTTCGGCGGCGGTCCCCGCAAGTGCATCGGCGATCAGTTCGCACTGACGCAGGCCACCCTGGCGCTCGCCGCGCTCGCGGCCCGCTGGCGGTTCACGCCGGTGGCGGGCCCGCCGGTGAAGCCGGTCGCCAAGAGCACCCTGACGCCGCGGGGGCTGCGACTTCGGGTCAACCGGCGCTGACAGCCGGCCTGCGGCAGCCTTCCTTGAGTTGGCGGCGCTCTGCCGGCTCGCGGCGCTCTGGCGAGTGGCGGCGCTCTGCCGGTTGGTGGCCTTCCGCGAGGTGGCGGGCGCCCGCGGGTCTGCGGTTCCCTACGGCGTCGTGGCCACCTGCGGGTCCGCGGCCTGCGCGAAGAGCCGTTCCGCCGCCGCGACGGCCTGCGCCAGCGCCGCCGGGTCCGGCGTCAGGGAGCACAGCACCTCGTCGAGCCCGCGCAGGCCGGCCCGGTGCAGCAGCCGCTTATCGTTGGTGACCCACTCCCCCCGTGCCGCCAGGATCCCGTGCGCCGTCTGGGCCGCCGCCACGGCCAGCGCGCCCGCCAGCTCGGTGACCTGCCCGCCCTTCGGGTAGGCGGCCTTGGCGTACCCCAGGGTCAGTGCGGCCCGGCCGTGCCACTCCTTGGCGGCGGCGTGGCGCAGCATCTCCGGGTAGTCGGGGCGCGGCAGGCTCCCGTGCAGCACCCGGTTGACGGCGAGTTCGGCGAGCAGCAGGTAGCTCGGGATGCCGGCGAGGTGGAACAGCAGCGGCTCGATGTGGAACCGGCCGTCCTGGCTCTCCGCCAGAACTCGTTCGACGTCGTCGAGGTCGCGGTAGTGCACGTCGACCCGGCGGCCGTCGACGGTGAGCCAGGCACCGCCGTTGAACACACCGCCGCCCCAGCCGCCGATTTCCGAGACCTCGCCGGGCCAGCCCAGGGCGCGCAGGTCGACGGGGTCGAACGGGCCGCGGTAGTAGACGGCCACGTCCCAGTCGCTTGCCGGGGTGTGGGTGCCCTGGGCCCGGGAGCCGCCGAGGGCGACGGCCCGTACGGTGGGCAGGGCGGCCAGCCGCTCGGTGAGGTGCGCCAGGAACCGCTCGTCGGTCATGACTCGGCGCCTTTCCTGTCGTCCGGTTCCGTCTCGTCCGCCGCGGGCGCCGCTGCCTGGCCCGCCGCAGGCGTCCCTGCCTCGTCCGCCGTGGGCGCGCCGAACCGGGCCAGGTAGTGCCACACCTTCTTCAAGGCCTGCGGGTCGTGGCGTCCGGTGCGGGCCGCGTCACCGAGGATTCGCGGGTCCAGCATGCCGTCCTGGGCGATCTCCTCCGCCAGTGCCACGTATTCGGGGCCGCGGAAGTCGGGGTAGCGGCGCAGCGCGGCCGCCGCGATCCGCCATCCCGGGTGCCACTCCACCGGACAGGGCAGCCGGCGGGCCGCTGCCTCGACCTCGGTACCGCGGTGACTCGGGTCCAGCACCAGCGCGGTGACATCGCGGTCGAACCGGACCGGGCCGTGCACCTGGGCCTCGATGTAGTCGTCCAGCACGTCCCGCCGGTCGGCTTCGGCCAGCGCGATCAGACCCATCCGTGCCGCCACCCCGAAGTCGGTGGGTTCGGTGAAGCTGTCCGGGTAGCAGAAGGTGGTGCGCTCCAGGGTCTCGGGCGTCAGGCGGAAGTGCGCGGACCCGAAGCGCGGCGCGGCGCCGTACGGCCGGTGACGGAAGTTCAGCGCTCCGTAGACGGGGCGGTGCTGGGGCGCGGTCGCGTCATAGGCCTCATTGAAGATCCGGCTCTCCCAGCGCCAGCGGTCGCCGCCGGGGAAGGCGCTCAGCCCGCCGTTGCTGGTGCCGGTGGTGAACTGCGAGTGGTAGACCCCGTCCGCCGCCATCCGGGCCAGGATCGGCGCACCGCCGCTCCACCGGTCGGGGTGGAAGTTGAGAGTCACCCGCAGCCGTCGGTCCAGTGGTGGCCCGACGGCGAGCCCCGCGACATGCCGCAGCGCACGCTCCGCGGGTGTCACACCCAGTGCCGAGTCAGCAGTCATGGCCGGCATTGTGCCTGACCGTGATCCTCAGCCGCCACCGGATTGCCGGCTCGTTCCGATCGGTCGTCAGATGATCGTTCTGGGCGGGCATCCGGGTGCGAATTCGGTGAAGCCGCACTGAGCGGGCCGGAGCGCGGGAAGGAGCCGGAGCATGCCCTTCGCACGCAGCGAGCCGCTCACGGCGGCGACGGTGAAGCAGTGGCTGCGGCAGCCGGTGGTCGACCAGGCCATCCGGGCCACCGCCGCGGCCACCATCTCCTACATCGTGGCCGTGCACCTGAGCAACCAGCCCGCCCCGCTCACCGCCCCGCTGACCGCACTGCTGGTGGTGCAGGTGACCGTCTACTCGACGCTCACCACCAGCATCCGCCGGATCGCCGCGGTGGTCACCGGGGTGCTGATCGCGATCCTGTTCAGCGCGGTGGTCGGGCTGTCCTGGTGGAGCCTGGCGCTGATCATCGCGGCCTCGCTGATGATCGGTCACCTGGTGCGGGTCGACGAGTTCGTCAGCGAGGTGGCGATCAGCGCGATGCTGATCCTCGGCGTCACCCGGGTGCAGACCCAGGCCTGGGACCGGGTCCTGGAGACCCTGATCGGCGCGGTGGTCGGGCTGCTCTTCAACCTGGTGCTCGCGCCACCGGTCTGGGTGGACACCGCCGGTGAGTCCATCGAGGACCTGGCCCGCCGGGCCCGCCACCTGCTGCTGCAGATCGCCGAGGAGCTCGGCCGTCCGGCCCCGGTGGCCCGCGTGGCCGCCCGACTGCACGAGGCCCGCGAACTCGACCAGGCGATCGCCGAGGTCGACGCCGCCCTCCGCCAGGCCGAGGACAGCCTCCGCTTCAACCCCCGGATCCGGGAGGGCCTGCTCTCCCGCATCGTGCTGCGCACCGGCCTGGACACCCTGGAGATCTGCGTCGTGGTGGTCCGCGTCCTGGCCCGCTCGCTCACCGACCTCGCCAAGCGGCGCGGCCAGGGCGAGCAACTGCTGGCGCCCGACCTGGCCCTCGGCATGGAGGAACTGCTCGACCACCTGGGCGGTGCACTGGTCAGCTTCGCCGTCATGGTGACCGACCAGGTGGGCCGCAACGCCGAGGAGGCCGAGGACCGCCTCATCTCCGACCTCGCCGCCGCCTGGACCATCCGGGACCACCTCGCCCAGCAGATGCTGCGCCGCATCCAGGAGCACCCGCTGGCCTGGCAGCTCCACGGCTCCCTGCTCGCCGAAGTCGACCGCATCCTGGACGAACTCGACCTGGAACACCGAACCCGTCGGCTGATGGAAGAACTCGACCGCGCCGCCGTGGCCAACGGCTCCCCCTTGGAGCGCCTGGGCGTCGCGGGGCGCCTCGCGGAGCGGGTGACGCGGGCGGTGCGGGGGCGGCGGTGACGGGACGCGCGTGGTGAGCTGGAGAGCCGGGCGGGCGGTCGGCGGGCGAGGGGCGGTCGGCAGTCACGCTCTCCGGACGCTCGGGAGCCACTGGTCGCGCGGCGTCCGGCGCCGCTCGCGGCGACTGCCGACCCGCGCCCGGGTGGCGTAGGCGGCGGAGACCTCGGCGGTCTGCTGGCTCCACCCGGTGCCGGCCGTGACGTCGAAGACGCCGATGTAGCCGCCGGACAGGAGTTGGAGCGGCTGCTTGATCTGGTCCCGGTAGTCGAACCGAGTGGTGGCGGCGGTTCGGCTCGGCTGGAACCAGGCGGGATAGACGAAGTCGCTGACCTGGGTGCCGCCGATGGGGTACGCGTACTCGTCGGCCTCACACGCGTCGCACACCTCCATGGCGTACAGCGTGCCGCTGCCGGCGTTCGGTTGGTTGAAGACCACGAGGTTGATCTCCGGATCGCCGAGCATCTCCAGCAGTTCGTGACTGGTCGTCACGGTCCAGTTCTCGCCGTACGTCCGGTCGGTACCGGCGAAGACCTTGCCGATCGGCAGGTAGTTCGCGGTCAGGTCGTGGTACCCGAGGGCGCCGGCCTGGTCGGAGTCGTCCAGCACCACGAGCCACCATGCGTCGTCGGAGAGCGCGCTGGACGCGACGAACGACAGGTCCGCGTCGACTCCCCAGACCGGGGCGAAGTGGTCGTGGACCTGGGTCTGCAGGGCCGGGACGGCCGCGCTCACCTGGCTGTCGGTGAGCGTCTTGCTCTCATTGGTGACTTCGATCTTTATGTCGGACATCGCCCCCCTGGAGACGATTACGGGACATACGTATCTCATACGGATACTTCGGACATATCGCTTGTATACTTACAAGCCTCCGCTCCACCCCGGCGGGCGTCAAGGCCCCGGGGGGAGACCGTAAAAGCAGCCCAGGAGGCAGCCGTGGGAAGCGACCGGTTCCCCGACCCGCCGGCCGGACGGGCCAGGTTGAGCAGGCCACGAGTCCTCCGCGCGGCGATCGACCTGGTCGACCGCGAGGGACTGGCCGCGCTCACCATGCGCAGTCTGGCCACCGACCTCGGCGTGGAGCCGATGGCGCTCTACCGCTACGCCGACGGCAAGCAGGCGCTCCTCGACGGCATGGTGGAGGCCTTCTACGCCGAGGTGAACGACCTGCTCCGCGCCGATGCCGAGGTACCGCCGCCGAGCACCGACGAGGCCGGCGACGGCGGGTGGCGAGCGGCACTGCACCGCATCGCCCGGGCCTTCTGCCAGGTGGCCGACGCCCACCCCGCGGTGTTCCCCCTGGTGGCGACCCGGCCACTTAGCCTCCCGCTGGCCCGTCGGCCCCTCCCCATGCTCCAGCTCAACGAGCAGGTCCTGGCGCTGCTGGACCGCGCCGGACTGGATGACCGCGCCACCCTGCGCCTCTACCGCGCGGTGGTCGGCTGGGTGATCGGCTACCTGCTGGTCGACAAGCGACAGGTGATCGACAACCCCGAAGAGCCAGAGCCGCTGCTCCGCCTCGGCCTGCACCGCCTGCCCGCCGAGCAGTACCCCCGCCTGCGCGCGCTCGCCGCACTGCTGGTCGAGCACGATCCGGAGGCGGAGCTCGCAGCCGGGCTGGACATCCTGCTGGACCGGCTCGGCGGGTGAGACGTCGCCAGGGGGTTCGCGGGGTGTGCGGGCGCTGCAAGATGCTCACCAAGTGAGCGAGATCATCTTGCTGTCGGATCCGGGGGTCGCGGCCATTCCCGTAGGCGAGTGCGGCGAACGGCTCGTGGGCGTCCGACAGGGCGCGAGGGCGCAGCACGCGAGTGCCGTGCTGCGCCCTGTGCTCCAGGGAGGTTCGGGCTTCGGGTCTCAGCCGGCCGTCGCCGGCCCCTTCGTGGCCGGCGGCAGGTCCTTGAGGCGGCTGACCGGGGAGAGCACCAGGCCGATGACCACGACGGCGGAGCCGACGGCGGCCACGGTCAGCGCGCCGCGGGCGCCGAGTTGCGCGGTGAGCAGGCCGGCCGACAGGCCGCCCAGGGAGCCACCGCCGAACAGCAGGGTCCGGAACGCCGCGGTCATCCGCCCCATCATCGACTGCGGCGTCACGGCCTGGCGGAGGCTGACGATGATGACCCCGGCGACCCCGAGACCGAGGTAGGTGGTGAAGAAGGAGAGGATGAAGATCCCGATCATCACCGGTCGCGGCCCGGCGGCAGCGGGGATCAGGCTCGGGCCGAGCAGGAGGGCGGACTGGGCGACCAGGTAGACCCGGCCGAGCGGGAACCGCGCGATGACCTTTCGCGAGATCAGGGCGCCGATCAGACCGCCGATGGAGGCGATCGCGAAGACGGTGCCGAGGACCGTCGAGCCGAGGTGGAGGTCGTGGGTGCCGTAGAGCAGGAACATCGTCCACACGGTGATCATCGAGAAGTTGCAGCAGAAGCCGATCAGCGCGAGGGCCCGCAGCACGCCGTCCCGCATGACCCAGCCCAGACCCTCCCGGAGCTCGCGCCACAGGTGCCGCTCGGCGGCCGGCTCGGGGCGCGGCTCGGGTGTGCGGATCAGCAGCAGTGAGACGACGGAAACCAGGTACGAGCAGGCGTCGACGACCAGGGCGACCGGGGCGCTGAGCGCCGACACCAGGACACCCGCCAGGCCCGGCCCGGCCACGTCGGCGGCGGAGGAGCTGGCGCCCATCTTGGCGCTGGCCTCGACGTAGTGCTCGGGGCTCTTCACCAGCACCGGCACGTACGACATCCAGCTCACGTCGAACACCACCGACGCGATGCCGACCGTGCAGGCGATCGTCATCAGCACGGGCAGGTTGAGCCCGTGCCACCAGTAGAGCAGCGGGACGAGACCGAGCAGGACCAGCCGCACCAGGTTGGCGCCCAGCATGACCGGCCGCCGGCGGGCGCGGTCGGTCCAGACGCCGATCGGCAGGGCGAGGCAGAGGTAGGGGACGAGTTGCAGGAACCGCAGCAGCCCGACCTGCTCGTCGGTCGCGCCGAACGCGCCGATGGCGGTGAGCGGGAGCGCGAGGTTGGTCACCTGGGTGCCGAGCAGCGAGACCGTCTCGCCGAGCCAGAATCTGAGGAAGTCGCCGTTGCGCCACAGGCTCGGTGGCGGTGGCGCGCTCGTCGCGACCGAGCTCCCGGCCGTGGCCGCGGTAGTGCTCGTGGTCGTGTTCGTGGTGGCCGTGGTCGCGGCCTGGGACGGTGAGACCTGGGTCATCGGGCGCTCCTCGCCAGCTCGGCGACGGCACCGGCCACCGCGTCGACCTCGTCCTCGGTGTTGTAGTAGTGCGGCGACAGCCGCAGGCACCACTCGATCTCCTTGTCGGAGAAGTCGAACTGAGCGAACTCCCGGTAGCTGAGCGCCGAGTTGATGCTGCGGGCGTCCATCGCCGCCTTGAACGGCTCCGCCTCCCAGCCGTCGATCGCGAAGGTGACCAGCGCGGCGGGAGCGGGTCCCCGGTCCAGCGTCCGGACTCCGGGGATGGCGGCCAGTTGCTCGCGCAGCCGCCCGGCCAGGGCGGGGGTGCGCTGGGCGACCGGCTCCAGGCCGACCCGCAGCGCGTAGCGGACGGCGGCGGCGCAGCCGAGCACGGTGGCGTACGGGAACTCCCACTCCTCGAACCGGGCGGCCGTGTCGACCGGACGGTAGTAGCCGGGAGCGGTCCAGCGGGCGCCGTGCATGTCGATGAACAGCGGCTCGTAACCGGCCTGGAGCACCCGGTCGGAGACGTACAGGAAGCCCGAACCGCGCGGGCCGCGCAGGAACTTGCGGCAGGTCGCGGTGAGCAGGTCGCAGCCGATCTCCTCGACGTCGATCGGGTACTGGCCCACCGACTGGCAGGCGTCGACCAGGTACAGCAGGTCGAGTTCCCGGCAGTGCCGGCCGATCTCGGCGACCGGCTGCACCAAGCCCGAGTTGGTGGGCACGTGCGTGACGGCGACCAGGCGCGGGCGGTGGGCGCGCATCAGCGCGACCATCGCGTCGACGTCGACTCCGCTGCCGTCCGGGTGGTCGGGGGCGTGCACCACCCTGACGCCGTGGCGCTTGCGCAGGGCGAGGAACGCGATCTGGTTGGAGATGAAGTCGTTGCGGGTGGTGAGGATGACGTCGCCGGGCCGGAAGTCGATCGCCGAGAGGGCCTTGGTGTAGGCGTGGGTCGCGCTCGCCGCGAAGGCGATGTTGCCGGCGCGGGCGCCCAGCAGCTCGGCGAGCGAGGCGTAGAAGTCGGCGACCTCGCCGGCGCGGGCGGCCGAGGCCTCGTAGCCGCCGATGGCGGCCTCCAGGGTCAGGTGGTCGAGCATCGTCTGCAGCACCGGACGGGCCATCAGGCCGCAGCCGGCGTTGTTGAAGTGGACCACCGCCTCGCACCCCGGGGTGTCGGCCCGCAGGGCGTCGAGGTCGAGAAGCAGTTCCGAGCTGGAGGCGAAAGCGCTATTCTTATTCTTCATGTCTGACAGTAGCAGTACTGAGACCCTTGTGGCGATCCTCCGCACCGAGATCGCTCGCCTCGCCCCGGGCGATCGCCTGCCCAGCAGCCGCGACCTGATCACGCGTCACGGAGTCGGCCCGGTCACCGTCTCCCGCGCGATCGCCCTGCTGGCCGCCGAGGGCGCGGTCGTCACCCGCCCGGGCAGCGGTACGTACGTCGCCACTCGGCGACCGCAGGCCGCCGGCGAACCGGACACCTCCTGGCAGGCGGTCGCCCTGGCCGGTCGCCATGTCCCGCCGGAGCGGCCCGACGACCAGTCAGCCACCGTGCCGGCCGGCGCCATCGCACTGTCCGGCGGCTACCTGCACGAGAGCCTGCAGCCCACCCGGTTGCTCGGCGGCGCCCTGGCCCGCGCGGCCCGCCGCCCCGACGCCTGGCACCGCGCTCCGGCGGCGGGCCTGTCGACGCTGCGCAGCGTCTTCGCCCGGCAGGCCGGCGGCGACGTCGACCCCGAGGACGTCCTGGTGACCGGAGGCGGGCAGGGAGCGCTGTCCATGCTGTTCCGGGCCATCACCTCGCCCGGCAACCCGGTCCTGGTCGAGTCGCCGACCTACCCCGGTGCGCTCGCCGCCGCGCGCTCCGCCGGGCTGCAACCGGTGCCCGTGCCGATGGACGAGCACGGGCTGCGCCCCGACCTGCTCGCCGACGCCTTCGCCATGACCGGCGCCCGGGTGCTCTACTGCCAGCCGACCTTCCACAACCCCACCGGCACCGTGCTCTCCCCCGAGCGGCGCCGGCAGGTCGTCGAGGTGGCTCGCGCCGCCGGGGCCTTCCTCATCGAGGACGACTTCGCCCGCCATCTCGGCCACGGCCGGCCGGTGCCACGCCCGTTGGTCGCCGACGACCGCGACGGCACCGTCATCCACCTCACCTCGCTGACCAAGCCCGCCTCACCCAGTCTGCGGATCGGCGCCGTCGTCGCCCGGGGCCCGGTCATGCGGCGCCTGCTCGGCATGCGACGGGTCGACGACTTCTTCATCGCCCGCCCCCTCCAGGAAGCGGCGGTCGAACTGCTCAGCACCCCCGCGTGGGAGCGCCACCTGCGCGCCCTGGCCGGCGCCCTGCAGCACCGCTGTGCCGTCCTCGCCGGTGCCCTGGCCCGCGAACTGCCGGACTGGGCCCTCCTGCACGTCCCCGAGGGCGGCCTGCACCTGTGGCTGCGGCTGCCGCCCGGTCTCACGGAGGCAGCCGTCGCGGAAGCGTCCCCAGCGCACCGGATCACCGTCAATCTCGGCTACCACCACTTCCCCGCGGAACCGCCCGCCGCCCACCTGCGGCTGGGCTTCGCCGCCGCAGCCGAACCCGCCGACCTCGCCGAGGCCGCCGCCCGCCTGGCCGCCGCGACCCGCGGCCTCCCCCCCGACGGGCAGCTGACGTCGCGCCCACGCTGGCGGCCCACCGGCTGACGGACGGCCACGCAGCGCGGGGCAGCAGACGCCCGTGGCACAGCGGATAGGTCCCCGGCCACGGGCGGCATCCGGTGGGCCTGTCCGCGTGCCCGCTCCGGAGTTCGGCGCCGCACCGCGCAGCGAGCGCTCCGGGTCCTCCGGAGGCGGGCTGCTGCCCGGGCACGGCGTCCGGGGGCGCGGTCGTGAGGACGGCCCGGGAGCGCGCGGCCACTCGGTCGGCAGCGGGCGCGGCTCGGGGAAGGGAACGACCTCAGCCGATCAGGCGGCGGCGCCAGTCCAGCGGGGTGACGGTGATGGCGTGGCCCGGGTCCTGGTTCCACTGGGTGCGGAGGCCGACTGCTGCCAGCGCCGCGACGACCTCGTGGCCGACGGCCGCGGTGGTCCGGGAGGAGCCGTCGAACCCGCCGTAGAGGAGCGTCAGCCCATGGCCGGCCACGGCGGAGTCCGTGCACTGGGCGTGGAAGTAGACGAAGCCCCGGGCGCCGGGCTCGCCCTCGCCGCCGATCTCCGCCTGGCCGCAGCTACGGCAACAGGTGAAGTTCTCGCGGGCGGTGATGCCGGCCTCCGCCAGCGCGGTGAACGCATGGGTGAGCCGCTCGGGGTCGGTCATGCCCTGCCAGCCGGCCTGCTCAGCCACGCGTGCCAGCCACAGCCGGTCGACCAGCGCCGCCGCCTGCTCGCGCGAGACCGGCCGGCGGTCGGCGGTGACCAGGTACTCCTCCGCGAGCTCGGTCAGTTCGGCCCGCGAGGCGTAGCCGCCGACGAGCACCTCGCGAACGCGCCTCTCCAGATCCCGGCGGTCGGCCTCGTCGAGGTCGAGCGGCGGGACCTCCTCGCTCGGCCCCATCTCCAGCCGGGACCACACCAGTTCGGCCTGCCAACCGGACTGCCGGCGGGCCCAGCCGGTGAGCGCCGCGATGACGGCCTCCGGGTCGTCGACCGGCGCCTGGAAGTGCCGGTCGGCAGCACCGTCGCGGTGCTCCAGCGTGTAGCCACCGCCGGTCTCGTGCCAGACCTGGGCGTAGACGTCGGGCAGATCGGGTATCCGCTGGATCACCAGGAACCGGTCACCGTCACCGCCGATCCGCCGGACCAACCCGGCCAGTTCCTCGGCGGACACGCGGACGTGCCGCTCCCAGTTCTCCGTCTGCACCACGATATCGAGCATGCGCCGACTCTGGCACACGGCTGAGACAGTGCCGCTCCACCGGGGCCCGGCTCTCGGCGGCGACGCCTGGTTCCGGCCTCCTCGGCGGTGTCCGGGATTCGCCAACCCGGTCGACAGCGGGAGATCGGGTGACGGATAGTCGCGTCATGGTCGATCCGTTCTCCCCGCCGTCACTGGCTCCCAGTTCCCTCCCGGCTGCCTACCGGTGCCGGGCGGCGACCGTGGCCGACGCACCCGCGATCCACGAGCTGGTCGCCGCCTGCGAACGCGAGCTGCCGGGCCGCTCCGAGACCGAGCCCGACCGGACGGTCGCCGATCTGACCCTGCCCGGTCTCGACCTGGCCGCCGACACCCTGCTGGTGCACGACTCGGGCCGGCAGCTGGCCGGTTGGGCCCGGGTGCACGGGGGTCGGCGCAGCACGGTCGACATCCACCCCGAGCACCGGGGGCAGGGGCTGGGTGGCGCACTGCTCGACTGGGCCGAGGCGCGGGCCCGGCAGGCGGGCAGCGAACGGCTCAGCCAGACGGTCTCGAACGGTGATCGAGCGGCGGTGGCACTGCTGCGGTCCCGGGGGTACGAGCCGTTCGTCGCCCAGTGGCTGCTGGAGATCGCGCTCACCGCCGAACCGGTGGTGCCCGCGCCGCCGTCCGGGGTCACCGTGCGGTGGTTCCGCCCCGGCGACGAGCGAGCCGCCCACCAGCTCACCGAGGACGCCTTCGACGAGTGGCAGAAGCGGCGCAAGACGTACCGGGAATGGGCCCGGCGCACCGTCGAACGGGACACCTTCGCACCGGCGCTCTCACCGGTGGCGTTCGCCGGCGACGACATGGTGGGCGCGGTGCTGTCGCTGGGCGTCCCCGGCGGTGACGAGGGCTGCGTCGAGCGGGTCGCGGTCCGCAAGGACCACCGCAACCGGGGGATAGCCCGCTTGCTGCTGAGCGAGGCGTTCCGCGCCTGCTACCGCGAGGGCCGCCGCCGCTGCACCCTGTGGACGCACTCGGAGACCGGCGCGCTGCCCTTGTACCAGCGGATGGGCATGACGGTCCGCCACGGCTGCGCGGTGTACGGCAAGGTGCTGGGAGTCGACTGACCAAGGGCTCGGAGCCGACCGGGCCGGGGCGGCCCAGCGCCGGCTGTGAACCCCGCTGACCGCGGCGGAGTTCCGGCTTCCCCGCGTGGAGCGGTCGGCGGCCACTCCATCCCGGCCGGGCACCCATCGTCCGGGGGCACGGCGGTTCAGGCTCCGGCGGCCGCCAGCAGCGTCTCCCCGGCCGCCGTGCGGGCGTACAGCACCCAGCGCCCCGCCCGGTGCGCGCTCACCAACCCGGCGGCGCGCAGGGCGGTGAGGTACTGGGAGACGGCGGCCGCGGACAGGCCGGTGCGGTGGGCGAGTTCGGTGGTGCTGGCGGGGGTGTCCAGCTCGATCAGCAGGCGGGTGCGGGAACGGCCGAGCACGGCGGCCAGCGCGGCGCCGTCCGTGGTCGGCCCGGTCTCCCACAGGGTGCCTGAGGCCCGGGCGGGGTAGGCGAGTTGCGGCGGGTCCGGCGGCGCCACCCGACTGCGCAGGCGGCCGGCGCCGAACGCGACGGGGACCAGCACCAGCCCCGGGCCGGTGCGCCGGCGGGCCATGGACTGCTTGCGGCCGCGCAGCCGCAGCCGGGTGCCGTCCCAACTCAGCGACTCGTGCAGGTCGTCGAGGACCTGTCCGGCGCCGTGCTCGGCGACCTGTCGGGACCGGTGGAAGAGGTCGGCGTCCAGCACGGCGCGGATCCGGGCCCAGTAGGGCGCCAGCGCCAGCTCCCAGTACGCCTCGATCTCGGCGCCCAGTCGGTCGAGTCGGGCCGGCGGGTCCGCGGACAGGGCGCGCAGCCGCGGTCCCAACGAGCCCTGATGGCGCGCCAGGTGGTCGAGGTCGCGGCGCACCCGGTCGGCCGGGGTGGCGGTGAGCACGGCCAACTCCTCGGCCAGCGTGGGGGTCGGTCCACTCGGGGCCGGGTTGAGGAAGTCGGGGGCGTATCCGGGATGCGCGAACAGCTCGGCCAGCCAGCCGCCGTCCAGCCCGGCGGCCGCCACCCGCGGCCTGACCTGCTCGGCCCATCGCCGGTGCACCGGATGCGCGGCGCCCGATCGCAGCAGCCGGTAGCTGGCCACCACCTCCCAGAGCGGCGAGACGGCGAACCGCAGCCGGGCCAGGTCGTCCGCCGAGAAGTCGAGTTCAGCCGGCACGCCATCACCTCGGATTCACAGATGTCCTAATCGTTTCCACCGCACCGCGGTGTGCGGTGATCATTCCGGCATGACTTCGCGAACCGCTACCCCCTCCGACAGCTGGACCCTCGGCGACCTCCAGGTCCGTCGGGTCGGCTTCGGCACCATGCGCCTGCCGCAGTGCGGCGCCGCCTTCGCGCCGGGCAGCCCGCCGCGCGACCGCGAGCAGGCGATCCAGGTGCTGCGCAAGGCCGTTGACCTCGGCATCAACCACCTGGACACCGCCGCCTTCTACTTCTCCGCGCTGCGATCCGCCAATGAGCTGATCAACCGGGCGCTGGCCCCCTACCCGGACGATCTGGTGATCGCCACCAAGGTGGGACCGGGCCGCGGGCCGGCGGGCGACTGGCTGCCGCACGCCCGCCCCGAGCAACTGCGCGGCCAGGTGGAGGAGAACCTGCGCCAACTCGGCCGCGACCACCTGGACCTGGTGAACCTGCGGGTGCTCGGCACCGATTCGGTCGCCGAACGCTTCGGTGTACTCGCCGAGTTGCGCGCGGCCGGGCTGATCCGGCAGCTGGGCCTGTCCAATGTGACGGCCGACCAGCTCGCCGAGGCCCGGACGATCGCACCGGTCGTGTGCGTGCAGAACCTGTACGGCATCGGGGACGCCACCGGCGAACGGCAGGCGCTGCTGCGCGCCTGCGGCGAACAGGGCATCGCCTACGTGCCGTTCTACTCGATCGCCGGCCCCGGGCGGGAGGCCGGGGCACGCGGCAGCGAGCCGCCGGAGGTGCTTGCGGTGGCACGGGCGCACGGGGTGACGGCGGCCCAGGTGCGGATCGCCTGGACGCTCCACCAAGGCCCGCACGTGCTGGCCATCCCGGGCACCGGTGATCCGGCGCACCTGGCCGAGAACGTCGCCGCGGGCGCCCTGCGACTGACACCGGACGAGCTGGCCCGGCTGAACGCGCTGGGCTGAACGCGCCCGGCCCGAACACGCCGGGCCCGACCCACTGGACGCGCCGGCCCCACCCGCGCACCGCGACCGGCGCCGGCTACTCCTCGGGCTCCCCCTGCTGCTGCCGACGCCACCAGGCCGCGACCACCACGGCGAGTCCCAGGCCCGACCCGAGCCCGGTCTGGTAGAGCTCGGTGGGGTGGCCGACGTCACCGAGCGGAGCGAGGTCGCCCAGCCGCAGATAGACCCAGACGCCCACGGCGGCCACCAGCAGCACGCCGCCGGCGGCCTGCACCAGCCCGCTCGCCCCCGGTTCGGGCCGCAGGGCCGGGCGCAGCGCGGCCAGCAGCAGCACCGCCATGAAGAAGCCCAGCCCTATCAGCAGGACCGCCATTGATTCCCCTCCCGGAAGGTCGCATCGCCATCGTGGCGGGTCCACCCTACCGGGCGCACACGAACCCCTGACGCCCCGCCAGGTGGGACGGCGGCGGCCGGACGGGGCCGGTCAGTCCAGCTCGACCTCGAAGTCCCAGGTGGCGAGCGGCTTGCCGGCGGCGTTCCAGCTGAGCGTGGCGTGCCCGGCGGCGAAGGTGCCGGACAGGTGCAGGGTGGCGTCGTGCCCGGGCGTGGCGGTGACCGCGCCGGCGTCGGCGGTCAGGGCGATCGGCTTGCCGAGTTCGTCGGTGGCGGCCAGGTCGGCGGGGTCCAGCGAGCGGCTGCCGTCGGTGACCTTGAGCACCACGGTGACGGTGCCCTTGGACTGCTCCGGCGGCTTGCCGCCGACCGCGGGGCCGGTGACCGCCAACTCGGGGCCGGTGGCGGTGATCTGACCCTGCTGACTGCCCAGGTCGAGGTGGACGGGGTCGCCCATGGCGACCAGCTGGGCATGTCCGGGGCCGGCGGTGACCGGCGCCTGGGAGGCGGGGGCGCTCGGGATGGGCACCGCGCCGAGGTCCGGTGACGGGCTCTGGCCGCCGCAGGAGGCCGTCAGGCCGGCGAGGACCAGTAGGAGTGCGGCCGCCCGGCCGCGGCCGGAGCCGCGCCCGTGGTGGGCGCGGCTCCGGCTGGTGGTGCTGCGACTCACTTACCGGCTCCCGGCTTCAGGCTGTCGGTCGCCGCGTTCGGCCCGGTGAAGTCGGGCTGGACGTCGGCCGACTGCTTGTTCGCCGGCACCGCGGTGGCCGAGTAGACGCCGTTGCTGCCCATCGCGGCGGGCTGCATGGCCTTGCCGCTCGGGTTGTTGTAGACGTCGGGGCCGAACGGGCGCAGGCCCGCCATGCCGGCGTAGCCGAGGTGGCCGTGGCCGTCGGTGCCGCCGTGGTCGATCTTGAACAGGTCCTCCATGCTGCGCAGCCAGGAGTAGTGGTTGTACGGCTGGTCGCTGATGGTGCCCGGCTTGATGTAGCGGGAGATCAGCAGCGAACCGGTGATGCCGCCACCGGGGGTGGTGTCCTGGCCGAAGGCCTGGTCACCGGGCTGGGTGACGTTCGGGCCGGGCAGCTCGTTGCAGCAGGCCACGACCGACTGGGCGGTGTCGGTGGGGGTGTTGAGGCTCGGGTCCGAGTTGCCCGTGTAGTCGGCGGTGGAGTTGCCGTACAGCTTGTAGGGCGGGAAGGCCTCGTCGAAGGTGATGTCGATCATGCCGCCGTCCTGGAATGCCGGCGAAGCCATGATCTGGGGGATCACCTTCTGCAGGAACAGGTCCGAGGCGTACAGGCCGCCCTGGTGGTTGTTCGGGTCCCCGGAGAGGTTGTCGCCCTTGCAGGTGGAGTCGTGGGCGTCCGAGCAGTTGTCGGGGGTGATCCAGGAGAAGGCCGGGGTGGTCCTCTCGCTCTTCAGGTCGTCGGCCAGGCTGCTGAGCGCACCGTGGCCCGACTGAGCGGGCCGGCCGTTCAGCGGGACGACGTTGGCGCAGTCGTTGGGGTGGTCGATGATCGAGTGGAACCAGGCGGTCGGGTTGTGCTTGGGCACGTACTGGTCCTGGGGGGTGGCACCGCCCGGGTCCGCCACACCGGCGCCGGACGGGTCGCCCGGAATGCCGCAGTGGTACGGGTCCTCACGGCCGTCCGTGTTGCCCATGTCCTGCATGTAGGCCTTCCAGCTGAGGTGCTTGGCATCCAGCTGGTTGAAGAGCGTGCCCACCGAGTCGGGGTAGACGCAGCCCGAGGCGGCGTGCACCTGGCCGTCGGCCGCGGGGGTGCCCGGGGCGACGTCGGTGTACTGCGGGCAGTCGTTCTGGGTGGCGGCGTCGGGCGCCTGGCCGCTGACCGCGCTGATGTAGTTGTCCAGGCTGTAGTGGCCGGTGCCGTAGTACTGGCGGAGCAGCTCGCCGTACTGCGGCAGCGTCTTCCACAGGTAGCTGTTCTGGTTGAGACCGGTGAACGAAGCCTCGTAGGACTTGTTCTCCAGCATGATGACCCACACGTGCTTGATCTTCGGCGGGTGGAAGTCGTGCGAGTTCGCCGCTGCCGGGCCGGCGGTGCTGCCGACCAGTGCGGCCGCAGCCATCGCGGCGGCCAGGCCCGCCGCGATGGACCGCGGGCGCACCCCGGTGCCGTTCCGGCGGAGCCGGCTGGTTCCCCAAATCGTCATGACACATGATGTTGGCGCGCGATCTACCCGCGTTGCACCCTGATATTCGTAAACTTGTGTGAATGTCCGGTGAAATCCGCGTCACCTGGGAGCTTCACCGACCGCCGCTGCTGACCGCCCGTCAGCCCCGGCCCGGCCAAGGGCAAGCCCGGGGCCTGGCCAAGGATAAGCCCGGTCCCATCGCGTCGGGCCGAAGCCGGCCGCACACGTCACGCTCAACGGTGACCCGGCCGACTTTCCACCCCCGGCGAACCGGTCGATGCGTACCGTTGCGAGACATGACGGACGGTGAGATCGGGAGCTGGGCATGACGGACGACGGGATGGAACTGACCCGGGACGAGACGCTGCGCGCCCTGGCGGCCCTGGAGGCCTCCTGGCGCCATGACGACCAGGCCCTGGTCGCACTCGGCGCCACCGAGGAGTACGAGCAGCCGCTGCCCGCCCTGCTCGCCGACTACGGCCACCGCACCCTGCGCGCGCTGCTGACCATCGCCTTCAGCGACGGCACCGCCACGCCCGAGGAGATGCCGGAACTCACCGAGCGGATGCGGGAGAACGCGGTCTACCGGCTGAGCGAGGTGCTCGGCGACGCGCTGGAGGTGTGGGGCGACACCGCCGACAGCAGCCCGGCGGCGGCCGGGCACATCGGCCGCACCGTGGTGTCGGCGATCGTGGCGGTCAGTCAGAGCGACACCGGGGACGACATCCTGCCGCTGCTGGCGGCACTGCGGGCGCACACCCTCCAGGACCGCACCTGACGGCCGCTCGCCGGCACACCGGGCAGGCGGGCGGGCAGCCGGGCAGCCGGGCCGACCTCCGCCCCCGCAGCTGGGCCGACTTTCCACGCGGCCGAAGCGGCGATCGGTTTTCACCCACCGCGCTCGGGAAACCACACCGTGCAATGTTTTCCTGGAAGGGGTGGCGCAGCCCATGGCAGTGGTCTTCGAAGCGGACTTCGGCTCGTCGCAGCAGTGGACGGCGGGTCGGACCAGCGCCTATCCGAACATGGGCCCCACCAACCCGGGCGACCACAAGCTCGACCGACTGAACCGCTCCTACTGCCCCGGCGGCCGGTTCACCGCGACCCGCCGCTTCTTCGGTGGCCTGTGGAGCTGCAACCTGCTGACCACCGAGGGCAGTCCGCAGGGCTTCCAGGTGCAGACCGGCGACGTGCTCAGCGCCCGCATCGTGCTCCCCGCCGACATCGGCGCCTGGCCGGCGATCTGGACCTGGCGGGACGGCGGCAACGAGATCGACGTCTTCGAGTACCACGCCGAGCATCCGGGCATCCTCGAACTCTCCAACCACGTCCACGACGCCTACCTGTACTGGGACGGCGGTTCGGCGGGTGTCGCCCCCGGCGCCCAGCTCGACCTGGCGGTCACCCTCGGCGCGACCTCCGTCGACTGGACGGTCAACGGCGCCACGGTCTTCCGGGACGGCACCGGGGTGGGGCCGCACTGGCAGGCCTACCTGATCGTCAACCTCTCGGTGTCGGACGGCACGTACCACCCGGCGCCACCACCGGGCGGCCCCCGCCAGCTGAGCTGGAGTTGCCTCAGCCTCTCGGTCGACCGGGTGCCGAGCACTCCGCAGCCTCCTGTACCTACTGGTATGTACACTGCTGAGGAGGAAGCCGACTGACCTCCAGGGGGGACTCGCCATGCCGTTCGTCCGGATCGACGCACTGCACGCCGACGCCGCGCGCCTCGACGCGCTCGGCCGCGCGGTGCACCAGGCGCTGATCGAAACCATCGGCATCCCGGCCGACGACCACTTCCAGGTGCTGACCGGCCACGACGGCTGCAGCGGCACCCTGCGGGCCGGGGACTACCCGGGCGTGCACCGCGACGAGGGCATCGTCTACGTCGCCATCACCCTGCGCGCCGGCCGCACCCCCGCCCAGAAGCGGGCCCTCTACCGCCGGATCGCCGAGCTCGCCCAGGAGTACGCGGGCACCGAGCCGCGCAACGTGTTCATCACGCTCACCGAGAACCGGTCCGTCGACTGGTCCCTGGGGCACGGCCTGGCCCAGTACGCCTGACGCACCGGAGAACGGAAACGGGCCCGGCGCCCGCCTGCGGCACCGGACCCGTTCCGACGTCCCGTCAGGTCCGTTCGGTCTCGACCACCCGGGTGACCGTCCGCTCCACGGTGCGCCGGTGGCCGCGCGGGTGGCGGGTCAGGGTGTAGCCGCCGATGCCGGCGAGCGAGGCCAGCGCGGCGCCGCCGAGGGTCCAGAACCAGCGGTCGTTCCACCCCGAGAACAGGTCGGTGTACCAGTGCGACGTGACCGCGGCCGGTACCGCGACGGTGGCACCGCCAGGCGACGGGGCGGCCGACGCACCCGGGGTGGCGGCCGCCGTCGGGGCGCCGGTGGCCCCGGGGTTGACCGGCGGCACCAGCGGCGCCTTGAGGCTGCCGCCCTCCGGCTGGGCGTCGTCCGCGCTGCCCTTGCCGCTGACGTGCACCCGCACCTGGGTGGCCAGTCCGAGGTCGTTCTGCGGCACGTCGGTGACCGACAGCCGCACGTAGTAGCTGCCGGGCAGCGGGTCGCCGGACCACGGCTCGGCCCACGAGCGGATCTGCCGCAGCGTGCAACTCAGCGCCAGGGTGCCGGTGTTCTGGTCGGCAGTGCCGCTCTGCGGACCGGCGGTGCAGGCCTGGCGGCGGCGCAGGCCGTCGAAGAGGTCCACCGTCCAGGTCTGCGGGCCGTGCCGGTCCGAGGCCTGCGGCAACGTGACGTTCACCGTGACGGTGTCGGTCTGCCCGGCCGAGGCGCCGAACGCCCAGTACATGTAGTCGCCGGTGGAGCCGGCCACCACCGCGTCCTGGCCGGGCGCGAGGGTGGTCGCGGTCAGGAACGAGGTGCCGGAGGTGGTGACCGGGGCGGCCGAGCCGGCGGAGGCCGTGGGCGACGGTGTGTCGGCTACGGCCACCGGGGCCGCGGTGGCCACGCCGGTCAGGGCGGCGCCGGCGGCCAGCAGGGCGGCCGGCAGGGTACGGGTGCTACGCATGGTCAGTTCTCCTGCCAGATCCGGATCCGCCAACGCGCGATCCAGCCCCAGAGCAGCCCGCAGACCAGCCCGGCGCCGGTCAGCACCAGCAGCATGATCCAACCGCGGCCGAGCCCGAGCGCCGGACCGTCCGGGGCGGGCGAGGCCGCCTTGACGTCCACGGTCAGCTCCAGCGGCAGTCCGGGGTCGGTCTGCACGCCCGGCTGGCCGGCGAAGGAGTTGCTGACCACCAGGCAGACCACCTGGTCGCCGGCCACGGCGCCGGTGCTGCCGGTCGCCGTGGCGGTCGGCGAGGCGCTCCGCGCCGCGGACCAGCGCAGGCCGGTGGAGGCGACGTCGGTGCGCCCGCTGCCCGCGTCCGTTCCGCGCACCAGCTCCTGGCCGCCGGCGTCGGTGGCCTGGAGCAGCACGCCGTAGTCGCGGGCCACGGCCCGGTCGGGGGTGACGCTCACCGAGGCCCGCAGCTCCTGGCCGTCCTTCACCGGGACCCGGTAGACCCGGTGCTCGCCGAACTTCTCGCGGTCGGCGTAGACGCCGGGCGAGAGCAGCGGGGCGGTGGCGCACTGGTCGGTGCCGGTGATGTTCGCCGGGGTGGCGCGGTAGCTGTTGTCGGAGTGCTGGACCGACTGCTTCAGCCGGTCGGTCAGCTGCTGCTGGCTGTGCACGTCGGTGTAGGTGCCGCCGGTGGCGTTGGCGATGCAGAGCAGCTGCTGGCGGACCTTGTCGTCATGGGCCAGGCCGAGCGTGTCGACCACCAGGTGGGTGCCCTGGGCGGCCAGTTCGCGGGCCACGTCGCACGGGTCCGGCGGGGCGCAGTCGTCCTCGCCGTCGGTGATCAGCACCACGCGGTGGGTGGCCGCGCCGGTGCCCAGGTCCTGGGCCGCGCCGCGCAGCGCCAGGCCGATCGGGGTCCAGCCGGTCGGACGCAGGGTGGCGACGGCCGTCTTGGCCTCCACCTTGTCCGTGTGGCCGATCGGGTAGAGCACCTTGGTGTCGGTGCAGCCGTCCGTCTTGTCGCTGACCGGGTAGGTGGCGCCCAGGGTGCGGATGCCGAACTCAGCCTCCGAAGGCAGGGCGTCAATGACATCGTCGATGGACTGCTGGGCGACCGATATCCGGCTGCGGCCGTCGATGTCGGCGATTCCCATGGATCCGCTGACGTCCAGGACCAGATCGACCTTGGGGGCTACGTCGCCGCCCGCTGTCTGCTCCGTGGGGCTGGGACTGGGGCTGTCGGCCTGCGCGGGCAGCACGCCCAGGGTGGCGAAGGCCATGGTCAACAGGGCCGTCAGCAGCGCGGCTGGGCGGCCCGGCAATCGTCGTCGGATGATCATCACGGCGCGCATCCTATGAACCATCAGCTGGACCGGGCCAATTGGAACCGCGGCCGCCGGTAGTGGTACGGCCGTGCACCAGTGGTGCGCATGACGACCAGTCGGAGTACCGTCGTGCCGGGGCCCCGCCGCACCCGCTTCCACCGGGTGCGGCGGGGCCGTTCGACCGGCCGGTGACGCCGCGTCAGGCGCGGGTCAGCAGGCGACCGGGACGTTCACGGCGACCGGCGCGGGGGCCCACGGGTAGGCGGAGACCGCGAGGCTCGCGTGCACCGTGGAGCCGCACGGCGCGCTGGTGTCGAGCGGGGTGAGCGCCACGGTCGAGGCGGTGAAGGGCACGCTCTGCGCGGCCGTGGCCAGGTTCGCACCACCGACCGCGTCGGCGGCCAGCTGGACGTCCAGCAGCCGGGGCTGCGGACCGCCGCCGGTGCCGGTGCCGGTCGGGTCGCTCGGTGGACCGGCCAGCGCGATCTGACCGGTGACGGAGACGGTGTCGCCGGAGACCGTGGCGCAGACCGTGGTGGCCAGCCCGGCCTGGAGGCCGCCGGCGCAGACCGGCTGCGCGTCCGCCGCCGAACGCACGGTGACCGGCTGCGCGACGGCCGCCTGCGGTGCCACGCCGAGCAGCGCGAGGCTCGCCGCGCCGGCAGCGAGCAACAGGGATCGGGACATGGGTGTCGTCCTTCCGGAGTCGAGGAAGTGAGGCGCGCCGGGCGATGAACACCGGGCGGCGCACGGCGTCGGGCACTCCAACGCCGTCGCAATGTGATATTGCACCAAAGACGCTACCTGACGCTTCATCAGAATGAAGGCCACGGAGACGAGAAGTGAAGGTTTCAGACACGCATTGGCTGGAACCCGGAGCGTGACGGTCGCCACGCTGTGACGCCAAGTGAGCTCCCGTGTCAGCTAGTTGACGTCATCTGCGGCCCTCTCCGGTCGGCAGCCCGCGGCATCGCGGCGATCGGACTCCCACCCGGTCGGTCGGCACTCGGCACTCGGCACTCCGGGCGACCGGCGGCGTCCGAGCCGATCGGCGCCGGCTCCGCCGCGGGTCGCGAACCGTTCCTAAAGACTGAGCGGAAGTGAGTCCTGTTGCCAGGACCCGTGCTCAGCCGAACGCCCCGAACGGTCTTGGGCGTTCTGGTCCACCGCGTTCCTGCCGCGTCTGGCGCGCACGGATCGTGTCCGTGGTCCGGGGATGCGGGGGCGGTTTCCCTCACTCCCTCGGTCGCCGGGTCGGGCCTGGGCGGTCCGATGCCCGTGCACATCGCTCTGGTGTGCGCGGGGCGGTGCCGTCCGTCGCCTGATCCGGTGACCGAGGGCGCGCCTGCCGATGGCCACCGAGGCGGCGGCGTGTCGGCTGGTCCTGCGGTTTGTGGTGGTGAGCGGCTTCTGCCAGTGTTCCGCGCCCCACCTGGAGGTGTAGGCGGGATCGACGGCGATGACGCCGAGCCCGGCTTCCGCGCACATGCTCAGCAGGCGCGCGCGGAGTTTGCCGGTGGGGATGCCCGAGATGAGCTGCCGAAAGCGCTTCTTGCGGCCGTGCTTCTCCCGGGTCCTGGAATCGGTGAAGTCCAGGTCTTCGACGGCGATGGCCTTGACGCCGGTGGCCTTGGCCCAGTGCAGCAGGCGGGTCAGGGCGTGACGCAGTTGCGCGTCGCGGTGGGTGGCGGTACCGGTGAGGTCGTAGTCGAAGCGGCGGGGCCCACCGACCGGGTTGCCGTGCTGGTCGAGTACCCAGGCGGCGAGGTGGTCGGCATTGGTGTCCACGCCGACCACGCCCTGTGCCCGCAGCGTCTCCAGCGGCACGACGGGAAGGTTTTTACGAGTCCAACTCGCGTCCAGGTACCAGCGGTCGCGTTGAACGTCCAGGTGGATGCGGTAGGCCACGGACCGGTTCGCTTCGATCCGATCGCGCCACTCCTCGCCCCGGTGTGGGAATCCCACCGTGGCGGCAAGGACGTACCGGCCGTGCTTCGCGTTCGCCAGGTCGGCGAGCGGAGTGGGCAGCTTGATGCTCACCTCGCCGTCGGGGGTGACGCGGATCGTCTCGTTGCCGTAGCGCTTGCCGGACTCCCCGTCAGCGGTCAGGAACCAGCGCGCGGCCTCCCACCACTCGCGCCACCGGCCCTCGCTCAGGCTGGCGGCGGCCAGGTGGTGACGGGTGTTGAGGATCTTCCGCCCGCCGCGCACCACACTCACCCGGCCCGCTTCACGCTCGGCACGGACGAGCTCGTACCGGTCCTCAAGGGCCGCCAGGCGCCGGGTCTTGACGAACCACTCGTGCCGACTGCGGTAGCCACCCGGCTCGCCCCGGCGGCCCGCCTCGCCGATCGGCAGGGACAGGCGGTGCCGGATCGTGCGGATACCCGCATCCAGGGACAGCAGGTGCGCGTGCTGCGCGCGACGGGACACGCCCCACTGGTCATGCGTGCCGGCGGTGACCGATCCGGCCCAGCGCGAGGACGACTCGGCCGTCAGCTCACGCTTGCGCGCGGCCCACGTGTCGGTGGAATGCTCCAGGCCCTCGCGGCACCGACGCGCCAGATCACCACAGGCCAGCCGACCCATATGCGCGCCCACCAGCCGCAACACCCTCTCGTCCTCGGGCGTCAGATCCTTGAGCCGATCACGGATACTCACACCCGACGGACCGCCGGCGACGAACGACCGGGCGACGGCACGCAGCGGCCTATACGGCTCAGCCATGCCCGGCGGCCTCCAACGCCTTGCGGGCACGGTTCTTCGCCGACCGGCGCCCATACAGCCGCGCGCAGAACGAGGTGAGGACATCTACCATGTCCTGTACCAGGTCATCCTCGGCCTCGCCCTCGTCCAGGACGACCAGACGACGGCCCATCGCGGACAGCGCGGCCTCGATCAGCTCCACGTTCATCCGGCCCAGCCGGTCCCTGTGCTCGACCACGACCGTGGTCACGTCCGGATCGGCCAGAAGCCGCTTCGCCTTGGACCTGGCGCCGTTCATGCCCGACCCGATCTCGGACTCCGCGCGCACGACACGATGACCGGCAGTGGCCGCCCAAGCGACCAGACGCGCCAACTGCCGTTCCAGATCGGCCTTCTGGTCATGCGAGGAGACGCGGGCATACAGGCCCAGACCGCCCACCACCTCCGGTGCGGCATTCGCCTCGATGTTCACCAGAATCGTGCGCGGACCGACCCGCTGAGCTGGTACCGGCAACGTCCCCTCGCGGAACCAGCGATACGCGGTCTGCGGATGCACGCCCTGCGTCTTCGCCCACTCCGTGAGGTTCACGCTCTGACAACGACACTCACTCACACATGGTTACGCTGCCTTTCCCGACTTCGACCCGGGTTCGACGTAATTCGAAGCCTCTGGAGCAACGGCATGCCCGCTGGCCTGCGGCTTCACCTTCTCGGCTGCCGCAGGTCGTTTCTCTAGGCGCTCGCGTTTCCGCAGGTGGCGAGGCTCTCCGGTGCGGTCTTCGAGGACCCGGCCGAAGGCCGTCTCGCAGCCGCCGCATGATCGACGATAGAGCGTCGATCACGGACCTCGCCCCGCGATCGCCAACTTGCCCCGGTTCAGAGGGGTTTGTCTCTACCGTTCTTCGGCCCATTGTTGGCCCATTGGCTCGATCGGCCAGGCCGCTGACCTGCCCGTTTCCCTATGCCTAGAGAAACGGGCGATTCGGGCCGCAAGCGGAGAGTCTGCAGGCCAGCGGGCACTTCACGCCTCCAGGAGAGGCGAATTATGTCGAACGCGGGTTCGAAGGCCAGCAGCTGAAGACCCCTCCCGCGACCACTTTCCGGCCGGCGGGACGGGCCCGTACTCCGGCGACCGCTGCCGGGTACCGTCGGTGACCTCCGCGACGAAGGTCGCGGACGGCTCGGGCAACGCAATGTCGTGGCCCGCCTCGAAGGCCGGCACCGCCGCCCAACCCAGGGCCGACTTCTTACCACCTGCTCCCGTCGGCCGCGGCACCGCACGGCGCACCAAATCGGGCAAGACGGACCTACCGGTCATACGATCGCGTGTACGGCTGCCTTGATCAGCCGTCCGTCCCGCCCGTATGACGACGCCGCTGGCGGCGCCGTTTGGCCGGCCCGCGAAGGAGCGCCTTCGATGCACGACTATCCGCTGCTCAACGTGTTCTGGACGATGCTGGAGTTCTTCCTCTGGATCCTCTGGTTCTTCCTGCTCTTCAAGGTGATCACGGACATCTTCCGCAGCCACGACCTGAGCGGTTGGGGGAAGGCGGGCTGGCTCTTCTTCGTGATCGTGCTGCCGTTCCTGGGCATCCTGATCTACCTGGTCGTCCGCGGGCACGGCATGGGCCGGCGCGACGCGGAGCAGGCCAAGCAGTCCGAGGCGGCCTTCCGGGCCTACATCCGCGACGCGGCCGCCGGCGAACCGGGCGACGCCGCCACCGGCGGGGCGGGCGGCGGCGCCCCGAGCCACGTCGACGAACTGGCCAAGCTGGCCGATCTGAAGAACCGCGGTGCCATCAGCGAGGAGGAGTACCAGCGGGCCAAGGACAAGCTGCTCGGCTGAGCCGCCCGGCGAACTCCCGCCGCGACGCCCCCGATCACGGCCAGTCGGCCGAAAAGCGCTGCTCCGCCCGGCCTCCGGATGTGCCAGAGTACCGCCCGGCACACGAGATCCGACCGGAAAGGGCACGAATGGGCCGCAGGCAGCGCGACTTGGACATGTCCGGCGGCCCGGTGGCCGAGTTCGCCGCATTGCTGCGAGCCGCCCGCGAAGCCGCCGGGAACCCCACGTTCGCCACCATGAGTCGGCGGGCCCACCGCTCCATATCGGCGCTCTCGGAGGCGGCCGGCGGCGTGGAGTTGCCGACCTGGCCGACGGTCGAGGCCTTCGTGCACGCCTGCGGCCACACCGAGACGGCGCCGTGGCGGGAGCGCTGGGAGGCGGCCCAGGCAGCCCAGGCGGCCGTCGCACGGGCGGCCGCCTCGGACCCGGCGCCCCCGACTCCCGGTTCGGCTCCCGCCGGCCCCGCACCCGAAGGTCCCGCCGCCGAGCCGCCGGAGCCCGCCGCCGAGCCGCTCGAACCGCCCGCGCCACCGCCCGGGCCGCGTCGATGGATGGCGAGCCCGCGGGTGCGGACGCTGGCGGCCCTGGTCGTCGGGCTGGCCGTCGGCATCCCGGTGGGCGCCGCGCTGCCGGGGCACCCCACCCAGGGCGCGGCGGCCGCGACCGCCTCCCGGCCGACGCTGATGCCCTCCGTCGTGGTCGTCCCCGCCCCCTCGCCGCCGCCGTGGCCCGCCCGGGGTTCCGGCTGCCAGGCGCGGACCCACTGGGTCTACCAGTACGCCCAGGCCTACGCCGGGCAGGTCTACGCCCAACTCGCCAGCCCCACCGGGCAGACCGTCGAGGTGCCGACCACCATCACCTGGGGCGAGTGGGTCTGGCGGCACCCGGTGACCGTCAACCCGGGCGACCCGGCCCAGGCCGTCGGCGGCACCGTCCTGCTCTTCGCCAAGCTCGACACCAGTGCGCGCAACCCGCTGGTGGTGATCGACACACCCACCCCGACCTGTGTCAGTTTCGGCACCGCGAGCGGCACCTCCGTGGCACCGCTGGCGACCGTCGACGCCAATCAGGGCTGGGCGAGCAGCAGCCCCTGATCCCGAGGACGCGCAGGGGCCGACGACGGGGATTTTCCACGATTGTTTGTCCGTGCCCGGCTGCTGTTGGCTGCCGCACCGCGCCCGCCCCAGTGTGGTTGCCGAGCCGATCGGCCGTGAACCCACGGCCATGACGGCAGGTCATGCCCGGTCCGTCCCGGATCGGCACGAGAGAAGTGGGGACCCATGAAGTTCGCGGGAATTTGGCTGGGGCGCATGGTCGCGGTGCTGGCCATGGTGGCCGGCGGCCTGGTCTGGTTCGGCGCCACCGCGCAGGCGGCCACCGTGTGCGGCAGCCAGCCGGTGCCGCCGGGCTACGTGATCACCTCGGAGACGCTCACCAACACCTGTACCGGCGGCTACCTCACCGAGACCATCCAGCTTCCGTACAACGGCATCCAGATCTGCGACAACTCGCCGATCCCCGGCGGCTACGTGCTCACCGCCAACTACACCACCAACAACTGCGGCAGCTACCAGGGCGGCACCCTCAACACCCCGTACAGCGGCATCACCGTCTGCGGCAACGGCAACGGGGCGATCCCGGGCAACTACGTGATCACCTCGGAAGGCCCCTCCGGACCCTGCGGCCAGTACTACAGCGAAGTGATCAGGACCGTGTCCAACGGCATCCAGATCTGCGGCAACTCGCCGATCCCGTCGAACTACGTGATCACTGCCAACTACACGCTCGGGGCCTGCGGCATCTACCAGGCCGCGAACCTCACCGCCGCCTACAACGGCATGCAATTCTGCGGCAACTCGCCGATCCCGGGCAACTACGTGATCACGGGCAACTCCACCCTCAGCAGCTGCGGCCAGTACCTGGGCGGGACGCTGAGCATCGTCTACAACGGCATCACCGCCTGCGCGGACTCCCCGATCCCGTCGGGCTACTGGGTCTCGGCCGGCTACTTCCAGACGGCGGCCTGCGGCATGTACCAAGCCGAGAAGCTGAGCAACAGCTGATCCAGGCCGAGCGCGCCCGGTGCGGCGCCGGGGCACGGTGGTGCGTGCCCCGGCGCCGCATCGGCGTCTCGACCGGTCGCCGGGCGGTCGCGGCTTCCTCAGGAGCTCTGCCAGGCCACCGAGAAGTCGGTGCCGCCGGAGAGGTCCGAGGTGGTGGCCTTGACCACGCCGTTGGCGGCCATGTCGATCTTCGACGGGTTGGCGGCTTGCACCGGACCGCCGTTGACGCTGGCTCCGGTGAACCGGACGGTGCCGAAGTCGGTCAGCGCCAGCACCCCGGAGTAGCTGCTCGGCGCCTCGGCGATCACCTCGGCGGAGGCCAGCCGGGCTCCGGGGAGCTGCTGGGTGACGGTCTCCTGCCAGCGCTGGGTGGAGTCGTTGATGGTGAGGGTGAAGCCGCCCGCGCCGTCGGCGACGACGCTCGCGGTGATCTGGTCGCCGGGCACCACCGGGTCGAAGAACTCCACGGGGTAGGCCGGGTACATCTCGTACCACGCGTAGTACACCGGCGAGCCGCCCGAGCAGTCCGCGGAGGTGCCGGTCTGCTCGACGGTGTCACTGCCGTCGCCGTCCAGGCCGACCCAGAAGGACGAGTAGGTGTTCCGAGTGGTGCAGCCGGCGGTCGGCGCGGTCCAGCTCGCACTCACGTTCCGGTACGGGCCGGTGTTGCTCTGCGGGTTGGCGGCCCACCCGGCCCAGTTGGCGCTGTAGTCCTGGTTGGCCGGCGCCTCGCCGTGCGGTCCGACCGGGTGGACGGGTCCCGTGCCCGGGATCATCGGCCCGGCCCGGTGCCGGCGGGCAGCGAGGTGGTGGACGAGCGGCGGGTGGCCGGGGAACGCCGCGCGCCGCTGGGCGGCCGGGCCGGCCACCGCGGCCGGGAGGGCCGAGGTGGCCGGGTGGGTCGGAGCCGCGAGTGCGGGGGCCGCGGTGCCGAGGGCCGCCAGCAGGGAGACCGAGGTGGTGAGCGCCAGACGACGTGGTGCGGGCATGCTTGCTCCCTCAAGGGGGTGGGGATGGTGCTCTGGCTCCACCACTGACGCAGCAGCAGAGCTAGCACCAGGCAAGCCGGTTGCCCGACGGGCGACAAGTCAGCGAGGGCTGCCCGGATGACAACGTGTCACCAAACGTCATCGGTACCCGCACGGTGTGGTATACGGGCCGGTCGGCGCGCCCGCCGTCAGAACGGACTCGGCCGCACCTCGAAGGAGGTCAGCCCCTCGGGCGTCTCCTCGTGCTGGCTGACGTGCTCCACCACCGCGCCGTCCGGGCCGTGGTGGCTCCAGCGGAGCAGCTGGGCGACGCCGGCCGGCGGCCCCTCGAAGACGGCCTCGACACTGCCGTCCGGCAGGTTGCGCACCCAGCCGTTCACACCGTTCTCCTCGGCCAGCATGCGGCAGCTGTCGCGGAAGAACACTCCCTGCACCTCGCCGGTGACGATCACTCGATTGCGGATCACGGGTACCTCATCGGGTCGTAAGGACGGGGACGGGCGCGACGGTGCGGCCCTGGCGGGCGGCGACCGCCGCAAAGGCGGTGGCGTCGAGAACGGCGGCTCCGCCGAGATCGTTGTTGAAGTAGGCGTGGACGTCGGCGGTGTCCGGCCAGGTCTCGGCGACCCGCGCCGCCCAGTGGCCGAGCGCTTGCCCACCGTACCGGGGGAACGGGTGCGCCAGCCCGGCATGGAAGCGCAGATAGCCCCAGTCGGCGGTGCGCCACAGCGGGGTGACCGGGCGGGACCGGCGGTCGGCCCAGCAGAGCGCCGCGTTGTGCCCGGCCAGCACGGAGCGCACCGCGGGCGTCCACCACGACGCGTGGCGCGGCTCGACGGACACCCGCAGCCGCGGCGGGAAGCACCCCAGGCAGGCGTCGAGCAGCCCGGCGTCGGCCCGCAGGGTGGGCGGCAGCTGGAGCAGGACCGGGCCGAGCCGGTCGCCCAGGCCGGCCACGGCGGTGCAGAGCCGCTGGACGGGCTCGGCGGGATCGCGCAGCCGCTTGACGTGCGTGAGGTAGCGGCTCGCCTTGACCGCCATCCGGAAGCCGGGCGGCGTCCGGTCGCGCCAGGCGGCGAACGTGTCGGGTGACGGCAGCCGGTAGAAGGCGGCGTTGTTCTCGACGGTGGCGAACCGGTCCGCGTACCGCGCGAGCCACTGCCGGCGCGGTGTCCCCGGTTCGTAGAGGACGCCGCGCCAGTCGTCGTACTGCCAGCCCGAGGTGCCGACGAACAGGACCATCGCTTCGAACGCTCTCGCTGTACGGTGCCCGGGCTGCACCGGTCGCTCACGACCGCCGCGGCCCCTCTCCCCGATCGTAGGCCGCCGCGGCGCTCGTTTCGCGCTGCGTGCGACCGCGCGGGGGTCCCGGAGGCGCCGGCGGAGCCCGGTCCGGACCGAGGCCGAAAACCGGGTGCACCCGCCCGCCGCCGGTTGGCAGGATGACGGCGGCCCGCTCCGACCTCGGGGCCGGCCTCCTCCCCGCGGGGCAACCGCTCCGCCCTTCGGGTCCCTGCCCTACGCCCTCCGGAAGGACTTCCCGTGCCGCGCGCCGTCTCCCTGATCCGCTCCGCCTCGCTGTCCGATGTCGCCGAGTACGCCTATGCGGCCACCGCGCCGGCCGGGGCGCGGCTGATCTTCCTCGCCGGGGCCTGCCCGTTGGACGCGGACGGGGCGACCGTCGCGGTCGGTGACTACGCCGGCCAGGCCGCGCAGGCCGTGGCCAACCTGCGGACCGCGCTGGGTGATGCCGGTGCGGCGCTGGAGGACGTGATCAGCACCCGGGTGCTGGTGGCCTCCAGCCGGCAGCAGGATCTGGTGACCGCCTGGCAGGTGGTGCGTGACGCCTTCGGCGACCACGACGTGCCGAGCACCCTGATGGGCGTCACGGTGCTCGGCTATAGCGACCAGTTGGTGGAGATCGAGGCGGTGGCGGCGGTACTGGACTCCTGACCTGCTCCAAGGAGGCCGGCACTGCGCCATCCTGTCGCCCGGTTCCTTTCAGGAACCGTGGTACAGCCTCTCGCCGTACCGGGGGCCGTAGTACTCCTCCAACTCCCGCAACGCCTCCGGGCGTTGCTCCAGGAGCTTGGCGATCCGGGCACGGGACGGCGCGGCCTGCAGCTGCCAGTCCTTCGCCTTCCACAGGCCGCCGCGCAACAGGGCCTTGGGGCAGTGGTAGAAGACCTGCTCGATCTCGACCAGCAGGGCCAGCTCGGGACGGTGTCCCTTGACCACCATCCGGTCGAAGAAGGGTGCGTCCCGCAGGATCCGGGCCCGGCCGTTGATCCGAAGGGTGTCCGGGCGACCGGGGATCAGGTAGAGCAAGCCGACCTGCGGGTTGCAGAGGACGTTGTGGAACCCGTCGGCACGCCGGTTGCCGGGCCGCTCGGGAATGGCGATCGTGGTGTCGTCCAGCACCAGGGTGAAGCCGGCCGGGTCGCCCTTCGGCGAGGCGTCGCAACTCCCGTCGGCCGCCGAGGTGGAGAGCACGCAGAACGGCGACGCGGCCAGCCAGGCCTTGTCGTACTCGTGCAGGCCGGGCCGCACCTTGTCGGCTGCCGCCGGCGTGATCTCCCCCAGCAGTTCCCTCAGTTCGTCCGCCGACGTCACTTCGACCAGATCCGTCCGCATGACGGCCCCCTGCCCCTCGATAGCCGATCGAGAGGCCGAGGGTATCCGATCAAGCGACAGGGGCCATGCGATCAGCAGCTACTTGACGGCGAGGATGGTCGTGCGCTTGACCTCCGGAGCCGCCGCCAGCAGCGTGGGAGCGATCTCCCGAAGGGCGTCGGCGATGCGCCCGTTGAGGTGGGCATCGCGGCCCTCCTCGTCGTCGAACGTGTCGAAGACACCGAAGACGGTGGGGCCCTCCTGGAAGGCGTACCAGCTGACCGTGCCCTCCTCGGCGCGGGCCAGGTCCACCGCGTCCCGCAGCAACTGGCCGACCGCCTCGGCGCCTTCGGGCTTCGCCTCGATCCGGACCAGCAAACCGAGCTTCGACATGGGGTGCTCCATTCTCCGTCGTCACCGTCGTCGGCCGGGCACCTCGCCCGGCCGCTGGACAGAAAGCTACGGTCTCCTCGATCATCCATCGCAGTGGCGCGAACGACACATCCGATACCGTTTCCGACATGCGGATCAGTGTTCTGGTACTTGACGGCGTGTTCGACTCCGGCCTGACGGCGGTGCTGGACATCCTGCACTGCGCCAATGGGCTGCGCGACAGGCTGCCGCAGCCGCCGCCGCGCTGGGAGGTCGAAACGGTCGGCTTCACTCCGACGGTGCGCACCGGCGCCGGACTCACCGTCGCCGTCGCCCCGGTCGAGCGGGTCGCCGACTGCGACCTGCTGCTGGTGCCCGCCGTAGCGCGGTTCGACCCGGACCAGCTGATCGAGCTGGTGGCAGGCCCCGGCCTCGCCCCGGCCCGGGAGCTGCTGCGCCGCGCCCGGGAGCGCCGCACCCCGATCGCCACCGCCTGCGCCGGCAGCTTCCTGCTCGCCGAGGCCGGAGTGCTCGACGGGTTGCACGCCACCACCACCTGGTGGCTGGCGCCGCACTTCGGCCGCCGCTACCCGCGCGTCCACCTCGACCGGGAGGCCATGGTGACCCATTCGGACGGGGTGACCACGGCGGGCGCCGCCTTCGGTCATGTCGATCTGGCGCTGACCCTGGTGCGGCGGGCCAGCCCGGCGCTGAGCGACCTGGTGGCCCGTCACCTGGTGATAGACGAGCGGCCCTCGCAGACAGCGCACACCCTGCCCAGCACCCTGGCCCAGAGCGACCCCACGGTGGCCGCCTTCGAGCGCTGGGCCCGCCAGCGGCTGGACGAGCCGCTGGACGTCAAGGCCGCCGCCCGGGCGCTGGGCATCAGCGAACGCACACTGCAGCGCACCACCCGTGCGGTGCTGGGCAGTTCGCCGGTGCGGTTCGTCCAGGAGCTGCGGATCGAGCAGGCGGTGCACTTGCTGCGCACCACCGACCAGCCGATCGAGGTGATAGCCCGGCGGGTCGGCTACGAGAACGCCGGGTCGCTGCGGCTGCTGCTGCGCGAGCGGACGGGCGTCACGGCGGGCGGGCACCGCCGGGGCGGCCACTGAGGGACCGGCCCGCACCGCCGGGGCGGCCGCTGAGGGACCGGCCCGCACCGCTCGGGCGGTGGGGGGCGGTCACCGGCCCACCGTCGGAGCGGTCGGCCGCGGCGGGCCCGAGGAGAGGCGTCGGCGGAACCGGCCGCCAACGGGAGCCGGACGTCAACGGTTCTCCAACTTTCAGCCATCCGCTTGTTAGGCAAGGCTTACCTCCTCTAGAGTCCTCTCGTCAGGCCCCGAACCAGAGAGAGCCCACCGTGTCCACAACCGCGCGTGCCACCGCCGCGATCGCCATCCTGTCCGCCTCCTGTCTGGCCCTGACGGCATGCGGGTCGGGCGGCGGCGCCGGCTCGGACGCCTCGCCGGCCGCGGCCGCCGCGCCGGCCAGCGGCCAGGCGCTGGTGGGCCAGTCGATCACGGTGTACAGCGGTCAGCACGAGCAGACCACCAAGGCGCTGGCGGACGACTTCTCCAAGCGCACCGGCGTGAAGGTGAACCTGCGCTCGGGCGACGAGGCGGAGCTGGCCAACCAGATCCTGCAGGAGGGCTCCGCCTCTCCGGCCGACGTGTTCTACGCGGAGAACCCGCCGGCCCTGACGATCCTTGAGGAGAAGGGGCTGCTGACCAAGGTGGCGGACGACACCCTCAAGTCCGTGCCGGCCGCGGACAGCTCGCCCAAGGGCGACTGGGTGGGGGTCTCCGCCCGCACCGCCGCATTCGTCGCCACCACCGGCACCCCGGCGGACACCGCCCCGCCGACCTCCGTGCTCGACCTGGCCAAGCCGGAGTGGAAGGGCCGCCTCGGCATCGCGCCGAGCGAGACCGACTTCGCCCCGATCGTCACCCGGGTGCTGAAGTCCCAGGGCGAGGACGCCGCCAAGAAGTGGCTGCAGGGGCTGAAGGCCAACGCCAAGAGCTACGACAGCAACGAGGATCTGTCCGCCGCGGTCAACAGCGGGGAGGTGCAGGGCGGCGTGATCGACCACTACTACTGGTACCGGCTGCGCGACGAGAAGGGCCAGGCGGCCACCAAGAGCGCGCTGCACTACTTCGCCAAGGGTGACGCCGGCGCGCTGGTGGACGTCTCCGGTGCCGGCGTGCTCGCCAGCAGCAAGCACCAGCCGGCCGCCCAGGCGTTCCTCGCCTATCTGGCCAGCGCTCCCGCTCAGACCTTGATCGCCGACTCGCAGAGCTACGAGTACCCGCTGGTGGCAGGCGTCAAGAGCAAGGAGAACCTGCCGCCGCTCGACTCGATCGGCACCATGGCCAACGTCGCCGACCTCGGTGACGGAAAAGAGGCGCTCCAGCTCCTCCAGGACGCCGGTCTGCTCTGAGCTGACGGCGAGCCGGCGCGCCTTCGGTGACGACCCGTCACCGAAGGCGGGCCTTTGCTATGCCCCCACATGCAGTATGTCAAGATGCTGAGCCGACAAAGAACAGCCATATTTGAGGCAAACGCTTGTCCGATATCCCTGGGATCCGGAAAGGTTGAGTGAGCACCACACGACCCCAATCAATCCACCCTTTCGGAGACCAGATGTCCAGGGACATCACGATGCGTGAAAGCCACCGACTACGCATACGGCGGACCAGACGCACCATCCACGCCATGACCGCCGTGGCGCTGCTGATCTCGGCCGCGGTCGGCACCGAGGCGATGGCCGCCTCGCCCGGCGACACGCAGCCGCCGTCCACCGCGGTGCAGGAAAAGGGCATGAAGCCGGGGCTGGCCTTCCATGACCCGGCCGACGCCGACACCGGCGCCAAGCAGAATGTGACGATCACACTGGGCGCCGGCCAGACCGCGTTCCAGGTGGGCGGCAAGAAGGTCTCCGGCGACTCCTACTCGGGCACCTTCACCGCCCCCACCATCCGGGCGCAGCCCGGGTCGACCGTCACCATCAAGCTGGTCAACCACCTGCCGGTCGCCACCAACCTGCACTTCCACGGCCTGCACGTGTCGCCCACGGGCCAGTCGGACGACCCGTTCCTGTGCGTGGCCCCGGGGGCCACCACCACCTACAAGCTGGCCATTCCAGCCGACCACCCGCAGGGCACCTTCTGGTACCACAGCCACGCCATGGGCACCAGCTGCACCTCGCCCGGCTCGTACGACATGTCGGGGATGACGGACCCGATGCCGGGTGACGTCGAGGACCAGATCTTCGCCGGTCTGTCCGGCGCGCTGATCGTCGGGGACGACCGCACCCTGCTGCCCCGCGACCTGCGCAACATCACCACGCACACCCTGGTGCTGAAGGACGCTCAGATCGACGCGACCGGGCACATCCCGCAGAACACCGGCGGCAACTCGATCGACTCCAACGCCCCCACCGTGCGCCTGGTCAACAGTCAGCTGCGACCGGTGCTCACCATGAAGCCGAACGAGACCCAGCTGTGGCGGCTGGTCAACGCCGGGGCCGACATCTTCTACCAGCTCCAGCTCGACGGCTACAGCTTCACCGTGATCGGCGAGGACGGGACCCCGGTCGCCCAGACCACCACGCCGAGCATCCTGCTGCTGCCCCCCGGCAAGCGGTACGACGTGCTGGTCACCGCCAACTGCACACCCGGTACCACCACCCTGCGCACCACCGCCTACAGCAACGGCCCGCAGGGCGACCAGTACCCGGACACGGCGCTCGCCACCCTCAAGGTCGCCGGCAGTCCGGCCAAGCGCCTCCCCACCGTCACCGGCCCGATGCCGACCGCCCCGGCCGACCTGGCGACCGAGCCGATCGCCCAGCAGCGCAACCTGCAGCTCTCCGAGAACTCCGACGGCACCGTGTTCTACATCAACGGCAAGCAGTTCAGCGCGGGTTCCTCGATCTTCGACACCCCGGCCAAGCTGGGCACCGTGGAGCAGTGGACCATCACCAACACCGCCGGTGAGGACCACCCGTTCCACCTTCACACCACCGCCTTCCAGGTCGTCTCGGTCAACGGCGACCCCAAGCGCTACACCCACCGCCAGGACACCGTCGTGGTCCCGCACGAAACCAACGGGGTCCCCGGTCGAGTGGTGATCCGGATCGCCTTCGCCGACTATCCCGGCCCGTGGATGTTCCACTGCCACATCGCCGCCCACGAGGACAACGGCATGATGAGCTTCATCAACGTCGTCCCGTAGGCGCTGCTACACCCCGTCCCACCTGCGGAAGCGCGGGTGGGACATGCCACGGAACCTACGGTTCCACCCAGACCGTGGGCCTGGCCGACCACAGCGGGAGGCGGTCGGCGAGGTGTACCTGAACGCCTGGGCGCTGACCGGGCTGGCGCTCTGCTACGCGCTGATGACCGCCGTCGTCTTCCTCTTCGTGGCCGGCATCGACGTCGGCTGCCAGGCAGCGGTCGCGGTGTGGGCACTGGCCGGCCTCGCCTGGCTCCCCGGCGCCTCCAGTGCCGTCCAACTCCCATTCGTCCTACACGGCCACACCACCGATGCTGTGGTCGTCTCCGTTGAACACACCGTGATCGACCGTGACCAGCGCTGGTACGCCACCGTGCGCCAGCCCGACGGCACTCCTGTCCCGGGCCCGCGCCTGCTGGACCGCGACAACCGGCTGCACCCGGGTGATGCCGTCCGCGTCGTCTTCGACGGCGCCGAGCGCCTGGCCGGGGGCCACGCCGGCGCGGCGCGCGGGCGCTGCTCGCCGTGGCAGCCGCCGTCTCGCCGACCGGAGGGGTGAGCGGTGCGGCTCCCGCTGTGTCAGACCTCGCGCAGGGCAAGGGCGGTGGCCTGGGCGAAGGCCTCCGGGTTGTCCAGCATGATGTTGTGCCCGCAGTCCGGGATCGACACCACCTCGACTCCCGCCCTGGTGAGTTCCTGCGCGCCGGGAAGCGGCTGGTCGGCCTCGGGCCGCAGGTAGGTGCGCGGGATCGGCAGGGCCATCAGCATGTCGCGCATGGCCGGCTGGGTGCCGAGGGCCCGGTGCACCGCGCTGCGGTACAGCGCCTCGCGCCCGGCCAGGCGCATGGTGGACCACCAGTGCGGTCCGACGCTCTCGCGGACCTGGCGCCACCCACCGGCGAGGAACTCCTCCTCGGTGTAGGCGGCGATGCCGCTCGGCCCGGGGCGGCCGTGCCCCACGGGCGCCGGGTCGAGGGTGGCGTCGACCAAGACGAGCCGTCCGACCAGGTGCGGGTGGCGGGCGGCCAGCACGATGGCCACTGCGCCGCCCATGCTGTGCCCGATGACGTCCGCCGCCTGGACGTCGGCCGCCTCCAGGGCCGTCGCCACGGCGTCGGCGTGGTCCTCCAGGGTGTAGGCGAAGTCGGTGGGGCGGTCGCTGATACCGAAGCCCAGCAGGTCGACCAGCAGCGAGCGGTGGCCTGCCAGGGCAGGGTGCGCGGCGGAAGCCGCGAAGTACGGCGCGGCGGAGGCACCGAGCCCGTGCAGGTAGACCCGGGTGGCGAGCCGGGGGTCTCCGGGCATCTCCACCCAGCGCATTCGCGCCCCTCCGGGGGTCACCTTGGCGTCGCGCATGACTCCTCCTCGATCACTCGAATCGCTCGGTCGGGTGCCCGGTCGCCGATCGCCCGGCCGTCCGAAAGCATCGCCGAGACTATACATCGGCACCGATGTATAGAGATGGTGAGGCATGATGGCGTGGTGTTGGAACTGGCGATCCTGGGTTTCCTGTACGAGCAGCCGCTGCACGGCTACGAGCTGAAGCGGCGCGTCGCGCATCTCACCGGCCACGTCCGGCCGATCGCTGACGGCACGCTCTATCCGGCCGTCAAGCGACTGGAGAAAGCCGGACTGCTGAGCCGGCAGACCGAGCCGGGCACTCGGGCGGCACCCCGCCACGTCCTCACCCTGACCGGCAAGGGCCGGGAGGAGCTGCGCCGCCGCCTGCGTGAGGCCGACGGTGTCGAGATCAGTGACGAGAACCACTGGTTCACCGTCCTGGCCTTCCTGCGCCACCTTGCGGACCCTGACCGGCAAGCCGCAGTCCTCCGCCGCCGCCTGGCCTTCCTCCAGGAGCCGAGCAGTTTCTTCTACGAGGGCGAACGCCCGCTTGCCGCCGGGGAGTTCGACGACCCCTTCCGCCAGGGCTTGCTGACCATCGCCCGCGCCACCAGCCGCACCGAGCTGCACTGGTTGGACACCACCCTGAAAGCACTCACCTCCGCGGCTGACACGAACTGACGCGCCAGGCCGACGGCGCGTCCTGCGGCCAGTCGGACCTCGCCAGCGCGCATGTCGGCGCGAACGGGGCCGAGAGGGCCGGCCGCTCCGCGGTACGGCCGTCGCCGGGCGTGGCAGGTGTTCGTTACCGCCCAGCTCGACCACCACCGGGGCGAGGTCACCGCCCGCCGGATCATGTCCACCCTTTCCAGCGCCCTGGGCTGATGCGTAAGGACCTGGCGTAACGCGGGACTTCGCGGCGTTCGTCACCCGGGGCCGAGGACCTGCTACCGATGCGACCCCACCCGGACTCCCGGCCCACCAGCCCTCCTGACCCGGGCCAATAGCAGAATCAGGCAAAGCGGCTCAGAACGTCCTCTCAATACCGGGTGGAACGCCACTGCGGACCTTGCCACCACCGGCAACCGGCACGGATTACGCCTGGTCGAGCTGGTCGCGCATCCGTCGGCAAGGGCGTAGCCGCAGCCCGCGGTGAGGGCATCCAGTCCGATCTTGTCAGGCGCCGGTGCTGCTCGACGCCCCGCGCCAGGCTGAGGCAGAGGTCGCCTGCGCGCCGGAGGCAGCATCGTGCGAGGGGCCCGCGCCCGGGGTCGGGACAGCGGGCGTGACGGCTCGCTGACGCCGCCTCAAAGCGTGGCAGCCGTGGAGGGCGGCGGCGAGGGCGGCCGTGAGGATCATGGCGATGCCACAGCCGCCCAGCAGGACCGGAGCGGCCACGCGGTTCAGGAGCAGCCCGCCCAGTGTGGCGCCCAGTGGCGAGGCGGTGATGAGCACCGCGCTACGGGCGGCAAGCACGGTGGTGAGCGATCCGCTCGGCGCCCTGTCCTGGAGCAGCGAGAGCGACAGCGCGGAGTACGGTCCGTAGACGACCCCGGCAAGGGCGAAGCCGATCAGTGACGGCACGGCGGTGTGGGCGGCCGTGAAGGGCAGCAGGGCGATGCCGTGGCCGGCGACGATGGCGAACATGGTCGGCCACAGTGGCAGTCGCCTGGCTGCTCCGGCGCCCAGCGCGCCGACGACGGCTCCGGCGCCGAACGCGGCCCAGTAGGCGCCGAGCAGGCCCGCGCCGGCGCTCAGCGAGCGCACGACGAACAACGGCAGCGCGACCTCGACCGGCCCGTAGGCGAGGTTGAACAGCCACGTCAGCACCAGCAGTCCGAGCAGTTCCGGGTGCCGCCGGAGCACTCCCAGCCCCTGGCGCGCGCTACCGGCACCGGGCGACCCGGCCGGTGCCGCCGGCAGAACGATCCGACTGGCCTGTATGGCGAGCACGACGAAGGTGACCGCGTCCAGGCCGATGATCCACGCCGGCGACGCCGTGCCCGCCAGCAGACCTGCCAGCACCGGGCCGAGCACTGTCGCAACCGACAGGCTGGTGCTCAGCACGGTGTTCGCGGCCAGCCGCACACCGTCGTCCAGCAGCGGCGCGAACAGGGCGTACTTGCCGGCCTTTCCCCACGCGTGGAGGAGCGAGGAGGCGCCCAGCAGTACGACGTAGCCGGCCGGACCGAGCGTGCCGGTCAGGCGCGCGACCGGGATCGCGCCCAGCAGCAGGGCCCGCAGGACGGCGTCGGCCACCAGCAGCCGCTGCGCCGACAACCGCCGCAGCCAGCGACCCAGCACCAGGGCGCCGAGCGCGCCCGGCAGCGTGTACGCGGCGACGCTGACCGCGACCAGCGTGCCCTGCCCACCGTGCGGGGCCAGCGAGAGCGCCAGCCAGGCAACGGCCACGGTGCTCATGCCGTCCCCCAGGTCCGACAGCGCGAAGACGGGCAGCAGGCGGCGGAACGGGCGGACGGCGAACAGCGGGCGGTAGGCCCCGGGCAGCAGGCGCCCCACAGATGAGAACATGCACGTCACACTCGTGCTTCAAGCGCACGTGAAGTCAACCCGGCCCAAGGAGCATTGGCGTGCGGTATCTGGGGATCGGCGAACTGGCCCGGACGGTGCGGGTGCGGGCGTCCGCGCTGCGCTACTGGGAGGAGCGCGGTCTGCTGCCGGGCGCCCGTCGCGAGGCGGGCCGGCGGGTCTGGCCGGCCAGCACGGTCCGGCGGGTCGCGCTGATCCGGATGGCACAGCGGGCCGGCTTCACCCTCGCGGAAATCGCCCGCCTGCTGAACGCCGACACCTCACCCGGCGCTTCCCGCCAGTGGCGCGAGCTGGCCGCCCGCAAACTCCCCGAACTTGACGAACACATCACCCAGACGCAGGCGCTGCGCCAGGCGGTGGCGGACTGCATGGCGTGCGGCTGCATGAACTTCGACCAGTGCGTGCTCCTGACGAACGACCCCGGCGAGGCGCTCCATGCCTAGGTGCCCTGTCCCGTGAGGTCCGTTCATGTCCAAGGTCGACGTTAGCGTTCCGGTGTTGGGGCGGATGGTCCCCGTTTCGGGAGGTTCGAGCCGCCGCGGATATCTTGGCAGTTCTCGGTGCGGCCGGCGGTGACCCTGTCTCAGCGGGCCCGCAGCTGGTCGTGCAGGGCTCGGGCCACGTGCGACATCACCGCCTCCGCCGTGGGCTGGACGGCTGCGGGCACGGTGGACTCCGTCAGGGCCGCGATGGCGTACCGCGAGCCATCGTCGTGTTCGACCACCCCGATCTCGTGGCGCAGGTTGAGCAGTGTGCCGGTCTTGGACAACCACAGGGAGGCGTCGGAGCTGAAGTCAGGCGCGAGTCGGTGCCGGATGACGTTCGAGCCCATGAGTGAGCGGACCTGGGCGGCGACGGCGGCCGGGACACGGGTGGGCGCCCACAGGGCCTGGAGGAGGTCGACGCAGGCGCGGGCCGTGCCGGAGTTGGCGCGGCTGACGTCCAGTTGGCGGACCGGGTGGCCGTGCCCCGCGGTGCGGGAGCCGATGGCCAGGGCCTGCGCGAGGTGCACCTCGCGCGGCTCGAACCGCTCCGCAGGGGTCTGGGTGAGGTCGCGCATCAGGTGCCGAACCGTGATGCCGGTGATACCGAGGTCCGCCAGGGTGCGGTTGACCTCGGAGGGCGGGACGAGGCCGAACAGGGTGTCCGCCGCGGCGTTGTCGCTGTACGCGGTGCTGAGGTACAGCAGGTCCTCCACGGCGATCCGGGCCGGATGGCGGAACCTGCTCAGTCCCGTCGGTCCGGGCGAGGTGAGGCGCCCGGGCACCACGTCGATCATGGTGGCTGCGTCGATCCGCCCGTCATGGATGCGCTCCAGCACGGCCACCGCGAGGGGCACCTTGACCAGCGATGCGATGGGTAGCTCGACGTCCGGGGCGATGCCGAGTTCGTCCCCGGTGGCCAAGTCCCGGACCAGGAAGGAGCCGGACAGCCCCGCTTCCTGGAGGGTGGCCCGCAGCTCACGGATGGCCCACTGAACATTCATCCCCGTTCCTCACCTCCGTCTCTCCTCCGGCCGGTACGTCGGCCCTTGCGTTGGCTGGGACGCCAAGGCAGCGGGCGATCGGTTCCCGGAGTCTTTGGCTCACGTGTCGTGCGTCGTCACCCGTGCCGGCACGCAGTTGGTACCCGCGAGCGACGGGCGTTCCCGCGAACGCACGCCAGTGCAGCCCCAGTTCGTGCGCCTGCGCGGCCGAGCAGAGGAGTAGGGCGCCGGTACGGAGGGTCTCGGACAGTGCCGCGGTGAGCGAGGCCGCGACCGTGATCTGTGCGGGCAGCAGGGCCGCGCGATGGCCGAGCTGCTTCAGGTGGTCCCGGATGTGCGGCAGGTCGTCCTCCGGCTGGATCCAGATCCGCTGGAAGGTGCGCTGCGGCCTTCGGGGCCGCAGCGTCTCGAGGCGCAGTGGCCGCGTGTCGGCGCCGGCCGCGGTGGCCACGCCCAGTGGGACGGCCCAGGTGGCTTCATGGGGCGGAACGGCGAGGAGCGCCAGGCGTACGTCGTGGGCGTTGAGCAGCTCCACCCGGGTGGCGGGGTCCGCCGCCCGGAAGGCGAGGACCATGCCCAACTCCCGTGCCGTGCAATCGAGTACCGCCAACTGCCGGGCTGGGCAGATGTCGGGAACGGCGAATGCCAGCGGCCTGAGTCTGGCCTGCTCGGCGTCACACTCCAGCGCGTCCGCGAGCTCCACCAGCCGCTTGGCGGACGCGAGCAGGTCCCGTCCGAAGGGAGTCAACGCGGCGCGGCGGCCGGACCGGTCGAACAGCAGGTTGCCCAGGTGCTTCTCCAGAGCGGCAATCCGCCGGCTCGCGACGGGCTGCGGCACTCCTGCCGCCGCGGCACCCAGGGTGAAGCTCCCCCGCTCGGCCACCTGCACGAACACCCGGCACGCCCCCACCAAGTCCATGACCCGATGCTATGTCAAAAGAGCATGAGACCTGCCACTTCTGTCTTTGATCGCATGAGAGGACGAGGGGAGGCTGTCAGCCATGGACCTCACCAAGCTCCGTACCGCCCTGCTCGCCGCCCCGCCGCTCGCGGCCCTGCTGACCGGCTGCGCAACGAACGGCACCGGCGCACCGGCACGGTCCCACGCAGCCGCCACCGCCACCGTTTCAACCACCGACTCCTTCAAACAGCTTGAGCAACGCTTCGGCGCCCGGCTGGGGGTCTACACGCTGGACACCGGCACCGGCCGGGAGGTGACCTACCGCGCGGACGAACGGTTCGCCTTCGCCTCCACCTCCAAGGCGCTCACCGCCGGCGCCCTGCTACGCCACGCGTCCGACGCCGAACTGGACAAGGTGGTGACGTACCGGCAGCAGGACGTCCTGGCGTGGGCGCCGATCACCGCCACCCACGTGGCCGACGGTATGAAAGTGCGCGACCTGCTGGCCGCCTCCCTGGACCACAGCGACAACACCGCCGCCAACCTCCTCACGGCCGAGGCCGGCGGCCCCGCGGCGGTGCAGCAGACGGTGCGCGACCTCGGCGACACGACCACCAACGTCAACCGCACCGAGCCCACCCTCAACACGGCGATCCCAGGTGATGTCCGCGACACCAGCACACCTCGCGCCCTCGCCGCCGACTTGCGCCAGTACGTGCTCGGCGACACCCTGCCCGCCGCCCGCCGGCAGCAGCTCACCGACTTGCTCCTGGCCAACACCACCGGCGGCCCGTACATCCGCGCCGGTGTCCCGGCCGGGTGGAAGGTCGGCGACAAGACCGGCAACGCCGACTACGGCACCCGCAACGACATCGCCGTCGCCTGGCCGGACGGCGGTCGCAGCCCCCTCGTCATCGTCGTCCTGTCCGACCGCGGCAAGCAGAACGCCACCTCGGACGACGACCTGATCGCCCAGGCGACCAAGGCCGCCGTCAACGCCCTCGACTGACCTCGCACCGGCCTTCGACAGCATGCCCACGCCCACGACCGCAGTCCTGATCAGCTGCTCCCCCATCGTCCAGGAGGATCCCCGTGACGCGTCCACCGCACCCCGACACCGTCGCCGCCCAGCTCCCCCGGCGCCGCTTCGGTCAACTCACCGCCCTGGCCCTCGCCGCCGGCACCGCCCCGCTCGTGCTCTCCTCCCGGGCCGCCGCTGCCGAAGGCGCCGGCCAGGCCTACTACGACCGCGCTCGCGGGCTGGCCGGGACCGACCCGGTCCTCTGCGCCTTGGCCAAGGCGCTGACGCCCGGCGTCGTCTTCAAGTACCCGCCCGCCCCGGCGCCCATCAGGCTCTTCGACAACCTCGCCATGCTGAGCGCCGGTTGGGTCTCCGCCATGGCGGTGCTGACCGACGACGGGATCATCCTGATCGACTCGCTCACCTCGCCGGCGGACGCCGACAACTTCATCGTCCCCGGACTGCGCGAGCTGGGAGCCGACCCGGCGACGATCAAGTACATCGTCGTCACCCACGGCCACTACGACCACCTCGGCGGCGCCCAGCTGCTCGCCGACCGCTACGGGGCACGGGTCATGATGTCGCCCGCCGACTGGGACCTCGTCGCCCGCACCCGCCCGGCCAACGCCCCCGTCCGCGACCTGGAGATCACGGACGGCCAGCGCCTCACCCTCGGCGGCACGACAATCAGCCTGCACTACACGCCGGGCCACACCCCCGGCACAGTCTCACCGATCTTCCCGGTGCGAACCGGTGGCCGCCACCACACCGCCATGCTGTGGGGCGGCATGAACCCGCCCGCCACGCTCCCGGAACTGCGCACGTACCTGGCCTCCGTCCAGTCCTTCCGGGCCCGCACCGCGCGGGCGGGCGTGGACGTGGAACTGTCGAACCACCCCAACGACCACGGTCTGCAACGCGTCGAGCAGCTCCGCGACCAGCCGGGTGGGCCGAATCCCTTCGTGCTCGGCCACCACCGGGTAGACCGCTTCCTGGCCGTCATGGACACCATGCTGCGCGGCCGGATCGCCGATGCCGAAACCACCACTGTCACCAGCACACCGCGGGCGCAGGCCATGGGGGCGCACGCGTGCTGCTGAGCACCGACGCCCCTCCTGCGGCGATCCGGCACTGCCCGGGTCCGCGCGGCGGCGAGTGCTCGTCCTCGAGGCAGGCAGCCGCGACTTGCCGCAGGTCGGCGGCGTGATCCACGAGCGACGTGCCGCGCGCCCGCGTCCTCGAACCCGTCCGAGCCTGGCCGCCGACATCGCGTGCGGGGCGCTGCTCGTCCTCGCCGTCGCCGGCCTCTGGTTCTACGGGACCATCGGCATCGGCCGGCATCCGGACGGCCAGTACGACCAGACCCAGGTCGATCGCGCCGAGATGGCCGTCACCCTCGACATGCTCATCGCCACCCTCGTGCTCGCCGTCCCGGCCGCCTGGCTGCGCTCCCGCGTGACGACCGCGCTACAGCTGCTGTGCGCGCTCGCCCTGGCAGCCGTCATGGCCGCCCACTACCACGAGATCCACCGTTTCGACCCGCCACCACGGCCGGCGCCCGACTACCGGGCCTGCTACAGCGGCTCCGACAACTGCCCCTGACCATCGCCGTCGTCGCGTCCCCGGCCATCGAAATGGCCTCCTCCACCACCGCTCAAGGACATTGCCCGTGTCACCGTTCAAGAAACCGCCTCAGAACCGCCCCGCCATCAACCCGTTGTCGCGCCGCCAACTGCTCGGCGCCTCCGCAACCGGCGCTGCGACCATCGCCGGCGCCGGCGCCCTGCTCGCTGCCTCCCCCGCCCCGGCCGCCCCGCGCGCGGCGGACAGGAGCCGGCGTCGACTCGGCCCACCGGGCTCCTCGGGGGTGCGCCTGCGCTGGTTGGGCAACAACGGCTGGGAGATCCGCTTCGGCGATCCGGACAAGCCCACCACCCTCCTGATCGATCCCTGGATCACCCGCTTCCACACCGGCACCTACACCCCGCGAGGCGCGGACCCCGCCACCCCGATCACCGTGGACACCGACCTGATCGACAGCCTCCAGTTGCGCGCCGACCAGATCCTGGTGACCCACGGCCACTACGACCACCTGCCCGACATCCCGCACATCGCCGCCAGTACCGGCGCGACCGTGCTGGGCACCGAAACCCACGCCAACCTGCTGACCGCGCTCGGCGCACCCCAGGACCAACTGTCGGTCGTGCACGGCGGCGAGCTCCTGCAGTTCGACGGCTACACCATCCAGGTCATCCCCTCGCTGCACTCGATGACCGGTCCGCGCAAGAAGGTCCCCTTTCCCGGCACCCGACCGGGCACTCCCCCACCCCGCCCGCGGGTGATCTCCGAGCTGGTGGAGGGCGGCACCCTGGCCTACCTGGTCACCATCGGCGACCGGCTCAGCATCCTCGACCACGGCGCCGCCAACTACGACGCCCGCCAACTCACCGGCCTCGCCCCGGACGTGCTGCTGCTCCAGCCCGGCGGCGCCTCGGTGCCGGACTACGTCCCCCACCTGATGGACGTCCTGGACCACCCGCCGTACGTCATCCCCACCCACTGGGACGACTTCGACTACCCCCTGACCGACCCGGCACGCGACTGGGGCGGCCTGACCGCACTCGAACAGGCAGTACGCGCGGCAAGCCCGACCACCCGATTCATCCGCCTCGACCACCTGGAGTCCTTCACCCCCTGAGGGCACCGAGTCGCGCCGGTCGGCAGCCACTCATCGAGCGCAGGCCAACAGTGGGCACTCCCGCGCTCGTCCGCTGGTGTCGAAGCCACAGGGGAATGGCCGCCGGTGCCGACGTCGGCAACCTCACAGCGAATAGGCCGTCGGGTTCGCTCCGCGGAACCAGCCGGCTCAACAAGATCGTCAGCAGAACCGAGATCACTGACGGGGTGCCCGATCGGCAGCCCCGACGATGCCAAGGGGGAGGACCGAGTGACGGCGAACGCCACTGGTCGGGCGGAGCAGGACATGTCGAGGCAAGCGGTCGAGGTGACGACCGAGCCGCGCCGCGGGGAGCCGGCAGAGCCGCTGCCACACACCGGTCGGCCGGTGACCGGGCTGAACGCCGAGTCGTCCGGCGCCCCACAGGCGGCACCCGGCTCACAGGGGCTCCCGGCTGACGGCGAGGGCGCGACCAGGAGCGAATCCGAAGGAACGGACGTCCCCGAGACCGTGCCGGCCGTACCGACTCACGGGACTGCTCTCGGGGCTGCTCACAGGGCAGCGGAGCACCGGCCGGAGGGCGATGGGTCCGACCTCGAGCGGTCCGCCGATGCCGTCGCGTCGGCAACCGAAGCGGAGCCCGCCACGCCCGCCACGCCCGCCACGCGAGCAGCCCAGTCGGCGGGCACGGCCGGGGACGAGGCCCGGCCCGATGCCATCGACTCAGGCCCGTGCGACGGCAGCGCCGACGCGCAGGCCGGGCCCGACGCAACCGCGGCGACCGAGCCGACCGGGCTCCTTGCCGCAGAGGAGGACCGTGGCGAGGCACCGGACAAGCAGGCCGAGCCCGTGCCCGTGGCGCCTGGTGGGAACGCCCCGGACGGCCCACGCGCTGACGCGGGAACCACGGCGGAGGTCGCGGGGAGCGAGGAAGCGCCGGGCGCCTGCGCCGAGGCAGCCAAGGCCGCCGAAGCTGTCGCCGGCCTCGCCGAGCCCTCACCAGGCAGGGCGGTCGCCGGTTCCCCCGCGGGTTGGCCGCTGCTCCGCAGCCGGCACGGACCGCGCGCCGTCGCGGCCTGCGCCGGGCGGGGATCGCCACCGGGCTGGTCATGCTGCTGGCGGTCGCCTTCTGCGTGGTGCAGCTGCTGCGTCCGCTGCCCGGACCGGCCCTGGTGATGACGGGTGCGCCGTCGTACACGATCGCCGGCGCACCGCTGGTGCCCGCATGGCCCGCGGAGGGCGAGGCGGCCGTGGAGGTCGAGGGCATCGGCAGCCTGGGGACGTACGGCGATCAGAAACCGATCCCGACCGCCAGCATGGCCAAGGTGATGACCGCCTACGTCCTCCTCCAGGACCACCCGCTCAAGGACGGCGAGGACGGCCCCGCCATCATGGTGGACGCGCAGACGGCGAACGAAGCGCAGGGAGCCGCCGTCTCGGACGAGTCGACGGCCGTGGTCGCCCAGGGCCAGCGCTTCACCGAGCGCCAGATGCTTCAGCTGATGCTGATCCCGTCAGGCAACAACATCGCGCGTCTGCTGGGTCGTTGGGACGCCGGAACGGAGGCGGCGTTCCTGCAGCGGATGAACGGGGCCGCCCGGCAGCTCGGCATGAACGACACCACCTACACCGACCCCAGCGGCCTGGACGCCGGTACCCGAAGCACCGCTGTCGACCAGCTCGCGCTGGCCCGGGCGGCCATGCAGGACCCGACGTTCAGCGCGGTCGTCGCGATGCCGGGGGTGACCATCGCCGGGGTCGGTCGGATCGACAACAACAACACCGCCCTGGCCAACCCGGGCGTCGTCGGGATCAAGACCGGCTCGACCTCGGCGGCGGGCGGCAACCTGCTGTGGGCCGCACACCAGGAGGTCAACGGCAGGAACCAGCTGGTCCTGGGCGTCGTGATGGGCCAACAGAGCACGACCACTCTCGACGAAAGCCTCCGCAAGGCCCTGACCGTCAGCCAGAAGCTCATCACGCAGGTGCAGAAGGCTCTGACCTCGGTGACCGTCGTCAAGAAGGGCGATGTCGTCGGCTACCTCGACGACGGCTTCGGGAGCAGGACCCCGGTGGTCGCGGCGGCCGACCTGACGGTGACAGGCTGGCCCGGCATGGGCACGCAGTTGACCCTTGCCCGGCATCCCCAGGACATGTCGCACAGCGCGAAGGGAGGCACCGCGGTGGGCGTCCTCACGCTCCGGTCCGGGCTGGTGCAGGCGGAGGTCCCGGTAGCCCTACAGCACGACCTGACCGCACCTGACTACGGCAAGAGGCTGTCACGCCTTGGCTCATGAGTTCCAATGAGCCGATCGCCGCTCGAACCCTGCATCTCCGCTGTGCGCGTTGATGCGGGTGGAGCACGGCAGGTCGATCCGCTCGCCTGCCGGCTGCGCGACAGCTTCGGCAAGCCGACCATGGCGTCGACGGCAAGGCGTTCCAGTGGGCGGACTGGCCTTGCCGGACCAGCGAGTGGTCACCAGGACGCCGCGCGCTGCGTCGTGTCGATGACCGTGCTGGTTCTTAGAACTCGCCCGCCGCCCGCCCGCCACGGAAACGTCAACCGGCTGTTGTCAAGCAACTGGTCGGGCCCCACCCGGCGACGGTCGTCAGGCCCGCTACAAGCTGGACAAGTTCACAGCGGCCGGCATGCACCCGATCCCTCCCGCCAGAGCGGGAGCCCTCCATAGCGGTGTACTGGCGGCTCGGCCCGCAAGCGCGCATCACCGCCCTGGCCGGTCTCACCGCACTGACTGGATCGTTCCGGATCCGGGCACAATGGTGTCTTCAGCCCGGAGCCCCACGCCCGCCAAGATCGAGGCATGAACAGAGCACTCCTCGTCATCGACGTCCAGGAATCCTTCCGCCGGCTCGAGAAGTGGGCGGTCGTCTCCAACCCCGCCATCGTCGGCCAGGTGAACAAGCTGGTCACCCATGCCCGCGCCGAGGGGGACCTCGTCGTCTGGTTCCTGCACGCCGATGCGGGCTCCGGGAACGTCTTCGACCCCGCCCTCGGCCATGTGCGGCTGATCGACGGGCTGGCCGCCGCCGAGGGCGAGCCCGTCATCACCAAGACCTCGCACAACGCGTTCACCACCACCAACCTGCAGCAGTTGCTCACCGAGCGCGGCATCCGCGAACTGGCCGTCAGCGGTATCCGCACCGAGCAGTGCTGCGAGACCACCACCCGGGTCGCCTCCGACCTGGGCTACGACGTCACCTTCGTCACCGACGCCACCGCGACCCACCCGATCGAACACCGGGACGCCCCGGCCGGGCGCAGCCTGGCGGAGATCCTCGCCGACCCGCTCACCCTCTCCACCGATGAGATCATCACCCGCACCGAGTACGCGCTCTCGGGCCGCTTCGCCAGGATCGCCACCGTGAAGGAGCTGACCGGATCGTGACCCAGGTCGTCTTCCTGCTCGTCCCGCAGCTGCATCTGCTGGACCTCGCCGGGCCCGCCCAGGTGTTCTCGACCGCGGCCGACCTCGGCCTCGGATACGAGATCGGCTACGTGGCCGAGCAGGAAGACGTCCCGACGGCACAGCGGCTCCCGCTGCGGGCCGCCACCGAGTGGCCACGGCTGTCGGCCGGGGACCTCATCGTCGTCCCGGGCTGGCGCGCGCCGGCGCTGCGGGCCGACGGCGAGCTGTCCCCGGCGACACTGGAGCAACTGGCCGCCCACCACGCGGCCGGCGGGACGGTCGCCAGCATCTGCACCGGCGCGGCCGCGCTCGGGCGTGCCGGGCTGCTGAACGGCCGCCGCTGCACCACGCACCACGACGCACAGGACGAACTCGCCCGCCACTACCCGAAAGCCACCGTGGTGCGCGACGTGCTGTACGTGGTGGACGACCGGGTGGTCACCTCGGCCGGCATCGCCAGCGGCATCGACCTGGCCCTGCACCTCATCGCCGTCCGGCACGGGCCCGCAGCCGCCTCACGGATCGCCCGTGGGATGGTCGTCTACACCCGGCGCAACGGCAACGAGCAGCAGACCAGCGCGATGCTCCGCCACCGCTCCCACCTCGTCGATGCCGTCCACCAGGTGCAGGACCAGATCGACGCCCGCTTCACCACCCGGCTGAGCCTCGCCGACCTCGCCTCCTCGGCCGGCATCAGTGAACGCACCCTCACCCGCCACTTCACCAAGGCCACCGGACTCACCCCGCTGCGCTACCAGCAGGAGCTGCGGCTCGAACGCGCCGAACACCTCATCTCCCACGGCGCCACCACCGAGACCGCGGCCCGGGCCGTGGGCTTCCAGGACGCCCGCATGCTCCGCCGCCTCCGCGCGCGGGCGTGAGAACCCGCGGGGCCGTGACAGGTCGCGCTCCAGCCGGCCGCGATGCACCTCCCGGCTCACCGGCCGGGCGGCTGTGGTCGGCAGGACAGGCAGACGTCCCCACCTCCCAAGGCAACCACCATTACCCCCGTGACGAACCAAAGGGCGGGGCTCCTGCCGGGGCTGCGCCGCCGATCCGTCCGGTGGGCCGGAATCCGACCCGGGTACGCTGGACGACCACCGCTCGAGGAGGAGAGCCGAGCGGTGGTTCGGCAGCTGTTGGCGGATCAGTTCCGTGGTGCGGACCGCCTCGGGAAACAGGAGGCAAGCCCATGCCCGTACCGGCGTCCGGAACAGTGCCGCGGCCGGTCGTCTTCGTCCACACCAACGACGATCAGCTGCTGGCGGCGAAGGTCGCCGCTCATTCGCTCAAGCTCCGGTCCGCGCAGGCCGACACCTTCGACGTACGGGTGTTGCGGGTGGAGGAGACACCGCGGCTGCCGGCCCGGCTCCACGGGCGGCGGATCCGGTACGCGGGCGAGCTCATCCGGTGGAACGGCCTGACCGTCAGTCCGCTGCGGATGCTGGTGCCGCAGCTCATGGGGTACCGGGGAAGGGCGCTGGTGCTCGATCCGGACATCGTCGCCGTCGGCGATGTGGCGGCCCTGCTCCAGGAGGACATGGCGGGGGCGGCGGTCCGGTGCCGCGAACGCGACGACTGGCACCGTGGCGTGCCGACGCGGGTGTGGTCCACCTCGGTCATGCTGCTCGACTGTGAGCGGTTGCGGCACTGGCGCTGGGACGCGGCGATCGAGGAGGTCCGGGCCGGGCGGTTGGACCTGCTGGACTGGCTGCGGCTGGCGGACCAGGCGCCGGGGAGCATCGGCCCGCTGCCCGAGGAGTGGAACCACCTGGACACCCTGACCGATCGCACGCGACTGCTGCACTACACCGACGTGCGCACCCAACCGTGGCGTACCGGGCTGCCGTTGGACTACCAGCTGCACGCGGTCGGGGGTTCGGTACCTGCGCCGCAGGTGCACCACCGGCATCCTGACGCGCACCAGGAACTGCTCTTCTTCGAGCTGCTGGGCAGCGCGTTGGAGTGTGGCGACATCGGCGAGGAGTTCGTGGCTTCGCAGGTGCGCGCCGGCCGGGTGCGCCCCGACGTGTTCGAGATGGTGCGGGCGGCGGCTGGGTGAGGCCGCCCGGTCAGCCGGTCGCGGGGGTGCGGGCGGCCTCCTGCCGTTGCACCCTGTTCCAGCGGACCGGGGTGCCGGTGAGGGCGGCCACGATCGACCGGACCAGGACCGCGAACGTCAGGTTTCCGTAGAAGGCGTGCAGGCCGGGTTGGAGCAGCACCAGTGCGGGCGGCTCGTCGGACAGCCGCAGCGCCAGGTGCGTGGAGGCCATCAGCACGGCCAGGCGGGCGCCCCAGAGGCCGACGGTCACCGCGTCGCCGTGCAGCAGCGCGAGGACGAGGGCGAGATCGGCGAGCGGGCCGGCCAGCGGCAGCAGGATGTGGAACACCAGCAGGTACGGCAGGCCGATGCGGTTCAGGCGGTTGCCGCGGGTGCGCGGTGAGCGCAGGTGCAGCCAGATCGCCTGGAGGGTGCCGTAGGACCACCGGTATCGCTGCCGGGCCAGGTCGCGGTGGGTGAAGGGGACTTCGGTCCAGGCGTGGGCGGTCGGCTGGTGGACGACGCGCCAGCCCTGCTGGTGGAGGGCCATGGTCAGATCGGTGTCCTCGGCGAGCGTCCGCTCCCCGACCCCGCCGGCGGCGAGCACCGCGGTCCGGCGGAAGGCCCCGATGACGCCGGGAACCGTGGGCATTCCTCCCAGGCGGTCGAACATGACGCGCTCGAGGTTGAAGTCCGCGTAGTCGAGACGCTGCCACTGGGTCACCGCACCGGCGCGGTTGCTGATCCTGATGTGGCCGGACACCGCTGCGACGCCCGGATCCACGAACGGTTCGACCAGTGTGCCGACAGCGGTGGGCGCCAGTACCGTGTCGGCGTCGACCATCACGACCAATTCGGTACGCGCGACGGCCAGCGCCGCATTGAGGGCCCTCGCCTTGCCCTGGTTGGCCTGGCGGATCAGCAGTACGTCGGGGAACCCCTCGACGATCTCCCGGGTCCGGTCGGTGGAGCCGTCGTCGACCACCACGATGTCCACGGGATGGATCGAGGCGGACGCCGCGCGGATGGCCGCGGCGATCCCGGCCTCCTCGTTGTAGGCGGGGATGATCAGCGTGACCGGCGCGGGCCGGTCCGGCCCGCTCACGACGCCCCGTACCCGGGGACGCCGCCATACCGCCCAGCACACCACCGCGAGCCGCAGCAGGCTCAACGCCAGCACGGCGGCGAGCACGTCCCGCGTCACACCACCCAACGCGGCCAGCGGCCCCTGCCAACCTGCCGTGGTCACCCAGACCACTACGACCGCCAACAGCACCGGGCCGAGAACGATCGTCGCACGGCGGACCCGGCGAGACCGCCGACCATCGAGGTCAGCGAAGACCGGCGGCGTCACGTCGGGCGATGGAGCGTCATGACGGATACCGGTGTTCACTGCCCCGGACATGCTTCGTCGCCCCCACGAAGTCGAAAACCAGCACCCTGCTGATGGATCCTCAGCGCCTCAGCGCCGCAGTGCCCGCCACCCCAGGCCGTTGCCCGCCTTGGCGGGGTTCCAGCGCCGACCCGAGCCGTCGCCGGTGACGTGGAAGACGGCGAAGCCTTCCCGGTGTTCCAGCGCGGCCAGCACCGCCCGCGAGAGGTCGCCGGCCGCCAGCGCCGGCAGCAGCGTGCCGTCCGCCGCGCGGTTCAGCACCGGTTCGGCGCCGGGCAGGGCCCAGGCCGGCCACGCCTCGTCCGTGGTCGGCCAGGCCAGGCGCAGCACGGTCACCGACATGCCCCACTGCGCGACCGCGGCCTCGCACACCTGCTCCGCGAGCCGCTTGGTCAGCCCGTAGAGATCGGTCGCGTCGGGCGGTACCGACTCGTCCAACCGGCGTTCCGCGCAGTCCTGGTAGACGGACAGGCTGCTGAGGTGCACGACATGGCGGACCCCGGCCTGATGCGCCGCCAGCAGCGTCAAGTGCACCGAGGTCACATTGACCTCGAACGCCTGGGCCGCGCGCGCGAAGCCGTCCTCATCGACGGCCCCCAGTGCGGCGTGCACCACCGCGTCGACCCCGCGCATGGCCCGGGCCAGCGCGACGGGATCGGTGGCCGTACCCAGCACGTGGTCACGGTCGTGATCGCCGGCCGACGGCCGCGGATCGAGCACACGGACATCGTGCTGAGCCGCGAGGACCGGTCTCACCAGGCCGGCGACGTATCCGGACCCACCGATCACCAGAACACGCATCCGGCAAAACTAGCAGTGGCGGCCAGGACCGACGACTGCGGGTCTGTCCGCCACTTCGTCGCGGGCTGACGCCGGCTCAGCCGTCTTGCGGACCGGCTCCAGGTACAGCGGGTCCGTACCGCCGCCAAGCGACGCGGGCACGGTAGCCGAGTTGGACAGCCGGCACGACCTGTTGGAAGTAGCCCGCGTCGTGGGGCGGTTGACGCTGGTCGAGCCGCATACCTCGGCGGCCCGCACCTTCGTACTCGGACTGCTATCCGGCGTCGAGCGGTTGACTTGGTGTTGACCGGTTCGGGGGTGAGGCCGGCGGGGTCGGCGTGGAAGGAGAGGAGCATGCGGTCGCGGCCGGTGCCGTCCGGGCTGAGCTCGGCGTGCCCGCAGGGTGACGGACCAAACCTGCTGGTCGGTAGTTCCCTCGTTGCGACACGGTGGTCAGGCCGCTGCCGGAAGCCGTACGTGGGGGCAGATCAGGACGGTCGCGGCGTAGACCGCAGGCCCCATGGCGCCGCACGGGACGGCCCGTTCCAGGACGCCGGCCTGCGTGGTCAGGGACCCGCAGCTGACTGGGCGCGTCGTCGGTGCGGGGCTGTCGACGTTCAACGGACGCCGCCGTACTTCTGTGGCCGTAGTACGTGGGAAGGTCCCTGGCCCGGTGGCGTGCGGCCGCGCTCGGCTCGCGTGAGCGGTCACGCCGTCGACGGCGTGACGGCGTTGCCGCCGACCCGGATCGCGTGGACGATCCCGGCTGCCCAGTCGGCGGGCCGCTGGTGACCGAGCAGACGGGAGAGCCGGTCCATGCGCCTTCGGCGTTCGCCGGGGGCGAGGGCGAGTGCCCGCGCCAGGACGGAGGTGAGGTCGTCCGGTGAACGGGGGTCGGTGAGCAGGGCCGCGTCCCCGAGTTCGTCGGCGGCGCCCGCGTGGCGGGAGAGCACCAGGACGCCCGGTCCGCCGGCGCCCTGCGTGGGGAGTGCGGCCTGGGCGGCGATGAACTCCTTTGCCGTCAGGTTCATCCCGTCCTGCAGCGAAGTCACCCAGAGCACGTCGGCCGTCAGGTACTCGTCGACGACCTCGGGAAACGACAGGCTGCGGGGGAGGTAGTCCACCGGCCGCCAACTGCCGCTCGCCCAGGCGCGGTTGACATCGGCAATGCGCTGTTCGAGGAGGTGGCGGGTGCTGTCGTAGGCGGTGAGGCCGGGCTCGGGCGGCGGGCAGACGAGCCGGAAGGTCAGCCGGCCGCGCAGCTCGGGTCGCCGGGCGAGGAGCCGGGCGATGGCGTCGACCTTCTGGATGGGGGCCTTGGCGTAGTCGAGGCGTTCGACCGAGAGCACCAGGGGGCCGGTGGCCGGCCGACGCAGCGGTGGTGTGCGCCGTCGGACGAGCGCCTCGATGGCGGGCCGGTCGACGCCGAGCGGGTGGACTGCGGTGCGCGGCAGGCCGGCTTCGCCGGCCAGGGTGCGTCGAAAGTGGTCGGCGAAGGCGGCGGTGTGGAATCCCGCCCAGTCCAGGCACGCGAGGGAGGCGCGCAGTTCGGCGGCGACGGGCAGGGTGGCGAAGAGGTCCGGTGGCGGGAACGGGGTGTGGTGGAAGAGGCCGGTTCTGAGGTCCGGGCGGGCGGTGCGCAGCAGGCCGGGGACGAGCCACAGGTTGTAGTCGTGCAGCCAGACGGTGGCGCCGGGGGCGGCTTCGGCGCTGATGTGTTCGGCGAAGCGTGCGTTCACCGTGCGGTAGTCGGCCCAGGTGTGGTGGTCGAAGACCGATCGGTCGGGTTCGGACATCAGTACCGGCCACAGCGTTTCCTTGCCGGCGCGGTGGAAGTAGCCGGTCCACTGGGCGGTGCTCAGCGGCACGGGGGACAGGGGCAGCCCAGGGGGACGTGGGCGGGTGGCCTGCTGGTCGTCGGCGGCCAGGGCGGTGACCCAGATGCCTGGCAGGCCGTCGGTGAAGGCGCTGGTCAGGGTGGGCAGGATGCCGTTGGGGCTGGCGGGCGGCTGCCAGCCTTCGCCGTTCCAGTGCATCGGGGGGCGGTGGTAGGCCACGACGAGTGAGTGCCGGCCGCCGAGGCGTTCCGGGTGGCGGGAGACCCAGCCCAGGGCCTGGAGTGCCGCGTGGATGCCGGCCGCGCCGCTGTGGCGGGGGCGGTGGATGCGCGGGTCGTCGGCGACCGCGGTGAGCAGGGCGGCCTCGGCGCCGCCGACGACCACTGCGTGGGCGCCGAGTTGGAACAGTGACAGGTCGTTGAGGGAATCGCCGGCGACCAGGATGTCCTCCGGTGCCCAGCCCAGTTTCCCGGCCAGGGCCTGAAGGGCGTTGCCCTTGGAGGCTCCTGGCGGCAGGACGTCGAAGTAGCGGTCTGCGGAGTAGACCCAGCCGCAGCCGAGGGCTCCCACGGCTGCGGTGAGTTCGGCGGTGAGCTGGTCCGGGGCCAGGAAGTAGGAGCAGCGGCCGTCCTGGACGACGTCCTGCTGGTAGGTGAGCGCGGGGAAGCGGCGTAACGCGGCGCGTACCCGGTCCGCTCCCGGCCAGCCGGCGCGCAGCTGTGCCTGCAACGGGTCCACGGGGGTGAAGTCGGTGCCGTCGAGGACGGTGGCGCCGACGTCGGCGAGGATCCACCGCGGTTGCGGGACGTGTGGATCGCGGAGCACGTCTTGGATGGAGGCCAGTCCTCGACCGGTGGCGAAGACCAGCGTCACCTCGGGGTGGCGGGCCAGAGCGTCCCGCAGTCGGCGCCGGTCGTCCCGGGTGCCGCCGAGTAAGGTGCCGTCCAGATCGGTGACCAGAATCCTCGACATCCGAGCGACGCTAACACGCCCACGCGGCGTGGTGAAGTGTTCACGTCACGATCGGGCGGACCGGCTCAGTGTGGACACCGGGGTGGCGCGGGTGACCGGCTGAGCCGCTGTGCGAGGTCGTCGGCGTGCAGGGCCGCGCTGGAGCCGGGGCCGGTCGTCGCCGCGGCTCCGCAGATCACTGCTGCGGCGAGGCAGGCCGGCAGGCTCCAGCCTTCGAGAAGTCCGTGCACGAGACCGGAGTTGAAGCAGTCACCTGCTCCCGTGGTGTCGACGGTCTCCGCTGGGGCAGCCGCAACATCGTGGCGCTTCTCGGCCTGGACGGCCGTGGCGCCGTCCGCGCCGCGCTTGACCACCAACGTCGGCACCAGGCGGGCGAGTTCCGTGATCGCCTCGTCCAGATCGGTGGCACCGGTCAGGCACAGGGCTTCGGCGGCGTTCGGCGTGAAGACGTCGACTTGTGCGAGGACACGGCGAACCGCCGGGTCGTCGAGGGTCGCGGGAGTGTCGTGGCAGTCCATGACCATCAGCGTGCCGAGTTGCCGCGCGGCCCGTGCGAGCGCCACCGTCTCGTCGTCCCAGCGCAGTTGGGGAAGCATGAGGACCCGCGGGCGGTGCCGTCGCAGCAGCGGGAGGAGCGGCTCGGGATCGATCGGGTCCTGGTAGCTGACCATCGCCCGGTCGTTGGCGAACGACAGGGCGACGGTCAGACTCCGTACGGGGAAGGGGTGGTGTCGAAAGGCAGCCTCCTCCAGCCCCTCCTGCCTGGCGCAGGGCAGCACTTGGGCGCTGAAGGGGTCCGTACCGAAGTCCGCGCTCCACAGCACCTCGCGCCCGAGCCGGTGCAGCGCCATCGCCATCGTGTAGGCGCCGCCGGGCACCACCGCGAAGCCCTCGGCGAACACCTCACCACCCGGCACCACCGGCCGGGGCAGACCGTGGAACACCAGATCCGCGAAGTACGCTCCGACAACCAGCACTTCACATTGCCGGACCACTCCACTCGTCTCCATCCAGCGAGCATAAGATCCCGACCGCGCTGATCGTGGGCAGCATCGCCCATGGCAACTCGCCGCAGGTCTCGTTCACCCTGGTCACGGCGCTGATGGCGTTGCGGGTGCTGTCGGCGGGGCGCTGCGGTCGGCCGGGGTGACGGTGGGCGCCGCCGCGAGCCGGCGGATCGGCGCCGGCCGCACGCAGCTGATCGAGGAACGCTGCGTGCACCCGCTCGAAGAGCGCGGCCTCCCTCTCTCCCGGGGCGGCCGGCACCGGCACGTACCCGCAGTCGAAGTCCTCCACCAGCAGCCATCCGCCCGGCCGCGGCACCCGCACCACGCGCGCGAACACCTACTCGCACTGCGGCAGGTGCAGCAGCACCAGACGGACATGCACCAGATCGAACTCCCCCTCCGGCAGCGGGTCACACGTGATGTCGTGCCGCCATACCCGCACGTTCTCGCGCTGCCGGAGGCCCCGCATGCGGCCCGGCTCCCCATCCGTCACGACGACCTGGCCCGTGCCGCCGACCACAGTCGCGCGCGATCCACTTCCGCGACGCCATCGGACTCGGTGCCGCACCGGGGGCACGCTGGGCTAGGCGTTCTCGCCCGCGCGCAGTTCCTCACCGAGCCGGTGGGCCCAGCGCTGGATCTGCTCCGGGTTTCGGAAGTCGCCGCCCTTGTTGTGCTTGACCAGGCTCCGGGCCACGAACCCGGGCGTCTCGGCGGTGATGCTGCCGCCGAAGGTGGCGTGCCCCTTCGCGTGCAGGCGGCGCATCTCCTTGGCCGCCGAGCGCACCGGCGGGATCTCGTGCTGCTCGGCCGAGCTGTCCACCGGGCCGCTGCTGAACAGCCACACCGGCCGCTGCGTCAGCGCCTCCTCGTTGCGATGGGCACAGCGCACGGCATCACGGTGCCAGTGGCCCGCATAGAGCGAGCCGCCCAGTACCACCGCGTCGAAACCCTCGACGTCGCGCACTTGCCGTGCGGGCACCACCGCCGCCTCGAAGCCGTCCCCCTCCAGCGTGTGGGCGATCTCCTCGGCGATACCGGCCGTCGCACCGTGCTTGCTGCCGTAGGCCACCAGGATCCGCTGCGTCTTCACAGCACACCTCCTGAAAATGCCGCTCCGACCGGCCTGTGCGGCCGACCGCTACCTCCAGCCTGGCCCCGCCGGTCGTCACGGGAAAGGGCCGCTCCCCATGACGCGGGGCGTGCGGCACTCCGGCCTGCCGACCAGCACGACTTCGCCGGCGCCGTGGCGCCGGACCACCGGGGCACCCTGGATCGTCTGGCGTTCCGCATGAGGGGCGGCCGCCACGGGACCACCGCGACTGGGCGGAGATCGACTGCTGGGCCGGCTGCCGATCCGCCGACGGCTCCGGAGCTGGCCAGTTGTTCACCGGTCGGGGCGGCGAGCCGGCGGCCCGCCACAGGTTCGCCCCGACCGCGGGGAGGCGAGAGCCATCGTGCTCGGCGACCCGGACCCGCTGAGTCGGCGATACCGGCACTCGCGCCAAGCGGGTGGCCACCGGATGCCGACGATCGGCGTGCGCGGCTCACTGCGCCGTGAGCACGATGGAAAGCGGGACCCACCGCTGTGAGCAGCAGCCCGACACTGGAGGCGCTCAGTGGGCAGACTGGTGATCGCCGGATTCGACGGGTCGGACGCGAGCCGGGCGGCCGTCGAGTGGGCCGCGCGGGAGGCGGCACGGCGCGAGCTTCCGTTGGAGATACTCCAGGCACGACCGAGCAGGCCCTTGGGCACCGGGCAGGCCGAAGGCTGGGGCCGTGAGCAGCTGGCCGCGCAGGTGGACGCGGTCCGGTCCCGTTTGCCCGGTCTGGAGGTGCGAGCGGCGCACCTGCCGGACGACGACGCGGTCGGCGCGCTGGAGGCCGCCTCGGACCGGGCCGCGGTCCTGGTGCTCGGCTCGCGCGGGCTCGGCGCGCTGCGCGGCTTCCTGGTCGGTTCGGTGGGCCGGCAGGTCCTGGGCAAGGCCAGGTGCCCCCTCGTGCTGGTGCGTGCGCCGTCCGACACGGCGGACCGGCCGGGTCCGGACGGCGGCACGGAACGGGGCCTGGTCGTGGGCCTGGACCTCGCGCACCCGTGCCAGGAGGTACTGGCCTTCGCCTTCGAGACAGCCGCCTTGCGCGGGGCTCCACTGACCGTGGTCCACGCCTGGGGTCCGCCGGCCGGTACGGAGTACATGCACTTCGGCGCGATCGGCGGCCTCGAGGACGAACTGGCCGGGCCCGAACGGCGAGCGCTGGAGGAGGCGGTGAGGCCCTGGCAGGAGCGCTACCCCGAGCTGGCGGCAGCGACCGAGCTGCTGCGCGGTCACGCCGGAATCACCCTGGTGGACGCCGCGGCAACGGCCGAACTGCTGGTGATCGGCGCACGCCACCGTCGCAGCCCCGTGGGGGAGCACCTCGGAGCGGTGGCGCACGCGGTGATCCACCACGTGCGCTGTCCCGTCGCGCTGGTGCCGTACCACTGAGCCGGAGCGGGTATCAGTCGATCGACGGCGAAGATACGGCCAACTGCTCGAAAACGCTTCGAGAGCCGTCGAACCGGCTGGCCGGGCGGTGGTGCGCCGCGGGTCCTCGATGCCCGACCTTGACTCGATGCCCGATCCCGAGGAGTGGCTCAGCATCGAGCGCAGAGAGTCGAGCGGAGGAACCTGCGTCATTCGCTCGGCGACCGAGGGCCATTCCGCCCACCGCCAAAGATCCAGTTGGGAGGCCGCCATGAGAGCCGCCACCGGAGACCGCGTCATCGTGGAAGGCACCCGCCCCGGCGTACCGCGGCGCGACGGGGAGGTGATCGCGCTGCACCGCGTGGACGGTGAACCGCCCTGGGAAGTCCTGTGGTCGGACACCGGGCACTCCACCCTGTTCTTCCCCGGTCCGGACACTCACCTGCACCACTTCACCGGCCAGGACGCGAGCGGTCACCCGCACCAGCCGTCCGGCCGGCCGCACGCCCCCTCGACAGCGGAGCGCGGCGACCAGGCCGGCGCCGGGGAGCCCGCCGACGGCGGTCCGGCGCGAGCCAGGCCGAGCAGCCCCGGCGACCTCGGCAGGCGAGTGGCGCTGCGTCGCGAGCAACTGGGACTCAGCCGAGAACAAACCGCAGTCCAGGCTGGCATGGCGGTGCCGTACCTGGAGTACCTGGAGACCTCGCCCACCGAGGTCGAGCGGGGAGCACTGGCCAGGCTGGCCGCCGTACTGGGCACGTCGGTCGACCAGTTGCTGGGCGGCGGACTCGACCTGCCGCCCGGCCGAGCCGGCGCCGCCGCGCACCCGGTACTGGAGGAGCTGGCACGTGCCGAATGCTGGGAGCGACTGGCGACCGACGGTGTCGGCCGGGTGGCCCTCGGCACAGCGGCGGGTCCCGTCGTCCTCCCGGTCAACTACTGGGTGCTGGACGGCACCCTGATCTTCCGGACGGCCGCCGAGGGCCCGCTGGCCGCCGCCGTCGGTCAGCGCGTCGCCTTCGAGGTCGACCGGATAGACGAGGTGCAGCGCACCGGCTGGAGCGTGCTGGCCACCGGCACCGCCGAGCGGATCGACGACCGCCCGGCGCTGGCCCACCTGAAGCAACGGGACAAGCCGTCGCCATGGGCGGGCGGCGAGCGGGACCTGTGGATCCGGATCAAACCAACGGACATCAGCGGCCGCGTGATCCGGACCACCGACGAACCGACCCGCTGACACCAGCCGACATGCCGGCTCCCGCTCCCGGACGGCGCGTTTCAGGCCCCGGTGGCGCTCATGCCCGCCCGGCCCGCCTGGCTCACCTGGCCCGCCCGGCCCGCCCGGCCCGCCTGGCCCGCGGCAGCCGCTCCCCCAGGTCGACCAGCGCCCGGCCGGCCGAAAACTCGTCACCGATCTCCGGCACCGGCGGGTCATCGGGGTTGCGGTGAGCGGCGGCACGGCGGCTCACCAGAGTGCCGTGCCCGGTGTCGAGGACCGCGTGGGCCTTGCCGACGGCCCCTCCTCGATCGAAGAGTCCGGCCGCAGGGACCATCGCTTGGTGCGGAAGGCCGCTGCCGGCGAGAACGCGCTGGTGGTGTTCGTGACCGGGAACCGCGTTCGTTCTCTGGCGAGATCGGCCTTGGCCGGCTCGCCGCCCGGCACCCGTTCGGGCACCGCCTCGACCCCGCGATCCAGGATCGTCATTCCAGTCGCCAGCCGTTCACCGACCGTACTGCGCGGCGATCCGGAACTCAACGACTACCCGGTGACCCCGGCTGTCGCACTCGGACGAGTGCGACGGACCACGGCGGGCTTCCTGGCCGCGTTTCCTCTCGTGGTCGGCACCGGTGCGGCGGCGGTGTCATCGATCGCGTTCGGCGCGGTGCGGGAGCTCGAGGCGGGCGCGGCAGGCGCCGGTACGTTGACGTTGGTCACGGCCATGGACGCCTATCTCACTGTCATGGTGCATCGGGGGGACCGCCCGGCCCACAAGATGGACTTCTTCGAAGACGCTCGGGCGCGCCACGTGTTGCGCACAGCCGGGCCCTTCTATCAGTTCCGGCACGCCCGGCTGCAGGACCTGCTGGCTACCCAGGCGGCCGGGCGCAGTGCTCGTAGCGTGGCCGGATCGCCATCGTTCCCTGCGTCTGATGATGTCGGCGCCGACCCTTCCAGTTCGCGTCCAGATCGCTGACCTAGACGCACCACCCAGTGGTTCAGGGCTTGCAGAGCCTTGACCCGTAGGTCCCCACCGGGTGGCCCGTTGGTGCGATGTGAGCGCATCGGAAGGACAACGGGCTTCGCCGGTGGCCAAGTTCGCGGTGATCCCTGCGCATCTCGATGGTCGCCAGCGGCTGCTACCGGAGCGGTGACCCCTGCAACCATCCACTCCCCCGCCCCGGTGGGCAGCCGCCATCGGCTCCGGCGCGCAGAGGCGCGGTCGCGCGACGATCGTCGACGCGAACGGCACCACCGTCCCGGGCAACGACGTCCAGGTGACCTTCAACGTGAGCGGCGCTGGCCGACTGATCGGCGATGCCGGCATCAACGCCAACCCCGCCCCCGCCACCGCCGGCATCGCCACCGCACTCGTACGGGCCGAGCGCCGCCCCGGCACGATCACCATCACCGCAACCGCCCCGGGCCTGGCGGCCGGGACGATCCGCATCACCACCACGCCTGACACGACCCCCAGGATCTGAAGCGCGACCCGCGCGGCGCGCGGCGGTGACACCTGGTCCCCGGGTGCGGTGCACCCGGGGACCAGGCGTTCAGGCCCGCGCTCTGCGGCGGGCGAGGTGGCTCAGCTGAGTGACCACTGCTGGAGGGGCGAGCCGGTGTCCGGCTGCTGGGTCACCAGGGCGCCGTCGGAGGTCGAGGCGGTGGTGAGCAGGAGTCCGCTCTTGGCCGAGCTGACGGTGTAGGACCCGTTCGGGAGCTGCTTGACGTTCCAGTGCTGGTTGGCGGCGCCGCTGCACGGCCATTGGATCACCTGGGCGCCCGCGTCGGTGGAGCCGCCGCTGACGTCGGCGCACATCTGCGAGAGGCCGTTGACGAGTTCGTACGAACCGTCGGCCTGCCGGACGAACTGCCACCGCTGGTCGCTGCCGCCGCTCGCACTCCAGGTGATGAGCTGATTGCCGGCGGCGGTGCTGTGGTCGGCGTCGTCCAGTGCCTTGCCGCCGGTGGTCAGCGTGTGGTTCCCGCTGAGGTCGGTGGCGACGGTCCAGTCGAAGGAGGCCGAGGCGTGGGCGGTGCCGGACGAGGCGGTGACCGTGACGGTGGAGACGCCGGCCGTGCTCGGGGTGCCCGTGATCAGGCCCGAGGGGCTGATGGACAGCCCGGCGGGCAGGCCGGTCGCCGAGAAGGTCAGCGGCTTACCGGTGTTGTCGGTCGCGGTCAGCTGCACCGAGACGGCCTTGCCGGCGGCGCCGGACTGGTCGCCGGGGCCGGTGATCACGACCGCCTCGGGGGCCGTGCCGGTCGCGGTGAAGGTCAGGGTCTGCTCGGCGGCGGTGCGCCCGCCGCCGACCTGGCCGCCGGTGGTGTCGGTCCAGGAGCGGGCGGGCGTGGTCTCGGTGAGCCGGCCCGCGTCGCCGGACATGCCGATCACCAGGCCGCTGTAGCGGTTGACCAACTGGTAGCCGCCGTACTGCTTCGCGGCGCTGCGCAGGATGAACCACTGCTGGCCGACGGTGGCGTTGCCGCCGGCGGCGCCGGTGACGGTCAGTCCGGCGCCCCAGGCCCGGCCGGCCGTCGAGGTGGAGTCGACGCCCAGCAGCTGCCCGCTGGCGGCGTTGACGACGCGGTAGGAACCGTCGCCGTCGGACAGGAAGCTCCAAGACTCCGCGGCGGCGTTGGTGGGGTGCGCCAGGGAGGTCGTCGCGGAGCTGCCGGCCACCTGGGCGAGGACCCGGCCGTCCGTGTTCCGGATCCGGTACGTCTTCGTCAGGTCGACCGGCGGCGCGGCCGGCTTGGACGAGCCGATGGTCAGGTCGACGTACTCACCCGACGAGCCGTTGGAGCACCCGAACGAGCAGTAGAGGCGGGCGTCGCGGCCGATGATGGTGGAGTTGGTCAGGTTGGCGCTGTCCAGGAACCAGCGGTACCAGGAGGCGGTGTGGTAGCCGCCGGTGTCGCCGAGCAGGGTCCACTTCTGGGTGGTGAGGTCCTTGGTGGCGTAGATCTGCTGCGGGGCGTTGCCGCTCTGGTCGACGGCCTGCGGGGTGCCCAGGTAGAGGCCCAGGTAGGCGTCGTAGCTGACGTTCATGACGAACAGCGGCGAGGTGGGCTGCAGGGTGCCGGCGGCGATCTGCCGGCTGACCGTGCCGGGGTTCGCCGGGTTGTACTCCTTGGCGGGTGGCAGGTAGCCGGTCGGGTTGGTGGCGTCGGCCGGCATCATGTCGCTCTCCTTGCCGCCGATGCCGGGCTGCGACCACTTGCCGTCGTACCACTTCTGCCAGCTGCCGGGCGCCATCTTCGCGGAGATCGGGGCCCGCGCCACGTGCTCCATGAAGTCGCCCCAGCTGCCGCCCTTGTCGACGATCCGGGAGCCGTAGAAGACGTAGAAGTAGCCGGAGGCGGTGTCCACGAACAGGCGCTGGTCACCGTCGCCGTAGTCGAAGGTCTGCTGCGGGAACGCGGTGGTGTCACCGCGCACGGTGCTGTAGGGCGAGGTGATCACATGGTCCTTGATGGACCAGGTCTTGCCCTGGTCGGTGGAGACCGCGTAGTCGATCGCGTCGTAGTGCAGGCCGTCGCCGAAGGGCTGCGGGGTGAACTCGTTGTGCACCAGCCCGTACCAGTTCCCGGTGTCCGGGTCGACCCAGACACTGGACAGGTCGCAGTAGTTCTTCTGCGCGTAGCCCGAGCCCTGCGGCGCGTAGCTGGCCTGCAGGCCGGTGGGGCTGTTGTTGCACCGCCACGTGGTGTCACCACTGCTGTCGTTCGGATTGGCGGGGTCGACGGCCTCGCTGAGCGCGCTGTCGTAGGTGGCGGTGTCGAAGTCGCTGCCGGAGTAGAAGCTCCACTGACGGCCGTCGTGCGCACCGTAGGCCGAGACCGACTCCTGGAAGTAGAACGTCCCGTCCTTGTCGGTGTAGGCATTGGCCGGCGTGTCGTCCGGGTAGGCGTACGAGCCCGTGGCACCGACGGAGAGCGTGTAACCGGGAGCGGGTGTCGCGGCGGACGCCGGGGCGGATGCCACTGCGCCGGTACCGAGGACGGCGAGCGCGGTGGCGGTGAAGGCACTGACGAGCCTTCTCGGGGGAGCGGACACTGGTACTCCTTTTCCGTGGAGGGGCACATTGGCGGACCCCTCGGGTGGGGGCGTGCGGAACTGGAGAGTGGTCTGTGATGCCCCGGGGACCGGGGCATCAGGGTGGGCCCGCCTCGTCCGGAAGGAGCGGCGCAGCGGCGTCGGCCTTCCGGACGCGGCGGGCTCGGTCGGAGTCGTGCCCGGTCAGCCCTGGGGTGCCGGGGCGGTCGGTCCGAGGTCGGGCTGGTCCCGCAGTTCGACGGTGAGCGGCTCGGTCCTGCCGGCGAGGTCGAGCACGAGGACGTCGTTGGCACCCGTCCGCCACAGCGGCCCGGGTGCGTACAGCGTGATTTGGGGGCCCTTCTCGGTCCGCAGTCGGCCGAGGAGGAAGCCGTTGACCCAGACCAGGGTGCGGCCGCTGCCGGGGATGGCGAGGAAGGCGTCGGCCGCCTCCGGGAGCTCGACGACCGCGTGGTGGAACGCCGGGCCCGCCGCGGTGCCGGCGTCCGGGGTGGTGGGCAGGGCGGTCAGGTCGTCGAGCGGCAGCGTCCGGATCTCCCAGCCGAACAGGTGCTGGTAGTCCAGGCGCACGCCGGCGATGAGGCCCTTGCGGTCGACCAGGTGCGGGCCGTAGTTGACCCGGCCGAACGGCTCGACCAGGATCTCCAGCTCAGCGCCGCCCTGGGGGATCGTCAACTCCAGCGTCGGGGACGGGTTGTCGCGCTCCAGCACGCCCACCAGCCGCCCGTCGAGGAAGACCTGCGCCAGGTCCCGGATGCCGTCGACGGTCAGCACGGCCCGGCCGGCGGGCCCGGTGACGCGGTGCCGGTAGTGGATGAGCCCGTACGACTGGCCGAGCTTCTCCATCGGCTCCGGTGCCGGGCGCTGCTTCACGACGGAGAGCAGGTCCAGGCTGTCGCGCAGGGCGGCGATCCGGGTGGCGGGGACGGCCTGCGGGGCGACCCGTGCCGGCTGCCCCGGCAACTCGGCCTCCGGCACCGGCAGATAGCGGCCGATCACCTCACGGAAGGCGTGGAACTTCGCGGTCAGCTCGCCGGCCTCGCCGATCGGCGCGTCGTAGTCGTAGCTGGTGACGGTGGGCTGGTAACCGGGGTCATTGAGGGTCTTGCCGGTGTGGTTGGCGCCCGCCCACCACTCGAAGTTGGTGCCGCCGTGGCCCATGTAGATGTTGACCGAGCCCCCGGCGGCCAGGATGCCGTCCAGTGCCTCGGCGGCGTCGGCGGCGTCCCGCACGTGGTGCGGCTCGCCGAAGTGGTCGAACCAGCCGTTCCAGAACTCCATGCACACCAGCGGAGCGTCGGGCTGGAGCTTGGCGAGGACGTCGAACGCCTCGGCCGGGCGCGAGCCGAAGTTGGCGGTGGCCAGCACCCCCGGCAGGATGCCGCCGGCGAACATCCGCGACTCGGGGCCGTCGGAGGTGAACAGCAGGCAGTCGATGCCGCGCGCGATCAGGCCGTCCTTCAGGTGCTCCAGGTACGCGGCGTCGTTGCCGTAGCTGCCGTACTCGTTCTCCACCTGGACGGCGACGATCGGGCCGCCGCGCGAGGCCTGGAGGTCCGCGAGCAGCGGGATCAGCTGGTCGAACCAGCGGTCGACGGCGGCCAGGTAGGCGGGGTCGGAGGTGCGCAGCCGCATCGAGTCGTCGGCGAGCAGCCAGGCGGGGAGCCCGCCGAGGTCCCATTCGGCGCAGATGTAGGGGCCGGGGCGGGCGATCACGTCCAGGCCGAGCGCGTCGGCCTCGCGGATGAAGGCGGCCACGTCCTGCCGGCCGTCGAAGCGGGCCGCCTCGGGGGTGGGCTGGTGGAAGTTCCAGGCGATGTACAGCTCGACCGTGTTGCAGCCCATCGCGCGCACGCGCTCCAGGCGGTCGCGCCACAGGTCGGGATGGATGCGGAAGTAGTGCACGGCGGCGGAGACCACGCGGTGCTCGCTACCGCCGCGCAGGAAACGGCGGCCGTCAGTGGTCAGGGCGGGTCGCGTGCTCATTCGATGCTGCTTTCAGGTGTCGTTACGGGCGGGCGGCGCCGGGCACCGGTCGGGTCGGGGGTGTCCGGCGCCGCCCGGTCACAGGGGAGGCGGCGAGTCGTCGCGGGTCGCTTGGCCGCCGGCCGGCGCCACCGGTGCGGCTGCGGTTACTTGACGGCGCCTGCGGTCAGGCCGCTGCGCCAGAAGCGCTGGAGTGCGATGAATGCGATGAGCAGCGGGATCAGTGAGACGAACGCCCCGGTGATCGGGAGCATTGGGGAGACGCCGTTGGCGAACTCCGAGCGCCACTGCACCAGGCCGACGGTGACCGGCAGTTTGGAGGAGTCGTTGATCATGAGTGAGGGCAGCAGGTAGTTGTTCCAGACGCTGACGAACTGGAAGAGGAAGATCGTCACCAGCGCCGGGCCCATGACCGGCAGCGCGATGCGGAAGAAGGTCCGGTACTCTCCGGCGCCGTCGATGCGGGCCGCCTCCAGCAGTTCGTCGGGCACGGAGGCCGAGGCGTAGATGCGCGAGAGGTACACGCCGAACGGACTGACGAAGCTGGGCAGCAGCACGGCCCAGTAGGTGTCGGTGAGTTGCAGCTTGGCCAGCATCAGGAAGAGCGGCAGGGCGAACATCGGGGCCGGTATCAGGACGGAGGCGAGGATCACGTTGAAGATCGCCTCGCGGCCGCGGAAGCGGTACTTGGCCAGGGCGAAGCCGGCCATGACCGACAGCAGCGTGCTCACCGCGGCGCCGACCAGGCTGTACAGGGCGCTGTTGGCCAGCCAGGAGGAGAAGACCCCGCCCTGGAAGGAGAAGACGCTCGAGAGGTTGCCGCCCAGGTCGAAGTGGGAGAACCAGAGCGGGCTGCCCTTGTAGAGGTACCCCTGGCCCTTGGTCGCGGAGACGAGCAGCCACCACAACGGGATGAGAGTGTAGAGGGCCATCAGGCCGAGCAGCGCGTTGACGGCCAGGCGTCCGGTGAGCGGGCTGCGGGTGCTGGTCATGCGTCGGCCGTCTTTCGCTGAGTGAACTTCAGGAGCCCGAAGGAGAGGACCAGGGTCACCAGCGCCAGCAGGACCGATTCGGCGGCGGCCAGGTTCTGGTCCGCCTGCGAGGCGGTGAGCGTGGTGTTCATGATCGGGCTGAACTTGTTGGAGGCGCCGGGGATGCGGGCGGCGGCGAGGACGGCCGGCTCGGTGTAGAGCTGGGCGGTGCCGATGATGGAGAACACCGTGGTGAGCACCAGGGAGGACCGCACCATCGGGATCTTGATGTGCCAAGCCAGGCGCCAGCCGGTGCAGTTGTCCAGGGCTGCGGCCTCGATCACCTCGGCCGGCAGGGACTGCAGCGCCGAATAGATGATCAGCATGTTGTAGCCGGTCCAGCCCCAGGTGATCATGTTGCCGATCGACACCGGGATCCAGCCGGCCGACAGGAAGTCGGTGTGGATCCCGATCGCGCCGAGCGGGCCGGTGAACGGCGAGAGGTCCTTGACCAGCAGGAACGACCACATCACCGCGGCGATCGCACCCGGCAGCGCGTAGGGCAGGAAGAAGACCATCCGGAAGGTCTTGCGCAGCCGGGCCGAGCGCGCGTCCAGCAGCAGTGCAAGGGCCAGTGCCAGCCCGAGCATCACCGGGACCTGCACCACGCCCAGCAGGGCGACCCGGCCGAGCGAGGCGGTGAAGTCGCCGTCGTGCAGGGCGGCGGTGAAGTTGTCCAGGCCCGCGAACTCGGTGGTCTGCGCACCGCCGAACAGGCCCTGGCGATGGACCTTGTAGAAGCTCTGGTAGATCGCGTACCCGATGGGCGCGAGCATCATCGCGGTGAACAGCACGCCGAACGGCACCAGGAACCCGGCGGCGCTCAGCGCGGTCCGGCGGTGGTGGCGGCGGCGGCTCGACCCGGCCACCACGCGCGCGGGCGCCGGTGCGGGCGGTGGTGCTGTCTGGGTGCTCATGGTGTGGTTCCTTGCACGGTTGCGGGCGTGGGCGGTGGCGGGGCCCGCGGTGCCGCCACCTCACAAGCGGCACCGCGGGCCCTTGGCGGCCGACGACCCGTGGTCGTCGGCCGCCTGCCCGTGGTCAGCCGCCGGTCACGGAGAGCCCGAGGCTCTTGATCTTGTCCACCGTCTTCTGCTGCACCGTGGTGGTGGCCTGTGGCAGGCCGCTCTTGCCGATCGCGTCCGAGTAGTCCGCCTCGACCTGACCGAAGGTCGGCCCGACCACCCAGGTGGTGGGGATGTTGGCCGCGGACTGCTTGAAGACGTCGTAGATCTTCTGGCCGCCGAAGTACGGGTTCGGCTGGGAGAGCAGCGGGTTGTCGAGGCCCGCCTTGGAGGCCGGGTACAGGCCGCCGACCGTGATGCCGGTGCTGACCGCGTCCGGGTCGCTGGACAGGAAGGCGGCGAACTGCTCGGCCTGCTTGGGCGTCTTGCAGCCGCTCAGCACCGATGTGGCTGAACCACCGGAGTTCGCGCTGGTCTTGTCGCCGGTCGTCCAGGTCGGCATGGGGGCCACCGCCCACTTGCCGGAGAGGTCCTTGAGGTCGCCCGTGATGCCCGGCACGGCCCAGGCGGCGTTCACGAAGGTCGCGACCTTGCCGGCCTCCGACGCCTTGTCGAAGTTAGGGTCCCAGGCGTTGCCGTTGTTCATCACCTCCTGCTTGTCCTTCAGGTCCTGCCAGTACTTGGCGACCTGCTGGGTGCCCGGGTTGTCGATGGAGACCTGCCAGGCAGTGCCCTGGGTGCCGAACCAGGGCTTGCCGGTCTGCCAGCTCAACCCGGCCATGTCGTAGGCGTCCTGGGGCGCGGTGCCGAAGGCCACGCTCGGATCGGCCGCGTGCACCTTGGCCGCGTCGGCCGCGTACTCGTCCCAGGTCGCGGGCGGCGCGGTGATGCCGAACTTCTGGAACAGGTCGGTGCGGTAGTACAGGGCCATCGGGCCGGTGTCCACCGGGATGCCGTAGGTCTTGCCGCCGGCCGAGGAGGCTGCGACCGTCCAGTCCAGGTACTTGCCGGTGTCCCCGGACGCGTACGGGGTGATGTCCATGAGCGCGTTCTTGACGACCATCTGGGGGATGTCGTTGTAGGTGACCTGCCCGAGACAGGGCGCCTTGCCCGCGGCGATCGCGTTGGTCATCTGGTCGTAGCCGCCCTTGCCGCCCGACGGGATCTGTTTGAACGTCACCTTGACGTCCGGATGGGCCGCGTTCCACTGGGCGGTGATCTTGTCGTAGCCCGGGGCCCAGCCCCAGAACTCCATGCTGACGGGCCCGGAGGCCTTGCTGGTGGATCCGTTCGAGCCGCAGGCGGCGAGGCTCGCCAGCGAGGCGACGGCGACGGCGGTGGCGGCGACTCTGAACACGCGTGACTTCATGGGGGAGGCCCTCTTTGCTGCCTACCGCGCGGCTCCAGGCGCCAGGCGCGGTGGTAGGGGAACCCGCCGAACGCTGCGGGCTGTTAGTTGGGCCAGTGTGTAAATTAAAGATGTTGGCTGTCAAGAGCTCCGGATGCTCCGTTGCACAGCCGAGATCAGCGATGCCGCCACGGCCCACCGGACGGCATCGGCGAGGAGGGACCACGCCCGCGGGTCTCCCGATCCGGGCTTCCGATCCGTCACCATGACGTTTCGGGGCGCCAGCCGGCGCCTTCGCCGGAGAGGATGCTCGGTAGGGAGAGTGGGGATTTATTTAGCCCAGTGACTCAACTAATATGGACGGCACGAGGCCGTTCGGCATCGACTGAACGCTCGTCGGCTGCGCCGTGGCAGTGGGTGCCGCCGGCGGCCGCTGACCCGACAAGGGCCGGCCTGCGGGAACGCGACCGGCAGAGGAGAGCAAGTGCGGCAAGGGCAACAGACCTCCGCCGGCATCGGCAGCCTGTCCCCCGGCCATTCCGAGGCTGCCGACAAGGCATCGCTGCGCCGCAACAACCTCGGCGTGGTGCTCCGCCGTCTCCGGGAGAGCGGCGAGCAGTCGCGGACCAAACTGGCCACCGCGCTCGGGCTTCCCAAGGCGACGGTGTCGGTCCTGGTGGCGGACCTCATCCGGCGCGGCCTCGTCCGCGAAGGGGAACTCGACCGCGCCGGTGCGGTCGGGCGGCCGCACCGCATGGTCGACCTCGACGGCCGCTGGATCTGCGGAATCGGAGCGGAGGTCGGCGTCGACCACATCACGGTCATCGCCCTGAACCTCCGCGGCACCGTGGTCCACGAGGAGCGCCTCGCACTCGACGTGCCGTCACTGACCCACCAGGCCGCCCTGCACAAGGTCGGCGACCTGGTCGCCGACTGCCTGCACGCGGTGGGCGAACAGGGCATGGCAGCCGTCGGCATCACCCTGGTGACCCAGGGATCGATCGACCGCGACTCCGGGACGGTCCGGGTGGCGGTCAACTTCGGCTGGCGCGACGTGCCGGCCTGCGCCGAGCTGCGTGAACGGCTCGGTCCCCACGCTCCGCCCGTGCTGGTCGAGAACGACGCCGAGGGCGGCGCACTCGCGGAGTACCTGACGACCGGAGGAGCCGATCCGCAAGAGCTCGTCTACGTCACCGGAGGCATCGGTGTGGGTGGCGCGGGCATCCTCGACGGCAAGCTGCGGCGCGGCTCGGAAATCGGGCACATGAGGTTCGGCCGCGACGACCGGCCCTGTGCCTGCGGACGCACCGGCTGCTGGGAGGCATCCGTCGGACTCCAGGCCTTCCTGGACAGGGCGGCCGACCCGTCGGACCCGGTGCACGACCGGTCGATCGACTTGGCAGAACGCCTGGGCCAGCTGCTCGCCCGGGCCGACGCCGGTGACCAGCGCACGCTCGCCGCGCTCGCCGAGATCGCCGACGACCTGGCCCTCGGCCTGGCCGTCCTGGTGGACGTGCTCAACCCCTCGCGGATCGTCCTCGGCGGATACTTCGCGGTCTTCGGGCGCTACCTGATCGACAAGGCCCAGCGCCACCTCGACGATCGCCGGATCTCACCCACAGCCACGCACGTCGTGGTCACCGCCTCGACCCTCGGCCTCTCCAACGCCGCCCAGGGCGGCGCGTACCTGGCCCTGGAGACGATCTTCCACGACCCTTCGGTGGTGGAGGTCCGCGAGTCGCAGCAGCCCGGCTGACCAAGGCCCGGGACCTGTCAGGCTGCTGACCCGGGACCCCGCATGCTCCCGTGCGCGGCATTTTGCGCTGGCCATGCGCGTTACTGCTTATTTGTCCCGGACTCTTGTCATGAATGAGCAGTTCGCGTAAAAAAGCTCTGCCAAGACAGTGCCAGCGACCATGCGCCCCCGAGACCCCGTGAGGTCGAAGCATGCCCACTGCCTTTCCCCGGTGGCTCCGTGCCGCCGTTGCCTGCTGCTCCACACTCGCCGCCGTATCCGCGGGAACGGTCCTCGCCCAGCCCGCGGCCGCCTCGTCCGCCGCTCCCGGCGCCGTCGCCCAGTACCCCGACTACTCCCCCACGCCGCCCATGGGCTGGAACGACTGGTCGTACTACCAGTGCGGGATCGACGAGAAGACGATCCTCGGCAACGCCCAGGCCCTGGTCACCACCGGACTGGCCCGGAAGGGCTACGACACCGTCACCATCGACGACTGCTGGATGTCCCAACAGCGCGACGCCAAGGGCGACCTGGTCGCCAACCCGGCCCTGTTCCCGGACGGGATGGCCTACGTCGGGCAGCAACTCCACAAGCTCGGCCTGAAGTTCGGCATCTACGAGGACGCCGGAACCAGCACCTGCGGCGGTTACCCCGGCTCCCTCGACCACTGGCAGCAGGACGCGGACCTGTTCGCGTCCTGGGATGTCGACTACGTCAAGCTCGACGGCTGCAACGTGCCCACCAAAGCCGGCGAGACCGACGAGCAGAGCTACCGCGACACCTACACCGCGATGAGCCGGGCACTGCTCAACACCCGCCGCCACATCGTCTTCTCGATCTCCGCGCCCGCCTACTTCCAGGGCGCGGCGAACTGGGACTCGGTGATCGGCTGGTCCGCGCAGCTCGGCAACCTGTGGCGCGAGGGCGCGGACATCGCGCTCGGCCAGGACCCCGACAAGTGGTCCTCGATCGACTACAACTACAGCTACAACGTGGGGTTGACCGCACTGCAGCGACCGGGGCGGTGGAACGACCCCGACTTCCTGCTCGCCGGCGACTCCGGGCTCAGCCAGGACGAGATCCAGAGCCAGGTCTCGCTGTGGGCGATGATGGCCGCGCCGCTGATCTCCAGCACCGACCTCACCCACCTCTCCCCGACCGCACTGGCCGTGCTCGGCAACCGCGACGTCATCGCGGTGGACCAGGACCGGCTCGGCATCCAGGGCAGCGTGGTGCAGCACGGCGCCGGCTACGACGTGCTGAGCAAGCCGCTGGCCGACGGGGACCGCGCGGTCGCGCTGTTCAACTCCTCCGACTCGGCGCAGACGATCAGCACCACCGCCGCGCAGGCCGGCCTGCCCGTCGCCGGCGGCTACAAGCTGGACGACCTGGTGAGCAAGACCGCCACCAACACGACCGGGGTGATCGCGGCCGGCGTGCCGCCGCACGCCACGGTGCTCTACCGGGTCCACCCGACCGCGGACCACGGCCCCGCGCCGGCCACCGCGATCAGCTGGCGCGACGTCAGCACGCCGCAGCTGCCCGGGACCTACCAGATCACCCTGACCGACAACGGCACCGTCCCCCTGACCGACGGCCGGCTGCAGATCAGCGCTCCGGCCGGCTGGACCGTGGCCCCGGACACCGTCGCGCTGCCGCGCGTCGCGCCGGGCGGGACGGCCTCGGCCACGGTGACCGTGCGCGGCCCCCAGGGTGCGCCCGGCACCACGGTCACAACGATCACCGCCACCGCGAGCTACCGCGCGCACTCGAGCAAGGTCGACACGGTCAGCGGTGAGCAGACGATCGTCCAGACCGTGCCCTACCCCTCGCTGGCGGCCGCGTTCAACGACGTCGGCGCCACCGACGAGAGCGACACCACGCCCGGCAACTTCGACGGCGGCGGAGACAGCTACTCGAGCCAGGCCCTGGCCAAGGCGGGCGCCACCGCCGGTGCCACGATCAGCGCCAACGGCCTCAGCTTCACCTGGCCGGCAGCGGCCGCGGGCGCGAACGACAACGTGTCGGCCACCGGCCAGGAGATCACCTTCAGCGGCCAGGGTCAGGCGCTGGGCTTCCTCGGCGCCGAGGCCGGCTTCACCTCCGGCACGGTCACCGTCACCTACACCGACGGCACCGCCAGCACCGGCCAACTCGGCTTCCCCAACTGGTGCTGCGCCCCGACCGACGCCTACGGCGCGAAGACCGCGTTCACCACGGACCACCGCAACACGCCCAGCGGCCCGGCCAACTACGGCACCAGCTACGGCGTCTTCACCAACACCGTCCCGCTGACGCCCGGCAAGACGGTCCGTTCCGTCACCCTGCCCGACGCCCCCGCGATCCACGTGTTCGCACTGACCGTCCAGCCGTGATCCACCCGGTCCCCGGGACCACTCACCGCGGACCCACCCATCACAACGGCCCCGACGGAGACCCTGGCAACTCACAGCCCGCCGAACCCGTCGAAGTGACCTGACGAGCGCCGGCTGGTCCCCCGATTCACGCCCCTGGGGGACCAGCCGGCGCCAGTCCGTCCCGAGCGGCCGAACCGGTCCCCCGAGCAGCACCGGAGGACGTCGGCCCGCAGGGCCCTGTCGCACGCGGGCGGGCAGGAGAGAACACCGAGGCACGTTCTACGGGTCGGCACGAGCACTTCCGACGGGTTCTGGCACCGCCGACGGCAAGTGAGCGCCAGCACGGCAGGTGAGCGCCTGCTCCATGACTCCGGCCCACTCCGGCAGTCAAGTGCACCGTGCCGTTCGGAACCCTCCCGGACCCCACCACGGAATCGGTGGATCCGCCCGGGCGGCCTGGTCGTTCGCGAGCAACGGCGACGGCTCCCACCGCATCACCAACGCCCCCGGCGGGCAGCTCGGCCTCAACGCCACCGGTACCCCGGCCGAGACCACACCCGCTCGCTACTGGACCGACACCACCGGTTCCCCGGTCCCTGCTGACGCAACAGCCGGACACCGGTTCGGCGTTGCAGCACTGGGTCCACCGACGAGCGTCTACTCAGGGACGCCGACCGCGAGCCCGGCCCCCGAGGGCGGTACGCGCTGGATGCGTACGGTTTCCTCCCACTGCTGCATCCGCTGGACCCCCCGCGTGCCGAGGATCCGGAAGACACCCTCGACGAGGGCCTCGACCAGTACGAACAGCCCCGCGAAGGAGTCGAAGGGGACCCCGCCGATCGGGACCGGCAGCACGACGTCGGCGTCCTCCGCGGCCGGGGACAACCCCTCGTCGGTGACCACGATCACGCTCGCCCTGCGCTGCCTGGCGAGAGCCGCCAGCTGAGAGGCGGTCACCTCGTAGCGGCGCAGGTCGAAGACGACCGCCACACTTCCCTTGCCAAGGCGAAGGCAGCGGCCGGCATCGCGACCCAGCGGCTCCTCGGCCAGATCGACGCCGGCGATGAGTTGGTCCAGCTGTGTGGCGAGCAGGGCGGCCGCGTGCCGGGAGAAGTAGCCTCCGTGGACCACGACGTGTTTCGCGTCGCGTGTCAGCAGACGCAGCGCCCGTTCGAACTCACCGGGAGGCACGCTGCCGAGCAACCGCTCCACGAGTTGTGCGCGCTGCTCCACCGCCTGCTGGAGCGGGGAGCCCACGTCGGTGAGCTCACTGTGCACCGCGCGGCTGACCGGGCTGCTCATCCGCTGGTTGATCTCCGCCCGCAGCCGGCGCTGGAACTCCGGGTAACTGCTGATCCCCAGCCGGGCCACCAGGCGCAGCACCGTCGGAGTGCTGGTCCCGGCGCCCTTGGCCACCGCTGCCGCGCTCTGCAGTCCGGTGCCCGGGTAGTCGGACAGCAAGACGCGCGCGACCTTCTTCTCCGCCGGGGTGAACTCGTCCATGCGGATGAAGATCTCGTCCTTGATGAGCATCCTGCCATCTTGCCCCGGCTCCCCCTCCGGACGCGATCGGCGGCTGTGCCGACCGCGACCGGGACGCGCGCCCGCTCAGACGAGCGTCACGAGCCGGCTGCCGTCATCGAACGCGGCGAACATGGCGGGCGAGTTGTGCGCCACGGCGATCGTGCCGTCGGCGGCGACGGCGATCAGCCCACCGGACGCCTCCCGCGCGGTCAACTCGGTGGTGATCGTCCCGGTGACCGCCTCGGCGAGGCCGCTGCGCAGATAGCTGATCCGCGCCGCGACGTCATGGGCGACAACACCTCGTACGAACGCCTCGCCCTCGCCCGTGCAGGAGACCGCCACCACTCCGTCCCTGGCGAAGGTGCCGGCTCCCAGGATCGGTGTGTCACCGACCCGGCCCTCGCTCTGGTTGACGATGCCGCCGGTGGACGTCGCGGCCGCCAGCTTGCCCCGGCGGTCCCGCGCCACCGCACCGACCGTGCCGTGGCGCGGCGCCGGCAGTTGCGCGGACCGCACCTCGGCGAGCTGCCTCAGCCGCGCCTCGGTCACGAAGTACTCGGGCGTCGTGGTCGCAAGCCCCCAGCCGGCGACCAGATCCTCGTCCGGGTCGACCAACAGCACGTGCCTGGTCTCCTCCATGACCTTGCGGGCCGCGAACACCGGATTCCTCGCGAACCGGGAACACGCCACAGCGCCGGCCGCCCCGTCGCCCGTCATCACCGAGGCGTCGAGTTCCGCCTCGCCGCGTGCGGTCAGCGCCGCCCCTCGCCCCGCGTTGAACAGGGGGTCGTCCTCCAGGACCGCGACGGTGGCACACACCGCGTCCAGCGCGCTGCCGTGCCGCTCCAGCACGGCAGCGCCCGCGCGATAGGCCCTTGCCAGCCCCTCGGTGTACTCGCCCCGCTCCTCCAGGGACAGTTCGCGCGGTCGGCTCCCGGCGCCACCGTGCAACACCAGCGCGTACCCGCCCTCGCTCGGCCCCGCCTGGAACAACCGCAGCTCGCGTGCTGTCGACGGTCGTCCGGCGTGCAGAGTCCGCTCTTCCACTGGGCTGCCTCTTCCTTGGTTGCCGTGTGCTGCCGGACATCCGCAGGCTCCGGCGGCGATCTGTTCCGATCATTACAGAAGGAGAAACTCTTCTCAATACTGTTCTATTTGGAAGGCATCGTCTCTTCGAAGCCGGAGCTCCGCGCGGGTGGAGCGTGGACACCTTCGGTGTCCGGGGCGTGCCGGAAGCGTTGCCGGGTGGCGGACCCGTCCATCAGACGCTCGGCATACGGGGCCGAGCCCTCCACGTTGGCGCTGCTCTTGCCGAGGGTGACCCGGCAGCGGAACAGCTGCCCGGCCGCGGCGGTCCAGGAGGCTGTCTGCGCTAGTTGACGCCATGGGCAGCCGTCGTGCTCGCCACAGGCTCCGGCACGCAGTCGCTCGGGTAGGCTCGATGCCCGGTGTGCCGGGAAGCCTGGTCGGCAGTGGACGCCGTCCTGCCTACTGGAGCTTCCCGTGTCCGTTCCGCCTTTCCCATCGATGCCGACGCTGCGTCAGAAGCAGCTGCTTGCCGGGGCCTCCTGGCGCCGAGAGCGGCTGCGCACCAACCTCTGGCTGGTCCCGACCGCCGAGGCACTGCTGTTCGCCCTGCTCTTCGCGGCCACCGTCACCCTGGACCGCCTGGCGTACGACGGCCGACTCTCCTACGCCGACTGGGTGTTGAGCGGCACGGCCGACGGCGCCCGCCAGATCCTCACCACCATAGCCGCGGCTCTCATCACCGTGGTCGGGTTGGTCTTCTCGATCACCATCGTGGCGCTGACGCTGGCCTCCACCCAGCTCGGTCCGCGGATGCTGCGCACCTTCATCCGCGACCGGGGAACCCAGCTGACCCTGGGCACCTTCGTGGCCAGCTTCTGCTACACCGTGCTGGCCCTGGGTGCGGTAAGCCCCGGCCTGCACGGCGACTTCGTCCCGCACCTGTCGATCACCTTCGCGCTCGGCCTCACCCTGGTCGACCTGGGGGTGCTGATCTACTTCATCCACCACATCGCCACCATGATCCAGCTGCCGCAGGTCATCGCGGTCATCGCCGACGATCTGGCCCGCGCCATCGAGGCGCAGAGCGGCGCAGACCGGCAGCCGCCGGCCGGCATCGACTGCGGCCCGGACGCGGACGAGCTGCTGCGCCTGGTGGACGAGTCGGGGACGGTGATAGCGACGCCCGAGACCGGCTACCTGCAGTTCCTCAAGCACGACGAACTGGTCCGCCTCGCCGCAGCCGCCGGCGCCGTGCTCCACCTGCCCTACCGCCCCGGGCACTTCCTGGTGCAGGGCCAGCCCCTGGCCGTGGTCTGGCCCCCTGCGGCCGCACCGCAACTGGCCGCGCAGCTGACCCGGGTGCAGGTGACGGGCCCCTACCGGACACTGACCCAGGACGTCTCCTTCGGCTTCGACCAGCTGGTGGAGATCGCCATCCGTGCCCTGTCCCCAGCCGTCAACGACACGTTCACCGCGCTGACCTGCATCGACTGGCTCAGCCACTGCCTGTGCCGGATCAGCCACAGCTGGCATCCGCAGCGCGTCCACCGTGACCACGCCGGCCGGATCCGCGTCCTGGCCTATCAGGCCGACTACGACCGCCTGGTCCAGCGCGCCTTCGAGAAGATCCGCCAGAGCTCGGCGGGCATGCCGGCCGTGATGATCCGCCAACTCGACGCGTTGTGCCGCGTGATGGAGCAGACCACGATCCCACGCCGCCGCGAGGTGCTGTTGGCGCAGGGCGCCATGATCCGGGACTGCTGCGAAGCCACCGTCACCGAGCCGGCCGACCGCGCGGACGTGCTGCGGCGCCATGAGGCGCTGCTCGCACTCCACCAGGTATCGGATCCGCAGGCCGCGAGCGCGGCAGCGAGGACATACGTCCAGCGATCGGGGACGACGCGGCACGCGTCCACCAGCGTTTCCGCAGGGTGATCGGTGTATGGTCCGCCGCAGTGCACCAGGGAGGACCAGCACCATGACCGATCGTGGTTCCGCACCACGGCCCCCCGAGGCTCACCACCCCAGCGCGCCCGACACCGCGCGCCTCGCGCTGGTCGTCGGCGCCCTCGGGGTGGTGTTCGGGGACATCGGAACCAGTCCGATCTACACACTGCAGACGGTGTTCAACCCCGGTGACCCGCACCCCGTCCCGGTCACCACCGAGAACGTGTACGGCGTGGTCTCGCTCGTGTTCTGGTCGGTGGTCATCATCGTCCTGGTCACCTACGTGCTGCTGGCGATGCGCGCCGACAACGACGGCGAGGGCGGCATCATGGCGCTGATCACCCTGCTGCGGCGCTCGGGCTCGCAGCGGGGCCGGCGAGTCACCGCCGTGCTCACCGCGCTGGGCATCTTCGGCGCGTCGCTGTTCTTCGGCGACAGCATGATCACGCCGGCGATCTCGGTGCTGTCCGCGGTCGGAGGGCTCACGGTGGTCGAACCGTCGCTGGCCGGCGCCGTGGTGCCGCTCACCGCGGCGATCATCGTGGTCCTGTTCCTGGTGCAGCGCCGGGGGACGGCAGCGGTGGGCCGGGTGTTCGGGCCGGTGATGATCGTCTGGTTCGCGGCCATCGGGGCGTTCGGTGCGACCGGCATCGCCGACCACCCGGAGATCCTCAGGGCGCTGTCGCCCGGCTACGCCCTGGGGTTCCTGTTCGGGCACTTCGGCACCGCGTTCTTCGCCCTGGCCGCGGTCGTGCTCGCGGTGACCGGTGCCGAGGCGCTCTACGCCGACATGGGGCACTTCGGCCGCCGGTCGATCACCCGCGCCTGGCTGGTCCTCGTCTTCCCCGCGTGCGTACTGAGCTACCTCGGGCAGGGAGCCCTGGTCCTCGCCGATCCGAAGAACGTCAGCAGCCCGTTCTTCCTGCTGCTGCCCGGTTGGGGGCGGCTGCCGATGGTCCTGCTGGCCACGGCGGCGACGGTGATCGCCTCCCAGGCGGTGATCACCGGCGCCTACTCGGTCACCTCCCAGGCCGCCCAGCTCGGCTACCTCCCGAGGCTGCGGATCGCGTACACCTCCGAGTCCACCATGGGTCAGATCTACGTCCCGTGGATCAACTGGCTGCTGATGGTCTCGGTCCTCACCCTGGTCTTCGCGTTCCGCAGCTCCACGGCGCTGGCCTTCGCGTTCGGCATGGCGGTCACCGGGACGATCACCATCACCACCCTGCTCTTCTTCTACGTCGCCCGCGCGCGATGGCACACGCCGGTGTGGCTGATCGCCGTCGGCGCGACCGTGCTGCTCTCCGTCGACCTGCTGTTCGTCGCGGCCAACGTGACCAAGCTCGTCCACGGCGCGTGGCTGCCGCTGCTGATCGGTGTCACCGCGTTCACCGTCATGACGACGTGGCAGCGCGGCCGCGAGGTCGTCACCGCGGAGCGGGAACGGCGCGAGGGTCCGCTGCGCGAGTTCGTCGACCGGCTCCACAGCGGGGAGGTGCCCACCCTCCGGGTCCCGGGCACGGCCGTCTTCCTCAACCGGGGAAACCAGACCGCCCCGCTGGCCATGCGGGCCAACGTCGAGCACAACCACGTGCGGCACGACCAGGTCGTGATCCTCTCCATCGACACCGAAACCGTGCCCCGCGTCCCGGCCGACCAGCGGATCGTCGTCGACGACCTCGGCTACGCCGAGGACGGGATCATCCACGTGGCGGCCCGCTTCGGCTACATGGAGACACCGGACGTGCCCGGCGCACTGGCACTCGTCGACCCGGCTCGTACCGAAGGGCGCCTGGAACTCGACCAGGCGTCCTACTTCCTGTCGAAGATCGAACTCCGCCGCGGGAAGGAGCCGACCATGGCCCCCTGGCGCAAGCGGCTGTTCATCGCCACCTCGTACACCACCGCCGACGCCGCCGAGTACTTCGGCCTGCCCCGCAACCGCACGGTCATCATGGGCTCACACATCGAGGTGTAGGCGCGCTTCGCCCGACAGGCGGCCCGGCCGGGGTGGGAGCCCACCATCAAGCTGTCGACCAGCGCTGGAGTCCCGCTGGAAGTCACTACTGACGGCAAGAGGCCGAGCGGTGCTCCGCCTCCGCTTCGAAGCGCACTCGCCGCGGGAAACGGCGCTGTGATCACCAGGACCGGGGTCGGACCGTGCCTTCTACAGACCGGAGCGGGTGAACAGGGCGCGGGCTTGGTCACCGGATATCCGCTCGTCCAGCTCGCGCAGCACTTCCGCGCCCTCGCGCAGGGTGCCGCACTTCCGCGCGTGGGAGGCGTCCGTGTCCAGTCGGTGCCACAGGAGCGGGTTGGCGGCCAGGACGCGTGGATCGAGCTCCAGCCGGCCACCGTGGGCGTCGCGCATGATCAGACGGATGGCGACGGCGCCCGACGCGCGAACACTCACCAGCGCGTCGGTGGCTACCCGACGGCGGCGCCACAGTCCGCGGACCTCGAGCCAGCCCTCACCCGCCACCACCCTGGCCGGCAGGAGGACCACGAACGTCACAGTGGCCAGCAGGACCCACAGCCCCGCGCGCAGCGGTGTGAGACGGCCCGAACCCCAGTCGATCAGTAGGGCCGCCGCAAGGAGCACCGCCGCACTGCAGAAGGCATGGCGGGCGGCGGCCGGCCAGCGGCGGTCCGTGACGAGGGGTTGGTGGCGCTGCACCACCCCGACCGTAGAAGGCCCCGCGAGCCCCGTCGCCTGCGCTGACGCCTTCGGGGCCCTTTTTAGCGCAATCCTGACGCACCGGCCGACGCGGTTCTGTGCGGCCCTTCTCGCAGCCGGGCGCAGCGGTCAGGCCGCTGCTGTGGTTCGGGACAGGGAGCCGATCGCTGCACCGGCCTGGTCGGCCAGGGTCACCGCGACGACCAGCGTCTGCCTGCTCGGCATGCTGCCGGGAACCGGATCCAGCAGGAAGCGGCCGACGTACCTGCCGTTGCCGTACACCCGCAACTCCACTTCCTCGGCGGGCATCCCGAGCACGTCCGTGTCCCACACCTTCCGTCCGACGACGATCGAACCGTCCCCCTCCAGGCGCGGCGGGTGGCCGAGCAGCGAGCCGAACTCGAAGCGGCAGCCGCGGAGTTGCAGCAGGTCCACCAGTTGGGCCCGCACGTACTCGACCACGACCGGGGCGGAGTTGGCGGACCGGGCGCGGGCCGCGGTCTCGTGGATCCGGGTCAGGTAGCCGGCATCCGTGATCGCTACGACCTCGAACTTCCGGGCTTTGGCGGCGAGTTGCGAGGCGATCAGGCCAACGGCCAAGAGCAGTGCGGCGGTGACGATGTCGGAGGAGCGACTGATCGCGAACTGCTCGTACGGACGGGTGAAGAAGAAGTCGAACCAGACCGCGGCGCTGAGGGCGGCGACGGCACCCGCGAGGCGGTGCCCGGAAGCGGCGACCGCCACGATCGCCACGACCAGCAGCAGGGCCACGTTGGTGTTCGCCAGGTGGCCGCGCAGCGGCAGCAGCACGGCGCTGAGGACGAGGGGAGCCAGTGCCGCCCCGATCAGCGAGAGCGGACCGGTTGTCGTGTACCGGCGCATCGTTGCACCTCCGAGTTCCGGTGTAACAGGCCCGGGGCCGCAGGCAAGCGGAACGGCAGGCTGTTAACGGATTCCTTGCGCGGGACTCCGTCCGTTGGCGGCAGTCGGGCGGTAGGACGGAGTGGTGAAGGAGGTCGGTCGCCCGGACCGCGGTCGCATCCGTCCTGGGCTGATCCGACGCGCCGCGCTGAGAACCCGGGGCACCACCCCCTCTTGCGCATCGTTCCCATCCGAGTACTGTCAGCGAATGGCGTGCCGGGAAGTCTGGTCGGCAAGAAGGTCACGCATGCCGTGCTCATTCCGGGCCGGCGGGTGCTGACAGGACCTCACCCAGTGGAGGCGCCATGGGCGTCATCGTCCCGATCCTGCTCTTCGTCTGTCTTGCCACCCTCGTGCTCGGGTCGCCCCGGATCCCCCCGCTGCGAGAACGGCGCCGCACGAGGGCGATCAGCCATGCGCTGGTGGCCCGGCACGGCTTCACGGCCCGGCCGTCGTTCACCAGCTCACGGATCCCCCTTCCCGGCCCGCCGTTCCACTACGGGTCGGCGCAGCGCCTCACGGACCAGGTCGCCGGCGAGGTGGCGGGGCTGCCAGTGACATCGGCCGGCTACTCCTGCCGCTACAACGGATCGTCCCACTTCTACGGCATCGCCCTGGTCACCCTGCCGTTCCCGGTCGACACCGCCGAGGTGCGGCACGAGCCGGCCTTCCATTCCGTCCGGGTCGTGGAGCCGGTGCCCGCGGGCCGCGTCCGGACGGGCGTGGCGCGGTTCGATGCGGCCCACGAGAGCTACTGCCGCGATCCGCACCACGGACAGAGCGCGCTCTCGGTGGCCGGGGTGGGCGAACTCCTGTCCGCTCCCGAGCCGTTCAGCTGGCGGGCCGAGGGGACGCAGCTGCTGCTTTGGCGGTCCGGCGGCTGGTCGTCCACCCCGTCGCTCCTCGGCTGTGTACGGGCCGCGGTCTCGGCCCTGTCATCAAGTAACGGGAGCGGCATGGGAATTCAGACCGCCAGGCCCACCCGGTAGGCCACCTCCTGTCGCACGGGAACGATGCCGGCCGCTTCCGCCAGGGCGGCCGGATTCGTTCGAACCCGGCACCATCCGGGTCGGAATCCGGCCGGCCCGTTCCGACGCCGCTCGTGTCAATGCTCCGACAAGCGTTGCCGGCGCAGCGTCAGGATGTCGTCAGAGTCGGCGAGTTCCTTGTCGGGGCACGGTTGGCTGACCCACATGTCTTCCCTGGCTCCCGACGAAGCCGTCGCCCCCGGTCCCGCGTCCCCGCCGCCGGCCCGTCACCGCCAGCGCGCGGGCGGTGCGCTCTTCGACGCGAGACAGCTGGTCAAGGCGTTCCCCGAAGCGCTGCGCAAGCTGCATCCGCGGCTGATGGTGCGCAATCCGCTGATGTTCGTGGTGGAGGCCGGATCCGCGCTCACCACGCTCTCCGCCGTGCTCTCGCCGAGCCTGTTCGCCTGGCTGATCAGCGGCTGGCTCTGGCTCACGGTCGTCTTCGCCAACCTGGCCGAGGCGGTCGCCGAGGGCCGGGGCAAGGCACAGGCGGAACCGCTCCGGCGCGCCAGGACCGGCACGACCGCACGACGGCTGCGCCACTGGCGGGTGGGCCTCACCCGGTTAGAGGAGGAGGCGCGGAAGAAGACGCCGAACGAGATCGCGCTCAACCCGCTGCCGGCGTCACTGACGATCGTGTTCCTCCTCTCCGTGGTCTCCCTGCTGCCGATGGCCGTCTACGCGGGCGCCGAGCAGTCCACCCCCGTGCTGGTGGCACTGCTGGTGGCACTGATCCCGACCACCATCGGCGCGCTGCCCTCGGCGATCGGCATCGCGGGCATGGACCGCCTGGTGCAGCGCAACGTGCTGGCCTTGTCCGGCCGCGCGGTGGAGGCCGCGGGTTACGTGGACACCCTGCTGCTCGACAAGACCGGCACCATCACGTTCGGCAACCGGCAGGCCGTCCGCTTCCTACCCGCGCCGGGTGTCCCGGAGGCCCAACTGGCCGAGGGCGCCCAGCTGTCCAGCCTCACGGACGAGACGCCCGAGGGCCGGTCCATCGTGGTCCTCGCCAAGCGGTACGGTCTGCGGCAGCGGGCCGAGGACGAACTCGGGCACATGGAGTTCGTGCCGTTCAGCGCCCAGAGCAGGATGAGCGGCGTCGATCTCAGCCGGCCGGACGCGCCGACGGTCCACGTCCGCAAGGGCGCCTCGGCGGCCGTCTCCGCCTGGGTCTACGAGCGCGGGGGCCTGGTGCCGGGACAAGTGCTGGAGGCCGTCGACGTCATCGCAGCCCACGGCGGCACTCCGCTGCTGGTCGCCGTCCACGACCGCCAGGGGGCAAGGGTGTTGGGGATCGTCCAGCTCAGGGACGTGGTCAGGGACGGCATCCGCGAGCGCTTCGCCGAGCTGCGCCGGATGGGCATCCGCACGGTGATGGTCACCGGCGACAATCCGCTGACCGCTCGGGCGATCGCGCGGGAGGCCGGCGTGGACGGCTTCCTCGCCGAGGCGACCCCCGAGGACAAGCTCGACCTCATCCGGCGGGAGCAGGCCGAGGGCAAGCTCGTCGCGATGACCGGCGACGGCACCGACGACGCCCCGGCCCTCGCCCAGGCCGATGTCGGGGTGGCGATGAACACCGGCACCTCCGCCGCCAAGGAGGCCGGCAACATGGTGGACCTGGACTCCGACCCCACCAAGCTGATCGAGATCGTCCAGATCGGCAAGCAACTCCTGATCACCCGCGGCGCGTTGACCACGTTCTCGATCGGCAACGACGTCTCCAAGTACTTCGCGATCATCCCGGCCGTGTTCGGCCGGGCCTATCCGGGACTGCGCGACCTCGACATCATGGCCCTGCACAGTCCGACCTCGGCGATCACCTCGGCGATCATCTTCAATGCACTGATCATCATCGCGCTGATCCCCCTGGCTCTGCGCGGGGTGCGCTACAAGCCGTCTTCGGCGGCCGACCTGCTCGCCCGGAACCTGCGGGTCTTCGGGCTGGGCGGACTCGTCCTGCCGTTCCTCGGCATCAAACTGATCGACCTGCTGATCGCCCAGTTCCTGTTCTGATCAAACGCATCAAGGATTCATCAGAGCGGGCGAGTCGGGCTTGTCCCCCTGCTGCCAGTGGATTTGAATGAACGACATGAACCGTCCGGCACGCCACCACGACCGTCCGCCGCATCCGCGGACGCGCGTTGCCGTCACGGCCATCAGCGCACTCCGGTAACCCGTAGCCTCCCTGCGGTCGACCCACCGAGTGCTCGGCGCAGACGGGCGCCAGCAGTGGCCCGTCTGCGCTCTCCCCCGCCCCGGCCCCGAGGCCGTCCAGCCTCGATTCCCGGCACTGGCGGGGCCTTCCGAACACACTTCCCGCACCTCCGGCACCCGGTCGCGCGCACCCGCGCGCACCCGGCACCCCGGGCGTGCCCGCACACCATGGATGGACCATGTCCGCATTCCTCTCCGGCCGCACCGCCCTCGTCACCGGTGCCTCCTCCGGCATCGGTTGGGAGACCGCCCGGCTGCTCGCCGAGCAGGGGGCCACCGTCATCGTCCACGCCCGCACCGCCAACGAGGGTGAGCACGCCGTCGAACGGCTGGTCGAGCGCGGCGCTGCGCGAGACCAACTCCACCTGGTCGCAGCGGACTTCACCCGTCTCGCGGCAGTCGCCAGCCTGGCGGAGAGCGTCGCCCGGGCCTTCCCGGCACTGCATCTGCTGGTCAACAACGCGGCGGTCATGGCACCCGAGCGGTGCACGCTCACCGATGACGGTGTCGAGGTCTCCTTCCAGGTGAACTTCCTCGCCGCCCACCTGCTCGCCAAGCAGCTGCAGGGCCCGCTCGCGGCCGCCGGCAACGCCCGGATCATCAACGTCTCCTCCTCCCTGCACCGCACCGCCTCCATGAACTGGACCGACCCCAACCGGGTCAAGAAGTACTCCCGGGTGGCCGCCTACGCCCAGTCCCAGCTGGCGCTCAGCATGGCCGCCGGTTCCATGGCTCCGGCCGGCTCCGACATCACCTCGGTGAGCGTCAACCCCGGTCTGTGCGACACCGCCCTGCTCCCCCTCTACGGGCGGGTCGGCGCACCGCCGGCCGAGGGCGCCGCCGCGGTCGTCCGCCTGTGCCTGCCCACCGTCGAGCTCACCAACGGCGAGTACTACGACGACGGGGACATCGCCCCCACCGCCGTCGTCGTCCACGAGGAGCGGTCCCAGCGGCGTCTCGCCAAGCTCGCCGACCAGCTGACCACCGCCAAGGGCTGACACCCGACGACAGGAGGGGCCGTCCGTGTCCAAGCGCTCCCGCAAGAAGAAGACCCGCCGCAGGAAGAAGGCGAACCACGGCCGCAAGCCCGGCCAGTAGCCGCCCCGAGCCCCCGGCGCCGCGTGCCACCGGCGCCGGGTTCCACACCGCCGAAGCCCTGGGAGTCCGCCGGACCCCGGGGTTTCGGCCTGCCCGAGCACCGGGCGCCGGCTCGACAGGCCCGCTCCGGATGACTCGGGGGGCCGTGCGCCGCACGGGCCGCCATCGTCAGGGTTGCGTAGGGTCCGGCCCTGCGTTCATCAGGAATGTGTCAATGATCGCCGCGCCCCGCTCCCCGACCGCATCTCCTGCCAGGGACCTACCTGTAGGAAGGACATGATGTACACGGACGAGCGATGGAACGCGTCGACGAAGCGGCGGATCATCGTGGGCGTCAGCGGATCACTCGGCAGCCTCGCGGCGCTGCACCATGCGGTGGCCGAAGCCAGGCGCGGTGACTGCGAGGTCCTGGCCGCACTGGCCTGGGAGCCTCCGGGCGGCGAGCACGGCTACCGTCTCTCGCCCTGCCCGCCCCTGCTCGCCGAGGTTCGCGAGGCCGCCGCCGAACGGCTCCGCACGGCGATCGGTGAAGCCTTCGGCGCTGACGGCCCGGACGTGGACTTCGGCGCCGTCGTCCTGCGCGGCGAGGTCGGCAGGGCACTGATCCATCTGGCGGACCGACCCGACGACCTGCTGGTCCTCGGCGCCAGTGGCAGTCTGCTGCGGCGGGGGCTTCGCCGTTCGGTCGTGTCGTACTGCGCGGAGCACGCCGTCTGCCCCGTCCTCGCGGTCCCCAGGCCCGCGCTGCAGCACGAACTGGAGTCGCTCCGGCGCAGGCGTCGGTGGCACCTCCCGACCGAGCCGCTTCCCACCAGTTGAGCGGCGGGAGCAGCGCAGCCCGGTTCTTCGGCATCCGGCCACCCGGCCAGGTGTCGTCAGCGTCGGCACCGCCCGGACACGTTCCGGCCAAGCCCAGGTCTCGGATGCATGACGCCGATATATGGGTCGCGTCAATGTTCCGGAGTCACCCGTATGGAGGGTGTCAGGAATCCGCTGCGCGCCGGAAACGGCTGGTTTGCTGCACTGGCCGGTCTTCCGCCGGTGCCGCCGGGCCGCCTCCAGGGGAGTCCGCGGTCAACAGTCCCTGAACCAGTTGGTGGAGCCCATGCTGGACCTCGTCTTCGTCGGTGTCACGGTCGCCGTGTTCGCCGTCCTGGCCCTGATCGCGAAGGGGGTGGAGAAGCTGTGAGCGCCGAGAACCTCGCAGGTCTCATCGTCGCCGTCGCCCTCGTCGGCTACCTCGTCGTCGCGCTGATCTACCCGGAGAAGTTCTGACATGAGCTCCACTCTCGCTGGGTGGCTGCAGGCCCTCGCCCTGGTGGGCGCCCTGGCCCTCTGCTACCGCCCGCTGGGCGACTACATCGCCCACCTCCTGACCTCCGCCAAGCACCTCAGAGTCGAGCGCGGCCTCTACAAGGTGGTCGGCGTGGACGGCGACGCCGATCAGCGCTGGACCGCCTACCTGCGCTCGGTGCTCGCCTTCTCCGCGCTCTCCGTCCTCTTCCTCTACGGCCTGATCCGGGTGCAGAACCACCTGATGCTCTCGCTCGGCTTCCCGCCGATGGCGCCGCACCAGGCCTGGAACACCGCGATCTCCTTCGTCACCAACACCAACTGGCAGTCCTACAGCGGCGAGGCCGCGCTCGGTCACGTGGTCCAGATGGCCGGCTTGGCGGTGCAGAACTTCGTCTCCGCCGCCGTGGGCATCGCGGTGGTCGCCACCCTGATCCGCGGCTTCACCCGCAGCAAGACCGACCGGGTCGGCAACTTCTGGGTCGACCTCACCCGGATCTGCCTGCGCCTGCTGCTGCCGATCTCGATCGTCTTCGCCGTGGTGCTGGTCGCCAACGGGGTGATCCAGAACTTCCACGGCTTCCACGACCTGACCACCCTGGGCGGCGACACCCAGTCGATCCCGGGCGGCCCGGTGGCCTCCCAGGAAGTGATCAAGGAGCTGGGCACCAACGGCGGCGGCTTCTTCAACGCCAACTCCGCCCACCCGTTCGAGAATCCGAACGGCTTCACCAACTGGCTGGAGATCTTCCTGCTGCTGGTGATCTCGTTCTCGCTGCCCCGCACCTTCGGCAAGATGGTCGGCGACAACCGCCAGGGCTACGCGATCGTCTCCGTGATGGGCCTGTTCTGGGTCGGCTCGGCCGCGCTGCTGACCTTCTTCGAGACCCACCCCGCCGGCACCGCGCTCAAGGCGGCCGGCGCGGCGATGGAAGGCAAGGAGCAGCGCTTCGGCGAGTGGGCCACCGCGCTGTTCGCCTCCTCCACCACGCTCACCTCCACCGGTGCGGTCGACGGCATGCACGACTCGCTCACGCCCGGTGGCGGCGGTGTCGCCCTCGTGGACATGATGCTCGGCGAGATCGCGCCCGGCGGCACCGGCTCGGGCCTGTACGGCATGCTGATCCTGGCGATCGTGACCGTCTTCATCGCCGGCCTGATGGTCGGGCGCACCCCCGAGTACCTGGGCAAGAAGCTCGGCGGGCGCGAGATGAAGTTCGCCTCCCTCTACATCCTGACCACCCCGGCCATCGTGCTGATCGGCACCGGTGTCGCCATGGCGCTGCCGGGTGAGCGGGCCGGGATGCTGAACTCCGGCGCCCACGGCTTCTCCGAGGTGCTCTACGCCTTCACCTCGGCCGGCAACAACAACGGCTCGGCGTTCGCGGGGATCACGGTCAACACCGCCTGGTACGACACCGCGCTGGGCCTGGCGATGGTCTTCGGCCGGTTCCTGCCGATCATCTTCGTGCTGGCGCTGGCGGGCTCGCTCGCCAGGCAGCAGCCCGTCCCGGCCTCCGCCGGCACCCTGCCCACCCACAAGCCGCTGTTCATCGGCCTGCTGTCGGGAGTCGTCCTGATCGTCGTCGGCCTCACCTACTTCCCGGCTCTCGCACTCGGGCCGATCGCGGAAGGTCTGCACTGATGTCCACCACTCACACCCCCGCACCGGCCGACCAGGGGACGGCCGCCGCTCCGCACAGAGCATCCAGCGGCCTGCTGGACCCGAAGCTGATCGCCAAGTCCCTTCCGGACGCGGTCAAGAAGCTCGACCCCCGGGTGATGATCAAGAACCCGGTCATGTTCGTGGTCGAGGTCGGCTCGGTCGTCACCACCATCTCGGCCATCGCCCACCCGTCGGTGTTCGCCTGGGCGATCACCGTCTGGCTGTGGCTCACCACGATCTTCGCCAACCTGGCCGAGGCGGTGGCCGAGGGCCGCGGCAAGGCCCAGGCCGACACGCTGCGCAAGGCCAAGACGGAGAGCGTCGCCCGACGCCTCGTCAACTGGCCCGCCTCGCAGGACGAGGAGGAGGTCCCGGGCACCGCGCTGCGGCTCGGTGACCACGTGGTGGTCGAGGCCGGCCAGGTGATCCCCGGCGACGGCGACGTGGTCGAGGGCGTCGCCTCGGTCGACGAGTCGGCGATCACCGGCGAGTCCGCCCCCGTGATCCGCGAGTCGGGCGGTGACCGCTCGGCGGTGACCGGCGGCACCAAGGTGCTCTCCGACAAGATCGTGGTGAAGATCGCCACCGAGCCCGGCAAGTCCTTCATCGACCGGATGATCGCCCTGGTCGAGGGCGCGGCCCGGCAGAAGACCCCCAACGAGATCGCGCTCAACATCCTGCTGGCGTCGCTGACCATCGTCTTCCTGGTCGCGGTCGTGACCCTGCAGCCGATGGCCACCTTCGCTGGCGCGCCGCAGACGATGATCGTGCTGGTCGCGCTGATCGTGGCGCTGATTCCGACCACCATCGGCGCCCTGCTCTCGGCGATCGGCATCGCCGGGATGGACCGCCTGGTGCAGCGCAACGTGCTGGCCATGTCGGGCCGCGCGGTCGAGGCTGCCGGTGACGTCAACACCCTGCTGCTCGACAAGACCGGCACCATCACCCTGGGCAACCGCCAGGCCGCCGAGTTCCTGCCCGCCGAAGGGGTCAGCAAGGACGAACTGGCCGACGCCGCCCAGCTGTCCAGCCTCGCCGACGAGACCCCCGAGGGCCGCTCGATCGTCGTGCTGGCCAAGACCGACTACGGTCTGCGGGCCCGTGAGCAGGGCGAGTTGACCCACGCCACCTGGGTGCCGTTCACCGCCCAGACCCGCATGTCGGGCGTCGACCTGGAGGAGTCCGACGGCCTGCACCAGGTGCGCAAGGGCGCGGCCGGCTCGGTCGCCAACTGGGTCACCGAGAACGGCGGCACGGTCCGTGACGACGTCGCCCAGCTGGTCGACGGCATCTCCGCGGCCGGCGGCACCCCGCTGGTCGTCGCCACCAAGATCGGCAATAAGCCCGCCCGCGTCCTGGGTGTCATCTACCTCAAGGACGTGGTCAAGGAGGGCATGCGCGAGCGGTTCGACGAGCTGCGCCGGATGGGCATCAAGACCATCATGATCACGGGCGACAACCCGCTGACCGCCAAGGCGATCGCGGACGAGGCCGGCGTGGACGACTTCCTCGCCGAGGCCACCCCCGAGGACAAGATGGCCCTGATCAAGAAGGAGCAGGAGGGCGGCAAGCTGGTCGCGATGACCGGCGACGGCACCAACGACGCCCCGGCACTGGCCCAGGCCGACGTGGGCGTGGCGATGAACACCGGCACCATGGCGGCCAAGGAGGCCGGCAACATGGTGGACCTGGACTCCAACCCCACCAAGCTGATCGAGATCGTCGAGATCGGCAAGCAACTCCTCATCACCCGCGGCGCGTTGACCACGTTCTCGATCGCCAACGATGTCGCCAAGTACTTCGCGATCATCCCCGCGATGTTCGCCGGCGTGTACCCGGGCCTGAAGCACCTGAACGTCATGGGCCTGCACAGCCCGACCTCGGCGATCACCTCGGCGATCATCTTCAACGCGCTGGTCATCATCGGGCTCATCCCGCTCGCCCTGCGCGGCGTGAAGTACCGTCCCTCCAACGCCAGCGCGCTGCTCACCCGCAACATCGGGATCTACGGCGTCGGCGGCCTGATCGTGCCGTTCATCGGAATCAAGGCGATCGACCTGATCGTCCAGTTCATCCCCGGCCTGCGCTGAGAAAGGAGGAAGACCATCATGTCCATCCTGCGCACCCACTGGACCGCCCTGCGGATGCTGCTGGTGATGACCGTCATCCTCGGCATCGCCTACCCCCTGCTGATCACCGGCATCAGCCAGGTCGCCTTCGCCGACAAGGCCAACGGCTCGATCGTGAAGTCGGGCGGCAAGGAGATCGGCTCCAGCCTGCTGGGCCAGAACTACAACCTCCCCAAGAAGAACCCCAACGACCCCAACGAGCAGGCCCAGCCGGACCCGAAGTGGTTCCAGCCCCGGCCCTCCGCCGCCGGCACCGGCTACGACCCGCACGGCTCCAGCGGCACCAACCTGGGTCCGAACAGCGACAAGCTGCTCAAGTCGGTCAACGACACCCGCGCCGCCGTCGCCGCCTTCGACGGCGTCGACCCGGCCAGCGTGCCGGCCGACGCGGTCACCTCCTCCGGCTCCGGCCTGGACCCGGACATCTCGGTCGCCTACGCCAAGGAGCAGGTCAACCGGGTCGCCAAGGCCCGCAACCTCTCGCCGGCCGTGCTCGACCAGCTGATCGACAAGTACACCGACGGCCGCTCGCTCGGCTTCCTCGGCAACCCCGGCGTCAACGTCGTCCTGCTCAACAAGGCACTCAGCGAGCAGCAGTGACGATGTTCAGCGAAGCTGCAGTGACTGTGTTCAGCGAAGCCGAAGTGACAACCGCACGACCTTTCGACGATTGACCGGACCGACCCGGGCACAGGGGTTCTTCCTCCTGCGCCCGGGTCGGTTGCCCATGTGCGCGTCCGCTGAGCGGAGCCGACCGTCGCACGTGGCGCCAGAACCGTCCGTCCCCATCCGGCCCTCTCTCGCAGGAAAGAGCAGCGCCCATGTCCCGTGACCTCACGCCCGGCTCCTTGAAGCGCCGGGGACAGCTGAGGGTCTACCTCGGTTCGGCCCCCGGCGTCGGCAAGACCTACCGGATGCTGGACGAGGCCCACCGCAGACGCGACCGCGGGACGGACGTGGTCGTGGGCTTCATCGAGTGCCACGGCCGCCGGCACACCGAGAACCTGCTCCAGGGTCTGGAACTCATCCCGCGCCTGACCCGCCACTACCGGGACACCGACTTCCCGGAGATGGACCTCGACGCCATCCTCGCCCGCAGGCCCCAGGTGGTCCTCGTCGACGAGCTCGCGCACACCAACATCCCCGGCGGCCGGCACGGCAAGCGCTGGCAGGACGTCGAGGAGCTCCTGGATGCCGGGATCGACGTCATCACCACCGTCAACATCCAGCACCTGGAATCGCTCAACGACGTCGTCCAGAAGATCACCGGCATCCCCCAGCGCGAGACCGTCCCCGACGACATCGTCCGCCAGGCCAACCAGATCGAACTCGTCGACATGGCCCCGCAGGCCCTGCGCCGCCGCATGGCCCACGGCAACGTCTACAAGGCAGAGAAAGTGGACGCCGCGCTCTCCAACTACTTCCGCATCGGCAACCTCACCGCCCTGCGCGAGCTCGCCCTGCTCTGGGTCGCGGGCCGCGTGGACGAGGGCCTGCGCGACTACCGCGCCACCCACAACATCGACCGGGTCTGGGAGACCCGTGAACGCGTCGTGGTCGCCCTCACCGGCGGTCCCGAGGGCGAGACCATCATCCGCCGTGCCGCCCGGATCGCCGACCGCACCGCCGGCGGCGAACTGCTCGCCGTCCACGTGACCAAGAGCGACGGGCTGGCCGGCGCCTCGCCCGGCGCGCTGGCCCAGCAGCGGCAGCTGGTCGAGTCCCTCGGCGGCACGTACCACGTGGTCGTGGGTGACGACGTCCCCACCGCGCTGCTGGCCTTCGCTCGCGCCCACGACGCCACCCAGCTGGTCCTCGGCACCTCCCGGCGAGGACGGATCAACCGCTTCCTCACCGGCCCCGGCAACGGACAGACCACCATCGACCTGTCCGAGGACATCGACGTCCACATGGTCACCCACGAGTTCACCGGACGCGGCCGCCTGCCCTCCCTCGGCCGTCGCCACTCCAAGCGGCGCACCATCGCCGGCTACCTCTCCGGCCTGGTCCTGCCCGTGCTGCTGACCGCCTGCCTGTCACCGTTCCGACACGCCATCAACCTCACCACCGACGCGCTGATCTTCCAACTCGGCGTGGTCGCCGTGGCGTTGCTCGGCGGCGCGGTCTCCGCGCTGCTCGCCTCGCTGATCGCCTCACTCCTGCTCAACTACTACTTCATCCCACCGATCCACACCTTCACCATCGCCGAACCCAACAACATCGTCGCCCTGCTGGTCTTCGCGACGGTCGCGCTCACCGTCTCCTCCGTCGTCGACCGCGCCGCCCAGTTGGCCACCCGCGGCGCCCGCGCCACCGCCGAGGCCGAAACCCTCTCCACCCTCGCCGGCAGCGTGCTGCGCGGCGCCGACGCCGTACCCGCCCTGCTGGACAAGACCCGCACCGCCTTCGGCATGGACTCCGTCGCCCTGCTCGACCGCACCACCGGCGAGGCCATCGCCCGCAGCGACAGCGACGACGCAGGTACCGGCGACCGCGAGGTCAGCGAAGTCCCGGTCAACGGAAACGCGTTGATGGTGCTGGCCGGGCGGCGGCTGCCCGCCTCCGACCAGCGCGTGCTGACCGCCTTCGCCGCCCACGTCGCCGCCGCGCTGGAACGGGACCGGCTCGCCACCGTCGCCGCCGAGATCGAACCCATCAAGGCCGCCGACAAGATGCGCACCGCCCTGCTGGCCGCCGTCAGTCACGACCTGCGCACCCCGCTCGCCGCCGCCCTCGCCTCCATCGGCTCGCTGCGCAGCCCCGACGTCGAGTTCTCCCCCGAGGACCAGACCGAACTCCTGGACCTCGCCGACGAATCACTGGTCAAACTGACCCGCCTGGTCGACAACCTGCTCGACATGAGCCGCCTCCAGGCCGGCGCCCTCACCCTCCACCTCGCCCCGACCGAGCTGATCGACGTCCTCGCGGGAGCCATGGACTCCCTCGCCCGCCCCGACGCCGCCGTCCAGCCGCTCGACCTGGACGCCGTCCCCGCGGTGCTCGTCGACCCGCCGCTGCTGGAACGCGTGTTGGCCAACGTCATCACCAATGCCCTGCGCCACAACGCCCCCGGCGCACCCGTCCTGGTCACCGCCAGCCACCACCAGGACCGCGTCGAGGTCCGCGTCATCGACCACGGCCCCGGCATCGCCCCCGAGGACCGCGAGCAGGTCTTCCTGCCCTTCCAGCGCCTCGGCGACAACGACAACACCACCGGCCTGGGTCTCGGACTCGCCCTCTCCCGCGGCCTGGCCGAGGCCATGGGCGGCACCCTCGACGTCGAGGACACCCCCGGCGGCGGCACCACCATGCTCCTCGTCCTCCCCGCCGCGCAGGACGGCGCAGAGCAGTCGGTCGCGGAGGAGGGATAGTGATCACCAGTCGAGAGGGGGGAAGGCGATGAGCCACATCCTGGTGGTGGAGGACGAGCCCGGGTTGCTGCGAGCCCTGCGGATCAACTTCCACGCCCGGCGCTATTCCGTGCTCACCGCGAGCACCGGTCAGCAGGCCCTGGACTCCGCCGGCCAGGACACACCCGACGCCGTGCTGCTCGACCTGGGCCTGCCGGACTTCGACGGCATCGACGTCATCCGCGGGCTGCGCTCCGCCCTGACGGTGCCGATCATCGTCCTGTCGGGCCGCAGCGGGCTCCAGGAGAAGATCCGGGCCCTGGACGCGGGCGCCGACGACTACCTCACCAAACCGTTCGAGGTCGACGAGCTCTTCGCCCGCCTGCGCGCGGCCCTCAGGCGCGCGGCCACCGACACCGGTCCGCCTGAGACAGCGAGGATCGGCCACCACACCGTGGACGTCACGGCGGGCACGGTCACCGGTCCGGACGGCGTCGTCCGGCTCACACCCACCGAGTGGCAGATCCTCAAGGTGCTGCTCGCCGTCCCCGGGCACCTGGTGCCCGGACGGGAGATCCTGCGCCAGGTCTGGGGCCCGGAACAGCAGCACCGCACCAACTACCTGCGCGTCTACATCGCGGGACTGCGCCGCAAACTGGAGCCCGACCCGAGCCGACCGCGCCACCTGATCACCGAACCGGGCATCGGCTACCGCTACCAGCCCTGAACGCCACCGACCCGGTCCGAGGCCGGACGACGCCGACCGGATCAAGGAACCGTCAAGACCGCGCTGGTCGGCGCGAAGATGCCGTCAGGAAATGCGGCATCAGGATTTCCGGCACCTAGCGTTCTTTCCGGAAGCCCGGTCCGCTCCGTGGGGAAGCAGACCGGGACCGTTTCCGCCGGTGGACGGAAGGGCTTCGGACCACCGGCGGTCGGGGTGACGGGGAGCACGCGGCAATGAGAGAGCGGATACCGGCCGGCACGACCGGGCTCGGGAAGACGAGCCGGTCGGGGGCGGCACGTCCCGGTACGGCCGGTCCGGCATCCGCGCCACGCGCCTCCCGCGCACCCCTCACGGGGGCACCCGTCGCGGGCCGGGCCACCAGGCCCGGCCCGCGACGGTGGTCGGCACCGCTGAACCGGGCCTGGTGGAACACCCCGCGCCTGGTGCGCGGCCTCACCGGCGTCTGCCTCGCGGCGCTGCTGGCAGCGGCCGCCACCATCACCGCCGTGCTCAGCGGCGCCCGGAACGGCATCGACGACATCGGCCACCGCGACGCCCCGCAGGCCGTCCGCACCGCCGACCTGTACTTCGCCCTCAGCGACATGGACGCCCAGGTCGCCAACCTCCTCCTGCTCGGCTCCGATCCCGGTTACGCCGCCCAGCGCCGGCAGACCCTCGATACCTACGACCAGCGCCGAACCCAAGCCGACGGCGACCTCCAGAAGGCCGCGGAAGCGTCCGCCGGCGACCCGGCCGGACAGCGGGCCGTCCAGACCGTCCTCGACCAACTCGGCCAGTACGAGGCCCTCGTCGCCCGCGCCCGGCTCCTCGAGGACCAGGCCCACGCCCCGGCCGGGCAGCCCTCCGCCGACGCCCTCGCCGCCTACCGCCAGGCCACCGACCTGCTCCGCCGGCAACTCCTGCCGGCCGCCGACCAGGTCACCGCCGCCAGCGCCGCCACCGTCGACCGCACCTACACGGCCCAGCGCGGCGCCGTCAGCGGCGGCTGGTGGTGGATCCTCATCACCACCGGACTCGCGCTGGCCGCCCTCGTGCTGCTGCAGCGCCTGCTCGCGGTGCGCTTCCACCGGGTCCTCAACCCACCGCTGGCCGCCGTCACACTGCTCACCGTCCTCACCGCGGCCGCGGGCCTCACCCTCGCCTCCCGCGCCGAGAGCCACCTCATCGTCGCCAAGAGCAACGCCTACGACTCCGTCATAGCCCTCAGCCGCGCCCGCGCGGTGGCCTACGACATGAACGCCGACGAGAGCCGCTACCTCACCGACCCGGCGCGCGCGGACTCCTACCAGCAGAGCTTCCTCGACAAGAGCCAGTCCATCGCCCGCCTCGACGGCGCCACGATCGACAGCTACGACGCCGAGCTCGCCCAGGCCGCCGACCGGCACCGCGCCGACCACCGCACCGTCCCGTTCGGCGGCTACCTGGGCACCGAGCTCGACAACATCACCTTCCCCGGCGAACAGGACGCCGCCGAAGACCTCCTGACGGCCTTCCAGCAGTACGAGAAGGACGACCGGACGATCCGCGGCCTCCGCAACCAGGGAAGACTCAAGGACGCCGTCACCTTCGACACCGGCACCGCCTCCGGCCAGTCCGACGCCGACTTCGACCAGCTCAGCCGTGCCCTCGACGACGTCCTGGCGATCAATCAGCACGCGCTCGGCCAGGCCGTCACGGACGCCGACGACGATCTCGGTCTCGACGTCGCCCTCACCGGCGGCCTCGCGCTGACGGCCGCGCTCGCCCTCACCGCGCTCGGCGTCCGCCCGCGGTTGCGGGAGTTCCGCTGACGGCCCGCCCGCTCCCGCGGTGCTCGCACCTCGTGGATGCGGAGCGGGAGGTGAAGTGCCCGCCGCCCCCGCGATCGAGGACGGCGACCTCGCGGTCAGCCTCGGCAGCGGCGCGGAAGTCCCCGCGCAGGACCACACGGTGGCTACGGCACCGCGGGCCGGACAGCAACGCTCGCAGGCGGCCGTCCGCCTCGCCTACGCGGGACGCAGAGGTCGCGTGGGCCTGGACGGCGAGCCTCGCACCTCCGACGATCCACGGCTTTCGGGCTGCGTCGAAACACTGACAAAGCCTTAATGCCCTTTGCTCGTAGGGACGGTGTCCGCTGCCTTAAGGTCGTGACCTGACTGATAGTCAGTGACATAAACAGGAGGTACCGGGGGCATGGGAGATGGGCGGTTCGTCGTCGATCTGCCGGATCTGGAACGGCTGGCCAAGGGCCTGGACGACGCGAAGAGCGAGCTCGACACCGCGCTGAAGGCGATGGGTTCGGCCGGCGCGAGCGGGCTCGGGACGGCCGAATTGACCAGCGCGTGCGAGCACTTCCAGAGTCGGTGGGGCTACGGGCTGGGCCAGCTCGGCAAGGACGCGCAGGCCCTGCACGAGGGCCTGCAGACCGTGCTGAAGAACTACGGCAAGACCGAGTCCGACCTCGCCTCCGGCCTCCAGGGCGCCCCGAGCCCCGGGGTGACGCAGTGAGCACCCCGGCCGGAGCAGCGGCCACGACGGACTGGTCGGGACTGGGGTTCGACCCCGCGCCGGGCGATCCGGCCGCCGTCGAGGCGCTGTCGAAGACCCTGTCGCTTGCCGCCCAGCACCTCCAGGGCGTGTACGACACCATCAACAAGCTCGGCCGGCCCGGCGGGACGTGGACCGGGGACGCGCAGAAGGCGTTCTCCGACCAGTTGACCAAGCTGCCGGACCGGCTCAAGCACGCGAGCGACTCCGTCGACGCGGCGCGCCAGGAGCTGGACAAGTGGTGGACGGAGCTGGAGACCAACCGGCCGAAGGCGACAGCCTTCGAGCAACAGGCCCAGACGCTGCGGGCGAACCTGAAGGAGGCCCAGACGGTCCACGACGAGGCCGCAGCCAACGGTGACCTGAACCTGGTCAACCAGACCTTCCCGGACGCCACCCAGCAGCAGGACGCGCAGCGTCGCTACAACGCGGCGAAGTCCGCACTGGACGATGCGGCCGCCAAGCTCAGCAGCACCCAGGGCGAGCTCAACCAGGTCCTCGGGCAGGCCTCCCAGCTGTACAGCGACCACAGGGGGTACGCGTTCGACCGGGCCGCCGCGATCCGCAAGGCGGCCGACGACCAGGCCCCGCACAAGCCTGGCCTGTGGGACTGGATCAAGGACCACGGCGCCGACTTCCTCACCGTGGCCGCCTCGGTCGCGGGAATCGTCGCGCTCTTCTGCCCTGCCGTGGCCCTGCTGGCGATCGCGCTGAGCGCGGCCGCCTTCCTCGCGCACGCGGCGACCTACTACCACCAGCAGGGATGGAAGGCCTTCTTTCCACCGAACTCGAAGAACATGGGCAACTGGCTGACTCTCGGCGGCGACGCACTGGGCGTGATCCCCGGGGTGGGCGAGATCAAGGACGGCGTGACCGCCGCCCGGGCCGCCAAGGGGCTCGGCGCCTCAGTGAAGGCCGGGTACGAGACGACGCAGGCCGGCCTGAAGGGCGCGGAGGCGTTGAACCCGGTGACCGAAGCCGCGCAGAAGGCGACGGTCGACTGGCTCAAGAAGAAGGGTGTCACCGTCAGCACGAAGGCGGCGGACTACTCGGCCAAGGCTGTGCAGGGCGCGGCGATGGCCGGTCTGACGGAGCCGACGGCCGCGTCACTCTTCAGCGGCACCGACAGCAACTTGGTGAACGGCACGACGGCCGGCGGCAACGCGGTGAACAGCCTCGGCTTCGTCCATGGAGAGGGCACCAGCGTGCGCGGGAAAGTCGGCGGCACCCTTGCCCTGATCGCCGGAGGGTTCGCCTTCGGCTGGTCCCTGAACGGGAATTGACGACCATGACGATGACTGACGCCGCTTCAGCGGTCGCTCCCCCGACTCCGCTGCTCTGGTTCTCGGCACCGGTCGGGTTCGTCGAGGTGCCGCTCGAGGGGACGGCCGAGGAGCGGCTCGACCGGCTGGCGGCGGCCTTCGACGCCATCGGACCCGACGTCCCCCGGGAACAGCGGCTCGACACGGCGGTCAACGCCGAACTCCTGCTCCAGGCGCAGTTGGCGCAGGGCTTGGTGTACCTCGCGAACTGCATCTACCGCACGGACGACGGCGAGGTGATCCACGCCGTCTTCACCATCGTGGTCACCCGGACCGAGACCGGCGGCCCGCTAGCCTTCGCCACGCAGACCACGCAGCGGTGGGCCGCCGCCCGGCCCCAGGCGGAAGTCGGGGTACTCGACCTGCCCTGCGGCCGCGCAGCGGTCGCCACCGAGGACCGCCTGGTGACGGTGCCCGGGGAGCTGTACGGCCTGGAGGGGACCAGTGAGAGCCTGGTGCGGCAGATCGAGGTGGCGATCCCGCACCCGGACGGGCAGCACGTGGCCCTGGTGGTACTCAGCACCGAGCACCTCGCGCAGTGGGCGGACTGGGCGACGGTCGTGGGCACCGCCCTGCGGGAGCTCTCGTTCCAGGACCCGCTCACCGCACTGCCGCAGCAGCAATCGCGGATCGCACACGCGGGGCCGGGTCCGTCGGTCGCGGCCGCGATCGAGGACCGGATCCGGCGGGCGTTCGGCTGACGACAGGAGGAGCGACGTGGCAGGGTCCGCCGTCGCCGCGACCTACGTGGTGCTGTCCCTCGCAGTCCTGAGCAGCCTGTGGGGCCTGCGGAAGCAGGCCAGGGCGCGGCGCCTCGCCCGGCAGCGCGCCGGAGTCCCGCAGGAGCAGCAACTCACCGAGCTGAGGGCCGAGCTCGCCGAGGTGGTACCGGGCCGCCGCGGCCGGTTGCGGGATGTGCTGCGGGCGAAGTACCCCGCACTGACCACCGAGCAGGCACAGCAGGTGGTCAAGGCGGAGTGGCCGGGCGAGGACGTGGAGTTGAGCGAGATCGGGCCGGCGGCGGCCCGGAGCTGGCTGTTCCACCAACACGCCGCCCCGCCGCGCGACGAAGCCCCGGCCAGGCGGTTGAGCCCGGCCGTCAGGGTGCTCTCGGTGCCGTACAACCTGCTCTTCCTGGTCGTCCTGTGGTTCGCATATCCGCGCACCGACTGGCTTGGCGTGACCGGACTCTTCGTTGCGTACGGCGCGGGTCTCTTCCTCCTGCTGCTCCACGACCTCGGGCGGCTGATGGCCCTGTTCGTCCTGACGATGACCGTGGTGGTGGGTATTCCGGCCCTGCTCTCGGTCACCCATTGGGCACAGGCCCACTACCGCCGCGAAGGGCTGGACTCGGTCGGCCTGCTGCTGTCCGGCACGTTCGGCCTGCTGATGGCCTTCATGCCCTTCCTGATGGACCGCGGAGCTGCCGGTGGCAAGCCGACGGGATCGGGGAGAACAGGCCCTCGGGGAGAGCACTGAACCCGCCCGCAGCCGGGTGTCCCGGATGGTGAACACCTGGCGGCCTCACCGCCTCTCCACCGCACACTCGACCGTGCTCGGCGTCCGCCCGCAGCTGCGGGAGTTCCGTGCGCGCAGGCACGGTGATGCCGTCCACCACAGGCCGGGCTCGCCCTCGCGGGCCACCGCGCCGGCGTAGAGGGTGCTGTTCACGAGGGCGCATCGAGACCCCGATCGCGGGCAAGGCAGCACCCGCCCACCAGCGGGTGCGCTGCGCGATCGATGCCCCTACATGCGCATGCGGAGCCGGCAGACCACGGCGTCGGTGTGGCGGCGCAGGGCGCGGTCTATGACGGCGCCGCGCTGGTTCTGCAGGGCGCGCTGCCACAGACGGGCGGGTTCGACCTCGGGGATGAGGACGGTGACGCGGTCGTAGGCGTTCTCGGCGGCGAGGTGGTTGACGAAGGCGGCCAGCGGGGTGCCGAGACGGCGGTGGGCGTCCGGGACCTCGAGGAGCGGGACGCCCGGCTGCCAGAGCTCCCAGTCGCGGCGCAGCGCCTCGGCGGCTTGGCGGTCCTCGGCGTCGGGCGCGGTGTGGACGACGGTGACGGCGAAGACCTCGTCACCGAGCGAGAGCGCGGTCGACAGGGCGTCGCGGGTGAGCCGGGTGATCGAGGTGACCGGGACGACCACGAGCGAGCGCTGCGGGGTGAGGGGGCCGGGGATGTGGCCGAGCCGCAGCCGGTCGCCGATCCGGGCGTAGCTGCGGTGGATGAGTTCGAAGAGCAGGACCAGCAGGGGCAGGGCCAGGACGATGGTCCAGGCGCCTTCGGTGAACTTGGTGCCGGCCACGACCAGCGTGGCGGTGCCGGTGAGCAGGGCGCCGAAGCCGTTGAGTGCCGCCTTGCCGCGCCAGCCGCCGCAGCGGGAGCGCTTCCAGTGCCGGACCATGCCGATCTGGCAGATGGTGAAGCCGACGAAGACACCGATCGAGAAGAGCGGCACCAGGCTGTTGACGTCGCCGCCGGAGGCGACCAGCAGGCCGGCGGAGACGGCGGAGAGGAAGAGGACGCCGTGCCGGTGCACCTGGCGGTCGGCCCGCAGGGCGAAGACGTGCGGCAGGTGGTTGTCCCGGGCGAGCAGGTGCATCAGAACCGGAAGACCGCCGAAGGAGGTGTTGGCGGCCAGGGCGAGCAGGACGACGGTGGCGAACTGGACGACGTAGAAGCCGAGTCCGTGGCCGAGGGAGGCGTCGGCGAGCTGGGCGAGGACGGTCACCCCCTCGACCGGCTGGAGGTGGAAGCGGCCGATCAGCACGGCCAGTCCGATCAGCATCACGCCGAGGAGCGCGCCGAGGCCGACCTCGGTGCGCTGAGCCCGTTTGGCGCGCGGGGTGCGGAACTCCGGGACGGCGTTGGCGACCGCCTCGACGCCGGTCAGCGCGGAGCAGCCGGCGGCGAAGGCCCTGAGCAGCAGCAGCGCGCCGACGGTGGTCGCATTGCCGGCGAGGGCCGAGGAGTGTCCGGCGGCGGCCGCGGTGGAGGCCGGTGCGTCGCGGAACAGGCCGATCACGATGATCGCCAGGATGGAGAGCACGAAGATCGCCGTCGGTGCCATGAACCAGCGGGCCGACTCCGCGATCCCGCGCAGGTTGACCGCTGTGACCAGGATCAGCACGCCCAGGCAGAGCCAGACCCGGTCGGCGTACAGGCCGGGGTAGGCGGAGGTCAGCGCGGCCACGCCGGCGGTGACGGAGACCGCGACGTTCAGGATGTAGTCGATGACCAGGGAGGCGGCGGCGGTCAGTGCGGCCCTGCGTCCCAGGTGCGCCTTGGCGACGGCGTAGGAGCCACCGCCGTCGGGGAAGGCCGCGATCACCTGGCGGTAGGAGGCCACCAGCACCGCCAGCAGTACCGCGATCGCCACCGTGACCGGCAGCGTGAATCCCAGCCCGTATCCGCCGGCGGCGGCCAGCACCAGGACAATCGACTCCGGCCCGTACGCCACCGACGCCATGGCATCCAGGGAGAGGGCGGCGAGGCCACCGAGGGCGGTGAGCCGGTGGCGCTCGTTCGGCGCGCCGGTATCAGGAGGCACCGGTTCGGCGGTCTCCTGGACCGCGGCGGGCAACGGATCGGTGGTGCCGGACATCGATCGACCTCCATGGGACGGTTGTCGTCCGATCGTCAGGTATCCGTGGGAGTGGGCGCAGCAGTCCGTACGGCGTCCTGACGGCTGGATGGGCGATCCTGACAGGATCTTGACGCGCCGAACGGCTCGATGGTCCGGAAGCCGATGGAGCACGGGCCCGCAGGTACCGCGCTATCGCACAGGTGCCGGGGGCGCGCGGCGGGGGTTCGGATTCGGTCGTAACCTCACCCGCCGATGCGGGCAGGCTTGCTTCCGGCCTGACCCGTGCCTCGCCGCGCGTCCCCTCCCTCACCACCTGGCCGCCGATGTCGGACCCGGTGGAGGCCCACCGGGCTGGGTGTCATCAGCGTGGCCCGTCCCCGCCCTCATGGGCGGAAGCGGGCCCTCTCACGCGGCTCACGCTATGCGGCGGCGCATCGGCTTCGGCCGGGCCCTGACACTTCCTTGGCGCCGCAGGAGCTCATCTTGACGCGTCACTGGCGCGACAGCGGGCGGTGCCGCGTCAGCTGTGGGCGGTCGGTGGTGCTGCCCGCAGACCGAAGACGAACGTGGCTCCCCCGCCCGGTGTGGTCTCGACCGTGAGCTCGCCGTCCATGGCCTCGACGAACCCCCGAGCGACCGCCAGGCCCAGTCCCACCCCGCCGGCCGTACCGTCGGGATGCCGCTCGGTGCGGCGGAAGGGCTGGAAGAGGCTCTCCGGGTCCGTCGCCGCGATCCCTGGTCCCCGGTCGATGACGCGCACGTCGATGCGACCGGCGACGGCGCCGGCATCGATCTTCACCTCCGCGCCCGGTGGCGACCACGTCCGGGCGTTGGCCACCACATTGGCCAACGCCCGCTCCAGCAGGCCCGGATCGGCCTCGACCTTCGGCAGGTCGTCGGGAAGGTCGATCCGCACCCCGACCGTGCGTTCCTCTTCCGGAAGGCTCGCGAGCGCCGCGTCGACGACCGCTGCCAGCTCGGTCGGACACGGCGTCACCGGCACGGCGCCGACCTGCAGCCGACTCAGGTCGAGCAGGTTCGCGACCAGGTGCAGCATCCGGGCCGATTCCGTGCCGATCCCGGCGCCGAGCCTGCGGATCTCGCGCGGCCCGGTGTCCTCGTCGATCGCATCCAGGCGGGCCGCTGCCGTGGCGATCGCCGCCAGTGGTGTGCGCAGGTCGTGCTCGACGGCCTCCAGCAGGGTGATGTGGAGCCGGTCGGTGTGGGCCAGTGCCTCCGCCGTCGAGGCGGCGGCGGCAAGCCGCTCCCGTTCCCGGGCCAGCCGCAGCTGGGTGACGAACGGCCCGAGCAGCCGGGCGTCCTCCTGGCTCAGCGCTGGACCGGCCAGAACGAGCACGGCACCCTGCCCGAGGTCGGCGGCGAACGCGGCGTCCTCCGGCCGCTGCGGCAACGGCTCGCCCGAGGCCGCGACGGGCTGCCACTCCTCGCCCGAGCGGACCAGGACCCCGGCGCTGTCGAGGGCGAAGACCTCCCGCAGTTCCGCGAGCAGCTCGGGCAGCGCTCGGGCACCGGACTCGACCGTCTCGCCCGCGAGCCGGGCCAGCACCTGGGCCTCCGCCTTCGCCCGGGCCGCCTGCTGCGAACGCCGCGCCAGGCCGTCGATCAGGTGCGAGATGATCCCCGCGACGGCGAGGAAGACCAGCAGCGGCGCGACGTCCGCAGCCCGATCGACGACCAGGCTGTGCACGGGCGTGGTGAAGAAGAAGTCCGCGGCCAGCGCCGCCGCCGCGGTCGTGCCGGCGGCCGGCAGCAGGCCGCCGAGCCGGGCCACCCCGGCGACGGCCAGCAGCAGGCACAGCAGCGCCCCGGACAGGCCCAGCGAGCCGCGCAGCGGGGACAGCACCGCGGCCAGCGCGACCGCCCCGGCCGGACCGAGCAGCCACGCCGCCCACTGCCGCCGCGCGGACACCGGCGCGGGCCGGCGCCGGCGGGGCCCCGGCGGCACCGCGAGCGACTGCGAGTCCGGGGGCGGCAGCACCCGGACATCGATCGGCCCGGCGATCCGGATCACCCGGTTGATCACCGAGCCGGTGACCAGCTCCCGCAGCCGCGAGCGGCTGGTCGGGCCGAGCAGGATCTGCGTCGCGCTCTCCGTCCGGGCGAAGTCCACCAGCGCGCGGGCCACGTCGTTGCCGCTGATCTCCACGTAGCCGCCGTGCAGTTCCCGCAGCAGCCGTCGCTGCGCCTCCAGCCCGGGCGGCTCGGACTGCAGCGTGCCGTCGTCCGGACGGACGTGGACACCGATCAGGTCACCGTGCACCCGGGTGGCCGTGCGCGCGCCCCGGCGGACCAGGTTCTCTCCCTGCGGGGCGCCGTTCAACGCCACCACGATCCGCTCCTTGGTCTCCCACGGTGCGCGGATGCCGTGCCGGGCCCGGTAGTCCGCGAGCTCCTCCTCCACCCGGTCGGCCAGCCACAGCAGCGCCAACTCGCGCAGCGCGCCGAGGTTGCCGGCCCGGAAGTAGTTGTCCAGCGCGACGTCGATCTTGTCGAGGGCGTAGATCTCGCCCCGGGCCATCCGGGTGCGCAGCGCCTCCGGGCTCAGGTCCACCAGCTCGATCCGGTCGGCCGCCCGGACGACCTCGTCAGGGATCCGCTCGCGCTGCACGATCCCGGTGATCTGCTCGACCACGTCGTTCAGGCTCTCCAGGTGCTGGATGTTCAGCGTGGTCGCCACGTCGATCCCGGCTGCCAGCAGCTCCCCCACGTCCTGCCAGCGCTTCGCGTTCCGGCTGCCCGGCACATTGGTGTGCGCCAGCTCGTCCACCAGCGCCAACGCCGGACGGCGGGCCAGCAGCGCGTCCACATCCATCTCGGACAGCTCGATCCCCCGGTACCGCACCACCCGCCGCGGCACCACCGGCAGATCACCGAGTTGCTCCTCGGTCCCCCGGCGGCCGTACGTCTCGGCGAAACCCACGACCACGTCCAGGCCGTCCGCACGCTGCCGACGGCCCTCGACGAGCATCGCGTACGTCTTGCCCACCCCGGGCGCCGCCCCCAGGAACACCCGCAGCTTCCCGCGCACGGCCCTCTCCTTCACGCCACGGACAATCGGGGGCGCCATCTGTGGAGCCAGGGGGTGCCCCGCAGCTCCATGGTCACTCCGCCTTCCCCGCAGCCGGCTCGTCGGCAGCCACCGACCCCGAACACCGCACGACCCAGCCGACGGAAGTCACGTTGAGTGCCCGAAATCGCGAGCAGACCCCTTGATTCCCAAGATCAGGGACCACCGTGCCCTTGTCCCGCCTTCCAAGGGGATCATCGCAGCTCACAGGCCCAGGTGGTCGCCCGGCTCGCTGCCCTGCGCCACTCCGCTGCCTGACGCCGCTGGTACCTGTGGCTTGTGGTCCACCTGGGGCCCGCAGCGGTGGCGGATCCGGGCACCGGTCGTGGCGCGTAACCGCGGCCGCCAGGATGGTGGGTGACGAATCCGGGAGGTGCTGGGACAGCGCGGGTAAGGGGGTGCGAGGATGTGGGCACTGTGACGACCCGCCAGCTTCGCGTGCTCCGCGCCGTGGTCTTCGCCACCCTGTGCGTGGCATTGGCCGCCACCGCGCACGTCAGCATGTCCGAGACCGGGCTCCCGATGCCGGTGCTGGGCGGGGCGTTCGCCGGGACGGCTGGCGGTACCTGGCTGCTGGCCGGGCGCCGGCGCGGACTGGCGACGGTCAGCGGGTGGATGGTGGCCGTCCAGGCCGCCCTGCACACGCTGTTCGAGCACACCGGCTCGATGGGCACCACGCCGGCCCAGGCGGTCCGCGGGGCACCCGACTTGGTGAGCCTGCTGCTGTGCACGCCCCGCGGCGCGAACCCGACCGGGCTGAGCCCGGCCGAGCTGGCCAGGATGGCCGGCCTGGACCCCGACGCACTGCCGGCCACCGGCTCGGCCACCATGACGCCGATGACCGGCATGCAAGGCATGAGCGGCATGGCCGGCATGCAGGGTACGGGTGCGGTACACGGCATGGCGGGGGCGGGCTCGGCTCCGCTGGTTGACGGTCTGTCCGCCGGAATGCTGGCCGCCCACCTCCTGGCAGCCCTCGCCTGCGCGCTGCTGCTCTGGCGGGGCGAGGCGGCGATCGTCGGCCTGTTCGAGGCGCTGCGCACCCTGGCCGGGGTGTTCCTGCCGGTGCTCGCGCTGCTCACCCTCACCCCGCGCGGGTGGGAACCGCCGGCACCGACCCACCCGAGGTCCCGTCACACCCGGCTGCCCCGCCTGGCGTTGCTCTCCCACGCGCTCGTGCGGCGCGGGCCGCCCCGCAGCGTCGCCCCGGCTTTCTGAAGCGCCCGCCACACACCTCACGCCCCCTGCGCCGAGCTGCGCACGCGACGGCGCTGCGCGGTGTGCCCGCGGGCCGGTCATCCCCGCGCTCGCGGCCACCACGGCTGAGCGAGCCGCCGGGTCTGGCCGCCACACCACCCGTGAGACACGGTGCCCGGCCTGGGTCGGCACCGCTGTCCGACGACGAGGTGCCCTGAGCTCAGGGGGCCGCGTCGCGATGCCCGCCGGCCTGGTTCAGGCGTCCGGGCCGGTGGTGCGGTGGGCCGCTGCCGCTCGACGGCTCCGCTGGTGCGGCGCCGTCCTCGTTCCTGCCCTCAGGACCTTTCGTGACCAACAGAACGACCGTCGTTCCCCACCCGCACCTGGCCGCTGACCGCCTCCAGCACGGCGGCGATGAGCCGCTGCGTCTCCTGCGGGGACGGCCCCCGCGCGGTGAGCGTCAGCTCGCGCAGCCGTCGGGCGCCGGCCAGCCAGTCGGCACAGTCGACACACCGCGCCAGGTGAGCGGAGTGCTCCGGGGCTGCCTCCGGCCCCGGCGCGAGCTCGCCGTCGAGGTGCGCGGACATCGCGGCGCGGCAGGCGCGGCAATCGGCACATGTCATGGGCCCATGCTCCCCCACCGGCCGCCCGAGGCGGTAACGCCGTCCGCGGCCGGTGCGGGCCGCACGCCGGGGGTGGGCCGTGGATGACGAACGGCTGACCACCCTGGCACTGACCGCCGGTCAGGGCTGTCCGGAGGACGTCGAGAGGTTCGTCCGGGCCACCCACCGCGATGTGTGGCGGTTCGTCGCGCACCTCACGGACGTCGAGTCGGCGGACGACCTGACCCAGGAGACGTTCCTGCGGGCGCTGGGCGGCCTGCCCGCGTTCGCCGGCCGCTCCTCGGCGCGCACCTGGCTGCTGTCGATCGCCCGGCGCACCGTCGTGGACCGCTACCGCAGCGCGGCGGTCCGGCCGCGCTGCTCCTCCCTGGCCGACTGGGAGGAGGCCGCGGAGCTCCAGCCGTGTTCGACGGTGGGGTTCGAGGACGAGGTGGTGCTGATCGACCTGCTGACGTTCGTTCCGGCCCGGCAACGGGAGGCGTTCGTGCTGACCCAGGTCGTCGGGCTGAGTTACGCGGAGGCTGCGGCACTGTCCGGCTGCCCGGTGGGCACGGTGCGCTCGCGGGTCGCCCGGGCCCGGGACCAACTCGTCGCGCTGCTGCGCGCGGCGGACTCCGATGAGGAGCCGGACGCCGGAAGCGGAGCCACGGCGCTGGCGGCCTGACGCGCCTTCCCCCTGCTCTATCCGAACCCGTCCGTCGGCGTCCGCGTGCACGGCGCCGGCGGACCATCCCCTGGAGACCACCTTGAGTTCGATGACCACACCTTCGCCCAGTGGGCGCGCGGCGGCGCGGCCCGGCCGGGTCCTGCTCGGCTTCGCCCTGCTGCTCGTCCTGCTGTTCGGCGCCTCGTACGGGGTCGGCCGACTGGTGGGACCGTCCGCATCCGGCCCGAAGGATCCGACGGACGCGCCGACCGGCCCGCAGGTGCCGGGCATGCAGATGGACGGCCTGCGCCCGCTCACCGCGGTGGAGGTGTCGCGATGAGTCCTCAGGCCCATGGCGCCGCCGCGGCGACGAGCGACCAGGACATCGCGACGACCGATCTGGCCGTGGGCGGGATGACCTGCGCGGCCTGCGTCGCGCGGGTGGAGAAGCGGCTGGCCCGCCTCGGGGGCGTCCGGGCCGGGGTCAACCTGGCAACCGGCCGGGCCCGGGTGCTGCACCCGGTGGACGTCCCTGTCGCCGAGCTGGTCGCGGCGGTGGAGGCCGCGGGCTTCACGGCCGAGCCGGTCGCCGATCGGGCGTCGGCCCCCGCAGCCCCCGACGAGGTGGACGGCGACGTGGACCCGCTGCTGCTGGTCCTGCTCGCGCTGTTCGCGGTGCCGGTGATCGCGGTGTCGATGGTGCCCGCGCTGCAGTTCCGCGGCTGGCAGTGGGGGTGCTTCGCGCTTGCGGGCTATGTGGTGACGCTCGGCTCGGCCACCTTCCACCAGCGTGCCTGGCGCAGCCTGCGGCACGCCACGGCGACCATGGACACCCTGGTCAGTCTCGGCGTCCTCGCGTCCTTCGGCTGGTCCGCCTACGCGCTGCTGTTCGGCGGCGCGGGTGCCCCCGGCATGCGGATGCCGTTCTCACTGACCGCCGACGCCGGGGGCGGCGCGCACATCTACCTGGAGGCGGCGGTCGGAGTCCCGCTGTTCGTGCTGTGCGGCCGGTTCCTGGAGGGCCGGGTGCGGGTGCGCACCGGCTCGGCGTTGCGGGCGCTGGCCGAACTCGGGGCGAAGGAGGTCTGCCTGCGCGAGGACGGCGTCGAGCGGCTGGTCCCGATCGAACAACTGCTGCCGGGCCAGGAGTTCGTGGTGCGGCCCGGCGAGAAGGTCGCCACCGACGGAGTGGTCGTCGAGGGCGGCTCAGCGCTCGACCTGAGCCTGCTGACCGGCGAGAGCGTGCCGGTGGAGGCCGGCCCCGGCGACAAGGTGACCGGTGGGACGCTCAACGTCGGCGGCACACTGGTGGTGCGGGCCACCGCCGTCGGCGCCGACACCCAGCTCGCCCGGATCACCGCCCTGGTGACGGACGCCCAGGCCGGCAAGGCCCGTGCGCAGCGGCTGGCCGACACGGTGGCCGGAGTGTTCGTGCCCGTCGTGCTGGGGATCGCGGTCTGCGTGTTCGGCTTCTGGCTGGGCACCGGCGCAGGCACCGCGGACGCGTTGACGGCTGCCGTCGCGGTGCTCGTGGTCGCCTGCCCCTGCGCGCTCGGTCTGGCGACACCGACCGCGCTGCTCGCCGCCACCGGGCGAGGTGCGGAGCTCGGCGTGCTGGTGCGGGGGCCGGAGGTGCTGGAGAGCCTGCGCCGGATCGACACCGTGGTGCTGGACAAGACGGGCACCCTGACGGCCGGTCGGATGACGCTGCTGGCGAGTACGGCAGCCGACGGGTTCGAGCTCGACGCGGTGCTCCGGCTGGCCGCAGCGGTCGAGCAGCGCTCCGAGCACCCCGTCGGCCGGGCACTCGTGGCCACCGCGGGGACACCGCTCCCGCCCGTGTCGGAATTCCGGGCGATGACGGGCCTCGGCGTGGTGGGCACGGTGGAGGGGGTGCTGGTGCGCGTGGTGCGGCCCGACTCCACTGACCTGCCGAGGGAGTTGCGTGACGCGCTGGCCCGCGCCGAGGCGGCCGGGCAGACGGCGGTGGTCGCCGAACTGGACGGGCGACCGGCCGCGCTCCTGGCGGTCGGCGACACCCTGCGGCCCGGCAGCTACCGCGCGGTGCACCGGCTGCGCGGCATGGGCCTGGAGACCGTCCTGGCCACCGGGGACCAGGCGGGCGCGGCCCGGGCGGTGGCCGAGGAACTGGGCATCAGCGAGGTCCACGCGGGCGCCTCGCCCGAGCGCAAGGCCGAGCTGGTCGCACAGCTGCGCGCGGCCGGGCGGAGTGTGGCGGTGGTGGGTGACGGGGTGAACGACGCGGTCGCCCTGGCGTCGGCCGATCTCGGCATCGCGCTGGGTTCGGGAACGGACGCCGCGATCGGCGCGGCCGGGTTGACCCTGGTGCGCGGCGACATCGAGTCGCTGGTGGTCGCGGTCCGGTTGGCCCGGCGCACCTTGGCCACGATCCGGGCCAATCTGGTGTGGGCGTTCGGCTACAACGCCGTGCTGATTCCGCTGGCGGCGGCCGGGCTGCTCAACCCGATGCTCGCCGCGCTCGCCATGTCGGCGAGTTCGGTGCTGGTGGTGGCCAACAGCCTGCGGCTGCGCACCTGGCAGCCCGTTCGGTGCGGGCAGGGCCGCCCCTGGCTCGGCGACTGAGCCCGAGCCACCCGAAAGTCCGTCCGAGAAATCAGCCATCCGTTCGGAACTTCCGGTGGCTCGCGGCCGACTGCTGTGACGACACCGTCGCCCGACGGTGTCGTCACGACAGAGGGGCGGATCATGCCGCAGCAGGACCAGCACTCCCCATGTCGCAGCCGTCCGGCGCGGGAGGTGTCGTCATGAGTTCCACTACCGAGCTCAACCAGCCTGCCGACAAGGACCGTTGGAGTCTGGTGGCGGTCGCGGGGATGCTGTCCTTCGTGGCGATGCTCGACATGAACATCGTCAACCTGGCACTCCCCGACCTCTCCCGCGGCTTCGGCATCTCCGCCGAGACCGCGCAGTGGGCCGTACTCGGCTACCAACTCCCCGTGGTGGCGCTGCTATTGCCGGCCGGGCGGTGGCTCGACCAGGTCGGCACCCGGTCGGCTCTGCTGCTCGCGGTCAGCGGCTTCGCCCTGTCCAGTGCGGCAGCGGCCCTCTCCCCCTGGGCCGCCTGGTTGATCGCCGCCCGGCTGGCTCAAGGCGCCTTCGGTGCCGTGCTGTTCGTCCTCATGCCGGTGCTCGCCGCCCGGTCGGTGCGGCCCGAGCTGCGCGGACGAGCGATGAGCGTGCCCGCCACCCTCGGGCCGCTGGGCGCGGTCACCGGGCCGGCGCTCGGCGGGCTGCTGCTCGACCACCTCGGCTGGCGGGCGATCTTCCTCGTCAAGCTGCCCGTCTGCCTGGCCGCCCTGCTGATCGCCCACCGCCACTCGCCACTCGGCGGCCGACTCCGGCGGCCCGACCGGGCCTCGCTCGGTGACGCCGCCCTGGTCGGCGGCGCCGTCACCGCGATCCTGCTGGCACTGACCCTCGCCCCCGACTCCCCCGGCTGGCTGCTCCTCACCGTGCCGGCCGTCCCGCTGACCGCGCTGTGGCTGAGAAGACCCGGCGGACGACCCGTCACCTCGGTGCTACGGGAGTCCGGCACTTACGGGGTCCACGCAGCCGTCCTCGCGCTGGCCGCTGGCTTCGCCGCGATGCGCTACGTGCTCGCCCTGCACCTGCAACTGGACGATGCGGTGAGCGCCACCGCCACCGGCTTGACCACGCTCTGCTTCCCGCTCGGCATGGGCATGGCCGGGCCGCTCGGCGGACGCCTCGCCGACCGCTTCGGCGCCCGCCCGCTCGCCGCCACCGGCGCCACCGTCACCGCGCTCGGCCTGCTGCTGCTCATCCCGCTGGACACCCACTGGTCGCTGCCCGACATCGCCTGGCGGCTCGCACTGGCCGGGGTTGGCATGGGCCTGTACGGGGGGCCGGTCCAGTCCCTGGTGATGACGGCCGTGCCACCGGCCCGGACCGCCACCGCCGGATCGGCCGTCCAGCTCGCCCGCAGCCTCGGCTTCACCCTCGGCCCGGCGCTGGCCACCGCCGCCTGGGGCCTGGGCGGCTCCGACACCAGCGGCGTACGGGCCGGGCTCGGGCTCGCCGCAGCCGCCGCCTGCCTGGCGGCCCTGCTGCTCGTCCGCCACGGCCGGCGCTCCGCCGCCCTCGCGCCCCTCACCTGACCGCGCGTCACCCCAACGAGAGAGCACTCCCATGTGCGGAATCACCGGCTGGGTGTCGTTCCACCACGACGCCCGCACGCAAGCCCCGGTCATCGAGGCGATGACCGCCACCATGGCCCGCCGCGGCCCCGACGCCGGCGGCGTCTGGCTCGGCACCCACGCCGCGCTCGGCCATCGCCGCCTGTCCGTCATCGACCTGGCCGGCGGCATCCAGCCCATGACACATGCGCAGGTCGTCCTCAGCTACAGCGGCGAGGTCTACAACCACCATGAACTGCGCGCCGAACTGCGCCGCCTCGGGTACGAGTTCCACACCCGCAGCGACACCGAGGTGGTCCTGCACGGCTACCGGGAGTGGGGAGACGGCGTCGCCGAGCGGTTGGAAGGCATGTACGCCTTCGCGATCTGGGACGGGCGGCGCGAGCGCCTGCTGCTGGTGCGCGACCGGCTCGGCGTCAAACCGCTCTACTGGGCGGAGGTCGACGGCGGCCTCGCCTTCGGCTCCGAACCCAAGGCCCTGTTCGCCCATCCCGAGGTGCACCCCCGGGTGGACGCGGCCGGGCTACGTGAGGCGTACAGCCTGCTGTTCAACACCGGCCCGACCCTGTGGACCGGTGTGCACGAGGTCCAGCCCGGCGGCCTGCTCGCCCTCGACCGGTCCGGCATCACCGAACACCGCTACTGGCAGCTGGAGGCACGCCCGCACACCGACGACCAGGCCGGCACCATCGAGCACGTCCGCTCCCTGGTCAACCGCGCCGCCCGCGCCCAGGTGGAGGCGGACGTGCCGCTGTGCAGCCTGCTCTCCGGCGGCCTCGACTCCACCGTCATCACCGCCCTGGCCGCAGACGAGTCGCGGCACATCGAGGGCCCACAGGCCCGGCTGCGGTCCTACGCCGTCGACTACAGCGATCAGGCCGAGAAGTTCACCGGCGACGTACTGCGCACCGGGCACGACACCCCGTTCGCCACCGAGGCGGGCGCGTTCATCGGCACCGACCACTCCACCGTCGTCCTCGATCCACGCGCCCTTCTCGACCCCGAGCACCGCAGGGCGGTGGTCGTCGCCCGCGACTCGCCCATCGGTGTCGGCGACATGGACACCTCGCTCCACCTGCTCTTCGGTGAGATCCGCGCGCACTCCACGGTGGCTCTGTCCGGCGAGGCCGCCGACGAGGTCTTCGGCGGCTACCCCTGGTTCCGGGTTCCCAAGGCGCTCGCCGCCCGGACGTTCCCCTGGCTGCTGGTCACCGGTGACGCGGCCGCGATGCCGCTGCACCCCGACCTCGCCACCACCCTGCGCATCGGCGAGTTCCGCGCCGACACCTACCGCGACGCGCTCGCGGCCGTCCCGCACCTGGACGGCGAGGATCCGGCCGAGCACCGCCAACGCGAGATGCAGCACCTGTCGCTCACCCGCTGGTTGCGCCAGTTGCTGCACCGCAAGGACCGGCTCTCGATGGCCCAGGGTCTGGAGGTCCGGGTGCCGTACTGCGACCACCGTCTCGTCGAGTACGTCTTCAACGTCCCGTGGGCGATGAAGAGCTACGACGGTCGGGAGAAGAGCCTGCTGCGCGCCACCGCGCAAGGGATCGCCCCCGAGTCAGTGCTGTGGCGACCCAAGAACCACTACCCGAGCACCCACCACCCCGACTACAACCGCGGCCTGCAACAACTGGCGCGCGAGGCCCTCGACGTGCCGCAGGTCCGCGACATCGCCGACGAGAACGTCATCAAGACCAGCCTCGACACCCCCGCCGACCAGCTGCCCTGGGGGCAACGGCTGCGCCTGGAACGGGTGGTGGACCTCGCTCTGTGGCTCGACCACCACCGCCCCGCCATCACCCTCTGAACCCCCGTCGAAGGAACCCCGTCATGACCCAGTCCGAACAGGACCCGACCGCCTCGCCCCGCTGCCCCTTCACCGGCGCCGCCGCCGGCGCAGGCGCAGGCACAGGCGCAGGCGCAGGCGCAGGCGCAGGCACAGGCGCAGGCGCAGGCGAGCCGGTTCCGCTCCTCGGCCCCGCGTACAAGAGCGACCCCTACGACCTCTACCGCGCGATGCGCGAGTCCGGTCCCGTGCACCGGGTCCGCTTCCCCAGCGGCATCGTCGCCTGGCTGGTCACCGGCTACGAGGCCGCCCACCACACGCTGAACGATCCGCGCTTGGGCAAGAACCACTCCCTGGGCAACGACTACTGGCGCAGCCTGGCTTCGATCATGCCCGAGCCCCAGCACTCCCAGCTCCAGGTCCATCTGCTGCACCAGGATCCGCCCAAGCACACCGACATGCGCCGTCTGATCCTGGACGCCTTCGCCCCGCGCCGCATCGAGGAGTTGCGCGCACGGTTCCAGCAGCTGGCGGACGCCCTGGTCGACGCGCTCCCCGACGAGGGCGGCGCCGATCTCGTCCAGGGCTTCGCCGCGCACTACCCCTTCAAGGTCCTCGCCGAAGTCATCGGCCTGCCGCCCGAGCTGGCGGTGCGCTTCGACCGGGACTGGGGCAAGGTCGTCCAGCCCGTCGGCCCGCAGGACCCCGGCCGCCCCCTGTACGAGGGCCGGCTGCGCGGGCTGCAGAGCTACATCGCCGACGTCGTCGCCCACAAGCGCGAGCACTGGTCCGACGACCTGCTCAGCCGCCTGGTCATCGCCCAGGAGCGGGGGGAGTTGAGCAAGGAGGAGCTGGACTCCATGATCTTCCAGCTGCTGGTCGCCGGCCAGGAACCGGTCACCAACCAGATCACCACCATGCTGATCACCCTGCTCCGCCACCCCGACCAGCTCGCCCGGCTGCGCCACGAGCCCGCGCTGCTGCCCCGAGCGATCGAGGAACTGCTGCGCTACGACAGCGCGTTCGAGCTCACCACCTGGCGGTTCTTCGCCGAGGACAGCGAACTGCACGGCACCCGCGTCCCGGCCGGCGACTCAGTGATCGTCTCGCTGTGCGCGGCCAACCGCGACCCCGAGCAGTTCCCCGACGCCGACACCCTCGACCTGGAGCGCACCCCGAACTCCCACCTCGCCTTCGGCCACGGCATCCACTTCTGTCCCGGCGCGGCCCTGGCGCGCGCCGAACTGCAGATCGCCATCGGGACATTGCTGACCCGCTTGCCCGGTCTTCGGCCCGCCGGTGAGCTGAGCGAACTCGTCTGGATCCCGGCCGTCCTGGCCCGCGGTGTCAACCAGCTGCCCGTCGCCTACGACAAGCGCATCCGACCCTCTCGCGCAGCTGAGTCGCTGAGCCGCTGAACCCTTCTCTTCCCACGCCCCGGCACCGCCACATCGCCGGGGCGCCGTACCGTCATGCCCTCGTGGAGGACCGCATGCCGCCCGTCGGCACCAGAACGCCGCACGCGCCGTCCGTCGCCCGCACCTGCGCCGCCATCCTGAACCTGCTCCTGCCGCACCGCCGCGCCGCCGACCCCGACGTCCCGGCACCCGTCGAAGCCTTCCCCGAACAGCTGGGCCAGGTCGCCGACTTCGTCGCCGTCGGCGATCCGATCGTCTTCGCCTTGCCCGGCTTCCCCTGCAAGTCACCCAGCCCCGCCAAGGTCCTCGGACACCTCCCCGACGAGGGCGAACGCCTCTCCCTCACCTTCCTCAACGACCTCTGCGCGGCCGTACGCGAGGTGTACGCGCCCGGCGCGAGGATGGTGATCTGCTCCGACGGACACATCTTCGGCGACCTGATCCACGTCCCCGACCACCACATCGACGCCTACTCCGACGGGCTGGCCGCCATGATCCGGCGCGAACGCCTGCACCACCTCTCGGTGTTCGACCTGCGCGACGTCCTCGGCGACCTCCCGTACGACGCGAAGCGCGCCCACGTCCACGCACGGTTCGCACCAACCGTCGAGGATGTGCGTGCCGAGATGAAGTCGGATGACGCCACACTGGCCCTCTACCGGGGCATCACCCGCTTCCTCACCGAGGACACCGTCGGCTTCGAGGGCACCAGGTCGGCCCTGCAACGCGACTGCAGGCAGCGCGCCTACGGCGTCATCCAGCGCAGCCGTGCCTGGAGCGAACTCATCGCCGAGCATCACCCCCGCTCGGTGCGGCTGTCCATCCATCCCCAGCGACGCGGCGCTGCCAAGTTCGGTATCCGCCTGCTCGACGCCGAGGACGCCTGGACCACACCATGGCATTCCGCGGTCGTCCACCGACCTGACGGCAGCTGGCAGTTGATGCGCCGCAGCGATGCCGAGCGGCTGGGCCGACTCGTCCTGCGCGACGGCCGGCCCAGCCACTTCGAGACCGCGTAGAGGCCGCCGGCCCGGTGTCCACCAGCAGGCGGGCACCGGGCTTCGGGGCGGCTCGGCGAGCTACGCCCGCGCGCCTTCCGCGACAGCGGCGCGATGGTCGAAGGCGATCAGCGGGTCACCGGTGAGCGGGTGTTCCACCACGGCCGCCCGCACGCCGAACACCTTAGCCAGCAGTACTGGGGTGAGCACCTCGCGCGGTGGGCCGGAGGCCACCACCGTGCCCTCGTGCAGCACGTGCAGCCGGTCGCAGAGCGAGGCCGCGGCGTTCAGGTCGTGCAGCGAGATCAGCGTCGTGCGGCGCTGGGCCCGCAACAGGGCGAGTAGTTCGACCTGGTGGCGCACGTCGAGGTGGTTGGTCGGCTCGTCCAGTACCAGGACGTCCGGCTGCTGGGCGAACGCCCGTGCCAGCAGCACGCGTTGACGCTCACCACCGGAGAGTGCGGCGAAGCTCCTCCCCTCGTGCCCGCCGAGCCCCACCTGCTCCAGGGCCGCGGTCACGACCTCGCGATCGGTGGCACCCTCCCCCGCGAAGGCCCGCTGATAGGGCGCGCGCCCCATCGCGACGATCTCCCGGACGGTGAACTCGAAGTCACCGCCGCGTTCCTGGGGCAGCGCGGCGATGTGCCGGGCCGCCTCGATCGGCGTCATCGACCGCACATCCCGGTCGGCCAGCAGCACCCGGCCCGCCGACGGCCTCAGGTGCCGGTAGACGGTGCGCAGCAGGGTCGACTTGCCGCTGCCGTTGGGGCCGACCAGTCCGGCGATCTCGCCGTCTGCGGCCAGTAGTTGGACACCGGAGAGCACGTCGCGCCCGGACAGGGTGACGGTCAGGTCCTCGACGGAGATTCTCAACGGTGCTCCAGGCGTCGATCCAGCAGGTAGAGCAGGACGGGTGCCCCGATCAGCGCCGTGACCACGCCGATCGGCACCTCCTGGGTGGACAGCGCGGTACGTGCGATGGTGTCCACCACGACCAGCAGCACGGCCCCGGCCAGCGCGGAGAGCGGCAGCAGTCGGCGGTGGTCGCCGCCGACCAGCAGGCGGCAGACGTGCGGGACGAGCAGGCCGACGAAGCCGATCGCCCCCGAGACGGCCACCAGCACCCCGGTGAGCAGGCTGGTGACGGCGAACAGCTCCCGCCGCAACCGGGCGACGTCCACACCGAGGCCGGCCGCCGTCTCGTCACCCATCAGCAACGCGTTGAGGGAGCGGGCGCGGGCCTGGAGCACGAGCAGTCCCAATGCCACGGCTGCGACGGGGATGGGAAGTTGGCTCCAGGTGGCGCCGCCGAGGCTGCCCATCAGCCAGAACAGCACGCCGCGGGTCTGCTGGTCGTCGCCGACCTGGAGCACCAGGAAGCTGGTGAAACCGGAGAGGAACTGCCCGATGCCGACTCCCGCCAGCACCAGGCGCATCGGCGCGAACCCCCCGCCGCGCCGGGCGAGTGCCCAGACCAGGGCGAAGGAAGCGAGCGCCCCGGCGAATGCCGCCGCCGAGACGCCGAACCCGAGGGCCGAGCCCACCCCCGCCCCGAGCACGATCATCGCGACCGCGCCCAGCGAGGCACCCGAGGAGATGCCCAGCAGGTAGGGGTCGGCCAGCGGGTTGCGGACCAGGGCTTGGACGGCGGTGCCGACCAGGCCGAGCCCGGCACCGACCACGGCCGCCAACAGGGCACGTGGGGCGCGCAGTTGCCAGACGATCAGGTCACGGGTGCCCGGCTGCGGCGCATCTCCGGCCAGCCGGTGGCCGAGCACCGTCCACACCTCGCCGACCGGGATGTCGACCGCGCCCAGCGAGACGGCGACGGTGAGCGCGGCGAGCAGCGCGACGGCCAGCGCTGCGGCGACCAGGCCGGCCTGCACGGTGCGCACGGTGCGCACGGGCTGACGGGCGACAGCGGCCTCCTGGGTCACGACTTCACCAGGTCGGGGTGGATGATGTGCGCGATCTGCTGGACGGTGTCGGCGTCGCGGACACCCGCGATGGTCGTCACCTCCGAGCCGATCCGCACGAAGTGGCCTTCCTGCACGGCCTTGAGGCCCTTGGTCGCCGGGAACGTCCGCAGGAACTGCTCGGCCGCGTCGAACGCCTTCTGGTTCGCCGCGTCGCTGCCCTGGTTGCGCACACCGAGCTGGATCCAGTCCGGATTCTTGGCGACCACGTCCTCCCAGGAGACCGCCTTGAAGTCCCCGTCGCAGTCGCCGAAGATGTTCCGGGCGCCGGCGAGGGTGATCACCGCATTGGCGACCTGCTTGTCGCACTCGGCCATCGGCTGCTTCGTCCCGGCGTCGTAGTCGAAGAAGAAGTACGAGGGCAGTTGGCCTGCGGGAGTGGCCTTGAGTGCATCGCTGACCATGCCGACCTTCTTCTCCATCCCCGCGACCAGCTGGTCGGCGGTGGCGGAGGTGCCGGTGATCGCACCCAGGCTCCTGATGTCGGCCTCGACCTGGGACAGGTCCTGCTGCGGTCCCTTGAGCGTCGTGGCGCAGGCCGTGGAGTGCAGATAGACGTGCTTGATGCCGGCAGCAGCGAACTCCTGCTCGGTGGGCGCCGCACCCATGCCGCCGCCCATCGACCCCATCGAGGCGAAGGTGTCGACGTACAGGTCCGCGCCGGAGCCGAGCAGTTTCTCCTTGGGGATCACCGTCTGCCCCAGGACCGGCACCTTGGCGGCCTGGTCGGCGAACCGGGCCGGCATGGCGCCCGCGCCGGGCGGGAACCCGGTGCCGATCACCCGGTCCCCCGCACCGAGCCACAGCAGCATCTCCAGGCTGGAGGCGTTGCTCGTGACGATCTTCTTCGGGGCGGAGGTGAACGTGGTCTCCGCCCCCGCGCAGTCCGTCACCTTGACCGGGTAGACCGCCGCGGAGGGGGCGTTCGCCCCCGCGGTCGACGCCGCGTCGCCGGACTTGGCGCTGCCGGCGCAGCCCGTGGCGAGCAGGGCGACGGCGGCCGCCACGCCGTACAACACGCGAGAACGCATGGGGAATCTCCTGGTGATCCGAATTCGCTGGGACCGCCACTGCGAGCCCGCCCAGGTAGTCGGGCGCAGCGCCGCTCGAGTTCCCTCGCCCCACCAAGATTTTCCGTCCCCCCGAGGACGCCGCTGACGGGCCGAGCATGCCGCACCCGCACCCCGTCCCATCAGCGCCCAAGCCGCGAATTCCGTTGCCTGGCAGCGGGTTTGGCCATGCCGATGGACCGGGCATCGAAGAGGCGACAGAGCACGCGCACGACAGCGACACCCCGAGGTGGCAGAGATGAGCAACACCAGCACGCAGCCCGTCGCGACCTTCTGCGGCAACTGCAACTGCGGCTGCCCGCAGCTGTTCCTGGACCCGGCGGCGCCCGAGGAGCGGCGGGTGCGGATCACCGACGACTTCGGCCAGCAGGTGCAGATGAGCGAGGAGCAGTTCCGCGACCTCGTCGCCCAGGCCAAGAGCGGCGCCCTGGACGCCCTCGCCGCCGCGGCCTCCTGACCACCCCGCGCCCGTACCGACCTGGGCTCCGACCCACCCGGTCCTCCGGGGCCGGGTCCGAGCTCGTTCCGAATGCCGGACGCGGGCTGGTCAGTGAGGTCCCGTCACAGCAGGGTGCGCCAGTAGTACCAGAAGCGGTTGAGGATCAGCAGCGCGATCACCAGGTACCAGAGCACCGGGACGACCCAGTGGTAGCGGGCGACCACCTCGGTCGCCGGGCGCGACCGGGCGGGCAACGGGATCACCCCGTGCCGCACGTTGTGCAGGGTCGTGTACCAGAACAGCGGGATGGTGGCGATCCACACCACGATGCAGTACGGGCAGACCGCGCCGATCGAGTACAGCGTCTGGCCCATCAGCCAGGTGACGAAGCCGACCCCGAAGAGCGTGCCCGCCTGCAGGCCCAGCCAGAACCAGCGCGGCAGCCGCGCCCCGGTCAGCACCACCACGCCGATGGTGACCACCACCGCGAAGGCACCCAGCCCGATCAGTGAGTTGGGGAACCCGAAGGCAGAAGCCTGCGAGGTCCGCATCACCGAGCCGCAGCTGATGATCGGGTTGATGTTGCAGCTGGGCACGTAGTTCGGGTTCTCCAGGACCCGGATCTTCTCCAGCGTGAGGGTGATCGAGGCGGCCAGGCCGAGCGCTCCGGCGATGAGCAGCAGCAGGCCGAAGGCCCGGCCGCTGTCGACGACGGCGGTCAGCCGACGGGCCGGCGGCCGGTCGGCGGCCCGTGCGGTGGATCGAGCGGCGGCGGTCATGTGCGGGCTCCCCTGGGTCACTTGGCGGCGGCGGTCTGCTGGATCAGCTGGGTGTACTGGGCGGGGGTGATCGGGTTGCCCTGGCTGTCGAAGACGGTGAGCTGCTTGCCGTTGAGCTTGAGGGTGGGAGTGCCGGTGACGCCGCTGCTGTTGAACGCGTCGCCGACCTTGCCCGCCCAGGTCTTGTACGTGCCGTCCTGGACCGCCTTGGTGAAGTCGGGGGTGACCAGCCCGGGCACCTGCTTGGCCAGGTCGAGCAGGTGGTTGGTGTCGGCGAAGCCGTCGCTGGTCTCGGCCGGCTGGTTGGCGTAGAGCACGTCGTGGAACTGCTTGAACTGCGTGGTGCCCTCGTTCAGCGCCGCACCGGCCGCGGCGAGCGCGTTCTTGGAGCCACTGCCGCCGAGGTTGGCGTCCAGGAAGGTCGCCATGTGGTAGTGGATCGTGTACGTGCCGTTGTCGGCGAGCTGCTGGATGGTCGGGCCGTCGGCCTTCTCCAGCTTGTCGCAGATCGGGCAGCGGAAGTCCTCGTACACGTCCAGCACGTTGTGGTTGTTCGGGTTGCCGTACACGATCGTGGTGCCGTTGGTGCCGCTGGCGTTCGCCGGCACCACCAGCGGGCCGCTGCTGCCGCCGTTGTTCGCGAACGCGATGCTGATGCCGACGGCGCCCGCCACGACGGCCACGGCTATACCGCCAATGATCGTCTTCCTGCGGCGGGACGCGGCCCGCTGCCGGCGCTCGCGCTCGGCGTGCATCCGCTCGCGGGCGGACTTCTTGGCGTCCTGGCTGTTCCTGTTGCTCATGATGGTCTCGTCTCCCGTCCAACGGACCCTGGGCGCGGTTCACCAGGGCGCGGACGTCTCCGTGCAGGGGGTGGGGATGCGGGCAGGCGCGGCGCGTACGCGGGACGGCGCGGCGTGCCCGGTAGGGCTGCTGGAGGACGCTGCGGGCAGGCCGGTCCCGGGGGACGGCTCGCTCATACGAGCGGGCGTCTCGGTTCCGGTCAGCCGATCAGCGCGGGGACGAGGGACGGCGGGCCGCGCCGCCGGGTGCAGCGCCGCAGGACCTCCTGCGGACCGCGGCGCTCGTCGTCGGAAAACGCCCAGGCAGGCAACGCCTGCTCGGGCTCGGCGGGCAGCAGCCAGGCCAGCAGGATCCGCACCGGCCGCCAGGTGCGCACGGCGGCGACGGTCAGCAGGCGGAAGACCGCCTTCTCGCCCTGCCGCAGCCACAGGGCCGCGACCAGCGCCGCCCCCACGTGGGCGAGGACGACCACGGTCAGCTGACCGCTGGTGAGTTGCCCCGGCAGGACGGGGACGGGCCCGAGGTCGTGGACGGGACCGGTTCCGCACAGCAGGTCGGGCAGCAGCCCGCCGCCCCGTGCGCCGCCGGGTCCACAGGTGGCCTGGCCGGCGTTGTAGAAGGCGTTCAACGCCAGTTCGAGCGGAACCAGGACGGCGGCTATCTGGCCGAAGCCGCGTTCGCGCCCCGACAGCAGCAGCGCGGCCGCGAAGACCACGACGGCGGCGACGGCCACGACGGGAGCGGGCAGCGCCGTCCCGGTCAGCAGGACGTGACCACCCGCGGACAGCGCCAGCAGCAGCGCGGTGAACACTCCCGCGCGTGCCGTGCGTATCGCTGCCCCTGGCTCCATGCGGCCGAGTATGACATGGCCCGTTCGATTCCGACCCCGTGCGGCAGGCGCCGCTGTGGGGCGCACCCGGGTGGTGCGGGATCCTGTCCCGCACCACCCGGTCGCGTGCCTCAGGCTCTGATGCCTCAGGCCGCCGAGCCACCGGTGCCGCGGCCGCGGCGGCCGAGCACGACGCCCGCCGCCGCACCGAGGACACCGACGACGATGCCCGCGATGCCGAGCGCGCGGGCGGTGGAGTCGCTGCTGCTCGCCTTCGCGGCGGTGGTCGCCGGGGTGGCCGGAGCGGGCTTGGCGCTCGCCGCACGGCGGCCCCACGGACGGGTACGCACGCGCCTGGGCCGGTCGAACGCTCTCGGGCAGCGGCGCGCCGCCGCCGTGCCGGGTGCGGTCCGAGGTCGGTGGTCGATCGGCCGGGGACCGCACGCGGGTCGGGTCAGTACTGCGCGGAAACGGTGACCGCGCTGAAGTCGGTGACGGCATAGAGACTGAGGTAGCGGTAGCCGGCTGTGGTGTTGCTGACGGTGAGGTGCTGGGCCGTGCCGGGGTTGGTGGAGGAAGCGGTGTACGTGGTCGGTGTCGCCCAGGTGTCGGAGTCGTAGTAGAGGGACGCCTGCCCGGTGCCACCGCTGGTGGTGACGGTCAGCGTCGTGGTCCCGGCCGGGAGCCAGATGTAGAGGTAGTCCAGGTTGCCGGCGGTGGCCGCCTGGCCGCCGCGCGAGCAGTTCTGGCCCATCGCCCGGCTGTCCGGGGCGGTGCAGGACGGGAGGCTGCCAGTGCCCGCCAGGGCGTTCAGCCAGGTGTTGAAGTCGGCGTCGTACCTGGTGCCGATGGTGCCGGTGTAGTAGTCGTACGCGCCGGTGTAGTCACCGTTGCGGAAGTACGTCATGATCTGCTGCACGTCGGCCGGGTGCTGTTCGAGCATGTAGCGGACCGCCAGGTAGCCCCACGGGAAGACCCGGTCGTCGCCGCTGTTGGCGTAGGTGGTCTGCCACAGGGTGCTCAGCGGGTAGGTGTGCTGCGCCGCGTCGGTGATCGCGTCGGTGTCGGCGATGCCCCGGTAGCTGTAGGAGATGTAGCCGGAGATCCCCTCGATCCACCAGATGTTCGGCTCGGTCTCCATCTCGGCCCAGGTGCCCTTGGTGTCGTACCTGGCGTCCAGGAAGTGGGTGTACTCGTAGTTGAGGTTCCAGATGTTGTCCGTGTAGCCGTCCGGAGCGGGGTCCTGGTACAGGATGTAGTAGTCCTGGCTGCCCGGGGTCGAGGGGTCCCCGTAGAGCGTGATGCCGCCGTTGCCGGTCGGCACGCCGTAGATCGCCCCGGCGTAGATGACGTAGTCGAGCCGGCTGGAGAACACCACGACGTTGTCGGTGGTGTTGTTCGACCAAACAGGACCCGCCTCAACGCCAGCCAGCGAACCTGGCTCGAGACCCGCCCAGGACCGTCACCGTGCAAGGCGACAGACACCGAACAGATCACGGTCACCACTACCGTGGGTGACGTGGTCGGCCACCACGCCTGCTACTGGGCCATGTAACCAGTCCATCACCGACCCCAACCTCGCCACTGCAGCTGCCCACCTGCACGAGAACGCCTCGGTGTGCTTCCAGCACTGGTTTTTGCTGGCGGCGACCCCGTCAAGGACCGCTATGTGGTAGCCGCCAGCAGGTCACGGACGCGGATGGCGGTTGCGTCGTCCCGCGCGATCGCGAAGGGCAGCGCGTTGTCCCGGTCCACCCAAAATGGCGCCCCGGACACCGTGTAGTGGGCACCGCCGGCTTCCGCGACCAGCAGCAGGCCTGCCGCGTGGTCCCAGGCTGCAGGCCAGCTGAACGCCAGGGCATCCATGTCGCCCCGTGCCACCCGCAGGTACTCCAGCCCGGCCGCGCCGCAATACCGCGGCCGCACGCCGGGCACCTCAAGGCGGGCCAGGACCGCCTTCTCCTCAGGGCTGGTGTAGTCCGGGTGCGTGATGGCCACCCTCAGCTCGGAGCCCGACTCGGGCGAACCGCTCACCAAGCGCCGCCCGTTGAGGTACGCCCCCTCACCACGCACGGCGGTGGCGAACTCCCCCAGCGCGGGTGCGTACGTCCAAGAAGCGAGCAGTTCACCGTGGTGTGCCAGCGCAACCAGGGTGCAGAACGCCGGGTCCCCGTGCACAAACTGACGGGTGCCGTCGACCGGGTCAACGATCCACACCGGCACGCTTCCACGCAGCGCCCCGTACACGGCAGGGTCGGCGTGCACCGCCTCCTCGCCAACCACGACCGACCCCGGCAGCAGCCCCGTGAGCTCGGCGGTCAGGTACTCCTCGGCGAGCCGGTCCGCGACGGTGACCAAGTCGTGCGCGCCGGCCTTGGACTCCACTTCGTGGTCTGCCAGTTTGCGGAAGCGAGGCATGATCTCCGCGGCCGCGGCCTCGTGCACGGCCTCCTCGACGGCGCCCAGGCGGTGGGTCAGGAAGTCATCGATCACGCCCCCAGCCAAGCACACCCCCGCGGCAAACCGCTGTCCGTGAAGGAAAATGGAGTGCCAATTCTCTTTTGGTTCAGGACTCTGTTGCCGAATTCGGGTCGTGGGTCGGCTGACTACGGCATGATCGCTTGTGCGGCTGTCTCGTGGGCAGGCGGTCGCGGGGGTGGTGTGGGTGTCGATGAGGGCGGCGGGACTGCCGGAGGTCCCGGAGCAGACGGAGCTGGTCGCGGCGGCGGCGTTTCCGAAGGGGACGCTGGCGATGCGGGCGCGGGAGAAGCTGGCGGAGGTCTTCTCGGACGAGCCGTTCGCGTCCGCGTTCGGGGTGCGTGGGGCGCCGGGCCTGTCACCGGGGATGTTGGCGCTGGTCACGGTGCTGCAGTTCGCGGAGAACCTGACCGACCGCCAGGCCGCCGGGATGGCGGTCCGAGCAATCGACTGGAAGTATGCGCTCGGCCTGGAGCTGACCGATCCGGGGTTCGACTTCACGGTGCTGGCGAAGTTCCGGGCCAGGTTGGTCGAGCACGGCATGGAGCGCCTGATCTTCGACAGGCTGGTGGAACACTGCCGTCAGGAGGGGCTGATCGCGGCCGGGGGCAAGCAACGCACCGACTCCACCCATGTCATCAGCGCGGTGCGGGACTTGAACCGGTTGGAGCTCGCCGGTGAGAGCGTGCGGGCGGCGCTGGAGGCGCTGGCCGCGGCTGCTGCGACCTGGCTCGCACAAGCGGTACCGGTGGCAGAGTGGGAACTGCGTTACGCGGCCAGGGTCGACTCATGGCGGCTTCCCTCGTCGAAGACGAAGCGGGACCGGCTGGCCGAGGTCTACGGCCAGGACGCCCTCGCGCTGCTGCACGCGATTCACGCACCCGCCGCCCCGGTGTGGCTGCGCGAGATCGAGGCGGTCCAGCTGCTGCGGCGGATCTTCATGCAGACCTACTACGTGCACACCGACGCCCGGGGACGGGAGGTGGTCAGGAAGCGGGAGGCCGAAGTGGACGGCGTCCCGCCCGGCCATCTGCGGCTCGCCTCCCCCTACGACCGCGACGCCCGCTGGTCCGCCAAGGGAGACGAGCTGTTCTGGAGCGGCTACAAGGTCCACCTCACCGAGACCTGCGACGACACCTTCGACGGCGCCCTGGTGGGGGTCAGGACCCGGACTCCGAACCTGATCACGGACGTGGTCACCACCGCCTCGACCGCACCGGACGTGACCGCCACCGCCGGCATCCAACAGCGATTGACGGAGCGGCAGGTCAAACCGGGCGAGCACTACCTGGACTCCGGCTACCCCTCCGCCGACCTGGTCACCGCCGCCGCCCACGACGGCATCGCCATGATCACTCCACTACTGGCCGACCACTCCCGCCAGGCCCGGGCCGCCGAAGGCTTCGACAAGAGCGCCTTCCGTATCGACTGGACAGCACGTCAAGTCCACTGCCCCGAAGGCCGCACCAGCACCGGCTGGTATCCCGTCCAGCAGCACGGCCACGACGCCATCGTGATCGAGTTCGCCCGCTCCGACTGTGACACCTGTCCCTCCCGCAACAAGTGCACCACCGCCGCGCGCGGCAACCGCATGCTCACCCTGCGGCCCCGCGAGCTGCACGAGACCGTCGCCACCGCGCGCGCCGAGCAGAAGACCGACAGCTGGCAGACCAAGTACGCCCTCCGGGCCGGTGTCGAGGGCACCATCAACCAGGCTCTCGACGTCACTGGCCTACGCCGGGCCCGCTACCGCGGCCTGCCCAAGACCAGCCTCCAGCACGCCTACTCCGCCACCGCGATCAACGTCATCCGGCTCGACGCCCACTGGGCCGAAGACCCCCGACGCCCCCGGACCAGCCGACTTTCCCAACTCGCCCACCAACTCGCGGCTTGATCGACGAGCCCGAATAGAGCAACAGAGCCCGGATCCTGACCAAAGTGCGCATGCATCCACGGCACGCGACCGCGCTGGTGCGAGCCCTGTTGGTGCTGACGCACCAGCAGGTAGCACGGTGACGGACGATCTCCCCGAAACGATCAACGCAATGAGCTGCGCGAGCACTCCAACGGCTTCTCACGCCAGGGCCGGTGACCTGCACGATTCACGATGGAACTTCCTCATTCGGCGGTTCTGAGCTGACGGGGCGCGCGGTTCGGAGCCGCACTTCAGGGCGTGAGCAGTCCGCGCTCGTACGCCTTGACCAGGTTGCGCGGCACCAGCAACTCCTGACCCTGGACGGTGATCGGGACGAGCTGCGGGGCGCTCGCCTTCCACTGCGCGCGGCGGTGGCGCGTGTTGCTGCGGGACATCTTGCGCTTGGGGACGGCCATGTCGGTTGCTCCAGGATTCTCAGCGGGTGGTGGAGGAGTACGGCAGCAGCGCCATCTCGCGGGCGTTCTTGATGGCGCGGGCCATCGCGCGCTGCTGCTGGACGGTGAGCCGGGTGACGCGGCGGCTACGGATCTTGCCGCGGTCGGAGATGAACTTCCGCAGGAGGTTGGTGTCCTTGTAGTCGATGTAGGTGATGCCTGCTTCCAGCAGCGGATTGGGGCGCGGCTTGGCGGGCCGCCCTGGGCCGGTGCGCTTGGCCATCGGGGTGTGTCTCCTTCGTGTCAGGGGTTCAGGACGGGGCGTCCAGCAGGTCGGCGAACGCGTCGGGCAGGGTCTTCCACCCGGGTTCGCCGGCCAGTAGTTCGGCGTCGGTGAGCAGGCAGGAGTCGAGCAGTTCGACGATCCCGTCGGTGTCCAGGCCCTCGGCGGTGAAGCTGAGTTGCTGGATGCGGTCGCCGTGCAGGGGGTGCCAGTCGAGGGCGGCGGCGGCCCGGCGGGTGGGCGGGTAGAGCTCCCAGGCCGCATCGGGCAGCGAGGCGAGCCAGGGGCCGCACTCCTCCACCGCCAGGTTGGCCCCGGCGGCGTCCCAGGCGAGCATCAGGTCGGGGCGGTTGGCCAGCCAGAACCGGCCGCGGCTGCGCTGGGCGGCGGGCACCAGCTGCTCCAGCGCCTGGTGCAGCCGCGTCGGGTGCAGCGGGCGGCGGCGCTCCCAGACCACGGTGGCCACGCCCGCCTCGTCCCTCTCCTGGGGCAGCAGCGCCAAGGCCGGATTGACCCGGTCACGCGCGGCGGCGACGTCGAAGCCGCCGAGCGCCGCGCGGAGCAGTTCACCCGTCCCGAGCCGCACGACCCGGGCGGTGGAGTGCAGTTGGCGCAGCATCGCGAGGCCCGCGGACCGCTCGGGCGCGCCACCCTCGCGGCCGGCCCGCGGCACGGTGAGCACGGTGGCGTACTCGATCTGGTGGGCGAGCGCCTCGGCGAGGGTGCGGTCGTCGTCGGCGCAGGTGTGCTGTCCGTGTTCGTGCAGTGCGTCCGAGACGGACAGCTCGCCGATCAGCCGCAGCGGGTCCACCGCCGTGACGACGCCGGCGAGTTCGATCACCTCGTGCATGCAGGTGTCGTCCACCTCGCCGCCCGCGATCACTTCCACCACCGGGTGCGGGTCGCTGCCGCCCCACAACTCGACTATCGCGAGGCCGTATTGACCGTCCTCGGCGATCCGGGCGAGTTCGGGCAGCAGGTCCTCGCGCACGGCGCAGCACGGGCAGTCGTTGGTCAGCGGGACCGTGGTGGGCGCGAACTCGCCCTTGCCGTCCCGGACGTGGCGGTGCACCACACCGTGGGACGCGTCCCGCAGGTCGTGATGGAGGACCACCGCGTCGACGCAGCCCTCCAGCAGTTCCAGCACCGTTTGGCGGCGCTGGGCCTCGTGCAGTCCGGCGACGACCACCACCGGCAGCCTCACATCCTGGGACACAGGGCCTCCTCGGGGGTCACGGTTCACCAACTGGACTTGCGGACACCGGGCAGGTGGCCGGCGTGGGCGAGGGTGCGCAGGTTGATCCGGGAGATGCCGAAGGCGCGCTGGTAGCCGCGCGGGCGGCCGTCGACGCTGTCACGGTTGCGCAGCCGGGTGGCGCTGGCGTCCCTGGGCTGACGGGCCAGCTCCTGCTGGGCGGCTTCCCGCTCGGCCGGCGTGCTGCTCGGCCGGGCGATGATCCGCTTCAGCTCGGCGCGGCGCTCGGCGTAGCGGGCGACGATCCGGCGGCGGGCCTCATTCTTGGCGATCTTGCTCTGCTTGGCCATCAGACCTTCTCCCCCCGGGCGCGGATCCGGGCGACAGCGGCCTCGATGCCGATCACGTCGACGGTCTTGAGCCCCTTGGCGCTGAGCGTGAGGCGGACGTAGCGGCCTTCACTGGGCAGCCAGTAGCGCTTGCGCTGGATGTTCGGGTCGAACCGGCGCGGGGTGCGACGGTGCGAGTGGGAGATCGAGTTGCCGAAACCGGGCTTGCGGCCGGTCAGTTGGCAGTGAGCGGACATGGTGGACTCCGGTGGTCGCGGGCGCGGCAGGGCAGCGCGGCACGGTGGACGGGCGCACGGCCCGTCCTGACGGAGTCAACAGTACCTCAGATGAAAACGACTTCCATTTCGGTATAGTGCGAATGAACCCCCGAGAGGATGACTGATGGCCCGCAACGAACCGCGCCCGGACATCGATCCCCCAGCCTTCGGCCGGGAGGGGCCCCATCGGTCCACCGCGGGGACCGGCTACACGTACGTGACCCGCGAGAACCGCCGCAACGACCCGGAGCGCCCGGTGCTGCGCAGGTACGACCCGGTCGTGGGCCGGCACGTCGACTTCCGCGAAGGGCGCTGACCGCGGCCGGATCCCGCCGCCCGCCGAAGTCCTCGGCACCGGCCGCTTCGACGTCGCCCGCGCCCAGGAAGCCCCCGGCTGGGTCGCCGAACTCAACGGCGACCACGTGCCCGAAACCGAGGAGTAGGGCATCTCCCCTGGCCGAGTGCCTGTTGACGGACGCGCAGCTCACGGCGGGACCGGACGCCTGGTCGGCCTACGACGACCAGTTCCCGGCCTGGGCCGAGTACTGCCCCACCGCACCGGCCCACGCCCACTGACCTCGCACCGACCGCGACGACACGCCTCCCGCCTCACGCCTCCCCGGCGTGCCGGATCGCGTCCAGCACGATGTGGGCGACGTGCTCGTCGGTGAGCGTGTACTCGATCTCGCGGGACCTTCGATGAGCGGTGACGATCCGAGCGCCGCGCAGCAGTCGCAGGTGCTGGGACACCAGCGGCTGGCTCACACCAAGGGCCTCGACGAGTTCGTGGACCGGCCGGCCACCGCCGGCCAACTCGCGCACGATCCCCAGGCGAACCGGGGCGGCCAGGGCACGCAGGAGCTCGCTGGCGGCCTGAAGATCGGCCGACGGTTCACCGGGAGCTGGATCCATTGCCATATGCATACCTTAATACCTGACAATGGATTTCAACCCCACTGCGGACCGCGGGCACGCCGAGGGCGGGCCGGGGATGGTTCCCCGGCCCGCCCTCGGTCACCCACAGGTCTCAGTGGTCGTCCCAGTGGCCCTCGTGGCCCGCATGCCGGTGCCCGTCGTGCACGTAGTCCACGTGGTCCTCGTGCGGCACCGCCACATGGCCGCAGTCCGGCCCGTGCTGGTGGTCGTGGTCCTGGTGGACGGCGTGCTCGGTCTCAGCGCACTCGTCCACGTGGTCCCCGTGCACCCGGTGCAGGTGGCTGTCGTGCGCATAGTCGACGTGGTCGCCGTGTGGGATCGCGACGTGGCCGCAGCCCTCCCCGTGGGCGTGCGGGTGCTCGGCGTGGGTGCGGTGCAGCGTTGCGGCAGACATCGGGGGCTCCCTCTCACGTACGGCGCCAGGACAAGGCCGCGGACATGCGTCGACCGCCCGCCTGACTGCTCAGTGCATCTAAAAGTCAGCATATAACGATGTCTGCATATGTCGAGCGCGCCTTGCGGACACCAGTGGGATCAAAATCGGCCTCCTGCTGCACGCGGGACGGGACACCCTGGTCCTGGCCGGCGCGGTGGGGGCCGGCGGCGGCCGCCATCCGACCGGGTGGTGCAGCGTCCAGCGCCGTGGTCGGCCCGTTGGGGTGACAGAGGTCTGGGCGTGGCCCTCCCGTCAGGAGGGTGAGAGAGGTGGGCTCAGCCCGCAGCGGTGCAGTCGCTGCAGGTGCCGGTCAGTTCGACGGTGTGCTCGACGGCGGTGAAGCCGGAGGTCGCGCCGATCTCGTCGGCCCAGCTCTCGACCGCCGCGGAGTCCACCGGAAGGCTGAGGCCGCACTGACGACAGATCAGGTAGTGGCGGTGGTCGGAGCCCTGCCGGTAGCGGAAGGACCGTTCCCCGGCCTCGTCCCGCACGACATCGGCCCGACCGGCGGCGACCAGCGCGGTCAGCGTCCGGTAGACGGTGCTCAGGCCGACCCGGCCGCCCGTGGTGAGCAGCCGGGCGTGCAGGGCCTGGGCACTGACGAAGCCCTCGGTGTCGACCAGGGCCTGGAGCACGGTGGCGCGCTGCGGGGTGGGGCGGCCGATCAGCGCCACCTCCCCCGGCGGCGGCACACCGGTCGGGTCGTCGACGGCTCGACGGTGCCGCCCGTTCGCCGCAGCCGGCGGCTGGACGCCGGCCGCGGGCAGTGCGGTCCCGCTCGTCTCGATCATGGCGTCCCCCGTCATGCTGGTCAGGCCGCTGCCGGGACGGCGCGCCGCGCCGGTCGGACCAGGAAGGTGGCGGCGTAGACGGCACTGGCGGTGGCCATGATCGCGAAGCTCGGAGGCAGCTTCGGCACTTCGGCGCTGAGCAGCAGACCACCCCACATCTCCGCGACGGCGAGGCCGGCCGAGAGGGCGAGGGCCCGGAACGGCCGGTCGGTGAGCCGGATCGCCGCACCTGCCGGTGCGGCGAGCAAGCCGAGCAGCAGCAGCGAGCCGACCGCCTGGGTCGCCTCCCCGGCGCAGGCGCCGACCAGGGCCAGGTACCCGAAGCCGAGCAGCCGCACCGGCACCCCGCGCGCGGCGGCGACCGCCTCGTCGAGGGTGGCGAAGAGCAGTGGTCGGGCGACGAGCAGGAGAACCAGGCAGATCGCGGCGGCGATGACCACGGCGAGCATGGTCTGGCTGCCGTTCAGCCCGAAGATCGAGCCGAACAGCACGGTGGTGCCCGCGCCGCCCTGGGCCGCGCTGCGGGAGGTGGTGTAGACGGTGAGGAAGAACGCGCCGAGACCCAGGATCCAGGCGAAGACGCTGCCGATCACCACATCGTCCGGGCGCCCCTTGCGACCGAGACCGCCGAGCAGCAGGCCCACCCCGATGGTCGCGGCGAACAGCCCGAGCCGCAGGTCGTAGCCGCCCGCCAGCGCTGCCATCGCACCGGTGAAGGCGACATGGCTGAGCGCGTCGCCGGTGAAGATCTGCGCGCGCAGCACCAGGAAGTAGCCGACCAGCCCGCAGGCCAGCGCGATGAACGTCCCGGCCAGCAGGGCGTGCTGGAAGAACTCCTGGGAGAGGACCGTGCTCATGCCGCGCCTCCGATCGCGAGCGGACCGCGCGGTCGGCGGCCGAGGGCCTCGCGGGCGATGCGCACCAGGTGGGCCAGGACGTAGCCGGCGAAGGCGAACCCGGTCACGAAGAAGCCCAGCGGGTAGGGCTGGTAGTACGCGGCGATCAGCCCGCACCAGCACGCGGCCAGGCCGAGCAGCACCGACAGCAGCAGGCTCAACCCGGGCCGGGCGGTGAGCTGCTGGGCGGTGGCGGCCGGTATCACCATCAGCGCGAAGACCAGCAGCGTGCCGGTGATCTGGCTCGCCTCCGCCGTCGCCGCGCCGAGCAGCACCAGGAAGACCGTCGACAGCAGCCGGACCGGAACACCTCGCCCGGTGGCGACCTCGGGGTCGATCGAGGCGAACAGCAGCGGACGACCCATCACCGCCAGCACGGCCAGCACCACCGCACCGGCCGCCGCCAGCACCACCACCTGGCCGGTGGTGATGCCCAGGAAGCTGCCGAACAGCAGCGCCTCCGGTCCTTCCAGCAGCCCCTTGTAGAGCGTGATGAACAGGAACCCGCAGGCCAGCACGAACGCCTGCACCGTGCCGGTGACGGCGGACTCCTCCGCCCCGCTGCCCTGCCCCCGCCGCTGGAGCCCGGCGATCACCAGTGCCGCCGCGATGCAGAAACCGAAATAGCCCAGCGAGAGGCTGAAGCCCGCCAGAACGGACAGCGCGGCGCCGGGGAAGGCCGCCACCGACAGCGTGTGCCCGGCGAAGGTCTGGCGGCGCAGCACCATGAACCAGCCCACCACCCCGCAGACCACCGCGACGACCAGGCCGGCCCGGAAGGCGTTGACCATGAACGCGTAGGACCACATCTCCTGGAAGTCACTCAAGAGGTTCCAGGAGAAAACAGGTGACGCGGCGTCAGATCCCAGCAGCACGACTTCCCTCCGTCCCGTGGTCGTGGCGGTCGTTGTGCAGTGCCGGCGCCTCGGGCTGGCCGACCACGACCAGCCGCCCGTCGCTCGTGCGCAGCACCTCGACGGGCGTGCGGTACAGACGGGTCAGTGTGTCGGAGGTGATCACTTCGGCCGGGGTGCCGGAGACGGCGCCGCCCTCGGCGATGTACACGACCCGGTCCAGGTGGTGGAGTATCGGGTTGACGTCGTGCGCGACCATCACCACCGCCACCTGCTCCTGGTGGCAGATCCGGCCGAGGAGTGCGGCGACCGCGCTCTGGTTGGGCAGGTCGAGGCTGTCCAACGGCTCGTCCAGCAGGAGCACCTGCGGGCGCCGTATCAGCGCCTGGGCGATCAGCAGCCGCTGCTGCTCGCCGCCCGAGCACTGCCCGATCGGCCGGTGCGCGTAGGCCGAGGCGCCGACCAGCTCGATGACCGCCTCGACGCGTTCGCGCGCGGCCCGACGCTTGGCGCGGCCCAGGCCCGGGACGGGGATCCCCCACCGGTCGCCGTCCAGGCCCAGCCGCACCACGTCCACGCCGCGGATGCGCACGCTCGCGTCGAAGCTGCGCCGCTGCGGCAGGTAGCCGACGGCGGAGTTGCGCGCTCCGGGGGCGCCGCCGAGCACCCGCACCTCGCCGGCCGCGGCCGGCAGCACCCCCAACAGTACCTTGATCAAGGTGGACTTGCCGACCCCGTTGGGGCCGAGCACAGCGGTGAACTCCCCTGCCCCAACGGTCAGATCGACCCCCGACCAGAGGGTCCGCCCACCCACCCGGACGGCCGCGCCGTGCAGCGCCAGGACCGGCTCGCCGCCGGCCGAGGGCGGCGGCGCCACGGGCGTCGAGCCGGTGCCTTCCGACACTGCACGGGTCTCTTCGCTTCGGACCTCTTCGGTCGGGTTGACGCTCACTTGCCGGTCGCCTGCTTCAGTGCGTCCTCGATGCCCTGCAGCTGCTGGGTCTGCCAGTCCTGGAAGGTGGCGTTCGCCGGGGCGAGGGTCTCGGTGACCTGGGCGACCGGGATGCCCTGCGCCTTCGCGGCGTTGACCTGCGCGACCACGTCGGGGTCGGAGTTCTGGGTGTTGAAGACGTAGATCTTGATCTGCTTGCCGGAGATCTGCTGGTCGATGGTGGCCTTGTCGGCGGCGGTCGGGTCGGTGCCCTCGCTCTCCGCGTCCAGGAACGTCTCCGGGGTCAGCATCTTCAGGCCCACGCTCTCGGCGAGCGGGGTGACGATCGACTCCGAGGCGCCGATCGGGGTGCCGGCGTACTTCGCCTTGATGTCCGCTTCCAGCTGGTTGTACTTGGCCAGCGTCTGCGTCTCGAAGGAGTTCTTCTGGGTGTCGAAGTAGGCCGCGTCGGCCGGGTCTATCTTCTTGTAGTCGGCGGTGATCTGGTCGATCACCTTGTGGACGCTGTCCGCCGAGTACCACTGGTGCGGGTTGTCGCCCTCCTTCTTGCCCAACAGGTCCCCGACCTTGAGCACGGTCCGGCCGCCGGCGGGGTTGGCGGCCAGCAGCTTGTCCGACCAGGCGTCGTAGCCGATCCCGTTGGTGATCGCGTAGTCCGCGCCGGCGATGGTGCGGCCGTCGGCGGCGGTCGGCTCGTAGGAGTGCGGGTCGGTGTCCGGGTTGGTGATGATGCTCGTCACCTTCGCGTGTGCGCCGCCCAGCTGAGTGGCGATGCTGCCCCAGAAGTTCTCCGCCGCCACCACCTGGATCACCTTCGAGCCCCCGGCCGCCGAGGCACCACCTGAGGCGGCCTTGGAGGACGTGGAGCAGGCGCTGGTGGCGGCCAGCGCCGCCACGGCCGCGGCGGCGAGCGCGAATCTCAGGGGCCGACGGCGGACCTCGCGGGGAGGCAGAGCGGTCATAACGGGGACAACTCCTCGAACGTGCGGGACTCCCGTGACACGGGACCCGGCTCCGGTGGACACCACCCACCCTACGTAGAAATGATTTTCATCTCTACCTGCTTCTAGTACACGATGAAAATCATTGCCAAAGCTTGACCCTCGGCCGGCGCCCCATCGGCATGCCACATCCCGCCGCCCCACTGCCCCGCCGCCCCGGCCGTTGCCGACGTCGATCGCGACAGGCACCGAAGCCGCCCGCGCACCCTGGGGCCACCACCGAGCCGATGGCCGACTTGACACAGCGTCAGGACATCGACCACAGTCCTTAGCGTTAATGGTTTTCATCTTCGATAGATCGCGAGCTCCCGTGAAGGTCGCCTTCGTGGGCAAGGGCGGCAGCGGCAAGACCACGCTGTCCGCACTCTTCGCCCGTCACCTGGCCGCGTCCGCCCGGACCGTGGTCGCCGTCGACGCCGACATCAACCAGCACTTGGCCGTCGCCCTCGGCATGAGCGAGGACCAGGCGTTCCTGCTCCCCGCCCTCGGCGAGCACCTCCCGGAGATCAAGGAGTACCTGCGCGGCAGCAACCCGCTGATCTCCTCGGCCGCAGCCATGGTCAAGACCACGCCGGCCGGACGGGGCTCACGCCTGCTCCGGCCCGCCGGGGACGACCCGATCCACCAGCGCTTCGCCCGCCCGGCCGGCGCCATCAGCCTGCTGGCCACGGGCGCGTTCACCGGCGCCGACCTGGGTGTGGCCTGTTACCACTCCAAGGTCGGAGCCGTCGAGCTCTACCTCAACCACCTCGTCGACCTGAGCGACGAGTACGTCATCGTCGACATGACCGCCGGTGCCGACTCCTTCGCCTCCGGCCTGTTCACCCGCTTCGACCTGACCTTCATCGTCGCCGAACCCACCCGCAAGGGCGTCTCCGTCTACCGCCAGTACCGCGACTACGCCGCCGAACACTCCGTCGCGCTCGCCGTCGTCGGCAACAAGGTCACCGGCCCCGAGGACGTCGACTTCCTGCGCCGCCACGTCGGGGACGACCTCCTCGTCTGCCTGGAGCACTCGCCCTACGTACGCGCCCAGGAGCAGGGCCACAACGCGCCCCTGGCCCAGCTTGAGGACGCCAACCGGGCCGCCCTGGACCGGCTGCACGCGGCAGTCGACGCCCGCCCCCAGGACTGGCGGACATTCCAGGCACAGGCTGTCGCCTTCCACCTGAAGAACGCCGCGGCCTGGGCCAACGCGAGCACCGGAGCAGACCTGGCACAGCAGGTCGACCCCGGTTTCACCCATGGCCCTGCCGCCCTCCGGATCCCCTCCACCAACTGATCCCGCACATGAAAGGGAACACCCATGTCGCTCGACATCTCCCCCGCCCTCCTCACCCAGGCCGAGGCCGGCGAGGTCAGCCAGGCCGCGTTCATCGAAACCGTCCGCACCTCGCTCCCCTACGCCTACCAGGTCGTCGCCGGCCTCCGTGAGGAACTCGTCACCACCACCGCCGAGTTCGTCGACAACAACACCACGCCCACCGACGACGAGCGCGCCCAGCTGCTGCGCGCCCTGGCCAGCAACGCCATCCGCGGCAGCCTGGAGGAGCACTTCGGTGTCAAACTCGCCTTCGTCAACTGCCACCGCGTCGCCGCCTTCCGCCCCGGCATCGAACAAGGCGACGCCTACCGCGAGTTCACCTCCCAGCGCACCCAAGTCCTCAACCAGACACCCGAACTGCGCAGCTGCTGAAGCCCCCGGAGACCCCGGAGGCTTCAGCAGGTGCGTGGTGGCGCTCGCGTGCCTCGGGCCGGGGTGCCCCGGTCGGCTCAGATCAGAGGGCACTCATGGTCGCCCACCAGCCGTGGGTCCACCCGATGGCCCCTGCTCCACTCCGTGCGGCTCTCCGCCGAGGACCGCCGGCGGATCGACACTCACCGTGCGCTCGGTCAGTGCCGACCGGCTCCGTAGGCGTGCGGCTTCTCCAGGTGGAGTTCGGTGTCGTCCTCGGTCCAGGTCAGCGTCTGGTGGACTGCCACCACGCCGTCGACCGCCCGGCACAGCTGCTCCGCGATCGGGACCAGACTCCGGCGGGGCAGCCGTCCGGTCAGTGTCACCACGCCCTCGTGCACGGCCACCTGCACTTCGCCGGGAGCCAGCCACAGGGTCTGACCGAGGACGTCGTGGTTGATCTCCTCACGGATCGCCGAGTCGTGCCGCAGGAACACCTGCAGCAAGTCACTGCGGCTGACGATGCCGACCAATCGGCCGACTTCGTCCACCACCGGCAGCCGCTTGACCTTGTGCTTGTCCATCGCACGGGCGGCCTCGGCGATGCTCCAGCCGGCCCGTGCGGTGACGGCCGGACTGGTCATCAGGCCGCCGGCGGTCTCCGCCTCGGCGCGGGCCCGGTCCTTGCGGTTCAGCCACCGGCCGGGGACACGGCCCTCGGGGTCGGGCAGCACCGCCTCCTTACGGATCAGGTCGGCTTCGGAGACCACGCCGATCGGCTGGCCCTGATCGTCGACGACCGGGATCGCGGTGACGTCATTGCGGTGGAACAGCGCCGCGACCTCCTTGAACGGCGTGTCGGGCCGCGCGGTGACCACCTCCTGGGTCATCACCTCGTGGACAGTGCGGTGCTGCATGGTCCTCACTCCTCACAGCTCGGCTTTCCCTACCACCACTCTGCGCCCGTCCTCGCGGCCGTCCCAGGGCCGTTCGGTCCCCTCCCGAGGACCGACCCGGCCACGACAGCAGGTCCGCGCGGACTCACCGCGGAAAGGCGGTCCACCGGTATCAGAGACGATCACGGCCCACGGAATCAGCATCCCGACCTCCCGCTCACCCGTCGAGCTGAACGGTCGGCAGGACCGATCGGGCGGGCCGCGGCGGTGGTCCCGCCGGCGAGCAGCGCTACGCGGGATGCGGTGGGTACTGGACGGTAGCGTCTCGACCCCCGACTCCGCCATGCAGCAGCAGCTCTCAGCTCCACACTGCTTCCGAGTCGCCCGACAGGCCAGGGCCGGACGACCTGCGAAGGGCCCGAACGGCCTCGCCGCAGTCACCGCTTCGACCGACCATGAAAGGGATCGCTGCGGTGGCCCGACAGCACCACGGCAGGCAGGAGGATGTTCATGAGCACCGAAGGCACGCACAAGGCCCAGGACTGCCCCAGACATCCGGGAGACGTCGGCCGTGGGGTCTTGCACCGTCGGCGCCGGCCGGGCCTCGGCCGCGAGGAGGTGGCTGCGGGGTCCGGGACCGCCGTCACCTACCTGGAGTCCCTGAAGTCCCTGGAGTCCCTGGAGTCGCACGCCGACCCCGGTCCCGGCGTCGGCGGCACCCGCCGGACCCGAGTACGGATCAGCCCGCGGCGAGTCACCGGCCACCTGATCCGCACGGCAGGCCTGCTGCCGTGACCGAACCGGACCTCTCCGACTCCTGGCACCTGCGCTTCGAGGGCTTCGAGGTGGCCGAGGAGGGCGTGCGCGAAGTGCTCTGCGCGGTCGGCAATGGCTACCTGGTGAGCCGTGCCGCCGCGCCCGAGTCACACGCGGACGGCGTGCACTATCCGGGCACCTACCTGGCAGGCGTCTACAACCGCGCGACGTCGGTGGTCGGCGGCCGGACGGTCGAGAGCGAGGATCTGGTCAACTGTCCCAACTGGCAGTCCTTCACCTTCCGCCCCACCGAGGGCGACTGGTTCACCGGACCGCCGGCCGAACAGCGCCTCGACCTCGACCTGCGCCAGGGCGTGCTGACCCGATGCGCGCTGGTGGTGGACGCGGCCGGTCGCCGGACCCGTCTGGTGCAGCGCCGGATCGCCAGCCAGGCCCAGCCGCACCTGGCGGCGCTGGAGACCGAGCTGCTGGCGGAGAACTGGTCCGGCACCCTGGAGGTCCGCTCGGCGCTGGACGGCACCGTGGCCAACACCGGCGTCGCCCGCTACCGGGGCTTGGCCAGTCGTCACCTCCTCCCCGCCGGGCAGGGCATGGACGAGGACGGCATCCTGTGGCTGCAGGTCACCGCCTCCAGCTCGCCGCTGCACATCGCACTCGCCGCCCGCACCCGGGCGACGCCGCCCGAGAGCCGTCGCACCGACGAACTGCGGGACGGCTGGGCAGCCGAGGTGCTCAGCGTGGACGTCACCGAGGGCCATCCGGTCACCATCGAGAAGACCGTGGCCGTGTACACCTCACGCGACCCCGCCATCGACGCGCCCCTCATCGCCGCTCGGCGGCTGGCCGCCCACGCGCCCGGCTTCGAGTGCCTGCGGCACGAGCACACCCTGCGCTGGGCCGAACTGTGGCGGCGCTGCCGGATCGACGCCGACTTCGACAGCGAACTCGCACTCCACCTGAACCTGTTCCACATCCTGCAGACCTACTCCGAGCACTCGGTGGACCTGGACGTCGGCGTTCCGGCCCGGGGCCTGCACGGCGAGGGCTACCGTGGCCACGTCTTCTGGGACGAGCTGTTCGTGCTCAGCCTGCTCAACCTGCGCTTCCCCGAACTGGCCCGAGCCGTGCTCAGCTACCGGCACCGCCGCCTGGACGCCGCCCGGCAGGCCGCCCAGGCGGCGGGCCTGCGCGGGGCGATGTACCCGTGGCAGAGCGCGAGCGACGGCCGCGAGGAGTCCCAGCAGCTGCACCTCAACCCGCTCTCCGGCCGTTGGCTGCCCGACCACAGCCACCTGCAGCGCCACGTCGGCTCAGCGATCGCCTACAACATCTGGCAGCACTACCAGGCCACCGGCGACCTCGACTTCCTCGCCACCACCGGGGCCGAGATGCTGCTGGAGATCGCCCGCTTCTGGTCTGCCCTCGCCGCCCACGGCCCGAGCGGCGAGCGGTACTCGATCCGCGGTGTCCTCGGGCCCGACGAGTACCACGACGCCTACCCCTGGGCCCAGGGCCCGGGCCTGGACGACAACGCCTACACCAACGTGCTCGCCTCCTGGGTCCTGGCCCGCGCGCTGGACACCGTCGAGCTGCTGCCCGACTACCGCCGCGACGAGCTGCTGGAGCGCCTGGCGATCGACCACGCCGAACTGGACCGCTGGCAGGAGGTCGGCCGGCGCCTGCACGTGCCGTTCCACGACGGCGTGATCAGCCAGTTCGCCGGCTACGAGCGCCTGGAGGAGCTGGACTGGTCGGCCTACCGGCAGCGCTACCCCGACCTGCAGCGCCTCGACCGGATCCTGGAAGCGGAGGGCGACACCGTCAACCGCTACAAGGCGTCCAAACAGGCGGACGTCCTGATGCTCTGCTACCTGTTCTCCCCGCACGAACTGCGCAACCTGCTGCGCCGGCTCGGCTACCGGGCCGGACACGAACTGCTGCGCCGCACCACCGACTACTACCTGCGCCGCACCGTCCACGGCTCGACCCTCAGCGCGGTGGTCCACGCCTGGGTGCTCACCCGCGCCGACCGCCGCAGGTCCTGGCGGTTCTTCCGCAACGCCCTGGGCAGCGACCTGCTCGACCTCCAGTGCGGCACCACCGCCGAGGGCATCCACCTGGGCGCGATGGCCGGCGCCGTCGACCTGCTGCAGCGCTGCTACACCGGCCTGGAGATCCGCGAGGACATCCTCTGGCTGGATCCCCGTCTGCCATCCGCACTCGGCCGCCTCGAACTCGACCTGCGCTACCGCGGCCACTGGGGCGTGCACATCGCCGTCGACCGGCACACGGCCACGGTGAGCCTGCGCGAGGGCCACCAGCCGCCGATCCGGGTCGCCATCCGGGGCTCGACGACGGCGATCGGGCCGGGCGAGAGCCGCACCTTCTCACTCTGATGCCCGAAGATGCTCCCGAGACCGCCGGCCACGACGACCCCGCCGCCCACGATGCCGAGGGCGAGTACCCCGTACGCGGCGGACGACGCGGGGCCGGGTGGCCGGCGGCCGACCTCCGCGCTCGGCGGGCCGCGGGTGCCGGGCGGATGATGGAACAGTGCTGCCGGGCCTGAGCCGCCCCTCGGACCCGGGCTCGGCCTGGGCAGGTGAGTGGTTTGGCTTCGTCGGCGATCAGCGTGCGGGAGCTGTCCAAGCGGTTCGGGTCCTTGACCGCGCTGGACGGGATCGATCTGGAGGTGCCGGCCGGGACGGTCTTCGGACTGCTCGGCCCGAACGGCGCCGGCAAGACGACGGCGATCCGGATCCTGACCACCATCCTGCGACCGACCTCGGGCCGGGCCGAAGTCCTGGGACACGACGTGGTGGGCGAGGCCGCGGTGGTGCGCGGGCTGATCGGCTTGGCGGGGCAGTACGCGGCCGTCGACCCCAACCTCACCGGGCGGGAGAACCTGCGGCTGATCGGCCGGCTCACCCGGGTGTCCCGAGACGGGAGGCGGGCGCGGGCCGACGAGTTGCTGGAGCGGTTCGGCCTGGCCGGCGCCGGTGACCGGACGGTGCGCACCTACTCCGGCGGCATGCGCCGCCGCCTGGACGTGGCCGCCGCGCTGGTACCGCGGCCGCCCGTGCTCTTCCTGGACGAACCGACCACCGGCCTCGACCCGCGCAGCCGGATCGCCCTGTGGGACATGATCCGCGAGCTGGTGAGCACCGGCACCACGGTGCTGCTGACCACGCAGTACCTGGAGGAGGCCGACCGCCTCGCGAGCCGGGTGGCGGTGCTCAGCGCAGGGCGGGTGATCGCGGACGACGACCCCGCGATGCTCAAGGAACGGCTGGGCAACACCGTCATCGAGCTGCGGATGGCCGACGAGGACCGCGCGGCACGGGCCACCCGGATGATCACGGACCGGTTCTCCCGCACCGCCGAGCGGCAGGACGAGATCGTACGGATCACCTCCCAGGACGGTTCCGGGCTGCTACTCGACGTGCTGCACCTGCTCGACGACCAGGCGCTCGCGCCCCGCACCGTGGCGGTGCGGGAGTCGAGCCTCGACGACGTCTTCCTGGCGCTGACCGGGCAGCACGCGGAAACGCTGGACCAGCCGGCGGCGGAGCAGGAGACGGGCGGCGCGTCATGACGGCCGGGCAGGCCGCCGTCGGGCGGCCGACCGGAGGCGTGCGGGAGTCCCTGGCCGCCCCGGTGCGGGACGGGCTGGCGGTGGCCGGACGCAACCTGATCGGCCTGGTCCGGGTCCCCCGGCTGCTGGTCTTCTCCACCATCCAGCCGCTGGTCTTCGTCCTGATGTTCCGGTACGTGTTCGGCGGAGTGATCGGCCGGAGCGTCATCGGCGTCCCCTACGTCGATTACCTGATGCCCGGCATCTTCATCCAGACGGCCGTCTTCGGGGCGATGAACACCGCCATCGGCCTGGCCACCGACATGCAGACCGGCCTCATGGAACGGTTCCGCTCGTTGCCGATGGCCCGCTCGGCGGTCCTGTCCGGCCGGACCCTGGCCGACCTGGCCCGCAACGTCTTCGTGGTGGCCCTGATGACCGGGATGGGTTTCGCGGTCGGATTCCGCCTGCACGCCGGGGTGCCGGCCTTCCTCGCCGCAGTCCTGCTCGTGCTGGCCTTCGGCTTCGCGATGTCGTGGATCTTCGCCGTGGTGGGGCTCGCCGTCGGGGACCCGGAGACCGCGCAGGCCGCCGCCTTCCCCCTGCTGGTCCCCTTGGTCTTCGCCTCGGCCGCGTTCATCCCGGTGCGCACCATGCCGGGCTGGCTCCAGGCCTTCGCCGACCACCAACCCGTCTCCAGGAGCGCCCAGGCGGTCCGGGATCTGGTCCTGGGCACCCCCGCCGCGACCGATGTCTGGCTGGCCCTGGCCTGGGACGCGGGCATCGTGGCCGTCTTCGCCCCGCTGGGCGTGTGGCTGTACCGCAGAGCGGTGTGACGCCGGTCGGACGGCCTCCGCACGAAGGGAACGGTGTGGTGCGACGGATCGGCCTCCACGAGGCGTGACGGTCAGCCTGCTCCCCGGCCACCGGCTGGTGCCGCCGTACAGCACGGCCGGCGGGGCACCGGGAGGATCGGACGGGCCGAGCGGGCGCACAGCAGGATCCGGCTGCATAGGCTGAGGAGGAAGGCGATCCGGGAGGCCCCGATGAACGGTGCGGCGGACGAGGACCCGGCCGAACAGTCGCCGCGGCTGCGGCTGGACCAGTTGCTCGACGAACTGCAGAGCAGGCTGGACGCGGCACGCGGCACCCGCGACCGAGTGCACAGTCTGCTGGAGGCGGTCCTGTCGGTCGGCCGGGACCTGGAGCTGGAACAGGCGCTGCGGCACATCGTCGAGGCTGCCGTCACCCTGGTGGACGCGCGGTACGGCGCGCTCGGCGTCGTCGGTGAGGACCGCCGGCTGTCCCGGTTCATTCCGGTGGGCATCGACGAGGAGCGGGCCGCGAGGATCGGGCACCTACCGACCGGGCGCGGGCTGCTGGGCGAGCTGATCCGCCACCCGGAGCCGCTGCGGGTGGCCGAACTGGCCGACCACCCCTCCGCCGCCGGGTTCCCGGCCGGGCATCCCCCGATGCACAGTTTCCTTGGCGTGCCGATCCGGATCCGGAACAGGATCTACGGCAACCTCTACCTGACCGAGAAGCGCGGCGGCCCGTTCGACGCCGAGGACGAAGCGGTGCTCACCACCCTCGCAGTGGCGGCCGGGGTGGCGATCGACAACGCCCGCCTCTACGCCCGAGCCCGGCTGCGCGAGCGCTGGCTGACGGCGGGCGCCGAGGTGACCAACGCCCTGCTGTCCGGCAGCGCCGAGGCGGAGGTCCTCGACCTACTGGTGGCCCAGTCGGCCGAGATCGCCGGTGCCGACCTCGCCGTGGTCGCCCTACCGGTGGTCGGCACCGAGGAACTGACGGTGCGGATCGCGGTCGGACGCGATGCGGAGCAACACGCGGGTCTGGTGCTGCCGCTGGTCGGCTCGTTCATGGGCACCGCGGCGCTCACCGGCGATCTGGTGGCCAGCGCCGACGTGCAGCACGATCCCCGGATCACCGTCGGCCCGCCGCGCTGGGCGGGCCTGGGGCCCGCGGTTGCCGTGCCGATCGGCACGTCCGAAGGCGGTATCCACGGCGTCCTGATGCTCGCCCGCGAGGCCGGGCGACCGCTGTTCGAGAAGGACGAGTCGATACCGCTGACCGGCTTCGCCGCGCAGGCGGCGGTGGCGATGGAGCTCGCGGAGCGCCGCCACGACTCGGAGCAGGTGGCGCTGTTGCGCGAGCGCGACCGGATCGCCCGCGACCTGCACGACCTGGCCATCCAGCGGCTGTTCGCCACCGGAATGACCTTGCAGAGCGCGCTGCGCCTCATCGAGCACCCGGAGGCGGCCGACCGGGTGCAACGGGCCATCGACGATCTGGACGAGACCGCCAAGACGATCCGCTCCAGCATCTTCGGCCTGCGCGAGCGCTCCGGCCCGCAGGCCACAGGCTTGCGGGCGCGGGTCTCCGAGTCGGTGGAGCGCGCGGCGGAGGCACTCGGCTTCACCCCCGGCCTGGTGATGACCGGCCTGCTGGACAGCCGGGTGCCGCCGGCGGTGGCGGACGACGCGGTCGCGGTGCTCCAGGAAGCGCTGTCGAACGCGGCACGGCACGCCAAGGCCGAGCACGTCCGAGTGACAGTGGCCGCCGGTGCAGAGCTGGTGGTCACGGTGACGGACGACGGGGTGGGCCTCCCGGAGGGCGGACGGCGCAGCGGGCTGGCCAACCTGGCCGAGCGCGCGGCCGCACATGGCGGTGGGTTCCGCGCCCACGGCCTGCCGGCGGGCGGAACCGAGCTGGTCTGGCGGGTGCCGCTGCCGGTCACCTGAGCGCCGCGGCCCCGGCGCGGACCGGGCTGACGAGGTTCGCCTCGACGTCGACCACCCCGGGCACCGCCCGCACCATCCGCTCGAGGACGGGCAGCAGGTCGGCGTCGGGCAGGGTGCCGGTCAGGCTGATCCGCCCCTCCATCGCACTCACCTCGACCCCGGCGGCCTGTTCCGGACGCAGCAGAGCGAGGACCTCGAACCTGACCTGGTCGGCGAGCTCCTGGTCCTCCCGCAGGTAGACCTTCAGCAGGTCGCTGCGGCTGACGATGCCCACCAGCAGCCCGTCGCCATCGATCACCGGCAGCCGCTTCAGGCGGTAGTGCGCCATCTCGCGGGCGGCCAGCGCGGTGGGGCTGTCGGGGTGCACGCACACGGCGGGCGCCGACATCAGCTCCCGGGCGGTCAACCGGCCGGCGTGGCCGGGGTCGCGGTCACCGTGGAGGAGCAGGTCGGCCTCGGAGACGACCCCGATCACGCGGCCGTCGCCGGCCAGCACCGGGACGGCGCTGACCCGCCACTCCTGGAGCTTCTCCAGGATCTGCCGGTAGCCGGCGTCGCGGCCGACCGCGATCACCGCGTGGGTCATCACCTCGCCCACGGTGGTCCATCGGCGGGTCATGGTGTCCTCCTCACGAGGGTGGGCGGTGTGCTCGAGCCGCCGTCGCGCAGTGCGCTCCAGGAGATCGGGCCGAGCAGGTCGAAGAGCCGGTCGAGTACGTCCAGCAGCAGGTCGTCCACGGCGAGCAGGCCCACCGGCCGCCGTCCGTCGAGCACCGGTAGCCGCCGCACGCCGGTGCGGCGGAACGCCCCGTAGGCGGTGTCGAGATCGTCGTCGAGGGCGAGCACGGCCGGTTCGACCGTCATCAACCGGTCGACGGGTGTGTGCGGGTTGGCGGCGAGAGCCGTGCCGCGCAGCACGAGATCGCGATCGGTGACGACCCCCACCAGTTCGCCGGCCGCGACGACCAGCAGGCAGCCGACCCTCTCCTCGGCCATCCGCCGGGCTGCCAGCCGGGCGCTGGTCTCCGGGCTCACCGTCACCGGTGGTTCGGTCATCAGGTCGGCTACTCGCATGGCTTCTGCTCCGGGCTCCCGTCCAACGTGACGGTCACGTTCGGCCGCTCGATCAGGGTGTTGTGCACGGTGCAGAACCTGGCAACCGCGAGCAGCGAGTCGGCTCGCTCCGGCGGCAGGTTCGGGACGAACAGCTTCAGGTCCACCGACCTGACCCGGGCCGGGCGATCGGTGGCCATGGTGAAGTCGGCCGTCACCCGCAGCCCGTCGCGTGGCACCTGGTGGTGGTCCAGGTGACGTCCGGCGTAGTGCGCGACACCGCCGGCCAGCGAGGCGACCAGCAGCTCGGCCGGGGTCGGTCCGCTGTCGGCGCCGCCGTGGTCGACCGGCTGATCGACCGTCAGCAGGTGGCCGCGGGCCGTGATCGCGTAGATGTCGTCCCGCACGGCGACCGCCTCCAGCCGTCCGGTCAACCGCGGCGCGTTGCCCTCGACGGCGGTGGCCTGCTGGAGCAGCAGGCCGGCCAGCTTGCGGGCTTCGACCGGGGTCAGCGAGGCCCATGCCCCGGCGCCGTCGCCAGGCACCACGGCGGTGTCCAGCACGACCCGGCCGGGCTCGGCAGCCAGGATGCCGGAGGGGTACCGCGAGACGACGATGGTCCGTCCGGCGCGCGTGTGCAGCAGACTCTGCTGATGCGAGATCGTATCGGTCAGCATGGCTCCTCCAACCCTTCGTGCCGCGTACCTTCAGCAGACCGCTTCCGCCCGCCACCGGACAGGGTCGGCGGGCTCCGGTAGCTGGGCCGGTCGGCCCTGTCCTGCCGGGCCTGGTTCTCCTGTTCCGGGGGCAGGGACGGGCGGCCCCGAGCCCGGCGAACGAACGGACAGCGGGAGGCCGCCATGAAGGCCGCCATGGATTGACGAGCCGAGCCGCACCGGCTGCAGTGTGCTCGCGGGCGGTACCGCACTGCCGATCGACGACCGGCCCGGCGCCGGCCCACCTCGAACAGCAGGGCACGCCGGAGCCGTGGGCGGCCGGTGAGCGCCACCTGTGGCTGCGACTGCGGCAGGATCGGCTCAGCGGCCGTGCGACCGTGACCGGGGAGGGCGGTTGACGTCAGTCAAGGTGGCGACCGGCACCGTGCCCGTGGTGGTGACCGGTCTCCGGGCCGCGCACCACCACGACCGGGCAGGCCGCGTGCTCCACGCAGGCACGGCCGACCGAGCCGAGCACGGTGCCGGCGAAACCGCCCAGCCCCCGGGAGCCCACCACCAGCAGATGGGCGTCACGGGAAGCGTCCAGCAACACCTCGGCCGGGTAGCCGTAGACGACCCGCTGGGCCACCGGAACCTCCGGTTCGCTCCCCAGCTCGCGCGTGATCGTCTCCGCCAGGGCCTCCCCGGCGGCGTCCTCGATCTCCTGGCTCGGAACCACCACACCCAAGCCGACCAGCGCCGGGTAATCCCAGGCGATCACCGCCAGCACGTCGGCCTGCTCCAACTTCGCCTGCCGCGCCGCCCACTGCACCGCGGCCGCGGCCGACGCCGAGCCGTCGACTCCCACCACGATCGTCGGTCGGGCCCCGTTCGGGTCGAGCGCCGCAGGTTCCGATGCGGTTTCCACCGCGGGTTCCCTGGTCATGACCCTTCCCTCCGGCTCGCCTGGCCGGTGCTCTCCCCCGGGCTCTGCTCAGCCACCCGCTCGATCCGGTCGGTCACCGACACCACCCCGTCCACCGCCGCGCACAGCCGCAGCACGATCGGCACCAGGTACGGCGGGCCGAGTCGGCCGCTGAGCACCACCCGCCCCTGCACCACCTCGACCCCGACCGCCGCGGGACTCACCCCGACCACCTGGTCGAGCACCTCCTCGACGATCTCGCGGTGGATCGCGTGGTCGTCCCGGAGGAACACGCGCAACAGGTCGTGCCGGCTGACCACGCCGACCAGCCGACCGCCCTCCCCCACCACCGGCAGTCGCTTCACGTGATGACGGTCCATCAGCCGGGCCGCCACCACGACGCTCTCCTCCGGTCCGACACACACCGGCGGCTTGCCCATCAGGTCCTCGGCGGTCACCGCGGTGCTGGTCGCCGGCCGGTCGATCGGCGGTGGCAGCAGGCCGGACGCGTCCTCCTGGGCCGCCTGGGCCCGGATCAAGTCACCCTCGGAGACCACCCCGACCGGCCGGTCCTCGGCATCGACCACGGGCACGGCACTGATCCGGTACTCGGTCAGCAGCTCCGCTATCTCCCGGAACCCCGACTCCGGGGCCACCGTTACGACCTCGCGGGTCATCACTTCCTCGACGGTGCGATGGTGCATGGCTCGCCTCACCTGGTCACCGGGCCGCCGACGGCAGCCGCACCTCCCTCCCACGCTACGACCACCCCGCCCCGGCGGCTCATGGGCGATCGGTCTCCACCGGCCGGGCACCCTCACCCGCCCCGGCCCGCGCGGACACAACGGCGGGGGCACCGACTCACATCATGAGCTGTCCCACTCCGCCTGACCCCACCGCGCCACGACCAACGCGTCCCCCGGCGCGTCCCGCCACCCGCCTCACGACACGGAGGACTCGACATCCAGCACCTCGGCGACCGGCAGTCGGGGGGTCGGCGCCCCTTCCGGTCCGTACCCGAGCCGGAGCAGCATCTGCAGGTAGCCGGGCCCGTGCTCGGGATCGCGGGTCTCCCAGCGCAGGTCGGGCCACTCCATCGCCTGGTGCAGCAGCGAAGCCCGGACCTGGTGCACGGTGGCCAGCAGCAGCACGTGTTCCAGGGCCATGCCTGCCCGCAGCCAGTCCACCGGCCGGTCGCGGGCGGTGGCGAGAACGGCGATGCACGGCTCCGTCTCGAACGGGACCGGGGGCAGGTGCTCGGCCGGGCGAATGGCCGAGAAGTCCCGCACGGGCAGCTGCCCGGAGGCGTCCTGCGGGCCGAGGGCGGCTGCCGGGATGCCGTACGGCGGGGCACCGGGCGACTGGATCCAGCCCCGGCTTTCCTTGCTCCGCTCCGGGTCCGTGGTACCGCGGCGCTCGGCCTCGGCGGTGAGGTGCAGGATCCTGGTCCGCTCCGTGCCGCCGGGGAAGTGGAGGACGGCCTCTTCCGCACGGGCGGCCTCGGCGAGTTCCCCGCGAACGCCGGCCGGCACCTCGGGCCCCGTGAAGGGTGTGCGAATGGTGTGCCGGTGCCAGATCGCCTCGTAGAGCTCATCCGTGCGGGGAGGGACGGCGTGCGACCGCCGGCCGAGCACGACCTCGGCCAGCAGGTCCGGCCTGGAGGGGTCGGGGAGCAGCCGGACCTCGGGCGCCCAGCCCAGCCGGCGGGCCGCCGTGCGGAGGTTGAGGATCGCGGCGCCGACGGAGATGTGCAGCGCACGGGCCAGCGGGTCGGCCACCGGGACTGAGCGCTCCCGCGCAGCCAGGACCTCCAGGGTGGCGGTCTCCGGGCGCAGCCGGAAGTGCCACGGCTGGCTGTTGTGGATGGACGGCGCGGCGACCGCGGCGGAGATCAGCTTCTCCAGCGCGGCGGCGTCGAGGGCCATGGTGACCATGGCGGCCTCCCTGGATCGACGTGGTCAGTTCGAGCTCTTCCCCGTACCGGTGCGCAGGACCTCCAGGCGGTGCCGGTACTCGTCGGCGTCGATCTCACCGCGCGCGAGGCGCTCGGCGAGGAGCTGCTCCGGCGGGAACCGGTCGGTGGGTGGAGCCGTGGGCGGCGCGGCGGGGTGCCGTCGGGACATGTGACCGAGGCGGCGGGCCACGACGACGGCGCCGAAGACGAGCAAGCCCCAGAAGAGCAGCATGCCGACGGTCATGAGACCGAAACCCCAGCCGTTCATACCGTCACCGTTCCAGTCCATCATCACGTGCTCCCGACCGTGGGTGATGGGGCTTGCGCCCTCTCATGTCCACGGTGCGGCCGCGGGCACCGCCGTCACATGGGCCGGTCGGCCCTGACCGCTGGGCCGCCCGGGCTCAGTGCGGCCGGGAGGTGTGGTGGTCGGCGTCGGCGGCGTGGGCGGCGAGCACCGCCGCCTGGAGACGGCGTTCGACCCCGAGCTTGGCGAGCAGCCGCGACACGTGGTTCTTCACGGTCTTCTCGGCGAGGTAGAGCTCCTTTCCGATCTCCCGGTTGGTCTTCCCCTCTCCCACCAGCATGAGGATCTCGCGCTCGCGCGGGGTGAGCTGGGCGAGCACTGCGTCCGTGTCTTCCTCGTCGTGGTGGCGCAGGCTGTCCATCAGCCTGCGGGTGGTGGCAGGATCGAGCATCGACTGGCCCGAGGCCACGGTCCGTACGGCACTGACCAGGTCGGAGCCCTTGACCTGCTTCAGCACGTACCCGGCCGCCCCCGCCATGATCGCGTCCAGCAGGGCGTCGTCGTCGTCGAAGGACGTGAGCATCAGGCAGGCGAGCTCGGGCATCCGATCGCGCAGCTCGCGGCAGACGGTGACCCCGTCGCCGTCAGGCAGCCGCACGTCGAGCACGGCAACCTGCGGTCGCAAGGCCGGCACCCGGGCCAGTGCCTGAGCACAGGTGGCCGCCTCACCGACGACCTCGAGGTCCGGCTCGGCCTCCAGCAGGTCCCGCACCCCGCGGCGGACCACCTCGTGGTCGTCGAGCAGGAACACCCTCACTGGCGGGCCGGGCACGCTTCCGTCCATCGCCGATCTCCTTGAACCGGTTGGGTGCTCTCCCCTCGATTCTGCGCGCCGCCGGGGTTGGTCGCACCGGCTGTGCCCGGGCCGCGCCCACGGCCGGTCGCGAGTCGCACCCCGATGGACCCTGGCCACCGGCTGCGGCCGCAGTGCACGGTGGGGACAGTGGTCGTAGGAGATCACACGAACGACGACAATTCGCCGGCAATGCCGGTCGGACCTTCGAACCGGTGCCATGCGTCCCTTGGGCCAGAGCAGGGCAACGGGGATCGTGGGGTTGAGGAGCCGCCGCGGCTCCGGCCAGCGAGGAGGCGGAGGAGATGCCTCGGATCCGGAGCGCACCCGTCCCAGCCTCGCCCGCGCCCGCCGCTGGACCTTCGCACACCGTCCGGTCGACCGCTGCCGTACCAGGCGGCACCGGCTGACCCGAGGAGGAAGTCATGCGCCGCGTCATCCCGTTCTCCGAATTCGGCCGCGAGGACGTCGGCCTGGTCGGGGGCAAGAACGCCTCCCTCGGGGAACTGATCGCCCATCTCGGCCCGGTCGGTGTACGCGTGCCGGACGGCTTCGCAGCCACTGCCGACGCCTACCGGGAACTCCTCGACGTCGAGGGACTACGCGAGCGGATCGCCGAGCAGATCGGCCTCCTGCGTCAGGGCGCGCCACTCGCCGAAGTCGGCGCCGCCATTCGCGCCGCCGTGCTGGACACTCCACTACCGCCGGGCCTCGAACACGACCTCGCACAGGCCTACCGCACGCTCGCGCTGGGAGCCGGACGCGAGGACCCGGATGTCGCCGTGCGCAGCAGCGCGACGGCCGAGGACCTGCCGGAGGCGAGTTTCGCCGGGCAGCAGGAGACCTTCTTGAACGTCCGTGGCACCACGGCGCTGCTGGACGCATGTCGGCGCTGCTACGCCTCGCTGTTCACCGACCGGGCGATCGACTACCGCGAGCGGCTCGGGTTCGACCAGCTGGCGGTGGCGCTGTCGATCGGCGTTCAGCTGATGGTTCGTTCGGACCTGGGCGGGGCCGGCGTGATGTTCACCCTGGACACCGACACCGGCTTCCCGGCGGTGGTTCAGGTCAGTGCTGCCTGGGGACTGGGTGAGACCGTGGTCAGCGGGCAGGTCGATCCCGACGAGCACCTGGTGTTCAAGCCGTCCCTCAAGGACCCGGCGCTGAACCCGGTGCTCCACACCGAGATCGGCCCCAAGCGCCGCAAGGCCGTCTACGCTCCCGACGGCCTGACCCGCACCCTTGACACCACTGACGAGGAGCGGGCCCGACGGGTGCTCGACGACGACGACGTCGTCACACTCGCCCGCTGGGGCGTCGCCGTCGAACAGCACTACGGCTGTCCGATGGACATCGAGTGGGCCAAGGACGGCCGCACCGGCGAGCTCTTCATCGTCCAGGCCCGACCCGAGACCGTGCAGTCCCGCCGCCGTGGCGCCGTGCTGCGCCGCTACCGGCTCACCGGCACCGGCGAGCGTGTGGTCGACGGGATCGCGGTCGGCGAGGCCATCGGCGCGGGGCCGGTCTGCGCGCTCGCGACGCCCGTCGACCTGGACCGCTTCCCGGCCGGCGCGGTCCTGGTCACCGCGGTCACCGACCCGGACTGGGAGCCGCTGATGAAGCGGGCCGCAGCCATCGTCACCGACCACGGCGGCCGCACTTCGCATGCGGCGATCGTCAGCCGCGAGCTCGGAGTGCCGGCCGTGGTGGGCACCGGTCGCGCCACCTCCGTCCTCAACGACGGCCGGCAGGTGACGATCTCCTGCGCCGAGGGCGCGGACGGCCATGTCTACGCCGGGCGGGTCGACTTCGAGGAGTCGGAGACCGACCTCGGCACGCTCCCCGCCACGCGGACCGGCGTGATGCTCAACCTGGCCGACCCCGCAGCCGCCTTCCGCTGGTGGCAACTGCCCGCCGACGGTGTGGGGTTGGCCCGGATGGAGTTCATGGTGGCCCATCAGGTGCGAGTCCACCCGATGGCGCTGGTCCACCCGGAACGGCTCTGCGACGACGAACGTGGGCAGGTGGACCGACTCACTGCCGGACATCCCGATCGGCCCTCCTACTTCATCGAGCGGCTGGCTCAGGGGGTGGCCACCATCGCCGCCTCCCGCTGGCCGGACCCCGTGGTGGTGCGGACCAGTGACTTCAAGACCAACGAGTACGCCCGGCTGATCGGCGGCCGGCCGTTCGAGCCGGTCGAGGCCAACCCGATGATCGGCTGGCGCGGCGCCAGCCGGTACTACAGCGATGGCTACCGCGAGGGCTTCGCCCTGGAGTGCCGGGCGCTGCGCCGGGTCCGCGACGAGATGGGTCTGACCAATGTGGTGGTGATGATCCCGTTCTGCCGGACTCCGCGGGAGGCCGACCAGGTGCTCGCGGTGATGGCCGAGGAGGGCCTGACACGCGGTGAGAACGGGCTGCGGGTCTACGTGATGGCCGAGATCCCGGCCAACATCCTGCTCGCCGAGCAGTTCGCCGAACGGTTCGACGGCTTCTCGATCGGCAGCAACGACCTCACCCAACTCACCCTCGGCGTGGACCGCGACTCCGACCTCCTGGCCCACCTCTTCGACGAGAGCAACCGCGCCGTCACCCGCAGCATCGAGAGCCTGATCGCGACCGCCCACGCGGCCGGCCGCACCGTCGGCCTCTGCGGGCAACGTCCGAGCAACGACCCCGAGTTCACCCACTTCCTGGTCCAGGCCGGAATCGACTCCGTCTCCGTCACACCCGACAGCTTCGCCGCCGTCAAGCAGCACGTCGCCGCGGCCGAGAGCGACACCGTCTGACCAGACGACAGCGGGAACCGGGCGGGAACGCCCTGTGCCGGTACGCGCTGCGTCACGCGTCAGGAGCGTCGCCCGGCGCCGTAGGCGTGGGGGTGTTCGAGCCGAACGTCGGTGTCGTCCTCGGTGGAGTCGAGGGCCCGATGGGCAGCCACAACGCCGTCCACCGCGCTGCTCGGCGCTCGGCGCACGGCTGCTCGGCGCTCGGCGCCCGGGATCAGGCTCCTGCGCGGGAGGTGGCCGGTGGGCTCACCGGCGGAGGGCCACTGTCAGTGCCTCGGCGCGGGACCGTCGAGGGCGCTGTGGTTCATGGTTCCGGGACCTCCTCGGCTGCCGCGGGCGTGCGGAGGCGTCGCAGGTAGGGGTCGAAGGACGGCCGGGGCTCCAGGCGGATCCGGGCGTCCACGCAGAGCACTCCGTCGGGCCGGGCGATCAGCGGGTTGAGGTCGGCCTCAGTGAGCTGGGGGAGGTCGGCGGCCATCCGGGACAACCCCGCGAGGACCCTTTCGATGCCCGTCAGGTCGACCGCCGCAGCGCCGTGCCGGCCGAACAGCAGCGGGGCGCTGCGCAGTTCGGTGGTCATTGCCTTGAGGTCGAGCTCGGTCAGCGGGGCCAGTCGGGCCGTGCGGTCGTCGAGGACGTCGGTGGCGGTTCCGCCGAGGCCGAAGGCGATCAGTGGGCCGAATACCTGGTCCTGGACGATGCCGGCGAACAGTTCGAGGCCGGGCGCGGCCATCGGCTGGACCACCACACCGGTCAGCCGATCGCCGAAGTGATCGGTGAACTCCCGGTAGGCGGAGCGGACTTCGCTGTCACGGGCGAGGCCGATGCGGACGGCTCCGAGGTCGCTCTTGTGCACCAGTCCCGACCAGTACGCCTTCAGGGCGACCTTGCCGTCGTGCCCGAGCTGCCGCAGCGCCTCGGCGGCGATGACCGAGCCGCGCTCGTCCGGCGCCCAGATCGAGGTGGTGAGCGGCAGGCGGTAGCAGTCGAGGAGTTCGGCCGTCAGCGTCGGGTCGAGCCAGCCCCCGTCGGGGTGCGCGGCCAGGAAGCCGTCTACGAGCCGTCGGGCGGAGTCGGGGTCGCAGTCGGGAACGGTCACCTCCGCGCCGGGCGGCTCGGCCAGCCGGCGGGCACGGTCGCAGGCGTGCGCGAGAGCGCGGGCGGCGGCCTGGGTATCCCCGTACGCGGGTATGCGTCCGCCGTCGGAGCAGTTCAGGTAGCGCACCGGGACGTCCTGGCTGAGGAGGACGGCCGCGATCGGGATGCTGCGATGGGACGGACCATCGAGCAGGGCGCGGACCGGATCGAACCGCTCGGAGGCGGCGAGGGCGGTCGGGGCGAGGCAGACCAGCAGCGCGTCCACGCTGCTGCTGCGTTCCAACGCGCCCAGGCAGTCGGCCAGTTCGGCGGGCTCCACGGCCGCTGTGGTGTCCAGGGGATTCGCGGCCGAGGCGCCCTCCGGGAGGAGGCCGCGCAGCTCGGCCGTCAGCTCACCGGGCAGCTCGGGCTGGGAGAGTCCGGCGTCGGCGCAGGCGTCGGCCGCCAGGATGCCGATGCCGCCCGCATTGGACACCACCACGACCGCGCCGCGCGGCGCCGGCAGCGGCTGGGCGTGCAACAGCGCCGCCGCCTCGACGAGTTCGCCGATGCTGCGGGTGGCGGTGATCCCGGCCTGGCGGAACAGTGCCTCGCGGGTGACGGTCGGTGTGGCGGCGGCAGCGGTGTGCGAGGCGGCGCCGCGGCGGCCGGCGGCGGAGCGGCCGGCGTCGACGGTCAGTATCGGAATCCTGCGGGTGATCCGGCGGGCGGTACGGGAGAAGGCGCGCGGGTTGCCGAAGGACTCAAGGTGCAGCAGGGCGAGGTCGGTTCGGCGGTCGCTCTCCCACCACTGCAGCAGGTCGTTGCCGCTGACGTCGTACTTGTCGCCGAGTGAGACGAAGCTGGAGACGCCGATGCCCAGCCAGGTCAGGCGTTCCAGCAGCGCGATCCCGACGCCGCCCGACTGCACGGCGACTCCTGCGGTGCCCGGCAGCGGCCACACCGCGCCGAACTCCGCGTCCAGCCGGACCGTCGGGTCGGTCAGTGCGATGCCCAGGCTGTTCGGACCCACCAGCCGCATCGAGTGCCGGCGGCACGCGTGCATCAACTGCCGTGCGGTATCGGGGCCCAGCCCCGCGGTGAGCACCACCAGCGCCCGCACTCCGGCCCGGCCGCACTCCTCGGCGGCGCCCGCCACGGCAGCCTCCGGGACGGCCAGCACCGCGAGGTCGGGGGTCCCGGGCAGCGTGCCGAGTGACGGGTGGGCCGGCTCTCCGGCGACGACATCGGCGTGGGGGTTGACGGCCCACAGCTCGCCGGTGAAGCCCGCCCGGCGGATCTTCAGCAGCACGGTCTGCCCGACGGATCCCGGTCGGCGTGAGGCTCCCACCACCGCGACCGAGGCCGGCCGCAGCAGTGCGCCGAGGCTGGCCACGTCAGCGGCTCGGCCCCGCTCGTCCACCGCCGCGCGGTAGCGCTCGTCGCTCTCGTCCAGCGGGACGCTGACCCGGATCTCGCCCTGTTCGAGGCGACGGTGGACCGGCAGGCCCAGGTCGGAGAAGACCCGGTGCACGGCCACGTTGCCCTCCAGCGTGTCGGCTTCGAAGGTGCGGACGCCCTGCTTCCGCGCCGCGTGGATCAGGTGCTCCAGCAGCAACGTGGCGACACCCCGGTGCTGCCAGTCGTCCGCGACCGCGAGGGCCAGTTCCGCCGTGTCCGGTCGCTCCTCGACCCGCTCGTAGTCGGCCTCCCCGACCAGTTCACCGCCGGCCCAGACACCCAGCGCTCGGGTCCCCGTCCTCGACGGGCCACACAACCGGTCGGCCGCCAGCTGCGGGGCCCGGCGGCTGGCACCGAAGAAGCGCAGCCTGCGGCTCTCCTCGGACATCCGCCTGGCGTGCAGCTCGAGAACCGCCTGGTGGTCCGGCGGGCCGATCGTCCTGATCTCGACCGTGGTGCCGTCGACGAGCAGCGCCTCAATGGTGGACGGCCGGTGCTGAGCGATGGACATGGCCACTCCTCGGTGGCAGGACGTTCCGAGCGGTACACCTCCACCATCCGAGCATACGAGCGGCTCGAACAGGGCCGGTCGGCCCCGGCCGCTGGGCCCCCGGGCCACACCTGGCGACTGGGGGCGTGCGGCCCGATCCGAAGAACCCGACCGCCCTCCCGGCAGTGGCTGCGCGTGTCGACGCCGTCGGGTGTCGGGGTTTCCCGGCCCCGCCCGCTGTCTGGTCCGCGACGCATGGCGTCAGCGGGTGGATCCGGTCCGATCGAGGGTGAGGTCGAGGAAGTGGGCCGAGCAGGAGATGCACGGGTCGTGGTTGCGGATCGCACGTTCGCACAAGGTGGTCAGTTCGGCGTCGGTGGGCTCGCCCGCTGCCATGCGCTCCTGGACCAGGCGGCGCAGGTCCTCCTCGATGGCCCCCTGGTTCTGCGCGGTGGGCGGAACGAGCGAGGCGTCGGTGATGGTCCCCCGCGCGTCGAGGGTGTACCGGTGGTAGAGCAGGCCACGGGGCGCCTCCGTCGCCCCGTGGCCCGTTCCGGCTCGCGGGGGCACCTCGACGCCGGGGTGCGGCGCGGGTTCGTACGCCTCGATCAGGCGCAGCGCCTCGTCGACCGCGTAGAGCACTTCGACCGCGCGGACGATGATGCTGCGGAAGGGGTTGCGGCAGATCGTGCCCTGCCGGGGGTCACCGAGTCCGACTTCCGCGGCGGCCTGCAGGGCGAGCGGGGACAGCCAGCGGCCGCTGACGGCGTAGCGGGCGAGCGAGCCGGTCAGGTGGCGGCGGCCGTCCAGCTGGGAGTGGAGGGCGGTGGAGTAGGGCACCTGGCTTTCGACGACATGGTCGTCGAACTCGCGGACCGCGAAGGTTCGCGTCGGCAGCGCCCGATCGCTGCCGGCGGGCAGGCCGGCGGTGTGCGGAGCCGGCATGACGGTCGGGGTGCCGGACTCGATGGCGTAGGTGCCGGGTTGGGAGAGCGCGAGCAGGTCGTGGTCGCATCCGGCGTCGGGGAACTCGAAGCCGGCCACCCAGCGCACGGTTTGCTCGGCGTCGTCCCGGGCCCGGCGCAACCGTTCGGCCAGCGGCCGTAGTTCGGTGGCGGTGGGCAGGCGGTGGAAGCCGCCGACGCGGACGTTGACCGGGTGGATCGCCCGGCCACCGAGCAGTTCGATGATGGCGTTGCCGGCCTGTTTGAGCCGCAGGCCGCGTTCCACGTCGGCGCGGTGGGTGCGGGCCAGCTCGATGGCGCTGTCGCAGCCGAGGAAGTCGGGGGCGTGGAGCAGATGGATGTGCAGGGTCTGGCTCTCGATCCACTCACCGCAGTAGAGCAGCCGGCGCAGCGCCGTGAGTTGTCCGTCCACGACGACCCCGCAGGCGTCCTCCACGGCGTTGCAGGCGCTCAACTGGTAGGCGACCGGGCAGATTCCGCAGACCCGGGAGGTGATGTCGGGCGGCTCGGTGTGGGCGCGGCCGCGCAGGAACGCCTCGAAGAAGCGCGGTGGTTCGTAGATCGCCAGCCGGGCCTCGGTCACCTGGTCGCCGTCCAGGCCGAGGTGCAGCGCGGTCTCGCCCTCGACCCGGGCGAGTGAGCCGACGTGCAGCACGCGGGAGCCGCGATGGGTCATCGTTGCTCGTCCTCCGCCCGGGAGACCGCGTCGAACTCCTCGGCGGCGGTGTTGAAGGTGCGCAGCACGCGCACCACGTCCAGGGTGTCCATGCCGTCGCGGCGCAGCAGCGGTACGAAGGAGGGGAAGTTGGTGGAGTTCGAGGGGCCGAAGCAGCCGTAGCAGCCGCGCCCGTAGCTGGGGCAGATCGCGCCGCACCCGGCGTGGGTGACCGGGCCGAGGCAGGGTGTGCCGAGTGCCACCGTGACGCAGGTCGTGCCGCGCCGCTTGCATTCGAAGCAGACGCTGTGCCGGGGGACGTCGGGTGTGCGGCCGGCCAGGTGGGCGGTGATGACCTCGACCAGCTGGCGGCGGTCGATCGGGCAGCCGCGCAGCTCGAAGTCGACGGGGACGTGGGCGCTGATCGGCGTGGAGGTGGCGAGGGTGGCGACGTAGTCCGGCCTGGCGTAGACGGCGGCTTGGAACTCGGCGACGTCGGCGTAGTTGCGCAGGGCCTGCACGCCTCCGGCGGTGGCGCAGGCACCGATGGTCACCAGGCGCCGGGAGACGGCGCGCACGTGCCGGATCCGCTCGGCGTCCTGCGGGGTGGTGACCGAACCCTCGACCAGGGAGAGGTCGTACGGTCCGGGCGCGACCGCGCTGGACGCTTCGAGGAAGTGCGAGACGTCGATCTTGTCGGCGATGCCGAGGAGTTCGTCCTCGCAGTCCAGCAGCGTGAGTTGGCAGCCGTCGCAGGAGGCGAACTTCCACACGGCGAGCTTCGGGCGTGGGTTGGTGTCGGTGTGCACCTACAGCTCCCGGATCAGGAGGAGGGGGCGGGCGCGGGTCCAGGTGACGACAGGGCCGTCCCGGCACAGCAGCAGCGGACCGAGCTGGCAGTGGCCGCAGTGGCCGGTGCCGCAGTGCATGGTGCGTTCGAGGGAGACTCGGATCCGGTCCGGTGCAACGCCTCGGTGCACCAACTCGTCGGCGGTGGCCCGGATCATCGGCTCGGGGCCGCAGACGAAGGCGGTGGCCGTCGACGGGTCGAAGACGGCCCGGTCCAGCAAGGTCGTGACGACGCCGACGTCACCCATCCAATCAGGGGCGGGGTGGTCCACGGTGGTCAGGACCCGGGCCCCTGCCTGCCAGTGAGCCGTCTCATCGGAGTAGAGCAGCTCGTGCGGCGAGCGTGCTCCGATCAGGACGCTCAGCCGCCCGTACCGCCCGAGCTCGGCGAGCGCCGCCCGGACGAGTGGGCGCAGCGGCGCCAGTCCGATGCCGCCGGCCACCACCAGCAGGTCGCGCCCTGCCTCCTCGGACAGTTCCCAGCCGGTGCCGAACGGGCCGCGCACACCGACCGTCTGCCCCGGCCGCACGCCGTGCAGCGCACCGGAGATCGCGCCGACCGCGCGAACTGTGTGCGTCAACCGCCGACCGTCGATTCCGCTGACCGACAGCGGGATGTCACCGACACCGAAGGCGTACACCATGGCGAACTGCCCAGGGGTGAAGGGCGGTAGAGCCGTACCGACGGGTTCCAGGACGATGGTGGCGGTGTCGGGCGTGTCGGTCCGGCGCTGCGCCACCCGGTACGGGAGAGGTGGCGCGGCGGCCGTCTCTGCGAAGGCCCCCGTCACGTCCCGCCGCCGTGTCCGGGAGGCGGCCCGTACAGGTCCAGCAGTCGAGTGCGGGTGGCCTGCAGCCGCCGGGCGATCACCTGCGCGACGCAGTGCGTCACCGCCAGCCCGAAAGCCGGGTCCTCCTCGCAGGCGCCCCGGACCTGCCGCGCGTCGAACTCCCGTGCCAGCACGGCGGTGCGGGTCCGCGCACCCAGGTGCCAGCGATAGGGCTCGAACAGCCAGGACCAGCCCACCAGTTCACCCTCTCCGAGGGTCTCCACGACGGGTTCCGGCCGACCTGGGACGTGAACGTCGAGGGCGACCAGGCCGGAGCCGACGATCCAGAACCGGTCGGCCTCGCCCCCCTCCTCGAAGATCCGGGTTCCACCCGGGAAGGACACGTCGTGCGCGAGGGCGAGCAGCCGGTCGCGGTGGGCGGGCGTGAGGGCGCCGAGGAAACCGTGGCGAACGACGGTCATCCCGCCCCCTCCCCCGCACCGCTCGCGCGTTCCCGATTCAGCGCGTGCGCCTCCTCGGTGATGTCGATGCCGACCGGACACCAGACGATGCAGCGCCCGCACCCGACGCACCCGGAGCTGCCGAACTGGTCGTACCAGGTGCCGAGTTTGTGGGTGGCCCACTGGCGGTAGCGGCTGCGCGGGGAGTCGCGGACCGGGCCGCCCGGCAGGTGTGTGAAGTCCCGGTCGAAGCAGGACTCCCAGCGCCGCCACCGCTCTGCGTGATCGCCGGTCAGGTCCGTGATGTCCTCGGCGGTGGTGCAGAAGCAGGTCGGGCAGACCATGGTGCAGTTGCCGCAGGTCAGGCAACGGGCCGTCACGTCGTCCCACCGCTCGGCGTTCAGGGTCTCGCGCATCAGCCCCTGCAGGTCCACCGGCGGCATGCTGCGGCCCATCCGATCGGCCGCCGCCGCGACCCGGTCCCGGGCCGCGGTCCGGGTGGCGGTGTCGGCGGCGCGGCTGGGCAGTTCGGCGAGGACCGCCTCGCCCTCCTCGCTCCCGGCCCGTACCAGGAAGCGGTGGCCGTCGGCATCGAGCACCTCGGTCAGCGCCAGGTCGTAGCCGGGTCCCACGGCCGGCCCGGTCCCCATCGAGACGCAGAAGCAGGTGGCGCCGGGTTCGGTGCACTCCACCGCCACCAGGAACGCCCCTGCCCGCCGCCCCCGGTACCCCCGGTCGGCGTGCCGACCGCCGGTCAGCACCCGGTCCTGCACGGCGATGGCCCGCAGATCGCAGGGGCGCACCCCGAGGAATGCGTACGACGGCGGCGGCGTCGCGTCCGGCGTGGTCACCAGGCCGCCGTCGGCCGTGCGGTCGGCGCTCCACTCCCGGGCCCGCGGCGGGTGCAGGAAAGTCTTCCAGGACTGCGGGCCCGCGCTGTGCGCGAATGCGGCACCGTCCTCGCGGGCGGCCAGCCGGTAGGTTCCGGCCTCCAGCTCGACCCCCCAACCGTAGGGGAGCTCCGCGCCGCCGGAGATCTCGGCGAGAACGATGGCACCATCACGGACGGTGGGCCCGATGACCGTACGGCCGCGCGCGGCAAGGACGGCGACGAGTGCGTCCATGCCGTCCTTGTCGATCACCGCGGCACCGTCGTCGTCCGTCATCCGCCGACCTCCGTACGCCGATGCTGGTGCTCTCCGGCTCAGTATCGGCAGGACCGACAGCTGGGCGTCCGCCGACGGTCGGGGGTGTGGGCCAGGTGGCTCAGTCCCTCCCCTCGTGCGAGCAGCAAGAAGGCCCACCGGGTCGGCCGGCGCAATCAGCGGGGAAGGGAGGGGCACCATGGGCGTCGCTCCGCGGATCGTCGTCATCGGTGTCGGGAACGAGTTCCGGCGCGATGACGGTGTGGGCTGGGCGGTCGTCGCCCGGCTGGCCGAACGAGCCGCGCGGCAGCCGCTCCCGGGCAGCCCGCTGCTACGCCTCTGCGACGGCGACCCCGCCCGGCTCCTCAGCCTGTGGGCGTGCGCCGACCTGGCCATCGTGGTGGACGCGGCCCACGCCCACCCCGGCCACCCCGGCCGCGTCCACCGCCTGGAGCTCGACACCGAGCTGCTGCCCCGGTCCGGCGGCACGACGAGCTCCCACGGCCTGGGGCTCGGCGAAGCCGTCGAACTCGCCCGCGAACTGGACCGCCTGCCAGGGCAGCTGGTCGTCTACGCCGTCGAAGGAGCCGACAGCGGCCTGGGCACCGGACTGTCGGCCCCGGTCGCCGCCGCCGTGGAACCACTCGTCGTGCGGATCGCGAAAGATCTCGCGTCGCACCGCTCGCGGAATACGCTGCTCGGCTCGTCGTCGACGTGCCGGTCGCAACACCCGGGGCGAGACTGACTGTGGCTCCGTCGCCACCATCGCCGGCACTGCCAACCTGCTGATCACCCTCTGGCTGCGCTCGCTTGAGGAGCTGCCCCGGCTCGAAGCCGAACTCGCCGCCCGCCACACCTGTTTGACGGCGCTGGACCGCACCGTCGCACCGAGTCAGGTGGTCCACGGCCAAGCCTGACCCGCATGTGCGAAGAGCGGATTCGCCGATCCCCTCAGGAACTCCTTGGATCAGCGGCCGGTCGTACCTGGCGCCGGTTGCCGGTGGTCCCGCGGAGGACTGGACAGTGCGCGCAGGAACACCTGGCGCATCATCTCCGAGGTGTCGAAGTCGTCGGCCTGGGCGACGTCATCGGTGCTGTCGTCGACTGTGGGGTCGGGGTTCATGTCGCCTGCTTCTCCGTGTCGTGCGTGGCCGTCGGCCGGGGCGGTCGCGACGGGCTCTGCCCGGCCGGCCGCGCATCGGGCAGCCAGGCCGCCAGCGGCAGGCCGAGGGCGGTGAGGGCGGCCAGGGACAGCAGGGTGGGACCCATCGCCGGGGCCGGCGTTGCCGGGAGCCCGACGGCGAACGCCCCGGTCGCGCTGGCGGCGACGGCGATGCCGAGGGTCGGGCCGATGTTCATGGCGGTCTGCTTGATCCCACCCACCACCCCGGCGTAGGCGGGTGGCGCGTCACCGACGACGGTCCCGGTGGCGGTGACCATGACGGTGGCGACGTGCCGGCGGCAGGTGCGCCGAGGACCATGAACGCGGTCAGCGGCAGGACGCGCAGGCCGCTGGAGAACGCGTCGAGGCGGAGCACGTTCTGGAGGTAGAAGGTGGCGGTGAACAACGCGCCGTACAGGCCGGCGGTGGCGACCAGGAGGATCGCCATCGAGGCCGTCACCGGCACGGACCGCGCCACGGCGGGCGGCACGATCGGGTGCGCGGCGCGGCGTTCGTGCACGGCGAGCGCCACCCCGAGGCCCGTGGCGGCGACGAGTCCGAGCAGTGTGGGCGGACCGGCCCAGCCGTGGGCCGGTACGCCGGCCAGGGTGCGGACCAGGACCGCGAGTGCGGCCGCGAGCAGGGCCGCGCCGGTCAGGTCGAGTCGCGACGAGCCGGTCCGTTCGGGCGCGGGCGGCCGGACGGCGAAGGTGAGCGCGGCGATCAGGAGCGCGAGGGGGGCGTTGATCCAGAACACGGCACGCCAGCCCAGATGCGAGACGAGGACACCGCCGAGGACCGGGCCGGCCCCCGCGGCCACCCCGATCGCGCTGGTACGGATGGCCACCGGCGTACCGAGGCGGTCAGCCGGGTACGTCAACCTGAGCAGCGCCAGGGTCGCGGGTTGGAGCAGCGCACCGAAGGAGCCCTGTGCGGTGCGCAGGCCGATCACCCAGTCGACCGACGGTGCGAGCGCGATACCGGCCGAGGTGGCCCCGAATCCGAGGACGCCGACGAACAGCAGCCGCAGGTGCCCGTACCGGTCTCCGAGGCGTCCGGCGATGACGAGCAGCGAGGCCACCGCGACCAGGTAGCCGGTGCTCGTCCACTGGATCTGCGACATGCTCGCGCCGAGGTCGCGTTGGAGGCTGGGCTGCGCCACCAGCAGGACCGTGCCGTCCAGCGCGACGAGCATCGCGCCGGCCGCGCTGACGAGAAGTGCCGCGTGCCGTCGCATCCTTGCGGTCACGAGTTCACCGGACCGAGGTGAGCGTCCAGCACCGCTGCGACGAGTTGGTCGAGTTGGTCGCCGCCGGTGGCGCCGGCCGGTGGCGCGGCGTCGAGGGCGAGCTGCAGGCTGCCCCACGCCCACAGCTGGGCGGTGCCGTGCAGGTTCGCCCACAAGGCGGCAGCCGCCACGGCAGGCGGCGGCACGGCCGCGTCCGGCCGGGACTGCTGCGCGGCGCCCTGCTCCGCCCGGCACCGGGCGACGAGGACGACGATGCGCTCGAACAGCGGGACGGTCGACTCCCGCAACCGTCGCTCGCCCGCGGCGTGTTGCTCGCTGTCGAGCAGATCGTGACGGAACATCAGCTCGAACATGCCGCGGCACTCGAGTGCGTACCCGACGTACGCCCGGGCGGCGCCCTGCAACTGGGCCCGTGGCGACGTGGCGCCGGCGATGGCGGCCACGAACCGGGCTTCGAGCTCTTCGAAGCCGCGCCGGGCGATCGACGACAGCAGGGCGTGGTGCGTGGGGAAGTACCGGCGAGGCGCCCCGTGCGACACCCCCGCCCGGCGGGCGATCTCGCGCAGCCCCAGCGACGCGGGGCCCTCGGTCGTCACGAGGTCCACTCCGACGTCGATCAACCGCTCCCGAAGGGAGCTCTCAGGATCCATAGACAGTGTCTACCAGCTGGCGATAGACACTGTCTACGCCAGGGGACCGGACGCCAAGGTCGAACTTCGGGCGCGAGTGCCGGCGGACGGCGGTGCGCTCAAGCGCGCCGTTTGCCGACACTTCCGGGTCGACATCAGTCCGTTGTGCCGTACCTGAGTCCGTCCATGAGGTCGAGGAGGCGTTCGGCCTGCTCGCGCTCCTCGGGTTTCCCTGAGGCGAGGGCGACGCCGGTCGGCGCCCACGCCGCGCTCGGCGCGATCACCGAGGAGCAGTTCGACCGGACCTTCAACGTCAACGCGAAGGGCGTCCTGTTCACCGTCCAACCGGCGATCGCGCTGCTGCCGCCCGGCGGCACGGTCGTCATCATCGGGTCGACCGCGTCCATCCAGCCGCCGGCCGGCATGGGGCTGTACGGCGGTTCCAAGGCCGCGGTGCGCGCCTTCATCCGGTCCTGGATCCAGGACATCAAGGGCTCCGGCATCCGCATGAACGTCCTCAGCCCCGGCGCCGTGGACACCGAGTCCTTGCGCAGCGCCCTGGCCATGGCGCAGGGCGTCGACGCCGTCCCCGCCGCGGTCCGGAAGATGGGCGAGGGCAACCCCACCGGCCGGATCGCCGACCCCCGCGAGATGGGCAAGGCAGCCGCCTTCCTGGCCGGCGACGCCTCCGGCTTCATCACCGGCGTCGAACTCTTCGCCGACGGCGGCATGGCACAGGTCTGAGCAACCAAGCCGTGACACGCGCGCCCGGCACCAGGCCCGCCAGACGCACGTCCCCCGCCGGCAAACGCGCGCGCTGAAGGCCGCGGGGCATCGTTCAAGCGGGCGCGTCGTCGCCTGTTACCGCAGTTGGTCGAATGCCTGGTCGGCGTCGGCTACGGCCTCGGGGTGGACGTCGCGGGCGGTTCGACCGTCGGCGATCTTCTGCCAGTTGGTCCGGGCGAGAACCCGTTGGACGGCAAGGACCTGGGCGGCTCGCAGGCGGGCCTGAATGCCTTCGCCGAGAGCGTCCGCCAGTGCCTCTTCGTCCTCGAGCTGGTAGCGCGTGAGCCGTCCCGCCAAGCTCGGCGTGGTGAACACCAGCCGATGGAACGCCACCACCTCGGGGTGGTCGTTGAGGCCGGTGACGGGGTCGTGGCGGTCGAGGGCGGCCCGGAAGTGCCGGTGCAGCGCCGTCAGCGGCTTGATGCCGGACTCGCGGTCACGCACGACGCGTGCCGCCTCGCCCTGGTGGTCGGCGAACCGGTGAAGGACCAGGTCTTCCTTGGTGGGGAAGTACCGAAAGAGGGTCGGCTTGGAGATTTCGGCGGCCGCGGCGATGTCGTTGACCGAGACGCGGTCGAAGCCGTGCGCCAGGAACAGCGATACGGCCGAATCGGCGATGGCGTCGCGCGTCCGCTCCTTCTTGCGGGCTCGCAGTCCCGTCGGCTCGCTCATCTGACCACTGTAACATTCATAACTGAGTTGCGTTTTTAACCGAGTAACGTTTTCATGGGCGGCATGAGTCAGACAGACATTCCTCCCGTGCTCGTGACCGGGGTGACGGGCCGGATCGGCCGCGTCGTCCACGACCAACTCCTCGACGCGGGCGTGCCGGTCCGCGCCCTCGTCCGCCGCCCCGAGGCGGCGGCGATGCTGCCGGCGGAGGTCGAGGTCTTCACCGGCGACCTCACCGTGCCGGAATCGCTCGACCCGGCATTGAACGGCGCCGGTGCGGTCTTCCTCGTGTGGACCGCACCGCCTGAGACCGCCGCGGCGGTCGTGGAGCGGCTGGCAGCCCACGTGCGGCGGGTCGTCTTCCTCTCCTCCCCGCACCAGACGCCGCACCCTTTCTTCCAGCAGCCCAACCCCATGGCGGTGCTGCACGCCGACATCGAGCGGCTCATCGCAGCCAACGCACTCCAGTCGACGATCATCAGGCCGGGGATGCTCGCGTCGAACTCGCTGGCCTGGTGGGCGCCCGCGATCCGGAAGGGTGAGCTCGTCCGGTGGCCCTACGGCGCCGCCGAGACGGCACCGGTCGACGACCGCGACGTCGCAGCCGTCGCGGCACGGACGCTCCATCAGGACGGGCACGTCGGAGGTGATTACGTCCTCACGGGCCCCGAATCGCTGACCCACGCCGCGCAGGTGGGCATCATCGGTGACGCCCTGAGGCGACGGATCGCGTTCGAGGAGATGACACCGGACGAGTTCCGGAGCCTGTCGAAGGGCAGGGCGCCCAGCCCTGTCGTCGACATGCTGCTCGCCGCGTGGAGCAGTGCGGTCGGACAGCCCGCGTACGTCACCAGTACGGTGGCCGACATCCTCGGGACGGCGCCGCGAACGTTCCGCCAGTGGGCCGCTGACCACGCCACCGCGTTCACGGAGGGTCCGGAGGGTTCATGACCTCGTCCACCGAGCCCACCACCTGCTCCTTCACACCGGTCAGCCGTCGGCGGGTGGCCCCCATGCGGTGCGGCGCCGGGCGACCGTTCGCGGCGTGATCCGTTCGATCAGGAGTCGACGTGGTGCGCGAGGTGCGGCCGCCGCGACCTACATGCGGTCAGCGGGCGATGTGCAGGGCGCAGATGTCGTCGCGGCGCGCCTGCGGTCCGACGAGCGCCCGCACGAGAGCGTCGACGCAGCGCCGATCGCCCACGTGGATCGGGGCGCTGCGCGCCAGACGGGCCAGCCCCTCGTCGAGGGTCTCGCCCGGGGTCTCGACCAGCCCGTCCGTGTAGAGGAACAGGTGGTCCCCGGGCAGCAGGTCGAGGGTGGACGCCTCGTAGTGCGCGTCCGTGGTGGCTCCCAGCAGCGTGCCCGCGGGGGCCGGTAGGAAGCGGGCCCGGCCGTCGCGCACTAGCAGCGGCGGAAGGTGCCCGGCTTGGACCCAGGTCAGCCGGGAAGCGGCCGGGTCGTAGCGGGCCATGATCATGGTCGCGGTCTCGAAGCCCTGGTCCGGCGTGTGCAGCAGCAGGGTGTTGAGACGGGTCAGGATGGCGGGCAGCGGCGTGCCGGTGATGGCCATGCCCTTGCCGGTGAAGCGCAGCAGCGCCATGGTGGCCACTGCGTCCAGCCCGTGGCCGGCGACGTCGCCGACGACGAACAGCGCGTCGTTGTCGGGCAGTTCGATGGCGCTATACCAGTCGCCGCCGAGGCTGAGGCCTTCCTGCAGGGGCTGGTAGGCGACGTCGACGGTCAGGCCCGCCAAGAGCCGGGTCTGGCGGGACACCGGCAGGAGGGTCTCCTGGAGACGGGCGGCCAACTGGCGTTCGGCGGCCAACTGGCTCTGCTGGGCGAGCACCTCCTGCTGGTGGTCGAGGAGCTGCTGTTCCGCGTGCTTGAGTGCGGTCAGGTTCTGGAAGAAGCCGTGGACCTCCACCGGATCGGCGTGCGCGTCGAGTTCGGCCTCCGCGACGATCCGCACGTGCCGCACCTGTCCGCCCGGAGTAGTGATCCGGAAGGTGTGATCGATCGGCTGACCGTCGCCCAACAGCTGATGAACAGCCCCGCCGAGCGCCGGAAGGTCCTCGGCCGGGACGTGCGAAGGCAGTTCCTCCAGGGTCATCGGCCCCTGAGCCGGATCACGGTCGAAGATCGTGTAGACCTCCTCCGACCAGGTGATCACATCGCGAACCAGGTCCCAGTCCGCCCAGCCCATCCCCGCCAGCCGCTGCATGACCGCCAAACGGCGCTGCTCACGCTCACCCGTGTCCAGACGGGTCCAGGAGACGACCAGGCCGCCGCGGCACGGCACCGCCCGCACCCCGTAGCGCGAGCGGTGCGGGATGCCGGCCGCAACCTCCTCGTACTCCAGCTCACCCTCGTAGCACTCACCGGTCTCCAGGGCCTTCAGATAGCCCCGCCACAGCTCACTGTCGGCCGCCCCGGGATACGTCTGGAGCACCCCGAGCCCGATCAGCTCCCGACCCCGTCGGCCGCCGATGTCCACCGCGTCGGGCGAGGCCGCCGCGAAGCGCAGATCCGCGACCTCTCCGCCCGGGCCGAGGACCGGCTGGAGAAAGGTCACCGACCCCGGCACGCCGGCCAGGACCTCCTGAACCGCGGACACCGCCGAATCGGCAGCCGCGTTCCGGACGGCCGGCTGCTGGCGAACCAGGTACCGGCGCGACGAGAAGACTCCCCCGTCACCGGTCCCTCCGGGCCGCATGACCTCGTGCTCGGCGTCGACATCCATGAGACGAGCATGACACATAGGCTCCCAACACTGCTGCGCCGTGCGAGAGCCACCGGCACGCAGGTACCTGAGACCCCTGCATCATCCCGCGTTGCAGGAGATTGCGCCATGGCGCCCGGGGTGCTTCTTCCTGGCGGACCGGGAACGGTGTGTGCAACGAATGCGTTCAGGGACTCGGCAGTCGCTCGACACACTCATGAACTGCTCGGACCCGGGCTCCACCTGGACGGTCAGACCAACGCTCGCGGAGCCCGAAGGCGGGAGCCCGCACCGCCGCCGTCTGGGAATCGGACGGCGGCGGTGCCGGCGGGCCGGTCAGGTGTTGCTGTCCCAGAGGGAGCTGCCATTGCACGTGTACTGGCCGGTGCCGCTGGGCCGGTAGACCACGAGGTTGCCGTCCGGCTGGAAGCAGGGGTAGGCACCGGGGTTCCCGCCGGTCCGCGAGTTCCACAGGGCGGTGCTGCCCGAGTAGACGACGAAGTTGCCGTCGGTCTGCGCGTCCGCCACGGTGGTTCCGGAGTTCACCGTGCCGCTGTACCACAGCGCCGAACCGCTGGGCCCGTAGATCACCAGGTTGCCGTCGGTCTGCATCGCCAACTCGTAGTTGCCGGAACAGAGGTTGACGCCCTCGCCGATGCTGGTCCCGGGAGTGATGGCGATGTTCCCCGTGGTGCTGATGGTGCAGTTGGTGAAGGTGGCCGGGTGCACCGCCGCCGGGGCCGAGTGGAGGTCCCGTGTGGTGAGGCTGAGCACTGGCGCCTTGGCGGCGGCGGTCGCGGTGCCGGGGGCGACGACGGCTGCCAGGGCCACGGCCACGAGTGCCGTGGCGGCACGGGCGGCAGACCGCGACTGACGGAGCGGCATGGGGGGTGCCTTTCTGCTCGATGGTGGGCTTGTCGCGAGGCCGTCCAAGGAGTAGCAGACCGAACTCAAATTCCCTTGATCACAAGGGCGTTCGGCTTTGGAGTGGCTTGATCTCGGCGGACTCTGTCCTGCCCGTCCGTCTTGACGCGGACGCGATGGGTCCGGTCGTGACACTCCCCGGCGGTGAGGGTCACAGTGCGCCGCTTCGTCGACCGGGTGCTTCAGGCGTGCGTCGACGTGGACGGCAGGTACTGTTCCGCAGCTGTTCCGCGACCTGCTGTCACGTGCCCGAGCTGATCCATGTCCAGGCGAGTTGCTTGACCCACCTGGCCGCCTCGTCGGGCCTGGTCGGGGGTGCAGCGACGACGACGAGTTCGGTGACGCCTGCCGCGGCCAGCCCGGGCAGGTGCTCCGGGGTGCCGTCGCTCGGGGCGACGGCGACCGTGAGCTCCTCGAGGTCGCGACCGTGGCGGGCGCACTCCCGGGCGAGGACGGCGATGCGCGCCGGGATGTCGGCCACGGACAGGTTGAAGCCGTACCAACCGTCGGCGAGCGTGACCGCGCGCCGCAGTGCGGTGTCGCTGTTGCCGCCGATCACGACCGGGAGCCGGCCGTCGCGCAGCGGCTTGGGGTTGACCCGGATCGCGTCGAACCGGGTGAACTCTCCGGTGTAGGAGGCGGGGTCCCGGGTCCAGATGGCGCTCATGGCGGCGAGGTACTCGTCGGTGCGGCGTCCGCGTCCGGTGAAGGGGACTCCGAGAGCGGCGAACTCCTCGGCCGACCAGCCGACGCCTACACCGAGGCTGAACCGTCCGGCGGAGAGTACGTCGAGTGTGGCGGCCTGTTTGGCGACCAGGACCGGGTTGTGCTCGGGCAGCAGGAGCACCCCGGTGGCGAGTTCGATCCTGTGGGTGACCGCTGCCGCGAAGCTCAGGGCGAGCAGTGGGTCCAGCCAGTCCGCGTCCGCGGGTACGGCGATCCGGCCGTCCGCGGAGTAGGGGTAGCGGGAGGCGGGGGTGTCCACGAGCACCACGTGCTCGCCGCACCACAGCCTCGCGAAGCCGTGCGCCTCCGCAGCCGTGGCCACGGCCCGGATCACCTCGGGGCGGGCACCGTCACCGATACCGAGCGCGTGCAGCCCTACCCGCATCCAGGCACCTCCTGCCCCACCCTAGATGACTGATGCCAAGGGCTCGCTGGCACGCATGACATGAAGCGAGGGAGTCCAAAGATCGGTTGTGACGCCTGATCTGGACTCCCTCGCGACCGCACTCTACGTGAAGACCGACGACCTGCTGAAGGAATCGCCGCATCTGGCTCCGTGGCGTCCCGAGATCGGCATCGCGCCCAAGCTCAGCGACGCCGAACTGGTCACGCTGTCGGTGATGCAAGCACTGCTCGGCTTCGTCTCCGAGCGCCGCTGGATCCGCTACGCCCGCGGCAACCTCCAGCACCTGTTCCCGTACCTGCCCGGGCAGTCCGGCTACAACCGGCGCCTGCGCAAGACCGCGGACCTGATCGCCCACGTCAACCGGCAACTGGCCACTGACACCAGCCTGTGGACGGACAACGTCTGGGTGGTCGACTCCACCCCGATCGAATGCGGACGCTCCCGCGAGACGGTCAAGCGCTCCGACCTGGCCGGATGGGCCGAGTACGGCTACTGCGCCAGCCATTCGCGGTTCTTTTGGGGCCTGCGGCTGCACCTGGTGTGCACCCTGCACGGCCTGCCCGTCGCCTTCGCGCTCACCGGCGCCAAGGCCGACGAGCGCACCACCCTGCTGGACATCCTGGACACCGAGACCGCCCTCGTGGCTGCCCGGCCCGGCCAGACGCTGATCGGGGACAAGAACTACTACGGCGCCACGTTCGAGCGTGAGCTCACCGAGCTGGAGATCCGGCTCCTGCGGCCGGCCCGCAAGGGCGAACCCGTGCGGGCCGGATCGCAGCTGTTCAGGCCGCTACGGCAGGTCATCGAGTCGGTCAACGACACCTTCAAGGGCCAGCTCGACCTCGAACGGCACCACGGCCGCACACCCGGCGGCGTCATGGTCCGCGTCCTCCAGCGGATCCTCGCGCTGACCGCCGCGATCTGGCACAACGACCACACCGGCCAACCCGTCATGCGCTCGCTGACCGCCTACGACCACTAAATCCCTTGGCATCAGTCATCTAGGCACGAGGACACGGGCACGAGCGACGCGGCACGCCGTCCGCCAGGAGCTGGGGCGCCGCCCGGCGAACGAGCCGCAGGCGCGCCGGTGTGCCTGCCCCGGGCAGTCGGCCCGCGCAGCGCCGCGGGGCGGGAGGAGTGCCCCGGTCTGGCGTGGGCCTTCCCCGGTCTTCAATGGCGGATCAGTCCCGTGCGTTTCACGGTGGCGAGCAGCGGGGTGACATCGATGGCGGTGACCGCCTCCAACGGGCCGACGGAGTCGGTGAGGAAGCCGTACAGGGCGTCGAGGTCCGCGGCGGCGACAGCGACGACGAGATTGGCCGGGCCGGTGGTCGCCGCACAGAACCAGACGTGCGGGTGGGCACTCAGGGCCTGCGCGGTCGCCTGCAGCGCCCCCGGCCGGACGGCGATCCACAGCAACGCCTCGGTCCGGGCCCCGAGCAGGGCCAGATCCATCCGGTGGCCAGGCGCAACACCCGGCCGCTCGTCTCCGCACTGGGCTTCACCAGGACGGCGCAGGTGGAAGAACTGCTCGACGTCATGGAGGACTGGCGCGGCACCTCCGACCAGTGGCTGTCGGTGTGGGGTGTGAAGTTCGGTCTCGACGGCGGACTGGAGGCCGGCGCCACTGAGGAGCCGTACGCGTGCGACCACTCCTACTCCGGAGTGCTGATGTGGGAGCCGGACGCACTGGTCGAGGCAGTCGAGGCGGTGGTCCGGCGCGGCTGGCGCGTCGGTACGCACGCCTACGGCGACCGGGCGGTCCGCACCCTCCTCGACGTCTACGAGCGGGTTCTGGAGCGCAACCCCGGTCTGCCCGCCGGAACGCTGGTCATGGAGCACGGCGGACTGGCCGGCCCCGAGCAGCGCGCCCGCGCCGTCGCCCTGGGCTCCGCGGGCTCCCAGTGCTCGATCCAGCGGCCGCGTCGGCGTACCGGTTCCGGTGCGCCGACGCGCTCCGGGGCGTCGGCGCGGCCGGCGGTCTCCGTGCGCAACGGGTTTCCTCCTCACCCAATGTGTGAATGCGCCAAGAGATCCCGTTCGGCCGATTCGCGTGCCGTCAGAGTGAGCACCATGACGGTAGATCACCGCACCGCGGCCCAGCGGTCCACTTCTCCACCGTTCCACTGAGCCGCCTTCCCGGGGCGCCGCTTTCGCCGCGTACCGGTTTGGGAAATGTGCACCGCTGGATGCGCCCTCGACGCACAACGGATGATGAACCGCCACGTTCCGCAGCCCCGGATGGGGTCAGCCTTTCCGAGCACCTCGGTCCCCGGGGAGGTGCCCGGGCGGAGCAGGGACAGTTCCGCATTCTGAAGCCACAGTTGTCCGCTACGCCGCATACCGGCAGCACGATCGGCGATCCGCTGCACGTGGAACTCACCGATTCGCCAGAGGCATTGGGCTGGAGGGGGCGGGCGAACGGTTCGACGTGTCGCCCGTCCTCATCCAGAAGCCCGGGGAGCATCCGCGAGCCTTCGACGTCCCGGACGACGTTCTGCTGGGCGTTCCGATCAGTCATCCGAACCACCCGGGGATCGCCGAACTCGGGCTGAAGTGGCAGGCCGATTCCGCCACTTCCGACATCAGCCCGGAAATCGGCGGAACCGGTCACCCGGCGGCTCCGTTGCGCAGCCGGTACGTCGGCTCAGAGACAGGCCGGACGACCGTCCATCAGGTCGCGACGGTACTTCACCCTTGCTCGAAGACCCGGCCGAAGGTCCGCGTCAGCGCCGCCAGCGCCCCCGCGTAGCCGTGCTGCGGTGGCGTGGCGTAGCCGAGGACCAGGCCAGGCCGGTGCGGCCCGGGCTCCGACCAGTAGTCCCCCAGGGCGCTGAGGGCCAACGACTCGCGCCTCGCCGCGCGCAGCACCTCGCGCTCGCTCGGCCCCTTGGGATCCCAGCGCACCAGGGCGTGCAGGCCCGCACTCTGGCCCACGAGTTCGACCTGCGGCACGTGCGCGGCCAGCGCTGCGGCCAGTTGGCGACGGCGCTCCCGGTACTGGGTCCGGCAGCGCCGGATGTGCCGGTCGTAGGCGCCGGAGGTGATCAGCTGGGCCAGTACCATCTGGCTCAGCGCCGCCGAGTGCTGGTCGGCGTTGCGTTTGGCCACCGTGACCGGCTCGACCCAGTTTGCCGGTAGCGCCAGCCAGGACAGCCGAAGCCCGGGGGCCAGGGTCTTGCTGGTCGTACCCGCATAGATGACCCGGCTCGGGTCCATGGCCTGAAGCGCGCCGATGGGTTTGCGATGGAACTGGAACTCCCCGTCGTAGTCGTCCTCGATGATGACGGCGTCGCACTCACGGGCCCAGGCGACCAGCTCCCGGCGGCGCGGAGCGGAGAGCGCGGAGCCCAGCGGGTACTGGTGGATGGGCGTGATCAGCACCGCGCTCGACCGGCCGATGGTCTGCGTGCGCACTCCCTGCTCGTCGACCTGGGCGGTGAGCGTGTCCAGCCCGGCGGTTCGGACGATCTCGCGGAATAGGGGGTACGAGGGGTCCTCGAACGTCATCGTCGGCGTCCTCAGGTCGGCGATCACCTTGGCGAGCAGCCCGAGCGCCTGGGTGAACCCGTGGCAGACCACGATCCGGTCCGGGTGGGTGATCACCCCCCGGGTCCTTCCCAGGTAGGCGGCGAGCGCCCTGCGCAGTTCGAGGCGTCCGCGCGGGTCACCGTAGTCGAGCGCCTCCGCCGGCGCCTCGCGCAGCACCCGCTGGGTGGCCGCGACCCACGCGGCCCGGGGGAAGAGGGTGACGTCCGGCAGGCCGGGTCGCAGGTTCCATCGCGGTGCCGGAAGGCGGCCGGACGGCTGGTCGCGGACCGGCTCGACCTCCAGCCGGTCCCGCCGGCTCGCGACCCGGGTGCCCGAGCCGTGGCTGGCCTCCAGGTAGCCGCCCACGGCGAGGTGCTCGTACGCACGGGCGACCGTTCCCCGGGCGACTCCGAGTTCCAGGGCCATGCTGCGGGTCGACGGCATCCGGGCGCCCGGTGGCAGCCTGCCGTTGTCGATCGCCTCGCGAATCGCCGCGGCCAGCCGGTCCGCCCTTCCGCGCCGATGACTCAGATCGAATTCGAGATGGAGATCGAGCGACGCGGCGGACCATTCGATGAGCATGGAACCGGACCTTATCTTCCCGAGCGGTCGCCGAAGAATCGAATGTGACGGCTTCAACTCGACGACCCGGCGCCGGCGATGGCGGGCTACTCCGCCGGCGGGCGCTCCGGCCGCATTCGTCAGCACCCGACGCGGAAGATCCAGGAGACCGCTAGCGCCCCGCTCACCTCTGGCGGTAGAGTCCTGAGGACTCACCTGCGGTCGACCGTTCGACTTCAGTGGTGTGCGCGCCGAGGAGGCGGGGCGAACGACGGGGGCCTGACTGGTTGCATCAGCGCGGCAGCGAACAGGGTTCGCACGCTTCCCTTTTCTGCCGTTTACGGCCCGCCTCATCATCGCAGGCCGTCTGCACCGTGTGCCGTCCATCTGTTTCGCCGCACCTCTCGTGACATGTTTGTCAAAGCAGTGAGCTGACGATTCATCAGATTCTGCCGATCATTGACCGACGATCACGACAGCCTTTAGCATGAGCACGACAGACCATCGAACGAGCGGGGAACCCTCAATGCCGAACCGGCGCCTCCTTGTTATCGGCAGTGGCGGCAAGCCATTTCGTGAATACGCTCTGGCCGCTATGAGTCGCCGGGTCGACATCGTGCTCGCAGGCGATTCCGAAATATCCTGGCAGCAGCCGTACGTGACGGAATTTCACCGCATCGACTCGTACGATCCCCAGGTGCTGGAGGCCCTGATCCGCGAGGTCGCACCGGACGGGCTGCTCACCTATGACGAGCTGCTGGTCGAGCCGGTGGCCCGACTCGCCGCCGCCGTGGGGCTGCCGTACACCGATGCCGAGGCGGTCCGCCGCTGCAAGGACAAGAGCGCGCTGCGCGCCGTGCTCGCCGAGGCCGGTCTGAGCCCGGTGCGGTTCGCGGTGGCGGCGACCGAAGAGGATGCGGTGCGCGCGGCCGAGGAGATCGGCTACCCCGTCGTCCTCAAGCCCCGCGCCCTCGGCGGCAGCATCGGTGTCGTCCAGGTGCAGGACGAGAAGGAACTGCTCGCGGCGTTCACGGTGGCGGCCGACGCGAACAGCAACGGCATCGTGTCGGCGCACTCCGGGGTGCTGATCGAGGAGTACCTCGACGGCCCCGAGTACAGCGTCGACGCCGTCACCTGGCAGGGGCGCACCACTCCCCTGGTGGTCGCCGAGAAGGAGATCGGTTTCCCGCCGTACTTCGAGGAGACCGGCCACATCGTCCCGCCGGCACCGCACCCCGACCTGGCAGCCGCCGTCGACATGGTGGTCCGGGCGCACGCGGTGGTGGGCCTCGACCGGCTGGTCAGCCACACGGAGTTCAAGCTGACCAGCCGGGGCCCGCGGATCGTGGAGATCAACGTCCGCCTCGGTGGTGACCTGATCCCCTACCTCGGCACGCTCTCCAGCGGGGTCGACGTGGCCGGTGCCGCCGCCGACGTCGCGGTCGGCCAGGAGCCCGACCTGTCCACGGACCGCTCGCGGCACGCGGCGATCGGCATGATCTACCCCGAGCACGACATCCGGCTGGAGTCCGTGACGCTGGGCGGCGAGGCCGACCGCGCGGGTCTCGACCAGTTCACCACCTTCGTCCCGGCCGGCACCGAGGTCCGGCTGCCGCCCGCGGGGTTCCTCTCCCGGATCGGGCTGGCGATCGTCAGTGCCGACACCCGCGAGGAGTGCCAGTCGCTGCTCGCCGGCGTCCGTGCCGACGTGGTCGTCGAGGGCACGCCGCTGGACTCGCGATGAGTGCGACCGCAGACTCCGTGCAGTCGGTGCCCGCGGAGGCCGAACGCTCGGTCTTCCAGGTGGTGTTGAAGGCTCCGCGCCCGGTCAAGGTGCTGGTGGCCGGGGTGTTCCTCAACCGCACCGGCTCGTTCTTCTCCACCTTCCTGGTCCTCTTCCTGCGCCAACTCGGCTTCTCGCTCGGTCAGATGCCGATCGTCCTGCTCTTCGTCGGCGTGGCCACACCGGTCGGCTCGATGCTGGGCGGCTGGGCCTCGGACCGCTTCTCCCGACGAGCCGCGCTGGTCTCCTCGACCCTGCTGGCCGCCGGCGGGCTCGCGGTGATCGGCTTCTCGCCGAACCGGACCGTGGCGCTGGTCGGGGTGTTCCTCGCCGCCATGTTCGCGCAGGCCTACCTGCCCGCCGCCTCCGCGCTGCTGGTCGACAACACCCATGAGCGGGACCGGGTGCCGACCTTCGCGTTCTTCCGGCTGGCGCTGAACCTCGGTGCGGCACTCGGCCCGGTGATCGCCGTCTTTATCGCTCCGCACGGCCTCAAGGGCCTCTTCCTGACCAGCGCCTGCTGCTACACGGTGTTCGCCGCCGTTCTCTGGTTCGGGCTGCGCCGCCCGCCCGCGGAGCCGGCCGCGACCGCCGCGACCGAGCAGGCCGACCAGAAGACCGGGGCCGGCCGCACCCAGCTCGGACTGCTGATGTTCTTCGCAGCGGTGCTCGCCATCACCGTGGTGTACGTCCAGTACTCCTCGTCCGTCTCACTGGCCGTCAGCGCCGCACACAGCGACAGCGCCTACGCCTCCCTGCTGACCCTCAACGGTGTGCTGGTCATCGTCGCCGAGATGCCGCTGAGCGCCTGGACCAGGCGCCTGCCCTGGTGGATCCCGCTGGTGCTGGGCACCGCCGCGATGGCGGTCGGGATCGCGATGTCCGGGGCCCTGCACTCCTACCTGCTGGTCGCCACCGGAGTGCTGGTGTGGTCCGTGGGCGAGATGCTCTTCTCGCCGGTGGTCAGCAGCGCGACGGCGGCGCTCTCCCCGGCCGACCGGATCGGCCGCTACCAGGGCTACCTGTCCACCGTGCAGGCCGCGGCCTTCGCCCTGGGGCCCGCGATCGGCATCTTCGTCTACGGCCGCTCCGCCGGCGCCCTGTGGGCGGGCTGTCTGGTGGTCGGCGTGCTCGCCTGTGCCGGGATCGCCGTCGCCGGGCGCTCTGCGAACCGCGGCGGGGCGCGCTCGGCCGCAGCCGAGGTCTGATCAAGCCACCCCTCATCCACCGATTCCACCAAGACGGCACCGCGTGGCCGTATCCGGGAGAACCGCAGTGCAAACTGACCACGCATCCCCTGTCACCGGCCCTGCCGCCGAGAGCACTCCCGAGGTGCTGACGGCCTGGCTGCGCTCGGCCCGGACCGGCGGGGTCCGCCTCGTCGAGAAGGACACCACCCGGCTGATCCCGTGGTCCCGGGTCCGCGAGGACGTCGATGCGCTCGCCGCCCGGCTCGCCGAGCGCGGTGTCCGCCGCGGCCGCCGGATCGGCATCCGCGGGCACAACTCCTACGAGTGGCTCGCCCTGGACCTGGCCCTGCTGCAGCTGGGAGCCGTCCCGGTGGCGGTCCCGGTGCCGGACTTCAAGGGCACCTCCAACGCCGACGTGGCCGCCCGCTACGGTCTGGCCGCGGTGTTCGCCGGGAAGGAGAGCCGCTCCCCGGCCGACGGTCCCGAGGTCGCACCGCTGGAGCAGGTCCTCACCGAGGTCGCCGTCGAGCCGATCGCCGAGCCGCCGGCCCCCGAGGGCAAGCAAGTCAGGGTGAGCGACCGCGAGGTCTTCACCCTGGCCTTCTCCTCGGGCACGGCCGGCCGGGTGAAGTGCCTGCTGCTGGCCTGGCCCGGGGTGCAGGCCCTGGTCGAGGCGCAGAGCGCGGCCTACCCGTGCCGTTCCGACGACCGGATCATGATCGCGCTGCCGCTGTCCACCTTCCAGCAGCGGTACCTGTGCTACCTCGCCATCCGCAACGGCTGCGAGGTCGTCATCACCACGGCGGCCCGGATGCTGCCGACCCTGCCGCTGACCAAGCCCACCATCATGCTCGGCCCGCCGAACTTCTACGAGTTCGTCGAGAAGCGCTACCGCAACCTGGACCCCGCCAGGCGTCAGGAGCTGGACGAGCGGGCGGCCCTGGCGGAGCGGATGCCCGAGGCCGAGGCGTTCGAGTGGCGGCGCTCGGTGTTCAGCGAATTCCACGACATGTACGGCGGCTCGCTGCGTCTGGCGCTGGTCGGCTCCGCTCCGGTCCGGCCCGAGATGCTGGACTTCTTCACCCGGGCCGGCTTCGAGCTCTACCAGATCTACGGGATGACCGAGATCGGGTACCTGACCTGGAACCGGCGGGAGGGCAACCGGGCCGGCTCGGTGGGCACCGAGGTGTACCCGGACACCGTCCGGATCGCCCCGGACGGCGAGGTACTCGTCCAGCACCAGTGGCACCTGTGCGTCGGTTACGAGGGCGAGTCCCCCGAGGACACCGCCGCGGTGTTCCGCGCCGCCGACACCATCGCCACCGGCGACATCGGCGAGTTCGACTCCGACGGCTACCTGCACCTCAAGGGCCGCAAGAAGAACATCATCATCACCACAGGTGGCCACAAGATCCAGATCGAGGATCTGGAGGCCGAGCTCTGCAAGCCGGACAGCGTGCACCAGGCGGCACTCTTCCCGGTCGAAGACGGGGTACTGGCCGCCGCGGCCTTCTACGAGGGCCCCGAGGAGCGGACCCGCGCCGCCGTCCTGGGGTCGATCAGCCAGCTCAACACCCGCCTGGGTGCCGGGCTGCAGATCCGCCGGCTCGCCCTGGTGGCGGGTGCCCTGACACCGGAGAGCCCGCTGCTCAACCGGAACCTGAAGATCAACCGTGAGGCGGTCAAAGCGGCGGTGTCCGATCAGCTGGCACCGCTGTAGTACCGCGCCGATCCGATTCACCCGGCCCGCAGCGGGCCGGTAAGCACCAGGAGAGCACTGATATGACCGAAGAACAGACCACCCTCCCGGCCGTGCCGGTGGAGGACGTCGCCCAGCTGTGGCGCACGCTGCTGCACCGCGACGACGTCGCGCACGACGTGTCGTTCATCGAGCTGGGTGGCGACTCGCTGCTGATCATCGCCATGCTGTCGGAGATCGAGGAGCAGTTCTCGGTCTACCTGGAGGCCGAGGACGTCCTCGCGGACCTCACCGTGACCGGCATCGCCACCGCCATCGCGAAGGCCCGCGACGAGGCCTGAGCCCCCGCACGACGAAGCGGCCCGCCCCCGGAAGACCGGGGGCGGGCCGCTTCGTGGTGCCCGGTGGTACGTCAGACGCCGGCCGGGGCCGGCTCCGCGACCACGGCCGCGGCACGCAGCAGCACCGCGCACTGCTCGTCGAGCGAGCGACGGGTCAGCGTGGCCTCGGGGGCCGCCGCGTCGAAGCCGTGGAAGGCGCCGGGGAACTGGTGCAGCTCGGTCGGCACGTCGGCGGCCAGCAGCCGCACGGCGTACCGGATGCCCTCGTCGCGCAGCGGGTCGAACTCGGCCGTCATGACGTAGGCCGGCGGCAGGCCGGTGAGGTCGGTGGCCCGCCAGGGAGCGGCGTACGGCGAGACCTCGCCGCGGTCGCCGGTGCCCAGGTAGTGGTTCCACATGTGCACGCTGTTGGGCTGGTTCCAGCCCGGCGTGGTGGTGAACGCCCGCATCGACGCCGTCTCCAGGGCGTCGTCGATCACCGGGTAGAGCAGCATCTGCAGCATGATCCGCGGCCCGCCCAGGTCGCGGGCGGCCAGCGACACCGCGGCGGCCAGCGCCCCGCCGGCGCTGCTGCCGCCGACCGCGATCCGGTCGGGGTCCACGCCGAGTTCGGCGGCGTTCTCGGCCACCCAGACCAGGACGTCGTAGCAGTCCTGGAAACCGGCCGGGAACGGGTGCTCCGGAGCCAGCCGGTAGTCCACGGAGACCACCAGCGCGCCGGTCCTGCGGGCGATCTCGGCGCACCGGGCGTCCTCGGTCTCCAGGTCGCCGGAGACGAAGGCGCCGCCGTGGAAGAAGACCAGGGCGGCCGAGGCCGGAACGCGGTCCGCCGGGTCGTAGACCCGCACCAGGACGTCGGGCGCACCCTCCCGGGCCGGCACGTACCGGTCGGTGGTGGTCAGGCCCTCGGGAGCAGCGGGCCGCAGGGCCTTGGAGAACTTGAAGGCCCGCTCGAACGCGGCACGCACGCGCACCGGGTCGGCGAAGTCCAGGTCCGGTTGGAGGCCGGCCGCGCGGACGAGTTCGGGATCGGTTCCATCGGGGACGATGAGCGTCAAGGTCGGTGCCCGTTCATGTGTTCAGGTGGTGGGGAGAGCTCGAAGGCGGCCGGTGGCCGGCGGTCGGCGAGCGCGGGGAAGGTGGTACGGGCCTGGGCGACGCCGCCGAGGTCCAGCTCGATCGAGCGGACCTCGGCGGCCGTGCCGGTCTCCAGCAGGATCTCGCCCCAGGGATCGATCACCAGGCTGTGACCGCCCAGGGCCACGTCCCCCTGGGTGTCGGCGGCGTTCACCGCGACCACCACGGCCTGGTTCTCGATCGCCCGGGCGCGCAGCAGCAGCCGCCAGGTCTCGATCCTGGCGAGCGGCCAGGCGGCCGCCACGATCAGCAGCTCCGCGCCCTGAGCGGCCTGGGCCCGGAACAGTTCGGGGAAGCGCAGGTCGTAGCAGGTGGCGAGGCCGGTGCGGCCGAACGGGGCGGGGACCACGGCGATGCCCTGGCCCGCTGTCAGCAGCCCGCCCTCGCGGGAGTCGTAGCCGAAGAGGTGGATCTTCCGGTAGGTGTGCAGGAGTCGGCCGTCCGGTCCGAGGAACAGGCTGGTGTTGTACAGCCGGCCCTGCTCGTCCCGCTCCACCAGGCTGCCCGCGTGCACGTGGGCGCCTGCCGCGCGAGCGGCCTCGGAGAGCGCCTCGACCGCGCCGCCCGTCAGGGGCTGCGCGGTCTCGGCGTAGTCGTCGAAGTGGAAGTAACCCGTGGCCCAGAGTTCGGGCAGGACCACGAGGTCCGAGCCGTGGCAAGCGGCGATCCGCTCGCATGCCACGGCGATCCGCCGGTCGAACGACAGCGTACGGTCGGTCCCCTCCTGGATCAGGGTGAGACGCATGGGATGTCCTCGCTCCAGCGCGACGTCAGCGGGCCTGGCCGACCAGCAGGAAGGCGTCGAGCGGGCCGAGCTGGCCCCGGAACAGCTTGTCCAGGTCGGCGTCGCCGGTGGTCGGCAGCTCGCCGTACAGCTCGTCCAGGGCCTGGTAGGCGCCGCGCACGGTCAGGCTCGGCGCGTCCAGGATGTCCTCCTGGCCGAGCCACCTCGCCAGGTGGCGGGCCGCCTCCAGCACCTCCTCGGGCGCGTCCTGGTGCGGGTGCGGGTAGAGCTCGCCGGACTCCAGCAGCTTTCGCATGAGCCGGTAGAAGATCGGGCTCTCACTGCGCGCCGTCAGGTACACCGGCCGGTCCGCCGGGCACTCCGGCAGCCCGGATTCGACGATCCGACGGTGCATCAACTGGCGCATCACGCCGCCGGACTGGCGGGTGGGCACCATCCCGGTGGAGTCGAGGTAGACCAGGGTGAAGGTGTCGTACGGCAGCACGTGGTAGCCGGTCCAACCGACCATGGCCCCGTCGGCGTCCGAGATCAGCACGAACTCGGCCAGCCGCTCGAGGTACCCCTCCTTGCTGCGCTGCGCCCAGTACGGGGTCATGTCCGCACCGAAGCTGCTCGTGGTCACCGGAATCAGAGCCCGGTAGATCCGCTCCTGTCCCGACAGGTTCAGCACCTGCCCGGGGCGGCTGATCACGAAGGCGGTGAGGCCGGAGCCCAGGTCGATCTTCTCGCACGCCTCGGCGGCGGCGCCGAGGACGTCGGCGACGGCGGGCAAGGTGGTCGCTTGGTCCTGAGTGGTGGTCGTCATGGGGGAGATCGTTCCTTCTGGTCAGGGCTCGGTCGAGAAGAGGACACCATGGGCCGAGGCGGTGCCGCCGGCCAGCTCACCACCGTCGACGATCAGCTGCTGACCGGTGATGAACTTGGCCTGCGGCGAGGCGAGGAAGTAGAAGGCCTCACCGATCTCCGCCGGGTCGGCGTGCCGGCCGGCCGGAATCTTCTTGTTCACCTCGGCGAGCATCTCGTCGGTGTACTCGGCCCGCTGCATCGGGGTCATGACGTAGCCCGGGCTCACGCAGGCGGTGCGCACGTGCGGCGAGAGCTCCAGCGCCAGCGAGCGGCACAGCGCGAGCACGGCCGCCTTGGAGGCGTTGTAGTCCGCGTAGTACGGATAACCGGCAGAGCCGTTGGTCGACGCCGTCGCGAGCAGGACGCCGTCCTTGGCCTGCACCATGTGCCGGGCGGCGGCCTGCCACAGCGCGATGACGCCCATCAGGTTGATGTCGAGCAGCTTGCGGACGTCCTTCTCGGTCATCTCCAGGAAGGTCCGCCGCAGGCTGATCCCCGCGTTGGCGATGGCGACGCCGATGCCGCCGTGGGTCGCCGCGACGGTGTCGACCGCGGCGGCGACCTGGGCGAAGTCGGTGACGTCGACCTGGACCCACTCGCCCACGGCGTCCTCGGGGGCCGGGGGCTGGAGGTCGAAGTTGATCACCCGGTCACCACCGGCGGCGAAGCGCCGCGCGGTGGCCAGACCGATGCCCGAGGAGGCCCCGGAGATGATGACGCTGCGGTTGTGCATGGTTCCCTTTATCCGAAGGTGTATTCGAGGTCAGTCGGAGTGGTCCGGTACAGCTCGTCGAGCCCGTCCCGGTACCGGAGTCCGGTGGCGAGCGCGTCGCGCAGCTCGTCGAGGTCCGTCGGGTCAGCCTCCCACAGCGCGCGGTGCAGGCACAGGGCCAGTTCCTCGAACATGGGCAGCGCCTTGTCGAGCCAGTGGTCGTCGCGGTTCTGCAGCGACAGGCCTCTGGTCACCAGCCAGCCCGCCGTCAGCACGGCCGCACCGCTGTCCGCGAAGTGGTGGTGACGGCGCGACAGGTAGCGCAGCAGCTCCGCGAGGTAGGCCTGTCCCAGCGAGGCGCTCGGGAAGAACGACGCGGCCGAGACGACGCCCAGCACGTCGGCGTAGGTCTCCTCCAGCGTCATGGCCTCGAACGGGGTCAGACCCGGCGCCGGGTTGCCGCTCCCCTGGACGTTGCCCCGCCGCCAGAAGTGGGCGAGGTCGTGGCAACGGAACCAGCGCAGGGAGGCACGCAGCGTCGCGTCCAGATCGGTGGTCGCACCCGCCTCCTGGTAGCGGTCGAGGAGAGCGACCGAGCAGCGCTCCATCCGCTCCGCGTGCACATTGGCGAAGACCACCGTGAACTCGGGCCCGGCCACCCGGGAGTGCGGCGCCTCCAACGGGAAGAAGTGGGCGAAGTTCTTGTGCCCGACCCGGGATTCACCCCCGGCCAGCAACAGGTCGACGATCTGCATGGTCGGGTGCTCCGCCTGGACCGACTTGGCCGTGCCGCCGAGGAGTTCACCGATCCGGGGCTGGATGCCGGGCAGTACCTCGTTCACGGTGTCGATCTCCCGCTGCAGCGAGGCGTTGGGGAGCACGACCAGGAAGCCCAGCGGCAGGTGGACGGTGTTCATCGCCCAGGTGTTGAGCGGGCCGCAGTAGAGCCAGGGGGTGCCCTGCTGCGGCTCGCTCAGGGTGACGTCCTTCCACACCTGGGTGTGGGCGTAGTGCAGCAGGCGCTCCGCCGCACAGCGGGCCTGGGGCACTGCTCCGGCCGCCGCGCCGTCCTGCTCGGCCTCGGCGAACTGGGTCAGCTCGTGGGCGGCCGCGGTGAGCAGCGGGGCGATCCGGCGCAGGTGCGCGTCGGCGGTCACGGCCTCGGGGGCCTCCAGTGCGGCCACCGCGTCGATCAGGGTCTTCGTCTGGACCAGGTGGGCCCAGCCGGTCGGGAAGAGCTCCCTCAACTGCGCGTACTGCGGGTCGACATGAGTGACCGCCAGCAGCGGGTAGTCGCTGTGCCAGTACGGGGTCCGAGTCGCGGGGACGCGCACCGGGATGTCGAGCAGCTCGGTCCGGGCCTGCGGCTCGGCGGTTGAGGTCAGGGGCATCAGGCGCTCCGGGGCTCGGCGACGGAGGCCGCCACGGTCAGCGGGGCTGCCGGGGTCGACTGTGCGGTGTCGGCCGACTCGGCTGGGATCAGGCTGACCGACCACTTCTTGCGGTTCGCCAGGAAGGCGAAGACGTGGCCGAGGTACTGCACGGTGAACCAGAGCGGCAGGAAGGCGGTGAAGGCCGGCGCGGTGCCGGTCTGGACCCAGCCGATGGTGGCCCAAGTGACCACGCCGATCGCGGCGGAGAGCGCGACGGTGGTCGACAGGTCGGTCTGCTGCTGGCCCCAGTCGTCGGCCTTCGGCTTGGCGATGGTGCCGATCACCAGGCCGGCGATGACGGCGCCGACCAGACCGGCACCGCCGGCCTTGGCCATCTCGATCGGGGTGGTCGCCTTCGCACCGATCAGGAAGTGGTACAGCACGCCGAGGCCGATGCCGACGATCAGGCCGGGCAGGTGCATCGACGGCTTGCGCCAGTGCTGCGGGGAGGCCATCTCCAGGTCGGCGGCACCGCGCGGCATCCGGTAGACGGGCGGCCAGATCAGGCCGGTCAGGTCCAGGTACGGACGGTAGGCGTCACCGGCGAGGGCGATCAGGCGCTTGTCGTAGAGGATGCTGCCGATCACGTTGTAGACGTTCAGGACGATGGCCAGCAGCAGCAGGTCGGTTGTCATGATGGGCAGGCACAGGAACATGCCGAAGAAGGCGGTGTGGACCGGGAAGCGGATCCAGCGGCGGGTGCCGACCTTCCAGGCGATCAGCTTCGGCCCCTCGGCCTTGGCGATCTGCGCCACCAGGGTGGTCGAGCCGAAGGCGAGCCCGCAGTCGTACTCGAACAAGTGGAGCTGCCAGTACCAGAGCCAGTGGGCCACTGCGAGGACGTACATGATGACCATCGGCACACCACTCAGGTGCCAGACCACGTCATCGGTGTGCTGCCACAGCGCTCCGGCGCAGAGGATGTAGACCACGTTGCAGAGCGATTCGACCGACCGCCAGGCGATGGCTTCCATTCCGGTCTTCGCCTTGACGACGCGCTTGACCCGCAGGGTCGCCAGTCCGGAATGCTGGAGGCCGAAGCCGAGGATTAGAAGGGTGTCTATTGTGAGTTTGGCAGTAGTGCCCATGATGAGGTCTCAGTCCCAGGTGTCAGATTGCCGGGCTGGCATGCGCGTAAACAGCCGAAACCGGCGCCGAGATGGCATCGAAAATCTGCTTGGATTTCGACTGAACTATGCGGGGAGGCCACGGTGGCGAAACCTTCTACCAGCACCCCCGTCTTGCTCCCCCGCTTCGGCCACTCGCACGGTAGTCAGCGCGCTGTGACCCTGTCAATAGCGATTCGGACTCCCAGTCTCCAGTTCTTGGAAGGCGGTTGAGGCGGCGCGGACCTGCGGTCATGCGGTTCTGATGAACCGTCAATCGGCGAAATCGGACCAACCGGGCACCGCGTGTCACGTAGCGCGAACGCAGCTCGGAGTCCACGCGCGTAGCCCGTTCATCTGGCGGGAGCGAACCCGGCTGAATATTTGGCCGACACGCCGCCACTCGAGTTTCGACCGGTAGGGTTTGGCGCATGACGTCGAATACTGATTTCTCCGACCGATTGGACGCCGAGCTGGCCCGGGCGGCCCGGCTGCAGCCTTATGTGGCCTTCGCGGACCCGCTCGGATCGCGTCGGAATTTCGCCAGGTCCGTCAAGATCTCCCGGGCGCTGCGCGGACCGGTTCCGGCGGCGGCGTCGGTGCGCACCGAGGACACTCGGTTCACCGTTCCCGGGGACGGCCGCGAGATCGGGGTGCGCGTCTACCGTCCCGAGGGGCTCCGGGAGCCCGCACCGGTGCTGGTCTACTTCCACGGCGGGGCGTTCGTCGCCGGGGATCTGGACACCGAGCACGACCGGTTGCTCTCACTGGCCCTGGAGACCGACTGCGCCATCGTCTCGGTCGACTACCGGCGCCCGCCCGAGGCCCCGTTCCCGGCGCCCGCAGAGGACTGCTACGCGGCGGTGTGCTGGGTGGCGGCCGAGGCCGCCCCGCTGGGGTTGGACGCCGAACGGATCGCGATCGGCGGCAGCAGTGCCGGCGGCACCCTGGCGGCCGTCACCGCGATGATGTGCCGGGACCGGCAGGGGCCCACGCCGGTCCTGCAACTCCTGCTCTACCCGGCCCTGGACGACGCCCTGGACTCCCGTTCGTTCCGCCGCTACCCACGCACGTCCGCCTGGCACATCGAGGACAGCCACCACATGTGGCGGCACTACCTGGGCGGGGCCCTGGGCACCGACGACCCGTACGCCGTCCCGGCCCGGCAGGTCGACTTCACCGGTGTGGCCCCCGCCTACGTGCTGGTCGCCGAGGTGGACGCGCTGCGCGACGAGGGCATCGAGTACGCCGCCAACATGCTGCGGGACGGCGTCTCGGTCGAACTGCACCACTTCGCCGGCGCGTTCCACGGCTTCGACGCCGCGGTGCCGCACGCCGAGCTCTCCCGCCGGGCGCTGGCCGAGCAGAGCGCCGCGCTGCGCCGGGCCTTCGCCGCGCACTGAACGCGGAGGGCCCTTGGACCGCCGGCGGGCGGGGCGGTTCCCAAGGGCCCTCCGTCGTGGGCTACTGCGCGGTCCAGCCACCGTCCACACCGAGCGCCTGGCCCGTGATGTAGGAGGCCTCGTCCGAGGCGAGCCACAGCACCGCGGCCGCGACCTCCTCGGGCCGGCAGAACCGGCCGAGCGGGATGTTGCGCAGGTAGAACTCGTCGGCGCCCGGGCCGCGATCGCGCCGGGCCTGCTCCAGCATCGGCGTCAGGACGGGCCCGGGGCAGACCGCGTTGACCCGGATCCCCTGGGGCCCGTAGTCGATCGCGCTGTTGCGGGTCAGCCCGACCACACCGTGCTTGGCGGCGGTGTACGGAGCCGCGTTGAGGTAGCCCACCAGACCGGCTATCGAGGCGACGTTCACCACCGCGCCTCCCCCGCCCTGCTCCAGCATGGCCTGGATCTCGTACTTCATGGACAGCCAGACGCCCTGCAGGTTGGTGTCGGCGATCCGGCGCCAGTCGTCCAGGCCGAACTCGTGCAGCTTTCGCCCGGAGCCCGGCACCCCCGCGCTGTTGCAGGCGATGTCCAGCCGGCCGTGACGTTCCACCACTTCCCGTACCAGCGCGGCCACTTCGGACTCGTCGGTGACGTCGGTGGGCACCGCGAAGGCCCGGCCGCCGCCGGACTCGATCAGCGCCACCGTCTCGGCCAGCGGTTCGGCCCGGCGGCCGGAGACCGCCACGCGGGCCCCGGCCGCCGCGAAGGCCAGGGCGACGGCCTGGCCGATCCCGGTGCCACCGCCGGTCACCAGCACGGACTTGTCGAGAAGGCGCACCACGGCACCCCTTTCACTCGGTTCGTTCACGGAATCAGGCGGTGCGCTTGACCAGTTGCTCCACGGCGTGCTCGATCGCCGCGGCGTTCGGCAGGACGCTCGGCTCCAGCGCCGGGCTCGCCGGATAGGGGACGCCGAGCGAGCCCAGCCGCACCACCGGCGCGCGCAGGTCGTCGAAGGCGAGTTCGGTCACCGCCGCTGCGATCTCCGCTGAGGGCCCGTAACGCACCCAGGACTCCGCCGCGACCACCACGCGTCCGGTCCGGCGCGCGGAGGCGGCCAGCGTGGCGGTGTCCAGCGGCCGCAGCGAGCGCACGTCGACCACCTCCACCTCCAGTCCCTGCCGGGCCAGTTGCTCCGCCGCCGTCAACGCCTCGGGCACCATCCGGGACAGCGCCAACACGGTGGCGTCGCGGCCGGGGCGCACCACCTCGGCCGTCCCCAGCGGCACCAGGTGGTCCCCCTCGGGGACCTCGCCCTCGCTCCGGTAGAGCAGCTTGTGCTCCACCAGGACCACCGGCTCGTCCGACCTCAGCGCGGCGGTGAGCAGGCCCTTGGCGTCCGCCGGGCTGGACGGCATGACCGTGTGCAGGCCCGGAAGGTGGGCGGTCCAGGCCTCCAGCGACTTGGAGTGCTGGGGGCCCGCGTTGATCCCGGCCCCGCCCTGGGTGCGCACCACGATCGGCATGGACACCTGGCCGTTGAAGGCGAACGGGAAGGCCGCCACGCCGTTGGCGATGGTGTCCAGGGCCAGGCAGAGGAAGTCGGTGTACATGATCTCGACGACCGGCCGCAGGCCGCTCATCGCCATGCCGATCGCCCCGCCCACGATTCCGTTCTCGGAGATCGGGGTGTCGAGCACCCGGTCGGCGCCGAACTCGTCCAGCAGTCCGCGGGTCACCGAGAAGATGCCGCCGTAGTGGGCCACGTCCTCGCCGAGCACCACCACCCGGTCGTCGGCGGCCATCTCGCGGCGCAGCGCGTCGTTGAGGGCCTGCGAGTAGGTCATCCTGGTCGTCGTCGTGCCGGTCACCGCCGTGCCCCCTCGTCCCACTTGGCCGCGTACTCGAACAGCGCCTCGGTGTCCGGCCACGGGCTCGCCTTGGCGAACGCCACCGCCTCGTCGATCTCCACCGCCGCCAGCCGGTCGATCTCGGCCAGTTCCTCGACCGACGCGCCGCGCTCCCGCAGGCGCCGGGCCGCGAGTTCCAGCGGATCGGTCACTCCCGCGCCCTCGTCCGGGTCCCGGTAGCCGCCCCGGTCGGAGCTGGAGAAGCCGTTGTTCCGGAAGGTCAGGGCCTCCACCAGCACCGGCCCCTGCCCGTCCCGGGCTCGGGCGACGGCGGCCGACACCGCCTGGTGCACCGCCTCGACGTCGTTGCCGTCGACCACCTCGCCGGGAATCCCGTAGCCGGCCGCCCGCCGGTACAGCTCGGTCTGGTGCGAGTGCCGGTCGAGCCGCACGCTCAGGCCGTACCCGTTGTTCTCCACCAGCACCACGACGGGCAGGCGCCACAGCGCTGCCATGTTCAAGGACTCGTTGAAGGCACCGGAGTTGACCGCTCCGTCGCCGGTCACGCAGAGCGTGACGGCGCCCTGGCCGGCCCGCTTCTGGGCCAGGCCGTGGCCCACCGCGAACAGCAGCGAGTGGCCGACGATGCCGGAGGGGGCGAGCAGGCCGTGCTCGGCGTCGGCGATCAGCATGTGACCGCCGCGGCCGCCGCACTGGCCGTCCACCCGGCCCATCATCTCTGCGAAGGTGCGGCCCAACGGCAGCCCCAGGCCCACGTACTGGGCGTGCGGGCGGTGGGTCGCGGTGACCATGTCGCCGGGTCGCAGCGCGGCGGTGGCGCCGATCCCGGCGGCCTCCTGGCCGATGCCGAGGTGCATCGGGCCGGTGATCAGCCGCTCGGCGACCAGTTCGGCCAGCACCTCGTCCATCCGGCGCAGCACCCGCATCCGCCGGTAGAGCTCGAACAGGTCGATGTCGGGCGAGCTGGGCAGGGGTGACCTGCGCTCCTGCAGGGTTTGCGTCACAGTGCGTTCTCCAGAACGGGGATGGATGCGGGCGGCGCGGTGCGACGGCGGACCGGTTTCACCAGGGCGAGTCCGCCGGCCGCGCCGAGCACGGCGAGGAGGGCGCAGGACCACCAGAGCGCCCACGGCCCGACGGAGCCGTAGAGGAAGGCGCCGACCGGCGGGCCGATCAGCTGGGCGGCGGCATAGGACCAGCCGAAGGCCGCCTGGTACCGGCCCTGGGCGTGCGCGGGGGCGAGATCGGCGATGATCGAGCCGATGAAGCTGGCCGCGCCGATCTCGCCGACGGTCCAGATCACCACGGTGGCCAGGTACTCGAGCGCGGTGTGCGCCAGACCGGTGGCCGCGATGCCCAGTCCGAACACCGCCCAGGAGACGGCGAGCACCACGATCCGGTCGAACCTCTCCAGCCAGCCGGCCAGCGGCGGCTGGAGCACCCCGATCAGCACACCGCTGACCAGGAAGACCGAGCCGTAGACGGCGGAGGACTGACCGCTGTCCTTGATCGCCAGCGGTAGCCCCATGGTGACCTGGGCATTGATCAGGCTGCTGACGATGTTGAGCGCGATCAGCGCGAGGAGCAGCCGGTCGCGCAGCGGTCCGCCTCCGCCTTCCCGTGCGGCGAGCCGGGACCGGGGTGCCGCGATCCGCCCCGGCACCAGGAGGCCGACCAGCAGGGCGAAGCCCGCGGCCGAACCCGCCTGGACGAGGAAGAGCAGGCCGAAGCCGTGACGTGCCAGCACGCCCGCGAGCAGGCCGGCGAGGCCCACCCCGAGGTTGACGGCCCAGTAGATCAGGCTGAAGGCGCGCGGCCGGGAGTCGGCGGGCACCACGGCGGCGACCAGTGCGGCCGCGGCGGGGCGGTAGACGTCGGCGACCACGCCGACCAGCACCGCAGCCGCCAGGATGGCGGGCAGACCGCGGGCCGCGCCCAGGCAGACGATGCTCACCGCACTGGCGGCCAGCCCCGCGACCAGGGCCGCCCTCGGCCCGAAGCGGTCGGCCAGCGCGCCGCCCAGTGGCTGGGAGACCAGCCCGCCCAGTCCGACGGCGGCCAGGACCGTCCCCGCGTCCGAGGTGGACATGCCCTGGTTGCCCAAGTAGAGCACCAGGAAGGGGACCGCCATACTGCCGACCCGATTGACCAACTGGCCGGCGAACACCACCCAAAAACTACGTGGCAGTCCGCCGAAGTGACGGTTTATCAGATTCCTTGTGTTCGCGACGATTTCGCGACCCCACTCCCCCAAGTTACAGCCGTCCGGGCGCGCGGAAGTCGGTGGCGGCAAATTGCCCCACCGGCGGAATCTCTCGTGAGAAGGCCCGAACTTCGGTCCCCTGCACCATACAAGCTGATCGCGGCGGTTCTGAAGTGATCATCACAACAGCGACAACGGGTCAGCGCACCGTTGACAGCACGTCAAGCTCCGTGTTTGCTTCCAGACGTCGATCACGCGTGCGCAGAGCCAGCGGACGAATAGCCGTGAATCCACCCGGCGGCCTTCCCTGCGAGCGATTAGTCGACCCGTTCCCGCCCCTCCCGATAGCCAGCCGCAAGAGAGGCCAAGCCAATTGACTACCCGGCGCGTGGTGCTCGTCGACACCTATGCCCTGTCCCGCCGTCTCGCCACCGCCTTCATCGAGCGCGGTATCGAACCGATCAGAGTCCAGAGCACTGTCGAGGCCCCCACGCTCTACGCGGGTAAGCCGGATCCCAATCCCTATCTGGCCGACTTCGTGCACACCGGGAACGTCATCGAGACCGCGGCCCTACTGGAGCCGTTCGAGCCGCTGGCGGTACTGGCCGGCGGCGAGCTCGGGGTGGAGCTCGCCGACGCGCTGAGCGAGCAGCTCTCGCGGAGCCACCCGGTGCCGACCAACGGGACCGCACTCAGCCGGGCTCGGCGCGACAAGTACGCCATGATCGAGCAGGTCAAGGCAGCCGGGCTGCGCGGCGCCGAGCAGATCCTGGTCCAGGACGAGGAGCAACTGCGCGCCTGGCACGAGCAGTTGGGTGGCCGGGCCATCCTCAAGCCGCTGCGCAGCGCGGCCAATGACGGGGTGTTCTGGTGCGACACTCCCGACGAGTCGGTGCGGGCCTACCGCACGCTCGCGGGCCGCGAGAACATCTTCTCCGAACCCGGTGACGGCGTGGTGGCGCAGGAGTACCTGGTCGGCGCCGAGTACCTGTTGAACACGGTCAGTCGGGATGGCCACCACCACGTGTGCGACATCTGGAAGACTCATCGGATCAGCGCCAACGGCAAGCGCGACCTGGCGGTCGCCTGCCAGCTGCTGCCCCGCCGCGGCGAGGTCCAGGAGTCGGTGGTCGACTACGGCCTTCAGGTCCTCGACGCGCTGGGCATCGCGCACGGCCCGGCCCACGTGGAGATCAAGCTGACCCCGCAGGGCCCGTGCGTCATCGAGGTGGGGGCCCGGATCTCCGGACTCGACCTGCCCGGGTACACCCAGGACGCCACCGGTGAGTCGCAGATCAGCTGGACCGTCGACGCCTTCACCGACCCCGGGCGGTTCCTGGCCCGCCACCAGGAGGACTACCGGATGCGCCACAGCGTCGCCTGGGCCGGCCTGGTCTCGCCGGTCAAGGGCCGGCTGCGCGGCTACCGCGGCCTGGACGAGGTCCGGGCGCTGGAGAGCTTCCGCGAGCTGCACGTGATGGTTCAGCCCGGCGGTCCCATCTCCCCGACCATCGACGACTCGACCTATCCGCTCGCGGTCTCCCTCGCGCACGAGGTGGACGAGGTGCTGCTGCGCGACCTCGGGACCCTGCGCTGGCTGGACGGGCACGGCTTCTACGACGTGTCCGACGCCGCCACCGCGGAGGCGTCCTCGTGACCACCGCCACCGCGCTGATCGTCGAGCCGGGCTCGTCGGGCGTCGGACTGGTCGACGCCGCCCGCCGGCTCGGCCTGCGCCCGCACGTCTTCGACCGCCGCGACCGGAGCGAACTCCCGCCTCCGGTACGGGCTGTGCTGGACGCCCAGGAGGCGGACTTCACCCGCCTGGAGATCCGGGACGAGGAAGCGGTGGTGAGTGCCGCCGGCTCCCTCCACCACCGTACACCGCTGGCCGCCGTCATCCCCGGCTACGAGTACGCGGTCGAGACCTGCGCAGTGGTCGCCCGCAAGCTCGACCTGCCCGGCATCGACCCGGTGGCCGCGCGCGGGCTGCGCGACAAGCGGCTGATGAAGCAGACCCTGGCCGAGGCCGGGGTACCGGTCGCGGCCGGGACGGCACTCGAACCCGGTGACGACGCCGCCGCCGTCCTCGCGGCCGTCGGCACCCCTGCCGTCGTCAAGCCGGTGAACGGTTCCGGCAGCCAGTTGGTCCGCCGGGTCGACTCGCTCGCCGACCTGCGCGAATACCTGGCGGCCGTGCACACCCGGGCCCATGTGGACCTCGGTCAGGTGATCGCCGAGCGGCTGTTGGTCGAACGGTACGTCGCCGGGCCCGAGTACAGCGTCGAGGGCTACCTGCGGCAGACCGCCGAGGGCCCGGTCGTGCACGTCCTGGCGGTCACCGCCAAACAACTGGGCCCCGAGCCCGTGTTCGTGGAGACCGGCCACGTGGTGGAAGCCCCACTGCCCGAGGCCACGCGGGCCCAGCTGGTGGCCACCGCCGAACGGGCGGTACGAGCCCTCGGCATCACCGTGGGCGCCTTCCACCTGGAAGCGCGGCTGACCGCGACCAGTCCGGTGGTGATGGAGGTCGGCGCCCGGCTCGGCGGCGACCGCATCCCGTGGCTGGTCCAGCACGCCCGGAGGTTCGACATGTGGGAGGCCACCGTCCGCTCCCACGCCGGCCTGCCGCAGCCTCCTTCCGATGACTCCGCCCGGTCCGCCCGGCATGCGGCCATCCGCTTCTTCACCACCGAGCGGCCGGCCCGACTGCCCGACCCCGCAGACCTGGCAGCCCGACTGCAGGAGATCGAGGGCTGCTGGGAAGCCGAATCGACCACTGCGCCGGGCGCGCTGCTCACCCGCAAGCGACTTCCGCGGACGCTTCGGCTACGCGCTGCTGGTGGCCGACAGCGGAGCTGAGCTGGCCGAACGCCTGGCCCAAGTGGACGGCCGGCTCCGCGCGGCCCTGCGGATGGAATGACCGGGTTCGTCATGTCCGATGTGCTGTCACGGTGTCGTCATCCGGCGGTTCCGAGCTGACGGTGTGCCGATTCGGAGCTGCGGTCCAGGCGTGCCGGGTCGGGGACCAACTGCACCGCGTCCCACCGGGTAGCGGAGGAGCCATGCGAAGTGTCGGCCGGGCTCGCCGAGTTCACCGTCGGCGTGGGTCGATGACTCCCGTTCGGGAGACGTGGCGGGAGCTGGTCACTCGAACGGGAGTGGGCGCGGTGAGGGGTGCAAGGCGGCCGGAGATCCGTCCGGCTTGCGGACTCCAAGCCTGCACGGTCAGGCGGAGCGGCTGGGAGATCCCAGCAGCCCATAACTCGGGGTTATGGTCGATTCCGGCCAAGTGGCAAGCGAGTTGGGGCTAGGCAAGCCAGGGGAGGACCCTCTACGCTCACCGGCGTCCTGTGGTGGCGGGAGCACCGCGCGACTCGCAATGCGCTCTCTCGTGCCCAGGAGGCATCTGATGCTCCAACGTTCCCGCCTGCTCGTGGTCGCGGTAGCGGCCGCGGCGTTCCTTTCAGGCGGCACAGCCGGCTTTGCCGCTCCCCTGCCTGCCCACCCGTCCACCGGCCGTCAACTCGCGTCGCCCGCCCGGCAGCTGCACCCCGACAACGCCGGCGGCGGCCTGGACGCCACCGATGACGGTGGTGATCCGGACGACCCGGTCGCCGGGTCCGCCCAGTTCGCCGCGGCACGAACGGCTCCGGCCGAGACGGTTTCCGGCGCCGCGCTCGCCGACGGCGCGGCCGCGGGTGACCGGCTGCCGTTCCGCGGCGGCACCTGGTCGGAGGTCACCAGCGGCTCCGCCAACAGCGAGACCCCCGGTTACGCCGATCCGAACTTCTCCGACTACGGCTCCGGTTGGGGCCTGGTGACCGGGCGGGCGTCCGCGCTCGCCACCGACGGTCCATGGGTCTACGCCGGGTTCGCCGACGGCGGCGTCTGGCGCTCCAACGACGCCGGCAAGACCTGGACACCGGAGTTCCAGAACCAGCCCACCGAGTCGATCGGCTCGCTGTGGGTGAATCCGGCCGACCACTCGTTGTGGGTCGGCACCGGGGAGGCCAACACCAGCGCCGACAACTACACCGGTCAAGGCGTCTACCGGTCCACCGACCACGGCAGGACGTTCCAGCGGGTCGGCGGTTCGGAACTCCTGAATGCCCAGGTCGCAACGCTGACGACGAACGGCACGTACGCGTTCGCGGCGACCAGCCACGGCCTGTGGCGGCACCGGCTCACCGGGCGGCTGGACGAGCCGTGGCAGGCGGTGCTCTCGCCGGACCCGAATCCGGGCAACGACCCGACCCGCACCTCGATCATCTCGAGCGTCACCGTCCGCCCGGGCACCCACGGAAACACCGTGCTGGCCGCGCTGGGCTTCCGGAGCGGCACCCCGTACGACGGGCTCTACCTGTCCACGCGGGGCGGCGCACCGGGGTCCTTCCAGCGGATCCAGCCGGCCGGCCTGGACAACTCGGACATCGGCCGGACCAGCCTCGACTACGCCCCCGACGGCAGCGCCCTGTACGCGGTGATCCAGTCACCGGCGTACCTGGCCGGCAACCGTCCCGCGCCGATGCAGTCCACCGCGCTCAAGGGCGTCTACAAGTCGGCGGGCGGCGACCCGAACGGGCCGTGGACGCTGGTCGCGGACGCGAGCACGCTCGGCAGGTCCGGATCGGCGCAGGCGTTCCCGTCCAGCTACGAACCGGGTGTCGGCTCCTGGTACAACCAGTACGTCAAGGTCGACCCGCACAACCCCCAGCACGTCTACGTCGGCCTGGAGGAGATCTACGAGACGAGCGACGGCGGAGCGACGTGGCGCACCGCCGCGCCGTTCTGGAACTACACCCTGCCCTGTTACGGAACGCCGGCGGGCTGCCCCCCGACCGTGCACACCGACCAGCACGCCATCGCGACCAGCGACGACGGCACCCTCTACGTCGGCAGCGACGGCGGCGTCTGGTCCCGGTCCGGGTCCGGCGGCACGCCTGCCGGCTGGCAGGACCTCAACGCCGGGCTGCACACCCTCCAGTACTTCTACGTCGGCGCCGGTCGCGACCCCCGCGCCCGCAACGGCGGTGCCGCTCTCTGGGGAGGGCTGCAGGACAACGGCGGTACCGTGGTGCCCGGCGGCTCGCGCAACGTGATCCAGCCGTTCGCGGGCGACGGCGGCGACGTCATCGTCGACCCGAACAACGCCGACCGCGCCGCGCTCGAGTACGTCCGCGGCGACATCACGGTGACCACCGACGGTGGCCGCTCCGACGGCACGACCGCGGCGTTCCGGGAGATCAGCCCCAGCTGCCAGATCAGCGCCCCGATCCCGAACTGCGATCCGAACATGCAGTTCATCGCGCCCTTCACGGCCGACCGGGCGAACCCCGACCACTGGGTCAGCGCCGGCCGGTACGTGTGGGAGACCCAGCAGGGCTTCGACACGGTCTGCTCGGCGGCGGCCGGGAGCTGCGACTGGAAGATCGTCCACGACCTCGGCGCAACCGCTTCGACCACCGCCGTCGAAGCGGACAACGGCGTCGACTACGTCGGCTGGTGCGCTCCCTGCAGCCCGTCGGACGACAACGGAGACGGCTTCAAGAGCGGCATCGCCACCGACTACGGCGGCACCTGGCACACCGTCACGGCACCGAATCTGCCGAACCGGTACATCACCCGCCTGGTCAGCGACCCGGCCGACCCGGCGCACGTCTACGCCGTCTTCGGCGCGTACTCGGCCAAGTGGATACCCGGCGCCGGCACCGGGCACGTCTTCGAGTCACTCGACGGCGGCGCCACCTGGCAGGACATCAGCGGCAACCTGCCCGACCTGCCGGCCGACGCGCTGGTGATCGCGAAGGGCCGGTTGATCCTGGCCACCGACCATCTCGTCTACACGGCGGACGCCGACGACCCCACGCACTGGGCGCGACTGGGCCGCGGTCTGCCCAGCTCGGTGGTGACCGACCTCACCCTGCTGCCCTCCGGTGACGCGGTGGTCGCCGCCACGCACGGCCGCGGTCTGTGGCGGCTCGACCTGCCCAGGTGATCCCGGCTGCCACCCGGCTCCGGCCCCCGGCGCGAGTCCCGTGGACTCGCGCCGGGGGCTGCTCGCCATCGACGCCGCCCTGTCAGGCCGCCCGCTGCTCCAGGCTGTCCGTCCGTTCGGCGAAGGTCACCACCGGTACCGGAGGGCGCGGTCACGGCTGCTCACTCACGAGGTCGGATGCAGCTCCAGGGCACAGCACTTGGGACCACCGCCCGCCTTCAGGAGCTCGGGCAGGCGAAGCGGCACGGGAACGAAGCCGTCCGCCTCCAGCTGTGCCGCCAGGCCGTGCGCCGCCTCGGGGAGCAGCACGCGGCGGCCGTCGCTCACGGCGTTCAGTCCCAGCACGGCCGCGTCCTGCCCGGTGGCCAGGATCGCCCGGGGGAACAGTGCGTGCAGGGTGCGGTTGCTCTCGGTCGTGAAGGCCGCCGGGTAGTACATGACCTGGTCCTCGCTCAGTACGGCGAGTGCCGTGTCCAGGTGGTAGTAGCGCGGGTCGGCCAGGGACAGGCTCACCACCGGTCTGCCGAGGATCAGCTCCGCCTCGCGGTGTGCGGCGGTACTCGTGCGCGGCCCGGAACCGGCCAGGATCCGGCCGCCGATCGGCAGGAAGTCGCCCTGGCCCTCGCTCGGTAACGCGGCCGTGGTCGGCCGGTAGCCGGCGCGCCGGAACCAGGCCCGGTGGGCCGCCGCCTCGGGGGCTCGCTCGGGATGCCGGAACCGGGCCACCAGGACGCGCCCGTCCGCGACCGCGGCTCCGTTCGCGGCGAACACCATGTCCGGCAGTCCTGGTTGCGGCGTGATGGTCTCGACTTGGTGGCCCAACCCGCGTAACGCGCGGCGCAGGGTCTCCCACTGCCTCAGCGCGGCCCCGGTGTCCACCGGGTGTGAGGGATCCATCCACGGGTTGATGCTGTACGTCACGGCGAAGTAGGTCGGCGGGCAGAGCAGGTAGCGGCGCCGGACGGCGGTACGGGTCGGGACGGCGGGGGTCGTGGGCATCAGCTGCTCCAAGGTGCTCGAGGCCCGGACCCGGTCGCGGCTCGCCGTCGGCGAGCCGGCGCCTGGCCCAGCGTGTTCCTCACTCGGACGGCTGCCCAGCCGCCACCGTGGGAAACGCGCGGTACCCGTGGCACGCCTCCTGCGAGAGCACCGCCCGGGGACCACGTCGCGGGTACGGGCCGGACAGGACGGCACCGACAAGTCGAGCGAAGCTGGTGGTGTGGACGACAGCGGCGCACTGCGCGCGGAAGGCTCCCGGCGGCGGCCCGTACCGGGCGGTTCGGGGTGGAGCCGGGAGCTGCCGCCCACGGTTGGCGTGGAGGAGGAGTACTTCCTCGTGGACGCCGACACCCGGGTCGTGGTGCCCGCCGGCCCGCGGCTGGCCACCCGGGCCGCTGGTGTGCTGGGGGAGCTGGTGTCCGGTGAGTTCACGGACCTCCAGGTCGAAGTGCGGACGCCGCCGTGCGCCACGATGGACGCCCTGTCCGCCGAACTGGTCCGGCTGCGCCGCGAGCTGGCCCGGTGCGCGGCGGCCGGGAACCTGCGGGTGTGCCCCAGCGCAACGCCGGTGATCGGCGGCGGCGCGGTGCCGGTTGGCGATCACCCCCGGTACCGCGACGGCGTGAAGCTCTTCCGGACGCTGATGGACGACTTCGCGCTCTGCGCGCTGCACGTCCACGTGTTCCTGCCCGACCGGGAGGTGGCGGCCCTGGTCGGCAACCATCTGCGACCGTGGCTGCCGCTGCTGGTGGAAATGAGCGCCAATTCGCCCTTCCACTCCGGCCGGGACACCGAGTACGCGAGCTGGCGCTCGGTGCTGCGCCTGCGTTTTCCCGGCCTCGGACCGCCGCCCAGGGTCGAGTCCTTCGAGGACTACCGGCGCTTCGCCACGGCCATGGCGGAGGTCGGGGGGATGTCCTTCGCCGACCTGCCGTTCTGGGACACCCGCCCGCACCCGAACCTGCCGACCCTGGAAGTGCGGTGCATGGATGTTCCGGCGGAGGCGGTCGACTCCGTGGCCCTGGCGGCGGTGGTCCGCGGGCTGGTGCTGACCTCCGCCCGCCTCGCGGAGCGAGGTGACACAGGCCCCCGGCTGAGCGGCGAGCTGTTGCGAAGCGCTTACTGGTACGCCACTCGCGACGGCTGGCCGGGCCCGGGGGCGGACGCGCTGACCGGACGGACGTCGCCCGCCCCGGACCGCGCGCTGGGACTGGTGGAGCACATCGGTGCCGTGCTGGAGGAACTGGGAGACCTGGAACGGGTCACCGACTTCGTGGACCGACTGGCCACCCGGGGCAGCGGCGCCCACCGCCAGCGCACCGTCCACCGCGCGGGCGGGCTGCACGCGGTCGTGGACGACCTGGCGAGCTGCATGATCCCCCCGGACACCGCTCCGTCGGGCTCATCCGCATGGCAGACCTCACTGCGCCGCGGTCACCACGGGCATGTCAGCTTGGAGAGAGCCGGCAGGGAGCCGCTGGGGGACGGGCCCGTGCCGCCGGCCGTCCGCGAACGCTTGGAGTATCCGATGGACGCCACCCCGAAGCCGCACGCCCACCCGACGGAACGAGGCGGGCGGGTGCGCCGCGACGGCTACGCCCGCCTGACCGCCGCCGACCTCGGCATCGACACGGTGACCCTGGCCGAGGACTTCGCCCGACTCGCGGACGCCTACCGGGACCTGCCTCCGGACCCGTACGCGCGAGGGACCAACCGGCTCCGCCGCTACTCGCACGCCGTCTACCTGCCCTGGACCGGTGCGCTGTCCTACATCCCCGGCGCCCCCGACGACGAGTTCGGCTCCGTCACCGAGTACTGGCAGGACGAGCACAACCCCGAGTACCCCCGGGTGCGTCGCCGGCTACCCGACATCCCGCCCTCCCTGCACGACAACCGGATGCTCGACGCCCTCATCCGGGCCGACCTCGACCACGCCCTGTGGCTGGAGGATCTGCACCGCGTGCCCGTCTACATCGGCGTCCACCTGATCGCGCTCGGCGTCCGCAGCCAGCACCAGGTAGCCGTCTCCTCACCGAACTGCCTCCACCAGGACGGTGGTTCACCGGCCACCTTCACCTTCGCCCACCTCATCGGCCGCCAGAACATCACGGGCGGCGAGAACGTCATCGCCACCCCGGAAAGCGCCGGCCGGCAGCCGGACGCGCTGCCCGCCGACGCCATCCACGCCAGTTTCGTGCTGACCGACCCACTGGACGGGTACGGCGTCCACGACCGCCGCGTCAGCCACTACGTCGGTCCGGTCCGCCTCGGCGACGATGGGGAGGACGGCCGACGAGACATCCTCATCGTCGGCATCGCGCCCTACACGCCCGGCCTGTGAACGGAGCCCGGGGACGTGGGGCGGAGGTCGCCGTGGCGGTGAGCGGTGACGGCTCCCTCGATGGCCGCTGCCAACCGGGCCGGGGTCCGGTTGACGGCGGCGGCTGCCGGGAACCGCAGCGCCGGCCCGGGACGGCAACAGGAGGCGGAGAACCGTTGCCCTCGTCCGGCGGCTTCGACGGCGTCAGCGTCGCTCTGGGACCCGAAGACGAGCCCGGCCGGTTCGTCGCCGCCCCCACCGGGAGGAAGTGACAGGTCATGCGCACAGCCGTCGCCGTGCCGGCAGGAGGAGTTCGACTCGGAGGCCGACTGGTCGTGCCCCCGGGAGCACGGGCCATCGTGCTGTTCGCCCACGGCAGCGGCAGCAGCCGGCACAGCCCGCGCAACCAGTTCGTCGCCGACGCTCTGAACCGGGCCGGGCTGGCCACGCTGCTCTTCGACCTTCTCACCGAGGAAGAGGAGACCGACCGGGCGAACGTCTTCGACACCGCCATGCTCGCCCGCCGCCTAACCGACGCCACCCACTGGCTCCTCGACCGGGACGAGACGCGCGGCCTCGACGTGGGGTACTTCGGCGCCAGCAGCGGAGCCGGCGCCGCACTCTGGGCGGCGGCCGAACCCGACTCCCCGGCCCGGGCGGTCGTGTCCCGCGGCGGACGGCCCGACCTCGCCGGCCCCCGTCTGCCCGCAGTCACGGCGCCCACGCTACTCATCGTCGGCGGCGAGGACCCCCGGATCCTCGAACTCAACCGGGACGCCGGGGAACGGCTGCGCTGCGAGAACCGGCTCGCCGTCATCCCCGGCGCCACTCACCTGTTCGAGGAGCCCGGAGCGTTGGAGGAGGTCGCCGATCTGGCCACCGACTGGTTCACCGGCCACCTGCCGGGCAGCGCGGCGCAGACTCGACTATGAAGGCTCCCCACGCACCGACGGGCCCGACCCCGGCCCCGGGAAGAGGAGGAGGTGGGTCGCGATGACCAGCATCACCCGCCGCATCGCCGCCTTGTTCAGGATCAAGGTCGGCAAGGCGCTGGACCGCGCCGAGGACCCTCGGGAGGTGCTCGACTACTCCTACGAGAAGCAGCTGGACCTGGTCCAGAAGGTGCGGCGCGGCCTGGCGGACGTGGCGACCAGCCGCAAACGCGTCGAACTGCAGATCACCCAACTCGACCAGTCCTCCGCCAAGCTGGAGGGGCAGGCGCAGCAGGCCCTCGCGGTCGGACGGGAGGATCTCGCCCGCGAGGCGCTGAGCCGGCGGGCGGCCGTGACCTCCCAGATCACCGACCTGCGGGGGCAGGAGACCTCGCTCCAGGCCGAGGAGGAGAAACTCACGCTGGCCTCGCAGCGGCTGCAGGCGCAGGTGGACGCGTTCCGTACCCGCAAGGAGACCGTCAAGGCGAGTTACACCGCGGCCGAGGCTCAGACCCGCATCGGGGAGGCCGTCACCGGCGTCTCCGAGGAGATGGGCGACATCGGTACGGCGATGCAGCGGGCCCAGGACAAGACCGAGCAGCTGCAGGCCCGCGCCGGGGCGCTGGACGAGCTGATGGCCTCCGGCGCGCTGGAGGACGCGACCCTGCCCGCCGGGCGCGACGACATCCAGGACCAGCTCGATGCCGCCGCCGAAGGCCACGACGTCGAGGCGGACCTGGCCCGGATGAAAGCAGAGCTGACCGCGGCCACCCCCACGCCGACCCTGGATCCCGGCAAGCCCGCGACCCCGCCTGAGCGGGAGGCCGAGTCATGAACGGTTGGGTTCCCCGCGAAGGCCGGTACCCCCTCACCGAGGACGATCTCGACAAGGTCAGCGAGGTCAACGCCGGCCGGCCAAGCGCCGCCGACGCCGACGCACACACTGAGGATGCCTCCGCCGAAGCCTTGCCGGTCCTGCCGGACGCCGTGCGCGGCCTCGATGCCCCGCTGTCCGCACGGAACCCCGCGCCCCCGGAACCGGTACCACCCGACAGCGACATGAGCCTCGCGCAAGTCCGCGCGCTGCTCACCGACGAGCGCCCGACCCCGAGGTGATGGCGATGCGAAGCCGATTCGAGCCCGACCGGCAGCTGACCGCCCGCATGCTGGCCACCCTCTTCCTCCTCGGCCTGCTCTACGTGGCGTTCATCGCCGTGCTGATCGCGCTGCTCAAGTCCTGGGTCCTGGTCGTGGTCATCGCCGCAGGGCTGCTCGCGGTCCAGTACTGGTTCTCCGACCGGATCGCCTTGTTCGCCATGCACGGCCAGGTGGTCACCCCAGCGGAGGAGCCACGCCTGCACGGCGTCATCGACCGGCTGTGCGCCACCGCCGACATGCCCAAACCACAGGTCGCCGTCTCACCCGTCGACCTGCCCAACGCCTTCGCCACCGGCCGCAACGCCGACCATGCCGTCGTGTGCGTCACCACTGGCCTGCTGCGCCGCCTGGACGCCCCGGAGCTGGAGGGCGTCATCGCCCACGAGCTGTCCCACGTCGCGCACCGCGACGTCGCGGTGATCACGGTCGCCTCGTTCCTCGGGGTGTTGGCCGGACTACTGGTCCGCTTCGCCTTCTATTCCGAACTGTTCGGCGGACGCAGCCGCAACGACCAGAACACCGCCATCCTCCTCACCCTCATCATGGCGGTCTCCGCCATCGTCTACGTGATCAGCTTCCTGCTGATCAGGGCGCTGTCCCGGTACCGGGAGCTTGCCGCCGACCGCTCCGCCGCGATGCTGACGGGACGGCCCTCCGCGCTTGCCTCCGCCCTGACCAAGGTCAGCGGTACCATCGCCCGCATCCCCACCGAAGACCTCCGCACCGCGCAATCCTTCAACGCCTTCCTCTTCGCACCCGCCCTCGGCGACGGCGCCAGCCTGGCCAGCCTGCTCTCCACGCACCCGAGCCTGGAGCGCCGCCTCGAGCAGCTCGCCAAGATCTCCCTGGAGCTGGGCGGGCCGGCCTGAGCCCGGAACCGGAACCCGCCTCGCGCCCCGCCGACGGGAACGCCGGTGCCCCGCTCCCCCGGGCGTACGGAAGGGCTCGCGGGCTGACGGAGACGGCAAGGCTCCCCGCACGTGGACCGTGCGGGGAGCCCGCTCGTGCGCGGTGGTCAGGCCGGGCGGATGTGCTCCGCCTGCGGACCCTTCTGGCCCTGCACGACGTCGAAGGTCACCTTCTGGCCCTCCAGGAGTTCGCGGAAGCCCTGGGCGTCGATGTTCGAGTAGTGAGCGAACACGTCGGGCCCGCCGCCGTCCTGCTCGATGAAGCCGAAGCCCTTCTCGGCGTTGAACCACTTCACAGTGCCAGTAGCCATGCGATTCTCCTTCGAGGGAACTGATCGGGCCCCACGAGTGCGGGACCGGAGGTGATCGCCTTGGCCCGGAGAATTGCCGAACAGCAAAAACGCCCACGACACATGACCGCGGGCGAGGACTTCGGAACCACGACTGCTTGGTAATGACGCTACACCGCAGCGAATCCCACGACCAGGGAGCCGCGAAGGACACGCGGCGCGGAGCCGTCGCGCCCGCACCCGCGCCTCGGCCGACGTCGCGCGTGCTCGCGCTGCGACGCCCGCGCGGGCCACGGCGGAGGCGAACAGCCAGGCGAATGGGCCGCCGGCCGCCCTGGACGTGGGCCGGGACTCTCCGCCGCGCACGTGCGGCAGAACCGCCACCGGCAGACGCTGGGAGAGGGGCCGACCGAAGGAGAGCGATGACCAGTGCCAACCCGTCGCGGGAACCGAGTGCGATGGTGCACATGACGATCACCGGTGCGCCGTACGTGGCGAACGTCGTCGCCGACACGGTGGGCCGGTCATTCAGGCTGATCGCCGTCCCGAGTCCCGGCGCGGCGAGGGACTACGTCTCAGCCGCCGAGCAGCCGGTCCGCACCCGATGGCAGGTGGACACGTCGGCGCCGATCGAAGACGCCGCCGCACAGCAGGATGCCGCCGCGGACACGGATGCCGATCCGGTGAAAGTGGAGCTCGGCGGTAGAGCCGATGCCGTGGTCAAGGTCGCGGCGCTCATCCGCAGCCGTTTCCGTGCCGGTCCGCCGGCGGGGATCTCACAGGCGTTCGAAGTGTGGCCGGAGAGTCCGCCGCGCGCCGCGGGCCAGGCCTGACCGCGGCTCAGGAGTGGAGCCTCAGGTCGACCGAGCGCCCGGTCCGCCGCCGGACCACCAGGATCGCGATGCCGACCGCCAGCCAGCAGGCGCCGCCGATCTGCGCGTGCGGGCTCGCCTTCCAGAGCACGTAGCCGATGATCAGGAAACCCAGCAGCGGAACCACCAGATGCATGCCGTAGGTGCGTTGCCGCCGGCGGATCAGGAACCAGCTCGCCACCGAGACGTGCAGCAGCAGGAAGGAGAACAGCGCGCCGAAGTTGACCAGCGAGGACAGCAGCGCGACCTGGCCGACCAGGGCCAGCCCGAGGATCAGGCTGATCCCGGCGACCAGGAAGACGGCCCGCTCGGGCACCTGGCCCTTGGGGTTGACGTGGGCCAGGAAGCGCGGCAGGAACCCGTCCCTGGCCATCGAGAAGAGCAGCCGGGAGGTCGCGGCCTGGGCGACCAGGGCGTTGGCCACCGCCGCGGCGAGTGCGCTGGTGACGGCGACGACGTTCTTGAGCCAGACCCCGCCGGCGATGCCGGCGACGTCGTAGAAGGCGGTGTTCTCCGCGGCCTGGCCGGGCAGGCCGGTGCGGCCGGGCAGCAGCAGCGCGGCCAGGTAGGACTGGACGACGAAGAGGGCCGCCACGATGCACAGCGAGAGCAGGGTCGCCCGGCCGACGACCCGCGCGCCGCCCCGGACCTCCTCCGCCAGCGTGGAGATGGCGTCGAAGCCGAGGAAGGACAGCGCCGCCACGGACAGCGCCGAGAAGACCACCGAGACGGAGAAGACCCGCGGGTCGTACAGCGGGTCCAGGGTCCAGTGCGCCCCGCCCACCCCGCGGGCGATGGCGGAGACGCTCAGCCCGACGAACAGGGCCAGCACGATCAGTTCGGCCAGCAGGAAGAGCTTGTTCATCAGGGCCGTGGTTCGGATGCCGAGCAGGTTCACGACGGTGTTGAACACCACGAAGACAACGATCCACAACCACTGCGGCACGCCGCCGACCACCGACTGCAGGGCGACCGCGCCCGTCACGTAGAGCAGCGTCGGCACGAGCAGGTAGTCCAGCAGGATCGCCCACCCCGCCAGGAACCCGGCTTCCGGGCGCAACCCGCGCGCGGCGTAGGCGTAGACCGAGCCGGCGATCGGGAACTCCCGGGACATCTCGCGGTAGCCAAGAGCAGTGAAGAGCATGGCGACCAGGCCCACGAGGTAGGTCAGTGCCACCATGCCCTTGGAGAGCTCGAAGACCACTCCGAAGATCGCGAACGGGGCGATCGGGACCATGAAGACCATGCCGTAGACCAGCAGGTCGCGCAGGTGCAGGGTGCGGCGCAGCTGCTTCCGGTAGCCGAACCGGGCGAGCGGGTCCTCGTCGACCGGTAGTCCGGCGGTCCTGCCGTGCTGGTCCGGCATGGGTCTCCGTCCCGCGCTGTGGTCGGTATCTGACTACTGGTCATTGTGCGTCCTGTGCTCGGGAGATGCCGACGGACACGTGGGTGGCACGGCCGACTCCGGGGCAGCCGGTCCGTCGCCCGGAGCTTGCCCGCTGGGAGCGGACCGACGTCCGGCGGCTGGTCGGCGGCTGCGCAGGCGTGGGACCAGGCGCACGGCGGTGTCGGGGACGGCTTCGATGCCGTCCCAGCGGGAGCGGGAATCCCCCTGGCCGAGCAGCCACCGGACCGCGCCGATCACCGTAGGGCCGGTCGGGATGGGGCGACCGGCCAAGCCGGGTCTCGGACGCATGACGCCGATGCGAGGGTCGCGTCGATGTTCCGGAGAACTGTGCGTGAGCGCAGCGAACTCACCATCGTGGGGTGCGCGTTGCGCTCGCGCATAACGAGCGAAGCGAGGCGGGTCGTATGAGCGCCGAGTACCTCGCAGGTCTCATCGTCGCCGTCGCCCTCGTCGGGCCGGGCCCGACCGGTCCGCCCGTCACACGGACGGGTGGACCGGTCGGCTCGCTCGCCCGTGCGGCAGGCGTCACCCCCGGCCCGCGTCGGGCGCTCGGCGGATGCGGGAGTTGCGGCGCGCCTCGCGGAAGACGCGGCGGTAGAAGGTCGGGTAGCCGCGCTCGACGTGGACGGCGAAACGTCGGACGTCCTCGTGGCGCTCCGGAAGCCGGTTGATCGGGACGGTCATGGCGGCGTGGTGCTCGACGTGCAGGTTGTTGCCGTTGGTGTACCAGGTGCTGAACCAAGTCCCGCGGATGGAGCGGGTGTTGCGCAGTACGTCGGTGGAGTCCGAGTCACACAGGAGGTGCTCCGGCAGTTCCACCAGGAAGTGCAGCGGCAGCCCGATCAGGAGCGGCAGCAGCCAGAGCCGCAGCACCAAACCGCCGAGGCCCAGCGCGAAGCCGCCGCCGGCGGCGAGGACGAGCAGGCCCATGAAGCGGTACTCGTTCCGGATGTCACGGCTGAGGCGGTGCGATATCTGTCCCATGTCGTAGGTCCAGTTGCCCCGGACGCAGCGGATGATGCTGTGGAGCACTGCCGCCATCCGCCCGAGGTCGAACAGCCCCCGGCAGAGTCCGCCCACCGTGATCGGCCGACGCGTGTCGAAACCGAAGAACTCCGAGTCGCGCGGGGTGCCCAGGTAGCGGTGGTGCTGGAGGTGCCGGACCCGGTAGTGGCTGTAACTCACCAGCAGCGCCAACCCCAGGGGTACCCCGACCGCTCGGTGCACCCCGGGCCGCCGGAAGGCCGAGTGGTGCAGGCACTGGTGCTGAAGCTCCAGCAGGTGGGTGTAGGTCGCGCCCAGCAGCACCACACCCGTCGCGGCCACGAGCAGGTTCGACCGGAGCGCCAGGAGTGCGCCACCGGCCACCAGCACGACTGCCAGCAGGAGTTTCAGCACGAACACGGCCTCGTCCCGCCTGGAGACCCGTGCCCTCAGGAACAGCCGACCCGGCCGCGCGGTCACCGAGCCGGCGGGCATGGGGCGGGTCATCGTCCCGGCACCGCGGCGGCCCCGGCGACAGGCTCGACCCGGAAGCGGAGTTGGTCGAAGACCTGGTCGAGCCGGAGCACGGCCTGCTCCGGTGTGGGGGCGGTGACGACCACCTGGGCCAGCCGGGAGTCGACGTCGCCGTCCGGCGGGGGCGCGACCAGGGTACCCATCGGCTGCTCCCAGATCAGGCGGTCGAGCCAGGGCTCCGCGCGGAGCCCGTCGGGCGCGGACTGCTCCACCACGTGCCCGGTGATCGGGGGGTAGAGGAAGCGGACCGCGGCGCTCCGCCGGTAGCGGGCCCGCACATCGGGGCGCTGCCCGCGCGCGATCGAGGCGGCTGCCTGCACCAGGTCTATCCCGGTGGCCAGCAGGACGGCGTAGCCGATCATGTCTCCGGCCACCCGGGCGTTGACCTCGACGATCTTCGGGCCGTCCGCCGTCAGCTTCAGTTCCACGTGGCTGACGTTGTCGTCCACTCCGAGCGCGCGGAGCGCGGCGACAGCCACCAGGGCCGCCGGTTCGTCGGACAGGTCGCCGTCCTGCGGCTCCACCAGATGGCCGAGCTCCTCGAAGTACGGGGGCAGGCCCACGGACTTCCGGGTCAACGCCACCGCCCGGGTCTCCCCCCGGTAGCTGACGCACTCGACGCTGACCTCGGGACCGACGAGCAGTTCCTCGACGAGCACCGGGCGGCTGCCGTCGGCCGCGACGGCGGTGGAGCGGGCCGCGAACTCGTGCGCCCGGGCCAGGCCCTCCGGCCCGTCGACCCGGATCACACCGCGGCTGCCGGCGCTGGAGGTCGGCTTCACCACCACCGGAAAGCCGATCTCCAGCGCGGCGGCCCGCACCTCCGCCGGGGTGGCGGCGCGCACCGATCTGGCCGAGGGGACGCCGGCCGCGGCCAGGACGCCGCGGGTCAGGCCCTTGTCCCGGCAGGCTTGTGCCACCTCGGGGCGGATGCCGGGCAGACCCAGCTCGGCCGCCGCCCGGGCGGCGGCCGGCACGGCGAACTCCCCCCAGGTCACCACACCGTCGAAGTGGTGCCGGCCGGACAACTCCCTTGCCGTGGCGGCTACCTGGTCGACGGCGTCGAGTGGCGCCACGGCATGGTCGACGAGGTACTTCGCCTGCCAGGTGGCCGGGGAACGGTCGATCATCGTGATCGTGTGGTTCTCGGCGAGGCCGGCCAGGGCGTACTCCCGGTAGAGGGGGTCGCCGCTGCCGACGACGAGAAGGTGCGGAGGGTCGAACACTGTGGGCTCCCTGCGGGATTGCGACGAGTGGGTGTCGGCCGGCCGGTCTTCCGCCTAGGCGAAGGTCACCATTGCGGCCAGGGCTTGCCGGCGGGCCACCGCCTCGGCGTGGGTGTCGGCCGTGAACATCGCGAAGCCGAGACGACAGCGGAAGTCACCGAAGGGCTCGATCAGGTCACCGGGGCGTGCCCGCAGCACTGCCTCGCGCACGAACCCGGCTCCCCGGACCTGCTCCATCCCGTACACGGAGCTGATGACGCCGGTACCCGGCGCGGTGAAGTGGTGCACGCCGGCGTACTTGGCGACGGGCGCACCGGCCACGGCGGCCGACGGCACGTCACCTCCCGTGTAGGCGGCCAGCATGATCCGCGGCAGCGAGACCCCGGTCACCCACTCGGTGAGCACGGTGACCCGCCCCCCGGGCAGGCGCGCGCCGATCTCCACCAGCACCGGCTCGCCGTCGACCAGTCGCAGTTCGCAGTGGAACGGTCCGAGGTGCACGTCCAGGGCGCGGCACACCGCGTCCACGTAGGACTCGACCCGCTCCCTGGTCGGCCGGTCCAGCTCCGCCTGGGAGACGTGACCGACCTCCAGGAAGTGCGGCTCCGGACTGAGGATCTTTTCGGTGACGGAGACAACGACCGCACGGCCCCGGTGGACGTATCCCTCGACGCTGATCTCCGGCCCGGGCACGTACTCCTCCAGGAGCACCCTGCCGTCCAGGTGACCGCCCACGTCGTCGGGGCGGGTGTCGCTCAGCAAGGCGCGGTACGCCCGTTCGAGCTGAACCGGGTCGTCGACACGGGTCACGTGGATGCTGCCGGCGGAGGCAGCGGGCTTGAGCACCGCCGGAAAGCCCACCGCCGAGGCCGCGGCCGCGAGCGTCTCGGCGTCCGCCGCCTCGCGGTAGCGCGGGACGCGCAGCCCGGCCCGCGCCACGCTGCCCCGCATCAGGGCCTTGTCGCGCAGCGCGGCGGCGCTTTCGGCCGGCAATCCGGGCAGCCCGAGCCGATCCGCCAGCCGCGCCGTGGTGGCGACGTAGAACTCGTCCCCGGGCAGCACGCCGACGAACGGGGTCCGGGCGTGCAGTCGGGCCATGAGGTCGCCGAGCCTCAGCTCGTCGTTGCAGTCCACCTGGACGAGCGTGCCGACGCGCTCCCGCACCGGGTCCGGCAGCCGCCGGTCGCCTTCGTCGTAGGTGGCCACGACGGGGTGCAGACCCGCGGCGCGGGCCTCGTGGATCAGCCCGTGCGCGGAGGAGGTGGGCTCGATGATGAGCACGGGCGGGGCCGTGGAAGCCGGGGAACCGGGCATCTTATCGCTCCGTAGCTGGTCGGTGGGGGTTGGATGGGCCGGCGGTTCAGCCCAGGTAGGTGGCACCGTCGGTGTGCCGGTCCGGCTCCGGCCGCAGCGAGCGTGCGACGGCGCGCAACGTCCAGGGGGTGGTGAAGTGGTAGGACTGCAGGCCGATGAGCCTGCGGCGACGCAGCGCCTCGACGACCGCGGGGGCCCTCAGCAGGCGTCCGCCGGCGGCGACGTAGCTCAGCGCCAGGTTCTCGACGTCCAGTCCGTGCGTCTCCCGGATCGCGGCGCACAGCTCGTGCTCCGCCTCCGTCCCCGGTGGCAGCACCGGCGCGGCCTCCCGGGGAGACCAGCCGGCCCGGTCGGCGCCGGCCGGCCACCAGGGGACGCCGTCGAGCCGCAACGGGAGGTAGCACTGCGGCACGGCCACGTCCAGGTGGAGGCGGAGCTGTGACAGCAGGTGCTCATGGATGTCGAACAGGTCGGCGCCGACCTCCAGCGCCAGGTGGGCCCGCAGCTGCCCCGACTCGCACCGCGCCTCGGCCGCTCGCACTCCCGGGGCGGACTCCAGTACCCGGCGGACCGCGTCGGGATTCACCCATGTGTCGCCCAGCAGAACGGAGTTCGGGGGCATCGCGAAGTCCGGCGGAAGCAGTGCGTCGGCCGAGTGGACCGGCGCGGACGGTCGCTCGGCCATCAGCCGGATCAATTCGGGCAGGAGGTCCGCAAAGGTGTGGATCGTCCCGGCGGACAGCATCCGGACATCCGTGTCGACGTCCAGGACGACCTCGTCCTCCTTCACGTACACGTACACCACGACGCACCACGGCCGACCGAGCTCGTCCCACTCGTCCTCGCGCGCGGTGACCACGGCTTGCCTGCGCGGCCCGGCGACCGGTCCGTCGGCCCGTGGGTGCCCTTGGAAGTTGAAGTACACCGGTACGACGAAACCCACCCCGCGCGCCGCGGCGGTCCGGGCCCGGTGTTCCGGCGGAACCGGGCCGGCCAGCAGGTCGCGCTGGTAGGCGTGCAGCGTCTCGGAGTTGACCGCGCGCAGGGCCTCGGCGAAGCTCAGCGAGTCGTCGATCTCCACCGGGATGTCCATCGGCCGGACCTGGCACTCGATGCCGTCGTCCCGGCCGACGCGGCCCGAGACGTAGTTGGCGAACAGCGCCCGCGGGTGGCCGGAGTAGCGGTTCAGCAGCCAGGCGATGGCGAACATGAAGACCATCGATCGGGAGGCCGCGGTCCGCTCGCACAGCTCGTCCACCCATGGGAGCAGGTCCCGGTAGGTGGTGGAGGAGAGCAGGTAGCGTGGTCCGGTGGTCGCCCTGCCGTGCCCCGGCGCGGGTATCTGCGGGCTGCGGGCCGCATGGTCTTCCGGGGCGACGGCGGCCGGGGGCCGCGCCGGCGAAGCCTCACGGTCCAGCGGCTGGACCACCCGCACCGGGACGTCCCGGCCGCGGCAGTGGTCGAGGAACTGCTGCCGCCAGTTCTGCAGGCCGCTGCCGTCGCTGATGATGTGGTCGAAGACCAGGTCGACACCGCTGACCAGACCGTCCGCGACGAGCAACCGGACCGACCAGAGCGGGCGGGCGAAGGCGGCACCGACGGTGAGCGGCCCGGCCGCCTCCGCCGACCGGCCCGGTTCCGCCGTTGCCGCGTCGGCCACCGAGACCGGCGGGCGGAAGCCGTCGGCGTCGAGGACCACCTGGATCGGCTCGCTGTCCGGGCCGATCAGGAAGACGGTGCGGAGGATCTCGTGCCGGGCCGCCAGCTTGGCCCAGGCGTCGAGGGCGGTGGCGACCTCCACCCCTCCGGGAACCGCCCAACTCTTCTGCCAGGCAGGGAAGTACTCCCCCTGCCCGCGCCAGTATGAGCGCAGCCACATCCGCCGCTGAGCGAGCGTCAGTGGACCGCCGCGCACTATGCTTGCCATGTCCTGACCCTTGAGTCTCTCTCGTCTGCTCTGATCTGCCGGAAGGGTTCGTGCTCAGCGCCCCGGCCGGGGGCCGAGTGAACGGGCCACCGACGGGTCGACCCTGCTCACCGGCCGGCCTGCCTGATCGGCACGGACAGGGCGAGGGTGTTCCACGCGTGCGGGCCGGTCGCGGAGGCGAGCAAGCGGTCGCCCGGGGAGAGCGAGCCGTCCGCGTGCCGCTGGGCCAGGGTGATGAGGATGTCGGCGGCGAAGCAGTGCGCCTGATCGGCGACGGCGCCCGGCAGGATCCGCTCGTACCCGAACCCCATCGCGGTGCACAGGAACTTCTGTGACGCGGTGCGGTAGTTGGCGAACACCACGTGCCGGAAGTCGTCCCGGGACCGACCCGTGTCCGCCAGCAGTTCGGCGATGGTCTCGGCAGCCAGCCGGACCGTGGTCAGCATCCCGGTGCCGGCCACCTCCGGCTCTTCCAACCGCACTTCGGTGCGGCTCGCGGCGGCCTCGAGCACGAAGGTCGCACCGTCGGTCCCCGGGGCGTCGGCGGTCACCAGACAGGCCGCCGCACCGTCACTGAACAGGGACAGGCCGCTTGCCATCAGCCGCTGCCGGGGCTCCCGGGCCCGGTCCGCCAGCACCAGCAGGACCCGCCGGCGCGTCCCCGCGACGACCATGTCCCGCACGACGCCCAGCGCGGGCCCGAAGTTGCCGCAGTCGTGGCCGGACAGCGCGATGGACGGGCAGGTGGTCAGCCCGAGCCGATTGGCGAGCCGGGCGAGCGCGGTGGCGGAGTCCGGCTCGTTCTGGCTGACGTAGACCAGTGCGTCGGGGGGCTCTGGGCATCCGGCGAGGCTCTGTTCGGCGGCGGCCGCCGCCAGTTCCCAGATCTCGGCATCGCTCGCCCGGTAGTGGACGATGTCCTCGGCCAGGACGGACAGGTCATCGGGCAGCACCGCCTGCAGTTCGGAGAGCTCGCGGGGTTCGCCCAGCGCGTATCCGATGGCCGACAGGTGGACGTCAGGCAAGGCCGTCGCCCCTCTCCCCGATGCGCGGCAGTGCCCGCCGGATGTGCGGGTAGTCCTCCTCGGCGCCTCCGCTCAGCAACAGGTGGCCGACGCCGGCCGAGGCGTACTCGGCGAGCCGTTCGGCGACCTCGGCGTAATCACCGACCAGGAACGGCGCGCTGGCCCGACCGCTGCGGAAAGCCCCGAGCCAGTACGGATCGCGCCCGCCGGACGCCTCCGCCTCCTCGGCGACGGCCTGCCGGGCGAGCACCCGCGACCACTGGTTCGACGACTGCGTCTTGAGCAGCGCCTCCTGCCGCCCGAGCCAGGACTCCGGGAAGCGCTCGTGCGCCTCCCGCCAGGCGTCGGCCGGATCGGGGCGGCTCAGCACCCCGATCCGGATGCCGATCTCGCCGGTGTAGCCGCTCTCCCGCAGCGGATCGAGGAACTCCTGCCGCCACTGGGCGTACGGGGCCGGGTGGGTCACCACCACATCGGCGATCTCCCTGGCCACGGCCAGGCCGGCCGGGGAGGAACCGGCGACGAACACCTTGCACTGCGCCAGGACTTCCGGGCGCGGCTCCAGCCGGAACCCCTGGTAGGTGTAGTGCTCGCCGGTCTCGTCCACCGACTCGCCGTTCAGCAGCGCCCTGAGCACCCGCCCGTAGTGGCGCAACCGCTCGTAGCGCTGATCGTGCGTCAACTCGTCGCCGATCCGGCGCATCTCGTCGTCGCGCGCGCCGGTCACCAGGTTGAAGTACAACGGGCGGCCGTACAGCATCGCGTACGCGGCCGCACAGGCCGCCGCCGTGTGCGGCGGGGTGCAAGCCGGCTGCAGGGCCAGCAGCGGGACGAGGTTGCTGGTGACCGCGCCCAGGTGGCCCGCGACGATCCACGGATCCACTTCGTGCAGGTTGTGCGGGACCAGGATGCCCGTCCAACCGGCTGCCTCCGAGGCGGCCGCGGTCACGCCGAGCCGGGTGCGGTAGTCGCCGTCGAGTCGCTGATCGGAGGTCACGGACTCCGGGGTCACCGAGTAGATCCGCAGGCCGGGCTCCGCCGCGATCGACTCCCCCCGGCCGGGGTCGGCGGTCATCGCCCACCGCCGGCGAAACGGTCGAGGACCCCGGTGGGGTCGTTGGCGGTGCCCTGGGGCCGCAGGTCTTCGGGATCGACGTAGTCACGGATCCGCCGGATCAGCGTGGTGCTGTTCTGCCCGGTGCGGTGGGGCTCGCGCAGGTTCGTGATCTCCAGCCCGCCCTCCGGGCCGGCCAGCGACTTGAGGTAGTGGAGGATGGCCCGGCCCTGCGGATAGGTCATCAGGTAGTGCACGGCGAGCATCCCGCCCGCCGGGTTGATCAGTTGCCAGTACTCGCGCACGAACGCCAGTGTGTCCCAGGTGTCGATCCAGGCGAAGTCGATCAGACCCAGCTCCTGCTGGACGCGCTCCCCCGCCCCGGTCATATCGCCCTCGACGACGGTGCAGACTCCGGTGAGACCGAGGTCGTCGAGCACCTTCAGGGCGCGCGGCGCGGAGGAGGTGGGGTCGGTCATCCGGTCGATGCACACCAGCCGGGGACGGTACGGCTGCTCGTAGTACTCCGCGTGGGCCAGCGGCTGGAGTTCGGCGGCGGCCGGATCGCCGAGCCGGGACCGCTCCAGGTCCACCGCCGTCGCGTTGTCGCGCAGTGCCTGGGCGAGGAACGGCGTGGTGTAGCCCATGCCCACTTCGAGCACGTGCTGGGGGCGGACCGTGCGGATGAGCCAGTAGAGCAGCGGTGCGGTGGCGTCGGTGCCCATTTCCGGCACGGAGAGTTCGTTGACCGCTGCCATGAACGCGTCGTCGATCACAGGGGTTCCCGCCTTGTCGGGTCGGTGGACCGGCTGGTCCTGGTTGCTGGGGCGTGGCGCGGCCGTCACCAGGCGACCGGTAGCCGGTGTGCTCCGTAGAAGCCCATGTCATGGCCGAGTGGCACGGCGTCGAGTGGGACGGCCAGGCGCAGCTCGGGGAAGTGGCGGAACAGCGCCGGGAAGGCCACCCGCATCTCGGCCCGGGCCAGGTTCTGACCGATGCACTGGTGAATGCCGTGGCCGAAGGCCAGGTGGGCGGATGTCCTGCGGTCCAGCCTGAGGCTGTCCGGCTCCGCGAACGCCTCCGGGTCTCGGTTGGCCGCCGAGAGGGAGACCGTCACCGACTCCCCTGCCCGCAGCAGCCGGCCGGCGAGTTCGACGTCCTCCAACGGCGTGCGGGGCACTCCGAACTGGAAGATGGTCAGGTAGCGGAGCAGCTCCTCGACCGCGTTGTCGGTGAGCGTCGGATCCGCCCGCAGGGCCGCGAGCTGCTCGGGGTGGCAGAGCAGGGCGAAGGTGCCCAGGCCGATCGAACCCGCGGTGGTCTCGTGACCGGCGGTGAGCAGCAGGACGCCGGTGCCGGCGACCTCTTCCTCGGTCATCGAGCCGTCGGCCACGAGTCGGCTCAGCAGGTCGTCCCCGGGACGCGCGCGCCGGTGCCGGACCAACTCGCGCAGGAAGCCGTCCAACCAGTCCATCGCCTCGGTGGCCTGGTCCGCGGAGACGTCCAGGCGGAACAGCAGGGTGCTCTGGTGCTGGAAGTCCTCCCGCGCCGCGGTGGGGACCCCGAGCAGCTCGCAGATCACCAGGGACGGCACCGGTAGCGCGAACGCCTCGACCAGGTCGGCGGGTTGGGCCTGTCGTGCCAGGTGGGACAGCCGCTCGTCGACGACGCGTTCGATCCGGGGCACCAGCTGCTTCATCCGGCGCGCGGTGAACTCGCCGGTCAGCAGGCGGCGGATGCGGGTGTGGTCGGGCGGGTCCATGTCCACCAGCCAGCCCGGCAGCGCGGGGCGGCCGTAGAAGGGGTCCGAGCCCGGTCGGGCCACCGGCACCCGCTTCAGTTCGGAGCGGGCGCTGAAGCGCGGGTCGGCGAGCACGGCCCGGGCCGCACGGTGACCGGTGACCAGCCAGCCGAGGTGGCCGTCTGGATAGCGCAGCCGGCGCACCGGTGCCTCGGCCCGCAGGGCGGTCAACTCGGGCGGCGGATCGAAGACGTTCTGCCGCACCGTGGGCAGCGACACCACGTCGACTTCATCCGTCACCACGTCGGGTCCACTCGGCGCGCCACCTGCTGCGGCGGTGCTGTGCCTGGGCTCTGTCATCCCCGCTCCCCGTGCTCGACGGCTGCCTTGGGGACCGGTGCGCTGTTGAGGAGCACCGGTCTGGTCCGCGGATCGGTGGTCCGGAATTCGTCCAGCGGCTCGCGCCGGCTGAACGACGTCGTCGGCACGGCCGTGCCGACAGCCGTGATCCGCACGGCCGGCTGTTGCGGGACTGCGGTCACCGTTCCCCCTGTGTGACGGTCGGTCGGACAACAGCGGTGGTCAGCCCAGGTAGTCCTCCGGGCCGCCGTCCCGGACGGTGTCCAGGGTGAAGCAGTGGAAGCCGCCGCCGAACAGCCGCCGGTGGCGGTGCCGGACGGGCACCACGGTGAAGCCGTGCTGCTCCAGGGTCCGCATCAGCTCCGGGCAGGCGTCATTGACCAGGACGGTGTCCGGGCTCACCGAGAGCACGTTCATGTCGATGAACGGACTGGTGAGGATGAGGTCGTCGTCCTCGTAGCCGGGGAAGTTGTTCGCGGTCGGCGCCGGCGGAACGATCAGGTCCCAACCGCGCAGCGGCTCCGGCAGCTGGTCGGCCACCTCCTTGGAGCGGACCAGCAGGGTGCCCGGGCGCAACGCCAGTACCATGCTGTCGATGTGACTGTCACTCAGCTGGTGGACGCGGTGCAGCCGGAAGCGTCCCTGGAGATGGCGTTCCAGCCAGTCCACGGCCATCGCGTGGTTCTCGGTGGAGATGTTGACGAGCACGTCCCGGCCGAGCCTCAGGCACTGCGCCCCGTCGAACATCATCTCGAACCCGACGTCATAGGGCGAGGACTGCGGATCCTCGATCGGCTCGGTCGGCCCGCCCACCCGACTGCCGCCCCGGGCGTAGGACTGGTCGAAGGACGCGTCGGTCATCAGCGGACGGGGCATCACCGTCCAACGGGCGCCCTGGCGGAAGTACTCGTTGAAGACCGGTTTCAGGAACTGGGTCTCGAACCAGCGGGAGCGGATCATCGGCGGTGTCTCGATGATCTCGTCGCCCAGGACCAGCGTGTTGTCGCGGACGTTCAACGGCGGTACCACCGCGGCCGACCAGGCCGGGGTGCGCACCTCCGCGGTGGACTCGTGGAGGTCCAGCGGCCGGTGCACGGTCACCGACAGCGAGCGGAGGGCGTCGACGATGCCTTCGATGTCCTCCAGCAGCTCCTCCACGTAGCGCTGCTTGATCGTCGACCGCGTGGCGCCGGTGGAGCCGACGCTCAGCCTTGGGTAGTACCACTCCGAGCGGACCAGGTTGTCGTGGAAGAAGAGGTCGAAGGACAGCTCGCGCTCGTGCGATGTGTAGTTCGCCGCCGAGCCGACGACGACCTCACGCAGGGGCGACCACTCATCGTAACTGTTCAGCTTCATAAGCGTGACACGCTCCCGAATGTGGGAAGCTACGCCGGACGAGGCCGGCCGGAAACGACCGAAATGGACAGGTCTGGAAAATCGGGCGAGGCCCGGAGGATCAGCTGGTACACCGTAGGCACGCTCCTTCGGCGACGGCAATACCCTTAGGTAGAACCGCGCCCGCCGCATAGGGCCGCACGCGCCCTGAATCACACAAACTGGACATTTCAAGGCCGCTTATATAGCCCGGCCGCCACCCGGCGCGGCTGATTGCACAGTGCACGGTGGCAGCCGGAGATTTCCGCGAAGGGCTGCCGCGGACGCGAGGGCTTCCGTCCTATTCGTGTGCGGTGGACTGACGTCCGGCCCGAGGCCGGCGCGACCGACCACCCGGCCGCCCCACTGCCCGAACGGCTCCCGCCAGCACCGAGGAGCGGACCATCGAGGCCCGCGCACCCCCTGCCGCCGGTCGGCCCGCAGCGCCCGCCCCGCGGCTCGACCCGGTCACGCGGATCGGGCCCCGACTGCCGCCGAGTCGCCCGCTTGGCCCCCTCGACCGCGCCACCGACAGCCCCTACGGCGCTACAAACCTTGCGCGTCAAGCAAATCGGCTCACTTGAACACCAAGGAACCCGTGTAGGATCCCTACCGGCGGCAGCCACCACGACGGCCCGGACCGTTCCCAAGAACCGTTCCGGCGCCGGCCGACGGCGACCTGCACAACGCCGTCGTCGACCACTCCCCGCCCGGCCTGCGGCGAGATCCCCGGCCGCCCCACTGCCCGAACGGCCACCGCTTTTCGGCCCGACTGCACAAAACCCTCACCGGGACCGGCCGCACACGATGGCTTGCGGTGGCCGACGACACCCGCGGACGGACCGACCGGCACCCCCACCATGCATTAACGGTCCCGAACGGCCCTCCCCGGAACTCGGGGAAAAGTCGCTTGACAGTATGACAGAGGGGGTGCGAAGCTTCGAGACATCGCTCTGCCCTATCGACGGTGAGCGACTTTATCATGGGGATGAGATGAAACGATCTTCGGCCGACTTATCGCAGGATCCGGTCTTCGAACGATTCCAATTCCTGGTGAACGCCCCGGCTCTCTTCAATGCCGTGGTTTCCGCGGCCGAACTGGGTGTTTTCGAGTTCCTCTCCAAGAATTCCGATTCGTCCTTCGAGGCCGTGCGCGAGTTCACCGGTCTGCCCGCTCACCAGCTGCGCGTCCTGCTGCACGCCGTGTGCACCACCGGCCTGTTGGAGCGGCACGACGGCGACTACCGGAACGCCGCCACCGCCGAGCAGCTGCTCGCAGCGGACTCCCCGGACAGCTGGCGCCGGATCCTCGTCGGCTGGCGGGACATCTACTACCCGGCGTTCGGGCAGATGACCACGGCGCTCCGGGCCGGCACCAATACCGCGCTCGCGGCCTTCCCGGGTGATGAGCCGACGCTCTATCAGCGACTGTCCCGCACACCGGAGTTGGAATCGGTCTTCCACGCCTCGATGAGCGCCTTCACGCTCCGGACCCTTCCCGGCCTGGTCGAGCAGGAAGCGTTGTTCTCCCCTGCCCGTCGGCTGCTCGACGTCGGCGGCGGGGCAGGCACCACCACCGCCGCACTGGTGGCGCGGTACCCGGAGCTCCAGGTGACCATCCTCGACATGCCCAGTGTCGCCAGGCTCGCCGAGCAAGCCACTGCGGCCGACACTGAGAGCCGGGTCGACCTGCGGGGCGTCGACCTGTTCGCCGACGCCTTCCCGACCGGCTACGACACCGTGATGTTCAGTCACGTCCTGGAGATCTTCCCGGGAGACCGGATCGTCGCGCTCCTCCGCAAGGCGTACGACGCGCTGCCCGCCGGCGGTCGGGTCATCGTCTACGGTTTCAACGCTTCCGATGACGAGACGCAGGGCATCTACTCCGCCCGTCTCTCCCTCTACCTGAACGTCCTGGCCAGCGGCGGGGGCATGGCGTACCCGGCCGGGGACTACGAGGACTGGCTGCGCCGGGCGGGCTTCGGTGACGTGACGACCATCGCCGGACTTCCGTTCGAACACGGGCTGACCACCGGCATCAAGGCCTAGTCACCAACGCGCCGACCCTCTCGGACCGCTCCCGGTCCGACCTTCCGCCGGCCTGAAACAACCCTGGGAAGACATGCGTCCTTTTCCTGACTCTGATCCGGGCGTCCCCGACCACCGCTCACCAGCCCGCTACCTGTGGTGGCTCGTCGACGCCCGGCGCGGGACGGCCCTGCTCGCCCTGGTGTACGGCGTGCTGTGCGCCGTGTGTCAGGGGCTGGTGCCCGCCGCCGTCGGCCGGGGTGTCGACGCGGGGCTGATCGCGCGCAGCGCGCAGAACCTGCTGCTGTGGAGCGGGGTCGTCCTGGCGCTGGGCGTCGGCCAAGCCGTCACCGGCACCCTGCGCGATCGCTGCTCGGTGCGGAACCGCTACGGCGCCAGCTACGCGACCACGCAGTTCATCACCCGTCAGGCCGCCTGGCTCGGTGCGGACCTGCCCAAGAAGGTCTCCGCGGGAGAGGCGTTGAGCGTGGGGGCCGCCGACGTCACCCGGGTCGGTGTCGCCCTGGAGAGCTCGGCCCGCGGCAGCGGGGCGGTGGTCTCGGCGCTGCTGGTCGCCGGCATCATGCTCGCGCAGTCCTGGCAGCTCGGGCTGCTGGTGCTGCTCGGCGTCCCCGCGATCGCCTGGGCGATGGCCCGGCTGATGCGGGTACTTCACAGTCGTCAGGATCAACTGCGCTCACAGCAGGCCCTGTTGACTGATCTGGCGGTGGACATCGTCGCCGGGTTGCGGGTGCTGCGCGGAATCGGTGGCGAAGAGGTCTTCGCCGACCGCTACCGGACCGCCTCGCAGCGGGTCCGGCAGGAAAGCGTCCGGGTGGCCGCGATCGAGGCATGGATCACCGGGGTCAAGCTGCTGCTGCCCGGTCTACTGGTCACCGCGGTGGTCTGGCTCGGGGCGCACTACGTCGACACCGGACGGATCAGCGCCGGCCTGCTGGTCTCGTTCTACGGCTACGCGGTCTTCCTGGCCGAGCAGTTGCGCCGGGCGACCGGGATGGTCGACCAGTTGACCCGTGCCCTGGTGGCGGCCGGCCGGGTGGTCAAGCTGCTGGGACTGCGGCCGGAACTGAGCTCCGGCACGGCGACGCCGGCCCCGGCCCCGGCCGCCGCGGCGACGGTCCTGGAGGATCCCGAGTCCGGGCTCGTGCTGCCCGCCGGACGCATCGTCGGTGTGGTCTGCACGGGCACGCCCGACGCCGGAGCGCTCGCCGACCGGCTGGGTCGCTACACCGACTCGGCCACCACCCTGGCCGGGGTCCCGCTGGCCGATCTGCCGCTGGACGAGGTGCGCCGCCGCGTCCTGGTCGTGGACAGCGAGGCCCGGCTGTTCTCCGGCCCGCTGCGCGGTGAACTCGACCCGCGCGACCGCGCGGCGGCCGACCCGCAGCTGCTGGCCCGGGCACTGGACGGTGCCTCGGCCACCGAGATCGTCGACCGGCTGCCCGAGGGCCTGGACACGGTGATCGGCAACGCGGGGCGGGAGTTCTCCGGCGGTCAGCAGCAACGGCTGCGGCTGGCCCGGGCCGTGCTGGCCGACCCGGAGGTGCTGGTCCTGGTGGAACCGACGAACGCGGTCGACGCGCACACCGAGGGCACCATCGCCGCCGGCCTGTCGGCGTTGCGCGCGGGCCGCTCAACGCTCGTCCTCACCACCAGCCCACTGCTGCTGGACCGCACCGAGCAGGTCGTGCTGGTGGTGGACGGCAAGGTCGTCGCTCACGGCACCCACACCGAGCTGCTCGCCAACCCCCAGTACCGATCCATCGTCACCCGGGAGGTGGCCGCGTCGTGAACGCCCTGCCCGTCGCGTCCACCCGCGCCGTACGCGCCCGCTCCAAGGAATTGATCCGGGACAACCGGCGCGAGCTCGCCCGGAACCTGCTCCTGCACGGTTTGGCCACCGTCGCCGGACTGGTCGCCCCCTGGATGCTCGGCCGGCTGATCCAGGACGCCGGCCGGCACCTGGACACGGCCGCCGTCACCGGGCTGGTGATCTGCGTCGCCGTGATCGCCCAGGCCGTGCTGGAACGGTACGCCACGTTCGGCTCCGTGCGCCTGGGCGAGCAGGTGCTGGCCGGCCTGCGCGAGCAGTTCGTCGACAGCCTGCTCAAGCTTCCGCTGGCCACGGTCGAGCGGGCCGGCTCCGGCGACCTGGTCACCAGGTCCACCCGGGACATCGATGTGCTCGCCCGTACCGTGCAACTGGCAGCCCCGGACGCCCTGATGGCGCTGTGCACGATCCTGCTCACCATCGGAGCGATCGTTCTGGTGAGCCCGGTGCTGGTGCTGCCCTGCCTGATCGCCGTGCCCGTGCTCTGGGCGTCGACCCGGTGGTACCTGGGCCGCGCCCGGCCGGGCTACCTGCGGGCCAACGCGTCCTATTCGAGGATCACCGAGACGCTCGCCGAGACCGTCGAGGGCGCGCGGACGGTGGATGCGCTGCGCGTCGCGGACAAGCGCATGGAGCGGCTCAACCAGGACATCGCGGAGTCTTTCGCAGCCGAGCGGTACACCCTGTGGCTGCGCAGCGTCTACCTGCCGATCGCCGACACCGGCTACGTCCTGCCGGTCGTCGCGTCGCTGGCGATCGGCGGACTCCTCTACATCCACGGCGTGGTGACGCTCGCCGCGGTGACGGCCGTGACGCTCTACGTCCAGCAGCTGATCGGTCCGGTGGACCGACTGCTGTTCTGGATGGACGAGTTGCAGGTCGGCGGCGCTTCACTGGCGCGCCTCATGGGTGTCGGCGAGCAAGCCGAGCGGCCGCAGACGGTGCTGCCCGCCGGGCGGCCGCAGGCGGTTGCGGCCGGGGGCGGCGCCGCTGCGGCCAATGGTGAGCCCATCGAGTTGCGCGGGGTCAGCTACGCCTACCGGGCGGGGCGGGACGTCCTGCACGACCTCGATCTGGTCATCGAGCCCGGGGAGCGGCTGGCCATCGTCGGCTCCTCCGGGGCGGGCAAGTCCACCCTCGGCAGGCTTCTCACCGGCATCCACCAGCCCAGGACCGGCTCGGCGACCGTGGGCGGGGTACCACTCACCGCGCTGCCACTGGCCGAGTTGCGCCGCCGGGTCGTCCTGGTCACCCAGGAGCACCACGTCTTCAGCGGCACCCTGCGGGACAACCTGCTGATCGCCAAGCCGACTGCGGACGACCGGGAACTCGAGCGCGCGCTGCGCGCCGTGGACGCCTGGGACTGGGCCGCGGAACTCGGGCTGGACGCCCCACTGGGCTCCGGGGCGACCCGCCCCTCCCCTGCCCAGGCCCAGCAACTGGCTCTGGCCCGACTGGTGCTGGCCGATCCGCACACGCTTGTGCTGGACGAGGCGACGGCGATGCTCGACCCGCGCACCGCCCGGCAGTTGGAGCGTTCACTGGCCGCGGTGCTGGCCGGCCGCACCGTGGTCGCGATCGCCCACCGCCTGCACACCGCACGCGACGCGGACCGGGTGGTGGTCATGGAGGAGGGACGGATCGTGGAAGTCGGCCCGCACGACGAGCTCGTGGCACGCGGTGGCCGCTATGCCGCGCTCTGGGCGTCCTGGCACGGTCGGCCCGAGGAGGTGCACGTCGGTGAGTGAGCGCACTGAGGCCGGCACGGTCGCCGGCCCGAGCTGCGTCGTGGCGGACCTCTCCTCGCCGGACGGCGCCACCGCGACGGAGCTGCCGGGTGATCTGCCGCGGCTCGCCACCGGCGGGTTCACGCCCGGGACCGCGGAGCATCGGCTCCCGGCCGCGACCACGGCAGCCCTCGCCGCACTGCCCGGAGCCCCGTCCGAGCCGGTCGTCCTGCTCGCCGCGCTGGCGGCCGTGCTGCACCGGCACACCGGCAGCACCGAGCTGCTGATCGGTCTCGACCCCCGGCTGCTGCGCCCGGAGCTCGCACCCGCGCTGGTGCCGCTGCGCCTGGCGGTCGACCCCGCCGGCCCGTTCGACGAGCTGGTGCGCGAGACCGCTCGGGCCGGCGCGGAGGCGCTGGCACACGGCGCGGAGCTGCCGCAGGGGGCCGCACCGGTCACCATCGCCGTGCAGCCGGCGCCGCTGACGACCGCGATCAGTGCCGGGATCGACGCCACCTTCGGATGGGACCGGCAGGACGGCGTGAGCACCCTCAGCCTGCGCTACGACAGCAGCCGCTTCACCCGGGCCGGCGCGGCCTGGCTGCTCGACCACCTGGCCACCCTGCTCGGCAACGCCGTCGCCGACCCGAGCCGACCGGTGCGCGAGCTGCCCGTCCAGCACCAGCCCGTCGCGGAGGCGGACTGGCCGGTGCCCACTCCACCGGGGTACGTCGCGCCCGCGCCGCCCGGTGCGGCGGAGTCCCTGGTCGACCGCTTCCGGGCGGTGGTCGCCGCGCACGGCGATCGGATCGCCGTCACCGGACCGTCCGGACGGTACCGGTACGCCGAACTCGACGCGGTCACCGACCGGATCGCCCACCGCCTACGACCGCACACCGCTGCCGGCGGCCGGGTGGCGCTGCTCTGCGAGCACGACGTCGGCGCGGCGATCGGCGTGTGGTCGGTGCTCAAATCCGGTGCCGCCTACGTTCCGCTCGATCCGCGCCAACCTGACGGACGACTCGCCCGGATCCTCGCGAACGCCCAAGTGTCCGTGCTCGCCTGCGATCCGGCCCTGGCCGACCGGGCCCGGGTGCTGGCCCGCGAACTGCCCGTCCTCTCCATGGAGCAGCCGGGACCGGCGCCGGAGGAGGTGCCGTCCGGTCCGGCGGGGGCGGACTCGCTCGCCTACCTGCTGCACACCTCCGGATCCACCGGTACTCCCAAAGCCGTGCTGCAGAGCCACCGCAATGTGCTCGCCCACGCCCTGGGCTACGCGGACCGGGTCCGAATCGGTGCCGGGGACCAGGTACCGCTGCTGGCGCGCTTCACCTTCGACGCCGCGGTCATGGACCTGTTCGGCGCGCTGCTGACCGGCGCCACCCTGCACGTCACCGATCCGCTGCTGCCCGCACCGCAGTTGCGGGCGCGGCTGGCCGCGCTCGACGCCGCGGTCCTGCACTGCACACCCACGCTCTTCCGTCACCTGGTCGGCGACCTCCCCGAGCGGGCGAGCGGGCCGGAGCCGTCGTTGACCGGGGTGCGTGCGGTGGTGCTCGGCGGCGAGGAGGCCACCAGGCAGGACCTGCGCCGGTTCCTGACCGCCTTCCCACGCGGAGCCGTGCTGATCAACGGACTCGGGCCGACCGAGTGCACCCTCGCGCTCCAGCACCTCGCCACCCGCGCCGACCTGGATCGGCCGACGCTGCCGGTCGGTCGGCCGGTCCCGGGCGTCGGCGTGCGGCTGCTCGACGCGGACGGCCACCCCACCGAGGTGTACGGCGAGCTGGAACTGCTCGGGGACCGGGTGGCGCTCGGCTACTGGGGCCCGTCGCACACCGCGGCACCGGCCTTCACCACCCACCCCGACGGTACCCGCGGCTACCGCACCGGTGACGTGGCCCGCCGGCTGCCCGACGGCACGCTGGTCTTCCTCGGCCGGCGGGACCGGCAGCTGAAGATCCGCGGCCATCGGCTGGAACCGGGCGAGATCGAATCCGCGCTGCGGGCCCATCCGACGGTGGCCCAGGCTGCCGTGGTGGTGGACGATCGGGCGGCCCCGCCCCGCCTGGTGGCCTTCGTCTCGGCGGCCACCGCCTTCCCGCCGGACGCGCGCGAGCTCGTCGGCTACCTGAGCCGCATCCTGCCGGACTACGCGGTGCCCGCCCAGGTCGTCCCGCTGGAGTCGATGCCGCTGGGCCCGACCGGGAAGCTGGACCGTTCCCGGCTCCCGCTGCCCGACCCGCACGCGGCCCCGACGGCCGAGTCGGACGACGAGCATCCGCGCACCGAGCTGGAGCTGGCGCTGGCCCGGCTGTGGTGCCGGGTGCTGGCAACGTCCGGGGCCGGTCTGCACAGCAACTTCATGGCGGCCGGCGGGGACTCGCTCCGGATGCTCGCCCTGCTCGACGCGGTGCGCGAGGAGCTCGGCGTCGAGGTCCCACTGCTGGACTTCCTCGCCACGCCGACCATCGCTGGCATGGCCCACCTCATAGATCGGACGCAGCGATGCTGAACTTGCCGCAGGACCACGCCGGTTGGGCTGACGAGGTGGCCGGCGGCCACCGCACCAGGATCCTGATCGGGAACGACTTCAGCGAGGACGTGCGAACCGACCGGGGCTGGACCGGCTGGTGGGTGCAGCGACTCGTCTGGTTCGCCCGTGACGGCGACGTGCTGGTCCTGCCGACCCCACCGGACGAGGACTTCGTCGACTACGTCACCTCCCTGACGGCCGTCCGGAAGGACAGCCTGAGCTTCGTGGTCCCGCCGGCCGGCGGAGGCGACGAGGGTGCCGCCTCCCAGGGCATGCTCACCCCGGGCCGGCTGGCCGATCCGGAGTTCGTCGCTGAGCTGCGAAAGGCAGTCGGCGGGCGCGAGGTGACCCACCTGTCCGCGCTCTGGCCCGATCCGGCCGTGTCACGACTGGCCGTGCAGCTGGGGGTCGCACACGCCATGCCGGGCCACGGCTTCGCCGCCCAGGGCGGCGGGCTGCTGGTCAACAGCAAGTCCATGTTCCGGGCCGTGGCCGGCGGGGCCGGTGTGCCGGTTCCGCAGGGCGGGGTGTGCACCGGCGCGGACGCCGCGGAACGCATGGTCCTCGATCTGCTGGAGGGGGGCGAAGCGGTCGTCCTCAAACACGACTTCCTCTCCGGCGGGCGGGGCAACGAGATTCTCAGTGCCGATCCGACCGTGCGGCCCGTCGGCGCCCGGCGGGTGGTGCCGGTCACCTCGCCCGGGGACGTCCGTGACTATCTGGCGGACCGCTGGTCGTGGCTCACCGGCGGCGGACGCAGCCGCCCGGTGGTGGAGCGCTACCACCGGGACAGTTCGGCCTATTTCGCCGAGTACCTGATCAGCGCCACCGGGGTCCACCTCGGCGGCACCGGCGAACTGCTCTCCGCGCCCTACGCCGTGGGCCAGGTGATGCCCGCGCAGGGCCTGGAGCCGGAGGTCCTCGAGCAGCTGTGCCGGGGCGCCGAACGGCTCGCGCAGGCACTGCACGCGATCGGATACCGCGGCGTGCTCGGCCCGGACGCGATCGTCACGCCGGAGCGCGAGGTGCTCTTCACCGAGTTCAACGGCCGGGTCACCGGCTCCACCCACATCTACGGCGTGATCGGCCGGTCCGTCGCCGGCCCCGGTTTCGGCCGTGACCGGATCATCCTGGAACGCGTCTGGCCGGAGGGGTGGTCCACCCCCTCCTTCGCCGCCGCGAAGGCCCGGCTGACCGAGGCCGGGCTCGCCTACCGGCCCGAGGAGCGCACGGGCGTGGTGTTCACCAACGCCTTCGACGGCACGAACGGCGTCATGTACTGCATTCTCGCCGAGACCCCGGACCAGGCGTGGGCCTGCGACCGGGCCATGGGCGCGCTGTTCGGCCCGACGCCCTCGGCCTCCCGCCCCTGAACCCCCTACGGAAGGACAGCAGCATGGAACACCCCCAGTCCGAACTGGCCGCCCTCTGGGCCGAGGTGCTCAAGAGTGAAACACCGGAAGGTGACGCGGACTTCTTCGAGTGCGGCGGAACGTCGCTGACCGCGGTCCACCTGGCCGCGCTGATCCAGGAGCGCTTCCACGTTTCGATCGACGCCATCGAGGTGGTGACCGGCAGGAAGCTGAGCGTGCTCTCCGAACTGCTCGGCGAACGGCTCGCCGCAGCCTCCTGAGCCCCGCAAACCGGATCGAGTGAGAACGGGTGGCACATGCCGAAGAACTTTGACCTGCTCACCGCTCGGGTCGGGGTGAGAGTCCTGGTGGACGACGCGCCGTTGACCCCGGCGGCTCCGGTGATGTGGCCGAGCATGGGTGAGTACCCCGTCTACGACGCCGGCCAGTACCGGGTACTGACCTCGGACGAGAACCGCAATGCGCGCTTCCGGGCGGCCCTGCGGCACTTGGCCGGGAACCGGACCGTGCTCGACATCGGGACCGGAGCGGACGTCCTGTGGGCGCGGGAGAGCATCGCAGCCGGCGCCCGCCACGCCATAGCCATGGAGGTGATGGACGACACCTGCGCCGCCGCCTCGGAGCTGATCGCGGAGTCGGGCCTGGAGAACAGCATCACCCTGCTGAAGGGCACGTCGACGGAGCTCACTGTGGAACCGAAGGCGGACGTCTGCGTCGCGGAAGTCATCGGCTCCGTCGCGGGTGCCGAAGGTGCCGCCGTGGTGCTCGGCGACGCACGGCGCCGCCTGCTCAATCCCGGTGGCCGGGTCGTGCCGCACCGCTGCGTGACGCGAGCCGCGGCCGTGTCGCTCAGCGCCGTCCTGGGTGGCCGGGAGCCGGCCTTCGGTCCCGGCGCGATCCCGCTCCTGGAACGGATCTTCGACTGGAACGGCGCTCCGTTCGACGTCCGGCTGCGCATCCGCGACCCGGACCGCAGCGCCGTGATCTCCACCGACGAGCCCGTCGAGGTCCTCGACTTCAACGGCGACCTGTCGTCGGAGCAGGAACAGCAGGTGACCTTGACCGTGGAGCGCCCGGGACGGGTGGACGGCGTCCTGACCTGGATGCAGATGTCCTGTCTGCCCGACGAGGTACCGCTTGACGCACTGCGGGACGACACCAGTTGGGCATCGGTGTACTTCCCGCTGTTCCCGCGGGAAGTCGCGGTGGAGCCCGGCGATCGGTTGCAGCTGGGCTTCCGCACGACACTGAGCGACGACGGCCTGCACCCGGACTACCACCTTTCGGCGACGCTGCACGCGGGAGGCGCGGCGCTGTCCGCGCGATTCTCGTCGCTGCACCACGGGGACGTGCTGCACAGCCATCCGGTGTACCGCAAGCTCCTGCTGCCGCTGTGAGGCCCGGCGTCAGGTAGCCGGAGCCACGCCGCTCCCGTGTGCCCCACCCGGCCCGCCGGCCGGGTGGGGCACACGCGGCGAGGTCGTGCCGGCTGGTCCCGTCACGGCGGCCCGTCACGGCCGGAGTGCACAGCCTGGACCCCCAGCCGCCCTCCGCCGGCGGCGGCCTTCGAGCTCGCTGGCGCCCGCGTGATCGGCTCGACCCCGCGGACCTCGTGAACACAGCCCCCACCGTCGCCCCACCGCCCGGCTGCGAACGGCGGCGAAGAGCAGATGCTGGATGGAGACGGATCCCGGTCGGTCGCGTCCGGGAGAGGCACGGCGAGGAGGTGGCGCGCCATGGCAGAGCGGTTGGGACCTGCCGATGCGGCGCTGGCGGCGGGCGGGCTGCTGGACGTCCTGAAGGTGGCGGCCGTGGTCGTGGACGAGCAGGGGCGGATCTCCCTCTGGAGCCCGCAGGCCCAGGAGCTGTTCGGCTACACCTCCGAGGAGGCGCTGGGCCGTGCGGCGGCGGATCTGCTCGTCGGGGCGGACCGGCGCCAGGCGGTGCTGGAGGCGTTCGCCCGGGTGATGGCCGGCGAGGGTACCTGGGCGGGGGCGTTCCCGGTCCGGCACAGGGACGGGCACACGGTGCTGGTGGAGATGCGCAACATGCGCATGCAGGCGTCGTCCGGCGCCTGGTACGCGCTCGGGATCGCCTCGACCCGCGAAACGCTGCAACGGGTCGAACGTGGCCTGGCCCTGTCGGCGCGCCTGGTGGACCAGTCGCCGATCGGCCTGGCGGTCCTGGACGAGGCGCTGCGCTACGTGCTGGTGAACCCGGCCCTGGAAAGGATCAACGGGGTGCCGGCCGCCGAGCACCTCGGCCGCACCCCGCACGAGGTGCTGCCGCACCTGGAGGTCGCGGCGATCGAGGACCGGATGCGCCGGGTGCTGGCCACCGGCCGCCCGGTGCTGGAGGAGTTCACCGTCGGACACATGCCGCACGACGGCCGGGATCACGCGTGGACCTCGTCGTTCTACCGGTTGGAGGACCAGGCGCACCGGGTGATGGGGCTGGCGATCTCCGTCGTCGACGTTACCGAGCCCTATGAGCAGTCCCTCGCCGCAGCCCGGGCCCGGCGCCGCCTGTCGCTCATCGCCGACGCCTCGATCCGGGTCGGCACCACCCTCGACCTGCCCACCACCGCTCGGGAGCTGGCCGAGGTGACCGTGCCGGAGGTCGCCGACATCGCCGCCGTCGACCTGCTGGACGCCGCGCTGCCCGGCGCGACGACCCGAGCCGACGACGGCCCGGCCCGCTTCCGTGCGATGGCGATCAAAGCCGCGTACCCCACCCCCGCCACGGAAGCCGCCGACCGGGTCGGGGAGGTCACCCGCTACCACCCCGGGCGCCTGGTCACCCAGGCCGCCGTCGGCGGCCACCCCGTCCTCCTCTCCCACGTCCGCGCCGCCGACATGCCCCGAATCGCCCGCGACGATCAGGCCGCCGACCTCCTCTCCGAAGCGGGCGTCCACTCCTACCTGGCGGTGCCGCTCATCGCCCGCGGCAAGGTCCTCGGCGCCCTCGACCTCAAACGCACCCGCAACCCCGCCCCGTTCGACCAGGACGACGTCCTGCTCGCCACCGAACTCGCCGCCCGCGCCGCCGTCGCCATCGACAACGCCCGCTGGTACCAGCACCAGCGGCAGGCCACCCTCGCCCTGCAGCGCCACCTCCTGCCACCCCAGCAGGGCCCCCAACCACCGGGCCTGGCCATCGCGCACCGCTACCAGCCGGCCAGCGCCGCGGACGAGATCGGCGGCGACTGGTTCGACGCCATCTGCCTGCAGGACGGGCGCACCGCGCTGGTCGTCGGTGACGTCATGGGCTCCGGCATCAAGGCCGCCGCCACCATGGGCCAGCTCCGCACCACCACCCGCGCCCTCGCCCGCCTCGGCCCCGACCCGGCCGACCTGCTCAGTCACCTCGACGCCACCACCCGCGACCTCGGCGCCGCCATGGCCACCTGTCTGATCGCCCTCTACGACCCCGCCAGCGGCCGATGCCGCCTCGCCTCCGCCGGCCACCCTCCGCCCGTCCTCGCCCGCCCCGGCCACGCCCCCCGCCCCATCGGGCTCGACCCCGGGCCGCCACTCGGCGTCGGCGGCCTTCCGTTCCCCGCCCGGGACCTCACCCTGCGCACCGGCGACGACCTCGTCCTGTACACCGACGGTCTCATCGAAGTCCGCGACCAGGACATCGACCGGCGCCTGCAGACCCTCACGGACGTCCTCGCCGGCCCCCGCCGACCCTTGGAGGACACCTGCGACCTGATCCTCACCGCACTGCGCCGCCCCGACACGCAGGACGACGTCGCCCTCCTGATCGCCCGCGTCCTCACCGCCCCGCCGGACACCCCGCCCCCGTGACCGGCGCCGCCCCGGGCGCCGTGGCGCGCCCGCTGGCGCTCCGCAGGAAGCCCGCCCGCTGCGAGCCGGACGCCGGACCAGCGGTCCGTCGACCACCTCCGGCGGCGCCCGACGCAACCACGCGCCATCGGGCGGGATGCGGCCGTCCCCGATGCCGCCGGCACGGAGTGCGAACACCCCGTGCCGCGGTGGGGTCGGTCCGGGGTTGCTACGGCAGCTTCCACTGCTGATTGGTGCCGCCGCCGCAGTCCCAGATCTCCAGCCGGGTGCCGTTGGTGGTGGCGGCGGCCGGGTCGTCGAGGCAGCGGCCGGACTGGGTGCCCTTCAGGGTGCCGTCCGGCTGGGGCGTCCACTGCTGGTTGGCGCCGCCGCTGCAGTCCCACAGCTCGACCGGGGTGCCGTTGGCGGTGGCCGCGCCGGTGACGTCGAGGCACTTGCCGTCGTGGGTCAGGGTGCCGTTGGACCAGGTCCACACCTGCGAGCTGCCACCGGTGCAGTCCCACAGCTGCACTGCGCTGCCGTCGGCGGTGGAGTCGCCGTTGTCGTCGACGCACTTGCCGGGTAGGGCCGAGGTGACCGGGCCGGTGTGGGTGACGGGCGTGCCCGGGGTGAGCTTGAAGTTGTCGAACTGGTCGGTCTGGTAGCCGGTCACGCCCAGGCCGGCCTGGCCGTTGGTGAAGCCGGTGTCGGTGGCGTGGCCCAGGGTGTGGCCGTCGATGGCGGCGGTGAGCGTGCTGTCCTGCATGGTGAGCGAGACGGTGTGCCAACTACCCGTTCCCAGGGCGGTGGTGGTGCCGCTTGCCAGGGTGGTGAAGTTCCACTTGGTGTCGCTCTTGTCGATGGACCAGGCGCCGGTGTCGCTGACCCGCAGGTGGTAGGCGTTCAGTCCGTTGTTGTTGCGGCCCTGCTGGTTGACCCGGCCGAGCAGTTCGATGGTGCCGGGCTGCTCGAACATGGTGTCGGCGGTGACGGTGTAGTTGGACCAGCTTCCGTCGCCCATGATGGTGTACGGGGCGTCATAGGGTTCGTCGGTCCAGCGGATCGGCTCGGTCGGGGCCATCTGGCGCAGGCAGGTGCCGGTCCGGCCGCCGCCGCAGCGGACGGTCTGGAAGGCGCCGTTCATGTCGCTGAAGTACTTCGGCGAGGTGGTGGTGGCCGGCGTCTCGAAGTCGTCCGCGTAGGGCAGTGGGAGCGGGGCGGCGGCCGGCGGAGCGGCGGTGCCCTTGCCCTGGCCGGTGGTGGTGGTCACCGTGTAGACGTGGCCCGGCTGCAGGCCGAGCGTGTAGCGGCCGTTGACCGGAGTGATGTCCTCCTGGTGGACGAACCAGTCGTTCGGGTTGCCGGAGTCGACGTTGGTGGCCCAGATGTGCACCTTGCCGGTGGACAGCCCGCCGGTGACGGTGAAGTCGGCGGTCTGCGCGGCGGTCGCGTCCATCGTTTCGATGACCGTGCTGTAGTCGCGGTTGTTGGGGGACTTGAGCGTGACGTAGCTGCCGTTGGCGCGGTCGCCGCCGAGGTAGCCGCTCGCGGAGTCGATGTACTTCCACCCCGGCTTGGTGAACTGGGCGGTGTGTGCAGTGACCCAAGTCGTCTTGCCGATGCTGTAGTTGCCTGACCACGGCTGGTTGGCGACCGACATGCCGTCGGTGGAGAAGGACAGGTTGGGATAGAGCGCGGCGATGACCGGCCAGTTGATGAACGAGGTCATCCGGCCGTCGATGTAGTCCCGGTTGATCGAGCGTGCCACCGCGCCGGCGCCGGCGTCGGCGTCCTCGGAGCCGCCCTCGCTGTCCCACAGCGGCTTGCCCAGCGCCTGGGCGGTCGCCGTGCTGGGGCATGAGCTGAAGGAGCTGTTGTAGCCGCACGGGTAGTGGTCACCGACGACGTCGACGGCGTTGTCGAACGCGGGGTCGGTGGCCATGTCGTTGGCCACGCCCCAGCCCCAGTCGTCGTCGGCGACCACCTTGGTGGCGCCGTAACCGTGCGAGATCAGAGCGGGCTTGAGGTTCTCGTACCAGACCTTGTCGTAGCCGCGTTCGTCCCAGCCACCCAGGTAGCTGATGTCCAGGTGGTGTTTCTTGGCACAACCCATCCAGTCCATCAGGTAGTTGATGGTGTCCTGGGACCAGAAGTAGCCGCCGCTACCGGTGGTGTTGCCGATCCAGCCGGGGGCGCCCCAGGACAGGCCGGAGAACTTGATGTGCGGGTTGCGGGCCTTGGCCTGCTCGGCCAGCCACCACTCGTAGCCGTTGTCGCAGTCGATGGTGCCCTTCGTGTGCTCGATGCTGGGCTCGGCGCCGTCGGTGGAGTTGGTGTCGCCACCGACCTCCAGCTTCAGCACCTGCAGCGAGGCACCGTAGCCCGGCTTGAAGAGGTAGTCGAGCAGCTGGCTGCGCTGCGGCTCCGGATAGTCCACCAGCAGGCGGGAGTTGCCACCGCCGCCGGAAGCCGCGCCGACACCGTCGAAGGTACGGCCCGACTGGGTGCCGTCGATGGTGACGGCGGTGGAGGTGGCCGTGGTGGCGGCGGAGGGGGTGGCCAGGGTGGTGAGCGAGCCCACCAGCAGGAGGGCTGCGCCGGCGGTGGTGCGGCAGAGCGACAACAGGTTCTTGCGTCCCATGTGGGGTCTCCGGGGTGAGTGGAGGGATCGGGCGCGCTGTGCGGAAAGGCCTCGGTCGAGGGCGGGGCGGCCGGAGGTGCCGGGCCCCGGGCTCGCGCCCGGGGACCCGGTCTCAGGCCCGCCCGCTGGGACGGGCCCGGCTCAGGTGAGCGACCACTGCTGGAGCGGGGATCCGGTGTCCGGCTGCTGGGTCACCATGGCGCCGTCGGAGGTCGAGGCGGTGGTGAGCAGCAGTCCGCTCTTGGCCGAGCTGACGGTGTAGGACCCGTTCGGGAGCTGCTTGACGTTCCAGTGCTGGTTGGCGGCGCCGCTGCACGGCCACTGGATCACCTGGGCGCCCGCGTCGGTGGAGCCGCCGCTGACGTCGGCGCACATCTGCGAGGTGCCGTTGACGAGTTCGTACGAGCCGTCGGGCTGCCGGACGAACTGCCACCGCTGGTCGCTGCCGCCGCTCGCGCTCCAGGTGGTGAGCTGGTTGGCGGCGGTGGTGCTGCCGTTGGCGTCATCCAGTGCCTTGCCGCCGGTGGTCAGCGTGTGGTTCCCGCTGAGGTCGGGTGCGACGGTCCAACTGAACGAGGCCGAGGCACCGGCCGTGCCGGACGAGGCGGTGACCGTGACGGTGGAGACGCCGGCCGCGCTGGGGGTACCCGTGATCAGGCCCGAGGAGCTGATCGAGAGCCCGGCGGGCAGGCCGGTCGCCGAAAAGGTCAGCGGCTTACCGGTGTTGTCGGTCGCGGTCAGCTGCACCGAGACGGCCTTGCCGGCGGCGCCGGACTGGTCGCCGGGACCGGTGATCACGACCGCCTCGGGGGCCGTGCCGGTCGCGGTGAAGGTCAGGGTCTGCTCGGCGGCGGTGCGCCCGCCGCCGACCTGGCCGCCGGTGGTGTCGGTCCAGGAGCGGGCGGGTGTGGTCTCGGTGAGCCGGCCCGCGTCGCCGGACATGCCGATCACCAGGCCGCTGTAGCGGTTGACCAACTGGTAGCCGCCGTACTGCTTCGCGGCGCTGCGCAGGATGAACCACTGCTGGCCGACGGTGGCGTTGCCGCCGGCGGCGCCGGTGACGGTCAGTCCGGCGCCCCAGGCCCGGCCGGCCGTCGAGGTGGAGTCGACGCCCAGCAGCTGCCCGCTGGCGGCGTTGACGACGCGGTAGGAGCCGTCGCCGTCGGACAGGAAGCTCCAGGACTCCACGGCGGAGTGGGTGGGGTGCGCCAGGGAGGTGGCCGTCGACGTACCGGCCGGCTGGGCGAGGACCCGGCCGTCCGTGTTCCGGATCCGGTACGTCTTGGTCAGGTCGACCGGCGGCGCGGCCGGCTTGGACGAGCCGATGGTGATGTCGGCGTACTCGCCGTCAGAGCCGGCGCAGGAGATGGCGCAGTACGAGCGGAAGGTCTTCCCGATGACCGTGGAGTCGGTCCCGTTGGCCTTGTCCATCATCCAGCGGTACCAGGAACTGGAGGTGTAGCTGCCGCTGTCGCCGATCAGGGACCACTTCTGGGTTGCGAGGTCCTTGGTGGCGTAGAACTGCTGCGGTTCGGTGCCGGACACCACCTCGGGCTCGCCGATGTACAGGCCCAGGTAGGCGTCATAGGAGATGTTCATGATGAACAGCTGTGATTTGGACGGGAGTTCGCCGGAGGCGATCTGCTGGTCCACGCTGCCGGTATTGGCCGGGTTGTAGTCCTTGGCGGGCGGGGTGTAACCCGTCGGGGTGCTGGGGGTGACCGGCACCATGTTGCTCTCAAGACCGCCCACGCCGGGCTGCGACCACTTGCCGTCGTACCACTTCTGCCACGAACCGGCGGCCATCTTCCCGGAGATGGGGGCGCGCGCGACGTGCGCCAGGCCGCCGTTGCCGCCGCCCACACCGCCCTTGGGGATGATCCGCGAACCGTAGTAGACGTAGAAGTAGCCCGACGCGGTGTCGACGAAGAGGCGGGGATCGCCGTCACCGTAGTCGTACGTCTGGTTGGGGAACGCGGAGTCGTCCCCTCGGGTGGTGCTGTACGGGGAGGTGATCGCGTGGCCCTGGATGGACCAGGTCTTTCCCTGGTCGGTGGAGACCGCGTAGTCGATCGAGTCGTAGTGCAGGCCGTCGCCGAACGGCTGCGGGGTGAACTCGTTGTGCACGAGGCCGTACCAGTTGCCGGTGTCGGGGTCGACCCAGACACCGACCAGGTCGCAGTAGTTCTTCTGCGCGTAGCCCGATCCCTTCGGCGCGTAGCTGGACTGGAGGCCGGTGGGGCTGTTGTTGCACCGCCACGTGGTGTCCCCGTTGCCGTCATCGGGGTTGGCGGGGTTGACCGCGTTGCTGATCGCGTCCGACAGGGTGGCGCTGTCGAAGTCCTTGCCGGTGTAGAAGCTCCACTGCCGGGGGTCGTTCGCACCGTACAGCGAGTGCGACTCCTGGAAGTAGAAGGTGCCGTCCTTGTCGATGTAGCTACTGGCTGGCGTGTCGTCCGCGTACGCGTACGAGCCGGTGGCGCCGATGGCGATGGTGTAGCTGGGAACGGGTGTCGTGGCGGATGCGGGGGCGGATGCCACCGCGCCGGTACCGAGGACGGTCAGCGCGGTGGCGGCGAAGGCGCTGATGAGCCTTCTCGGGGGAGCGGACACTGGTACTCCTCTTCCGTGGCGGGGTGCGTCCCTGCACCCCTATGGGGGGTTGCGGAAATTGGAGAGTGGTCTGTGGTGCCCTGGCCGGGGAGCGCGGACCGCCGGGTCAGTCGCCCGCCATGCGGAAGTCGTAGTGCGGCGGCACCGGTTGGCCGGGGTGGACGGCGAGCCAGAGGGTGTCCAGGGAGATCTCGCCCTCGCGCATGTTGTCGACCTGGATGCCCTCGGCCAGCAGCCGCCGGACGCGGTCGTCGTCGCCCGAGGCGTGCGCGGCGTTCGCCTCGGCGAGCCTGATCCTGCCGTGGGCGCGGTGGGCGGGTGGCAACTCCTCGATCAGTGCGAGGACTTGGTCTGCTTGGTCGGCGCGCAGCAGGGCCTCCAGCACCTCGATGGTCAACTCAAGCAGATCCGGACGCAATTGGTGGGCCTGCGCCATGAGGTGGGCGGCCTGCGGCGGATCCGTGGCGAGGAACGCGAGCGCCCGCAGCGCCCAGGGCGAGGGCTGCGCCTCGATCGAGCGCTCGAAGGCCGAGCGGGCGGCCTCGGGCTCACCGTCGGCCAGGCGCAGCAGCCCGAGCTGGTAGAGCGCGTGCCAGTCGTCGGCGCCCTCCTCCAGCAGCACTCGCCAGTGCGCCCCGGTGACCGGTTCGGCCGGCGGGTCGCACACCGGGAGCGTGCCGGACTTGAGCAGCTGCCGCCAGGGTTCCTGCGCGGCGGTGGGTGAACCGAAGCACAGCAGGGGCGAGTCGGGCAGTGCGCCGGCCTCGATCTCCAATGCGGCCCAGCCGCCGCCCTCGGCCAGCAGTTCGTCCGGGGCGCCGAACTCGGGGGCGAACGCCTCGGCCAGCTCCAGTCGCCGGGCCGGGACCAGTGCGTCCAGGGCCGCGCCGGCGGCGGCGGTGGCGGCCTGCCAACTCCCGTGCACCGCCTCGGGGTCGACCTGCAACAGGCCGTACGCCTCGGTCCAGGACCAGGTGGCGCCGGGCGGCATCGGCAGGTGCTCCAACTGGGTGCGGGCCAGGCCGGCCTGGATCTCCAGGTAGGCGGAGTCGGGGCCGGAGAGCCACTCCTGCCAGTGCTTGCCGCCCGTGGCGGTGCCCCAGCAGAACAGCTTGCGGCCGCGCAGCCGCCCGGTCGAGGTCTGCACCAGTCCGGAGCCGGTCCCGTCCAGCGCGGCGATCCAGCGGCGTTCGCCGTCGGGGATGTCCAGGAAGTAGTCCGCAGCGCGCTCCACCCGGCCGGGGTAGCTGCGGTCGCTCCCCGCTACCTCCGGGAACTCCACCCGTCGCAGGTCGCTGACGTAGTCGCAGTGGAAGGCGTGATCCGCCGGCCCGAGCACCCGGACGTCCCGGTGCTCGGGCACGGCGATGTTGGACCACCAGTAGACCGGGGTCTCGGTCGGCGCCGGATTGTGCACGGTGATGTGCACGTACAGCACCGGGGAACCGGCGGGCAGCCAGGTGTCCAAACGCAGGGTCAGGCGCCGCAGCCGCTCGAAGGCGTACATCCGCAAGCCCGGCGTGCCGTCCGGCGCGGTCAGGCGGGCGGCGTGCAGCGGCTCGCAGGTCAGCGGCCAGTGCCCGGTGGTGCCGAGGTTCCATTCGACTCCTCCGGCGAGCCAGGCGTCGCGCAGGGCGAGGTTGGCGGGCTGGAAGGTCCGGTTGCGGTGCAGCAGTTCGCGCCCGCTCGGGCGGTGCACGAGGGACCACAGCCGCCCGCCGAGGGAGGGCAGGAAGGTGGCGGTGAGGGTTTCGTTCTCCAGGACCACGCTGGGCAGTTCACGCTCCGCCCGGACCCGGTCGTAGCCGGCCTGGCGGGTGTAGGGCAGCAGGGTGTGAGGGATCCCGTAAGCCAGGTTGCGGCGCATCTCGTCGTCCACTCCGACGCCTGCGCCGGTCAGTCGGGAGATGCCGTGGAGGATCGGCAGGGTCCCGCCGAGCGGGTCGCGGGTGCCCTCGATCCGGAGCACATCGGTACGCAGTGTCGAGGTCATTTGCCGATCCCAACCGTCATGCCCTGGATGATCCGGGTGCCCATCCAGGAGAAGAGCGCGATCATCGGGGCGAGGATGATGCAGACTCCGGCGAACATCGTGCCGTAGTCGAGTCCGTTGAACTGCTGTGCCGCGACGAACTCGGCGAGCGCCACCGGGAGGGTGACCTTGCTCTGGCTGTTCGTCAGCACGATGGCGAAGAGGGTCTCGTTCCAGTTGGTGATGAACTGCAGCAGGAATGCGGTGATCAGGCCGCCCCGGGCCACCGGCAGCACCACCTGGACGAAGGCGCGCAGCGGGCCGGCGCCGTCCAGGACGGCCGCCTCCTCCAGCACTGCGGGGATGCCACTGAAGAAGCCGGTCAGCAGGAAGACGGTGAAGGGCATGGCCAGCCCGACGTAGACGAGCGCCAGGCCGAGGTCACTGTCGGTCAGGTCGAGCTTGGCGAGGCCGACGAAGAGCGGTACCACCAGCACCTGGCCGGGCACTCCCAGGCCCATGGCGAAGGTCATGGTCAGCGCCGACGAGGTCCGCGAGCGGCGCCGGGCGAGCGCGTACGCGCAGGGCGCGGCCAGCACGACGGCGACCAGCGACGAAACGACCGCCGTGAGCACGCTGTTGAGCGCGGCCTGCGCGAAGCCGCCCTGGTCGAGCGCGGTGGCGTAGTTGCCGAATCTCGGGCTGGTCGGCAGGCTGAAGCCGTGCTTGAGGATGTCGGAGCCGCCGCGCAGCGAGGTCAGGAAGATCCACAGGACCAGCAGCAGGTCGGCGGCGACGAGGAGCCACACGGCCGTCGTGCCGATCCGCACCGCAAGTCCCTTTGATCCGTCTCTGCTTCGCACGGGTGATGCCTTTCCGCGTTGGGATGTCGAGGTTCGAGAGCGGCTCGCCGTAGCAGCCCGATGGCTCGTCAGTACTCGATCGGTTCGCGGCGCAGCACGCGGCGCAGCACGATCGTGATGACGGTGACCATGACCAAGCTGGTGATCGCGGCGGCCGTGGCCATGCCCAGCCGGGGGACGGTGCCCTGCGGGAACGCCTCGGTGTACACGTACAGCGCGGTGTTCCAACTGCTGACCGGCGGGAAGGCGTTGGTGCTGCCGCCGAAGAGCAGGATCAACTCGAAGATCTTCACCGAGCTGACCGTCCAGAGCACCGCGCACACCGAGATGACGTCCCAGGCGCACGGCAGGGTGATGTGCCGGAACCGCTGGAACGCGCCGGCGCCGTCCAACTCGGCGGCCTCGTAGAAGTAGTCGGGGATCTGGTCGACCGCCGCCATGATGATCGAGGTGTAGTAGCCGGTGGCCGTCCAGATCAGGGTGCCCAGCACCATCGGGAGCAGGTTGTCGGTCGACAGCCACTTCGGTGGCGTGGTCACCCCGAACAGCCGCAGCGCCTGGTTGACCGGGCCCGACGGGGAGAACAGGAAGCCGGCGGCGATCCCGAAGACCATGCCGTTGACCAGCGACGGGAAGAACAGCACCGAGCGGGCGAAGAGCCGGGCCCGCATCTCCCGCAGCACCAGGGTCAGGGCGAAGCTGATGACGAAGGTGACCGTGCCGCCGATGACCATCAGTTCCAGGGTGTTGACCAGGGAGGTGCAGAAGCTCGGGTCCTGGAACAGCAGGCTGTAGTTCTTGAGGCCGCGCCACTGCATCGCGCCCATGCCGTCCCACTTGTACAGGCTGGTCCACAGCGCGTAGCCGACCGGGGCGATGAACAGCACCAGGTAGACGGCCAGCGCCGGTGCGGTGAACGGCCAGAACGTCCGCCGCCGCTGCCGCTCCAACGGGCCGACGCCGGTGGCGCCGGCCCGGGCGGACCGGTTCTGGGCACGGTCCGCCCGGGCCGGGTGCTGGATCGTCGTCGCCATGGTCAGCCCTGGGTCTGCCAGTAGGAGACCTGGTCGGCCTTGCACTTGGCGACGAACTGCTCGGGCGTGGTCTTGCCGTGCCAGAAGTCCAGGTAGTTCTGGTCCAGGACCTTGGGCCGCCAGGAGCCGGCCGCTCCGTCGAAGGTCTGGCGGACGGTCGGGGAGTTGAGGGCCTGCTGGGCGCCGGCCAGCTCGGCGGGGGCGGGGATGTCGGCGCGCGGCGTGATGTTGAGGGCGGTGGTGGAGATCCCGATCATCTCCTTCTTCTGCATGAAGTACGCGATGAACTGCTCCGCCGCGTCGATGTGCTTGGCGCGCTTGGGAATCGCGAATCCGAACAAGGTGGCGTCGGGGACCTTGGCGGTCGGCGGCAGCAGCGAGGACATCTTCCAGCTGGACGGGACCTCCTTGGCCACCTCGGAGGTGACGTAGTTCCCGTCCATGTAGAAGGCGGCCTTGCCGCTCGCCCAGTTGGTCTCCTGCGCCGGGTACTTGGTGGCGTCGTAGCCCGGGATGAGGTAGCCGCCCTTGACCAGCTGGTCCACCTGCTTCGCGGCGGCCAGCACCGCCGGATTGTCCCAAGCCGCACCGGACTTGTCCGCGGCGAGCTGGGCGACGTTCACTCCGGCGCCGTTGAGGAGGTAGTCGAAGAAGAGCTCGTTGCTCCAGGGGTCCTCGCCCTCGGAGGCGACGCACGCCTTGCCCGCGGCCTTCAGCGCGTCGCAGACCTTGAGCAGTCCGGCCCAGTCGGTGGGCGGAGTCGGCATGGCCGCGGTGATCGCGGGGTCGGCCGCGTTGTAGAACATCGCGTTGGTGGCGACCTCGTAGGGAATCACGTAGTGGGTGCCACCGGACGGGTCCTTCGGCTCCATGTCGAAGTACTTGGCCGGGATCACCTGGGAGACCGGGACGTTCTCCCCCGGCACCTGCATCTCCAGCACCGGCGAGAGGTCCAGCGCCTGCCCGGCGGAGGCGGTGGCGCCGTAGACGTTGTCGTCCGACTCGTCCCACAGGTCCGGTGCCTGGTTGGCGGCGATCGCCGGGCCGATCTTCTTGGCGATGTCGCGGCCAACCCAGTTGACGTTCACCTTGATGCCGGTGCCGGCGGTGAAGTCGGCGATCGCGGCGGTCAGCACCTTGGCCTGCGGCTCGTCGGAACGCCACATCGACCAGTAGGTGAAACCGCCGCCGGCCTTCGCACTGTCGCCCGAGCCGCTGCTACCGCAGGCACTCACGCCGAGCACGAGGGCCACCGCCGTGGCGGCTCCGACGACGCGACCGGCGGACATGGCTGTTCTACCCATGAGTGTTTCCTCTCCAAGGCGCACGAGAAGCCGAGCAGACGTGCCGTCAGCACCAGCCCCACACCGGGTCGTTGCCGAATGGTTGGGAACCCTAGGGGCGTGTTGACCGGTAAATCAAGAGTCAGGTCCAAACTCTTCGAGCCAGGCGATCGGGCGGGTGGCCCATTGTCGTCCTGAACTCGAATGTCTATTGCCCCAAGGGTAGTTGAGATCAGACTGAGCCTTGACGAGCACCACAGCGGTGGCTACCTTGCGGACGGCTTCAGTTGACCGGTAAAAGCAAAGGACCCATCCCATGGTGACGATGCAGGACGTGGCCGAACGCGCCGGAGTCACCAAGCAGACCGTCTCCAACGTGATCAGGGGACGCAACGCCAGCCCGGCGACCGCGGCACGGGTGCGTGCGGCCATCGAGGAACTCGGTTACACGCCCAACCTGGTGGCCCGCTCCCTGGCCACCGGCGCCACCATGACGGTGGGCCTGCTCGTCCCCACGGTGGTCGGCTCCTTCTACGCCGGCATCGTCGAGGAGGTCGAGGACGTCCTCGACGAGAACGGCTACCACCTGCTGCTGTGCACCACCCGCCTCGACGGCGACCGGGCCAAGCGCCACCTGGCGGGTCTGACCAGCCGCTCGGTGGACGCACTCCTGGTCGCCGGCGACCGCGACCTGATCGACCACCTGCCGCTGCTGACCGCGGCTTCCTTCCCGGTCGCCCTGTGTGCCTGGGAGACCGACGCGCCCGACCGGTTCCCGGTGGTCACCATCGACTACGAGCGCGCCGGCTACCTGGCCGGACGTCACCTGCGCGAGCTCGGGCACGAGCACGTCGCCGTCCTCGCCAGCCCCGACCACACCCCGCGCGTGGCCGGCTTCCGGCGCGCCTTCGCTGCCGACGGCCTGACTCTCCCCGACGCCGCCGTGCACCTGGCTGCCGAACCCACCCTCGCGGGCGGCTTCGCGGCGACCGCGGCTGCCCTGCTGGCCGCCCCCGGGACGACCGCGGTCTTCGCCACCCACGACGTGGACGCCCGCGCCCGCGGCCCCGGCCTCGCGGTGCTTCCCGTGGTTCACCGGTGGTCCCGCAGCCGCCGGACGGACGGAGCACTCGCCCCTCCGAGCCGGGCGACGGCCCGACTCAGGTGGGGTGCGGGGAAGTCGAGCCTCCTACCCCTGGGGATCAGGAAGGCCGCGGCTCGGGCGGTGCGCAGTGCTGCCGTCGCCAGTGGCTCGGTGGTCCCGGGCGGTCCGTAGTGATCGCGGGCCCAGGACGGCATGAGCGCGTACCCGAGGCGGGAGGCCGCGTTCCACACCGGGCGCAGTGTCCTGAGCCGCCCCCGCAACGGCGGGCGGCAGAGGAAGCGGTGGATCAGCATCGCCTCGGCGGTGGCGGCCAGCACCGGCCGCATGCCGGAAAGGTAGTCCTCCAGGTCCGCGACCGTGCCGGGTGCGTCGCCTGGCGGCAGCCCTACCAGGGCCGCGATCCGCCGCTGCTCCCGGACATAGCGGTCCGCCTGCCCGGCCGGAAGCTTGGTACCGCCCCGCAGGACGGCGTGCAGGTTGGACCTGACCAGCGCGCAGTGCACCCAGAGCAGCAGGTCGGGGGCGTCGAGCCGATGCACTTCACCGGTCACCGGGTCGTGGACGCGCAGCCGCTCGTGCACGGCCCGGACCAGGGCGCCCGCCCGCTCCGCCTGCTCCCGGGTGCCCCAGGTGGTCGCAACGATGAAGGAGCCGGTGCCCACGAGCCGCCCGAAGGGGTCATCCTCGAAGGACGAGTTCTGCACGATGCCCAGCGCCGCGATCGGATGCAGCGCCTGCAAGTGGAGGGCGCTGATGCCGCCGATCCACATGGCAGGGTCCGCGTGCAGGTGCCAGGTCACCGAGGACGGACCGAAGAGGCCCGCATCGAGTGCGTCCTGGTCCTGCGGGGCGGTGCGGGTGCTCATGGTCGGGCCCTTCGCTGGTCTGTCTCCGCAGGGACTTCCTGCGCACGGGCCTTACGGGCGGGGTGGCCCCGTGGTTCAACAGCCGGCGAGGCCGACAACTCCCGGCGGTGAGCGCACCTGGTGTCGGAAACGGAAGCCAACGTAGCGGAGCTGACGCTGGTTCAATTCAGCGCCGGTGACGCTCCTCACCCATGCGCCCGCTCCCGGCGATGCTCCGGCCCGGCGGGGGTCCGCAGGTCAGTTCACTCTGGTCGCTCCGGTCGACATCCACCGTTCCACCATCCACTGGAAGCCTGGTGTTCATCCATAAGAGCGCGCGAGTTCATTTCGGCTGCCAGAACCGGCAGTTGACGATCACTCTGGCACTCTGGCAGGGTTCCGCACGTGCCGACCAGCAGCGCTGACCAGGGGCTTCGCGTCTTCTGAGGGCTGGTGCCCGCCCTGACGCGGTCGAATCCCACCGCACGGCACGTGAGCAACCCAGCGTCGTTCCTTCCCCCTTCCTCTCCTTTCCTCTCGTACTTCTCGGCTGCTGTGGAGGGATAGCCACATGAGATATGAGCGCCGGCCCGGACAATCGATGGGCGTAACGGTGGAGCAGTTCGATGCGGCGGCGGCCTCCGCCGAGGACATCGCGCTACTGAAGGAACTCGTCTACCGGGAGCGGATCGTCGTTCTCAAGGGGCAGGACCTCAGCGCGGCGGAATTCGTCGGACTCGGCCGCCGCTTCGGTGAACCCGAGGTCTACTACGAGCCGATGTACCACCACCCCGAGCATGAGGAGATCTTCGTCTCCTCCAACGTCCCGGCCGCGGACGGCCGGGTCGGGGTGCCGCGGACCGGCGAATTCTGGCACGCCGACTACCAGTTCATGCCGCGCCCGTTCGGCCTGACCATGGTCTACCCGCAGGTCGTCCCCGCCAAGGAGCGCGGTACGTACTACATCGACATGGCCAGGGCCTACCAGCGGCTCTCCCCCGAGCTGCGCGAGCGGGTGGCCGGCACTGTCACCCGGCACAGCGCCCGCCGGTACTTCAAGATCCGCCCGAGCGACGTCTACCGGCCGATCCAGGACGTGCTGGCGGACATCGAGCGCAAGACTCCGCCGGTGGAGCACCCCACGGTCTTCGAGCACCCGGTCACCGGTGAGCCGATCCTCTACCTCAGCGCCGCGTTCAGCTACGAGATCGAGGGGCGCGAGGACGAGCTGCTGACCGAGCTGCTGGCGCACAGCGGCCAGCTCAGCGAGGACTTCGACCGCGAGGACATCCACCTGCAGTTCCTGCACAAGGGCGACCTGCTGATCTGGGACAACCGTGCGCTCGTCCACCGGGCCCGCCACGCCGACAGCTCGGAGCCCGCGGCCTCCTACCGGATCACCGTGCACGACGACCACCCGTTCCACCCCGGGCCGGCCGACCTGCCGGCCGCCGCGGCCCGGTGACCGCGATGACCCGCGCTGTCGACGCACCTCCCCTGCTGCTGGAGCGGGTCCTGCGGCCGTACAAGCCGGACTGCCGCTACCTGCGCACGGCGGAGGTGATCGGCTCCGGGGACCTGTTCCACTCGGAACCATTCGTCCAGCGCTACGAGTTCGCCATCGACGCGTCCTGCTACATCGACGACACCGGCCACTTCAACGCGGTGGAGTTCAACATCTGCTTCAACCAGATGTTCTATGTGGCGGTGGCGACCCTGGTGGCCGACGGCAGCCCCGGTCCCTTCGAGTCGTGGACCCTGGAGGACTACTGGGAGCGGCAGTTGCCGAAGATCCTGATCACGGACTTCAGCAGCCGGTTTCGCCGCCCGATCAGCGCCCGGGCGTTCTCCGGCGAACTGCGACTGACCAAGGCCGTGCAGCGCACGCCCGTTGACGACAAGCCGGGCATGCTGATCATCTCCACCGAGTGCCGATTCTGGGACGCGACCGGAGGCGCCGCCGAAGGACAGGTGCGGATCGTCATCCTGGACCCGCCCCCGGCGGTGCCCCAGTGACCGAACTGACCGATGATGCACGGAGGTTGCTGGCCCTGCCGCGTCCGGACCGGCCGATGGCACTGCTGGAGCTGGTCTGCTCGGAGGTCCGGACTTCCCTGCTGATGGACGAGGACGAGGAACTCCCGCTCGACCAGGGATTCTTCGAGCTGGGCCTCAGCTCGCTGCTGGCCGCCGAGGTGCTGACCCGGCTGGAACAGCGGCTCGGCCGTCCCATCGGCACCACCGCGCTCTTCAACCACCCCACCGTCCAACGGTTCTCGGAGCATCTGGGCAGCACGGTGCTGCCCGACCTCTTCGGGCCCCGAGCCTGACTCGACTGCCTTGCAGAAAGGATGTGTTTTCCGGTGTCGACGAGCTTCCCGGGCCGGTCCGAGCCGATCGCCATCGTGGGCGTGGGCCTGCGCTTCCCCGGCGGGAACGACACCCTCGACGGGTTCGGCGCGTTCCTGGCGGCCGGCGGCTGCGGTACCGGCCCGGTCCCCGACGACCGCTGGGCCGTCGCCGAGCTGCACTCCGACGACCCGGCCGACCGGGGCAGCGTGCGCACCGCCGGCGGCGGATTCCTCGAGGACCTCGCGCAGTTCGACGCGCGGTTCTTCAACATCTCACCGAAGGAGGCCCAGTTCGTCGACCCGCAGCAGCGGCTGGTGCTGGAGTGCGCGTGGTCGGCGCTGGAGCACGCCAACATCGACCCGGCCGCACTGCGGCACGGGGACGGCGGGGTGTACGTCGGCGTCAGCTGCCTGGACTACGTGCTGGAGCTCGGCGGCCTGGCCCTGGAGGAGTTGGACGCGGCGATCGGCACCGGCACGGCCCACAGCGCGGTGTCCGGGCGGCTCTCCTACTTCCTGGGGCTGACCGGCCCGTCGATCAGCGTGGACACGGCCTGCTCGTCCTCACTGGTGGCGCTCCACCTGGCGGTCGAGGGCCTGCGCAGCGGGGAGTGCTCGATCGCCTTGGCCGGCGGGGTGAGCGCGATCCACCAGCCGTTCAGCCACATCGTCCTGTCGAACGCCAACATGTTGGCGCCGGACGGTCGTTGCAAGACCTTTGACGCGGCGGCGGACGGCTACGCACGCAGCGAGGGCTGCGGGATGGTGGTGCTCAAGCGCCTGACCGACGCGCAGCGCGACGGCGACCGGGTGCTCGCGGTGGTGCGGGGCAGCGCGATCCGCCAGGACGGCGCCAGCGGTGGCCTGGTCGTGCCCAACGGCACCGCCCAGGCCGCGGTGATGACGGCCGCGCTGGGCGCCGCCGGGCTCGACCCGTCAAAGGTGCGGTACGTGGAGGCGCACGGCACCGGCACCGCGCTGGGCGATCCGATCGAAATGGGCGCGATCAACGCGGTGTTCGGGTCGGGCCGCAGCCACCAGGACCCGATCACCGTGGCGTCGGTGAAGACCAACATCGGACACATGGAGGCCGCCGCCGGCATGGGCGGCCTCATGAAGACCCTGCTTCAGCTGCGCGAGGGCGCCTTCTTCCCGCACCTCAACCTGGACAACCCGTCGCCGCACATTCCGTGGCAGGACTATCCGGTGACGGTTCCCCGGCAGCGCACGCCATGGCCGGCCGACGAGCCGCGGCGCGCGGTGGTCAACTCCTTCGGGTTCGCCGGCACGGTCGCGTCCGTGGTGCTGGAGCAGGCGCCGGCGGCCGTCGCGGCGGCGACCGGCGGTCCGGCGACCGACGTCCCGGCGGTGACGGAGGAGGACCAGGACACCGGGGTGCTGACCGTCTCCGCGAAGACCGAGGGTGCGCTGCGCGCACTGCTCGACGACTACCGCCGCCGGGTCGAAGCCGATCCCGAGCTGTCGGTGCGGGACTTCTGCTACACCGGCAACGTCGGCCGGACGGCGCACGACCTGCGGATCGCCGCGCCGGTCCGCTCCCGTGCGGAGCTGCTGCGGGTCCTGACCCGGGAGGCGGGCGCGCGGCGGGAGGCCGGAGCCCGCCCGGGCAAGGTCAGCCGGACGGCGTTCCTCTTCGCCGGCCAGGGCGTGCCGTACGCGGGCACCGGCGCCGCGCTCCACCAGGCGTTCCCGGAGTTCCGCCGCCATCTGGACACCTGCGACGCCCTGTTCGCCGCGGAGCTCGGCTTCTCGGTCAGGAAGCTGCTGCTGGGCGACGAACAGCCGGACAGCGCGGTGCTGCGCCAGACCCTGCGGGCTCAACCCGCGCTCTTCTCCTTCGAGTACGCGCTGGCCCGGCTCTGGCTGGACCTGGGCGTCACACCGTCGGTGCTGATCGGACACAGCCTGGGCGAGCTGTCCGCGCTGGCCGTCGCCGAGGCGCTCCCGCTGCCGGACGCGGTGCGCCTGGTGGCGGCGCGGGCCCGGATCATGCAGTCCGCCGACCGGGCGGGCGCGATGACCGCCGTGATGGCACCCGTCGAAACCGTCACCGAGTTCCTGGCCGACGCCCCGCAGGTCTCGATCGCTGCCATCAACTCGCCTGACCAATGCGTCGTTTCAGGCGCGGCCGAGCAAGTCGCCGAGGTGGCCGGGGCATTGCGAGACACCGGGGTCACCACCCGTGACCTCGGTGTCTCGCACGCCTTCCACTCGCCGCTGATGGCCGGGGCGGCTGCGCAGTTCCGCGCGGCCGCCGCCGAAGTGTCTTTCCAGGAGCCGCTCTTCACCATCGTCTCGACGGTGACGGGCGCGGTCGCCGACCCGGTCGAGCTGGCCTCCCCCGACTACTGGGCGCGGCAGCTGCTCGCCCCGGTCGACTTCGCCGGCGGCGTGCGGACGATCGACCGGCGTGGTGCGCACGCGTTCCTGGAGATCGGGCCCGGCGGGACCATGACGGCGCTGGCCAAGCGCTGCCTGCCGGGCGACCGGCACCGCTGGCTGGGTGGTCCGCGCCCCGCGCACGGGCCGGGTGAGGTGCTGCGGGCCGTCGCGGCCCGCGCGTTCGCCGCGGGCCGGAACGTGGACTGGCACCGCTTCCACGCCGGTCGGCCGGCCCGGCTGGTGGACCTGCCGGGCTACGCCTTCGAACGGCGGCGCTACTGGGTTCCGACGTCGAAGACGGCCTTCGGCGGCGGTGTGGTCCGGTCCGGCCATCCGCTGCTCGGCCGCGAGGTCCCGCCGACGACCGAACTCGCTGGTGAAACCCGCGAGTTCGCGGCGCTGCTGGACAGTTCGCGGCCCGCTTACCTGCGCGATCACGTGGTGCTGGGCCAACCGGTCTTCCCCGCCGCCGGGTTCATCGAGCAGTTCCTCGCCGTGCAGCACGCCGTGCTCGGCAGCACCGACCGCGAGCTCGCCGACCTGGTGATCCACGAGCCGCTGTTCCTCGGCGCCGACGGCCCCTGCGACGTGCGGACCCGGCTGCACAGCCACGCCGACGGCCGGCTGACGGTCGAGGTGGTCAGCCGTGTCGCCGACGGCTTCGAACGCTGCCACGCCTCGGCCGAACTCCGCGCCGCCGCCCCGCAGGACGCGGCACTGCTCGGCGAACTCGAGGCGGTGGCGGCCACGGTGGACTCGGCCGACTGCACGGAGGCCGGGACCGACGAGCTGTATGCCGTGTTCACCGAACTGGGTCTGGAGTACGGCCCCGAGTTCCGTCGGCTGTCCCGGGTGCGCCGCGCGGGCCTGACCGCGGTGGCCGACCTCCGCGGCGACATCCAACCGACCCCCGGCCACCTGCCGCCGGGCATCCTGGACAGCGCGCTCCAGTCGACCAACGACGGCCACACCTACCTGCCGCTGAGCGTGCGGGCACTGCGGCTGCTGCGCGAGCCGCGCGGTGCGGCGCTGCGCGCGGTCAGCCGGATGACCGAGGTGGACACCGCGCGGGGCACGGTGACCGCCGACCTGCTGCTGGCCGACCGGTACGGCCCGGTGCTGCTGGTGGACGGCCTGACCGCCAAGCGGGTGGAGCACGACCGGTCCGGCGGCGGGCATCGGCTCTTCCACCGGGCGTGCTGGGTCGACCAGGAGCTGCCGGTCGGCTCGGCGGGCGGCCACCGGGAGGTGGTCCTTCTCGGTGCCGTGCCCGGTGACTGGGACTGCCTGGTGGCGCAGGCCGCCGATCGGGGTACCCGGCTGACCCGGGCGGCCGACCCCGCGGACGCGGTACGTCTGCTGGGTGAACGCCGAGCCGACCTGTGCTGGTTCTGGCACCCGTCCGACCCGACCGAGCCGCGGGCGCAGTGCGAGCGGAACTACCGCGAGCTGCTCGACCTGGTGCAGCGGCTGGCAGCCGACGGGGTCAGCCCGGCCGACCGGTTCTGGCTGGTGACCAGCGGCGCCCGCTCGGGCGCACCGGGCAGCGCGGTGCCGGCCGCGGCCACCCTGTGGGGCTTCGGCACCAGTCTGCGCACCGAGTACCCGGCCTTCGGCGTCACCCTGCTGGACCTCGATCCCGACGGCGAGGACCACCGGGTGCTGGTCGATGAGTGGGCGGCACCACAGGCCGACGAGTCGCAGATCGCCTACCGCGCGGGCCGGCGCCAGGTGCGCCGCATCCTGCCGCTGCCGACCGCCCAGGCCGCCCAGGCCACCCAGGCCGCCCCGCAGACCCGTGGCACACCGTTCGCACTGGACGCCGAGCAGCTGCACGTCATCACCGGCGGCCTGGGCGGCCTGGGTCTGGTGACGGCCCGCAAGCTGGCCGAGGCCGGGGCCCGGCAGCTGCTGCTGGTCGGGCGCCGCGAGCCGGTCGGCGAGGCGCAGGCGGCGCTGGACGGGCTGCGCGCCCTCGGCGTGACCGTGACGACCGTTCAGGCCGATGTCGGCACCGCCGACGGGGTGGAGCGGATCACGGCGGCGGTGCGGGAGAGCGGGCAGCCGCTCGGCGGGGTGGTCCACGCGGCCGGTGCCCTCGCCGATGTGCCGATCACCGGGATGTCCTGGGAGCACCTCGACTCGGTGTTCGAGTCCAAGGTGTACGGCACGCTGCTGCTGGACCAGGCCCTGGCGGCCTTCCCCGAGCTGCGGTACTTCGTGGGCTTCTCCTCGCTCTCCGCGGTGATCGGACCCGTCGGGCAGGCCAACTACGCGGCGGGCAACGCCTTCCTGGACGAGCTCATGGTCCGACGGGTCGACTCCGGGCGACCGGGTCTCGCGGTGAACTGGGGCCCGTGGGCCGAGGTCGGCATGGCGGCCGCGCTGAGCGCGGACCGGCTGGTCGCCCTGGAGCGCGGCGGCGTCGGTCCGCTCACCCCCGCCGAGGGTGGTGCCGCGCTGCTGACGCTGCTCGGTGGCGCGGAGCCGACCGCCATCGTCGCGCGGTGCGACTGGGACGTGCTGGCCGCCGGCCGCCCAGGGCGGGAGGGCCTCTACCAGGCGGTGTCGACGGCCGCCCCGGCACCCGTCCGGCGCACCGACCTCGGCGCTCTGCAGGCCCTGTCGGCCGACGAACGGCTGCCGGTGCTCACCGAGTTGGTACGGGCCGAGGTGGCGCGGCTGCTGCAGTTCGAGCACCTGGAGGAGGTCGAGGCGGAACGCGGCTTCTTCGAGCTGGGCCTGGACTCGCTGGTGGCCATGGAGTTGAAGAACGCCCTGGAGGCGCTGGTGCGGCGCCCGTTGCCGGCCAAGCTGCTCTTCGAGTCGCCGTCGGTGCGCGGCGTCGCCGAGTACCTCGCCGCGTGCTGGGAGCCGGGCGGCGCGGCCGAGGCCGGACAGGACTGAGAGGCGCGCATGCGGCACTTCCCCGAACTCGGCACGCTGGCGGCGGTTCCCGCGTTCCACGCCGAACACCGGCCCGAGGCGTGCGCGTTGATCGTCGAGGGCCGGACGGTCAGTTATGCCGAGCTGCACCGGGCTAGCACCCGGACGGCGCGGGCCCTGCTCACCGCCCGGGTGCGGCCGGGCGACCGGGTGGCGTACCTCGGGCGGGAGTCGGAGCACTATTACGACCTGCTGTTCGCCTGCGCCAAGAGCGGCGCGGTGCTGGTCCCGGTCAACTGGCGGCTGACGGCGCACGAGATCGGCCACATCCTCCGGGACTCCGCAGCCGTGCTGCTGTTCGTCGAGGACGACTTCCGGCCGATCGCCCGGCAGGCCACCGGGGATCTGGAACAACCGTGCGCGATGGTGGAGTTGGACGGCCCGGCCGGTCCCGGCAGCGGGTTCCTGAGCTGGCTCGGCGACGAGTCCGACGCCGATCCGGACTGGCATGCCGGACCGGACGACGAGGTGGTGCAGCTCTACACCAGCGGCACCACCGGCCTGCCCAAGGGCGTGGTGCTGGCGCATCGCAGCTTCTTCGCGGTCCGTGACGCCCTGGCGGGCGCGGACCTGGACTGGGTCGACTGGCGGGACGGCGATGTCAGCCTGATCGCCGTGCCGGGCTTCCACGTCGGCGGCCTCTGGTGGGCGGTCCAGGGGTTCAGCGCCGGCATCACCAACGTCGCGCTGCGGATGTTCGTGGCCGGTGACGCGCTGGCCGCCATCCGGGCCCATGGCGTGACCACCACCTGCATGGTGCCTGCGATGATCCGCATGGTGCTCGCCGAACCCGGGGTCTCCCGCGCCGACTTCGCGGGGCTGCGCAAGATCGTCTATGGCGGCTCCCCGATCGCGACCGATCTGCTGGAGCTCTGCCTGGACGGGATCGGCTGCGAGCTGACCCAGATCTACGGACTGACCGAGACCGGCAACACGGCCGTCTGCCTGCCGCCGCAGGAGCACGTGTCGGGCAGCCCGCGCTTGCTGGCGGCCGGGCGGCCGTACCCCGGGTTCGCGGTCAAGGTGGTCGACCGGTCGGGCCGGGAGCTGCCGACCGGTGCGAGCGGCGAGATCTGCCTGCGCACGCCCGGCCGGATGCTCGGGTACTGGGGATTGCCCGAGGCCACCGCCGAGACCCTGGTCGACGGCTGGGTGCACACCGGTGACGCCGGCTACCTGGACGCCGACGGCTTCGTCCACCTGCGCGACCGGATCAAGGACGTGGTCATCGTGGCCGGCGAGAACGTCTACCCCGCCGAGATCGAGAACGCGCTCGCCGACCACCCGGCGGTGCTCGACTCGGCGGTGATCGGCAAGCCGCACGAGCGCTGGGGCGAGGCGCTGCACGCCTTCGTCGTGGTGCGGGAGCAGGCCTCGGTGCGGCCCAGGGAGCTGATGGCGTTCCTGCGCAGCCGCCTCGCCGACTTCAAGATCCCCACCGGCTACGACTTCGTCGACCGGGTACCGCGCAACCCCAGCGGCAAGGTGCTCCGGCGCGAACTGCGGGAGCGCTTCTGGAGTTCCACCGAGCGACAGGTCAACTGAGCTTGCTTGCTCGGGACTTGCCCTGCCGTCAGCCGCGTCCGGAGCCGGCCCGCAGGCTTCGGGGCCGTTCGGTGCGCTGGGGCGGGTGCGCGCCCCAGCGCAGGTGCGACTACTCCTGCAGATACGTTTCGCTGAAGCTGGTGCCGCCGGAGCCGAGCGCGCTGGTGCGGGCCTCGTAGGCGCCGTTCGAGGGGTCGAGGGCGACCGGGTTGAAGGAGCCGAGGGACTTGCCGTTGACGGTGGCGGAGCTGAAGTTCAGGGTGCCGAAGTTGGGGTAGGCACCGGTGGGCGACTCGATGATGACCTCGGCGCTGGCCCGCTGCCCGGAGGACAGGGACTTGGTCGTGGTGTAGGTCCAGCCGCGCGAGGAGTCGGTCAGCTTCAGGGTGTACTTGCTGCTTCCGGCGTAGGTCACCGAGGCGTTGATGACGTCGCCGGCGGACACCGGGTAGGAACCGGTGCTCAGGTAGACCGGGCTAGCGGGGTACATCTCGTACCAGGCCTGGTCCACGGGGCTGCCGCTGGAGCAGTCGGTGGCCACCCCGGTCTGCTCCACGGTGGACGTGCCGTACCCGTCGATGCCGACCCAGGGGGCGTACAGGTCGTTGGTGGAGTTGCAGGTCGCGTGCGGCTCGGTCCAGCTCGCCGAGACCGAGGTGAAGCCGCTGCCCGTGGCGGCGTAGCCGCCCCAGTTGTAGCCGTTGATGTTGTAGCTCAGGGGGCGGAAGGACAGTCCCTGTGCGGCCGCCGCGGTGGTCGGCGCGACGGGGGCGGCGAGGGTGGTGGCTGCTGCCGCGAGGGTGGCGGCACGTATCAGGAACTTGCGCATGCTGGCTCCAGTGTGGGGGACGATCAGGATGCTCATGCGCCAGCCCAAGCCGTGGGGCTGCGAGGGGTGGCAGTACAGGATCTCTGACTGTCATGAGACGGTCAAGAGCCTTGGTGTCCTTGAACTTTGGCTGAATTGCGCGGCCACCAGCCGGAAGGACTGCTCGGCCAGCGGTACTTCGTGTCCCCCCGTGACGCGGTGACGCCTGACCGCGGAGGGAAGGGCCGCCACCGGACCCCTCCCTCCGCACGGTGGCGGACGCCGCTGCCCGGCGTCTCCGGTCAGGGCAGGGTCCACCTCTGGTTGGCGCCGCCGTTGCAGTCCCAGACCTCAAGTTCGGTCCCGTTCGCGGTGCGGAACGCCGGGTCGTCCAGGCAGCGGCCGGACTGCCCGCCCTTGAGGCTGCCGTCCGCCTGCGGGATCCACTGCTGGCTGCTGCTGCCGTTGCAGCTCTCCAGTTCCACCGAGGTGCCGTCGGCGGTCGCGCCGCCGGTGACGTTGAGGCACTTGTCGTTGATCATCACGGTGCCGTTGCCGTAGGTCCAGGCCTGCGCGGCGCCGCCGTCGCAGTCCCAGATCTGGGCGATGGTGCCGCCGGCCGCCGTGTCGGCGTTGTCGTCGAGGCACTTGCCGGCGAGCCCGGAGGCGACCGGGCCCACGTGCGGACCGCTGTCGGCTCCGGGGGCGACCGAGAAGTCGTCGAACTGGTCGGTCTGGTAGCCGGTGATCCCCAACCCTGCCCGGCCGTTGGCGTACGAGCTGTCGCCGGCCGTGCCCACTTCGGTGTCGTCGATGGCCGCGGTGAGCGTCGAGCCCTGCATCGTCAGCGCGATGCTGTGCCAGGTGTTCGTGCCGAGCGCCGCAACGGTCCCGGATGCCAGCGTGATCCATGACCAGTTCCAGCTGTTGCCGCCGACGTAGGTCATTCCGCTCTTGACGATCGACCAGGCGCCGGTGTCGGAGACCTGTAGGTGGTAGGCGTCCAGGCCTTCGTTGTTCTTCGCCTGCCCGCCTACCCGGCCCAGCAGTTCGGCGGTTCCCGACTGCCGCAGGTCGACGTCGGCGGACACCGTGTAGTTCGCCCAGGAGCTGTCGCCGGCCATCGTGTAGGGGGCGTGGTAGTCCTCGTGCGTCCAGTTGAGCGGCGCGGTCGGGGCCATCTGCTGCAGGCAGGTGCCGGCGCGGCCGTCCGCACACGGCTGGGCGGCGAACGCGCCGTTCATGTCGGAGAAGTACTTGGGTGAGGTGCCGGCGGGCGTGGTCTCGAACGTGTCGGAGTACGGCAGTGCCAACCCGGTGGCCGTCGGGGAGGCTGCGGTGCCCCTGCCCTGGCCGGTGGTCGTCGTCAGCGTGTAGACGTGGCCGGGATCGAGCGTGACGGTGAACGACCCGCTGTCCGGCGTGATGTCGGGCAGCCGCTTGAGGTAGTCCGAACCGTGCGGTGAGTTCACATCGGTCGCCCAGACGTGGACGGTCCCGGTGGACAGCCCCCCGCGGACGGTGAACGTCGCGGTCTGCGGCGCGGCGGCGTCCATGGTCTCGATGACCGTGCTGTAGTCGGTGTCGTTCGTCGACTTCAGTGTCACGTAGCTTCCGTTGCTCCTGCTGCCTCCCAGGTATCCGCCGGCCGAATCGATGTAGTGCCAACCCGGTTGGGTGAACTGGGTGGTCTGCGCGGTGACCCAGGTCGTCTTGCCGATGTTGAAGTTCCCCGACCACGGCTGCTGGGCGATCCCCATGCCGTCGCCGCTGAAGTCGAGCTCCGGGTAGAGCGCGCCGATGACCGGCCAGTTGATGAACGACGTCATCCTGCCGTCGAGGTAGCCGCGGTTGACGGCCCGGGCCACCGCCGCCGCACCGTCGGCGGCGTCCTGCGACCCGTTCTCACTGGCCCACAGCTGCTTGCCGAGCCCCTGCGCCGTGGCCGTGCTGTTTGCACTTCGAGCCGTTCTCGAGGTAGCCGCACGGGTAGTGGGTGCCGACGACGTCGACCGCCGCGGCGAAGGCCGGATCGGTGGCCACGTCGTTGGCGACGCCCCAACCGAAGCCGTCGTCAGCAACGATCTTCGGGTGGTAGCCGTTGGCGTTCAGCGTCGTCCTCAGGCTCTCGTACCAGCTCTTGCTGTAGCCCCGCTCGTTCCAGCCGCCCAGGTAGTCGACGCTCAGGTCGTGCTGCGCCGCGCAACCCAGCCAGGACACCAGGTAGTTCTGCATGTCAGCGGACCAGAAGTACGGGCTTCCGGGAGTGGGGTTGCCGGGGTCGTCGACGCCGACCCAGCCGGGAGCACCCCAAGCCAGCGCGTAGAGCTTGATGTCGGGGTTGCGGGCCTTGGCCTGCTGCGCGAGCCACCACTCGTAACCCTGGTCGCAGTCCACGGCGCCTCTCGTGTGCTCGATGCTCGGTTCGGCGCCGTCGGTCGTGTTGGTGTCGCCGCCGATCTCGATCTTGAGGATCTGGAGCGAGGCACCGTAACCGGGCTTGAACAGGTAGTCGAGCAACTGGCTGCGCTGCGGCTCGGGGTAGTCGATCAGCAGGCGGGAATTGCCGCCGCCGCCGGAGATCGCGCCCACCCCGTCGAACACCCTCCCGGGCTGGGTGCCGTCGATGGTGATCGCGGTCGAGACGGCAGCACTCGCCGCCGTGGGCACGGTGCCGAGCCAGGCCGTGAGACCCAGGATGAGGGGCAGGAGAAAGCACGTGGTGCGCCTGAAGGGTGATCGGATCGGAGCCATGTCTCCTCGTCTGTCGCCGCTGAGAGCTGGACACGCCGTGCTTGGGGCGATCGAGGCGGGCGCCCGCCCCCGCACCCGACGAGTCGCCGGCGGTCCTCCGCCGGCCCCGGGTGTCCAGCACGCTAGGCAGGGCGTCAGCCACGGTCAACCGCCCGGCAACCCATGACCCGCCACATGTTTCCTCGGCGGCCCAGCCGGGTGACACGGCCGTCCGACGCTCGCGAGCAGGGCCGCCACGGGGGAGGATGGAGAAGGTCGGCGGTGCTCCCGCCCCGCCGCGCGATCGCCGGGCGCCGGGAACCGTGCCGCTGCTCGCGCAGGTGCCCGATCTCCAGGTGGACGTTCCCGGGGGAGGAAGCATGAAGACGCCCGACGGAGCCCCGGGCGCACCAAGGCCCCGGCGGCCGGGGCAGTCGCGGCCGACCGCCGCGGGCAGGGGGCCGGCGTCATGACCGGCAGCACCAGATCGGACTACGGCCTCCGACCCAGGAGCCGGCTCTCGCGCAGCATGGTCACCCGGATGGTGCTGCGGGTGGTGGGGTCGGTCGCCGCGCTGGGAGCCCTGTACTACGCGCTGCCGCTGGACCGCTCCTCCCTTGCGTCCACCGTCACGATGCTGGTCACGGGGCTCGCGGCGTTCGTCGTCCTGGTCGTCTTCCAGGTGCGCCGGATCGTCCGGTCCCCGTTACCGGTCGTCTCCGCGGTCGAGGCACTGGCCACCAGCGTTCCGTTCTTCCTGCTGCTGTTCGCCGGTAGCTACGTGGCGCTGGCCGGGCTGTCCCCCGACAACTTCGGCGGGCACCTGTCGCACACCGACAGCCTCTACTTCACCGTCACCGTGTTCTCCACGGTCGGCTTCGGCGACATCACCGCGAAGTCCGACGCCGCACGACTGGTGGTCACGGTGCAGATGATCACCGACCTCGGCATCCTCGGCCTCGGGGTCAGGGTCATCGTGGAGGCGGTCCGGCACGGCCAACGGCGCAACGCCCCGCGCCGGTCCGGGGAGGGACGATGAGCCGGGCCGGTGGGACGGCCGGAGGGAGCCCCACCGGCCACCGCCCGCGCCGCAGGGCCCCGGCGACGTTCGTCGACCACCTGCGTGCCGACGGCATGGTCGTCCGCCTGGAGTCGCGCCACCACCGCAAGCACCAGCAACCGGCCACCGGATCGACCTGGTGGGCGCCCACCTCCCGGGGGTGGTGGATCGCGGTCCTGTTCGCCGTCGGATCGCTGCTGTTCGCCCTCGGGTCGGTACCGGGCTACGCGGACGCCGTCGGAGCCCGGGGCGACACCATCACCTACTTCACCGGCTCCCTGTTCTTCACCTCGGCCTCCTTCCTCTGCTACCGCGAGACGGTCGACGCCGCCTCCCCCGCGCAGAACCCGCGCCACCGGCGCTTCCTCGTCTTCCAGCCCGGCCGGATCGACTGGTGGTCCACCGCGGTCCAGTTCGTCGGCACCCTCTACTTCAACGTGAGCACCGGGGTCGCCACGGCCGACAACCTCTCCGCGTCGGCCGCGCACCAGCACGTGTGGCGGCCCGACGCGATCGGCTCCGCCTGCTTCCTGGTGGCCAGCGCACTGGCCTGGTACGAGGCCTGCCACGGCTGGGCCGCCTGGCGTCCCCGGTCCTGGGCGTGGTGGATCACCCTGGCCAACCTGGTCGGGTCCATCGCGTTCGGCGTCTCGGCGGTGGCCGGCTACGTCGACCCGGTCACCGGCCAGGTGCGCGACCTCGACCGGGCGAACACCCAGACCCTGATCGGTGCGCTGTGCTTCCTCGTGGGCGCCGTCCTGCTGCTCCCCGAACGCACCGAGGAGACCCGGCCGGTGGACGGGGGTGCGGTGTCCTGACGCGGCCGGGGCCCGTCACCGAGGCCTGACGCCGCAGGAGGCCGGTACGGCGTCGAGCAGCGGGCAGCCGTCCCTGGTCACTGCCCGCCGCCGTCGGCCGGTGTGCCGTCGCGGCCCGGCCGGAGCCGTTCCTCGTAGCAGCGGCGGGCCTGGGCCAGCAGTGCGGGGCCGAGCCAGGCCAGCGGACACGGTTGGGCGATCAACGGCTCGTAGTCCGGCCCTCGGCCCACCACCCTGCCGGTGAGCAGCCAGGCCCGCCGGCGCTCGTCGCGTTCGGCCCGGTCGGCGTACTGGCAGATCCGACGCGCGACCCACTCCTCGGGCGGTCGGTTCCACCACGGTTCCGGGCGCACCGAAGCGACCGACAGCCCCGGCAGTTCGACGTCGGCCTCATAGTCGCGGCTCGTCTCACCGTCGTGGTCCGGTCCCTGCGAGAAGCGGACGAAGACCTCCACCGGACCGGTGGCCAGTTCGGTGAGGTCGTCCAGGTCGTCGATGACCTTCATCGTCGGCACCCCACTGGCTGTGGCAGTCGCCCCGGGCATCATCCGGTCCCGGGCGTGTGCCCCGCGACCGCGGAGTCGACACGCACTCCGGCGGCCGCGCCGAACCCAGCCACGACCGAGGGGACAGGCGGACCCGCCGATGAGGGGGCGGTGATGACTGCCGCCGATCGGCCGGCGGCACAGCAGGTCAGCTCTCCGTCACCGGCCCGTCCTCCTCCGGCGCCACCTCGTCGGGATCGAGACGGCGGGCCCGGCTCGGCTCGGCCGTTGTGGCGTTGCCCTGCTCGTCCGCGTCCGTCCGGCCGGTGTCCGTGCCCCGCTCCTGGCGGTCGTGCCCGGGCGGGTGGAGCAGGTGCTTCTCGTCGGTGTCATGGAGCGGAGCGCCTCCGGCGCCGCCCTGGGGAATCTCCTCCACGACTGCCTCCCTGGGTTCGCGTGTTCGAAGACCGATCGCCGAGGCGGCTACCCGGCCTGCCACCGGGCAACCCACCGAGGGGAGGCGAGCGTTGAAGCAGCGCGGGTACCGGTCGGCGGTGCGCGGTGGACGGCAGGCAGACGGCGAGGAACTGCCGACGTGGCGCGGTACATCGAGCATGGCACCATGGGTGACCAACGCGGAGCCCCGGTCCGGCGGACGACCTCGTCGGAGGGAACCCGTCCCACCAGGGAGTCTCCACGACGATGCTGAGTCACTGGGACCGGGACAGGGGGCGACCGTGCAGGATCTGGGTTCCGCGGTGGTACTGGTCACGGGCGTCATGGCGTCCGGGAAGTCGACGGTTGCGCAACTGCTGGCCGAGCGGCTCCCCCGTTCGATGCACTTGCGGGGCGACAGCTTCCGGCGAATGATCGTGTCCGGTAGCGAAGACTTCACTCCACGGCCGACTGCCGAGGCGACGGCGCAGTTGCGTCTGCGTCACCAAGCTTCCGCCGTGGTCGCGGACCTGTACGCGCGGGCGGGCTGGACCGTAGTCGTCCAGGACGTCGTGCTGGGTGAGCACCTGGACGCCTACCTCGACTCGGTGACGACCAGGCCGTTGTACCTGGTCGTCCTCGCTCCTTCGGCCGAAGAGGTCGCGCAACGAGAAGCAGGCCGCCACAAGAACGGTTACGGCGGCCCCTGGACAGTCGACGCCCTCGACGAAGCCCTGCGCCGCAACACCCCGCGCCGCGGGCTCTGGCTGGACACGTCGCGTCAGACCCCCGACCAGAGCGTGGACCGGATCCTTGCCGGCCTCGCCACGGCCCGCATCGCCGGACAAGTCCGGACCCGCGCCACCGGGGAGGCGGGTGCAGCAACGACTCGCTGAGCACCCGTTTCGGCTTCGTCGGCCGGGGAGTCGGGCCTGCGAGCCGTAGCGTTGAGCCGCGCACGGCCGGTGGGAGCGCACCGGCGAGCGGGGCCTTCACCGGTCGTGGTCGAGCCCGCTCAGTGGCGGGCCACGTAGTAGACGTTCAGGATGTCGCCCTCCACCCGCTGGGTGTCGACGTGGCCGAAGCCCGCCTCGGCGAGCATCTCCCGGGCCTTCTCCTCCCCCCACACCGTGCCCAGGCCCTCGCCGCCCTCGCCGAGCGAGACGCTCATGCAGTAGAACACCGAGAAGGCGTAGAGCGCCGGGCACAGGGGGTGGCCGATGTTCTCCTCGAGGCGGCTGGAGGCCGCGATGTCGCCCATCAGGAACACGCCGTCCTTCCGTAGCGCCCGAGAGACGGCGGCAAGCGTGCGGGCCGGCCGGGCCAGGTCGTGGATGACATCGAAGGCGGTGATCAGATCGTACGAGCCGGTCAGCTCGGCGCCGTCACCGACCTGGAACTCGGCGTTCTCCAGGCCCCACTGCGTGGCCTCGGCCCGTGCCGCCGCGATGCCCTCCTCGGACATGTCGATTCCGTGGCAGCGGCTCGCCGGGAACGCCTTGGCCAGGACGTTCACCGCATGTCCCTGCCCGGTCCCGACGTCCAGCACGTCGATGCCCTCCTGCAACCTCGCCGGCAGACCGGGCACCAGCGGTACGATCCCCGCCACCAGGGCGAGGTCGAAGACCTCCCCGGACTCCTCCGCCTGGATGGCCTGGAAGCGCGGGTAGGCGGAGTACGGCACCCCACCCCCGGTCCGGAAGGCCTGCAGCACCTGCTGCTCGACCTCCGCCAACATGCCGAGGTCCTGCGCGATCCGCGCCAGGTTGTCGGGTCCGGCCGCCCGAGTGAGCGAGGCCGCGTGCTCCGGGGGCAGCGCGTACGTCTTCCGTTCGGGGTCATAGTCGACGACGCCGCCCGTCACCATGGCTCCCAGCCATTCCCGGACGTAGCGTTCGTTCAGCCCGGCGGCCCGGGCGATCTCCCCGCTGCCGGCCGGCTGCATGCCCGCCATCACGTCGAACAGGCCGCTCTCGTCCCCAGACCCGCCATCAACCCCAGGCAGGAGTCGTTCAGCACCTGGACCATGCGACTCGCGAACGCCTCCTGCTTCGCCTCGTCCAGTTCCGCGACTGACATCACTCCTCCTCCCGCCACCGAGCTGCCGACAGGAGGACGAGGTCACGTGCAGCCGCGCCTCCACCGCGAGTGGCCCGATGAACTGCGCCGACACCCCCTCTGGCCAAAGTAGCCGTCCCGGTGCTCACCGACCCGCCGAACGCCTCCGGGCGCCACACCGACGCGCGGCTGGAACAGCTCCCCGTCAAGCCACCGCCCCGGAGCCGGTCGCAGCCCCGCTGACGCCCGCGCTCCCCCGGGCCCGCCCTTCCGCTTTCTCCCGCATTGACGGCCGAAAAGGGCAATGATCCTCTTTTCGTCTGATCGAGTGATCTTCGGCTGCGGCGCGACTGCGGCGGGAAGGACTTGCGCTAGACACACCACGTTCCACCCGGTGCCCGGGCAAGAGAGCAGGTTCCTGCATGGCGACGACCGACCCCGAAGCTCCGCCGGACCCCGAAGCCAGCCTGGTGGACAAGGTCAAGAACATCCTGGGCTTCCTCCTGGCCGGTTTCGTCGCGGCGTTGAACTTCCTCGGCTTTCAGAACTCGGAGATCACCGCCATTCTCCGGAACGATCCGCTGGAAGCCACCCTGGTGGGCGGCCTGATGCTGCTCGCCCTCACCACTGCGGTGGTGTCCATCTTCCTGCCGAACCGCAGGACCATGCCACCGTACTTCCTCCCCGCCATCTTCGCCGCGTGCATCGGCCTGACCCCACTGGTGATCTGCGTCATCAACATCCCGTTGCAGACCACGTCCGACACGTGCCGCTGGGCGTCGCTCTCGGCCACCGTGCTTTTCGTGCTCATGCTGGCGCTCGGCTTTTATTGGTGCGGCTGGCAGCGTGCGTTCGCATGGATGACTGCACGGATGAAGCGTCAAAAACCTCCCGGTGCACGTCCCGGAGTCAAAGCCGGAATCACCTCGGTGCTCCTGGTCTGCGCACTGATCCTGACGACTGTTGCGATGTTTGCCGCTGCCCGCCTCGAAGTCAGGAGTCAAGCGTCCGCGGCTTATCCCGGAATCTCGGCCACCATGAAATCCGGCGGCGGCACCGAGGATCTCTCACTCACCATCACCGGCTCGAAGCTGGCGGCCGGCGACAAGATCGGCCTCATTGTGCAGGCCGTGCCGCGCAGCATGGATCTCGTCAAAGCGTGCAGCGGTTCCTGGCGTCTCGATGACTGCCTCTCGAAAGGGATCTGCAACGCCACGTCCAAGAATCCCTGCGATGTCGTGGTCAGCAGCGAGTTGGAGCCTGACTCGGCAGGGCAGGTCAATGTGACGATGGAGGAGCCGGTATCCACCAGCCAGTACCAGTTCGTGGACGTGAGGGCCCAGATCTGTGACATCGACTGGACGACGGACCCGGGCCCGGGAAAGGCTTCGCCTCGAACGTGCACGTTCGACAAGGACAAGACCACCGTCGCCTTCCTGCGCGTCCCCTCCTCCTGAGGTCCCGTGCCGACCGGGCGCGGCCGGCAGCCCGTCAGCGCGCTTCACGCGGGCTCGGCCGGGGGGACCTCCTGCTCCGTGTCGGAGTCGGCGAGCGCTTCCAGCTTGCCCCGGGTGTCCAGCCAGTAGAGCACTGCGAGGCTCGGACCCACCAGAACGACGGCGATGCCGGTGACGATCACCAGCCAGACCAGCGTGTGGTGCGCCCCGGCGGCCTGGCTGACGGTCAGTGAAGTGGGCAGCAGGTAGGGGCGCTGCGCCACGCCCCAGGCGGCGATCACCAGGACCACGCTGGCAACCGCCGTGTAGCGGCACCACCTGAGCGCCCTGCGCGCGAGCAGCAGCGCGGTGACGAGTGCGACGACCGCGCCCGCGATGACCAGCCCGAGGGGGGCGCCGGTGGTGATCCGGCTCCACAGGAACCTGGCGTCGTGGTGCGTGATGGGCAGACCGATGAGGGCCAGCACCACGAGGGCGGCCAGGCTGCACCACGCGCGGAGTCGGAAGTAGTCGACGAGGTCCGGCGCCTGGTACCGGTGCGCGTCGGCCGTCAGGAACACCGCCCCCAGGTAGGCCGTGGCGCCGATCGTCATCAGGCCGGTGATGATCGAGGTGGGGTTCGACCAGGCGTCGGCCGAGGCAGTGACCCCTGGGGCGACCCGCCCGGAGGCGATGCCGCCGATCACGGCACCGAGGAAGAAGGGTGTCAGCAGCGAGGAGACGGCGAAGGCGGCACCGTAGACCCGGCGCTGCGCCAGCCGCCGGGTCGGCTTGCGCAGCGCGAAGCCCCCGCCGCGCAGCACGAGCCCGAGCACGGCCAGGGCGAGGGGCAGCCACATGGCGCTGAAGACGGCGGCGAAGAACGGAGGGAAGCCCGTCCACATGATGATCATGAGGAAGATGAGCCAGACGTTGTTGGCCTCCCACACGGGTTCCATGGCGTGGTCGATCAGCCGGCGGGGCCGCTCGCCCCGTTCGGCTCCCCCGGCGCACAGGTCCCAGAACCCCGCGCCGTAGTCGGTGCCGCCCGCACAGGCGTACGCGGCGAGGACGACGAGCATGATCCACGCGACGGCCTCAGCCATGGGGGTCACCGTCCTGCGCCGCCGGACGGGACGGCCCGGTGGCCATGCCGGCCTCTTCCCGCGGACCGTAGGGGGTGACGATCTCCGGCGGGTGCACCGGTCGGTTCCGCGCCAGGCCCTCGTCGGCGATCCGCCAGCGGTGGTGCATCTTGCGGAGCACGGTGATGAAGGCCGCGAAGAGGACCACGTAGAGGGCGAGGATGACGCCGAGCATGGTCCACACCGAGTCGGCGCGCGTCGAGGTGACGGCTTGGGCCACCCTCATGTTCTGGTAGACGATCCACGGCTGTCGGCCGACCTCGGTGGTGATCCAGCCGCACTCCACGCAGATCAGGCTGGCCGCCCCCGCCACGCCGGCGCAGCGGAAGAACCACCGCGACTGCGGCAGGTCGCGCTTGCGCAGCCAGACCACGGCGTACCACAGGGCGAGCAGGAGCAGCGCGGTGCCGAGGAGGACCATGATGTCGAACGTCCAGTGGATCAGCGTGGCCTCGGTCGGTGTCGGCCGGTCCGCCTCGGGCGTCGCCGTCAGCCCGGTGACCTGCGTGCTGGGCTTGAAGCCGGCCAGCACGGAGTCGAGTTGGGGGATCCTCAGGCCGCCCGAGATGGTCCCGCCGGCGTTCAGTCGGCCGAAGATGTACTCCGGCACATGGGTGTTGGTGTTCCAGACGATCTCCATCGCCGCGAACTTGGTGGGCTGCCGGTGGAAGACGGCGCGTGCGATCGCGTCACCGACGACGAGCTGGACGGGCGAGAGGATCGCGGCCACCGTGAACGGGATCGTGAACCCGAGCCGGTGGTAGCGGTCGCGTCGGCCGCGCAGCCAGCCGACCGCGTAGACCCCGGCGACCACGTAGCCGGCCGTCAGGAACATGGCCACGACGAAGTGCCAGTACTCCGGTCCGAACATGGGGGTGAAGACGGCCTGCTGCACGGTGACGTGCACGGGCTTGCCCTGGGCGTCCAGGGTGAAGCCCTGCGGGGTGTTCATCCAGGAATTCGCCGCGATGATGCCGAAGGCGCCCATCAGGGCCGCGAAGGGCAGCGGCACGGCCAGCCAGAAGTGCACCTTCGGGTCGAGTCTGCGCCAGCCGTAGAGGTAGATCGCGATCAGGACGGCTTCGAGGAAGAACGCCCAGGCCTCCACGCCGAATCCGAGACCGAAGACGTCTCCCCAACGGCCCATCATGCCCGGCCACAGCAGTCCGAACTCGAAGGTGAGGACCGTCCCGGTCACGATGCCGATGGCGAACTGGACCGCCATGACGGCGGACCAGCGCCGGGCGAGTTGCAGGGCGACCGCGTCGTCGCGGCGCAGGCCGCGGTAGTGCGCCAGCAGCGTGATGAACGGCAGGGCGACGCCCATGGGCACGAGGAGGATGTGCGATGCCAGCGTGTACGCCATGAGTTGCCGGGCCGGCAGCGTCTGGGGCGGAGTCTGGGCCAGGAGGTTGAGGGCGCTGTGCACGGATCACCTCTGCGGCTGGTCGATGCGTTCGGTCGACGGTCGGGTGGTCGCGGTCGGCCCGGTCACCGCCGGCGACGGGCCGACGGCGGTGGCGCCGTTCTCGCCTCCGGTGAACGCGCGCTCGCGCCGCGCACCGGTGGCGAAGACCAGGAACCAACTGGCGAGGGCGCCCAGCCGGCTGCGGAAGCCGGTGAGGAACGCGATGTGGATCAGGAGCCAGATCAGCCAACCCGTCACGCCCGAGGCTCTGACCGGGCCCGCTCTGACGACCGCTCGTCCTCGCGCGATGTATGCGGCGCTACCGAGGTCGCGGTAGCGGAACGGGCCGGCCTTCTTGGCCCGTCGTTCGGTGCCGTGCCTGATCACGCGTCCCGCGTAGGCGCCGGACTGCATGGCGACCTCGGCCATGCCGGGCAACCGGTCGAGGCTCATCAGGTCGCCCACCACGCGGATCTGCGGGTATCCGGGGAGCGTCAGGTCGGGCTGCACCAGGAGACGGCCGGCGTGGTCCTGCTCGGCGCCCGTCGCCCGGGCCAGTGCGTGGGCGAACGGGGGTGCCTCCACTCCGGCGGTCCACAGGACGGTGCGGGCGTCGTACCGAGCGGTGCCGCCCTGCTCGCGCACGGTCAGGCCCTTGTCGTCCACGTCCGTGACCATGGCCTTGAGGTGGACCTCCACCCCGAGACCGTGCAACGTCCGGGCCGCGCGACGGGCGAGCGTGGTCCCGAACGCCGCCAGCACGGCGTCGCCGCCCTCGAAGAGCAGGACGCGTGCCCGGGACGAGTCGATGGTCCGGAACTCCCGGTCGAGGGTGTGCCCGGCGATCTCCCGGATCTGCCCGGCGAGTTCCACTCCGGTGGGACCGCCACCGACCAGTGCGAAGGTGAGCCACTCCTGCTGCTCCCGCGGATCGGTGCTGGCCTCCGCCATCTCGAAGGCGCGGTAGATGCGTCGGCGCACCCGCAGGGCGTCCTCGAGCGTCTTCATGCCCGGTGCGTGGGCGGCGAACTCCGGGTGGCCGAAGTACGACTGCCGCACGCCGGCGGCGACCACGAGGTCGTCGTACGGCAGCGACAGCGTCCCACCGTCCGGCTCCGTGACCAGGACCAACCGGCGGTCGGCGTCCACATCGGTGGCGTCGGCGAGCAGGCAGCGCACGTTGTCGTGCCTGCGCAGGACGGCGCGCAGCGGCTGGGCGATCTGACCCTCCGACAGGATGCCCGAGGCGCACTGGTAAAGCAGCGGCTGGAACAGGTGGTGGGCCCGGCGGTCGACGAGCGTCACCTCCACCGGTGACCGCCGCAGCGCCCGGGCGGCGAACAGCCCCGCGAAGCCCCCACCGATGATCACCACTCGGCGCGGCGCGATGTGGTCCGGCAGCTGCGATTCCGACGTCTTCGCGTGCATGGAAGGGACTAAAGCACCCACAGCTCGAACGAGCCGCCTGCGACGCGCTCCGGATCCTCGGCGGGGGAGGCAGTCATCCGTACGGGGTAAGGCGAGACACCTGGGCCGCTCCCGCCCAGCCGTCCACGGCGCCCGACGCGGTTTCCGTCATGCTGCTACCAGTGGCTTCAACGCTGGCGCCGCGGAGGCGGAGGTTGTGATGGGTCTGGTTCACCTGCGCTTGGTCAGCCCTCCCGGGCTCTCGGACGAGCTGGTCGACCGGCTCACGGCGAACCGCCACGTCCTCAACGTCGTCCGGCACCGGGCGACGGTGCGCAGCCCGGCGGGCGACGCGCTGGAGTGCGACGTGCTCAGGGGCGCCGCCAACGAGGTCCTGGGCCTGCTCCGCGAGCTCGGGGTCGATCGCGACGGCTCGATCACGGTGGACGACGCGGGCACGGTGTTCTCCGCCCGCGCCCAGCGGCTCGAGGCCGAGGAGCCCACGGCGCTGCTGTACGCGCCCCTGTGGTCGGCCGTCGAGGCGCGCATCCGGGAGGAGGGCACCTATCTGCCCAGCTTCTACCTGCTGCTGGTGATCGCCGGGCTGATCGGCTCCGTCGGGATCCTGACGAACTCGCAGATCCTGATCGTGGCCGCCATGGTGGTGGGCCCCGAGTACAACGCGATCCTCAGCGTGGCACTGGGGCTGGACCGGAGGAACCGGCGCCGGGTGCGCCAGGGCCTGCTGGCCTTGGCGCTCGGCTTCCTGCTGGCCATCGCGGTGACGCTGGCGTTCTCCCTACTCGTCCGGGGTTTCCAGCTGGAGCCGCGCGCCTACCGGCTCGGGCTGCGGCCGGTCTCCAACCTGATCGACACCCCCAACTTCTTCTCGCTCGTCGTCGCGGTGCTCGCGGGTGTCGTGGGCATCGTGTCCATCACCGAGGCGCGGGGCAGCGCGCTGCTCGGTGTCTTCATCTCGGTGACGACGATCCCGGCCGCATCGGACATCGCGGTCTCCCTCGCCTTCGACAGTTGGCACGAGGCGTGGGGTTCGCTGCTGCAACTCCTCCTCAACGTGGTGGTGCTGATCGTGGTCGGCCTGGCGGTGCTGCGTGCCGTGCGGCGCATCTGGCGCCGGGTCGCGCGGATGCCGCGCCCCGCTCCCTGACCCGGATCAGGCCGGGTCGTGCCAGAGGTCGCCCTCGGGGAGCAGGGCGTCGGCCTCCTTGGGGCCCCAACTGCCCTTGGCGTAGGGGTGGGTGGGCACGACGTCGCCGAGGATGGGGTCGACGATCCGCCAGGCGGCCTCGACCGTGTCCTGCCGGGCGAAGAGCCAGCGGTCACCGTCCAGCGCCGCACCGATGAGGCGGTCGTACGGGCGCATGTCCGATCCGGGGACTTCGCTGAAGGTGAGTTCCTCGTGCTTGGCCTGCCAGCCGCCGCCGGGCTGCTTGCCCGCCAGCGTCAGGGTCACCTGGGTCTCCGGCCAGATCCGGAACCGCAGGCAGTTCGCGGCCGGAGTCGGCCGGAGCCCGAAGACGTCGTGGGGCGCGCTGCGGAACTGGATGTTCACCTCGGTCGCGGTCACCGGCATGCACTTGCCGGCGCGGATGAGGATCGGCACATCGGCCCAGCGCCAGGAGTCCGCGGCGAGCCGGACGGCCGCGAAGGTCTCGGTCGTCGATCCCGGGGTGACGCCGTCCACGTCGAGGTACCCGTCGTACTGGCCGCGCACGATGTGCTCGGGGGTGAGCGGACGCAGTGAGGCCACCACGTTGGCCTTGGCGTCGCGCCACGAGTCCAGACCCTCCCCTGACGGCGGCTCGGCCAGCACCGTGGCGAGGACCTGGAGCATGTGGTTCTGGATGACGTCGCGGACCGCGCCGGTGCGGTCGTAGAACCGGCCCCGGTCGGAGACGTCGAACGCCTCGGCCATGGTGATCTGGATGCTGCGGACGTGCGTCCGGTTCAACAGCGGCTCGATGATCGAGTTGGCGAACCGCGCGAAGAGCACGTTCCCCACGGGATCGAGCCCGAGCCAGTGGTCCACCCGGTAGATGGCGTCCTCCGGGAAGTACTCGTGCATGGTCGCGTTGAGCTCGCCCGCACTGCGCAGGTCGGCGCCGAAGGGCTTCTCGACCATGACCCGGGCGCCCTTGGCCCGGCCGGCGTCGGAGATCCCCTTGGCGATCCGGCCGAACAGCGGCGGCGGGACCTCCAGGTAGAACAGAGCCCGGGTGCCCTCGCCCATCTCGCGGGACATCGCCTGGTAGGTGGCGTCGTCGCCCAGGTCGCCGTCCACGTACCGGAGCAGACCGAGCATCTTCCGCGCCGCCGGCGTGGTCGGGTCCATGCCGTTCAGCTTCAGCGACGCCTCGGCGTAGTTGCGGAACTGGTCCAGCCCCCAGCCGCTCTTGGCCACGCCGACGACGGGCACGTCGAGCACACCGCGGTCGGCCAGGCCCACCAGCGCGGGGAACGTCTCCAGCTTGGCCAGGTCCCCGGTCGCGCCGAAGATGACCAGTGCGTCCATCGATTGTGCTGCCATCTCTCGGTCCTCCTGCTCACCGCATTCGGTCGGCGATGTGGTCGCCGACCCGCAGCGCGTTGGCGATGGCCGTCAGGGACGGGTTCACCGCGCCGATGCTCGGGAAGAAACTCGTGTCCACGACGTAGAGGTTGTCCAGGTCGTGGGCCTTGCAGTGGACGTCCAGGGCGGAGGTGGCCGGGTCGGTGCCGAACCGCACGGTGCCGGCCTGGTGGGCGGTCGCGCCGATGGGCATGCCCTTGTGCAGGTAGATGCTGTGGTCGAGCAGGTGGTGCTCGTGCATGCCCAGCTTTCCCAGCATGCTCTGGAGCTTGTGGCGCAGCCGCTTCAGCCCGGTGACGTTGTTCTTCTCGTCCAGGCTGAGGTGGATGTCGTCGTCCTTGTCGAGCACCACGCGGTTGGTCTTCTGCGGCAGGTCCTCGCCGCACAGCCAGAAGTCGACGGCATGGTGCGCGAGCACCTCGAAGGGCATGTCCGGAGTGACGACGCCGGCCCAGCGGGGCGCCTCGCCGTGGATCTGGTCGGCGTCGGACTTGCCCAGCATCTGGATGCCGCCCATCGGGAACTCCCAGTCGGCCCCGGCGAAGTACCAGTCGTTGAGGGCGAGCGTCTTCTGGAAGGCGGTGGGGTTGGGCTCCTTGGAGACCGCCATCAGCGCCAGGTTGTTGTGGCGCATGTAGTGGCGCCCGACCACGTCGGAGCTGTTGGCCAGACCTGCGGGGTGCTTGTCATTGGCCGAACGCAGCAGCAGGACCGCGGAGTTCACCGCACCGCAGGCCACTACGACGATGTCGCCGGAGAAGGTCTCGGTGGTGCCGTCGCCGAGCCGGGCGACCACGCCGGTGACGGTCCGGCCGGTGGGGTCCGTCTCCAGCCGCCGCACGTCCGCGTTGGTGATCATCGTGACGTTGTCGTGCCGCAGCGCCGGATCCACGCAGAGGACCTGCGAGTCCGACTTCGCGCCGACCAGACACGGGAATCCGTCGACCCGGTCGCAGCGGATGCAGACGCTGTCGTGGGTCGCCCGGCCGGTGGCGTCCTGGGTCAGGTCGACGCCGATCGGCAGGTGGAACGGGTGCAGGCCCTGCTTCTCGAGGTCGTCGCTGAGCTGCTGGATGCGCGGCTCGTGCTCGACCGGGGGATAGGCGTACTGCGCGCTCGCCGGACCCTCGGTGGGGTCCTCGCCGTGCCTGCCGTGGACCAGGTAGAGGTGCTCCGCCTGGGTGTAGTACGGCTCCAGGTCCTCGTACCGGATCGGCCAGGCGGGTGAGATCCCGTCGTGGTGGCGCACCTCGCCGAAGTCCTCAGGGCGCAACCGGAACAGGGCGGCGCCGTAGAACTTGGTGTTCCCGCCGACGTAGTAGTTGACCTCCGGCGGGAACGCATTGCCGTCCTTGTCGTACCAGTACTCAGGCGCCCGGTACTTGGCCTTGACGAAGACGGCGGTCGAGTCCCAGTTGTCCCGTTCGCGCGGCAGGTAGCCGCCGCGTTCGAGGATCAGGATCCGCTTGCCGGTCGGAGCGAGCCGGTGGGCGAGCGTGCCGCCGCCCGCTCCGGTGCCGATCACGATGACGTCGTAGTGCTGGTTGTCAGCCACGGGGACTCCATTTCCAGGGCCGCTGACCGCCCGGGGGCCGGGCCGGGCCACCTCCTACGACGTTAGGGCGGCGGCCGCGGGACCGCGAGCGCACCCGGGCATCCGGGCATCCGGGCATCCGGGCATCCGGGCGGACGTCACAGGACGGCGACCGGGCTGACCGGGGAGCCCGTACCGCCGGCCAGCCGCAGCGGGGCGACCACGCAGAGGAAGGACCAGTGACCCGTTCCGGCACAGAGCGGCAGCAGGTCCTCGAACTGCAGGTAGTCGAGCAGGTGCACCCCCAGTGCGTGGATGGCGAGCACATGGACCGGGAAGGCGACCCCGTCCACCAGGCTGGGCGCGCAGTCGTTGTTGCTGTCGCTGCCGAGCACCGCGACCCGCCGCTCGGCCAGCAGTTCCACGACCCCGGGGTGCAGGCCGGCGCGGTCGGCGGCCGCGTCCCACGGCCCGAGCTCGCGGCGCCGCCGCCGGTGGCCGAGGCGGACGAAGAGCAGGTCGCCCTCCCCGAACCGCACCCCCTGGGCCTCCTCGGCGGCCAGCAGCTCCTGGGCGGTCACGTGCTCGCCCGGCTCCAGCCACGGCACGCCGCGCAGCCCGGGGATGTCCAGCAGCACCCCCCGGCCCACGATTCCTGTCTCGGCCGCCAGGCCGACGGAGAGCGCCTCGGCTCCCTCGTCGGTCAGGGTGGTCGCGGGGACGCCGCCGTACAGCGTGCCCTCGTAGACGACGTGGCACAGCGCGTCGAGGTGGCTGTCGGCGTCGCCGTGCACGTTCATCTCGATCCGGTCCCGGGCGAACTCCAGCCCCCGACCCTCCAGCCGTCCGGCCACCGCCCCGGTCATCGGGTGGCGGGCGGGTTCCGGGTTGTCCGGCCGCGCGCCCGTCGTCACGGGGGCCGCCAGGCTCACGTGACGACCCGTCCGCACCTCGCGTGCGGCCGCGAGGACGCGCGCCGGCGTGATCGTCTCCAGGGCGCCGCGCGGACGGGCCACGGCGGGGGCGGCGGCGACGACCCGCCGGTACAGGTCGTCGAACGCGGCCCGGCCGAGGCGCGCCGCCCCGGCGCCCTCCGGGGTCCTGTGCACGCCGCCGTCCATCCGCGCTCCCCCTGCGGTCAGCGCCGGTTGGCGCGGTCCAGGGCCTCGTCGAGCGACCCGGCTGCCATGATGAGCGAGAGGTGGGTGAACGCCTGTGGGAAGTTGCCCAGTTGCTCACCGGACGGGCCGATCTCCTCGGCGAACAGACCCACGTGGTTGGCGTAGGTGAGCATCTTCTCGAAGGCGTAGCGGGCCTGCCGCAGCCGGCCGGCCCGGGCGAGCGCGTCGACGTAGAGGAAGGTGCAGAGGCTGAACGTGCCCTCGGAGCCGCGCAGGCCGTCCGGCGACGCGGCCGGATCGTAGCGGTAGACGAGACTGTCGGACACCAGCTTGCGGTCCATCGCGTCAAGCGTGGACAGCCACGCCGGCTCCTTCGGCGCCAGCAGCCCCACGCGTGGGACGAGCAGCAGCGACGCGTCCAGGACGTCACCGTCGTAGTGCTGGACGAGGGCCTTCTCCTGCTCGCTCCAGCCGCGCTCCATGATCTGGTGCAGCACGGCGTCCCGCACGCCGCGCCACCGGACCATGTCGGCGGGCCTGCTGAACTCCTGGGCCAGGTGCATCCCGCGGTCGAAGGCGGCCCAGGTCATCACCCGGCTGAAGGTGAAGTCCTTGCGGCCGCCCCGGGTCTCCCAGATCCCTTCGTCCGGGCGGTCCCAGTTGTCCGCGAACCAGTCGAGGGTGCGCGCCGCCGCCATCCAGACCTGGTAGCCCGGCTGGACGCCGTCCTTGCGTCCCTCGGCGAGGGCGTAGAGGGCCTCGCCGTAGATGTCGAGCTGGAGTTGGTCCATGGCGGCGTTGCCGGCCCGCACCGGGGCGGACCCGCGGTACCCCTCGAGGTGCTCGAGGATCTCCTCGGACAGCTGCGGGTCCCCGTCGATCCGGTACATGATCTGCAGCCGCTCGCCCGGCAGGTCGAGCCGCTCGATCAGCCGCTCGCCGAGCCAGCGGGTGTACGCCTCGGCCTCATCGGTGAAGCCGAGGTCCAGCAGCGCGCGCACCGAGAGGGAAGCGTCGCGCACCCAGGTGAATCGGTAGTCCCAGTTGCGTTCACCACCGACCTGCTCCGGCAGGCCCATGGTGGCCGCCGCGACCAGCGCACCGGTCGGGGCGTAGGTGAGCAGCTTGAGGGTGATGGCGGACCGGTAGACCGCGTCCGGCCAGCGTCCCTGGTAGTTCGACTGGCGCACCCAGGTCTGCCAGTAGTCGACGGCCGCCCACAGCTGCTCGGTGATCCAGCCGACCGAGGGCGGCGGCGGGGCCTCGCCGTCGGGGCCGCAGGACGTCATGACGACGCCCGAGGCCTCGCCGGCGCTGAGCGTGACCGTGCCGCGGACGTCCCGCTCGTGCCGGTGCAGCGGGAACAGCGCGCGCAGGTGCAGGGCCGCCCCGGGCGCGCGGAAGACGGCGTCCTGGCCGTCGACGCTCACCTGGTGGTCGGACCGGCCGTAGTCGAAGCGCGGCCGGCAGTCGAGCGTGAACCGGACGGTGCCGCGCACCGCGCGGACCGCTCGGATCAGGGTGTGCCGGTCGGTCACCCGGTTGCCGGTGTCCGGTGGCATCCAGTCGACGACTTCGCCCACGCCGTCCTCGGACATGAACCTCGTGACCAGCACGGCGCTGTCCGGGTAGTACAGCTGACGGCAGGTCGGCTCGTGCTCCACCGGGGCGAGCCGGAAGTACCCGCCCCGGTCGTGGTCCAGGAGGGCGGCGAAGATGCTCGGCGAGTCGAACCGCGGGGCGGCGAACCAGTCCACGACGCCTTGTGAGGAGATCAGCGCGGCGGTCTGCAGGTCCCCCACCAGTCCGTGATCGGCGATGGGCGGGTAGCGGTCCATGAGCACTCCGATGTCTCGGGTTCCTTGCCGCAGCGATTCCATTTTGCCGTGATTGTCCTCATATGGCAGAAGTCGGCGGCACTCACGCCGTGGCTCCGATCGGGGCGGTCATGGCGGCGGCCTCGGTGGCGTCGACGGGCACCGGGGCCTCGGAGCTGCGCAGGTCGAGCACGATGAGCACGGCCGCGGCGGCGCCCAGGTAGATGAGCAGATTGGTCAGGGCCTCGCTGACGCCGTGGCCGTTGAAGTAGATCGTCTGGTGCAGCAGGATGTAGCCGTTGCGCGGCGGCAGGTAGGGACCGATGTCGCGCCAGAACGCGGGTAGGTAGGGCACTCCGTTCGCGCCGCCGGAGGAGGGGTTGCCGAACAGGATGATCGCGACGACCGTCACCAGCGTTCCGACGGGCCCGAGCAGCTTCTGCAGGACCGCGGCGACGAAGGCGACCACGGCGACGATCAGCGAGCAGATGGGCCAGGTGATCCAGAACCGGCTGCTGGGGAACCCCTGCAGCCCGTAGCAGACGATCAGGTCGACGACCAGGCCGCTCACGACGGCGAATCCGGCGAGCTGGGCGGCGCGCCAGCGGCCCGCCGCCCTACCGGTGGCCGCCATGAGCAGGGTCGCGCTCATGTAGCCGCCGATGAGCATGGGGATCAGCATGAGGCCCTGGACCAGGCCGAACGGGTCCTTCGCCGCCAGCGGGAGCGGGGCGTACTGCTGCACCGCCAGGCTCTGGCCGGTGGTCCTGGCCGCGTCCTCGAACCGCACCGCGAGGTCGAGCGGCGCCAGGTCGCTCATGGACGGCGCCACGATCAGGGTGTTCGAGCCGTCCGAGGAGACGAGCCCGCCGAAGATCCGGGCTTGGTCGATGGCGGCCTTGACCGCGGCCTCGTCGGGGTACTGAGTGACCTTCAGGGAGATGCTCTTCTCGGCCGCGGCCAGCACGGGCGAGGATCCGACCGCGCCGAACGGCATGTCAGAGGCCTTGGGGGCGTGCTCGGCGGTCATGTAAGTGGTCGCGAACAGGCATTGCATGACGGCGCAGACACCCAGCGCCGCGAGCATCCCGACCATAGCCCGTCGGCGGCCGGGCGGCTTCGCCGCGGGAGCCCCCGGCGAGGTTGCCTCGGTCTCCGGGCCGCCCGTCCGAGTGGCCGCCCTAGCCGGGCGGATGCGACCGAACCAGGCGATGACGGCCGTTCCGGCGGCGGCGTAGAGGAGCAGGACGACGATCGGGGTGGTGATGTCGTTGCCACCGAAGTAGAGCACGTGGTTGATCAGGGTGACGGCGTTCTGCGGCGGCAGGACCACGCCGATGTTGCGCCAGTAGACCGGCAGCAGGTAGGTGCCCAGCCCCCCGGCGGGTGGACCGCCGACGACGATGAAGAGCACCGCCACGAGCAGCGTGCCCAGCTTGCCCACCAGGGCCTGCGCCGCGGCGGCGGCCAGCGCCACCGCCGAGGTGATGAGCCAGAAACACGGCAACAGCGGCCAGAAGTGGGCACTGGCGTACGCGCCGATCCCCAGGCCGACGATCAGGTCGGTCAGCACCGCGCCCACCAGGGCGTATCCGATCAGGATGGCCGCGCGCCACGGTGCGGCGGCGGTGCCGTGGGCCGCCTTGTAGACCAGCACGGCAGCCAGGTACCCGCCGATCAGCAGCGGCAGCAGCAACAGCGATGTCACTGCGCCGACCGGGTCACTGGACGCGAGCGGCTTGACCGCCTGCACCGTGACCGGCCGGTCCAGTCTGTGCGCGGCTTCCAGGAACGCCGGCTCCAGCTCGGTCTGGCCGAAGAAGCTCTTCGCGGGGACCACGATCAACGTGTCGGACGAACCGTCGCTGAGGTACGCGCCGTACAGCTCGCCCCGTTCGGCCGCGGTCATCACGGCCGACGGGTTCGGATAGGCCGTCAGGTTCAGCCCGGTCCTCGACGCCACCTCGGCGACCACGGGCGAGGGCGGCCCCGCCACGCCGAACGGCATGTCCCGCGGCTGGAGCAACTGCTGGGCGCTGACCAGGCACAGCACGAACAGGGCCTGTGCGACGAGCACCAGCCCCAGTGCGACGACGATCTTCGCTACGCCGCCGCGCCCGCCCGCAGCCGTGGCACCCGCGGCCGTGGCACCCGTGGCCTGTGGTCCCGCCATCCTCGTCCTCCAACCGGCTGCCTGTGCGGCACCTGAGACCTGCTCGGCTGCCGGCCGGTGCGGCAGGCCGATGCCCTGCGCCCAGGGACGCCGCGGTCGGCCGAAGGGCCCCGAGTGAGCGCGTACGTGATCACCGGACAGGCTTCGAGCCGGTGCCCAGCCGCCGAACCCCGTTCGGCCGGGCTGCCATCGGCTCGATTCCCTTCCGTCAGCAATCACCACACGGGCCTGACCGAGCGGCAACTCGGAGGACGCCGACAGGTGACGCGGCGTAACCCGACCCGGGTGACCTGGCGGCCGCCGGCGCGGGCTGCCCGGACGGCACGCCCGACGGCTAGGGTCCCCGCATGATCCGCGTCACCGACAGCGGGTCCTCACCGAGCTCCACCAGGCGCTCGGCGAGCCTGCGGTTCTCGGCGTCCTTGGCGTTCTCCCGCTGCGCGACATTGGCGAGCGCGGTCTTCGCGCCCTCCTCCACTCCGTGCCGGAAGACGCGGCGCAGGAGCTCGTCCGCCGCCGCTCGGGGCAGGCCGGGGGCCAGGCCGAGCAGCTCATCTGCATACGCATCAACTGGATGTGCTTCCATACGACCATCGAAGCGGCACCGTCCGGTCTCGGCGACTCGTGCCCTCCGGTCCCTCCGGTCCCGCCGACGACAGGGTGCGCTGTCGGTGTGGCTCCGAGGAAACGGACGCCGCCCCGATAATCTGCGGAAGTGGCCGACGGGGCCCCGGCCCCGGCTCGAGCGGCGCCTCGGGGGTGCCGACGGCTCGGGGCCCCGTCCGGTGGTTCCGGTCGTCGGAGCCGTGACCGCCCTCCCTGCCGCCTGTGGGTTCGCCTGCCGACCCCCACGGGTGCGGTCGGCACCGGTCCGGCAGCCGGTCCGGCACACGCCGCGGCACCGGATCGGCCACCCGCCAGGCAGCAGGAGGAGCGGTGACGCAGCAACAGATCCTGCTGGGCATCGGCCTGACCCTGGTGCTCGCGGTCGGCTGCCAGGTGCTGGCCGACCGACTCCGCGTGCCGGCGCTGGTGCTGCTGCTGCCCGCCGGGTTCACGGCCGGAGCACTGACCGTGGTGGTGAACCCGGTGCGCCTGATCGGGCCGGCGTTCACTCCGCTGGTCTCACTGGCCGTGGCGGTGATCCTCTACGACGCCGGCACCGGACTGGACCGCAGACGGCTGAAGGGGCACACGCGGCGCGTCGTCGTGCGGCTGATCGCGCTGGGCGTGCCCATCACCTGGGCGGGCGGCCTGCTCTTCGCGGAGCTGTGCTTCGGACTGCCGTACCGCGCCGCGGTGATGCTGGGAGCCATCCTGGTGGTCTCCGGCCCCACCGTCGTCGGTCCGCTGCTGGCCTTCGTGCGACCGGTGGAACGGCTACAGCACATCCTCGTCTGGGAGGGCTCGCTCGTCGACCCGGTGGGCGGGATCCTCGGCGCCCTCGTCTTCCACGCCGTCAGCGCGAGCACCCGCAGCCACCCGGCCCACAAGGTGGTCCAGTTCCTGGAGAGCGCCGGAACGGGTCTGGCAGGGGGCGTCGTGGGTGTGCTGGCGCTGTGGCTGCTGCTCGGCCGGTTGCGGCTCCCGGAGATCCTCGGCACCTCGGCGCAGCTGGCGGTGGTGGTGGGGGTGGCGGCCGTGTGCGACGCGCTCCGCGACGACTCCGGCCTGCTCGCGGCCGTCCTGATCGGCGTGGGTGTCAGGAACGTGCGCGGCCTGGACCTGCCGGCGCGCAGTCCGTTCTTCGAGAACCTGGTCCAGCTGATCTTGGGGGTCCTGTTCGTCTCCATCTCCGCCACGATCACCCCGGCCTCCCTGCGCCACCTGTTCCTGCCCACGCTGGGCTTCATCGCGCTGCTGGTCCTGGTGGTGCGTCCCGTCGTGGCCGCGGTCTCCACCCTGCGCACCGACCTCCCCCGCGGCGAGCGGTCCTTCATCGGCTGGATGGACCCGCGCGGCATCGTCGCCGCGTCCACCGCCGCCACCTTCTCGGCGTCGCTCGCCGCCAAGGGGGTGGCCGGGGCGGCGAAGATCCTGCCGATCACGTTCCTCGTCATCGTGGGCACGGTGGTGCTCTACGCGTTCACCGCGAGCCCGGTGGCGGGTCGACTCGGGGTGCGCAGAGCGGCCCGCGCCAGGCCGCTCCTGGTGGGAGGCGATCCCTGGGCCGTCGACCTGGGCAGGGCCTTCGCCGACGCGGGGATCGACGTCCTGATGTGGGCCGGTGCCGGCGAGCAGCGCGACCGGATCCGCCGAGCCGGCCTGGAACTGGCGCCGGGCGAGCTGCTCGCGGCGGCGACCGGAGAGGGGGCCGAGCTGGAGGGGGTCACCGCGGTGCTGCTGCTCACCGACGAGGACGACTTCAACGCGCTGGCCGCCACCGTGCTGCGGGGCGGCTCGCAGGCCGGCGTCTACCGCACGGGGCCGCCCGCGGGCAGCCACGGCGTGATCGCTCCGTTCACCGGCGGGGAGATCCTCTTCGGTCCGGCGCTGAGCAGGGCCGAGCTCGACCGGCGGCACGCGGCCGGGGCGGTGATCATCACCAGGCCGTCCGATGGCGCGGTTCCGGAGGGCACCGAGGTGCTCTTCCGGATCAGGGCGGACGGCTCGCTGGCACCGGTGACCCGCGGCCGTAGCCCCGAGGCGCACCCCGGTGATGCCGAGGTGCTGCTGGGCCCGCCGGCCGCCCTCATCCGGGATCGCGGGGCAGTAGGGACTCCACCGCGGCCATGACCTCGCCGACGGTGCCGGCGGCGCTGACGGTGGCGCCCCATTCGTCGGGCTCCAGGGGTTCCAGCGCGTCGAACTGCGATGCGAGCAACGCCGGTGGCATGAAGTGCCCGGTCCGCCCGGAGATCCTGCGCGCGGCGAGGTCAGGTGCGAGCTCGAGCTGGAGGAACCAGATCCGCCCCGCGCTCCGGAGCCGGTCGCGGTACGCGCGCTTGAGCGCCGAACAGGCGACCACCCCACCGCAACCGCGCTGCTCGTGCTCCCCGATCCACGACGCCAGGGCGTCCAGCCAAGGTGCTCGGTCCAGGTCGGTGAGGGGGATCCCGGAGCTCATCTTCCTCAGGTTCTCCGGGCTGTGCACGTCGTCGCCGTCCAGGAAGGGGACGCCGAGACGAGAGGCGAGCAGGCCCGCGACCGTGCTCTTGCCCGACGACGACACCCCCATGACCACCACGATCACGGCAGCGTCCGGACCGGAGCTACCCGTGCCACGGGCTGATCCCCCAGCGCATCGTGTGCCGCGCTCCCGGGGCGAGGTTCACGACTCCTTCTCCGCTGTTGAAGGCGCCCGGCGGGCAGGACATCGGCTCGATGGCGACGCCGCGGCGCCGCTCGCCCGCCCCGAGCGTGTCGCCGGTGAAGACCTGCAGGTACCGAGCGCCCTCGCCGAGCCACAGATCGGTCCCCCGGTCACCCGACGGATGCGCCAGCCGCACCACTGCCCGTCCCCGCTCGTCCCGGGCGAGGGCGCCGAACGGGGTGTCCAGGCGCTGCTGTCCGATCGCCCTGGGCCGGCGGAAGTCGTACGGCGTCCCGGCGACCGCCTCCTCCCCCAGGGGCAGGCCGTCCTCGTCGGTCCTCGACCAGGTCTGCGCGGGAACGGTGAGCAGGGCGTCGTCGACGGTCGGCGTGCCGACGGTCAGGTAGGGATGCTGGCCGACGCCGTACGGCGCCGCACTCCCACCGCGGTTCCACGCCGTCACGGCGACCTCCAGTCCCGCCCCGCCCAACCGGTAGTCGGCGCGCACGTCGAGGCGGAAGGGGTACCCGGGCTGGGGCCACAGGGTGGTCCCGAGCGCGACGTGCCCCGCGTCCGCCTCCAGCACCTGCCACGAGACCCAGCGGAGCAGCCCGTGGATGGCGTTGCCGCGCTCCGGTTCGGTCAGCGGCAACCGCAGGTCCTGCCCCTCCCAGCGGTACCGGCCTGCGCGAACCCGGTTCGGCCACGGGACGAGGATCTGGCCGCGCCCGCCGGTGATCCGCTCCTCGGCGGCGAACCCGTCGAGCACCTGGCGGTCCCCGACCGCGTACGACCGCAGCGCCGCGCCGGTCTCCACGATCACGGCCAGCTGGTCCTGGTGACGCAGGACCAGCTGACGTCCCGTCTCGTAGTCGCTCACGTGTCGAGCCTGGGGTCGCGGCCGGTCCGAAGCAAGCGCGACACGGTGCGATTGACGGAGCGGCTCGCCCGCCGGTGTTCGCTCCGCGCCGGGCGTTGGGTCTCGGCTCCGCGCCGGGTCCGCGCTGATGCCCCGTCGGGAAGTTCCGCGCCGCTCAGCCCGGAGTCAGCGCGAGCCGCGGCCGGGCGGCGCCGCAGGATTCGCGAACCGTGATCGCCGGCCGGAGCAGGACCTGGCGGCGGGAGTCCTCCGGGTGATCCAGGCGGTTCAGCAGCAACCCGGCCGCCGTGCGGCCCAGCAGGTGCTTGGGCGGGGAGACGGCGGTCAGCGGAACCTCCGCGATGTCGGCGATCTCGTCGTCGTAGGCGATCAGTGCCAGGTCGTCGGGGACGCGCAGCCCGGCCCGGCGGGCCGCGGCCTCCAGCAGGGCCGCCTGCCGGTCGCCGAAGCAGACCGCCGCGGTGGCGCCCGCCCGGCGCAGCCCGGTCAGGCAGCGGTCGGCCGCCGCCGGGCTCCACTCCTCCAGCGCGGCCCGGAACTCACTGCCGGCGAGGCCGAGTTCGCGCACGGCCTGGTGGAAGCCCCGCCGCACCGGTTCGGTGGTCGGGCTGTGCAGCCGCAGCACCAGGCCGGTGGTCCGGTGGCCGAGCCGGGCGAGGTGGCGCACGGCGTCGTAGCCGCCGGCCTCGTGGTGGGTGCAGACGCTCTCGGTGGCGTCCCCCAGGCTGGTCCCCCGCCGTTCCACCAGGACGACCGGCACCGGGAGCCCGGCCAGCCGGTCCAGGTAGGCCTCCGGCGTCTCGGGCCCGGCCAGCGTCGGCGCCAGCAGCAGGCCTTCGGCGCCCGCGTCGAGCATGTCGGCGATGGCCCTGAGCTCCCGGGCCTGGTCGTAGCTGGAACTGGCGATGACGCACCGTGCACCCGCCGCCGTGAGTTCCTCCTCGATGCCCTGCAGCACCCGGGGGTAGTAGAAGGCGGTGTCGGGGACGATGACGCCGATCAGGGCGGAGCGGCCGCCGGCGGCCGCCGGGGCGAGGACATAGGTGCCGGAGCCCTGGCGGCGCACCACCAAGTCCTCGGCCACCAGATCGGCGACGGCGCGGCGGACGGTGCTGACCGAGGCCCCGTGCGCCCGGGCGAGCTCCTGCTCGGTCGGCAGCCGGCTGCCCGGCGGCCAGAGGCCCTCGTCGATCTCCCGGCGCAGGCGGTCCGCGAGCGTGCGGAACTTCAGCCCTCTGCCCCGCGGGGCGGTGGCCTCGGCCGATCGGTGAGCCGAGCCGGTCATGCGTAACTCCCTGGTCCATCAGCTGACGGGGCCGTGCGACCGTCGGCTGACAGGATTTGCCAGGTTCGCTGTCCGGTCAATACCTGTTCGGGCAGATGACTTCCGCATGAATCGACTTGCCGTTCAGCTGGCGGCAGACCGCCGTCCACATCACCTGCTCGTCCGCGGCACCGGCCCGGCGGGCGCGCGGCGACCTGCGCGCGCTCCCCGCCGGGCTTTCCGCTCAGCCGACCAGTCGCCTACTGTGTACTCGATCAGAAGATGAGCAAGTGATATCCAAGCGGTCTGCCGCAGCCTGCCGCCAGCCTCGGCGGGCCGGACGGGGAGAAGAAGCATGACCATCACCGCGGAGGAACGGCGGGCCCGGATCCTCGAGGTCGTCCGTGAAGTGGGCACGGTCCGGGTGGTGGATCTGGCCGAGAGGATCGGCACCGCGGCGGTGACCGTGCGCCGGGACGTGGCGGCCCTCGCCGAAGCCGGTCTGCTGCGCCGCTCCCACGGTGCCGTCTCGCTGCCCCGCGACGCCGCAGCGACGGGCCCGGCCGGCCGCGACCGGGTCGTCGGCATGCTGGTGCCCACCGTCGGCTCGTACTTCGACGAGATCATCGCCGGGGCCCGTGCCGCGGCCACCGCCGCCGGCGCCAGGCTGGTGCTCGGCATCTCCGCGTACGAGTCGGCGGACGACCGCGCCCAGGTGGACCAGTTGCTCGACACCGGGCTCGACGGCCTGCTCCTCAGCCCCAACTGGCGCCCGGGGACCGGCGCGGTGGACGCGGACTGGCTCCGCGAGCTGCCGGTGCCCGCCGTGCTGGTCGAACGCCTCGCGCCCGCGGAGAGCGCCGCCGCCGAGCTGGACTCGGTGGGCTCGGACCATCGGCACGGCGTGCTGCTGGCCCTGCGGCACCTGGCCTCGCTCGGGCACGAGTCGGTGGCGCTGGCCGCCCGGCTGGACTCCTGGACGGCCGGCCAGGTGCGGGCGGGCTACGAGGAGGGCGTCCGGCTGCTCGGTCTGCGGCCGTACCCGGTCATCGACGTCGCCCGCCCCGGCATCGACGCGGAAGGGCTCGCCGCGCGGATTGCCGCGGCCGTCGGCCAGGGCGTGCGGGCGTTCCTGATCCACAACGACCAGGAGGCGATCCAGTTGGCCCCGCTGCTGCGGGCCCGGGGCCTGCGCGCGCCCGACGATCTGGCGTTGATCTCCTACGACGACGTGTTCGCGGCGCTGGCCTCGCCCCCGCTGACCGCCGTCGCCCCGCCCAAGCACGCGGTGGGCGCCGGCGCGCTCGAGTTGATGCTGCGCCGCATCGACAGCGAGAACGAACTGCCGGTCCACCACGTCCAGTTGCTGCCGGAGCTGAAGATCCGCACGTCCTGCGGCGGCGTCGGCGGCTAGGCCGACTGACGGCACCCAGCACGGGTCCGGCTGCCCGGCCGCCCGGCCGTGTCGTCGCCGCGCCGGCCCGTCAGCCGGCCAGCCGGGCCAGCAGGGCCGCGCCCGGCCCGAGCAGGTCGTCGAGCGGCGGGACGTGCGGGAACCAGGGCGCCTCGTACTCCCAGGACACCCAGCAGTCGGGCGCCAGCAGCGCCACGCAGTCGGCGAGCGGCAGCACGCCCGCGCCGAGCGGCAGCGGGGCGAGGTCGTCCGGGCCGGCGATGTCCTTCACCTGCGCGTAGCCGAGGTGCGGGGCGAGGGCGGCGTGGGACTGCGCGGGGGCCTCGCCCGCCAGGTGGGTGTGCATCACGTCCCACAGCGCGCCGACCGACGGGTGGCCCACCAGGTCGAGCACCCGGGCCACGTCCCGCCCGCCGCGGTGCGAGTCATGGGTCTCCAGCAGGATCCGCACGCCCAGGGAGTGCGCCGTGTCGGCCGCGGCCGCCAGGCGCGCCGCGGCTCGCCGGTCGGTCTCGGCCGCCGGCCCCGTGCCGCCGCGCGGGAAGACCCGCAGGTACCGCGCGCCGAGGTCGGCGGCCAGCCGCAGCTGCTCCCGCAGCTCGGCGACCGGCTCGGCGTCACCGCCCGGTGCCGCGACGCCGAGGTAGCCGGCGACCGTCAGCGGGGTGATCCCGGCGGCGGTGAACTCCCGGGCCGCGGCCGCCCGTTCGGCGGCGGTCAGCTCCAGGTGCACCGGCTCGCCGAGCGCGCAGCGCAGCTCCAGGCCCGCCCAGCCGTGCGCGGTGGCCAGTCGGAGGGCATCGGTGAGCGGGCGGCCCGGCAGGCCGAGGGTGGAGAAGGCCAGTCGCATGCCGGTCAGCCCTCCGGGTGCACGGTGGTGACGGTGACCCGGCCGGGCGCCAGGACGGCCCGGTGCTCGGTGCCGTCCGGCCACCGCACGTGGACCCGGTCGCCGTCGACGTGCACCCGGGGTGCGCGGACCGGTTCCGCGGCCCGGCTCAGCCTGCCCGTGCTGACGAAGAGCGAAGGCCCGGCGCCGGTGTGGCCGGTGAGCACCGGTACCGCGGCCGCCGGGCCGAACGCGGTGCCGCCGGGCAGCCCGGGGCAGTCCGCGGCGGTGAAGCCGTGGACGTTCTGCAGCACCGAGGTGAGCCGCACGCCTCCCGGGCCGGTGGCGGTCACCCGGGCGCGCGGCCCGTCCACCCGCTCGGTGGCCGTGGCACCGGCCGCCGCCCAGCCGCTGTGCCGGACCTCGGTGCCGGGCTCGGCGCCGCAGACCAGGTGGGCGCGGACCTCGTCGGCGCCGGACGCGAGGACCAGCGAGGTGATGGTGGTGTCGGGCAGCTCGCGCCCGCCGGCGCGCGGGTGGTGGGCGGAGGCGGCCCAGCCGGCTCCGGCGCCGAGCGGCCGGATCCGGCCGCGCTCGCTGAGCTCGCCGTGCGCCACCAGGCCGATGTGGTTGTCCGGGGCGCCGACGAAGGCGGGCCCGGTGGCGGTGGAGTGGGCGAGGCGGGCGTAGAGCGGGTTGTCGGGGAGCACCTGGTCGGCCGGCTGGTCGTCGCTGCCGTGGTTGTGCAGGCGGACCAGGCCGTCCGCCGCGGTGGACTGGATCAGCCAGCCCGGCTGCGGGAGCGCGGTGACCGCGTCCGCCGTCTCGGCCGGGCCCGGCTCCTCCACCGCCGTCCACACCGGATGGTCGGCGGGCAGCAGCAGGCCCAGGAAGCCCTTGGCGGCCCAGTACGGCGAGGCCGGCCCCGAGTAGGTCTGGACCATGGCGGGGTAGCGGCCGAACCAGCCGAGCGTGAGCAGGCCGTCGGCGTCCAGGGCGCCGCCGTCGATGAAGTACCGCAGCGCGCCGGAGGCCAGGCGACGGGTGGTGCCGGCGGAGAGCGGGGTGTGCCCGGTGAGGGCGCCGGCCCAGAGCGGCGCTGCGGCGGCGAAGCGGTAGGCGAGCGAGCGGCCCTGGTGCACGGGTGCGCCGTCGGCGCCGAAGGTGCGGGCGTGGCCCGCCAGGTGGGCGGCGAGGCGGGGGCCGTAGGTGTCGAGCAGCCGCTGGTCGCCGGTCAGGTGGGCGTGCAGCACGGGGTAGAGGTGGAGGGCCCAGCCGTTGTAGTGGTCGAAGGCGCGCGGGCGCCCGTCGGTGTACCAGCCGCCGCCGAGGTACCACTGCTCGATCCGCTCCAGCCCGCGGTCGACGGCGCGCTGCCCGGCACCGTCGTGGTCGAGGCCGGCCTCGACCAGGAAGCCGCCGACCATGGCGGGGAAGAGCCACCAGTTGTTGTCGACCGGGGACGGCCGCAGGCCGGGGGCGAGCCAGGCCCGGACCTGTTCGCGGGTCGGTTGGTCGAGGGTGTCCCAGAGCCACGGGCGGGTGAGGCGCAGGCCCACGGCGATCGACGCGGCCTCCACCAGGGCCTGGTGCCGATCGGCGATGCCGGGCCAGGAGACCGGGTCCCCGTCGGCGAGGTCGCCCTCGGCGGTCGGGGTCCGGGTGCCGGCGGCCAGACCTTGCCCGTATCGCCGCAGGAGTCCGTTCGGGTCGGCGCCGCCGGCTCCGGCGACTCGGAAGGCCGCGAGCAGGAAGGTCCTCGCGTATCCCTCCAGGGCGTCCGAGCGCCGCCCCGAGATGCTGGGCCGCTCGCCGGGGAGTGCGATCAGGGCTTGCTCGGGGCCGGCGAACCGCGTCACGGACTCCAGCAGGCCGTCCGCGGCGGCCTCCCAGTGGGCCCTGGTCCATCCGGTGTACGGACTGACCGTCCGGTCCTCGGGTGGCAACGCGATCGAGGGCATGGCTGTGCTCCTTGCTCGGGACGGGCTGACCGAATCTAGAAACGGCTCGATCATTCGTCAAGACGATCGGACCGAATGATCAGGCCCGCCAGGGCGTCATGCAGCGGAAGGCCAGACGGGCGGCAGATTGACGGTTGACGATGATTACGATCGGATCAACTCGGATCAATTGATCCGTTCCTCTTGACTCTGATCGGAGGTGGTCGCAGGATAGCCGCAATCCGCCGACCGTCCGTTCGACGATCGGCCGTCAACGGCACACCGCCCCCGCCCCAGGAGCCGAGCCATGTCCATCTCCCCCACCAGCGCCCGTTCGCGCAGAGCGCGCCTCGCCGCCGTCGCCACCATCGGCGCGCTCTCCCTGTCCCTCGTCGCGGCCTGCGGCAGCGGCGGGGGATCCAGCTCCAACGGCGCGGACTCCGGCCCGGTCACCATCACCTTCTGGGGCTGGGCCAAGGGCACCCAGGACGTGGTGAACGCGTTCAACTCCTCGCACAAGGACGTCCAGGTCACCTTCCAGCAGATCCCGTCCGGCGTCGCGGGCGGCTATGCGAAGATCACGGACGCGGTCAAGGCCGGCAACGCCCCGGACGTGTTCAACGTCGAGTACGCGGCGCTGCCCGACTTCGTCAGCCAGGGCGCCGTCCAGGACATCACCAAGCTCGTCCCGGACAGCCTCAAGGCGAAGTACCTGCCGCAGTCCGTGGAGCTGACCACCCTCGCCGGCAAGAGCTGGGGCCTGCCGCTGGACGCCTCCCCGCAGGCGCTGTTCTACCGCAAGGACCTCTTCGCCCAGGCCGGCATCACCACCCCGCCGACGACCTGGGACGAGTACCTCGCCGACGCGCAGAAGCTGAAGCAGGCCGAGCCGAACACCCGGATCGGCACCTTCTTCCCGGACGACCCGAGCACCCTCGAGGCGCTCTCCTGGCAGAACGGCGCGCACTGGTTCACCGGCGTCGGCGACACCTGGAACGTCGCCCTCAACAGCCCCGAGACCAAGCGGGTAACCGACTACTGGCAGCAGCTGGTCTCCAACGACCTGGTCCGCGTCCAGACCTCGTTCAGCCAGCAGTGGGTCGCCTCGCTGCAGAAGGGCGAGACCGCCGCCTACGTCGGCGCGGCCTGGGGAGGCGGCGTGCTGCAGTCCGACCTGGCGAGCTCCCCCGGCGCGGCCGGCAAGTGGGCGGTCGCCCCGGTCCCGAGCTGGGACGGCAAGCCCGCCAGCGGCATGCTCGGCGGCACCACCTTCGCCGTCTCCAAGGACAGCAAGAAGGCCAAGGCCGCCGTGGAGTTCGCCACCTGGGCGACCACCACGCCCGAGGGCATCCAGGCCCGCATCGCCTCCGGCACCTCCTCGCTGTTCCCCGCCGACCCGGAGCTGGTGCCGACCGCCAAGTCGGCCTTCAAGACCGACTTCTACGGCGGCCAGGACATCTACTCCGTCTTCGTCGACGAGTCCAAGGCGATCCTGCCCGACTGGCAGTGGGGACCGGCCATGAGCGTCGCCAACAGCACCATGTCGGACGCCTTCGGCAAGCTCGGCAGCGGCGGCACCATCGGCGCGGCCGTCGACGCCGCCCAGCAGTCCACCGTCAACGCACTCAAGACCCGCGGACTCAAGGTCGCCCAGTGACACGGTCCCGATCAGCGGCTCCGCCGCGGGGCGACAACGCCGCCTCCCGCGCCGCCACCGTCAGGCGGCGCGGGAGGAGCGGGGCCCCCGCCCTGCTCATCGCCCCGTTCCTGCTGCTCTTCACCGCCGTGATGCTGGTCCCGATCGGCTACGCCGTCTACCTGAGCCTGTTCACCGAGCAGCGCTCCGGTCTGGGTTTCGGCGACGCCCGAACGGTCTTCACCGGCTTCGGCAACTACGCCCGGGCACTGGGGGATTCGGCCTACCGGACCGGCTTCCTGACCATCGTCCAGTACTGCGTGCTCTACATCCCGGTCATGCTCGGCCTGTCGCTGCTGGCGGCCCTGCTGCTGGACTCCGTGCTGGCCCGGGCCAAGCGGTTCTTCCAGCTGGCGCTGTTCCTGCCGCACGCCGTGCCGGGCATCATCGCGGCACTGGTCTGGACCTACCTCTACACCCCCGGCATCAGCCCGGTGATCGGCGCGCTGAACTCGGCCGGCAGCCACCTGGACCTGCTCGGCCACCCGCTGCCCGCGGTGGTCAACATGGCCGTGTGGGAGTGGACCGGCTACAACATGGTGATCTTCTACGCCGCGCTGCAGGCCATCCCGCGCGAGGTCCTGGAGGCCTCGGTGGTGGACGGCGCCGGCCCGCTGCGCACCGCCCTCAGCATCAAGGTCCCGCTGATCCGGGCCTCGATCACGATGGTCGGCATGTTCACCGTGATCGGCTCGCTCCAGCTGTTCACCGAGCCGATGATCATGTACCGCACCGCGCCCGCCGTGGTCAGCTCCTGGACGCCCAACATGTTCGCCTACACCGCGGCCTTCGACCGCGACGACTACGGCCTGGCCGCGGCCTCGTCCGTGATGCTCGCGCTGGTCGCCGCCGCGCTGTCCTTCATCGTCACCCGGCTCACCCGTGGCCGGACCGAACGCCGGGCGGAGGCCGCCGCATGAAGACGCTCTCTCCTCCCGAGCGGGCCGCCGCGCCCCAGCCCCGGCCGACACCCGCGCCCGGCCGGGCCGGGCGGCGGCCGTGGAGCCCCTCCAAGGCGGCCGTCAACGGCGCCCTGGTGCTGTTCACGCTCTACACCCTGCTGCCGCTGGGCTGGCTGCTCACCGCGGCCGCCAAGAACACCCCGGACCTGCTGGGCGGCAACACCCTGACCCCGGCCGACTTCCACCTCGGCCAGAACCTGCACGACCTGGCCGCGGCCGACGCCGGGATCTACTTCCACTGGTACCTCAACTCCCTGCTGTACGCCGGGCTCGGAGCGCTGGGCTGCGCCTTCGTCTGCGTCTGCGCGGGCTACGCCTTCGAGGTCTACGGCTTCCGCGGCAAGGAGAAGCTCTTCGGTCTGGTGCTGCTCGGCGTCCTGGTGCCCACCACCGCACTCGCCCTGCCGATGTACCTGCTGGCCTCCAAGGTCGGCCTGGTCAACACCTTCTGGGCCGTCTTCGTCCCCAGCCTGGTCAACCCCTTCGGGGTCTACCTGGCCAGGGTGTTCTGCGCCGGGTACGTGCCCGGCGAGGTCCTGGAGGCGGCCCGCGTGGACGGCGCCGGCGAGCTGCGCACCTTCTGGTCGATCGGCCTGAGGATGGTGATGCCCGGCTTCGTGACGGTGTTCCTGTTCCAGTTCACGGCCATCTGGAACAACTTCTTCCTGCCGCTGGTGATGCTCTCCGACAGCAAGCTCTTCCCGGTCAGCCTCGGGCTCTACTCCTGGAACACCCAGACCCGGAGCGAGCCCTCGTACTACCCGCTGGTCGTCACCGGCTCACTGCTGGCGATCGTCCCGCTGGTGGTCGCCTTCATCGCCCTGCAGCGGCACTGGAAGGCCGGCCTCACCGCGGGCAGCATCAAGTGACCGACCGACCAGCCCACTTCACCGACACTCCGGAGACCCCAGTGTCCAACCCGCAGACCGCGGCCACCGGCGACGCGGAGCTGCCGCCCGCCGGCCGTACGCGGCCGCGAGCAGTGCTGGCCATGCACCCCGAGCTCGCCCCGAGCCTGTTCGACCGCCGCACGCTCGGCCGGCTCACCAGCCTCGCCGACCTCGATCCCGCCCTGGTCATCGACGACTTCGGCACCCCGGAGGCGCTCGCCGCCCTCGCCGACGCGGAGGTCATCGTCAGCAGCTGGGGCTGCCCGCCGATCGACGAAACCGTGCTGGCCGCCGCACCCGGGCTGCGTGCCGTGCTGCACGCCGCGGGGTCGGTCAAGCACCACATCACCGAGGCCTGCTGGAAGCGCGGCATCCAGGTCACCTCGGCCGCCTGGGCCAACGCCCTGCCGGTCGCCGAATACACCGTTGCCGCCGTCCTGTTCGCCAACAAGCAGGTGCTACGTATCAGTTCGGAGTACCGGGAGCAACGCGCGCGGCGCGACTGGCAGCACGCCCACCCCGGCATGGGCAACTACCGCAAGACCGTCGGCATCGTCGGCGCCTCGCAGATCGGCCGGCGGGTGCTGGAGCTGCTCCGACCGTACGACCTCGAACTCCTGCTCCACGACCCGTATGTGACGCAGCACGAGGCGCAAGCGCTGGGCGCCCGAGCCGTGGCCCTGCACGAACTCTGCGCGCTCAGCGACGTGGTGAGCGTGCACGCCCCCGAACTCCCCGCCACCCGCCACCTGATCAGCCGCCGGATGCTGGCGCTGATGCCGGACGGCGCCACCCTGGTCAACACCTCCCGCGGGTCGCTGGTCGAGCAGGACGCCCTGGTGGCGGAGCTGGCCGCCGGCCGCCTCAACGCGGTGCTCGACGTCACCACGCCCGAGGTGCTGCCGGCCGACTCGCCGCTGTACGAGCTGCCGAACGTGCTGCTCACCCCGCACGTGGCCGGCTCGCTGGGCAACGAGCTGCACCGGATGGCAGCCGCCGTCGCCGACGAACTCGCCTGCTACACCGCGGGTTTGCCGTTCGCCCATCCGGTCCTGCCGGAGGCGGTCGACCGCACGGCCTGACGGGTCACCAGGTCTCCCCCGCCGGGGTCGTCATCGCCATGACCCGGCGGGATCCCGACGCATGTTTGGAAAGCACCACCGCACTCGGCCCGCTGCCGAGGCTTCACACCACCCGAGGAGAGCCCGCCCATGTCCCGCAAAGTGATCGGCATCGTCATGAACGGCGTGACCGGCCGGATGGGCTACCGCCAGCACCTGGTCCGCTCCATCCTGGCCATCCGCGAGCAGGGCGGCCTCGCCCTGGAGAACGGCCAACTGCTGTGGCCCGAGCCGATCCTGGTCGGCCGCAGCGAGCACAAGCTCAAGGAGCTGGCCGACCGCCACGGCCTGGAGCACTGGACCACCTCGCTGGACGAGGCGCTGGCCCACCCGCTCACCGAGATCTACTTCGACGCCCAGGTCACCCAGGCCCGCGAGCAGGCCATCCGCAAGGCGATCGCCGCCGGGAAGCACATCTACACTGAGAAGCCGACCGCCGAGTCGGTCGAGGCCGCGCTGGAGCTGGCCCGGCTGGCCCGCGATGCCGGGGTGTGCAACGGCGCGGTGCAGGACAAGCTGTTCCTGCCGGGCCTGCTGAAGCTCAAGCGGCTGGTCGACGGCGGATTCTTCGGCCGGATCCTGTCCGTGCGCGGCGAGTTCGGCTACTGGGTCTTCGAGGGCGACTGGCAGTCGGCCCAGCGGCCCTCCTGGAACTACCGCGCCGAGGACGGCGGCGGCATGATCCTGGACATGTTCCCGCACTGGCGCTACGTGCTGGACAACCTCATCGCCCCGGTCCGCTCGGTGTACGCCCACACCGCCACCCACATCCCCACCCGGGTCGACGAGCAGGGCAAGCCGTACCAGGCCACCGCCGACGACGCCGCCTACGGCGTCTTCGAGTTGGAGGGCGGCATCACCGCCCAGATCAACTCCTCCTGGGCGGTCCGGGTCGACCGCGACGAGCTGGTGGAGTTCCAGGTCGACGGCACCGAGGGCAGCGCCGTGGCGGGCCTTCGCAACTGCCGCTTCCAGCACCGCGCCGGCACCCCCAAGCCGGTCTGGAACCCCGACCTGCCGGCCACCGAGTCGTTCCGCTCGCAGTGGCAGCAGGTGCCCGACAACGAGGAGTTCGACAACGGCTTCAAGGTCCAGTGGGAGCTGTTCCTCAAGCACGCCGTCACCGGTTCCCCGTACCAGTGGGACCTGTTGGAGGGCGCCAAGGGCGTGCAGCTCGCCGAGCTGGGCCTGCGCTCCGCCGCCGAGGGCCGCCGCTTCGACGTTCCCGAACTGGAGATCTGATGGCCGAGTTGAAGCTCCCCGGTACCGGCCGGTTGGTCCTGCGCGAGCCCGAGCCGCTGCCCGCTCGGCTCCGTCCATCGACCAGCCGCGTGGCTCTCGCCGCCGCTCACGTGGTCGCCGACCCGCAGGGCGGGAACGCGCCCGGTGCGGCCGCCGCCGTCGACTGGGAGGCCACCATGGCCTTCCGCCACCGCCTGTGGTCGCTCGGCCTCGGCGTCGCCGACGCCATGGACACGGCCCAGCGCGGCATGGGCCTGGACTGGGCCGCCACCAAGGAGCTGATCACCCGCTCCGGAGCCGAGGCCCGGGCCGTCGCAGGCAGGCTCGCGTGCGGCGTGGGCACCGATCAACTCACCACTCCCGACCCGGATCCGTCCGAGATCCTGGCCGCCTACGAGCAGCAGTTGGAGGTGGTCGAAGACGCCGGTGCGCAGCCCGTCCTGATGGCCAGTCGGGCGCTCGCCGCCACCGCGCACGGCCCCGACGACTACCTGCGGCTCTACGGCCACCTGATCGGCCAGGCCAGGCAGCCCGTCATCCTGCACTGGCTCGGCGAGATGTTCGACCCGGCGCTGCGGGGCTACTGGGGCTCCCCCGACCTCGACCGGGCCACCGGAACCGTGCTGGCGCTCGTCGAGGAGCACGCCGACCGGATCGACGGCATCAAGGTGTCCCTGCTCGACGCCGACCGGGAGATCGCGCTGCGCCGCGCCCTGCCCGATGGCGTCAAGCTCTACACCGGGGACGACTTCAACTACCCGCAGCTCATCCGGGGCGATGAACTCGGCCACAGCCACGCACTGCTGGGCGTCTTCGACCCGATCGCCGCCAGGGCCGCCGCCGCCCTGCACGCGCTCGACTCCGGCGACCTGGACCGCTACGACGCCCTGCTGGCCCCGACCCTGCCGCTGGCCCGGCACCTGTTCACCACGCCGACGTACCACTACAAGACGGGCATCGTCTTCCTGGCGTGGCTCGCCGGCCACCAGGACCACTTCACCATGGTGGCCGGTGCGCAGAGCGGTCGTTCCGTGCCGCACCTGGTGGAGCTGTTCCGGCTCGCCGACCAGGCCGGCGTGCTGCCCGACCCGGACCTCGCCGTCGACCGGATGCGCCGGTTCCTCGCCGTGGCGGGGGTGGACGCATGAGTCGGCTGTCCCTGAACCAGATCACCACCAGGAACTGGAGCCTGCCCGAGGCCGTCCAGGGCTGCGTGGACGCCGGCGTCCCGGCGATCGGCCTGTGGCGGGACAAGGTCGCCGAGACCGGCCTCGCCACCGCGGTGAAGCTGGTCCGCGATGCGGGCCTGGCGGTCAGCAGCCTGTGCCGGGGCGGCTTCCTCACCGCTCCCGGCCCCGAGGGCCTCCAGGCGGCGCTGGCGGAGAACCTGCGTGCCCTGGAGGAGGCGGCCGAACTGGGCACCGACACCCTGGTGATGGTGGTCGGCGGCCTTCCCGGTGCCGGATCTGCGCACCCCAGCCGCGACTTGGCCGGCGCCCGCGCCCGGGTGGCCGAGCTGCTCGGCGAACTCGCCCCGCACGCCGGTGACTTCGGCGTGCGTCTGGCGATCGAGCCGCTGCATCCGATGTTCTGCGCCGACCGGGCCGTGGTCTCCACCCTGGGCCAGGCACTCGACCTCGCCGAGCAGTTCCCCGTCGAGCAGGTCGGTGTCGTGGTGGACAGCTACCACGTCTGGTGGGACCCGCGGCTGGCCGAGCAGATCGCCCGCGCCGGGGAGCGGATCGCCTCCTACCAGGTCTGCGACTGGACGCTGCCGCTGCCCCCCGACGTCCTGCTGGGGCGCGGCCACGTCGGTGACGGCCACATCGACTTCCGGGCCATGACCGACCTCGTCGACGCGGCCGGCTACACCGGCTGGATCGAGGTCGAGATCTTCAACCAGCGGATCTGGGACACCCCCGGGGAGCAGACCCTGCGGACCGTGATCGAGCGCCACCGCGCCCACGTGGAAACCCCGTGAGGGTCGTCTTCGCACCCGACTCCTTCAAGGGGACCGTCACCGCCGCCGACGCGGCTCGGGCGCTGGCCGACGGCTGGCGCTCCGTCCGCCGGGCGGACCACCTGGTGATCCGACCCATGGCCGACGGCGGAGAAGGCACTCTGGCCGCCGTCATGGCCGCCCACCCGGGTGCCGCCCTCATCCGGATGGGCGGCTGCACCGGCCCCGACGGCCGGCCCGTGGACGGTGAGTACGCCCTCCTCCCGGACGGCACCGCCGTGGTCGAACTCGCCACCGCCAGCGGGATCACGCTGATGGGCGACCTCGCCCCGCTCACCGCCACCAGCCGGGGCACCGGCGAGCTGATCGCCGCTGCCCTCGACGGCGGAGCACGGCGGCTGATGGTCGCCCTCGGCGGCTCCGCCTCCACCGACGGCGGGGCCGGTCTGCTGGCGGCCCTGGGCCTGCGGCTGCTCGACGCCGACGGCGTGCCGCTGCCCGACGGCGGCGGCGCCCTCGGCCGGGCCCACTGGGTGGACCGCGGCCGGTTCCGGGCCGCGCCGCTCGGCGGCGTGCGGCTGCTCACCGATGTCGCCAACCCGCTGCTGGGCCCCGCCGGCGCCGCCGCCGTGTACGGTCCGCAGAAGGGCGCCTCGCCCGCCGACATCGAACGGCTCGACGAAGGCCTCGGCCGCCTCGCCGAGTTGCTCGGTGGCGATCCGCGACGACCCGGAGCGGGCGCGGCCGGTGGCGCCGCCTACGGCCTGATGGCCGCCTGGGGCGCCACCGTCACGCCCGGCGCGGCAGCCGTCGCCGACCTGCTCGGCCTGACGGAGGCACTGGCCGGGGCCGACCTGGTCGTCACCGGCGAAGGCAGGTTCGACGCCACCAGCCTGCTCGGCAAGGTCGTCGGCGAGGTGCTCGCGCGCGCCGAGCGGTCCGGGGTCGCCGCGCGGATCGTCGCCGGGGAGTCCACCGGCGAGGGCGTGCTGACGCTCAGCAGCATCGCCGGCGACCCGAAGGCGGCCCGCGCCCGGGCGGCCCACTGGCTCCACCGGGCGGGCGCCGCGCTCGCCGCCGAGGCGGGCTCGCCGGTCTGGCTGCGGCTG